>NZ_FRCC01000034.1 GCF_900142775.1 Flavobacterium flevense
GCTTTTGTCTGGTTGTGATCACAAGTATTGATAACCGTCATTCCCGGTAACATTTTCATCAAACCGATATCTTCAAGGATTTGGTGCGTAGCTCCATCTTCACCTAAAGTTAATCCGGCGTGAGAAGCACAGATTTTCACGTTTTTATCAGAATAAGCAACAGATTGACGAATTTGGTCGTAAACTCTTCCTGTAGAAAAGTTAGCGAAAGTTCCAGTAAAAGGAATTTTTCCACCAATAGTTAATCCCGCAGCAATCCCAATCATGTTTGCCTCCGCAATCCCGATTTGGAAAAAACGCTCCGGGTGATTTTTCTTGAAATCATCAAATTTTAATGATCCAATTAAATCGGCACAAAGTGCTACTACTTTTTCGTTTTTCTGACCTAATTCAGTCATTCCCACTCCAAAACCGGAACGGGTATCTTTACTTCCTGTATTTATATATTTTTTCATTTTTTTCTTTTGAGTTACTGAGCCACTAAGACTCTAAGGTGCTAAGTTTTAAAATCTAAAATTTAATAATCTGAATTGCCTCCAGTATTATAGTTTTGTCCTAAAGCGTTTGCAAGTTGGTCGTCGTTAGGTGCTTTACCATGCCATGCATGACTGAACATCATATAGTCAACACCATTACCCATTTCAGTATGCAGCAATACACAAACCGGTTTCCCTTTTCCGGTTCTTGATTTGGCTTCATTCATTCCGCCAATGATAGCTTCAACATCATTTCCTTTAGTGATTTCAACTACTTCCCAGTCAAAAGCTTCAAACTTAGCACGGATACTTCCCATTGCTAATACTTCATCAGTAGTACCATCAATTTGTTTTCCGTTTAAATCTACCGTTGCGATTAAGTTGTCTACTTTTTTAGCAGATGCATACATAATTGCTTCCCAGTTTTGTCCTTCCTGTAATTCCCCATCACCGTGAAGAGTATATACAATATGATTGTCGTGGTTTAATTTTTTAGCTTGTGCCGCTCCAATTGCTACAGACATTCCCTGACCAAGAGAACCTGATGCAATACGTACTCCCGGTAAGTTATCGTGAGTTGTAGGGTGACCTTGCAATCTTGAATTTAACAAACGGAACGTTGCTAATTCAGCTACCGGAAAATACCCGCTTCTTGCTAAAACGCTATAGAAAACAGGAGAGATGTGTCCGTTTGATAAGAAGAATAAATCTTCACCAATACCGTCCATGTCAAAACCTTCTTTGCGGTCCATTATATTTTGATACAAGGCTACCAAGAATTCGGTACAGCCCAGAGAACCTCCCGGATGCCCTGAATTAACAGCGTGTACCATTCGAAGGATGTCTCTTCTTACTTGGATAATTAAATCGTTTAATTGTTGAGTGTTAGGTTTCATT
>NZ_FRCC01000033.1 GCF_900142775.1 Flavobacterium flevense
CATCCGTTGCTCCCGGAGCCAGCGTTGCAATAGGTCCACCAGTTACAGTAGCATTGTTATCAGTAACTGTTACGTTAGTTAAAGTTACGTTTCCAGTATTGGTTACAACAAATTTATAGGATACTACATCGCCAATATTCGTTTTACCGTCGTTGTTTGCATCTACATAAGTTCCGTCTTTAGTGATTGAGATACCAGGATTTTGTGGCACTTCAGTAATTGTACAATCCGTACATTCCGGATCTTTAGGGCAAGTAGTACAAGGCGTTGGATCAGTAGAAGTAGCCGTTACCGGATTGTCTTTAGGATCTTTCGCAGTTGCAGTTGCCAGATTGTAAACAATACCTTTATTGATATCATCTTGTGTGATAGTGTGCGAAGCAGTAAAGGTAGTTGCATCCGTTGCTCCAGGAGCCAGCGTTGCAATAGGTCCACCAGTTACAGTAGCATTGTTATCAGTAACTGTTACGTTAGTTAAAGTTACGTTTCCAGTATTGGTTACAACAAATTTATAGGATACTACATCGCCTACGGAAGTACCGCTTGGTAAAGTTGAATCAATAAAAGTACCTTCTTTAGTTAATGATATTCCTGATTCGGTAATGTAATAAGTTTCATTTAAGATACAACCATTAGCATCTTTAATTTCAACATCATATTTTCCTTTTGGTAAAGATAAATTATCTTCAGTAATAGCTCCATTTGACCAAGTAAATGAATATGGAGCTGTACCACCTTCTGGCGTAATATCTATACTACCATTGTTACATCCGACACAATTATCATTGTTAACAATTACTGCTGTTGCGCTTAAAGCTGTTGCAGGTTGCGTTATGATAACTTGAGCAACAGCAGTACAAGTTTGACCTTGGTTACCACCATTAGCAGTAGCTTTTAATGTATAAGTTCCAGCAGGCAATCCAGTATTAGAAACTATTTCGTTATTAGCATTAGTGATTACCACTGTTGACCCTGCACTGTTAGTCACAGCAATCGAACCATTAGCTTCACCATAACAAGTTGCATTAGTAGCTATCCCACCTACACTAACAGGGATTTGAGGTTGACTAATAATTACTTGAGTAGTAGCATTACATACATCTCCTTCATTACCACCCGCTTTAGAAGCTGTTACAGTATAAGTACCAGCAGCTAATCCCGTAGCACCTACAGTTTGATTGTTTGCATCTTTAATAACTACCGTTCCATTAGAAATAGCAGTAATTGTTCCGTCATTAGCACCATTACAAGTTACAGCAGTATGTGTCTCAGAAAGAGTAATGGCTGTTGGTTGCGTGATCGTAACAGTTATGGGTTCTGCATTACATACATCTCCTTCATTACCGCCCGCTTTAGAAGCTGTTACGGTATAAGTACCAGCAGCTAATCCCGTAGCACC
>NZ_FRCC01000031.1 GCF_900142775.1 Flavobacterium flevense
CTGCTGCATTCTACTAAGAAAGTGTACGCTCCGTTTTGATCCGCATTAGTGGTTTTTAATACATTCATTTTGTTGTCAAACAAAGTTACCTTAGCGTTTGGCAGGGCTATTTTAGAATCCAAATCTGTTATTTCACCATACAATTCCTGTTCGCAAATCAGTCTTTTAGTTTCCAGGAATTTGTAAATATCATCATATCCTTGTCCGCCATCTCTGTTAGAAGAAAGAAAACCTCTTCGGGATTTACTGTCAATGATATAAGCAAAATCATCTTTAGGAGAATTGGCATCCATGCCTATATTTTGCACTTTATTAAAAGACCCATCCTCATTAATTTTAGTCATAAAAATGTCTAAACCTCCCACACCGGGATGTCCGTCAGAGGCAAAGTAAAGTTCGTTTTCCTGACTTACAAAAGGGAAGGTTTCTCTTCCTTCGGTATTTACAGCGGTTCCTACATTTACAGGAGTTCCAAAAGATCCATCCTCATTAATTTGTACTTTAAAAATATCCGATAATCCACGGGTTCCCGGCATGTCCGAAGCAAAGTACATTGTTTTTTCATCAGGGCTTAGCGTAGGGTGGGCAGTACTGAAACTGTCGCTTGTAAAAGGAAGCGCCTGAATGTTAGTCCAGTTTTCCCCCTCTAAAGTAGCTTTGTATAATTTTACTAATGTAATTCCGTTTTCGTTTTTACCTTTTTTACCTGCGAGGTAATTGTTTCGGGTAAAATAAACTGTTTTTCCGTCTTTAGTAAAAACCGGCGTGGCTTCATTAAATTTAGATTTTAAAGATTTATTGAACTTCACCGGATTAGACGGGGACATTTCTTCGCCTAAATCGGCACTGTAGAGATGGGTAAAATGCTGATCTGTCCAGGTGTGTTTTCTTTGCCCTAAACTACCGGTATCTCTGGCAGAGGTAAAGATCACTTTATTGTTATAAATACTGGAACCATAATCCGAATATTGGGAGTTGATACCCGCATTTTCTATTTTGTATCTTCCTGAATTGGCTTTTATTTCCTCTAAATAATTTGCATTTTCTTTAAAAAGTTTAGCTCTGCTGTCATCACCTGAAATTTTATCAAATTGATCCAATATCTGATTTGCTTTATCATTATCCCCCGAAGCACGTAAGGATTGCGCATAGCGATAGTAGTACGGCGCTTCAATTGTAGTATCTGGCATGGCAAAAAGTTCTGCGTACCATTTTACAGCTTTGTCTAATTCGCCATTAAAATAATAGGCATTTCCAATTTTTTGGAACATATCGGCAGACTTATAGCCTTTTTCGGCCACTTTCTCATAGGTTTTTATAGCATCTATGTAGGCATAGTTATCGTAGTTCTTATCGGCATTAGCCAACTTGGCTTTTTGAGCATAAATGTTCACAGAAAAAACACTTATCACAGCTATATAAAAGAGTATATTTTTTTTCATGACAATTGTATTTAGAAGAATCTAGGAGTTGTGATTTTTTTATTGTTTTTGAAAATTTCATATCTCAGGAAAATTTCATGTGAACCGGAATTGTAATTGTCTAATTTGGTAGTTTCTAAATCATATCCATATCCTATGTACATGGCATCTGAAACTTGAAATCCCGCCATAGCACTTACCGAAGCACTCCAGCGGTAGGCAAGACCAAGAGTGAGTTTATCAGCAAACATAAAGTTACCTGAAACATCCACTTGTAAAGGAGCACCTTGTACCATTTTAGTGAGTAATGCCGGTTTGAATTTCAGGTTATAATTTAAATCCATTACATAACCCGCAATTAAATAGTAG
>NZ_FRCC01000030.1 GCF_900142775.1 Flavobacterium flevense
AAAGACAATCCGGTAACGGCTACTTCTACTGATCCAACGCCTTGTACTACTTGCCCTAAAGATCCTGTGTGTACTGATTGTACAATTACTGAAGTGCCACAAAATCCTGGTATCTCAATCACTAAAGACGGAACTTATGTAGATGCAAACAACGACGGAAAAACAAATATTGGTGATGTAGTATCCTATAAATTTGTTATTACCAATATTGGAAACGTAACTTTAACTAACGTAACAGTTACTGATGACAATGCTACTGTAACTGGTGGACCTATTGCAACGCTGGCTCCTGGAGCAACAGATGCAAGTACCTTTACTGCTTCGCATGCTATCACACAAGATGATATCAATAAAGGTATTGTTTACAATCTGGCAACTGTAACTGCGAAAGATCCTAAAGACAATCCGGTAACGGCTACTTCTACTGATCCAACGCCTTGTACTACTTGCCCTAAAGATCCGGAATGTACTGATTGTACAATTACTGAAGTACCACAAAATGCGGGATTAGCTGTAAATAAAACAGCAACAGTTACTAGTAACAACACTCAAACAGATGTGTATAGTTTTGTGGGAGATGTCATTAATTATACAATAAATGTCATCAATACTGGAAATGTGACTATAAATAACATCATAGTTAAAGACCCGTTAACGGGATTAGATACGACTAATCAGTCTTTCAGTCTTCTACCGGGAGAAAATAAAGAATTTACTCAAAGTCTGACTGTAACATTAGCTGACTTAAATAACGAGAGTATAACTAATATTGCTACAGCAAGTGGATTAACTCCAAATAATAATCCTGTCGAAGCAGAAGATACTGTAATAGTAGAGAGAGCCGGAGTATTAGGTTGTGGAACTATAGAGGTTCACAATGCTTTCACACCAAATGGTGATGGAACAAACGATAATTTTGTAATTGACAACATTACTGATACAACCTGTTATCCTGAAAATACAGTAGAGATTTACAACAGATGGGGAATACTGGTTTATGAAACTAAAGGATATGATAATGTAAATAATGCTTTCAAAGGTTATTCTGAAGGTAGAGTTACCGTAGACAAGTCGACTGGATTACCTGCCGGAACCTACTTCTATATTTTGAACTATACCGCTGTTGGTTTACAAGGTGAAATCATACCTAAAAGAGAACAAGGGTATTTATACCTTACCAGATAATAAAACTCCAATCTAATACCAGAGATCTAATAAACCTCTGGTTTCTAAAAAAAGAAGTCAAATGAAAACAAAACTACTACTAATCAGCTTGATGTTTACAGCTGTGGTGAGTTATGCCCAACAAGATGCACAATACACTCAATATATGTATAACACCATTAATGTAAATCCAGCTTATGCCGGATCCAGAGGAGCAATGAGTATATTTGCCTTACATCGTACCCAATGGGTCGGATTAGACGGGGCACCTACAACCAATGCAGTTTCTATCAACACGCCTTTTAATAATAGTAGATTAGGTTTAGGGGTTTCCTTGGTAAATGATAAAATTGGTCCAACAACAGATAATACGCTTTCGGCAGATCTGTCTTATACAATCCCTACTTCTGAAACTGTAAAACTATCTTTTGGTCTTAAAGCTTCTGTTAATTTATTTAATCTGGACATCACTAAATTAAGACCTGAAGTTAGTAATGATCAAAGGCTTCAGGGATTTGATAATGAAATCTCACCTAATATCGGGGCTGGGGTTTATCTACATTCAGACAAAGCTTATTTGGGATTTTCTATTCCTAACTTTATCGAAACAAATCAGTATGCTGATAACCAAGTAGCAGTGAACAAAGAAAAATTAAACTACTATTTAATTGCGGGTTATGTAATGGATTTAAATTATAACCTGAAATTCAAACCGGCATTACTCACTAAAATGGTACAAGGTGCTCCTTTAC
>NZ_FRCC01000029.1 GCF_900142775.1 Flavobacterium flevense
ACTACTTTTTATTATTCAAATTTTTAACAAACTCTGATGGTGTTACATCAAACTGTTTTTTAAAACTTTTTGTAAAATGAGATTGACTCTGAATCCCTACTTTATCCATAACCTGAACGATATTCATATCTGTGCTGGACAGCAATTGAGCAGCTTTTTTTAATCGAATTTCTCTAATCAATCCACCTATAGATTCAGAAGTAACTTCCTTTATTTTTGCGTATAATTTTGTCTTACTGATACCTAACAAACTACACAATTTAACCACATCAAAATCTACATCTTCAATATTATTATCTATACAATCTATCACTTCTTTCAAAAATTCATCTTCAATATCCCCTTTAACATTTTTACGCGCTTCTTCAAATGTATTTTTTAAGGTCGCTTCCTTGAGTTGCTTTCTTGTCCTCAACATATTTAACACGGTAAGGTGCAGCACTTCCATACTAAACGGTTTAGCAATATAAACATCTGCTCCAGATTGTGCCCCTTCAATTTGACTTTCAACATTAAATTTTGCTGATAATAAAATAAATGGAATTGCTGTATATTCGGGATTATTTTTTACTTCTTTACAGAAATTAACACCATCCATTAAAGGCATCATAATATCACTTATAATAATTTGGATTTTGTTTTTACTTAATAATTCTAAGGCTTCAATACCATTATTAGCTTCTATAATTTTAAAATCCTCATCAAAATGATCTTTCATAAAACTTCGCAATTCCAAATTATCTTCCACTAATAATATCTCCGGTTTTGTAAAGTTTTCATACAAACCAATCTTGCTATCTGTAATAACATTTTGTTTATCATCAAAAGGACTTAAGGCACTTTTTGATAACATTACTGATTGTTTGGAATCCTCAATTTTAAACACTTCATCATAATTAATATTAGGCAATTCTAATATAAATTTGGTTCCAATATCTTCCTTACTGTAAACAAAAAGATTAATATGGTGAATATTTGCTAAACTTCTAACCAAAGTTAAGCCAATACCAGAACCTTGAATTTCCGAATCATTATCAGCTTGAAAAAAGCGATCAAAAATATGTTCCAAAGCTGGTTCACTTATTCCTCTTCCTGTATCTTCAATTGACAAATAGATATATGACGAAGCTTCATAATCACTCTTGACAGCACAATAATTAGTTAACTTACTGTTTGTTTCTTCTTTCTCTAACGACAATTTTATAGATATTTTCCCACCATTAGGAGTAAATTTTAACGAATTACCTAATACATTAAAAATGATTTTTTCTAATACCGCTTTGTCAAATTGAAATTCCTTGAAAGGTAATTTATTTTCAAAATTCAGTTCAATAGATTTATTTTCTGTCGTTGCAATAAAAGCTTCTTCGATATCATTAAAGAAAGGAGCTACTTGATGAGATTTAGCATTTAATTTGTATGAGTTTGAATTTATCTTTCGATAATCTACCAACTCATTAATCAACCTTAAAAGCCTTATCGCATTTTTATACATTAACTGATAATACTTCTCTTTCTTGAACTCATTAATTTTATCCTTATTCAATAATTTTTCTAGTGGATTTAAAATTAAAGTTAAAGGTGTTTTAAATTCATGCGAAATATTTGTAAAAAACTGCGTTGTTAATTGAAATAATTTTTCTTTCTCCTGTTCATGAATTTTTGAAACTTCATAATCGTTTTTCAACTTAAACCATCTAATAATTAGATAGTAACTAAAAAACAATCCACCTATTAAAATTAAAACATATAAGAAAATAGCGAAATTCGTTAACCACCATGGAGCTAAAACACTAATTTTTATTCGTTTAACTTCACTAGACCAAACACCATCATTATTTGTCCCCATAACTTCAAAAACATAGTCTCCATACGGTAAATTAGAATAACTTGCTTTTCTATCATTAGCATCAGCATCAATCCATTTCTTGTTATAACCTAATAACCTATACTTAAAACGATTACGATTAGGATTCCCGTAATGTAATGATGAAAATTGTAATTGAAAATTATTCTCTAAATGATTTAATCTAATTTCATCAATAGAATTGATTGATTCTTTTAATATAATTTGGTCTTTCTCATTCAACTCCCCTATTTTAACAGCTTTGTTATTTACAAATAAATTCGTTAAAACGATTCT
>NZ_FRCC01000028.1 GCF_900142775.1 Flavobacterium flevense
TGGAAAAACCGGTCAAATTGACCACCACTTTCCAATGTAAATTGACCACCAGTTCCGGAGCAAACTGACCACCACTTTCCAATTCAAATTGACCACCTAATTTTTGGGGTAAATTGATTATTAAAAACTACTGACTTTTTCATGTTGTTAGAACCATACATTCGTTAAAAAATACGGATTATGGCAAACAAAATAACAGACATGAGTAAAATTAGAAAAGTAATTAAATTCTATTGTGATGGAAAGAGTAAGTTATTTATAAGTAGCTATTTATCTCTTTCCAGGAATACGGTAAAGAAATATATTTCTTTATTTGAAGTCCTCGGATTAAGCTTTGAATTAATTGATAAAAAAACAGATGCAGAACTAGAACTTTTGTTTTCACAGACTACTGTGGAATCAATTAGTCCCAAATTGCAGATACTTCATAATTTTTTTCCTAAAATGGAGCGTGAACTAAAAAAAGTTGGCGTTACCATACAACACATGTGGGAACAATATGTTACCATAAACCCTGATGGTTACAGGAGCTCGCAATTTGCTCATCACTACAAAGTATGGAGTAAACGTGTTAATCCAGTAATGCATATGAACCACAAAGCTGGTGATAAAATGTATGTGGATTATGCCGGAAAAACACTCTCTATTATCGATAACGACACTGGGGAAATCAAAGAAGTACAATTTTTTGTGGCCATATTGGGAGCCAGTCAATACACGTATGCGGAAGCTTCCATGAGCCAGCAAAAGGAAGATTTTGTCACTTCAGTAGAAAATGCCATGCGTTTTTTTGAAGGTACTCCTGAGGCAATTGTCCCGGATAATTTAAAATCTGCAGTAATAAAAAGTAGTCGTTTTGAGCCGACAATTAATGAAACTCTGGCCGATTTAGCGGAACATTACGAAACTACAATCTTACCCGCTAGGGCTTATAAACCCAGAGATAAGTCACTAGTTGAAGGAGCTGTCAAGATATTGTACAGAAGAATTTATGTAACCCTAAAAGAAACTAAATTCTTTTCTCTGGAGGAATTAAACCAGCAGGTATGGGATCTATTGGATGCTCATAACAGTCGAAAACTCACTGGACGTCCTTACTCTCGAAAAGAATTGTTTTTAGAGGATGAGAAACAAAAACTGCGTCCACTGCCACAAGAACGCTTTGAAATAAAATACCAATCCTTTGCAACGGTTATGCAAAATGGGCATGTCCAATTAAGTCAAGACAAAAATTATTACAGTGTTCCGTATCAATATGTAAAGAAAAAAGCGAAACTCTTGTATACAAAATCAACCGTGGAGATCTATCATAAATACAATCGAATAGCTGTCCACCATCGAAATTACAAACCTTATGTCTATACCACAATCCCGGAGCATTTAGCCAGTACACATCAGTTTGTAGCCCAATGGAGTGCTGCTCGCTTCATTGATTGGGCCAGCAGTATTGATGAGGCAGTAGCAGAATATATCATGCAGATAATCGAAAGCAGGAACCATCCTGAACAGGCTTATAAAAGTTGTTTAGGAATACTCAACTTCGAAAAAAAGGTAGGTAAGCAACGATTAATAAATGCCTGCAAACGGGCACTTGATTTTAGAATTTACAATTTTAAGACGATACAGAATATTTTAGAAAACAACTTAGACCATATTGATTTTGAACAAGAACCAGAGCAGGAACTCCCGAATCACGGCAACATAAGAGGAAAACATTATTATAACTAAATTAAATCTTGAAAACATGAATGAATCCACAGTAACAAAAATGAAACAAATGAAGTTTTATGGCATGTTTAATGCTTTTAAAACAGCCATTGAAAGCGGAAAAACAGACCATTACACACTCGATCAGTTCGTATCGATGATTATTGATGCTGAGTGGGACGAAAGGCACAATCGGCGTATTGAGCGCAGTATCAAGAATGCTCGATTCCATTACAAATCAAATATTGAAAGTGTCAATTTTGATGTATCACGTAATCTTGACCGAAACACGGTACTGCGTCTGGCAGAATGTGAATTTGTAGAAAAAAATGAAAATATCTTAATCACGGGAAGTACTGGAGTAGGTAAAAGTTACTTAGGTACAGCATTGGGTTATCAAGCCTGTATACAAGGTTTTAAAGTGAGTTATTTTAATACTTCGAAGTTGTTTGCTAAATTAAAAATGGCCAAAGCAGATGGTTCTTACCTGCGAGAGCTTGCCAAAATTGAAAGGCAAGATGTCATTATACTTGACGATTTTGGACTCCAAGCATTAGATAGTCACAACCGAATTACCCTTTTGGAGATCATTGAAGACAGGCATAATAATGGTTCCATAATTGTGACATCACAAATCCCAGTGCAAGGTTGGTATGATGTAATTGGCGAAAAAACTATAGCTGATGCAATTTTGGACAGGCTTATACATCAATCTCACCGACTCGAATTACATGGAGAATCTATGAGAAAGAAAAGAGGCATAAACAAAGGGTAATATTTTAAGTATATTTGAATACTAATTAACAGATGAAAAAGAGTAGTTTTTAATGAAAAATGGAGGTGGTCATTTTGCTCCGGAATTAGGTGGTCATTTTGAATTGGAATCAGGTGGTCACTTTAAATTGGAATTGGGTGGTCAATATCACTGGAATTTGCA
>NZ_FRCC01000027.1 GCF_900142775.1 Flavobacterium flevense
GATTGTTTTTGGACTTTTGTTCTTCTGGAGTTATTCAAGACAAAAGAAAGAAAAAGAAGAAGTGGTTTTAATTGAAACACAAAATCCAAAATAATTAAGCGGCATTCTTTTGCTTCTTTTCTTTGGTCGCTTGTGTGGAAAGAAAAGAAGTTTGATAAAACGAATAAGGAGGATAACGAATATCCTCACGCAAAAATATCGCAAGCTTTTTGATAATATGGGAGGATTCACATTTTAGCAAAGTGCTTGTATCCTTTTTCTGCAAAAAGACTTTCCTGACCATCGAGAAGGAGTGTCTTTTTACTCTGATTTCATCATAAATAATAAAGCGACGTTCTTTTGCTTTTTTTCTTTGGTCGCTTATGAGGAAAGAAAAGAAGTCGGATAAATAAATAATGAGGATAGTGTATATCCTCACACAAAACTCACAAGCTTTTTGGAGAAATGGGAGGATTCACATTTTACCAAAGTGCTTGTATCCTTTCTTCTGCAAAAAGACTTTCCCGATCATCGAGAGGGAGTGTCTTTTTGCAGCCCGATAACTATCGGGGTTGGATTAGACAACTGGGATAGGCTGTGACCTAAAATCTTTCAAATTGAGAAAAAAGCCTCTGTATTGGGTAAGTCCGTTGCGAAATAAACCCCACAAAAGAGAACTACCCATCTGTGCAAGTGCAGAATTAATATATAAATCTTGTTTTTCCAATGCTTCCGCAAGGGAACAACTTGGAGTGTCATCTGTAATTTCGGACTGTTTTAGGAGTTCGGGAAATTCTTCGGTCATAAAAGGCAAGTTGGCAACGGTTTCATATTTTTCTGAATTAGGCTGTTTAATAGTACCTATAGAGGATAGTATCACTTGTCCTGTATGTTGGCTATTACCAAAATCCATCCAATAGCGTGGACGATTAACATAAGCTCTACTGTTATTAAGTTGTTTTAAAATAGTAGCAATTTCAAAGCGAGCCTTTACACTATCCACACAGCTAATAAAAATACTTGCTCCCGCATTTTCGGGTAATCTTTCCAAACTGTCTTTTTCAAATTTTATAGTTTCCGCTTTCCAGTTTGTACCCGACCAGCGATTGGCACGGTTTATCAATGCCACCGATTTGTACAGTCCTGTTTCAGAATCTGCAAATCGTTGTCTGCCCAAATTGGCTTCAGTAATTATATCATCATCCCAAAGACGAACATTTAAACCTGCATGACCTAATGCAATAAGGCTATGATTCATTTCCATAAGGGAAGTCAATACTTTTGATCCTGTACCACCTGCACCGATAAGATTTACCGCTATTGGGTTTGTGGGATTTATTAAATAGTTGTCCGTAAAATGTACTTTTGTTTTTTCGATATTCATGACAATATATCTTTTAAGGTTTTACCATTCTTTTTTAATACTTCTTTTGGAAAAGTGTTGTTTGTATTGACAAGGCTTTCCCAAAGTATTACACAGTTTCCGTTTATCGGATTATAGTCCTGCATTAAATGACTGAAATAGCTATTGAAAAAATAACTTTCCCATGTGGTTGTAAACTCTTCTAATGAAGCAATTTTCTTAATTTTAACATCTACCGTTCCCATGCACACATTTCCGTTTTCGTAAACATTAAAAAAAGGAGCATTGTACAATTTTGTGTTTTCTTTTGGTCTGCCGTTATTTCCCAAAGCAAAAACAGTAAGACTATTTTTGTTGGCAATCCATAACATGGGAGGAATATTTGCCTTGCCATTTGGAATACCTAAATTTTCTGTAAAACACAGTTCTCTTTGCATGGATTTGGTAAACCAGATTACTTTATTTTGAGTATGGTCAATATGTAAAATAGCATTACTTATTATTCCTTTTGATTTTAAACAAGGTTCTTTTTCTTCTTTTGATGTCTTTAATGTTTTTACCAGTTGGTTTGCTTCTCTTACAGTCAAAGGATGGGCATTAATAGGATTTCCATTTTTATCCATGTCAAAATATTCTACATAGGTGTCTGAATTCATTCCTTTAGTCTGATAGAATACTAATGCCGATTTAGGATGGTATAGCGTTCCAAAATTTTCTGTTATATCGTTCATCACTATTGTTTTAAAAATGGTTTAAGAGGTAAATTAATTCTCCGATAAGGGCAAACAATCTATTTTCAAAATCAAGATTGTTTGCTGTGATGTCACTTCCATCGAAATGTTTAATGATACTAGGCTCTTCAATCTGTCCGTATTCTTGTAATTCACTATTAACACATTGTATAATATTTTCATTCAGCCAACCTTTTCCATCAGCATAAAAGGACACGTAGTAATCCATTGTTAAAATGTTTTCTATTTCGTCTTCGTCTTTTTCTTCGTTGGGTCTTGCATTTCGAAATACACTTTCATTTGGATATTGCTCTAAAAGTGCATAGGCTTCTTGAGCTAATTTTAAACAATCCCGTTCAAAAACGTCCGTACATTTAAAGCTATTCAAGCGTTTTTTGAAAAAAGTTAAATTGGCAGTATTGAATATTTTTTGTTCCATTTTGTCGCCAATCCATTCTGCTTGTTCGAATTCACTCAAATAAATTGATGTTTCTTCGTTACTATCATCAGTTAGTAGCCATTCTTTCAACATCTCGTATTGATAATAAAGAAAACTATTTTCCTGTCTGTAATAGGGTATGTTAACACTATGGTAGAGATAACTACAGACTGATAATAAAAGCTGTACACTATGTTTTTGTTTTCCGTTTTTTAGTAATCTATACAACGGTACTACAGGAATATAAAAAAGAGTAGAATTTGTATTGTGTCGTTCTTCACTTGTAAAAAAGGTTTTTTTACTATCCTGTACGAGTTTGATTTCTTCCCAATCCATCACCTTATTTTTTAGTTTTTCTTTGGTGTCCCATAAAGCCAAAGTGATATTGTATGGATAACCAAAAGGTTGGGTGTGAATGGGGTTAATATTATAATGTGTTGCAAGTTGGGAAAGAGATTGGTAAAAATCTTTTTCCGTGTTTGCTGTTTTCTTACAAGCCTTTACCGTTTTCGTTTCTGCCAAAACTGGCAGGAATGAAGTTCTTAAAAAACCATTGGCAACATTGGTACTGGT
>NZ_FRCC01000024.1 GCF_900142775.1 Flavobacterium flevense
TTTTTGCAAGCTATGTCTTTTTTAGAGATTAAAAACGAACATACAATGAAAAGCTCTTTAAATGATATTTTAACTGAGATAAAAAGCTTTGAGAAAAAAGTTTCTGAGGAAACAACTAATTTAATAGATGAATCCTATAAAGTAAGTACCTATTTAAGGGAATTGTTGTTTAAAATAAAAAATGAACTTTTAAAAGTTGGTTTTAAAGATGATTCTGAGGAGATAAACTTTTTTAAGAATATAAAACCTCAAATACTTGGCAAATTAATTTATTACAATAAGGTATTTCGAATAGAGACTTCTTGTCCTGTAAATGATGGAAAAATGTACCATAATTTCTTCTCTAATGAACTAGAAGAATTAAAGCAGGAATATAAAGAGCACATTTGCAATTCAGATTTTTACAGGTATTATCGTTCTGGAAGAACAGATAAGGATAATGAGTTTTTTATGCTTGGAAAAATAAATTATCACAATGGACTTAATAGTTTTGTCTTTGAAATAGATACTAGTTTTTCGACTTATTATGATTATAAAATTGCCCGAATAATAGCTAATGAACTGCTTTATGCGTATCTGTTGGCGAAAACAAATCCAGATCAAAACTCAAATTCTATTTTGCAAAATCCAGAATCAGTAAAAGATATTTTTTGGACAGATTCTAAAAATGCTCTTATTGAACTGATTTATGCTTTATATGTTTCAGGAGCTATCTCACATGGGAAAATTGGGATTCGAAAAATTAGTCTTGCTTTTCATATTTTATTTAGAACTCCTTTGGGAGACATTCATCATGCTTTTCATCGAATGAAAGAAAGAACTGGTTCCAGAACAGTTTTTCTTGATAAACTTAAAGCTGCACTGGAAGAATACATGGATAAGGATTTATAGTTATATTTCAAATTCTTAATAAGAACAGCGTTTTTACCACGCTGTTTTTTTATACCCATAAATACCCATTGGCATACCTAGATATTATCAATTGTTGACTCAGGAGATTATTAATAAAATTGTTGTTTTCCACATTTATTAAATTAAAAAAATTGTCATTCTCAATTGGTACATCTTGGCGGACAATTACACTCATACTTTTCAAATTTGTACAGCTATCAATAAATAATTGTTTAATGTATTGAAGTAAAAGTATGAATATAGACAGAATGGAATTTATAGCATGGATGGAACGAATTATGGATCGTTTCGATATCCTAAATGAACATATAAATGATGTTCAAAAACAACGGAATAACATTGATGGAGAAGAATTGTTAGACAATCAGGATCTCCTTCAGATGTTGAAAATTAGTAATCGCTCACTTCAGCGTTACCGCTCATCAGGTAAGCTACCGTATTATACAATTAGTGGGAAGCTTTATTATAAATTATCAGACGTTCATCAATTTATACGTGATAGTTTTAATACTCCTTTCAAAAAGTGATAGACAAAAAATGTCAAGTAAAGCCATTGAAAGTCATTTGGTATAAGCTGCTATTTCATCTTATTATTTTCGGGTATATAAATTAAAAATGCGATTGTGATGAGCGAGCAATCTATAGATGCACCAAAAGCGGAAGATCAGTTTTCTGATATTTTATTGGTATTCGACAAGAAAAAAAAGAAAATAGAGGTAGTTAAAGGAATTGACAAGAATGGTGAACTAAAAACCATGCCTGCCAACAAGAAAAATGAAAGCCAGTTTATACGTGTCGATAAGCATGGTGATTTATTTTCTAATTTTTTCTCCAATTTTCTTAATCAATTAAAGAATCCAACCCATTTCATTTTTTTTAGAGTTTCTGCTCATGAAGCAATTAGTGTAGCCAATAAAATGCAAAAAGAAGTTGATAATCCTACTAAAGAAGGAAACAAATTATTTGCCCAACACAAGATAGAAATTGATTATAAACAACAAAATAATAAAATCATGGAAACAACTCAGTCAACAATGGAAACGAGCGAATACCGCTTCAAATTAGAACAGATTGATTGGAATGCGATGTCCAATTTAGGACTAAGTAAAGAACGCCTTGAAAAAATGAAGCTACTTGATCCTTTGCTAAAAGGATATAAGACAAATGAATTGGTTCCTATAAGTCTTGATTTAGGAACTTCCATTACCCGTATGGATGCCAGACTTTCTTTGCAGACTAAAGAAGATGGACAGGTGGTTGTTGCTATTCACGGAATCCGTAAAGAACCACAGTTAAATTTTCCGTTTTTTGGACACGAATTCACCAAAGAAGATAAGGAGAACTTACTCAAAACAGGTAATATGGGACGAGTAGTTGATTTGACTAATCCCAAAACTGGTGAAAAAATATCGTCCATTATTAGTGTGGATAGATTGACTAAAGAATTGATTGCCCTTCGTACAGATCGCATTAAAATTCCAGATGAAATAAAAGGAGTGAAGTTAGAAGAACAACAAAAGCAGACTTTAGCAGAGGGTAAAGCTTTATACATAGAAGGGATGATTTCTAAAAAAGGAGAACCTTTTAATGCCACTGTTCAATTTAATGCAGATAAATGTTACCTGGAATTTCTCTTTGACAGAACTAATAATATGCAATCTGTAAGTCAACAACAGGATGTACCTCGTGTGTTTAGAGGAAAAGAGCTTGATGAACAACAATATCAAAAGTTCCAAGAGGGACAAACCGTATATTTAAGTGGTTTGATTGATAAGAAAGGTAAAGAATATCAGGGCTATATTACATTCAATAAAGATACAGCAAAAACTGATTTTTCTTTCGATAATCCAAATAAAATGAAAGAGAAAGCTCAGCCTAAAGAGGAAAGTAAAACACAGGTTGCTGTTAATTCGGAAGGAAAAACGAATGAGGCTACTAAAAACATTAAAGAACCTTTGAAAACTGAACAGAATCACCTGGATAGTAAAAAGCAACAACAAGAGCAAGAGAAACCTAAAGCAACTAAGAAATCTACAGGTCGAAAAATATAACTATCCTAAAGTGATAATCCGATGAAAGTGGTAATTGCAGAAAAGCCAAGTGTGGCTAGGGAAATAGCCTCGCTTTTGGGAGCTAGTGAGAAAAAAGAAGGTTATTTGATGGGGAATGGATATCAGATAACCTGGGCATTCGGACATTTAGTTACTCTGGCAATGCCGGAGGATTATGGAATTAGTGGTTTTCAAAAAGAATGTTTACCTATAATACCTAATCCTTTTTTATTAACCGCTCGTAAAATCAAGACAACTGATGGATATGTTCCAGATACAGCAGCATTGAAACAATTGAAAATCATTGAACAGCTTTTAAAAAACTGTGAAAATATTATTGTAGCGACAGATGCTGGACGTGAGGGGGAATTGATTTTCCGTTATATTTATGAACATCTAAAATGCAACAAACCTTTTGAAAGGTTATGGATAAGCTCATTGACAGAAAGAGCGATTCTCAAGGGATTTGATAAGCTGAAACCAGGAAAGGAATTTGATGGTTTATATTTTGCTGCTCAAGGGAGAAGCCGTGCAGACTGGTTGGTTGGTATCAATGCTTCACAAGCTTTGACAGTTGCTGCCGGAAGTGGAATTTATTCTTTGGGAAGAGTGCAAACCCCAACATTAGCAGTTATTTGTAAAAGGTTCATAGAAAATAAAGCATTCACAATTAAGAAATATTGGCAAATTGAGTTAGAGAATCTAAAAGATTTTATTGATTTCAAAAGTCTTTCTTTAACCAAATGGGATGATAGTAAACAGGCTGATCATACACTAAAATTCATTCAACGACAAGGAATGGCTACGGTCACAGCTCTTGAAAAGAAGATTGTTAATGAACAACCACCCTTACTATTTGATCTTACCGCATTACAAAAAGAGGCTAACATCAAATTGAATCTTTCAGCAGAAGAAACTCTTACTATTGCTCAAAGTCTTTATGAGAAGAAATTTATTAGTTATCCGCGTACCGGGAGTAAATATATTCCCGAAGATATTTGGGTAGAAATCCCGCAGTTAATAGGGATATTAGAAGAAAT
>NZ_FRCC01000006.1 GCF_900142775.1 Flavobacterium flevense
TATTTCTTTTCTTTTTCGTCCTTTGCTTTTTTCTCCTTATCGGTTTTTTCCTTTTCCATTGCCGATTGTTTTTGGGCATTTTCCAATTGCTTCATGTAGGCTTCCATGTTAACCATTAAACCCGAAGCGGTTTTTAAGGGTACTGTAATGTTTTCAAAAAATCCCTCGTCTAATTCTTCTGCTGTTCCTCTAAGATTAAGAGGCGGGATTAGTTGTTTGGCATTGTCTTCGCATTGTTCGTTTTGCAGTAGAATAGAAACGACCAGTTTGTTTTCTGCTCCTCTTGATATGGTTAGCTGTAAATCGCCTGTGATTTCTAATTGTGCTATCTGATTGAAAAAATTAGTGTTCATCTCTTAAATTTTTAAAGTGTTATTTAATCCGTTTTTAATTGCCGTTAATTTTTCGTACATATCCATCCAATAGGCTTTTTGTCTTTCATTGAAATCTGAAAAATCGTTACCCTCCTATTGATAGTCTTTGTATTCTGCCGTTATTTTGATGGCTTCATCAAGGTCGGTTACCTCAATAGCGTAGCCATTCAGATCAATTACTTCCATTCATCAAAAAATTTATGTTGATAGCGTTCGCACCAATTTTTGCAAACGAGCTACACAGTTCAAATGCTTTTTGCGATTTTATTTGTGCTGTACCGCCTAATACAATGGATTGCAGTTTGGCTTCATCATCCTTATAATTGCGTACATTTTGGTAGTAGCCAGTCACAGCGTTATAAGCTCCAAATAAAGTCCCTTTTGTGGTTTCCATTTGTTGGGTCTCATTAGTCATGGCATAGGCAAAAGCATTTTCAACAGTATTTTTGAACACGGTGGAGATTTCGTCATTATTACCTTTTTTGATATGCTCTAGGGTTTCTTTATTGGGACAAAGTGCCAACTGTATCAATTTTTCAACCTCCTTATCACTTACTTTTACTTTCGCCCAGTCATTGAAGATGTTTTCTAATTGGTTGCTGAATTCGTTTGCCAATCCCATTACTTTGTGGGCATTGTCCAAACGTTGTTTCGCCCCCGAAGTATGACGGATGCGTACCACGTTACTCATATTGCGAAGTGAAGCGTTAAGCGTATTTTGGCAAACAATTCGAACAGGGGTAAAGGCTGCGGTAATACTTCCGCTACCATCGTGCGAAGTGGTGAGGAAAATATATTTTTCTGTTACATCATCGCCATTACCAACACGGATATAATCAGGCAGTTTGGCAGTTATGAAAATGCGTTCTCCATTACCTAAAGCTCCTGCGGTCTCGTATAAGATTCCATCAGTTCCTCCAACAATGGCATCAAAAAAACTAAAAGCCTCCCGATTTTGTACAATATGGTAGTCTTTACCTACCACACCCAAAACGGTGTTGTCATCAGTGCGCATAGTAGCAAAATAATTAGGTACGTTTAGTTCGTTGTCTCTAATTTCTACGCTGTTTGTGTTTTCAATGATATTGGAGCCTTTTGTGTATAGCGGACTTTTGATTACCTCATAATCCAGTCCTGCGTGTTTGATTGCTTCTGCACTTGTGGGATAATCTTGTACAATTTGCCCTAAACCGTGCCATGCTTTTTCCTGAACGTTTAAAAAAGAATAACGTCCAGTTTCTTCGTTGAAATTTAAATTATGTGCCATGATATTGAGATTTTAAAATTTGAAAAAAATTAAATGAATTGTGTTAGAATGGTAAATCGTCTCCATCTTCCTGATTTGGAGTTTTAGTTTTCTGTTTGTTGGTGCTTGTCTGAGCGATTTCTGTTTTCTTACCGCCTCCATGCAGTTTGATAGTTGAGGTATGGAAATTTAAACTTGCTCTTAATTCTCCGTTATTAGCTGTCCACGGTCTTGTGCTAACTCTACCTGTAAGCTCTACCAAAGTTCCTTTGGTTAGTATCTTCGCTACGTTTGGACTTATCCAGTAAGAGCAATCAAAATAGGTAGTTTGCTCTATGCGTTCGCCTTGTTTGTTGCGATAGCTGTCGTTGGTAGCTACTGAAAAGTTGACTACTTGTTTTTCTTTTGACGTTGTGCGTACTTCCGCATCCCTTGTCAGTCTTCCGATGATGTTCATAATCTTTACTTTTTAGAGTTAAATTTTATTTTATTTATTCGGCAATGAGAGGAGGAGCTGTTTCGTTTCATTCTATTACCATTTCTAATGATTTTGTTTTCCATTATTGACATTTTTTTTATTCGTCTAAAGAGCCGGAGTATGCTTTGTTTCGTTTCAGGAGCATAAAAGGTTAGTGTTTAGCAGGAGCAAGGTTTTGTCAAACAAATACAACCCGAATGGGTGGAGATTTTTTGACAAACCCGTAGGGCATGACCTTGTTCTTGCGTTAAGAACACTAGTATACCTTTGCTCTTGAAATGGGACAAAACAGCATACTGGTTCTTGAATAAAAAAAGCAGTGGAAGTGATTAAAAAGGCATTGAGTAAATGGTTCAATGTGATTTGAAAAAATAAACTAATGAGATAAAATTTCTAAAAACTTTAAGTTTCATTATTTTCTAAATATATGGCTATGAAAGTCCTATAAAAGGATCTTGAAAAATATTGTTTGGGTGAAGATTTGGATTTTTCAAGATGCTTTTATTAGGTATCCGATTAAGCTCTTTTATGAAGTAGAGTAGCGGATTAATAAATGTGCTTTGAGGATTTTGTATGGATAGAAACATAGGATTCTCCAATCCTTGGCAGTGTATTTCTTCTATACAGCCAAAGCATGACAAATAATACTATTAGATACCATAAGAATTAATCTTTTTGTTCAACGCTCTATTTTAGAAAGACAAATAAAAATAGGCGATGCGATGGAGAAGAAAGAACTAAAGAAAATACCAATCGAAGAGGCTATGGAGTTTTTTAGAAAAGAAGGAATGGAGATGGAGAGGGAAGAAGCAGAACTTGTTATGGCATTTTTGAATAATCTCACAATGATTGTTATTCGGGAATACTTTGACACAGAGTAGTTAATTTCGTATCTTAGCTAATACCTATAAAACATTTTATTATTTATTGAAAAGAGATTAGCCATGAAAATAGCAGATTTGTACATACGTGTGTCTACTGACGAACAAGCAGATAAAGGATATTCACAAAGAGACCAGGAAGAGCGTTTAAAACGATTTTGCTCGACAAATAAAATTACTATCGGACAGGTTATCTATGAAGATCATTCTGCTAAAACATTTAAGCGTCCTAAATGGATAGAACTTTTAAATAGTCTGAAAAAGAAAAGTTCTAAAACTAATCTTCTACTTTTTACAAAATGGGATCGTTTTAGTCGTAATGCAGGGGATGCTTATCAAATGATTAGTATACTTATCAACCTTGGAGTAGAACCGCAAGCTGTTGAGCAACCTTTAGATCTTTCTATTCCCGAAAACAAAATGATGCTTGCAATTTATCTGGCTGCTCCCGAAGTAGAAAATGACCGTAGAGCACTCAATACTTTTTATGGTATGCGGAGAGCAAAAAAAGAAGGTCGGGTTATGGGAACAGCTCCATTTGGTTACGTTAATAAATGTAAAGAAGATGGAAGTAAATATATTGCACTACAAGAGCCCCAAGCTACTAATTTGAAATGGGCTTTTAATGAAATAGCTAAAGGATTGTATTCGGCTAATCAAATACGATTAAAAATGAATAGTTTGAGCTCAAAAAAAATAAGTAGCAGTTCTTTCCATGTAGCTATTCGTAATCCAGTGTATTGTGGGAGGGTATTTATACAAAAATATAAAGATGAAGAAGCTTATTTTGTTCAAGGGCAGCATGAACCGTTAATCGACGAACGATTGTTTAATAGAGTTCAAAGAATATTAGATGGTAATAAAAGAGTAGAACTTCCAAAAACTAAAATTCTTTCTGATGTTAACTTACCTTTAAGAGGTTTTTTGGTATGCCCAAAGTGTGGACGTAATCTGACGGGAAGTGCTTCAAAGGGTAGAAATAATCGCTACTATTATTATCACTGTCATCCTTCGTGCGGTTTTCGCAAAAAAGCAGAGGTAGCAAATTTGATTTTTGAAGAAGGTCTGCAACTACTGAATATAAATGATATAATGAAAAAGTATCTAAAAAAAATCTTCATAGATAATTATAAGACTTTCGTTAAAAGCCCAACCAATCAAAAACAATTTATTTCGGATGAAATTGACCAGTTGAATTCAAAATTATCAGTAGCAAGAAATAAACTCTTAGCAGGAATACTTGATGACGAGGATTATATTGAAATTAAAAAAGATTTAAAAGAAAAGATCGAAAAGCTGGAAGAACAGTTAAATAAAGATGATTCTGATGATAAAACTGTAAACATAGATGCATTGGTCGAAAAAGGGCTTCAAAGTATCACAAACCTAGGTAAACTCTACAAGGAAGGTGGTATTAATACAAAAAGAGATATAATTGGTTCGATATTTCCTGAAAAATTAGAATTTGATGGAAAGATATATCGAACCGCCCGAATGAATGTTATTGTGGATCGTATCTTTCAGATTAACAGCGATTTAGCTGAAAATAAAAACAGGGAAAGAGATTGTTTTAATCCCTTCTCCTGTCAAGTGACCATGGAGGGATTTGAACCCTCACGCCCTTGCGAGCACCACCCCCTCAAGATGGCGAGTCTACCGTTTCTCCACATGGCCTAAAAGTAAAAAAGGTTAAGTAAAAATTACTTAACCTTTTGTGACCCGACTGGGGCTCGAACCCAGGACCCCATCATTAAAAGTGATGTGCTCTACCAACTGAGCTATCGAGTCATTGCATCAGAGAACGTTGTTCAAGTGAATCACTTAATTTGTGACCCGACTGGGGCTCGAACCCAGGACCCCATCATTAAAAGTGATGTGCTCTACCAACTGAGCTATCGAGTCTTGCATCGTTCCCTGATTGCGGGTGCAAATATAAGGCGTTTTTTTTATTATTTCCAAGCTATTTTATTATAAATTTGTCTTTTTTTAATAATAAATTTTAACACCTTAGTTTATAGGGTTTTATTCTATGAAGAAAATTATACTGCTAGGTTATATGGGTTGTGGAAAGTCAACTATTGCCAAAGAATTATCAAAAAAGCTTGAAATTCCTTTTGTTGATTTGGATGAATTTATCGAAAAAAAGGTAAAAATGACCATCAAAACGATATTTGCTGAAAAAGGAGAGATTCATTTTAGAAAGTTAGAACACGAATGTTTTGTAGAATTACTCCATTTTACTGAACCCATTATAATAGGCTTAGGTGGAGGAACTCCATGTTATGCTAATAATCATGAGTTGTTAAAAGGAGATGATGTAATTTCTGTTTATTTAAAAGCATCTATCGATACTTTAGTAGGCAGATTGTCGTTAAATAAGAGCAACAGACCCCTTATCGCCAATAAAAATGATGAGGAGATGAAAGAGTTTATTGCTACTCATTTATTTGAAAGAAGTTATTATTACAATCAGGCACAACATACCGTTACTGTAGATCAAAAGACGATTGAAGATACAATAAAGGATATTCTTGTTCTTTTAGCTTAACCAGGCGTAGCTATTGTCATCCTCGTCAAATTCTACCTGTACATGTTCTAATAGGGAAGTAGAAAGCGAAATTCCTTTAAAATCGGCTTTTACAGGATACTTTTTATGATTGCGATCCACTAAGACCGCAGTTTTGAATTTCTTTAAAGGCACATCCAGAAAATGCTTGACAGCATAAATTAAGGTTGTGCCTGAATTCAATACATCGTCTATAAGTATTAAACCTTTATCGGCATATTTATCTGAAGCAATTGAAGTTGTTATTGCCAATTTTGGATTTTGCTTGTCTACATTGACTTCGCATAAAATAATCTGTAAATCAGAAATGGTTTTTAGCTCTTCGGCAATTTTTTGTGCAAACACATAACCATTAGTGGCTATCCCGGCAAGGACTACTTCCTCTTCATCTATAAAGGTTTCGTAGATTTGGTAGGCAATTCTTTTGGTTTTATGTTTGATTTCCTGATTTGTCAGAATGATATTTTTGCTCATGGTTTTGTTCTTGTTTAAATTTTAGGATTTGCAGTTGTTTTTGTATTCTAAATTACAAATTTTCCTCGTCGTCGTGATGAATTTCATTTCCGTAATCATCAATATCCCTTCGGTCTTTTTTAGTAGGTCTTCCGGTTCCTGTTTTACGGTAATGTTCTTTAGATAACTTCAATAATTCGAGATGTTGGTACACCTCTGCAGGCGTATCATTTCTACGGTATATATCCACCAGTTTAGCACCTACACGGTTTTCAGGAATATCTAATACCGTAATGGTTTGGGTAATCTGGTCTTTTCTAAAGGTGATTTTATCGGTAGGAAATACTTCTTTGGAGGGTTTTGCAACAATGCCATTTACGGTGACATGATTTTTTTTACAGGCCTCTGTAACCATATTTCGGGTCTTGTAATATCGAACACACCACAGATATTTATCTATTCGCATAAAATTTCTAAAATCAGAGTTAAATAGTTTACAAAAATAAATCAATATTGTATCTTGCGCACTTAAAATTCAGTTATAATGAACAAATTTAGGTATTATTTTATTTTAATAATTACAACCCTCTCGTTATTTTCATGTTCGAAAGACGATAATGCTATTGAAGAAGTGCCCCTTAGGGATTATGGAGAGCAATATGCAAAAGACAATGATAGTATTGAAAAATATTTGAACAATTATTATATAGAAGAAATTACCAATGCTCCCGGACAACCGGAAGATCAGGATATCAAAATGACTAAAATTCCTGTAGGTGGAACGCAGCCATCTATAATGTCACTTTTAAATAGTCCTACTTTTCCAAAATTATTAGTTAGAAATGTAGATTTAGACGATATTACATATAAACTTTATTATTTAGTTTTAAGAGAAGGTGTAGGGGAAAAACCATGTAATGTTGATGGTATATTTGCCACTTATAAAGGAACTTTGCTTGATAATACCGTTTTTGATCAATCTTTTGACCCGCAAGGTCTTTGGAATTTAGATGGAACGGGTACTAGGGGAGTATTTGTAGAAGGTTGGCGACAAGTTTTTCCACAGTTTAGAACAGGAACCTATACTGAATCAGGTTTGGGAGATGGAACTTTAACTTACAATGATTTTGGTGCAGGAGTGATGTTTTTACCTTCCGGATTAGCATATTATGGTTCTGCAAGCGGTGCTATACCCAGTTATACGCCAATAGTTTTTAGTTTCAAATTATATGAGTTAAGACGAAATGATTTTGATAACGACGGAATCCTTTCTTATCTTGAAGATATTGATGGAGATGGCTATGTAACGAATGATGATACTGATGGCGATGGTAAACCTGATTTTAATGATCCTGATGATGATGGGGATGGTTTTTTGACCAGAAGAGAAATCACTGTAAACGGAAAATTGACTGCTTTTGATTTAATTCCGGATTGTAGTGGAAATACAACAGATCCAGACAGAAATAAAAAATATTTAGATCCAAGCTGTCACTAGCATAGTATTTTAAAATAAAAAAAATCCGGTCTCGTTTTAAAAAAATGAGACCGGATTTTTTTATGCAAAGCAAAATTAATTTTATTGCTTTGTTAACCAATTTTTAAAATCATTAAAAACCTGAGGTGAAACTCCGTGACCAATAGGATATTCGTTATAAACAGATTCAATTCCTAGAGTAGTCAGAAAAGATTTTGTTTTTCTGGCCCATTCTACAGGAATCACCTGGTCTACGGTTCCGTGAGCTGCAAATATTTTCAGATTAGAAAAATCATTGTTTTTATAATTTTCTTCAAATATAGGTTCGCTAATATAGCCGCTCAATGCAATTACTTTCTGTACTTTATCGGGATGTGACAGAGCAATTGCCTGACTTAAAATAGCACCCTGGCTAAAGCCTAATAAAGTAATTTGTTTTTTATCAATAAGATAATTAGCAATTAATTCTTCGATAAACGTAGCAATTAAATCACGCGATAGTTTGGCTTGCTCATGATCTGAAAATTTGTTTTCATTGGCATCAAAATTAATCGCATACCAGGCGTAGCTTCCGTATTGTAAGTCATAAGGTGCTCGGGCCGAAACAACATAATATTCCTCCGGAAGTTCAGATGCAAACGAAAATAAATCGGCTTCATTGCTGCCATAACCGTGTAGTAAAAGCAATAAAGGATTTTTTTCTAATTTTATTTTTGGTTCTCTGATGAGGTATTCTAAGGATAGATTCATTTTTAAATATTCAGTGTTCAGTCCCGAATTTCGGGATTAGTGTTCAGTTTTTTGGAATTTAAGAAATGCTTTTAAACCATTTTTGATATAAATTTCCAACTAATGGCATAGGACGAGTTTCTCCTTTTATCGCACTAAAAATGCCATAACCCCAAAGTACCGAAACGAAAATCCACATAGGGGCAGAAATCATCATGCTGTCAAAATTACTGATGATTAAACCTAAAGAGATAAAAGTTAAGGTAATCCCTAATCCCTGACGAATATGAAATGAGGCATAAGGATTCTTGTCTTCGGCATTCATAGACATGGCAATAAATACGCCAACCCCTAAAATGTAACTGGTTATTGCAGCAGTTTTTCCTTTTTCGATGGTATCGTTCATGTTTTTTATGCTAAAATTAATTGTCCCTGATTTATAATTCCGTATGCTTTTCCTTCTGTTTCCATTCCTAAAAAAGCAGAATTTTTAGATTTTGATAAAATGTTACTTTTCGTAAAAGTACTTTTTCCTTCAGGATTGAATAAGCTGATTGTAGCAATTGCTCCTTCTTTTATAATCGAATTTTCGATACCAAAAACAGCTTTTCCCTGAGTTAGTTTCTCTATTATTTTTTGTAACGGAAGCACTTTTGTCAATGTTCCAAAAGCACTTTCCAGACCAATTGTTCCATTTTTTGCGGTATCAAATTCCATTTTTTTATGTTCAATATCAATCGGATTATGATCTGTAGTAATCATATCGATAGTATTGTCCATAATTCCGGCTAATAAGGCTTGTCTGTCAGCTTCTGTTCTTAATGGCGGAGTTACTTTGTAACGAGTGTCAAAATTGTCGAGCTTTTCATCCGTCATTGTTAAATGATGTACACTCACACTACAGCTTAATTGCAATCCTTTGGCTTTAGCCTCTTTGATTAAAGCAACTGATTTTGCTGTAGAAATAGTGGGAATATGCATTTTTCCACCCGCATATTCCAGTAAAAACAGATTTCTCGCTATTTGTAATTCTTCGGCTAAATTTGGAATTCCTTTCAGTCCCAAACGTGTTGAAACAACGCCTTCATTAGCAACACCGTTTCCTTTAATATTAGCATCCTGAGAATAAGCAATGACTAATCCGTCAAAATCCTGTGTATATTGTAACGCTATTTTAAGCAAATTAGCATTTTCAAAACTCTTGTTGTAATCGCCATAAGCAATTGCACCGGCTTGTTTCATGTCAAATAATTCTGCCATGTCTTTTCCTTCGGCATTTTTAGTTAATGCACCAATCGGAAAAAGCTGGGTAGCACTTGAGTTTGCTTTACTTTTTACAAAATTAATTTGCGATTGATTGTCTATTACAGGGAAAGAATTAGGTTGTAAAGCAATAGCTGTAAAACCGCTTTTTGCAGCAACAGCGAGTCCGTTTGCAATGGTTTCACGATCTTCAAAACCGGGTTCGCCCAGAGATACACTACTGTCAAACCAGCCTTGGGAAACATGAAGATTATCCAGTTTTACTTCTTCTGTGTTTTCAGGATTGGGCAAAGAAACTCCTATTTTTTCAATGATTCCATTACTAATTAAAATATCTGCCGTTTGATTATGAAAAGGACTCTGTGGGTCGATAATTTTGGCGTTTCGGATAATTAATTTCATAAGTAGCATGTATTTTTATTTCAGGAATTTTATAATAGCCATTTCGCATAGCAGAAAAAGCAGTGCAAAGATAACAAACCATTTCCAAAGTTGATTATCCATTCGGTCGGTTTGTAAGCGTTGAAAAACGTTTTCAACAGAATCGATAGTATTATAATCAGCTAAGATTTTGGTATCAAATGAACTAAGTTGACTTTCTGTTCGATTGTAATTAAAACTAATATTTTCTATCCATTGTTTTTGATTATAAATTTCAAAATTTCCTGCTTCCAGCGGCAAATCAGTAAAAGTAATTTTGACTTTAGAATTCATGATTTGCTGAATGGGAATAAATTGTTCTGTATTATTTTTTACTTCTAAAATACCGTCTTTTGAAAGTGAAGCATCAACAATAAACGGACTCGAATTGCCAATAGTCAGTGCGTTTACGCCATTATTTTGATTGAATTGTGCCATTTTGTAAAAGACAGGAACAATTAATGGCGATTGTTGAAAGTTAGAATTTTCCGTATTTATGGGACTTGAAAAGTAATAAACTGCTGAAACAGCTGTATGTATTGCAGATAAAAAAGCAGTTTGATCATCATAAATTAAAGCTCCAGGATTAGAACTGGAAACAGCAAAAGAGGCTTTGGTAGAAGGATATTGAAAATTAGTAATCCTACTTTCAAAAACACCCGAAAACAATGGATGACTGAAATTGATTTTCGAAATTAACTTTTCTACCTTTTCGTAGGATTTGAATTGGATCCTTCCAAAATTCCCTAAAAAAGAAGTTAATGTTGCAGGGTTACTTTTTGCCGAAGGAATAACAATAAGATTGCCTCCTTTTTGAACAAATGTTTTTAAGGTGATTTGTAAAGCCTGCGGAATTTCGTCAATTTCGTTTAAGACAACAACATCTTGTTTTTCAAGATTGTTATAGTCCAAAGTGCTTATTTCTGAATTGCTGTAATTGAATTCGTCAGCGGTGTAAATACGCTGTAAAAAGCTGCTTTTTTGAGCTTCGCCAATGCTGATAATGTTTGTCTTTTTTTCTTTGGCAATACTAAAATAATAGTTGTTGTCATAGCTCAACCCATTATCCGAAATAGAAACATAGCCATGAAAACTTTCTTTTGGGATATTAAAATGCAATGTTTTTTTATTATTCTCCAGATTGGCAATTGTTTTAGCCAGAAGTTTTTTTTGATTATAAATCGCCACAGGAACTGATTTTAAATCATCTCCGGAACCGGATAAATTGACCTTAATATCATAGAAGTTAGTTGTGGTTTCATTGATGTAAACGCTGTCAATACTTACATTGTTTTTTTGTTCTGATTGTGGAATTATAAAATAAGCAGTATCATTTTTAGAAATGCTTTTGAGATGTTTTGGGTTCATTCCAATGGCATCTGTAATAATGATAATGTCTT
This sequence comes from Flavobacterium flevense, assembly GCF_900142775.1. Taxonomy (GTDB): domain Bacteria; phylum Bacteroidota; class Bacteroidia; order Flavobacteriales; family Flavobacteriaceae; genus Flavobacterium; species Flavobacterium flevense. The sequence goes on from NZ_FRCC01000006.1 coordinate 11,288, forward strand.
TGTTTACAGTAGTTCGGGTATTTATTTTTGCTAAAACAGTATTTAAATCAAAAGGGATTGCACTGTATTTTATATTTTGTAACGTAGTTCTAATCGATTTGATATCAGTATTCCAGTAACTTTCGGAATTGGTAAGTAACGAAAAATTCTGGTTTTCCGGAGTTTCTTCCAGTAATTCCTGTATAGTTCTTTTTAGTAATTCTCCTTTTTTTCCTTTGGCTTGCATGCTAAAGGAATTGTCGAGAATAATATACATTTCGTTGGATTTATTTTTGCTGTCTTTTGCTTTAAAAAAGGGTTGGGCAAAAGCCAAAATAATAAAAGTAAGCAATAAAAGGCGACAGCAAAGCAACAGCCATTTTTTGAGTTGGGAACTTTTTCGAGTCTGAATAGTAAGTGATTTTAAAAAGCGAACATTGGTGAAATATTCTTTTTTAAAACGGCGAAACTGAAATAAATGAACCAAAATTGGGACAATCAATAAAAAAAGAAAGTATAAAATTTCAGGATGTTTGAATTGCATTCTTATTTTGGCTTTTATTTAGTATCCAAAAATACAAATTTGTAAACAGTTTTAATGGAGGAATGTAGGATTTTTTAAATAGATTAAAATGCTATTACAGGTTCGGTTTTTATATGTATTTTAGCAGTTATCAAAAAAGTATAAAATGAAAAAAAGATGTTTAGTGGCATTAGCAGTATTATTTAGCATTGGCTTACAGGCACAGGAAAAGAAATATAATTTGGTTATTGGGACTTACACTAAAAGTTGCGATAGCAAAGGGATTTATGTGTATGAATTTGATGCTGCAACAGGAGATGCTCAATATAAAAGCGCAACTGAAAATGTCATCAATCCCAGCTTTTTGACGCTATCAAAAAAGAATGATTTTATTTATTCAGTCAATGAAGACGGACCCAAAAGTACGGTAAGTGCTTTTAAATATGATTCTAAAAGTGGGAAACTGGATTTTGTAAATAAACAAAATGTAGAAAATCCGGGCCCTTGTTATATTATAAATGATGATAAAACGGTAATTACAGCCAATTATACCGGTGGTAGCGTTGCTGTTTTTGGAAAAAATAAAAATGGAAGTTTAACTCCATTAAAGCAATTGGATCAGCATTATGGTAAAGGACCCAATACCAAACGTCAAGAGAAATCTCATGTACACATGGTTCAATTTTCACCTAACCATCAGTTTGTCTTAGCAACCGATTTAGGAACAGACAAAATGTATTTGTACCAATACAATCCTAAAAATGCAAAACCATTAATACTTAAGGACAGTATTAGTGTGAAAGCGGGTAGTGGTCCCAGACATTTTACCTTTAGCAAAAATGGCAAAAAGATGTATTTGTTGCAGGAACTGGATGGAACATTGTCGGTTTTTGATTATGAAAAAGGGAAATTAGAATTGATTCAGGAAACTACGGTTGTGGAAGAAGGATTTAAAGAAAGTTTTTCAGCGGCTGATATCCATATTTCACCTGACGAACAATTTTTATATGCTACCAATAGAAAAGAAGCCAATACGATTAGTTGTTTCAAAATTCTGAAAGACGGAAAATTAGAATTGGTTTCCAGAAACAGTACTTTAGGAGATGGACCCCGTAACTTTGCGATTGACCCAACAGGAAATTTTCTTTTAGTTGCACATCAATATACGAATGATATTGTGGTTTTTAAAAGAGATAAAAATACCGGAAAATTGACTGATACCGGAAAAAGAATTCCTTTGTGTTCCCCGGTTTGTCTGGTTTTTACTGAACAATAGAAAGGAATTGGTACTTGATAAAACTAAAAAAGCCTGAAAGTTCAATTTTCAGGCTTTTTTATTATTTCTTTTTCTTCTTTTTTGCAGCTTGTTTTTTCAACATATTTCTATTAACAGAGCCATGTGTTTTTTTCTTAGTTATACCGGGTCCGCCCAAATTGACTTTTTTGTTCTTTTTACTTTTTTCCTGAAAAGCACCATCTCCTGTTAATCTAGGTCTTTTCATTAATAGCTTAATGGGTTGTCTGTCTTTTTCAGGACCAATTAATTTTGTGGAAATTTCCACTTCTTCAGGGAAATCTTCGATGTCTAACTCCATGTTCATCAGTACCTCTGCAGCCACTTTTAATTCTTCTTCACGTGGCGTTACAAAGCTTAGGGCTATTCCGGTTGCATCGGCACGACCGGTACGACCGATACGGTGCATGTACAATTCAGGTTCTTCGGGCATTTCAAAATTAACTACGTGAGTAATATTCGAAATATCTAATCCTCTGGCCATAATATCTGTGGTGATTAATCCACGAAGTGTTCCTTCCTGAAAAGAAGCCATTGTATTCAAACGATAATTTTGTGATTTATTAGAGTGTATCACACCAAATTGACCGTCAAAATCTTCTTCAATACTTTCGTGAAGCATGTCAGAAATCTTTTTGTTATTTACAAAAATCAAAACCCGACTCATGTCTTCGTTGGTTGCTAATAAATGTTTTATTAAGTTAACTTTGGTATTGAAATTTGGAACGTTATAAGTAATTTGTTTGATTTTTTCTAATGGAGTTCCGGATGCTGATAAAGTAACTTCTTCGGGATAATCGAAGTAATCGTTCAAGATAGCATCTACTTCATCAGTCATGGTTGCCGAGAATAAGATATTCTGACGTTTTTTAGGCATCATCGCTAATAAGGCGGTAAGCTGAACCCGAAAGCCTAAATTAAGCATTTCGTCAAATTCGTCAATAACCAGTTTTTGCATGTCTTCAAAACGAACGACATTGTCCAGCGCTAAATCCATCGTTCTGCCGGGAGTTCCTACAAGTATGTCTGAACCTTCATAAACTGATTTTTTTTGTGTATTGATATTAACTCCACCAAAAATCCCGATAGTCCGGATGGACATAAATTCGGTCAATTTTTCTATTTCTTCTACAACCTGAACTACAAGTTCTCTGGTAGGTACTAAAATGACAATTTTAGGAGTATGTGTAACACTAAATTTGTATTGTTTCAATAAAGGTAACAAGTAGGCAAAGGTTTTACCTGTTCCTGTTTGTGCAATTCCCATCATATCTCTTCCAGACATAATTACAGAAAAAGATTTCTGCTGAATAGGAGTAGGAGTTGTAATTCCTAATCCATCTATTGCTTTTTGTAATGATTTAGGAAGATTGAATTGCTCGAAAGTGGCCATAAAACGTATATTTTGTGCAAAGATAGTCTTTTTGAAAGGAACCGCTTCATTGTTTTTTAAATACCAGTTTTTAGTGTTATTTCAAAAAGATTCAAAAAGATTCACAGAGTAAGACAAGAGTTTCACAAAGTTTTTTATTTATGTTTTGCGACTTCTTTGCGAGTCTTTGTGCTATCTATAGTAACCCGTTGGGTGCAATTATTAAAAACGTCCGTTCGAGTGCTTTTTGTGGAGTATAACGAAACAAAAAATGTGTCGAGAACCGTTTTTAATGAAATTTTTCTTGTTCTCGATATAATTTTCTATCGAAAATCACTCGAACTGACAAAAAATTATCATCAAAAACTAATTACACCCAACGCGTTATATTATTTAAATCTTAAATCCCAGGAAGCAGTAATTGAGTATATCCAGAAATAATTCCCGGGATCAAAACTGATTTCCTGATGTGCAACATCAAATTGTATTCCCCAGGCATTTTTATCTTTTGTAGTGGTAAAGAAATATCCCAAATTTAAACGTTGTGTCTTTAAATTAATAATGGCAGCGTCATTGGCATCAAATATAAACTGGTTTACTTCCGGAGAAATCCCCATACTAAATAAGATACTAATATAGTTATCAGCATTACTACGGTATTTTCTGTAATTTAATGCTGCCGAAGTACTAGTGCCACTGTCACCAGGAGTGAAATAAGGACGTAATGACCAATAACTGTTTCCGGTATACCAGCCAATGGCACCTGTATAAATTGTGGTTGTTGTACTGTATTGTAAGGTTCTGAATCCAGCTGAAATTTCTAAACTATGGGGTAATGATTTATACAATTCAGCTCCGTATCTAAAGTCAGGAAAAATAAAACTATTAGCATATCCTACATTTAGATAAGCGTATAATCCTTTAGCTATTTTTGGGTACATATCTATTTCAACCTGAGCTCCGTTTTCATTAAAGCGTCGATTGAAATTTAGTTTACCAATAATGCTTCCGTACTTTGTTTGTTTACCATAACTCAACGTATAATACTGCATCGGGTCAAACACTTTAGAATATAAATCGACAGAAGCTCGTACTCCGATAGTATTTGTTCTAAGGGTACTGTTTAGACTCTCCAGAAAATCTTGTGCATCCTGATTTTCGGGATTTTTAGCTATAAGGTCTTTTATCACACTTTGTGCTTCCAGCGGATTTTTAGTATTTTTTAATGCACCAGCTTCCAATAAAGTAATCTCAGGGTCGTTTGGGAAAATTTTTAATGCTGATTTAGACATCTCTATTGCCTGATAAGGCGCATCGCTCCAGGATTCATTTTTAATGGCAGCAATCCAGTTTTCCTTGTTTTCAGGTGCTTTTTCGATAACATAAGCAAACTCTTTTCGGGCTTTTTTATAATTACCATCCCAGGAATATGTAGAAGCCAGAAAAGTACGAATTTCATGGTAGTTGGGGTATTTTGTTAAAATGTTTTCTAGGGTATCTTGCGCTTGTTTTCTTTGCTGATTAAAAGCCAGATTGCGTGCTGTTTCAAATGAAGCATCAGGGTTTCCATTGTAACTTACCTGAGCTTGCGTTTGTAAAAACCAGGCAAAAGTAAATAATATTGATAATTTGATAATAGGTTTGCTTATCATCATCTTAATTCGTTTTTAAATTTCATAAATTCACTGTTGTTAGGGTATTTTTGAAGCATACTGTCAATCGATTTTTTTGCCAGGGCTAAATGATTCGTTCTTTGGTATGCTTTGGCTAATTTAATACCTAATTCTGGATTTTTAACTTCGTTTTTTAATGCTTTTTTAGCAATGTCAATTCCCTTGTTATCTTGATTTGACCACCAATAAATATCCATTAAGGCAAGGTAGCTGTCATAATAATAGGGTGTTCTTTTAACAACCTCTAATAGCTCTTTTTCAGCGTTTTTATAATCTTTGTCCCAAGCTAATGTCCTGCCTTTTAAGGTTCTTACATCAGCATAATTAGGAAGTTCGTTTAAAATGTAATTGCACAAAATGCGGGCTTCTTTTCGTTTGTTGTTAAAGGCTAATTCTCTGGCTTTAAGGAAAATCTGATCGTAATTTAATCCTTTGGTTTCTTTTCTGATTACTGCTAGTTCTTCTTTCGAAAATTCAAAGGAAGCCTTGCTGTAAATAAGTAATGATTTTGGTAGAATTTTATTTTTTTGAGTCAGATAAGCATTCAGTTTTTTAGTTTCCTGTAGACTATCTTCAATAGTTTTAAGCAACTCACGATTACTAATTTTAGAAGTTTCAAAGTTTTCATCTATTTGAAATAAATCACCGTTAGAGTATAAATAATCTTTATAGATAAATTCATTAATAATTCCTTTGTTTTGCATAATGGGAATTTTATGAATGTTTCTAAAACTTTTCACAGTATCTAATCCTGAACTCATCCAGGCTATTTTTTCAATTTTGTTATCCATTTTATAATTGTTCATTAAAAAGGAAACTAAACTTGGGGTAATGTCCCAATGTGATGAAACAGATTTAAAAGTCTGTGTTTTTTTCAACATTGGACTATAAATATATAGCGGGACATGAAAACGACACAATTTGTCTTTTTGTTCAATTGGAATCAAACGGTGATCTCCTGTAATTACAAAAATAGTATTGTTGTAATCAGGTCTTTTTGCATAAGCTTCCATAAAAGTTTGTATCGAATGATCCGTGTACAATAATGAAGCATAAATATTTTTATAAGTTTCAACCTCCGATTTTGAAAGCGCCATGTTTTTATCGGATGCAGTAATGGCATCTACTTTTTTCAGATATGCTTCTCTTTCAGGAAAATCAAAAGGTTCATGATTGGTCAATGTCATGATTATATCTAAACGAGGTCCTTTTTTAGACTGAATTTCGTTAAGTGTTTTTCTGAAAATCTCAGCATCAGGATAACCCCAGGTAAAACCTTCAGCATTAGCTTTCGTTTTATGATAACTTGAATCAAATTTATTGATATCTATAATGTTGTCTATATTATTATATTCTAAAAAATTATTTCGATGGTCAAAACTGGATTCGTCTCCACAATAAAAAGCAGTGTTGTAACCATTAGATTTTAAAATACTAATTAACGAACTGTGTGCAGGTAAAGGTTTCATTTCTAAAAATCCTTTGTCTCCATACGGAAGTGAACCTAAAATAGAAGGCAAAGCACCAAAAGTGCGACCAGCATTACTAACAAAATTTTCCCAATACAAGGATTTTGGAATCATAGAGTCCAGATAGGGAGTAAAACCTCTATTGGCATTTTTCCCAATAAATTCATCACCTAAACCTTCAACAATAATCATAACGATGTTAGGCTTCTCCTCATTAATTTCGAAAAAAGGAGCTAAAACATCTGGAGTTGACGAGGATGGTTTTAATAGAGGAAATTCTTTTTTGTACGTTAAGTTTGCTGCATTAAATTGATTTTTATCTTCTTGAAACTGGATAATAGCATTAGAAAAATAAGCCAATTTATTTTGAAATAATGATTCAGTAACTTCAGGAATGATGAGTTTAATTCCTAGACAAAACACTGTAGCTATTGCTGTTCCTATGTATAGCTTTTTTAGAACTATTTTTCGGGAAATGTATTTGTTTATGGTCCAAAACAAAAATGGAAATAAAATAAATGGTATAAAATACAGTATCGAAAAAGATTCCGAAGCTGTAACGGTTGTATATATATCGCTGGCTGAATATCCTAAAAAATCGGCTCCCAGATTAACTAATGTGGTTAGATGGTATTTAGTCAGCGCAAATTGACCAATAATAATAAGTGTAAAAAGAATTTTTACAGGAAGATCTTTCCAGCTTTTTTTAGTGTAATATAAAGCAATGTAAATAGGCAGACATAAAAGACTAATGATGAATATAGTCCAGAAATCATTAATTAGTTTGTAAAATAAGGTGCTGCCAATATTGGGAATTTTAATTCCGATATAGCATTTAGCAATTATTTCAAAAATGCTAATCAACCAGAAAGTGAATGCCATGGAAAGGCACAAGAAGCCGTAATTAAAGGAATTCTTTAATTGTTGATTGTTATCCATTTAATGAAAATTTTGTGTTTTTTAAATTGGTTAGTTAGTAGTCATTCCTTTGCGTGTCATTTCGCCCCATTTAATTTTTTTATTAAAATAGTAGTCAAAATTTCCTTTTAAGGCAGCATATAAGATGAATGGATGATTCAATATTGGCTCAGTAAAAGCTGTTTTTATAAGTTGTAAGCCCATCCCTTTTTTACGATATTGATGATAGGTAAGTTCTTCTGTTATTATGGTAATTATAGAAAACATTACCGTAAAAAGATAGGCAACAAATAAAAACAGTAAAGCATAATCCCAAAGAACATTGTTTGTTACAATAAGCAAAGAAAAGTAAAATAATCCTAAAATTTCAACAATAGGAGCTGCTCTTTCAAATAAAAACCAATATGGATAACTAATTGTTCCTAAAGCATGGTATTTAGGATTAAATCCAATTTTTTTATGTTTTTTTAGGGTTTCTATAGTCCCGCGAGTCCATCGGTTTCTTTGTGAAATAAATATTTTATAAGTATCAGGTGCTTCCGTCCAGCAAAGTGGGTCAGGAATATAGGCTACTCTGTATTTGACTTTTTTTTCTTCCATGTGGCGTCTCATTCTTACAATGATTTCCATGTCTTCACCTACAGTTTTAGTGTCGTATCCGCCTACTTCCAAGGCTATTTTTTTATCAAATAATCCAAAAGCTCCAGAGATTACTAATAGTCCATTGAGTTTACTCCAAGCCATACGACCTAATAAAAAAGCTCTCAGATATTCTAAAATTTGCCCTCTAACAATTCTGTTTTTCGGGAAATTGATATCCAGTAATTTTCCGTCTTTTATTGTGCAGGAATTGGCAATTCTAATCACACCACCGGCAGCAATAACTTTTTCATCAGTAGCTTCAAGAAAAGGTTTTACCATTTTTTGTAATGAATCTTCAAGTAGTAAACAGTCAACATCTATACAAGCAACATACTTATTGGTACTAATGTTTAATCCTAAATTTAGAGCATCAGCTTTTCCGCCATTTTCTTTATCTACTACAATTAATTTTTCAAATGCGGGGTTAGTCGATTTGAAAACCCCTTGTCTAAGTGGTTTTGTTTCAATTTGATAATTAATTAAATAATCTACCTTAACCAAATCATAAGCCACAATAAGTTTCTCTAAACTATCATCTTTACTACCATCATTTACAATGATAACATCATAATTTACATAATGATTAGAAAGTAATGAGCGAACATTTTCTACAATATTTAAACTTTCATTGTAAGCAGGGGCAATAATTGAAATAGAAGGAGAAATAGAAGAAGATAAAATATTAGAATAGTTTACAAAGCTATTTTTCTTCATGTAATTTACTGTTTCAAAGGCGGATATGATAGCTAAAATAATGTAGGATAAAATAGCTGCTATTGCAAATCCAAAAAAGAAATAGTCAAAAATATCTATAAGCTGTTGGGGTATATTTAGAGTCATAATTAACTAGCTATGGTTAGGTCTTTGTCTATTGAAAAATCAGGGGTAATTGTATTGACTTTAAACGTATTATCGGTGTCAACAGTAATTAAATTCATGATTTTCATTACAGAGACTCTGATATAAAAATTCTCATGCTGTATGTGTTCTTTAATAAATGGGATGTCGTCTGGCATGGCCATTTCTTCCATCATTTTAAAAAAGGCTATTTGTTCCTCCAGGCATCTGCTAAAGAGATCTGTTTTAATTATTTCAACCGCTTCAAAAATTCCTAAATGATTGACGATATTTATGGCTTCAATCCTGATTTCGGTATTAGTATGGTTCAAAAGTGATTTAATAGCTTCTTGCGCTTCATATTGATTGTAGATTCGTGCTAATTTTAAAGTAAACAAAACTACAGAATCGTTTTTAGAGAGCAACCATTTAGACATATCGGGAATCTCCAGATTATTGAATTTATTTAAAATTTCTAATAATTGAATTTGATCCCATTCGGATAAATTGCTTTCTAATACATCTAAAAACTCCAGTCCGTCAAAACGGAATAACTTCACTAAGTATTTTTGAATTTCATTACGAACTTCTTTTTTAGGATGATTAATCAATGGGATAATTTCGTCATGAGCTTCTTTAATTTCAAATTGTGTTAACTCCCTGACAGAACGAGCTACAGCATCCCATTTTTTACTTTTTAGTGTAGATGTAGCTGAATTAATCAAACCTGTTTTATAATATAAATTTTGAATTGCATCAGCAGTTTCTCCTGAAATTTCATTCTTTAATTTTAAAAAAGTATTAATAATAAGTTTTCGTTTCAAACGATTATGCGAAGATTTAGCTAAATAAGCTATTATTTTTTGTTGCTGTTCATTATTTTCCGGATCATCATCAGCATATAAATATTCGATTAAATCTGCTTCGTATTTTTTTTTATACGTAGCTTCTATTCGTCCTTTTATTCTCAATCGGCTTCTAAGACTTTTTAAATATATCATTAAACCCATTATGATTGCCATAAAAAGGAAAGATACATAAGCACAAAACTGGATGATTGGATGCGAATTTTGAAACGCATCAATACTATTTTGGATTAAATCTGACATAATAGTTGGTTTAGAGCTTTATTGCAATAACCTTTTAATACGAATAACTAATTCATTGGGACTAAAAGGTTTACTCATGAAGTCATTAGCGCCTAAATTAAAAGCGTTTAAAACCATTTCTTCCTGACCTGCTGAAGAAAAAACTACAATAGGAGTTTTCATTTCCAGTTTGTTTCTTACATGACTTATTACTTCGAGTCCACTTATAAAAGGCATCATGATATCGGTAAGAATCATGTCAGGTCTGTTGTCTTCAATAAGATTTACAGCTTCTTTTCCATTGGTGGCTATTAAGAGTTGGTATCCTTCTTTTTCTAATTTGAATTGTAAGAGTTTTGAAAGAATAGAATTATCCTCTGCAAGAACAATTTTTTTTGAAAGATTCATTTGGTTTAAGTTAGGTTAAGATTTGGGGCGTTTTTTCTTAATCCAAATGTATTAAAGTTTTATGATAAAATCGATAAAGTGACTAAAAATATCGATGAAATGCACTTTTTTTTAATTTTTTGTAATAAAATAAATCTGTTTATAAAATAAAAATATTTAAAAAAGAGAGAGAAAGGTAATTTTAAAAAATGGTAAAAAAGGAAAAATTTAAAGAGAATATAAACTTACAAGACAATGTAGATTGATAGTTATCAAAACCCTTCAAAAACGCCCAGCCCAAAAAGTGCAAAATCATATTTTACAGGATAGTTTTGGATTGTAGTGAAGTAGTCAGAAATTAAGGTTTTAGATTTGGAATCTGGTATAAAAAAAATGGCAACTTAAAAGTTGCCATTTGTTAAAGTGTAAAAAAAAATTATTGTAAAATGATTTTTTGCGTATGCAATAATTTTTTTAGTAAATCTGTTTAAAAACCTTCAAGTGCTCCAAGTCCTAAAAGAGCAAAAAAGTATCTTTCCGAGTTTTTGTTGTCAGGAAATTTGATTTGAATCTTGAGTTTAATACTTTTTTATTATTTAAATATCTCTCGTAACTTTGTCTTATCTTAAATTAAATTAGGAAACAAAATGAAAAATAGAATTGAAATTGATGGGACAAATGATGCTGTTTGGAATTCTGATGAAGCCAGAGCAAGTTGGAATATAGCTACATTATTGACTATTAAAAAAGATTTAAAAATGGGTGATAGTAGTTTAATTACCCTGCCCGCCTATAATGTTGATAATATTGTAAATAATGTATTGGCTTGTTTAAAATATTATATTGTAAATTTTGAAGAAAATTTCACATATACAGTCAATTTTAATACAATTGAATTAACGAGAATTGGTAATAATGAATATTTTAAAATTGATATTTAAAACCCTTCAAAAACGCCCAGCCCAAAAAGTGCAAAATCATATTTCACCGGATCATGAGGATCTAATTCTCTAAGTTTAGAATCCAGTTCAAAAAGTGCTTTGCCGTCATTCTGTTTGCGACTAAGAATACCTAATTTTCGGGCTACATTTCCAGAATGTACATCCAGCGGACAAGAAAGCAGAGCAGGAGGAATGCTTTTCCAAATCCCTAAATCCACACTTTTGTTGTCCTGACGACACATCCAACGCAGGTACATGTTAATCCGTTTAGCCGCAGAATTATTTAATGGATCAGAAATATGTTTTTGGGTGCGGGCTGCATGCGGAATTTCAAAAAAGATTTTCTTGAATTCAGAGATGCTTTTTTGCATGGAATGGGCTTCCTGGTTTTTTGAAAAAACAGCTTCCAGTCCGCCATGATTTTTGTAGATGTTTTGTAATGATTGGATAAAACCGATAAAATCCTGACCATTAAAGGTACGGTGTACAAAGTTTTCAAGTCGTTCTAAGTCAGTGTCAGTATGAGACATCACAAAATCATAAGGCGCATTGCCCATCAATTCCATCATGCGATGGCTATTCTTAATGATCATCTTTCTGTTTCCCCAGGCAATCGTAGCGCTTAAAAAACCGGCAATCTCTATATCTTCTTTTTGAGTAAATAAATGCGGAATTTGCACCGGATCACTTTCAATAAAATCAAGTGTATTGTATTGCAATACTTTTTCGTCCAGAAAATCTTTGAGTTCAGCTTTGTTCATTCTTTTGTTGGAGAAGCTTAAAGGTTTAAAAGTTTAAAATGCAAGTAATGAGTTTGGCAGTATCTTAGATTCTTAGCCACTCAGTTACTTTTTAAAAACTAATTTGTCCGTCAACCATTAGCAGTTTCCTGTCAGCCATATTGGCTAATTCTTCGTTATGAGTTACAATAACAAAGGTTTGTCCAAATTCATCTCTTAATTTAAAGAACAACTGGTGTAAATTTTCGGCTGAATGGGTGTCCAGATTTCCTGAAGGTTCATCGGCAAAAATAACGGCGGGTCTGTTAATCAGTGCTCTCGCCACAGCCACACGTTGTTGTTCTCCTCCCGAAAGTTCATTGGGCTTATGATGAATCCGATGAGATAGACCAAGATAAGTTAATAATTTTATGGCTTCTTCTTCAGTTTCTTTTTTTGACTTTTTAGCAATAAAAGCAGGAATGCATACGTTTTCTAAAGCAGTAAATTCAGGTAATAACTGGTGAAACTGAAAAATGAACCCCAAATTTAAATTTCTGAATTTAGATAAATTTCTGTCATTCATAGACAGAATATTTTCATTATTAATTAGAAGTTCAATTTCGTTTTCAGAATTGATAGCTCCTTTATTAACAGAGGTATTTGGTTTGTCTAATGTTCCCAGAATTTGTAAAAGTGTTGTTTTTCCGGCTCCCGATGCACCTACAATAGATACAATTTCTCCTTTTTGTATATGTATATCAACTCCTTTGAGTACATGAAGCTGATCGTAATATTTATGTAAGTTTTTGGCTTGTATCATTGTTGACAGTTTTTACAAAGAAACAAAGATTTTAAGGATTATAAAATGCGATAAGCTATATTTTTTGGTCAAAAAGCAATAAATTTGAGTTAGTCGAACATAATAATAAGAGGTTATTAAAATAGAAGATATGGAAAATAATATAAAAAATGAGACAGCCACTTTTGCAGGAGGTTGTTTTTGGTGTACCGAAGCGGTATTTTTAGAATTAAAAGGGGTTGAAAAAGTGGTTTCGGGTTATATTGGCGGAAAAACGACGAATCCCACTTACAAAGAAATTTGTGAGGGTGATACCGGTCACGCCGAAGCCATTGAGATAACTTATGATCCGGAAGTTATTTCTTTTGGTGAACTGTTAGAATTGTTTTTTGCAACCCATGATCCTACCACTTTGAACAGACAGGGAAATGATGTGGGAACTCAATACCGTAGTGAAGTTTTCTATCACAATGAAGAACAACGAAAAATGACAGCCGATTTTATTGCTTTTTTGAATGAAGAAAATGTTTTTGACAAGCCAATTGTAACGAAGCTTTCTCCTGTTTCAACATTTTTTGAAGCCGAAGATTACCATCAGAATTATTACAATCAAAATCAGACTCAGGGATATTGCTCATTTGTAATTACTCCAAAAATCAATAAAGTGAGACAGTATTTTAAAGATAAATTAAAAGACTAATAGTACTGAAAATGGAAGAGCGATATAAAAAACTAATTTTAGGAATTGTTTTCGATGCGATCGGAATGATTTCTTTTTCTATTCCTTTTTTAGGTGAATTTTCAGATGTGGTCTGGGCTCCTGTTTCAAGCTTTTTAATCGCCCGAATGTATAAAGGCAGTTTGGGAAAAGTGGCAGGAATTGTTTCTTTTATTGAAGAGCTTTTTCCTTTTACGGATGTGATTCCCACTTTTACGTTAACGTGGATTTATTGTTATCTTATAAAAAAAGAAAGTTAATTTTTTTTGTCTTTGAATATAAATCCCAGTCCTATTCCCCGAAGCATTTTTTTAGAGAAAGGGAAAAAGAATTTTGACTGACCAAAAAGATAACCAAAAAACATTAATAAGAAAGGGTATAAGGGCAATACTAAAACAATCAGTATCAGGTAATAAAAAAACCAGTGGGTGTTTTCCTGATTTATATTTAAAAGATTCATCAAATAGCTGGAGATTTTTGCAGATAGTGAACCGTTTATAGCAAAAACTATAAAAATAATTACTAAATCATAATTAGAAGTTATTCCCCAGCGTCTCTTTAATTTCTCCATATCCATTTAAGATGACAACAAATATAACAAGATTATCTTAGAGGAACACGACCAAAAAGCCTTTGGTTGTAATTATTTTGAAAATAAACCATATAGTTATAGATTAAATAATTGACCTCATAACCGTAATCGATATTGGAATCATAATTAATGGTCATTTCATATAAATTAGGATTGTAACGTTGTGGTTGTAAGACACGATTATTCCACTCATTTACATATATCTGATTTTTATTCTCCAGATATTCCTGTGTGTAATACCATCTGGGATGCGCTCTGGATGCGAGCCAGATATTAAAACCCGGATCAATAATGATTACTTCGTATTCTAAAGAATCATTAGCAATCCTGATGGTGTCATTACTGCTCAGATTTTGATTTTGGGTTTTTGTAATACTTGTTTTTTGAGCGGTGCAACTTATTAAAATGACACCTAAAATTAGCATGGATATGTAGAGCGTATTTTTCATGGCAATCAATGTGTTTTTATTAAATGCAAATGCCATTTAATTGATACTAAATGGCATTTATATTTAATTGTGATTTATTTCCCAAAAAGTTTCCCCAGCATTCCGCCTAGTCCGCCTTTTTTTGTAAGCTCGGCAGCATCATCAAGATCTACTTTTCCATCTGCATTTTGATCCAGCCCAAAATGAACTCCATAAGTAGAAATGGCTTCCATAATTCCGGCGTTTTCCGCACTGTTTCCGCCAGTCAAAGAGCTTAGAAGATCGGAAATGTTTAAGCTGTTATCTTTAGGATCTTTAGCTTTAGAAATTAAGGAACCCAAAATTTGCGGAATCATAGCTGTCACTGTGCTGGTTGCTGTAGCCTGATTGATACCTAGTTTTTCGGTTAAGGAATGAGACACCTGATTTGTGATTTCTTTTACAGTAGGGTTGTTTTTATCAATATCCTTTCCTTGTAAAAGGCCTGCTATTTGAGATAAATCACCTTGTGATGCTATTTTTTGAAGACTCGAAAAAAGAGAGTTACCCGTTTCTTCCAGTACTGCATTATTTTTATCGTTTGGGATGGCTTCGTTTTTTACAACTGCATCCTGACCAAATTCCTTTACTAATTGTGCTAATTGATCTAACATAAGATTTGTTTTATAAGTTTACTCCCAAATATAATAAAAAAAAGGACTCATTAGCAATTTGCAATGAGTCCTTTTGTGTTATAAAAGCTTTAAATTATTAGCTCAATAAAGTAATAATTTGTGAAGCAAGTTCAGTTCCAATTCTGTCCTGAGCTTCTCCTGTAGCAGCTCCAATGTGTGGAGTCAAAGAGATTTTCGGGTGCATTAAAAGTTGTGTTGCTGGAGTTGGTTCATTTTCGAAAACATCTAAACCTGCAAAAGCAACTTTTCCGCTGTCTAAAGCATTTACTAAATCTACTTCGTTGATAACTCCGCCACGGGCACAGTTTACAATACCTACACCATCTTTCATAGTAGCAAATTCTTTTTCAGTCAAAATGTATCCGTTTTGAGCAGGTACATGGAAAGAAATAAAATCAGCTTCCTGGAAAAGAGATTCTAATGATTGAGGAACAATAGTCGTTGTGATAGATTGTCCGTCAAAAAATTCAACTTTAACATCTACTGAAGGAATAAAACTATCTGCTGCGATAACTTTCATACCTAAACCAAGAGCCATTTTAGCAGTAGCCTGACCAATACGGCCAATACCTACAATCCCTAACGTTTTACCTCTTAATTCAACACCATTAGCATACGCTTTTTTCAAATCATTGAATTTTGTATCTCCTTCTAACGGCATGTTTCTGTTAGAATCGTGTAAGAAACGAACACCTGATAATAAGTGAGCAAAAACTAATTCAGCCACAGATTCTGATGAAGAAGCAGGAGTATTGATTACGTGAATTCCTTTGCTTTTAGCATAATCCACATCAATATTATCCATACCTACACCACCGCGACCAATGATTTTAATGCCCGGACAAGCATCAATAATGTCCTTACGAACTTTAGTAGCACTACGAACAAGAATAACGCTCACGTTATTTTCGTTAATGTAATTCGCTACTTGTTCCTGAGCAACTTTTGTAGTGATTACTTCAAAACCACCTTTTTCTAAAGCTAAGATTCCACTTTTTGAAATCCCGTCGTTTGCTAATACTTTCATGTTTTTTTATTACATTACGAGGTTTTATCCTCAAATTAATTGAATGGTTTAGAAACTGTTTCCCGCTATCCGTTTCAATCTTGTGTCGGCGTAGATGCCTGCCTCCACAAGGATTTCCACTTCTATCGGGGCTAGAGCCTCTGCTAGCTTTCTCAAATTCAATTTCAATGGCAATTTCAATATTAAAATGCCCAAATACTAAATGAGAATTAAACTGCTTTTCCCAAAGCTTGCATCACATCCACTAAAACCTGTACGCTTTCAATAGGCATAGAGTTGTAGATAGATGCTCTGTAACCACCTACAGAGCGGTGTCCAGGTAATCCTGAAATTCCAGCCTCTTTCCACATTTTGTCAAATGTTTCTGTGTGCTCAGGATTAGTCAGTAAGAAAGTAACATTCATATTAGAACGATCTTCCTTAGCCGCTGCTCCTTTAAATAATGGATTGTTGTCAATTTCGTTATAAAGCAATTCTGCTTTAGCGTTGTTTAGTTTCTCAACCGCTGCAATTCCGCCTTTTTCCTTGATCCATCTCAATGTCAACAGAGACGCGTACACAGAGAATACAGGAGGAGTGTTGAACATACTATCCGCTTTAACGTGTTTGGCATAATCCAGCATGCTAGGAATAGCACGACCGCTTCTACCGATGATTTCTTCTTTGATAACTACTAATGCAGCTCCGGCAGGTCCCATATTTTTTTGAGCTCCGGCATAGATAATATCAAATTGAGAAAAATCCAGTTGTCTGGAGAAAATATCTGAACTCATATCACAAACCAATGGAACATTCGTTTGAGGAAATGATTTCATTTGAGTACCAAAAATGGTATTGTTTGAAGTACAGTGAAAATAATCTGCATCAGCAGGAATTTCATATCCTTTTGGTACATACGTGTAATTATCATCTTTTGAAGAAGCTACAATAACTGTTTCTCCAAAAAGTTTTGCTTCTTTAATAGCTGCAGTAGCCCATGTTCCTGAATCTAAATAAGCCGCTTTTCCACCTTCTTTCATCAAGTTGTAAGGAACCATTAAAAATTCAAGGCTGGCTCCACCTCCAAGAAAAAGAGCCTGGTATCCTTTTCCTTCTAATCCTAATAACTCAAGAGCTAAAGCTCTGGCTTCATCCATAACAGCAACAAAATCTTTGCTTCTGTGCGAAATTTCTAAAATTGATAATCCTGAATTATTGAAGTCTAAAATAGCTTGTGCTGATTTTTCAAAAACTTCTTGTGGTAAGATAGATGGTCCTGCGCTGTAATTGTGTTTTTTCATGGTGTAGTTTAAGTCCAAAAAATTAAAATGCAAATTTCGGTAATAGGACTCGAATAAGCATTAAAATATTCATAATAATTATTAAAAAATTTTCTATGTTATTAACAAAAACGATATAGTATCAGTATTATCCGCATAATCCCATAATTTAGGCTGTTGCGTTTGTCCAAAGGCAACACTGTTTTTTATTAAATTATTGCTCACAATACATTGAATATTCTCAGCTTCTGCTTCTAATTTTTGTTCTAAATCCGAAAGGGTTTCATAATATTCGTAAAACACACTCGAAATAGGAGAGGCATGGCTGCTGTCTTCTTTGATGGTTAAAAAACCATTATCCAGCAATTTGAAGTTGCTCATTAGAAAAACGGCTTTATTATAATCGTAATTATTAGCATATTTTTCATATTTGATAATATCCTGATATTCAAAAATGGCTTCAAAAAAAGCGTTAAAGCTATATCCCTTTGGAACAAATAATTTAGAAACATTGCGACAGCCTAACCCAAAATACCTGAAAATATCTTCTCCTAAAGCAATTAATTGCTCTTTAGTTTCCTCACCATTTAAAACAGCAACCGAATTTCGGCTTTTTCGAATAATGGAAGGTTTGTCTTTAAAATAATATTCAAAATAACGGGCTGTATTGTTGCTTCCGGTAGCTATTACAGCATCAAAATTTTCTAATTTACCTTCGCTAAAAGTGATTTTGTTTTCTAATTCCGGAGCTATATGAATCAAATATTTTGCTAAAAAAGGCAATAAATGCTGGTCGTTTGATGACGTCTTTACAATGACATCATGTCCGGTTATTAAAACCGACAGGAAATCATGAAAACCTACCAGTGGAATATTTCCGGCTAGTATGAGTGCAATTTTTTTAGGTTTTACAGCGGTAAAATCATACCCATCCAGCCACTTGTCAAGGTTTTCTTTGTTTAGCGCTTGTGCCCAGGAAGCAACAGCATAATACACCTGTTCAGGAGTGTACCAGCCATTATGCGATTGGGAAAGATGAATTAAATCAATAAAAGAATCAAAAAAAATGGCATTGCCTGAAACCCCTTCTTTTTGGTGGTTTTTGGCTTCGGAAAACTGGCTTAAAAACGTTCCTAATTCTATAAAAATATTTTTTTTGTTTTCTAATGTCATAATGTTTGTTTATGAAATGTTTTGATTGTAATTTTGCACAAAAGTAATCATAATAAAATCTAAAGTCAAAAGTCGAAAGTCGAAAGACAAAAAGTTTGTGTAAAACGATTTGAAAAGACTTGTTAACTTGGAGACTTTATAACTTTAAGACTAATAAGAATGGCAATTATCATAACAGACGAATGTATCAACTGTGGTGCATGTGAACCGGAATGTCCAAATACAGCAATTTATGAAGGAGCTGATGATTGGAGATACAAAGACGGAACAGCTTTAAATGGAAAAGTAGTACTTCCTGACGGAACTGAAGTGGATGCTGATGAAGCTCAAACTCCTATTTCTGATGAAGTGTATTATATTGTTCCGGGAAAATGTACGGAGTGTAAAGGGTTTCATGATGAACCTCAATGTGCTGCGGTATGTCCTGTTGATTGTTGTATACCGGATGATAATCACGTAGAGGATGAAGAAACGTTGTTAAGCAGACAAGCTTTTCTGCATAACGAATAGTTTACTATATACTATCAATTTACAAAAAATCCTGAGCATATTGTTCAGGATTTTTTTTGAGCTACAATTACATACGTATCATAAGCATAGGTTTTCCTGTCAATCGTTTCCAGGATTTCAAAATTATTGAGATACAAAAACAATTGCATTTCGTTAAGCGTAAAAACCCGGACAGTCGCATAATCATTAGCAATTATTTGATGGTCATCCACTTCGTTTCGGTAATATTTAGCGGTCCATTCCAGTGTGAAATTATCCTGAGAACTTACTTCCCAATTGCTTTTTCGAATATAATTGACCTCTTTGTATTTGGCAGCGTGTATAATTGTGTCATTTTCTTTAAGGTAAGGAATAAAACGATTGGCATCAATAAAATCAAAAATCACAATTCCGTTTGGATTTAAATTATTGTACAGACTTTTAAAAGTGTCGTTGATATCATTATTTGAAATTAAATAACTCGTAGAACGGCTGGTAATAATGATGGCATCTGTTTTTTGTTCCAAATTAAAATCGCGCATATCGCCGTGAATAAAACTCCCGTTTGGATTTCTTTTTTTAGAAATAGCAATCATGCTCTTGCTGTAATCCAGTCCGGTGTAATTTTGATGGTTTTCAATAAAATGGCGTGCAAGATTTCCTGTTCCGCTTCCTATTTCCAGAATGTTTTCAGGATGGTATTTTTGCAGCAGCGTATTATAAAAGATATATTCATTTTTGTAGTCTATGAAGCTTTGGTACATAGCGTCATATATTTCGGCCATTTCATCAGGATAGAGACTGCTCATAGGATTTTACGATTAATGAAGTTGTTGGTATCGAAAGAGATTACAATATAAGCTTTTTTTACCGAAAGCTTTGTACTAAATGTGTTTAGAATAAGTTAAATTAACTGGAGAATAATGGAAACTGGAGTACAATATATAAGTGAATGGAGTGGCTGAAAAAGAGACGCGGTATAAATTTTGGATTTATGCTATCTATAGATTTTATATATTATATTTGCAACTTTTAAAATCAAAATTTAAACGCTTAGCAAAAAACGCTGGCTGTAAACAATACGATCATGAAAGCAGGAATTGTAGGATTACCAAATGTAGGGAAATCAACTTTATTTAATTGTTTGTCTAATGCTAAGGCGCAAAGTGCAAACTTTCCGTTTTGTACAATAGAACCTAATATTGGTGTAGTAAATGTACCTGATCCTCGTATCAATAAATTAGAAGAGTTAGTAAAGCCGGAACGCGTGCAAATGGCAACTGTGGATATTGTTGATATTGCAGGTTTAGTAAAAGGTGCCAGTAAAGGAGAAGGTTTAGGAAATCAATTTCTTGGAAATATTAGAGAATGTAACGCTATTATTCACGTATTGCGTTGTTTTGATAATGATAATATTGTTCACGTTGATGGAAATGTAAACCCTATTCGTGATAAGGAAACCATCGATATCGAATTGCAGTTGAAAGATTTAGAAACTGTTGAAAAACGTTTGGAAAAAGTAAATCGTGCGGCTAAAACAGGTAATAAAGAAGCGCAAACTGAAAAAGCACTTTTAGACAGAATCAGAGAAGCATTATTACAGGCAAAATCAGCCCGAACCATTACGCCACAAAGTAATGATGAAGAGGTTTTAATGGAAAGTTTCCAGTTAATTACGGCAAAACCGGTTTTATATGTATGTAATGTTGATGAAAATTCGGCGGTAAACGGTAATAAATATGTGGAGCAGGTTAAAGAATTAGTAAAAGATGAAGATGCCGAAGTAATTATTCTTTCAGTAGGTGCTGAAGCTGATATTACTGAATTAGAAAGTTATGAAGAGCGTCAGGTTTTCCTGGAAGATATGGGATTAACTGAGCCGGGTGCTTCTGTTTTAATTCGTGCTGCTTACAAGTTGTTAAAGCAACAAACGTATTTTACAGCCGGTGTCAAAGAAGTGCGTGCCTGGACCATCAATATTGGAGCAACAGCACCACAGGCTGCCGGAGTAATTCACACTGATTTTGAAAAAGGATTTATTCGTGCTGAAGTTATTTCGTATGAAGATTATGTTACTTATGGTTCAGAAGCAAAAGCTAAAGAAGCCGGTAAGTTTAAAGTTGAAGGAAAAGAATATGTGGTTAAAGATGGTGATGTAATGCACTTTAGATTTAACGTATAATCGTAGATATAAATAGAAAATGATGAGGCTGTCCCTGAAAAGACAGCCTCATTTTTGTTTTGGTATTAAAGGGATGTGTTATAAACGGTCTCGTTTTTAGGAGTAACAGTCATTAATATCTGTGCGGTTTTCACAATATTTTCAGATAAATTAGTCATCCAGATGAGTTGTTCAATAACTAATTGGGCTTCCTGCATTTTGATTTGGTACGCTTCTTCATCGATAAGTTTTATCTGTTTGAGTTCTTTGGCTCGAATGTTTTTCAATTCTGTAAGTCGCTTGTCTAAATCTTCGTTGGAAGCTATGGTATTCGAATCAAAATGTTGTTTTTCGAGTATATTCATAGCAAACTCTAAGTTTTCGATCACTTTATCCACTACAACATTAAAGGCTTTTGAGGCTTCTGTTGTTTTATGGGATTGAATATAAGTCCCTAAAGAAGCAATGGATGACAAGAGCGAATGATTCAAAACAGTGAGTTTATACACCTGCGGAAGCTTGTTTTGCTTGGACTTTGGTTCCTGTAACATCCGCTGGAAAGAAGCCATTAAATTTCCAATTTCGATAAAAGCCTGTTTTCGCGCTAAGCGGTATTCCGTAGGTACTTCTCCTTTTTTATTGTACAGCGTTGAGATTTCTTTTAAATAATTCCTGTTGGCTTCGATTGCATTTTTTATGTATTCAGGCAGATTTAAAAACTCCCATGAAGGCCATAAAAGATAATTAGCCAGTAAACACAATGTGGCTCCCACAATTGTATCTAAAATGCGATATTCAATTACGTTGCCATTATCAGGAGCCAGAATTCCATAAATTAGAATTACATAAATAGTAATAAAAGTAGCTCCGATTTTGTAGTTAGTAGGATTGAATGAAAAACCCAAAAGCATGGCAACAATGGCAATAGTACTAATGACATAAGAATCATGAACTACCGAGAGAATTCCAAAAGCAATAACGCCACCCACTAATGTCCCAAAAATACGATGATAGGTTCGTTCATTAGTAAGCCCAAATCCTTGTTTCATAATAACCACAATAGTCAGGATGATCCAATACACATTTTCCAGCGGAAGCACTTTTCCTATCATATAACCCAGTAATATGGTAATGGTTATCCGGAGCGAATGTCTGAAAACAGTTGATGAAAAACTTAAATTCTCAACAAATGTACTTAGCGGATAATATTGGGGTTTGATGAATTTTTCAATGTCCTTATCTCTTCCTTTCAGGTCTTTAGGGTTGATGTTGTTAGTGTAAGCACGTTCCAGAGTGATGATTTTTTCCACCTGCTTTTCGGCATAATGCAACATGGTTATCAGCATTAAAACTTCTTCTGATGAAGATTCGGTCTGGATGTTTTTTTTGTAATCCTTAATAGTACTTTCAAACTGCTGTAAATCTTCAATTAAATTGTGTCTGGACTCATAAGCTTTGCCGTCTTCGATACTTTTTGACAGTAGTTTTAAACTTTTGGCAAGGTTATAAGCTAAGTTCTGATAGGTTTGCAACGCTCTTGGATAACCATCAAATTTTTGATGCAATTTATTATGGTCAAAAGAAGTGGCCATCGCGAGTTCCAGAACTTCGACTAAGGAAATAAAACTCAACAGCATTTTACGGTTTTGACTTGATGAACCTGATTTGGTTCTGCTAGTAACAAGTATTTCCCGAATGTTTTCGTGTAACACATTCAGTTCCACCTGAAAATGCAGTTGTTTCTTGGTAATGGCTTTTCTGTCGGAATTCAATTCCCATAAATCGCCCCGTAATTTCAGGTATTTAGCGGTGAGCCGCATGCATTCCGCCATTTGTAATTCTACATACCGATTGGGTTTTATATGGAAAAAAATAATCGAAATTAACGTATAAAACAGTCCTCCCAATAATAGTAATCCGGAATACTGAAGCATTTCCCAACCCGAATTTAAATGTGCAAAAGCCAATGAAAGGGATAACAATGCCGAAAATGAAACCATAGTAGCCCGTTGTCCGTAGACTAAAATCATCGAAACACCAAAAACCAGTAAAAGTAGTACCGGATAAAACAACCACGGCAACGGATAACAAAGATTTATAATCAGGTTGACACCCGCTATAATAAAGGAGGTAACCAGTAAACCATTAATTTTATGTTTTAAATTACTGGGAATATCACTTGGAAAAGTAAAAAAAGCACCCAAAGCAATAGTAAAGCCTATCTGAAAATTGTCCAGATACGAAAATAATAAAACAGGAGAAACAGCGGCAATGGTAACTTTTAGGGCATTACTGAATTCAGTACTCGATATAAATTTCTGAATTTTTGCAATCATAAGTTTTGGGATTATCTACAAAGGTATGAATTGTACGATTTATCAATGAGATAAATGAAATTGTTTTTTAAGATTAAATTTAAAAATACTATTTATTCTTATTCACTTTAAGCATTGTTTAAATTTTACTATTTTTGGCAATCCTAATTTAGGCGTTACAATCTTTATCAGGTTAATAATTTTAATACAACAACAATGATTTTACCAATTGTAGGATATGGTGATCCGGTTTTAAGAAAAGTAGGAGAGGAAATAACAGCCGAATATCCTAATTTGAAAGAGACGATTGCCAATATGTACGAAACAATGTATAACGCATCCGGAGTAGGACTGGCAGCGCCACAAGTAGGAATAGCAATTCGTTTATTTGTAATAGACGCTACCCCTTTTAGTGATGACGAAGATTTACATGCTGATCAGCAAAAACAATTAAAAGGTTTCAAACGTACTTTTATTAATGCTAAAATCTTAAAAGAAGAAGGAAATGACTGGGCTTTTAACGAAGGTTGCCTGAGTATTCCCGATGTTCGTGAAGATGTATATCGCAAAGAAAAAATTACTATCGAATATTGTGAAGAAGATTTTGTAATGAAAACGGAAGTTTTTGACGGATTGATTGCCAGAGTAATCCAGCACGAATACGATCATATTGAGGGTGTGTTGTTTACCGATAAAATTTCGTCTCTTAAAAAACGATTGATCAAAGGAAAGTTGAAAAACATCATGGAAGGAAAAACGTTTCAGGATTACAGAATGCGATTCTTTGCTAAAAAAGGAAGATAAAATCTTTTTTGGTATTGTTTTTGACAAAGAGTAACAGCAGAAAAAAATAAAATGAATTCTTAATAATAATTAAAAAAGCATGAATTTAGATAAAGTATTAGCGATTTCGGGAAAACCGGGTTTATATGTTTTAAAAGTACAAACACGTACTGGTTTTGTAGCAGAATCATTAACAGATGGTAAAAAAATCACTGTAAACTTAAAAAGTAATGTGAGTTTGTTATCTGAAATTTCGGTATACACTTACGAAGGTGAAAAACCATTGAAAGAAGTGATGACCAGTATCGCTGAAAAAGAAAATAAAGGTGCAGCTATTTCTCATAAAGAAGATCCTGCAACTTTAGCAGCTTATTTCAAAGAAGTTTTACCTACTTATGATGAAGAAAGAGTTTATGCTTCGGATATTAAGAAAATTTTAAACTGGTACAACACTTTACAGTCAAAAGGATTAGTTGTTGACGAAACAGCTGCTGAAGAAGTAGTTGAAGCAACAGTAGCTGAGGCAGCTCCGGCTGAAAAACCAAAGAAAGCTAAAAAAGTAACAGAATAATTCCTTTCTGAATGATATAAAAATCCTGTGTTCTAAACCGCTTAGAACACAGGATTTCTTATTTTTACACAAAACTAAATCCAATGAACGCGAGACAAATTCAACTACAGGCTTTTGAAAGATTATTAGATATCATGGACGATTTACGTGAAAAATGTCCTTGGGATAAAAAGCAAACCCTGCAAACCCTGAGGCATCTTACTATCGAAGAAACCTATGAACTGGGTGATGCCATTTTAGATAATGATTTGAATGAAGTCAAAAAAGAATTGGGCGATTTGTTATTGCATATTGTTTTTTATGCTAAAATAGGCAGCGAAACCGATGCTTTTGATATTGCCGATGTGTGCAACGAAATTTGTGAAAAACTCATTCACCGTCATCCGCACATTTATAGTGATACGGTGGTAAAAGACGAAGAAGAGGTTAAGCAAAACTGGGAAAAACTCAAACTCAAAGAAGGAAAAAAATCTGTTTTAGAAGGCGTTCCTAAAAGTTTGCCTGCATTAGTCAAAGCCAGCAGAATTCAGGATAAGGTAAAAGGAGTGGGATTTGACTGGGAAGAATCACATCAGGTTTGGGACAAGGTACAGGAAGAATTAGAAGAACTGCAAGTGGAGGTAAAAGCAGGAAATCAGGATAAAATAGAAGCCGAATTTGGCGATGTCTTGTTTTCCATGATTAATTATGCCCGTTTCCTGAATGTGAATCCAGAAGACGCTTTGGAACGAACTAATAAAAAATTTATTAAACGTTTCCAATATCTGGAAAGCAAAGCAGGCGAATTAGGAAAATCCCTAATGGATATGACACTTGCGGAGATGGATATTTTTTGGGAAGAAGCGAAGAAGATTTAAGAAGTTGGAAGTTGGAAGTTGGAAGTTAGAAGTTAGAAGTTAGAAGTTGGAAGTTGGAAGTTAGAAGTTAGAAGTTGGAAGTTAGAAGTTGGATTTCCATTGGGGTTTATTAAATTTAACTCAAGTTTTTTCATACAATATTTGTTAATTATTGTGCAAAAAGGTTTCTGCATTTCGATGAAAACATAATTTTGTCAAAACGAAATAATTTAGGGAATAGACAGTAAAGAATAATGGAATTTTTTGATAAAAAAAATTAAAGCATTCCTAATTATTAATTTACTAAAACAGCTGTTTATTCCGGGATTTATATCTTATTTAATGCGGTATTTCGATATGTTAAATATTACCATCATTTTAATTTTCAATTGCATTACTGTATCGTTTTTTACTATTTTTAGTTTTCAAAATTCAATTTTTTAAGCTAATCGGATACAAACTGTATGTTTTTTAAAAGTTTGTATATTCAAACTCCTTTTAATCCATGAAGAAATTCAGTTGCCTTGTTTTCGTTTTTATTATCATTCCTTTTTTTGCTTTCAGCCAAATTAAAAACAGAGCTTTTTTACCTAAATACGATGCATTATTACATACCGCATTAGAGAAATCGGGTGAGAGGAAAGACTCTTTGCAGTATTTTTTAAATACAGTGCCGATGCATCAGTATGAAGCCGCTTCTTTTTTAATCGCCTACATGCCTGAACGTGATTTAAAATCCTTATCAATACCCTATATTCAAGATCAGCTTGATGGTGCTTATAAAGTAAGGAAAGAATTTTCATGGTGTGCTAAATTGCCTGATTCCATTTTTTTTAATGAAGTATTGCCTTATTATTGTTTTGACGAAGACAGGGACAATTGGAGAAATGACTTTTATTTAAAATTTGCACCACTTGTCAAAGATTCTAAAGATGTTCGACAGGCAATTAAAGCTGTGAATGCTAACATCAGAAACATTTTATCAGTGGATTATAATACCAATCGCAGTATTGTAAATATTAGTCCGTTTCAATCTATGAAGGAAAAAATGGCTACCTGTACAGGACTTTCATTTTTATTGGTAGATGCTTTCCGGTCTGTTGGGATTCCTGCCCGAATGGCGGGTACTCCTATGTGGACCAATATGAAAGGAAATCACAGCTGGGTAGAAGTATGGGTTGATGGCGAATGGTATTTTACCGAATATTATCCCGAGGATTTAAATAAAAGCTGGTTTATCGCCGATGCTGGCAGAGCCGATATATCCAATCCAAGGCACTGGATTTATGCGTCTTCTTATAAGCCGAAAGAAACCTATTTTCAATTAGAATGGGATACTCTTTCTAAAGCTGTTCATGCCGAAAATGTGACTAAAAGGTATATTGAAGTTTATGAAAAACAGCAACTTTTAGAAAATTTAAAACCGGATGAAATATGGATTAGTCTGCAACTTTATAAATCAGATAAAGATTTACAAAGAGTATCAGAGAAAATTGCCCTGGTAAAAGAAGGAAAAGAATTGGATTTTGGATATTCTCCTTCACCAATAGACGATTTAAATAAGTTTTTAAAGTTCAAAGTAGCTAAAAACAATTCCTATCAATTGGTTTATTCAGACACTGAAGGCAAAGAAAAACACATCGATATTACTGTAAAAGATAAGGAAGAATTATTTAAATTGTATAAAGATTAATATCCGGTAAATTTCGGTTTTGACATACAAAAAGAGGCTGTCTGAAATTTTTCTGACAGCCTCTTTAGCTTTAAATTACTCAGATTGTACAGTCATAAATTCACCTGATAATCTGATTTCAATAATGATAAATTAACCTTTTTTACTCCATGGACCATAGTTTTTGTATGCCGGTCCAGTTAATTTTTGTCTTTCAGAACCACCTATTTTTACTTCAACCAAGTCTTCTTTTGGAGTGTTTTTCCACTGTTGTTGGTTTTTGTATGCCGGTCCCTGAAGAGCTTCTTTATTGCTTTCTGAATATATTTTAGTTGGCACTGTTTTATGCATCCAGTGTTTATAATTTTTATAAGCCGGACCTTTTAAATCACTTTGTTTCACATTATTTCCCTCTTGCGCAAATGCACCAAAAGAAATTAATAAAACTCCTAAAATTAATGCTATCTTTTTCATGACTGTTACTTTTATGTTTTTTTCAAAGTTACAATCAGTAATAAGTTTTCAGGATTATGTGAATCTACCCAATTTGCATCCGTATTTATACGGATATTGGTGTTTTTATATATTATGACTATCCGTTTCTTATACCAATCATTGAGAATGGCACACAGATGAAACGGATTTTAACAGATTATCGCAGATTGTGATTTACAAAGAGCCATAAAAATCCGTTTTTATCTGTTCAATCAGTGTTATCTGTGGCCTATTTTTTATTTAGTCCGCTAAGCGGACAGTCATATTATATTAAATTCATTTTTGCGGCTTTTTTAATGAGTTCAGCCGTGTTTTTTACTTCTAATTTTTTTAAAATATTGGCACGATGGGTTTCTATGGTACGCGAACTCACAAATAGTTTTTCGGCAATTTCTTTAGTGGTTAAGCCTTTAGCAATTAATCCTAAAACTTCGTTTTCTTTATTCGATAAAACATTTTCACTGATGCTTTGTGTCGACATAAAGTTGATCATCTTTTCAGAAATTTCGGCACTGAAATATTTTTTTCCTTTATTAACGCTTCTTATGGCAAGGATTAATTCAGCTTCATCAGTGTTTTTTAACAGGTAACCGTAAGCACCCATTTTAGCGCATTTAGCAATATAATTACCATCATTGTGCATCGAAATCACAATGGGTTTTATAGTAGAATTCAAGTTTTTTAATTCTTTTAAAACCTGAAAACCATCCATATTGGGCATCGTAATGTCCAGCAGTACAATATCTGCCTCAAATTGCGTATTGATAAGTTCCATAAATTCTAAGCCATCAGCAACACTCTTGACTATTTTTATTTCGTCATGCTTTCTTAACAGCTCTGCAAGTCCGTTTCTAAAAAGCTCATGATCATCAGCTATTATTAATTTGATTTCGTTCATTTGGTGCTATTTATTGTTTTTTACCGGTCAAATGTAATTTGCCTGTTTTCTTTGGTTTTGCGATCCATTTATGTTGATGCTAATTTCATAATTCTATGGGTAATTCGATTTCAAAACTCGTGTTTCCGGGCGTTGAATGGATGGTAATGGTACCATTGCAAATTTCTACACGCTCTTTGATGTTAATGATTCCTAAACCTAATTTAACAGTATTGATATCAAACCCAATTCCATCATCAAAATAAAACAGAGAAATAAACTCATCAAATTCTGAAAGTGTAATCCGGATATTTTTTGCGTCAGCATGTTTTAAGGAATTATTAATTAGTTCCTGGCTTATTCTAAAAAGATTTATCGCCTGATGGTTTGTAATATTTGAATTTTCCTGTTGGGTTAAATCTTCATATTCAATAGTTACAGTGGTTGATTTTTTCAGACTTTCGATAAAGTTGGTTAACGTAACTCCTATTCCAAAATCATCTATCGAAGCAGGCATCAGGGCATTTGACATCAATCTGATTTCCGAAATGGTATCATCCACTATTTTTTTCATTTCTGCTTTCTTGTCTTCATTTTTAACCCGGTTTTCAATGTAGTGCTTCAAAGAGGTTAAGTACGGACCTATACCATCATGGAGTTCCCGCGAAAGTCGGCGTCTTTCATTTTCCATTCCGTTTACTAACATCCGTTTAGAGACTATTCGGGTATTTTCTTCATTATTTCTAAATTCTATCAACTTATCCCGCATCGCTAAAAGACTTATCCCCAGCAAATCATTAGAACTTTTAGGTTTAAAATCGCTGTGCAAATTCATTTTACCTATATCATCCGAGAATTTAACAGCGCCTTGCAAGGAAGCTTTTAAATTGGCCAAAGCATCAAACATTTCCTTTATCTCCTTCGAATTTTTTATAAATTCATTGGTTTGATTATAATCTCCTTCGGCCATAATCCGAAGACTTTTTTGCATATTCTTAATTGGATTGGTAATAATTCGGGTCAGAAAAAGAGAAAGCATTACAGCCAGTAAAAAAATAGCAAGCGTTAAACCCGCAAGTCTTTGTTTTAATTCTTGTAAGGGAATCGTAACTTCGTCAACATCTATTTCTGACAGAATAACCATTTTTAGCTTTCCCACCTCTATCAAACTGTACACACTATACACCTCAATCCCTCTGTAATCCTCAAAAACCC
This sequence comes from Flavobacterium flevense, assembly GCF_900142775.1. Lineage (GTDB taxonomy): Bacteria > Bacteroidota > Bacteroidia > Flavobacteriales > Flavobacteriaceae > Flavobacterium > Flavobacterium flevense. Next base: position 41,217 of record NZ_FRCC01000006.1, read on the forward strand.
CTCTGCCATTTATCCCTTTAAAAGCATTGGTAACACCCTTTGTCTTAACAGATATGGTGTAAGGAATTTTATTGGGATAAAAACGGGATTGAGAACGCATTCGAAAATCCTGACCTACCAGATAGGATTCGCCACTGTCACCCATTCCGGTACGTTCCAGTAGTATTTTTTTTATTTTGTCATAATCTAGAACTTTAATCTTTGTTCCTTTTTTCGAATGGGAGATAAAACCTATTGTTGTTTTTTTAGCAACATGATAAGCTGTAAAATCGTGAATTCCGTTACTGTTTTTAATACTATCCGGAAGCTTTAACAAAGTAGTGTCAATGCTTTGATTGTATAATCCCGAAGCTTCAAATCGCTCCCATTCTGATTTTAAAACATGCTCAATCTGGTTTTGCTTGAGTGTTTTAATAGAATTTAATTGCAGTAAAATACGATCGTTCAAAACGTTTGAAAACTGTTTGTAGGATGAAAAAGACAATAGCGCGATAACTAATGCAATTAGACTATTAATTATAATCAGTATTAATGTTTTGATGTTCATTAAATCTATTTTGATAAATTGGGTTTAGCAGGATGAATTCAAGTCATAAAGGTAACATTAAATTCTCAAAATGACGGGGAGATGTTTCGAAGTTAGAAGTTAGAAGTTAGAAGTAGGAAGTTAGAAGTTAGAAGTCAGAAGTCAGAAGTTGGAAGTTAGAAGTTGGAAGTTAGAAGTAGGGAGTCAGAAGTAGAGAGTCAGAAGTAGAGTTAGCAAATAAAATCTTCAACAAGACTTACACAGTTAGTGAGACACTACCAAAAAGGCTCCGATTATAAACCGAAGCCTTAACTTTTTAACTTACACACTTTTTGGGATAGTGTCTAATGCTTACGAAGGAAGCATCTAATCAAGTAACTCTATAAAGTATTGGATTTACTCTTCAGTTAGGAAATCAGAAATTTGTTTGTGTATATCAGGAATTTTATTTTTCACAACATCCCAAACAATTGTGTAATTAACACCCATATAATCATGAATCAGTCTGTCTCTCATTCCTGCCATATTTTTCCATTGAATAGTATTCTTTTTCAATTTAAAATCTGAAGGAATGTTCTTTGTCGCTTCTCCAATAACTTCCAAACTTCTTACAACAGCTCGCTTTAAAGTTTCATCTTCTAAGAATTCATCAAATAACAAATTACCACTAACAGAAATAATGTATGAACATTCGTCTTGAATATGTTTAAGATATTCTTTTGGATCTTTAGACATATTGCACTTCGTTTAGAATTTTTGGACCAATATAGGGACTCAATCCATTTTTAGTTACGACTTCGATTTTTTCGTTTTTGAAAAGTTTTTCAAACAAATCATAAACAGCCATATAATTATCGAAATTTTCTTTTTCAGGTTCAAAATCAATCAATAAATCAATATCACTTTCACTTGATTGTTCATTACGTAGATAGGAACCAAATAAGCCAACATTTCGAATACCAAGTTTCGAAAGCTTAAGCTTATTCGATTTTAGTATTTTTAATATGTTGTCTTTTGTTGTCATTGTAAACTTTTTTCAAATATACAAAACTTTGTCTTTTCAAAATCAGGTGTTCAAAATCAGTATTAATGTTTTGATATTCATTAAAAGTGGATTTGGCAGGATGAATTTAATTCGTAAAGGTAATACTGAATTATCTAAATGACGAGAACTTTAAAATTGGAAGTAGGAAGTAGAGTTGAGACTTAGCAAATAAAATCTTCAACAAGACTTACACACAAAGTTGTAATGCTGACGAAGGAAGCATCTCATCAAGTAACTCTATAAAGTATTTGATTGCTTTCTGTGTGTACGGAAAACATTTGATCCGGATGACAGCGAACAGCACCAGATTTTTATTAAGGTAATTTGGAATTTATTACCTTAATCAGATTTACTTGCAGTTTGTATTTTGGATATTTCGTTTTCTAATCTATCGAAATTTTCTTCATTTTTTGGTTCTGCAAACTTTTTGATTTTTTGACATTCTTCGGTAGTATCGAAAGTCATTAAAAATGAAATTTCACTTCTTGAATCACTAAGTTTTCTGAATTTAATTTCCATGTCAAATAGGGGTTGTGTCTCTCTTGTCCAGCTAATCAATGCTAAAGGTTCTACAATTTTAAAAACAGAAGCGTTTTCATAATTACCTTTTTCAGGTCCATGCATCGTAAGAATCCATTTTCCACCGGCTTTTAAATCAAATTCGTGAATTGTATTTGTAAAGCCATTAGGTCCCCACCAATTTTTTAGATGGAGCGGATTTGCGAAAGCCTCATAAACAATTTCTAATGGATAGTTTAAAATTCGGGAGCTGAAAATTTCACGGTCTGAATTAGGAGTCATATTCATATTTTTCAATTTTTAGATGGTTAAAGTCTTTATAGTAAATGTTTTACTTATTCTACCTTCTGTTTTCTAAATTTTAAAATCTGGCAATCTTATCTTTCCAACCCTCATAACCCTTTGTTGGTAAATCATTATTTGGGTTAGCTAGTACTTGTTCAGTTTGTTTTTTATTAATTGCCGAAAGTTGTTCAATACTTTCATACACACCGCTTTTTAATCCGGATAAATAGGCAGCTCCTAAGGCAGAAACATCAGGATTTCGTTGTTTGTTGAGCGGAATCTCTAACAAATCTGCCAGGAAGTGAATCACAAATGGGTTTTGAGTCATTCCGCCATTTACCGAAATGGATTTTAATGCGGCTTGCATGTCTTTTTCCATCGCTTGCACCACATCTTTTATTTGGTACGGAATACTTTCTAAAGCAGCTCTGACAATATGATTTTTAGTAGTGCCAAAAGTCATTCCTTCAATCGATGCTTTTCGGCTCATTTGCCAGTGTGGCGCACCCAGTCCGCTAAAAGCCGGAATCAGGTAAACGCCCGCATTATCAGTAATTGCGGTTGCCATCGCGGCAGTTTCGGCAGGAGCTGAGAACAATTGCAATTCGTTTTTCAACCATTCGATAGTAGAACCACAGGAAACAATGGCGCCTTCGAGTGCATAGTCCACGCGATTTTCAGTACTCCAGCAAATGGTAGTCAACATCCCGGAATCAGATAAAACGGCTTTATCGCCTATATTCATCATTATCGAACTTCCGGTTCCCAGAGTGACTTTGGCAGTACCTTTTTCGAAACAGCCTTCTCCAAAAGTAGCCGCATGCGAATCACCAATGAGTGAAGTCATGGGTATCGAAAAGGAGGTTTCCAAATTTAAAATTTCGCCCCATTTGATTATTCCAAAGTCATGCGAAGAAGGGCAGGGCTGTGGCAGGTTTAAGTTAGAAAGCTTCCATTTTTCCAGAATTTCGGTATCCCATTGTAAGCTATGAATATTAAAAAGCAAGGTTCTGCAGGCATTCGTATAATCGGTTTTGAAATGAGCGCCATTCGTCAGTTTGTACAAAATCCAGCAATCAACAGTTCCAAAGTATACTTCGCCGTTTACCACTTTTTCTTTTAATTCAGAATCATTTTCCAATAACCAAAGCAATTTGGTACCCGAAAAATAAGGGTCTAACAGCAAACCTGTTTTTTGTTTGATGCCTTCATTTTGCCCTTTTTCAATCAAATCAGTACAAATTGCGATGGAGCGTTTACAAGCCCAAACCACCGCCGGAGCCAGTGCATTTCCATCCTTGTCCCAAAGCACAAAAGTTTCTCTCTGATTACTGATTCCGCAGGAAACAATGTCAGCAATGTGTAAGCCTTTTTGTGTAAAATCGTTCAGACATTCGGTTACCGAATCCAATACATTCTGATAGATGTCTTCCGGATTTTGTTCCACAAAACCATTATCAAAATAACTGGTTTTTAAGTCCACACTACCTTTGGCGACAGCCTGCCCTGACTCGTCAAAAAGGATGGTTTTAGTACTGCTGGTACCTTGGTCTATAGCGAGAATATATTTTTTCATTTATTTAATTATAAATCAAATTGTTATTGCTTACGATAATCAACGGTCCTTAGCTTCCGGAGTCGAGTGTCAAATGTTTGAAGGATGCGTAAAAAGAAAAGCTGTTTGAGCGTAGCGAGTTCTTTTCTTTTAGCATTCGAAAACTAATTTGACCGATGAGGAAGTGTAAGACTTGATTTTTTTGTTTCTTTTTTGATCAAGCAAAAAAGAAAATGGGTAAATCTAATTTCCACTTTTAGTAAAAACATTATTAGTAACTTTTTAAATACTGTTTTAAAGCACTTCGACAAGCTTACACTGACATGAATTTACCTTAAACAAAAATATTTATAAACTTTTCACCATTAAGAAGTTAAGGAGCATTAAGAAGTCTGTTTAAAATTCATTAAAAAAAGAAATTTTCTTTTTCCCCTCCCTAAAGGGTGGAAAATTTCTTGAAAATTCATTAAAATTACACCCTTTAGGGGCAGGGGAATTAATTTTAATGAATTTTAAACAGGCACTAAGTCTTAACTATCTCAATTTCTTAATGGTAAATAAATTAATGTCTTTACTTATTTTTCTGGTTCATTTTATCAATAATCACGGCTAATAAAATAACAATCCCTTTTACTACTTGTTGCCAGAAAGGCGATACATCAAGCAATACCAATCCGTTATTTAAAACCCCGATGATGATAGCACCAATAACAGTTCCGGTTACCGTTCCCACACCGCCAGATAGCGAAGTTCCTCCAATCACTACGGCTGCAATAGAATCCAGTTCGTAACTCATACCGGCATTGGGTTGTGCTGAGTTCAGTCTCGAAGTAACTAAAATTCCGCCTACAGCAGCCATCATTCCCGCTATACCGTAAACGGCAAGCTTGATTTTGTTAATGCTGATTCCTGATAAAAAAGCCGCTTTTTCATTGCCTCCAATGGCATAAATGTAACGTCCAAAAGTAGTTTTATTGGTTAGAAAAACCACAATTAATACCATTATTAGCGAAATCCACACCGGAACGGGAATGCCTAAAATCCAGCCCGAACCTATAAATTCAAATTTAGGACCTAAGTTTGAAATAGGAATTCCTTCGGTATAAAGCATGGTCAAACCGCGGGCAATTGTCAGCATGGCCAGTGTTGCCACAAAGGGCGGAATGGCAAATTTAGTAATGACCCAGCCGTTGAACAATCCCAGCGCCATCCCAATGAGCATGGCAGTTAAAATAGCGCCCAATACAGTGAATCCCACGAATAAATCGAGCGATTCAAATACGAGTCCGTTTTTCAATACTCCGGCACAAACGGCAGCCGAAAGTCCTAAAACAGAACCCACAGAAAGATCGATTCCCGCCATCAAAACCACTAAGGTCATGCCGACAGAAATACAAACATTTACAGAGATTTGTCTTAATACATTCCAGAGATTCGTGCTGGTCATGAACTTATCAGACAGCAGACTAATAAATAAACACAACAGAAATAAGGCAATTAATGATTGCGATTTTTTAACAAGTGGGTGGTTTAAGGTGATGTTCATAATTATTCAGGTAAGGCTGATTTTAATAATTTGTCTTCGTTGGCTTCTGCGGCTAAATAGGAGGCTTTTATTTTTCCTTCGGCCATCACTAAAATCCGATCCGAAAGTGCTAGTATTTCGGGAATTTCAGAGGAAACTAATAGAATACTCATTTGGTTGGCTGCGAGTATTTTGATGAGGTTGTAAATTTCGTTTTTAGCATTAATATCAATTCCGCGGGTAGGCTCATCCATCATTAAAATCTGTGGATTGGTTGCGAGCCATTTGGCTAAAACTACTTTTTGTTGGTTTCCGCCACTCAGGTTTTGGCACAATTGTGTTTCTGATGGTGTTTTAATGCTTAGCTTTTCAATATAATCTCTGGCCGAGGCTTTTTCTTTAGTATTGTTCAAAAGTCCCATAGAAGCAAGCTGCGTCAGGCTGATATTGGATGAAATATCCATGCCTAAAACTAATCCTTCGGTTTTTCGGTCTTCGGTAACAAAAGCCAATCCGTTTTCAATGGCATTTTTAGGTTGTTTATGAATCGCTTTTACTCCGTTAATCTCAATAGTACTTTCGCTATTGTTGTGGTGCATGCCAAAAATAGTTTCTAAAAGCTCTGTTCTTCCGGCTCCCATTAATCCAAAAATCCCCAAAATTTCTCCTTTTTTTAATTCGAAAGAAATGTCCTGAAGTATTTTTCTGTTTTTGACAACCGGATTATTAAGGTTTAAATCCTGAACTTTTAAAACGGTACTATGAAATTGCGTTGAAGTATTTTTTTTCTCAATAAGTACTTCACGTCCCACCATTTTACGGATTAAATCCTGCTCGGTAGTCGCTTTCATTTCGCCGGCATCAATGGTATTTCCGTCTCTTAAAACCGTATAATGTTCCGCAATTCGAAACAATTCATCCATTTTATGCGAAATGTAAACAATGGTTTTTCCTTCTGATTTTAATTGCTCAATAATACGATGCAGGTTTTCAATTTCCTTATCGCTCAAAGCTGATGTGGGTTCGTCCATCAGAATAATATCGGCATTCGATAATAAAGCTTTGGCAATTTCGACCAATTGCTGTTCGCCCACTTTTAGTTTTTGAACTAAGGTTCTAGGGGAAACATTCAATTGGATTTTTTCGAAAATTGTTTTGGCTTCCGCCTCCATTTTGGCAGTATCCAAAAGTCCGAAAGCATTTAAAATTTCTCTTCCTAAAAATAAATTTTCGGTTACACTAAGTTCCGGAATTAAATTCAGTTCCTGATGAATAATAGCAATTCCAGCGTTCTGAGCTTCTTTGATGTTCGAAAACCGAACCGTTTCTCCGTACAATTTTATTTCACCGTCATATTCGGTATAAGCACCTGTCAAAATTTTTAGCAAGGTCGATTTACCCGCACCATTTTCTCCCAATATCGCATTTACTTTTGCAGGATAAAATTTAAAATTTACCTGATTCAGTACTTTTACGCCTGGGAATTCTTTTGATATTTTAACTGCTTCTAACAATTTATTGAAGTTTAATTTGGGAAGGAATCACGGTTATTTTCTCTCGTAAATTTTGCTTTTTGCTAAGTTTGATGGCTCCGCTAAAGCTAATGCTGTCGCCAAGTTTAACTTTGCTGATTTCTTTTGGAATAACATCATTTCGGATAATATCATTCAGCGATTCAGAAACCTTATTGAATTGTGCATTGGTCTTAAAATCGGTCAGTTTTACCAATCCCGAAGCATCCCGAATTGCATTCCCAAAAATGTATTTGGTATCAATGTAAACGATACCATTTTTTTCGTCGGCAATGGTGTAAAGTCCGTCTGTGATATCAATAATTTTTCCGGTACTCTGAATCATAAAATAAGCCGAATTTCCTATTCCAAGACGGTTTCCATACTTTTCAAAAGTAGTTTCCGGATTGGATTGCATCAAAGAGGTCAAATCGCCTAACGTGATTTTTTTACTTTTCAGAATGCCTTTGTAATAGATCGAATCAGCATAAGCCTTGAAATCAAAATTTTCTTTGGTAGCGGCTTTAACCACACTCAGTTTTTTAAAATAAACCGAATTATATCCTAAAGTCAGCACGATCAGCAATCCTAAAATATACGCATATCTTTTTTTCATATTAATAGTCTTTTATGTTTGCTGCGTTTACTAATTCTACTTCAACAGGTACTCTTTGAGGGAAATCACGTCGACCTTTAAAATATTCATCGGCATATTTAGCGGCTGTTTCTGCCATAATCAATGGAAATTGCATTCCGGTTGCGACAATTTTCTTCTCCCGAATTTTTTCGATTACATCGCCCGCTCCGTCAAAACCAAATATTTTAACCTTATACGCTTTTCCCGCCGATTGTAAAGCCTGAAAAGCACCCATAGCCATGGCATCGTTGCCACAAAAAACAGCATCGATATCAGGATTTGCCTGCATAATGGTTTCCAGCACTTCCATCGCTTTGTTTCTGTCGAAATTGCCACTTTGCTGTGCCACCATTTTTAAATTAGGAAATTTATCAACCACCGAATGAAACCCGCCCGAGCGTGCCCAGGTATTGTTATCGCCCACTAAACCTAAAATTTCTACATAATTCCCTTTCTCTTTCAGTTCTTTTACAAATTCGATTCCTATAGATACACAACCGGAATAATTGTCTGAAAGAATCTGGCTCGTAGCCGCATCATCGGCATTGATTTCTCTGTCCATGCAAAATACCGGAATCCCAGCTGTTTTGGCTTTTAAAACATTCGAAATTGAACCATCAGAATCGGTTGGATTTAACAAAATAGCATCGTAACCGGAAGAAATCAGGTTTTCAAAATTGTCTGATTCTACCGCAGGGTTGTTTTGCGAATCGAATATTTTAGCTTCATAGCCCAATTTTTCAGCATTTTTAGCCGCTGATTCGGCGAGCATCACAAACCACGGATTGTTTAAGGTAGAAACCACAACCGCAATTTTCGGTTTTTCGGACTTGTCTTTTGAAGAACATCCAAAAACAAAAATTACAGTCAACAGGAGCAAAGCAAGTGATCTTATTTTCATAGTTGGAATAGGTTTAAAGCAGTATTTTTCAATCCTTCGCCAGAAATACCATAATGATTAAAAATTTCAATTTGGGAACCGGAAACCGTATGATCATCCGGTAAGCCTACAATTTGGAATTTGTTAGTACAACCTTTTTGGAACAATAAAGAAGCCACAGCTTCACCTAATCCGCCATTAACGGAATGTTCTTCGACAGTAATTATTGGTTTTCCGGTAGCAGCAGCGGCCAATAATAATTCGGTATCCAAAGGTTTTATAGTATGTAAACTGATTATTTTACAGGAGATTTGCTGTTCTTGTTCCAATAATTTTGCAGCTTCAACACAAGGCAAAACGGCTTCTCCGGTAGCAATAAATATCAAATCACTTCCTTCCTGAATTATGCGTCCTTTTCCAATTTTAAAATCTGAAGGATCAGGGTTTTGTTGCAAATTTTCAGGCATTCCTTTTTTTCCAAAACGAATGTAAACCGGACTTGTCATTTGTGCAGCTGCTTTAATGGCTTCGGCAGTTTCAAAATTATCGGCAGGAGCCAGAATACTGATGTTGTTGATAGCTCTCAGCACCGCATAATCATGCAAACTGTGGTGCGTAGTTCCTAAAGCGCCATAACTGACACCCGCACTAATCCCGATTAATTTCACTGAATTGTCAGAATAAGCTACGTCATTTTTTATTTGTTCCAAGGCTCTGGCGGTTAAAAAACAGGCAGGAGAAACCGCAAATGCTTTCTTGCCCATACTGGCTAATCCTGCGGCAACGCCTACTAAGTTTTGCTCGGCAATACCCACTTCAACAATTTGCTCCGGATATTTTTGCCCAAAAGGTACTAGTTTTCCTGAGCCACGAGAATCACTCGTAACCACCATAATATCTTTGTCTGTTGCGGCTAAATTTTGAAGTACTTCTGAAAAAACTTCCAAATTTGCTGCAGCTGCTGTTTTAGTTTCTTCCATTATTTTAAGACAGTTTCTAGTTCTTGTAATTGCAGGTCTAATTCTTCCATGGCTAAGTCATATTGCTCTTTTGAAGGAACGCCATGATGCCATTTTAATACATTTTCCATGTAGCTGATTCCTTTTCCTTTAGTAGTATGTGCAATGATAAATGTTGGTTTTCCTTCGACTAATGGCAAACTGTTAAAGGTTTTTGAAAGCTCTTCCAGATTGTGTCCGTCAACATGTTTTACAGCCCAGCCAAAAGCTTCAATTTTTTGATCAATTGGCTCTAAGCCCATCACATCAGCATTAGGAGCGGTAATTTGTAATTTGTTATAATCTAAAATAGCACACAAATTGTCCAGTTTATAATGAGCAGCAAACATCATTGCTTCCCAGTTAGAACCTTCGGCCATTTCTCCATCGCCCAGAACAGTAAATACTTTTACAGCCGAATTATCTTTTTTAGCCGCTAATGCCGCTCCGGACGAAATAGGCAAACCATGTCCGAGTCCGCCTGTATTTTGTTCAATCCCGGGAATGGATTTGGTAGGATGTCCTATGTAAGGAGAATTGTATTGGCACATAGTCAGCAAATCTTCTTCAGGGAAAAAGCCTTTGTCGGCTAAAACAACATATAATGCTTCCACACTATGTCCTTTACTCTGAATGAAGCGGTCTCTGTCGTTAGAATCAAAATTCTCAGGCGAAACGTTCATTACATCATTATACAGCACATTCAGAATGTCTAAAATAGACAAACTCCCTCCCGTATGTCCTGCCTTAGCATGATAGATGTATTGGAGAACCTTCTTTCTGTTTTCGATTGATTTACGTTTTAATTCTTCTAGCTGCATTTTCTGTGTTTTTTTTTAGTGTTTGTAAACTTCCCAACCCATATAGTTTCCAAGTGCTTCCTCTAAAATAGCGGCTGTTTTTGAAGCATTCATAACTACGTGGTGTTCGAATCCGTTTTTACAAACGTATTGCATTAATCCTTGTAAGTCAGGTATTTGAGCTACGGCTCTGTTCCCAAAAGTATTTAGTTCGTCATTCGTTAATTCGCCTTCGCCAATGTACACTTTGATAATTCCTTTAGGGTCATCAGTACTGATTCTTCCATAAGTAAGCGGCATGGCTGGCGTTCTTCCGTCTAAGGCACCATAAGTGTTTTCAACTCCTACAGTGGTTCCTAAAATAGGAGCCGTGCTTAATGAAATATCCGGCAGAAAGGATTTGGCCCAGTTACCACAGTGGAATAAAACACATTTTTCAGGATCATCGGCATAGTTGTTATTCCAATCTACCAAAGCACTTGGAGAACCCGAAGCCAATTGCATCGCATACATACTCAAAGTTCCGGTAACATCCACCTCACAGGCACTTGGCAGCATGTTTTCGCTCATGATACTCATGCTCGTACATACGTTGCAACCATAATTTTGCTGTAAGGAAGTCCAGCATTGAATGGCTGTGGCGTCAAGTGCATATTCTTCCATAAATTCTTTTAAAACCACATCTAATTTGGCAATTTGCAACATCGCTTCGTTAGGCGTTTTTCCTTGTGCTACATAAGCGTTAATGGATTCTAAATGTTTCTTTACCGATTCATCCTCGGCAGTTAATTTATTGGCTTTGCCTAAAATTTCAGATAAATCTACCGTAGTAACCGTAATACCATTTCGTTGTAATATTTTTTCAGAATAACGTACCGTATTAAACGCACCTGGTCTTGCACCGATAGCACCAATTCGTACATTACGCATTCCTTTTACCACTCGGCAAACAGCGGTAAAATCTAGTAAATCTTTTTGAAAAATGGGATCAGAAGGACTCATTACATGCTGACATGTCAACGAATATTTGATTCCGTATTGGTACAAATTATTGCAAACAGAAATTTTTCCACACCAGGAATCGCGTCTGTTTACCACGTTCATTTTAGTTAACTCATCCGGATAAGCCTGAATTAAAACAGGAACATTGAGATTGGCTAATTTTAAAGTATCGGCAACTCCTTTTTCATCACCAAAATTAGGTAGTAACACCAGTACTCCCATAATTTCATCCTGATGTTTTTTGAATAAATCGGCACATTTTTGCGCTTCTTTATACGTTTCTACACCGCCCAGTTTTGTAGCTGTACTGTCTAATAAAATAGGTTTGATGTTTAGTTTTCCAAAAACTTCAATGATTTCGGTTCTTGCTTTTTCTACTAAACTGTCCGGAAAAAAATCTCTGTTCCCTATGATTACTCCTAATGTTGATGTTGTCATTTTTTTATTGCTTTGGTTTTTTGTCTTTTTTTTGTCTTTTTATTTATGATCAGGATACGATTACTTCTATTTCATTATCCCTGAATACCTGCTTGTGTTTTTCTTCAATTTCATCATCGGTTATGATGTAATCAATTAAGGATAAGGCGCCTAAACTGGCTAAAGCACTTTTGCCCATTTTAGTGCTGTCAGCAACCAGATAAGTGACTTCTGCTGCTTCAATCATCGCTTTTTTTACAACTAAATCGCTAATGCTAGGGTAGGTAAGTCCTGATTTTAAAGAGATTCCGGCTGTAGCCAAAAATAATTTTTGCACATTAAGGCCTTTGAAAAAATCAGCGGCTTTTTGACCGGTTAGTGACAATGTAGGCGGTTTGAATTCGCCTCCTGTCATAATTACCTCAATATCAGGATCAGTTCCTAATAACAATGCAATGTTTAAGGCATTGGTAATTACAGTAAGTTGTTTAAAGCCTTTTAGTTTTTTGGCTATTTCGGTAGTGGTAGAACCGGAGTCCAGAATAATGGTATCTCCGTTTTCAATAAATTCTAAACATTTTTGGGCTATTGCCGATTTTTTTTCCAGGTTTTCCTGGCGTTGTAACGAAAAGCTTCGTACCTGATCTTCAACATTTTTAATACTTGCTCCGCCGTGTTCTTTTAAAATTAGCCCCTCACTTTCTAATTTCTCAAGATCCTGACGTACCGTTACTTCGGTAACTTTAAATAAGCGGGCGAGATCGATTACTTTGGCAAATCCGTCTTCTTTTAACAGATCTAATATTTTCTCCCTTCGTTGATTTGGCAACATGTTTTTTTTCTTTAGTGTTAGTGTAAAAACAAATATAAAAGAAAATAAACGAAAGAAAAAGAAAATAAACGTTAATTTTTAATCAGGAGAAGCTAAATCTAGGAAGGAATTCGGTTATTTGGGAAAAGAAATGTCTTTTATTGCAAATATGGTTATTCGATAAAAGAGAACAGTTCGCTCCTACGAACCTAAAAAAGGGAAAACATTTATTGCTACAAACAGAAAGTCCCGATGGGACTAAAAAATGCTCCGTTAGGAGCAAACTGTTTGTAGAATATGATTGGCATTATGAAAGTAAGCTCCTTAGGAGCGAGCTGTTTATAAGTCAAGATAATTAGATGAATTAATTATAGCAACTGGTTAACAGTTGTTATTATTTATTTAAATCATTTTTTTATTGGGTGGTGGAGGTGGAGTCCCGATGGGCAATGTCTTAAGTTAAGAAAAAGCCCTTTTGTTTTGTCATTCCGACGAAGGAGGAATCTCACTAGTTGATCTGCGTTATGTGATTTCTCCTTCGTCGAAATGACACAAAATACTTTTAACTTAATGACATTGAACGAGCGTCAGTTTGGTTGAAATTCTGCATGATTTTTTGCTTGTAGAAAAAGCAGTAAATTAGATACCGATCTGATTTCTCTCACCAGTGGTGAGATTTTTGGATAACTCTTTCATGTGGAGGGTGTGAAATAGAGGAAGTAAGTCGGTTATTTAGAAAAGAAATGTCTTTTATTGACATATTGTTATTCGAAAAAAGGGAAATGTAGTTTGCTACTGTTAAATTGGTTAAAGTTCTGTCGGGATTTTTTTGTAGAATAACAATTCTGTGCTTGTGTTCAAAATAAAGAAATATAATCACTGATATTCACGTGAAATGTTCTCCACTCGGTAATATCACATCATTCCTTGAGGATCAAAAAACATACTTACTAAAAGCATCGAAATCAGATATATAATCGGAAGAAGACTAATAATTCCCCATATTATTTTAAATGATTTCTTATTGTTCTTGCTGAAAAATATTTCTGTAGAGTTTACTAAACTCCATACAAGTGAAATTCCCCAAGAAAGATAAACAGCAATAACTCCAATAAGGTAGATGTGTCTTAAATTTTCACTAAATCTATAGTTTTGTGTTAAATGAGTGGTAATACCTGCAAAGACTGGTAGTGTACAAATTATTAAGGCAATTTTTTGATGTTTTTTATTTCCAAATTTCATCATAAGCTAGTTAGCTATTCTTTTTGTTCTTTCATCTATATTTCCTCTGCGCCAGAGGAATATCAAACATATTCAAAATGGCTATTGTGCCTAATATCTTTTCGTTGCAATTATTATTCCTGTTGACCAGTTTAATTTTGTTAAGTTGAAATCTTCTCGGTTTTCCAGATATTCGATTAGTTTATTGACATTTTCCTGATGTCCTTCAGGCCAATTTGGTTGTGCCAACATATCATCAATAATATAAAAACCACCAACCTTTATCAATTCCAGAATTTCATCTGTTTCGCTATATTTACCAGGCCAGGCATCTGCAAAAACTAAATCAAATTGTTCTCCTTTGTAGTTTTTAATCCATTCACTTGCATCTGTACAAATAATTTCAACTCTTTGATCTGTTCCAAAATAACTTTTAGCTATTTCAGTTAGTTTAGGATCGTTGTCAATAGTAATTAATGTTGAATCAGCGTCCATTCCGTCAATCATCCAGGAAAGCGACAGACCAATTCCAGTACCAAGTTCTACTATTTTTGATTTTGGTTTAGAGGTAATAAGTGTTTTCAATAATGTTCCAATAAACAAATCAGAAGGCATTGTGAAACCTATTTCTTTTGATTTTGCTTCAATTTCAAAATGAAGTTTAGGTAGGTCTAAGATGTTTGAGTCTTTCATGTTTTTATTTTTAACATAAGGTATAACTTTTGGACAGAGGTTATGCGATGTTCTTTATTTAAAATTTATTGATGTCTACTTCAAGAATGCTATCAGATAAAAATATGTTTTCATCTATTTTTTTATATTTAAGTTTAATGTTGATTTTGTATTTACGGTCACTTCCCAGATAGTCATATCGTTTGATTTTTTCGAATTGATTTTTGTTTATAAAAACATGAATTTCCGAATTATCTTTCTGCTTCAAATATATCGAAGGAGTTCTTATTAGTTTGTATTTTAGTAAATTATAATAAAACTTTGACGATGATTTTAATTCAGAATCATCGAACTTAATCGCTAAACTATCTATTCTTTTAATGAAATTATTAATCTCAATATCATTTGCAGTCTGGAAATCAATAAAGCTCCTGATATTTGGATTTAATGTTCCGCTAATGATCATTTCTTCTTTATTCGAGCATGAATATAAAATCAAGATGAGAGCAATAAATGAGCATACTTTTTTCATAGGTTTTTTTTAGAATGTTGCCTAACTATTTTATATACATATAAACTTGTTTTGAATTTATGCATATAAGTTATAATTGCGCAATACAAAAATAAAAATATTTCTTACAGAGGCAACAAAAGCCGCTTTAAAAGCGGCTGTAATTTGGGATATTATTTTCTGATTTTTTTTATTATTCTATGCTGCGTTCTGTATTCTTACTTCTGAAAGCTAAAAAATCGTTGTTTTTTGTTTTAAACTTGGTAAAACCTTAAACCATCTTTTTCAGTTTAGGAATATCTTTAAGGAGGATTTTTTTGCCTTTGATTTCGATAAGTCCTGATTTATTAAAATCAGATAATAAACGGATACAGCTTTCGGTAGCGGTACCAATTATGCTGGCGAGTTCGTCGCGGGTGAGTTGGATTTTAAGTGTGTCATCTTCATTTTTCCCAAAAGTATCCTGAAGATAAAGCAGGGTTTCGGCAAGGCGTTCTTTAACGGTTTTTTGCGCCATATTCACCATTTGGCTATCGGCATCTTTTAAGTCGCCACAAATGGTACGCATCACATTCATAGAAAACTGATTGTTCTTGTCAAAGAAACCCATGATTTCGCTTTTAGGAACAAAACACACCTGCATGTCTTCGAGGGCTACGGCACTCAGGTTTACAGGTTCGTCGCTTATCATCGAGCGTTGTCCTAAAAGTTCTCCTTTAGTGACTAATTTTACAATATGGTCTTTGCCATTCGGACTCAGTTTAGTGAGTTTGCAAACGCCGTCTTTGATACAAAATATACCATTTACATTTTCTCCTTCTTCAAAAATGACTTCGCCTTTTTTCACCAAACGAGACGTCTTGCACTCGGCAAGTTTCACTAATTCGTCTTTGTTTAGTGCTTTTAAAGAGCTGAATTCTCTAACGATACATTGTTCGCATTTACTCATTTTAGAGGAAGTTTAATTGTCGTTGTAAAATTAATCATTTATATGACATATATCATATTCTGTGTAAGATTCATTCAGGAGCTTTGCATAAGGTAAAATGAGCAAAGTTATGGACACAAAAAACTGTTTCCATTGTGGTTTAGATATTGTAAAAGAAGCTGAAATTATTTTTGACGCAAAAACATTTTGTTGCAACGGCTGTAAAACCGTGTACGAAATTTTTAGTCTTAATGATTTGACTTGCTATTATGATTTTGAAAAATCACCGGGAGCAACTCCGCAGGAAATTAAAGGGAAATATGATTTTTTAGACAATGAAAACATCGTTTCAAAAATATTGGAATTTCAGGAGGATACAACCGCTATTGTTTCACTTAGCATTCCTCATATACATTGCAGCTCTTGTATTTGGATTCTGGAAAATTTACAACGCCTTCAAAAAGGAATAAGCAGTTCGCAGGTTAATTTTCCGGAGAAAAAAGTGCGTATTGTTTATAATTCAGCTCAGGTTTCGCTGAGTGAATTGGTGTATTTGCTAAGTTCTATTGGGTATGAACCTTATATTAGTTTAGAAAATTACGAAACTCAAAAACAAAACATTGACAGAAGTCTGACCTATAAATTAGGTGTGGCTTTCTTCTGTTTTGGAAACATCATGCTGCTTTCTTTTCCCGAATATTTTGAGGTCAAAGAATTCTGGCTGGACAATTACAAACCGTTTTTCAGATGGCTGATTTTTGCATTGGCTTTACCCTCTTTCTTTTATTCCGCAAGCGGTTACTATGTTTCGGCTTATAAAAGCATCCGGTCTAAAATGCTCAATATCGATATTCCTATTGCCTTAGGAATTATTGTAATGTTCATTCGCAGCCTCGTTGATATTGTATTGGATTATGGTTCGGGTTTTTTTGACAGTCTGACGGGCTTGATTTTCTTTATGCTTTTGGGCAAAATGTTCCAAATCAAAACCTATAGTTTTCTAAGTTTCGAAAGAGACTTTAAATCGTATTTTCCGGTTGCTGTTACCCGAATAAATAGTGACGCTTCCGAAGAAAGTGTTGCTGTTTATGATATTCAAAAAGGCGACAGGCTACTGATTCGAAATCAGGAATTAATTCCCGTTGACGGAATTTTAATTAGCGAAAAAGCCGCTATTGACTACAGCTTTGTTACCGGAGAAGCCATCCCTATCAATAAGAATTCAGGCGATAAAGTCTTTGCAGGAGGAAAGCAAATAGGAAAAGTGATCGAAATGGAAGTGTTGTTTTCGGTTTCTCAAAGTTATTTGACGCAGCTGTGGAGTAATGATGTATTTCAGAAAAAAGTAGCGCAAAAACACAAAAGCATCACCGATAGTATTTCCAGATATTTCACTCCTATATTATTATTAATCGCTTTTCTGGGATTTGGATATTGGATTTTTACAGATGTGAATACTGCTTTCAATGTGTTTACTGCGGTATTAATTGTGGCATGTCCTTGTGCTTTAGCATTAACAGCTCCTTTTACATTAGGAAATATTTTGCGAATTACAGGAAAGCAACAATTTTACCTTAAAAATGCTTTGGTTATCGAACAATTAGCACAAGTGGATACCATTGTTTTTGATAAAACAGGAACTATAACGACTAATAAAAAATCGAATATTTTGTACGAAGGAAAGTCTTTTTCTGAGGAAAATTTGATTCAAATAAAATCAGTACTCCGAGCTTCTAATCATCCTTTAAGCCGAATGTTGTATGACTTTTTACCCGATGTGGAACGACTGAATACCAGCAATTTTGAAGAAATTACAGGAAAAGGAATTCAGGCAGAAGTAGCAGGAAATTTTATTAAAATAGGTTCAGCGGGTTTTGCCGGAAATTCCGAAGAGAATTCGGTAATACAAACCTCGGTTCACATTCAAATTAACGATGAATATTTCGGGAAATACGTTTTTAAAAATCAATATCGAGAGGGTTTAGAGCAGCTCTTTAAGAATTTGAAAAACAAGTACCAAATCAAAGTTTTGTCGGGCGATAATGCCGGGGAAAAAACCGCTTTGGAGCAACTTTTGCCCCAAGCAACAGAACTTGTTTTTAACCAAAAACCGGAACAAAAACTGGAATTTATCAGGCAATTACAGGATTCAGGTAAAAATGTGATGATGGTAGGCGATGGTTTGAACGATGCGGGAGCTTTGGCACAAAGTAATGTAGGGATTTCAATTTCTGAAAATGTGAATGTTTTTTCTCCTGCCTGCGACGCTATTTTAGAAGCGGGACAATTCCAAAAATTAGATTATTTCCTGAAGCTTTCTAAGAAAGCCATGTTGGTCATAAAAATGAGTTTTGGCTTGTCCTTACTCTATAACGTTGTTGGGTTGTCGTTTGCCGTTACCGGTAATTTAGATCCCCTGATTGCAGCGATTATCATGCCTTTGAGTACCATTACCATCGTGAGTTTTGTGACTTTGATGAGTAATTATTATGCGAGGAAGCTGATTGGAAGTAGGAAGTTAGAAGTTGGGAGTTAGAAGTTGGGAGCTAGAAGTCAGAAGTTCGAAGTTGGGAGTTGGGAGTTGTAATTTTTTTCCACCCTTTAGGGAGGGGGGAAGAAAAAAATTAGAAGTTAGAAGTTAGAAGTCAGAAGTCAGAAGTTTGGAGTTGAAAGTTTGGAGTTGTAATTTTTTTTCACCCTTTAAGGAGGGGGAAGAAAAAAAGTTAGAAGTAAGAAGTAAGAAGTTGGGAGTTGTAATTTTTTTCTACCCTCTAGGGAGGGGAAAGAAAAAAATAGAAGTGGGAAGATAGAAGTGAGTAAATTTCTTTTTCCACCCTTTAGGGATGGGGAAGAAAAAGAAATTAAAATCCAAACCATGATAAATGTCATAGAATCTCCGAAGTAGGGAGTCTAATTTTGGGGTATAAAATTTTAAGGTATGAGCGTCATTTATTTATTAATCACCATCAGCATTTTTGTTGCCATTGCTTTCTTAATAGCCTTTTTTATGGCAGTTAAGAACGGACAATATGACGATGATTACACACCCTCGGTTCGGATGCTTTTTGACGATGAACTCAAAAAAGTTAAGAATGAGGAATTGAAAAAGTTAAGCAATCATAAACAAACGTCTAACACTTAACCCCTAACATTTACAATTTATAAACATTTTAATTTTAATATATGGAAATGCAGCAGTTTTATTATGACAACAAAATTGTTAAGAAGTTTATTTATGCTACCATTGTTTTTGGGGTTGTCGGCATGGCGGTCGGACTTTTATTAGCTATTTTATTTTTATTCCCAAACTTAACAGATGGAGTTTCCTGGCTGAGTTTTGGTCGCTTAAGACCTTTGCATACTAATGCTGTTATTTTTGCCTTTGTGGGAAATGCCATGTTTGCCGGGATTTATTATTCTTTGCAACGATTACTGAAAGCGAGAATGTTTTCTGATTTTTTGAGTAATCTTAATTTCTGGGGATGGCAGTTAATCATTGTTGCAGCGGCTATTTCGCTTCCATTAGGATACAGTACTTCTAAAGAATACGCCGAATTAGAATGGCCTATCGATATTGCAATTGCACTCATTTGGGTTGTTTTTGGTATCAATATGATTGGAACTATTATCAAAAGAAGAGAGCGTCACCTGTATGTTGCTATTTGGTTTTACCTGGCCACTTTTGTTACCGTAGCCGTATTGCATATTTTTAATAGTTTGGCTTTGCCGGTTTCTGCCATGAAAAGTTATTCTGTTTATGCAGGAGTTCAGGATGCTTTGGTACAATGGTGGTACGGGCACAATGCGGTGGCTTTTTTCCTGACAACACCATTTTTAGGATTGATGTACTATTATATTCCTAAAGCGGCAAATCGTCCGGTGTATTCTTACCGCTTGTCTATTGTGCACTTTTGGTCTTTAATATTTTTATATATCTGGGCAGGACCGCACCATTTATTGTATTCTGCTTTGCCTAACTGGGCACAAAATTTAGGAGTAGTTTTCTCTATTATGTTGATTGCACCGTCTTGGGGAGGAATGATAAACGGATTATTGACGTTGCGTGGTGCCTGGGATAAAGTACGAACAGAACCTGTGTTGAAATTCTTTGTAGTAGCTATTACAGGTTATGGAATGGCCACTTTTGAAGGACCAATGTTGTCTCTTAAAAACGTTAATGCCATTGCGCATTTTACCGATTGGATTGTCGCTCACGTACACGTAGGAGCTTTGGCATGGAACGGATTTATGGCTTTTGGTGTGATTTATTGGTTGATTCCAAGGATGACAAAAGGACCTTTGTATTCTCTTAAGTTAGCTAATGTTCACTTTTGGATAGGGACTTTAGGAATTATACTTTACACACTTCCTATGTATGTTGCGGGTTTTTTACAGGCTTCTATGTGGAAACAATTTAATCCTGACGGAACACTGACTTACGGTAATTTTCTGGAAACGGTAACTCAAATTATGCCTATGTATTGGATGAGAGCCGTAGGAGGGACATTGTACATTATTGGAATGTTTATTTTAGTCTATAATATTTATAAAACAGTTCGATTAAATGATGCTGTTGAAGACGAATTAGCAGAAGCTCCCGAATTACAGAAAATAAGCAGTGGCAGAATTAAAGGAGAAAAATTCCACCCTTGGTTAGAAAGAAAACCAATCCAATTGACTATTCTGGCTACAGTTGCTATTTTGATTGGTGGTATTATCCAAATTGTACCAACTATTATGGTAAAATCAAATATTCCAACGATTACAAGTGTAAAACCATACACACCATTAGAACTCGAAGGACGTGATTTATATATTCGTGAAGGTTGTGTAGGCTGTCACTCTCAAATGGTACGTCCGTTTAGAAGTGAGGTAGAACGCTACGGTCCTCAATCTAAAGCTGGAGAATTTGTGTACGATCATCCATTTCTTTGGGGGTCAAAACGTACCGGTCCTGATTTACTGAGAGTGGGAGGAAAGTACAATGATAACTGGCATTTTAACCACATGTGGTCACCACAAAGTACTTCTGCGGGATCTATTATGCCGGGTTACAAATGGTTATTTGACAACAAGGCTTTGGATATTTCAGACATCGAAGCTAAAATGACAGTAATGAGAACCTTAGGTGTTCCTTATACGGATGATGAGATTGCCAATGCTGAAAAAGCAATAAAAGCACAGTCTAAGCAAATAGAAAATAACCTGCATGCCGATCCTGATTTTGTAAAAAGTTACGAAGAAAGTAAAAAGAAAGCAGCTGCCAGAGGAGAAGCTTTTGTACCAATGCAGGACAGAGAAATTGTAGCTCTGATTGCGTACATCCAAAGATTAGGAACTGATATTAAAGTGAAAAAATAATTTTTATTGAAGTTACTGAGGTTCTAAGATTCTAAGTTACTAAGAAATCTTTTGAAGCTTAAAGCTAAAAACTTAGCACCTCAGTCACTCAGTATCTTAGCAACTTAAAAAAATGTTTGAACAAATAAAACACAATATGGAAACCATCGCAGGAGTGGCGATATATCCAATACTATCATTATTGATCTTCTTTTTCTTCTTTGTAGGATTAGGCTTTTGGGTTTTCTCGTATAAAAAAGAAAAAATTAAGGAATTGAGCCAGATTCCGTTGAATGATACTTTAAAAGTAGAATAGTAAAGCCATAGCATTATGAAAAAAATAATTCCAGCCTATCTTAGAGTAATTGCGCTTTTCTTTATCATTTTTGGTTTGATAGAATATTTTATCGATTCAGGTGACCGACCTGCTTTTATAAAATTTCCAATGGTCAATTTGATTCTGTTGGTCGTTTTGGTCTTGTTAGTTGCGATAGAAGCTGTCGTTAAGGCAGCGGATAATATCGTGTATCAGTTATTATCGGAGGAAGAAAAAGCAAAATTAGCAGCCGATGAAAATTTGAAATTAACAGAAAAACCATGGTTTAAAAAGTTGATGAGCAAGCTCACACGAACAGTGCCTATAGAAAATGAGGCAAGTTTGTTGCTTAACCATGATTATGATGGTATCAAAGAATTAGATAATAATTTGCCGCCATGGTGGGTCTATTCTTTCTATGCCTGTATTATTTTTTCAGCTATTTATTTAGTTCGTTTCGAAATTATGGGAGCTGATAATCAGGAAATGGAATTGAAAAAAGAATTGGCTCAGGCCAAAATAGAAGTAGCCGAATATATGAAAAATGCTCCGGATTTAATGGACGAAAAATCGGTTACACAATTAACAGAGCCGGCAGATTTAGCTATTGGGAAAACACTTTTTGAAAATAATTGTGCTGCTTGCCACAGAGCCGATGCAGGTGGGCAAATTGGACCTAATTTAACCGATGATCATTGGATTCTGGGAGGCGGAATCAAAAATATATTTCTTACGATTAACAATGGTGGTCGGGATGGTAAAGGGATGATTTCCTGGAAAGGAACACTGAAACCTAAAGAAATTCAAAAAGTAGCCAGTTATATCATGTCTTTAAAGGGAAGTAATCCGAAAGATGCAAAAGCTCCCGATGGTGATATTTGGGAAGAAGAAACGCCATCAGTTGCCGAAGCAAAATAATAAAAGTTATTACAAGCCATTAAGGAATTAAGAATAATTAAGTATTAGCTTAATCTTCTTAACTTCTTAATGGTAAAAAAAGATAAAAAATGTCAAAGTTAGCCGACGAAGCTTTTAGAGATAGCATTGGAACGATTGATAATGAAGGAAAAAGGAAATTTATTTATCCTAAAAAACCTTCGGGCCGGTTTTATAAGTATAGAAAATGGGTAAGTTATTTTTTATTACTAATTCTGATTGCAAATCCGTTTATCAAAGTCAACGGCAACCAGTTCATGCTGTTCAATATTCTGGAGCGGCGTTTTAATATTTTCGGATTTCCTTTCTGGCCACAGGATTTTTATCTCGTGGTGCTGTTTATGATTATCGGAGTGGTGTTTGTCATTTTGTTTACGGTAATTTTTGGACGTATTTTTTGTGGCTGGATTTGTCCGCAAACGATATTTTTGGAAATGGTTTTCAGAAGAATCGAATTTTGGATAGAAGGCGACAGAGGTGCTCAGATACGATTAGCGAAACAAGAATGGAATGCTGAAAAAATCAGGAAAAAAGCATTGAAATGGGCGGTGTTTTTATTGATTTCTTTTGGCATAGCCAATGTGTTTTTAGCTTATTTAATTGGAAGCGATACCTTGATTGAAATAATAGGGGATAATCCTGTCAATCATTTAAAAACCCTGATTTCCTTATTTATTTTTACCGGTGTATTCTATTTTATTTTTGTCTGGTTCAGGGAACAGGTTTGTATTATTGCTTGTCCTTATGGCAGATTGCAAGGGGTACTTTTAGACAATAAATCCATTAATGTGGCCTATGATTTTGTTCGGGGTGAAAAAGAAGCAGGAAGAGCCAAATTCAATAAAAAAGAAGACAGAACGCTAACTGGAAAAGGCGATTGTATCGATTGCAAGCAATGTGTCAATGTATGCCCTACGGGAATTGATATCAGAAACGGAACACAATTAGAATGTGTCAATTGCACCGCCTGTATTGATGAATGTGATACCATTATGGAAAGCGTAGGATTGCCCAAAGGCCTGATCCGGTATGCATCGGAAGATGAAATTGAGAAAAAAACGCCTTTTAAATTCACTGCCCGAATGAAAGGGTACACCGCCGTTTTAATTGTTTTAACGGGAATGCTTACAGGCTTGTTGTTTTTACGTACGGATGTAGAAGCGCTTATTTTAAGATTGCCGGGACAGCTATACCAGCATAAAGGCGAAAATATTAGTAATGTGTTTACATACAAAATTATCAACAAAACCAATGATGATTTTAAGGCAATTCACTTTAAGTTAAAAGGAATAAAAGGTTATTTAAAAGTAGTGGGAAACCAAACGCTGAAAGTTCCAAAACAAGGGATGAGCAGTGGAACATTGTTTATTGAAATCAATAAATATTTGCTGGAAAGCGATAAAACCAAATTAAAAATAGAAGTGTATAACGGCGATAAAAAAATTGAAACCACTACGACAAGTTTTTTAAGTCCGAGAACTTTTGATTGATGTTCTAACTCCCGAAAGAGGAATTTAGGCGTATAAACGAAATATATTTTTAATGCAATACATAGAAAATATGACAACTAATAATTTAAAAGATTCTAAAATTTCGGTGGGAGTTCCCCCTTCGGGGGTTAGGGGGATCAATTGGGGAACAGGATTAGTAATTGCTATAGCATTGTTTATGAGTTTTATATTGTATTTTGTGATAAAAGTACAGTCTAATTCTAAGTATGACAATGAGTTGGTTGTAGAAGAATATTACAAACACGACGCCCGTTTTCAGGAAGAAATGCAGCGTGTACAGAACGCTCAGGATTTAAACCATAAACCAATTATAACCCAAACTCATGAGGGAATTACAATTGTATTTCCTCAGGAGTTTACAACTAATCAAATTACAGGAACAGTGTCCCTTTACAGACCGTCTAACAAAAAATTAGATTTCGATACTCCGATTTCGTTGTCTAATCCAACTTTGCTCATACCTAAATCAAAATTGGCAGGCGGTCAGTGGGGCATTAATATGGAATGGCAATATCAGGGAAAAAAGTATTTAACTAAAGAATCTATTTACATTAATTAGTTGCTAAGATGCTAAGTTTCTGAGATACTAAGTGTCTTAGAAACTTAGCATCTTAGTAACTTAGAACCTCAAAAAATGCTTTACACTGCTTTACTTTTCGGACTTATAAGTAGTTTTCACTGCATTGGGATGTGTGGTCCTATTGCTATGATGCTGCCTGTGGACAGAAATAATCCGGTTAAAAAAGTAACGCAGATTATGAGTTATCATTTGGGACGAATAAGTGCTTATGCCACCATAGGTTTTATTTTTGGGTTACTTGGTAAAGGATTTTTTATCGCCGGAATCCAGCAAAAAATGTCTATTGTTATTGGAATCCTGATGATTGCAGCAATTGTAATTCCCGAGAAAGTATTTGCCCGGTATAATTTTTCAAAACCACTATTCCGACTCATTTCGAAAATGAAACAGCTTTTAGGAAGTCAGTTTAAAAAGAAATCGTATCAATCACTTTTTACGATTGGGTTATTAAATGGTTTCCTGCCTTGCGGAATGGTTTATGTAGCTTTATTTGGTGCTATTGCGATGCAAAGTAGCAGTCTGGGGGTTTTGTATATGGTTTTATTTGGTTTAGGAACCATTCCTTTGATGAGTACGGTGCTTTATATGGATTCTTTTTTGTCTGTTGCTGTACGAAATAAAATCCAAAAAGCCATTCCTGTTGTGGTGGCTTTAATAGGAGTATTGTTTATCCTTCGGGGCTTAGGCTTGGGAATTCCTTATATTTCGCCCACTACAATGAGTCTGTTTGTACAGGCTAATCCTGATTGTCATTAGGAGATTTTAGTTTTAAGTAGTCTAAAAGCTGTTTTGCATATTGTGAAACAGCTTTTTTGATGGCTAAAATTGAATGAAATGTGAATTGTGTAGTTCTTATTGTAAATTCTATAAGTTGTTAATAGTCTTTCAAATGTAAATTTACAAGAGTTACTAGAAACAGTAAAAAATATACACTATGAAAACAGAAAATAAAGGTTTTAATTTAACAATTCCTATAAATAATTTCGATTTATTTTATGATGACCTGGGAGAAGGCAATGTTCCTGTTATATTTATACATGGTTTCCCTTTTGATAAATCGATGTGGCAGGGACAACTGGAATTTTTACAATCAGCATATCGGGTAATTGCCTTTGATATTAGAGGATTTGGTAAATCTACTGATGAGAATTCTTCTTTAAGTATTGATTTATTTGCAGACGATTTAATAGCATTTATGGATCAGTTGAACATTGAAAAAGCTGTTATTTGTGGTTTGTCTATGGGCGGATACATCACTTTAAACGCATACCAGCGTTTTCCTGATCGGTTTGAAGCATTGATCTTAGCCGATACACAATGCATAGCCGATACTCCTGAAGCAAAAGAAAAACGATATAAAACCATTAGTAAAATAGAAGCTAATGGAGTAACCGATTTTAATGAAAGCTTTATTAAAAGTGTTTTTTACGAAGATTCATTTACAAATAAAAAAGAAGTAGTCGAAGAATTAAGAAGCGTGGTGTTTTCTAATCCCGAGCATATTATCCAACGCGGACTGGCGACAATTGCTGAACGTTCAGAAACTTGTTCGACTTTAGATAAAATAAGTATTCCAACATTAATTATCTGCGGTAAAGAAGATAGTGTAACCCCATTAGCACAATCAGAAGCAATGAAGAAAGCTATATCCGAAGCCACTTTAAAAGTTATTGAAAACGCAGGTCATGTGTCTAATTTGGAACAGCCCCATGAATTTAACAAACATCTTTCAGATTTTCTAAAAGCTATAAATATCATTGGAGATGGTGGTTTCAAAGTAGATTAATGTTTTCAATGGACTGATTGATTTAAAAAATAAACCTCGTTTAAATAGTCTTAAACGAGGTTTATTATTGTGTAGTCTGTCGTGTTGATATAAAATTGAAAGGACTTTATAGTTTAAGAAAGTGGTTATCGCCAATATTTAGGGTATTTTCTGTAAGGACTAATATTGTTAAATAACAAAGCGATAATCGTTATAATTAAAGAACCAGATAAAACAGGATTTAGTAAAAAATCCCAATGACAAGCCCCTAATATAACAACTAAAGGGTCTGCCCCTGCTGGAGGATGTGTTGTTTGGGTTAGTTGCATTATGCCAATTGCTAATCCAACACCTAAAGCAAGTGCGTACCATTGGTTGCCAAATAACCAAAAGCAACAAAGTCCTATAAATGTTGAAATTAAATGTCCTCCAATAATATTTCTTGGCTGTGCTAAAGGACTATCGGGCACACCAAAGGCCAGTACACAACTAGCTCCAAATGGAGCCATAATAAAAGGTAACTCTAGGTTTTTAGTAAGAAAGGCTAATATTGTAATGGTCATAAAGCCACCAAGTGCTGAATAAATTGAAAATTTAACGGATACTGGTTTTGGACTTTTATTTACAGTTTTAAATTTTACAATGTAATTTTTCATTTTGCTAGAATTAGTTTTTAGATAATATTTTAAGTTCTAATTTTATGTTGCTGGATAACGACATCGATTTTTAGTGTCATTTTAGGAATTTCAGATATTAAGATTTGTACATCTGAGTAAAAAACAAACCTCTTTTAAACTGCTTTAAAAGAGGTTTAGAATATTGATTTATGGTAAAAGTATGGGAATTTAAGTTTCTAAGTTGCATAAATATAATTTATACTTATTTACGTTTTATAAATATCTGTCAGACTCATTAATTTCAAGGTCATTTATACTTGCATATCTTTTTTTCATCAAGCCATTTTTATCAAACTCCCAGTTTTCATTTCCATAAGCTCTAAACCAATTTCCATTTTTGGTTTGATATTCATATTCAAATCTTACTGCGATTCTGTTTTCGGTATGTGACCAATACTCTTTTTTTAGTTTGTAATTTAATTCTCTATTCCATTTATCGGTTAAGAATTTTACAATTTCTTCTCTACCATTGACAAAAGTACTTCGATTTCGCCATTCGCTGTCAATGGTATATGCTAATGATACTTTTTCTGGATTCTGTGAATTCCAGGCATCTTCAGCCAT
The DNA here is from genome assembly GCF_900142775.1 of Flavobacterium flevense. Lineage (GTDB taxonomy): Bacteria > Bacteroidota > Bacteroidia > Flavobacteriales > Flavobacteriaceae > Flavobacterium > Flavobacterium flevense. The sequence continues at coordinate 68,749 of NZ_FRCC01000006.1, forward strand.
TTGAATTTTCTGTTTTGCGGTTTCCAACGTAAAAGGAGGAAGTGGATATTTCTGTTCCATTTTGTTATTAATTAAGTTATACTTTCTACTATTGCTATTGATTTGTTTACAATTTCGTTTGACTCGAACAATTGACTCTCTATAATAGAGCCTTCAAATAATATGTAAATATGTGTTGCCAATAATTCATCCTTAACCAACTGATTAAAGAATATTCTCAAATCATTTTTGTGTGATTGGATTACTCTAAGAATGTTTTGTTGTTCTTTTGATATTTCGGATAAAATATTTAAGAAACTACAACCTCTGAAATTTTCCCTTTCATTCATTTGTATAATAAAGTCAAATGCACTTAAAATTTTTTCTTTCCGATTTTTAGATTTTGAAGTGAATTCTATAAGCTTACTAAACCAATATTCATGTCTTTTATTTAGAAATTCAATACACAAGTCATCCTTAGATTTAAAATGTTGGTAAAAACTAGCTTTTGCAACATTTGCTTCACTTATTATTTGGTTTATTCCAGTACTATTATAACCTTGATGATGGAATAAAATAGCGGCTTGTTCTAGTATTCTTTCTCTTGGAGAACTCATAGCATCTTTATTTTTTATCAAATGTATGATAAAAAATAACAACATACAAACAAGTCTGTCTGTTTTTTTGAATTGTATAAAAAAGGTTAATTTGAAAGTGAGAAAAGTAATCGCAATACTACTGTATTATTCATTAAATAATTTCATCAACTTTAAAGTTCCCATTTGATCCGATGTAATAATTCTTTTGGAGCGTCAAAATAAACGATATAAAACCATTAGTAAAATAGAAGCTAACGGAGTAACCGATTTTAATGAAAGCTTTATTAAAAGTGTTTTTTACGAAGATTCATTTACAAATAAAAAAGAAGTAGTCGAAGAATTAAGAAGCGTGGTGTTTTCTAATCCCGAGCATATTATCCAACGCGGACTGGCGACAATTGCTGAACGTTCAGAAACTTGTTCGACTTTAGATAAAATAACTATTCCAACATTAATTATCTGCGGAAAAGAAGATAGTGTAACCCCATTAGCACAATCAGAAGCAATGAAGAAAGCTATATCCGGAGCCACTTTAAAAGTTATTGAAAACGCAGGTCATGTGTCTAATTTGGAACAGCCCCATGAATTTAACAAACATCTTTTAGATTTTCTAAAAGTTATAAATATTATTGGAGATGGTGGTTTCAAAGTAGATTAAGTACTTCAACGGGCTGATTGATTTAAAAAATAAACCTCGTTTAAATAAGTCTTAAACGAGGTTTAGAATATTACAAATTAAAAAATCGCGTAATCAATAATTAAAATATTTATTATTCGTTTTCAAAAAGTTGTTTTAATGTATTAATTGCAAGAAACATTTTACCACTATCCGGGAGGTCTATAAAATCATATTTTTTATAGAATTTAGAGGCAGCTTCATCAATTGGATCTACAATTATTGCAAAAGAACCAATTTCCTTAGCGATTTCGTAGCTTCTTTTTAAGGCATCAATTAATAAAATTTTCCCAATTCCTTTTCCCTGATATTTTAGATCAATAGCTAGTCTTCCCAACAGAGTGGTAGGAATAGAAGTATAGGATTTAGGTAGCTTTTTTTGAATTTCATTAGGAAGACTGTTCAGAGGAATACTGTTATTCGATAATGTATAATATCCACAAATAGTAACATTAGTATTATCTAATAAAACAAAACAACCGGAAAGTTTACGTTTAATATCCTGTCCTGCTTGATTTTTAAGATAATTATTCAATAAATCTTTTCCGCAATCAAAATCCTTTTTATTATGCCTGCTTTCTAAAAGTTTAATCATTTGATTTAGAAATAAAAGCATTGTAATCGTTTAAGGCATCAGATAAAGCTTTATTTGGACTTTTGGATTTAGTTATGGCATCAAAAAAAACTTTACTATCCCTTTCTGAAGCTATAACTTGTTCTTTTTCCTTAATAATTTCTTTCGCTTTTTCTTCAACTGTTAAGATGATAAAGTCTGTTAAATTCCTGAAACCACCTAAATGCGCAGCTTTTTCAAAGAACTGTTTTTGTTCTTTAGGAAGTCTTGCATCAAATCGTGCCTGCTCTTTTGTTACGCTACTCATAGTTGTATTATTTTATATGCAAATGTACGTCTAAAATCCGTACAGTAAATATAATTGTACGTTAAATTTCCGTACTTATGAGTTCGTTGCGTTTTTTTAATTAGATTTAAGTTACCATTATTTTACACCGTCATAGAAAACAAAGCGGTTTCAGGAGCTTTACGTTTTAAATGTAAATCAAAAGCCATGCAGATGTTCCTAACAAAAGCTTTGCCCTTATCGGTTACCTGAATTCCGTTTTCTTTGATGATAAGGATTCCGTCCTGTTGCATTTCTTTCAATTGCCCTAAAATTTCTCTTACTTCTTTAAAATAAGTGGTATTTGTATCCCAATAGGTTTCAAATCGGCACATGAGATTCAGAATGTGTTTTCTAATAACTAAATCTTCATCGCTTAACAAATGACCTCTGAAAATAGGGAGTTTATCCCATTCTAAAAGTTGGTAATAATCATCGATATTTTTTTCATTTTGTGCAAAACTATACCAGCTGTCACTAATAGATGAAACCCCTAAACCAATCATTAATTTGGTTTTTGAAGAGCTGTAACCCATAAAATTGCGATGTAGTTGCCCGTTTTTGAAAGACTGATATAAAGTATCCGTTTCTAATGCAAAATGATCCATTCCTATTTCGTGATAGCCATTTTTAAGCAATAATTCTTTACCTACCTGATATAAAATTCTTTTTTCCTGATCTTTTGGAATGTCTTCATCTTTAAAACCGCGTTGCCCATTTCCTTTTATCCACGGCACATGAGCATAGCTGTAAAAAGCCAGTCGGTCGGGTTGTAATGATTTTGTTTTTTCGATAGTATCTACAACATCTTCGGTTTTCTGAAAAGGCAGTCCAAAAATAATATCGTGCCCTATAGAGGTATAACCTATTTCTCTGGCCCAGAAAGTAACTTTGGCCACATTGTGAAAAGCCTGTTCGCGATGAATGGCTTTTTGTACTTTTTCAGAATAATCCTGAACACCAAAACTGACTCTTCTAAAACCTAAATCGTACAATTTTTGTAAATGCTGATACGTAGTATTATTGGGATGTCCTTCAAAACTGAATTCATAATCCGGAGCTTTAGTGGCATAAGCAAAAATACCGTTGATTAAATCTTCCAGGTTTTTTGTCGAAAAAAAAGTGGGTGTTCCGCCACCCAGATGAATCTCTTTGATAATAGGTTTTTCATTCAGAAGATTACTATAAAGACGCCATTCTTTTAAAACCGCCTGAATGTACGGCGATTCTACGCTGTGGTTTTTAGTAATACGCTTGTTGCAACCGCAAAAAGTACACAGACTTTCGCAAAAAGGAAGATGAATGTATAGGCTGATTCCTTCTTGAGCATTGCTCTCCGAAAATGATTTTTTAAAAGTAGTAATCCAGTCCTGATAAGTAAAATCAGCTTCATTCCAGTAAGGAACAGTGGGGTAGCTGGTGTAACGGGGACCAGGCACATTGTATTTTTGAATCAATGAATTGTTCATGGCATGTATTTTTATAATTCAAAAGTAATGTGCTTTAGAATAAATAAAAATGACAATTATCATGAAAGAGGGAAACGGGGGAAGAGGGAAGTTAGAAGTTAGAAGTTAGAAGTTAGAAGAGGGAAGTTTGAAGAGGGAAGTTTGAAGAGGGAAGTTTAAAAAAAAGAAACTTGATAAAACAAGGCGATTTTCAGTTTTGAAAGTCGCCTTGTTTTTTTACATAATATTTGACTGCTTCTAACTTCCCACTTCTAACTTTTGGACTATTCCTGATTGAGGCTTCTAAGTTGTTTTAGTTTTTCTTTCCAGGTATCGAGGCTTTCTTTGTGAATAGCAATGTTTTTTCGAACTTCTAAAACAATAGAATTTTCTTTTTTGGCATTTTTAGTATTCGTAAAAAACTGGATGTTATTCTCTAACTGGAAAATTTCATTTTGTACTTCTTCAATTTTACGGATAATAAAAATCTTTTCGTTTTCTAATTTCCTGTTATCATTATTTTCCGAAAGATTTTCTATTTTATTGGTAAAACGCATCATATCAGAATCTTTTTTACTCAAACTTAGTTTGTCAAAAAGAGCATCTAATATTTTATTGAATTTTCCTTCTATATGTCTTCTTGTATAAGGAACTCTTCCCAGATTTTTCCAGTTTTCAATATGCAGTTTTATAGCATCTAAATCGGTTTTGTGGTCTCCGGTTAATTGAAATTCTTTAATGCTTTCCAGATATTCTTTCTTTTTATCAAAGGCTTCCATTTCTTCGGCGTTGTGCTCACTTCTTTGCTCTTTTAAGCGATTAAAGTAATGATTACAGGCCTCTTTAAATTCAGCCCAGACTTTGTCAGAATATTTTCGGGGAACGTGACCTATTTTTTTCCAATCTTCCTGAATTTGTTTCATGATTGGAGTGGTTGCTGAAAAATCGTCGCTTTCTTTTAATTCATTGGCTTTAGCAACCAATGCATTCTTCTTGTTCAGATTCTCATTTTGCTCCTTTTTAATGTCTTTATAAAAAGAGTTTTTAAAAGAATTGAAATTTCTAACCGCAGTTTTAAATGCAGCCCAGGTTGCTTCGTTTACTTCCGAAGGCACTTTTCCGGTAGAGAAAAAAGCATTTCTAAGGGCTTCTACTTTTTCAATTTGCACTAACCATTGGGAGTGTGCGTTTACTTTTATCGTGCCTAATTCTTCAATTTGAGCAATTATGGCATTCTTTTTTTCCAGATTTTCCTGCTCTGTTCCTCTCATTTTTTCAAAAAGAACTTCGCGTTTGTCATGCATTTTCTTAGTTAAATCACTAAACTGATTCCATATTTCATCACGATGTTCTCTGGAAACAGGACCTATGTCTTCTTTCCAGATGCGGTGTAAATCCTGTAATTCTCTAAATGCTTTATTGATATCCTGCTCCTGAAGCAATTCTTCCACACGGGCTATAATTTTTTGTTTAAGCTCTAAATTGTGCTTAAAATCAAGATCTCTGGCTTCTCTGTCTAAATGTAAATAATCATAAAAATTCTCGATATGAAAATGATAATTATTCCAGACATGATTGTATTTATCCTTAGGAATCGGACCTGCATTTTTCCAGCGTTCTCTTAATTCGTTAAAATGCTTTAGTGTATCCTTGATATTTTCATTAGGATTAATCAACTCTTTTAGTTCTTCAACAATAGCTAATCGCGTTTCCAGGTTATTTTTTAAATTACTCTCCAGACTTTTAAAATGGATGTTTTTATTGTCTTTGTATAAAGTATAAAACTGATCAAATTTAGTTTTTAAAGGAAGATGGTATTGAAATTCTTCGGTACTTTCAGGATTTTCAGCTAGGAATTCTTCTTTTTTCTCTTCAATAAAATGATTGTATTTTGACAAAAAAGCTTTTTTAATTTCCTCTACATGATCCCTGATAGACATTACTTTTTCATTAGTAACCAGCTTTTGCAGTTCATCTGTTAATACTTCCATTGATAAAGTATCATAATCTTGCATAGGAATTTCATGACGGGCTTTTAAAGTCTCGTCTTCATGTTCTTCCGCATTTGAAGCTTCAATTTCATTCAATGCCTGCTGTTTTTTAGCTAATGAATCAGCTTCCTCCGCATCAGTAGGAGTTTCGTTTTCAGCCATTTCAGGTTTAGTTACAGCTTGAGTATCAGTGGCTAAGTTTCCGTCTGTCTTTGTTTCTGATGGTGACAGGTTATCATTCGTTTCTTCTAACATTTTTAAAATGTTTAAGGGTTTTATAATTGGTTAAATCGATTGGAAAGATAGTAAAGGTCTGTCGAAAATCAAAATAATTCCCTTATTTATAGTTTTTTTAGTTAAATAAAGTATTGGTTTTTAAGAAAATAGGATCTAATTTTTTAGATTATTGTCGTTTGGGCATGCAATGATAGAACCTATAAATTGCTGATTTATTTAGTAACAATACTCCTGAAAGTCAGGTTGATTCGGGGTTTAATTATCTTTTTAGAAGGAGGAAGACGGTGTAACCAGTGGGTTTGGGTTTCGTCTTTCATGACTAAAAGGCTTCCTTGTTCCAGCATTAGGGATACGGTTTCTTTAGTCGTTTTGTGTTTGAATGCAAATTTTCTTTGAGCACCAAAACTTAAAGAAGCTATAGCTCCGTTCTTTTTTAAATCTTTTTCGCCATCACTATGCCAAGCCATGCCTTCATTGCCGTCATGATATAAGTTGAGCAAGCAGGAATTATAGGTTTCGCCTGTTATTTGTTCTGTTAATGATTTTAACTCCAGCAGTTCAGTTGTCCATAAAAGCGCCTCTTTAGTAACATTCGAATAGCTGTATTTGAAATTTTTATCTCCATACCAGGCCACTTTTCTTTTGGTAATAATCAGTTTTCCAAAAATAACGGCTTCATCATTTTTCCATTCAATAGTTTCTAATAAACGGTTATAGTAGAATTCAGCTTTTGAATAATCCATTATTTTGCCATAATACAACACCTTACCATCTCGGGGCAGAAGGTTTGTATTGGGGTCGTATTCGGGACTGAATAAATCCATTTTATCTTTATTTTAGACGGATAAAGATATTATTTTTGGCGGTATAGTTCAATTTCTTTTTTAGACAAACGTTGCTTTAACCATTGCGATAGTTTATCCAGTTCCGGTTTTCCAAATTCATTTTTACTTTTATAGATAAGGACAGGAACGGTTTTAATACTATCCGTTTTTTCATTAAAAGTATGATTTGAAATCGAAATATTTTGTATGTCCGGAAACAAAATTTTCATTTCAGCAAGGAGATTATTATTGTCAAAATGATTCTGCGCTATCTGTTTTTTTAAATTCAGAATAGTTACATCTTTTTGACTTAAAACTGATTTGTTGAAATTGATTTCATTTAAAATATCGCTTTTTAAATCAGTTGTGTCCTGTTTTATGACTAATTTGGTGTTGTTTAATTCATAGTCCTTCAAACTCCGATTAAGTTCTTTTATTTCAGCATCGCTAAAACGTTTGGATAAAAAACCCAATTCCAGAATTTTTGGACTTTTGTTAAACTGCGTTTTTTTGTATATAATAGTAATGCCTTTATTGTTAAATTCTTTTTCAGTAAAAACATCAATTTGCTGTTGGTATTTTTTTTCTTCGAATAGTTGATACGCAAAATAAATACTTGGCAACAGCACAATAGTTATCACGGTACTGATATAGTATTTTACCTTTTTTTGAATTTTTTCATCCAATTGTTTTTTGATGGGATAATCCAGGTATTTAACAATTAAAAAAGTGGAAATACAAATAAATATACAGTTGATAGAGTACAGATACATGGCTCCAAAAAAGAATTTGAAACTTCCGGTTGCTAATCCGTATCCGGCAGTACAAAGAGGAGGCATTAAAGCGGTAGCGATGGCAACTCCCGGAATGGGATTTCCTTTTTCTACCCGGGTTATTGCAATTACTCCTACGAGACCACCAAAAAAAGCAATCAGAATATCATAGATATTGGGCGAGGTACGGGATAAAAGTTCGGGTTGTGCTTCCTTAAACGGACTGATGTAAAAATAAATAGTAGAAACGACCAGCCCGGCAATAGTAGCTACTAATAGGTTTTTCAGGGATCTTTTAAGGAGTTCAAAATCATAAGTGCCTAGTCCGAAACCGGCTCCTACAATGGGCCCCATTAAAGGAGAAATAAGCATGGCTCCAATTATTACAGCAGTCGAATTGACATTTAATCCAATCGATGCTACGGCAATAGCACAGGCTAAAATCCATAAATTGGCTCCTCTGAACGAAATGTTGACTTTTACATTATCTAAAACTTTAGATTTATCATCTTCACCTTTGGTAAGATTTATATAATCAAAGAGCTTTCTAATTAGTAATTTCATTGCTTTTCTTTAAATTATATTTTAATAAAATAAAACCAATACAACCTGCTGTTAAAGAAGACAGCAGAATTATAAATTTAGCATTATTTATTATATGATGATCGTCAAAAGCTAATAAAGTAACAAAAATTGACATTGTAAACCCAATACCTCCCAGAAATCCAACACTAATAATTGTTTTCCAGTTTAAATCACCCGGCAGTTTGCAAAGACCAATTGAAACCGCTAAAAAGCTAAATATGGCAATACCTAACGGCTTTCCAACAATAAGTCCCAGCATAATTCCCATGCTGTAATGCAAACTTAAAGTAGATACAATATCTGATCCTAAAACAATTGCCGTATTAGCTAATGCAAAGAGCGGTAAAATAATAAAAGCAACCGGTTTGTGTAAAAAATGCTGTAATTTATAAGAAACAGATTTTTTAGTTCCATCACCAAAAGGAATAACAAAAGCGATTAATACACCCGTAATCGTAGCATGAATTCCGGAATTAAGCATAAAATACCACATGATTACACCGCCAACAAGGTATGGAATTAAGTTTTTTATTTTCATTCTGTTAAGGATGAATAAAAACAATAAAATCCCTAATGCAATGGCTAAATTCATCCATAAAATGGTTTTAGTATAAAAAACTGCAATTACAAGAATAGCTCCTAAATCATCAATAACGGCAAGAGCTGTTAAAAAAACTTTTAAAGATAACGGAACACGATTACCCAGTAAAGAAAGGACTCCTAAAGCAAAAGCAATATCAGTGGCCATGGGAATTCCTGCTCCTGATTGTGCCAATGTCCCGTAATTGAGTAATAAATACAATCCCGCAGGAACCAGCATTCCTCCTAAAGCGGCAAAAATAGGCAATAAAGCTTCCTTAATATTCGATAATTCTCCCAAATAAATTTCGCGTTCTAATTCTAATCCGATCAATAAAAAGAAAATAGTCATTAAACCATCATTAATCCAGTATTCCAGACTTTGGCTACCCACTTTCATGTGCCAGGTATGAAGATATTGATCTGAAAAAATAGAATTTGCCAGAAGTAATGAAATTATTGTACAGCCAATTAAAACAAGTCCACTTGATTTTTCATTATCAAAAAATTCGGTAAAAAGCTCTGATTTGTAAAGGCGTTTAATTGTTTTTTTCATGTGTTGTTGTTTTGTTTTCTCTTGATGCAAGAAATATTTGGGTTTCTTAAATTTTGCTGTTATTTTATCATTTAGTTAAAGAAATGATTCAATTGGCTTCTATATTTATTAAAAATGTAGTGATATGCAAAAATAACGAAATATGTAGTAAAATCAAGCTGTTAAAATCATAATATTAAGATGTTTCAGCTGATGTAAAATAGTAAAATGAAAAATAGGCTTTGCTTTTTTTATCAATTTGCTAAGCAGAATCTAAAAAAGTTTTTAAAAAGGTGCAATAATAAAATTTTAAAAGCTTTTAAATAAGTAGCTTATAGGTTTATAGAAGCTTTTTATATCGAATTAGATTAAAACTATTACAATCTGTCTGATAATTGCTGTTCATGTAGTATTTTTGGGAATGATAAGAAAAAATGCTAACACTACTTTATGAAAATCGTACTATCACCTGCAAAATCTTTAAATTTAGAAACAGAATTGCCTACAGCACAATTTAGCCAACCTTCGTTTTTGAAAGAATCCAGACAAATTCATAAAGTTTTAAAACAGCAATCGCCAAAAGATTTATCTGATTTAATGTCTATTTCGGATAAATTAGCCGATTTAAATTGGCAACGTAATAAAGAGTGGAAAACACCTTTTACACCTGAAAATGCGCGTCCGGCTGTTTATACTTTCGACGGCGATGTTTACACTGGTTTAGATGCTTACACGATTCCAGTGGAAAAATTAGAGATTCTTCAGGACAAATTAAGAATTCTGTCCGGCTTATATGGAATTTTAAAACCTTTGGATTTAATGCAGGCTTACCGATTAGAAATGGGAACAAAACTGCCTGTGGGTGAACAAAAAAATCTGTATGATTTTTGGAAAACGACATTGACACATTCGCTTAATAAAGAACTAAAAAAAGACGAGTTGTTTATCAATTTAGCCAGTAATGAATATTTTTCGGCAATAGATGTGAAAGCGTTGAAAGTTCCTGTAATCACTCCTGATTTTAAAGATTATAAAGATGGAAAACTGAAAATGATTAGTTTTTTTGCTAAAAAAGCCAGAGGAATAATGGTGCGTTATATTATTGATACCAATGCCGAAACGATTGATGATTTAAAAGGATTTAATTATGAAGGCTATCAGTTTGATGCTAATTTGTCCAAAGGAAATCATTTGGTTTTTACCCGATAATTTTTATCTGATTTTTTTACCATATAAGTCATATAAGTTTTTAAAAAAATTAGTGGCTATAAATGTTATAGAGCTTATAAGTTTAGAAATCAGGAAAGATATAAATAAACAAAAATGCCGTCTCGTTTTGAAAAACAAGGCGGCATTTCTAAATTCTGCAATCTAAAATTAATGCATCGCATCAGCAGGATTGATTTTGTTATTTCCTTTTTTGATAAATAAAATAATAGGAATACAGCATAAAAAGAGCAAGCCCAGATACAGGAAAATATCCATGTAAGCCAGTACGGTACTTTGTTTGATAACCGAAAAGTCAAGTACCTCATAAGCTTTTTTAAGGGATTCGTTGATCGAATAGCCTTTAGCCATAAAACCTTTTTGTAACTGATCCAGTCGTTCTTGTACAGCATAATTGCTTCCGTCCAGATTAGCAACAAGATTTACACGATGTGTTTGTGTCAATCGGGTGATAAATGTGGTAATAATTGCAATCCCAAAAGAACCTCCTAATTGTCGCATCATTCCGGTAAAAGCAGCTCCTTCACCAATATTTTTTCCTTTTAATGTTGAAAGTGATAATGTGGTAATAGGTACAAAAAGTAATCCTAATCCAACTCCTCTTAAAATTAAGGGCCAGTACATGTGTTCTACACCCGTGTCAGGAGTCATATTAAAGTACATTAACAGCGTGAAAATAAAGAATACCAGAAAACCTACTGCTACCATATATCCCTGCGGAACACCTCTTTGAATCATTTTACCCACAAAAGGCATCATAATAGCCGTTGTAATCGATCCCGGAATTAAGAGTAAACCGGCATCAGTAGCAGTCCAGCCTAAAATGGATTGCGTGTAAATAGGGATAATCAATGTGGAACCATAGAGTCCAAAACCCATGATGAAACTCAAAATAGTACCTATTCTCAGGTTGCTGTCTTTTAATACGCTTAAATTCACAATTGGATATTTGTACACTAATTGTCTCCAGATAAAGAGGAGCAATCCAAATAAAGAAACAATACTCAGGGTTACAATTAAACCATTATTAAACCAATCGTCTTGTTGTCCGTGTTCCAATACAAATTGTAACGAACCAATGAAAGTAGCTAACAAAATGATTCCATACCAATCGACCTGATTTGATTTTAATTTTTCGCCATATTTAGGACTTCTTACAAAGGTAAGTGTCAATAGTGTAGCAATAATTCCCAATGGAATATTGATGTAAAAAATATAAGGCCATGAAAAATTATCTACCAAATAACCTCCTAAAGGCGGACCCAGAGTAGGACCCACAATCACACCCATTCCGTAAATTGCCTGTGCCATTCCACGTTTAGCGATGGGATAACTTTCGGTGATAATGGTTTGTGCGGTTACTAATAAAGCGCCACCTCCTAAACCCTGTACAAACCGGAAAGCTACTAGTTCCCAAATATTCGTTGCATTTCCGCATAAGAAAGAAGCAACTGTAAATATAATGATTGAAACAGCAAAATAATTTCGTCTTCCAAATTGTTGCGAAAGCCAGCTTGTCATGGGGATTACAATAACATTGGCAATCGCATAAGCAGTAATTACCCATGCAACATCTGTTAAAGTGGCTCCCAGACTTCCCCTCATATTAGTCAAAGCCACATTGACAATAGTGGTATCTACAATTTCGAGCAAAGCACAAAGTACTGCTGTAATTGTTATGATTACTCTTCTAAAGCCATATTCTACTAAATCGTCATCTGCTAGTACCATTTATTCTTTATTATTTTAGTCTAATCTCGTTATTATCAAACCTTAAATTCCAGTATTTTGCATAATGAAATGAAGCAAAATGTCCCGATAGCTATCGGGATGAAACCCGTTTTTATTTTAATTTTTCTTTTTTGCTTGATCAAAAAAGAAACAAAAAAATCAAGTCTTACGCTTCCTCGTCGGTCAAATTAGTTTTCGAATGCTAAAAGAAAAGAACTCGCTATCGCTCAAACAACTTTTCTTTTTACGCATTCTTCAAACATTTGACACTCGACTGCGAAAGCTAAGGACATACCAAATCCAGAAATAACAATGATTTGATTTTAATTAAATTAGCTTTTATATTTATTTTAAATGCACATCAACATCTACGTTCATTCCCGGACGCAATAGTTTTACTTTTTCGATGTCGTTGCTTGGATCAATACTGATTTTTACAGGCAAACGCTGAATGGTTTTTACAAAGTTTCCGGTAGCATTATCCGGAGGCAAAATAGAAAAACGAGAACCTGTTGCCGGAGAAAAGGAAGTGACTGTTCCTGTAAATTCATAATCAGGATAAGCATCTACTTTTAAAGCTACTTTTTGACCCGCTACCATTTTGTTCAATTGCGTTTCCTTAAAGTTGGCAATTACCCAGGCTTCATTGTTATTGATAATATAAAACAAGGATTGTCCCGGTTGAACCAATTGTCCCGGCTGAATATCAATTTTAGAAACCTGACCGTCAATGGCTGCTGTGATAACCGTATAGCTTAAATTTAATTTAGCCGATTCTAATAAAGCCTGTGCTTTTTTAATATTTGCAGAAGCAACATCAATTTGCTTGTCTGAAACTAAAGATTTAGCCTGAGTAACCGATTTTTGAAAAGCAGTTGCTCTTTGTTGTTGTTGTAAAATACGAACCTGATTTTCAGCTTCCTGTTTGGCTGCCAGAGCCTGTTCGTATTGCTGTTTAGTAATCGTATGATTTTTATACAAATTGCTGTAACGGTTAAAATCATTTGTAGCTAAACCCAACTTAATTTTTGCCGACTCAATATTTCCTGTTGCCGATTTTACATTAGCATCCGATACGGATACACTGGCCAGAATACTGCCAATATCTGCTTTAGATACTTCAAAATTTCCTTCGGCTGCTGCCAATGTTGCTGTAGCTTCATCAATTTTTAACTGATAATCTTTTTTATCAATAGTAAATAAAGTATCTCCTTTTTTAACATAATCATTGTCTTTTATGTACACCTTACTTACATATCCTGAAACTCTGGGAATAATAGGATTCATGTATTTTTCTACTTGTGCATCGTCTGTTTCTTCATGAGAAAGGGAGTGAATGTATTTGTAAGAACCATATATGACGCCTAATAGAATTAAAGAACCTATTATAACGATAAATTTTTTGTTTGTTTTTTTCTTTTCCATTTTAGGTATCGATTATATTTTAGAAAGGTTGAAAGTTTGGGTTAATTGTCCTGTTACAGCCAGTACGCTGTAATATTTTTGAATCACATTGGCTTTGGCTACAGCCTTATTAATAGTAGCACTCAGTTGTTCTACATCGGCTTCCAGTAAATCATTAGTGTCAGATAAGCCATTGTCGTATTTGTCTTTTAAAATTCGGTAATTTTCAGTTGCTTGTTCTACCGCCTCAGAGTAAACTGCGTTTTGTTTTACAGCTAAATCATAATCTTCTAATGCTTGTTGCACCTGAATTTTGATATAATCGGTAAGCATCATTTCTGAATTCTGAACTTCAGCTGCTTTGCTTTTGGCTACTTTTACCTCAGTGCCGTTTTTAAAAATATCACTGATATTATAAGACAATCCAATTCCGAAATTCATCGCATTTTGAACCGTTACTACGTTTTTTAGATCTAATGTGGTGTATCCTGCAATAAGTGACAGAGAGGGGTAGTAGCCACTTCGCGCTACTTTTATGTTTTCAAGACTTGCTTTTTCCTGAAAACGAAGCGCCTCTAAATCTTTACGATTTTCTAATGCAGGATTTTCATCTGTTGGGATATTGTTGCGTTCAAAAGCTGCCAAATCACTTTCCTGAATGTCAATTTCTATTTCAGGATTCAGTTTTAAAAGACTTGCTAGTTTGTAATTTGTAACATTTAAATCACTTTTAGCCTGATCCAGTGAAAGTTGCACTTTAGAAAGCTGTAATTGGGTTTTAAGCAAATCGTTTTTAGGGACAATTTCATTTTTTTCTAACTCGGTAAAATCCTTCACACGCTGTTCCGCACTTTTGTAATTTTCGTTTAATAATTCAACGGTTTTTTGTGCTTTATACAATGCTACATAATAATTAATTACTTCCATGGCGGTTTCTTCCTTGGTTTGCATTGCATTAGCAGCTTCAGCCTTATACAAATTATCCGAAACTTTAATGCTGTTTTGTAATTTAAAACCGGAGAAAATAGGTAGGGTAGCATTAATTTGTCCTAAAACCAGTTGGTCTACATTAGGTGCTTTATTGTCTGAACCACTTTCATCACTGCTATTATTTTTCAGGTCAATAGAGGCTTTGGTCAAACGCTGGTATTGTGCCGAAGCTTTTAAATCAGGATAACGATTGTTTTTTACCGATTGCAATTCGTATTTCTTAGTCGTTACTTTGGCATTGGCTAAATTTACTTCATTGCTTTTCTCCCACGCCAGATGAATGGCTTCGTCGAGTGTTAAACTCTTTTTTTCCTGTGCTTCTGCGGTTGATATTCCTAAAAATAAAAACCCAAAGAGTAGTAAATGATTAGCTTTCATATAGTAGAAGTGCTTTTATTGTTTGTTGAATGTGCGTTTTAAGTTTTGTTTGTATGTAATTTTCGAATGCTTCGTCTGTTTCCAGAGTCAACAGTTTTTTAAAATATTCTTTGTTCATGTAGAAATGGAAAAAAGTACCCATAATCGTTGGAGGAATCAACGGAATAATCACTTCTTTTCTAAAAATTCCTTTTGCCTGACCTTCATGAATTATGGTTTCGAGTGATTTTAAATTTCGAGTCCGAACTTCGTTTAAGACTTTCATTTTGGTCTCTCTGTCTTCCGAAGAAAATTCGAAATGCAGGATTCTGTAAATTCCTTTATTGCATCGAATGCGATTGATATATAACTCGATTAATTTGTCAATTTTTTCGACAGGATCTAAATTCTCAACCGATAAGTTTTCTATTTGAATCTTTAAATCAGAAGTACGGTAAAGTATCAAAGCTTCTAAAAGTTTGTCTTTGGAACCAAAGTAATAAGATACCATGGCAATATTAATTTCGGCTTTTTTAGCAATTGTTCGTATCGAAGTTCCCTCAAATCCATTTTCGGCAAATAACGCTTCCGCTATCAGAAGAATTTGGACTTGTTTTTCATTAAAATCAGTTTTCACCTTAGATATATTTTAAATTACAGTACAAAATTAAACAACTGTTTA
Source organism: Flavobacterium flevense (assembly GCF_900142775.1). Lineage (GTDB taxonomy): Bacteria > Bacteroidota > Bacteroidia > Flavobacteriales > Flavobacteriaceae > Flavobacterium > Flavobacterium flevense. The sequence continues at coordinate 84,265 of NZ_FRCC01000006.1, forward strand.
ATTTAAACAGCTGTTTAATTTTTGTTTAACGTAATATTAACATTGAAAATTAGCAGTAGTTTCATTATAGAAAAGACCTTAAGTCCTTATAGATTGCAGAAATTAAGCATGTAAAAACTTAAATCTCTTGTAATGAGGAGTATAGTTTTTTAATTCAAAATTGTGAATATCTATTTTGATATTTTGGTGTTTATTTTTGCTCTGCCAGTTATCTTTGGCATCCTTAAAAAAAGAAAATTATGAGCGCAATTTGGTACGAATGCAAAGTAAAATATAGAAAAACTGACGAAACAGGAAATCAAAAAGTAACTACAGAACCTTATTTAATTGATGCGATATCTTTCACAGAAGCCGAAAGCAGAATTAATGAAGAAATGAAGGCGTATATTAGTGAAGAATTCAAAATTACCAATATTAAAGTGGCTAATTATGCTGAGATTCATCCTTTTGAAAATGCGGATCGCTGGTTTAAATCGAAGATTTCTCTGCTGGCTTATGATGAAGAAAGCGGTAAGGAACGCAAGACTAATATGTATTTTTTAGTGCAGGCTAATGATGTAAAAGAAGCGTATGATAATACAGTTTCCACCATGAAAGGCACTATGGGCGATTATACTATTCCTGCAATTTCCGAATCGCCTATTATGGATGTTTTTCCTTATTTCAGCGGAGATGAAGATGAATTAGAGCAATTAGAAAAGTTCAATGCACTTAAGGCTTCAAAACCGGAAATTGTTTCAGAAACAGAAGACCACATGGAATTTGTAACTGAAGAGGAAGAAGAGGCTGTTTCTTAATCCTTATGTTTTAGAAATACCCGCTCCGCCAAGTCTCTGACTTTGAGGATGTGTTTGTCAGTCTGTGACTGACATAAATTAAACAATTCGAAACAAAATCAGTTGAAAATCGAAATCCCGCTCCGCCAAGTCTCCGACTTTGAGGATGTGTTTGTCAGTCTGTGACTGACATAAATTAAATAATTCGAAACAAAATCAGTTGAAAATTGAAGACTACTATCAACAAGTGGGAGAGTTTTGAAGATTAGACATGAATTACATCAATGAACACAAATCTGCCAAAGACAGATAAAAAATTGGTGCAATTCGTGTCTTTTTTTAGTTGAATAGTACTTTAGAAAGCGTTACAATTCCTGTAATTAAAATTAAAATCAGCACAATCGATTTGAATTGTGTTTCCGAGATGCGTTCTAATATTTTTTTTCCAATAAAAGTGCCTGCAATACTCACCAGAAGAAGGATAGGAATAAGATACAAATCATGTTTATGAACATAGCCATTGTAGCTGTAAACAATGCTTCTGCTGGAATCAATGGCTAAATCAATTATGGCAGAAGTGGCAATAAAAACTTCCATTTTAAGATTATAAGCTGCCAGAGTCATTCCACGAATGGCACCTCCTGTACCTAGCAAACCCGCAATTAATCCTGAGAAAGTACCACCTAAAATTGAATTTGTTGTAGTGGGTTTGATGCTCAGGTTTTTGAAAAATAAAAAAACTAAACTAGTCCCAATCAGGAAGATTGCCAGTGCTGTTTCGAGTATTTTGGGATTAATAAACCGGCTAATAAAAGCGCCGGTAATTACAAAGATTACTGCCGGTATTCCTATGAAAATAAGCAGTTCTTTATCAAATCCTTTTCTGAAAAAAGCAATTTTACTAATATTACTCGATACATGAAACAAGGCTGTGATTCCTAATACCGAATGAAAATCTAAAAAATAACCGGCAATAGGAACAAAAAACAGCGAAGAGCCAAATCCGCCCACAGTACCCAGGATTTCTGCCAATAGTGCTAATAGAATAAATAAGGCTAAATTTTCCAATGTTAAGTTGTTTTAAACTTGTTATAATCCAAAATCGGCAAGTGTGGCATAAGACGATTTAAAAATCAGTTGGTAGCTTTCTTCGATTATATCGGTGGTCTCATCAAAACTTTGGCTTCTTTTTGAAGTACAAATTTTAGATAAAAAATTTCTTGAACGATATATATGAGTGCAAAAATTAAAAGTTAAACAAATGTTTTGTACTTATAAAGTTAAGAAATAATACAATTGATTTTGCTTTTAGTTTTTTTGAAAAACAAGGAGTTATTTGGTGTATAAATAAACCGGATTTTTCTCTTTTCGATTAGCAGCATGAGTAGCTATAAAACTAATAATAAAAATTTGTAAAGCATGAAAAAGCATAATGGGTAATAGAATTATTCCCATTGCACTTGGGTTAGGGAATAATATTTTAGCAAAAACGGTTCCGTGGACTAATGATTTTTTAGTACCACAAAACTGGGCTGTAATTTTATCTTCGATACTAAATCCTAGTTTAGTACTCACAAAACCGATTCCGAAATAAACGACATAAAACAATCCGAAAATTGCAGCAGCAATCAGCATGAATTCAAAAGTATTTATTCCGCTGAATACATTTTCTTCAAAGGAACTGCAAAAGCTTTTGTAGATAATTAACAGAATGATGGATTTGTCAAATAAGGTCAGGTAGTTATTATACTTTTGGGCAAAAGAACCCCAATAAGGATGCAATAACAGCCCTAAAACTACGGGAACTACCACTTCAATAATCAATTTGCTGTAAATTTCTCCTAAATCATAACTAGTAGTCGTATTATTCAAAAAAAGACCCAGCCAGAGTGGCGTAACTACAATTCCGATTAAACCAGAAATACTGGCGTTAAATATTGCTGCGGGAATATTTCCTTTGCCGATGGAAACCATAACAACCGATGAGGAAACGGTGGATGGTAAGGAGGCCAGAAATAAAAAAGCAATCCAGATGTTCCTGTCATTTTCAGTTTGTAATAACGGATAAAAACACAATACGATAACAGGAAATAATAAAAAAGTACAGGTTTGTATTACTGCGTGTAATTTCCAGTTTTTTAATCCGGTTTTTATTTTTTCGGGACTGAGTTTGAGTCCATAGAAAAAAAAGATTAGAGAAACACCAACACTTCCTATGTTTTCCAAGGGCAACGGACTGGATTTTCCTCCCCATTGTGGAAAAAAATAAGCGGCAATCACAATTGTAATTATGGAAAGGAGAAACGTATCTATTTTAAATTTCATGGTTCAATATTGATTTACAAACTAGTGTAAGGTGTGCAAAGATAAAAACAAACAAAAAGGCAGATTAACTATTCCGGGATTTTGGGAGCTTTTTAACTATTTGCCAAATTATATCCTAAATAGCGCTTTGGCATTATAAAAATTACAATATTTTAAATTTTAAATATAAGATTTGTAAAAAATTATATAACTTTAAAAGAACGAATAAGAGATACTTTTAATTTTCTAAATATAAAAGTCATGACATTCACTATAGCCGTTGTAATTGGGATTTTGCTTATAGCATTCGCTTTGTTTATAAGTGAGAAATTCACGGTGGACAAAACAGCTTTTTTTATATTAACGAGCTTGTTGATAACCGGTATTGTTACACCGGAAGAAGCTATCTCAGGTTTTTCGGATAACGCAGTATTAACCATTTTATGTTTGATGATTATTGCTATTAGTCTGGAAAAGAACGGTGTTGTTTCTTTAATGGCTCAAAAAATCATCCCGATAGTAAAATTGCCCATTTGGATATTTTTACCTTTATTAATGATTACTGTTGGTTTTTTCTCCGGATTTATAGCTACAACAGCTGTAGTAATTATTTTTATCAAATTAATAAATGAACTCGACAAGTTAGGAAAATTAGATCGGGCTAAGGTTTTGTTACCTGTTTCGTTTGCCGGAATTTTAGGCGGAAGTTGTACTTTGATGGGAACCAGTACTAACCTGATTGTTTCAGATATTTCAAGGAGAAGTGGTATAGGACGTTTTGATTTTTTTGAGTTTTCAGTTGCAGGAATCTCTTTTTTATTGGTTTCGATTCCTGTTATTTATATTTTGGCAAACAAATTTTTACCTAAAACACCCGAAGTAGAAAAGATTGATATTCATAATAAATTTGGTTACATCACTGCTGTAAAAATAAAATCGGGTTCGAGTTTAATAGGGAAAAAAGCTTCTGAAACGGAAATATGGGATGAAAATGATATTCGGTTAATTAAAGTGCAACGTGGAAAACGTCATTTAAAAAACGATTTAAAATCAGAAGTCTTGCAGGAGAATGATATTCTCTGGCTGGATTTAACTTTAGAAGATCTAACGGCGCGAACAGAAAGTCTTGGATTGAATATTTTGGGTGTCGATCAGGATTTAATAGAAGAACATTTTACAAATGAATACCATGAGGTTATTATCTTGCCCAATTCACGCTTTATTAATATGTCTATCGAAGAATTCAATGATACACTGCCGGATAATGTGTATGTAAAAGGAATCAGCAGTGATAAAAAGGACTCGCATCACGACAATTATTTCAAAAAGATATTTTCTAAAAAGTTTATTATTCCGGGAAATCGGGTTTTGCTGACAGGGAGTTTGCCTGAGATTCAAAAAATTGCCAATAATGATAATTTGCTTTTTGCCAATACTGTCATAACTAATCCCCGGATTCCAACCTATAAAAAAGTAATTTCGTTTGCTGCTATTGTACTGGTAATTGTTCTTTCGGCAACCAATACTTTCTCTATTCTTAAAAGCTGTCTTCTTGGGGTTGCTTTGTGTTTGTTTTCCGGATGTATCCAGCTCAAAGATGCTTATACCGGCATTAACTGGCAGGTAATTTTTCTATTAGCCGGAATGATACCTTTAGGGATTGCCATGCACAATACCGGTACGGATATGTTTATAGCTAATTATTTGTATATCGTTTTAAAGTCGGTTCCAGCTTCGGTAATTATATCTATTATTTTTGCTTTTACGATGTTGATGAGTGGTTTTGTGTCTAATAATGCAACCGCAATCATCATCGCACCCATTGTTATAGCCATTGCAAGTAAATTAAATATGGATCCAAAACCTTTATTGTATGCCGTGATGTTTGGGGCTAATTTTAGTTTTTATACCCCAATGGGATATCAGACTAATGCTATTATCTATGGTTTAGGAATATATAAATTCAAGCATTTTTTGATCATAGGAAGTATTCTTTCATTGGTATTATTAGTTATGGCTTCCTTCTTACTGCCTTGGTTGTACTTATAAAAGGGATGTTTCTTCTTAGTTAAAAATCGATTACTCCTTCAATTTTATAATTCCGGTTTTATATAAATCCAATGCTTTTTGTAAAATATTTTCAATCCTTTCTATAGGTAAATCCTGGTGCGGGTTAACTCTGAAAATCTTCATTCGGCTGCGTTGTCCCTCTTCTAATTCAGGAAAATCAAGATGTTTTCCTTCGACTAATAATAAATAAGGTTCCGTTGTTTTTTTATCGGTCCATAAATAGCAAAAAATCTTTTTTTTGTAACAATAACAAGGCATTCCCCATTTTTGAGTTTCTGTAATATGGATATCCTGTTTAAGAATGATACTTCTTAACGCCAGTAAGCAATCTCTGTTAGGTTCTTCCTTGCTCAGGAAATAATGCTGAATTTGATCGTTCATTTTTATGACTATTTGGTAAAAATCAGGAAAAAAAGCGAATCCTTAAAGTTTTTTCTAGTGAAAAATACTGAATACTAGTATATTGTGTATAATTTAAGAGTATTGTTGGAAAATTAATAAAAATTTGGCATTTTAAAAAAAGATATTTTTTAAATTTATGTACATGGTTATTGTAGTGAAAGAAAGGCTTCAGGGGCTTTTTTATTTGGTATCAATAAGCGATGGATATTAATTAAATTTTAGAATTATGACAGCAGAATTTACAACAATTGAAAAAGAAAACATTACCACTCTTATGTTCCCAAAAACAGATGTTCTGGATGATGAAAACGAAATTAAAAGACGAATAAGCGAAATAAACCGGGCTTTGGCACTGGGGAATCTAGAGCATTCTAAAATTAAAATTTTCTTTGAGGACAGTGAATCTAAAAAAATAGTAAACACTACTGTTTGGGCTGTTACGGATAAAAATGTTGTTTTAAAACAAGGAGTACTTATTCCCATTAACAGGATATACAAGTTATTTTAAGAAATGTAAAGCATCAGGATTGTTACATTAATTTTTTGCTATAAGCATAAAAAACGGCGCAAGTCTCTATAGAGTTTGCGCCGTTTTTTATTTGTTTTTTCAGACTAATTTAATCCTTCACAAAACCAGATGGCAGTGCCAGTAATTGATATTGAATAGTTTTTGCTAAACGATAATCACCCAGTGCATTGGGATGCAGTCGATCAGTATCTTTTTTATGGAAATATTGCAGTTGCTTTTCAGCCATTGGGAACAAGCCGCTTGTAGTGTACAAATCAATGATCGGAACTGCCCAGTAAGAAGCAGCCTGCCTTAAAATAGATACATAATCGTCAATATAAAGACCACGCTCGTTAGCAAAATTCTCATCGGGTTGCACATTTTTTTCGTTAAACTTGGCATATCCCCTGTGAATTGGGGTCATAATAATAATTTGCTGTTGCGGATAATTATTTTTCAGGTAGGACATGGCTTTGTTGATGCGTCCGCAAAAGCTAGAGTCGTTCAGGTTGGGAGTCCTGTATTTGCGTGTCACTTCTTTTCCGTTATGGTTGGTTTGCTTTGTAGTTTCAGTAAAAAACTCACCTATCGGGGTGCCATGCATATAATCATTAGTTCCGGCAAATATCAATATTGCATCAAGGTTGGTTCCTTTTTCGGCCTTTAATTTTTCTGCTTGCGTGTAAATATGATTCCATTGATTTCCACTAATGCCATATACAAATGATTCTATTCCCAGCAATTCATTCAGATATTCCCAGTATACATAGGTGGTACCCACACGGCGTTTATCAGTCATGGAATCACCCAAAAAAGCGACACGCTTGCCAGCCCATTGGGAATCTAATGTTTTTTCATTTTCTGTTAATGTTACTTTTGGAACGGCAGCTGCAGCAGGCTGTTGTGCAAATCCGCTAAAATTTACCGATAAAAGAATACAGGCAGTTATTAGTATGTTTTTCATGGATTTATTATTTTATTATTGTAAAGAAATGGAACACTGATAATACAGATGCAACGGATTTCCACAGATTTTTTTAAGTCTCAGTAACACCAGTTTTGTCATTGCTACGGAGGAGGAATCTCTACAAAGTGTTTTCAATACGTTAATTTTTATTTGTTAAGAAATCGATCACAGATGATACATACGCAACGGATTGTCACCGATTTTTTTAGTCTCAGTAACCCCATTTTTGTCATTGCGAGGAACGAAGCAATCTCAGCAAGTAACTCTACAAAGTGTTTTACTCATCGTAGCGGGCACAGAATATAATTTTGCGGTAGCGTTTGTGGATATCTGAGCGGTCGGGATTAGGAGTTAGGCTGCATTATGTGTTGCAGGTTTGATATTCTCAAATTCTTTTTTCTTTAAATGATTCTCTTCCTCTATATCAAAATCATCTTGCAGACCAAGCCAGAATTTTGCGCTTGTTCCAAAATATTTTGATAATCTCAAAGCTGTATCTGCAGTGATTCTGCGCTTTCCTTTTAGGATTTCTCCAATTCTGGTTTGAGGAATAAAAGTATCCTTAGATAAACGGTAAGCCGTAATTCCTAATGGTTCAAGAAATTCTTCTTTTAGAATTTCGCCTGGATGTATATTTTTTAAAGTTTCCATAATTCCCTTTTTTAATGATAGTCGATAATTTCTACCTCAGAAGCAGTATCATTTTCCCATTTGAAAATTATTCGCCACTGATTATTGATTCTAATACTATAAAATTCAGATAAATTTCCACTGAGTTTTTCTAAACGATTTGCTGGTGGAATCCTAAGATCATTAATGTTTTGTGCATTATTAATCATTCTCAGTTTTCGCCTAGCTACATTTTGAATATCTGAAGGTAATTTTCTTGACTGAACACCATTCCAAATTTTCTCAGTTTCTTTATTTCCAAAATCTATTATCATGAACTAAACTTTAGTACTAACGCCAAAGGTAAGTATTTTTTTTGAATTATCAAGTGAGGTGCTATACAACCATATGAGGTAGATACGTTTTTAGAACAGCGCATTTCATTACAGTTAGTTTAGTAATCAGTATTGTGGAGTTCCCTCCTCCGTCGGGAGGACAAGATTGTGGAAGTGCTTTGGCAATAGTAAAAATTAAGATTTGTTTCAACATCGTTATTCTCTCAATCTTGCGAGGAACGAAGCAATCTCATCCAGTAAATCTACAAAGTTTTTTCAATACGTTAATTTTCTTTGTTAAGAAATGGAACACAGATGATACAGATGCAACGGATTGTCACCTATTTTTTAAGTCTTAGTAACCCCAGTTTTGTCATTCCGACGGAGGAGGAATCTCATCAAGTAACTCTACAAAGTGTTTTACTCATTGTAGCGGGCACAGAACACAATTCTGCGCTAACGTTTGTGCATATCCGAGTTAACATATTTCCTCCGCAATATTGTCATTGCGAGGAATGAAGCAATCTCATCCAGTAGCTCTACAAAGTGCTTTTAATACGTTAATTTTATTTGTTAAAGAAATCGACCACAGATGATACAGATGCAACGGATTTCCACAGATTTTTTTAGTCTCAGTAACCCATTTTTGTCATTGCGAGGAACGAAGCAATCTCATCAAGTAACTCTACAAAGTGTTGTACTCATTGTAGGTAGCGGGCACAGAATACAATTTTGCGGTAGCGTTTGTGCATATCCGAGCCAAATTTGACAAATCATCCCAGATGCAAAACCAACTTTCCATTTAAGTCAATTGCCCAAATCCTTGTAGTAGTGTTAGGTGATGTTTTTATATGTATTAAAATGTGTATCCTATTCTTAAATGTAAATAAGGAGTATATTGATTCCTATTTGTAGATACATCATCTACATTCTGTGAAGTGCCATTATAGTAGTTTGGTTTTAAATAAACTATTCTATAACCTAAACCTAAACCTGTTTCATAAGTAAAATTGGATCCAATTTGACGCTTAATTCCCCATGTTGGGATAATAGATAAGTCGGCAGTTTTTGTAATATTCTCATCTAAATTTAATACAAACCAATCTGGATGATAACTTGTTTTTAAAGAAAGATAATTACCACTGTTTTTAGATATTTTTTTTCCTTTGGAATTTCTCTTTTCTAAATTGTAATAATATCGAGGTTCTAAAGTCAAAACTGGTTGTAAAATAAATCCAGCTCCATCATATTGGTCTCCAACAAAAAAATCATATTCAATTCCAATTTCACTTCTTAATGCAATACTATTAGAAAGTTTGGTTTCGTTATTTATCCAAATTCCCGAAAGTCCCGTTTGTATGCTGAAAAATGTCTTTTCAACTCCTACAGTTTGGCAATTGGCATTAAGATTTAATCCTAAAAATAGGAGTGCTAAAATTTTTTTCATTTATATATTTATTTTTACTAAATTCCATTTTCTTCTAAAATATCACATAACGTTGTGGATTGGTTTCCACAGATTTTTTTAGTCTCAGTAACCCCATTTTTGTCATTCCGACGAAGGAGGAATCTCATCCAGTAACTCTACAAAGTGTTTTACTCATTGTAGCGGGCACAGAATACAATTCTGCGCTAGCGTTTGTGGATTTCTGAGCGATCCGGTGTTAACGTTTAAACATATCTTAGTGATTTGATGTTTTGTTTTATTTATTCGTAAACTTCAACAGGATCCCTGCGATAAATTTTTGTTTCTCCATTATATATTGTTATCTGAAATTTTTGCTTGTATTTTCTACCATCAGCATCTTGAAAGTAAAAATATAAGTCTGACGATGCTATGTATCGGTTGTTTAAAATATTGTCTTCACTTTCAGATAAAATCCTTAAAACGGGAAAGTGAATTAATTCTTCTCCAACACCTAGATAGTTTGTGTGTAATTCTTTTTGAGTTTTTACTAGCTCATATTCTTCAATCAATTCATATTTTAAAGGCAAACATTTATGATTTTCAACTGTTAGTCTTAAAAATATAACAGCCGTGTACACACCATCTTTTTTTTCTACTCTTAAGTTATCAATCCTTGCGGAAAAATATGGTTGAATATTTAGTTTATGTCTGTACTGCTCAATTTTGGTTATTCGTAATTGAGCAGTTAATGTGAGATATAAAAGTAGCCCCGTCGCTGCTGTAACGAAAATCATTACCCAGTCCGAAACAGTACCCCAAATTTCTGGATCAAAGCTCATAAATTCCTTTTTTATTGTGTACTTTAAAATAATGCTACTAAGTAATTAATATATGACAAACAACCTACTTTATTTATTCTCAAATATATTAAAATATTCTTACAAAATTCATTTTGGAAATAAAACGTTATTTACTAGCCCCGATAGAGCCGATATCCTCGTAGCGTAGCGAAGAGATAAAGGCGAAAGCGGGAGGGATCGTTATTCAAAAAACAAAAACTTCTGCTCCTAAAATAGAAAAGATTCTGAAACAAGTTCATAATAAAAAAAAAATCCCCAACTACTTTCGTAATCGGGGATTTCTAAATTTATGTAGTCTGCAAACTGCAAACTCAATACAGCTTTGTGAAACTATTCGTTAACAATAACCCATTCGCCGGTTGCTAATAAGCTTTCTGCTTTTTTAAATTTCATAGATTCTGTTTTTCCAGTCGCTATTTGTTGAACGGTTACGGTATCGTTGCGATTGATTTTTGGCATATCTCTAACGATTGTTTCCGTTACCTGACGTTGCTGAGTTTCGCCAGCTTCGCGGTTCATGCTTTCGCTATTTGGGATTTCGTCTTTGCTCAATTGTAATTTTTCTTTTGGACGCACAACTTCTCTGGCTTCTTCAATTTCAGGAGCTGATTGTTGTGGTAAATCACCTTTGAACAGGAATGAAATTACTTCTTTGTTGATGCCGTTCAACATGCTGTTGAATAAGTTGAAGGCTTCAAATTTATAGATAAGCAATGGGTCTTTTTGTTCGTGAACGGCTAATTGAACAGATTGTTTCAATTCGTCCATTTTACGCAAGTGTTTTTTCCAGGCTTCATCTACAATTGATAAAGTGATGTTTTTCTCAAAGTCAGCTACTAATTGTTTCCCTTCAGTTTCGTAAGCTTTTTTCAAATCAGTTACCACGCTTAGGGTTTTTACACCATCGGTAAACGGAACCACAATGCGCTCAAACTGATTGTTTGGATCTTCGAAAATGTTTTTAACGATAGGGAAAGCTTCTCTGGCGCTGCGGTCACATTTTTCAGTATAATATTTTAAAGCTTCTTTGTATACTTTTCCGGTTAATTCGATTTCTGTTGAACGGGTAAATTCAGCTTCTGTTACCGGAGAAGTGATGGAGAAATAACGAATTAAATCAAACTCGAATGTTTTATAATCGTTAGTCGCTTTAGTATTTTGAACGAATAATTCGCAGGTGTCGTACAGCATATTTGCGATATCCAGTTTCAAACGCTCTCCAAACAATGCGTGACGACGACGCTTGTAAACTACTTCACGCTGTGCATTCATCACGTCATCATATTCTAATAAACGTTTACGAACACCAAAGTTGTTTTCTTCTACTTTTTTCTGAGCACGTTCGATAGATTTAGTCATCATCGAATGCTGGATTACTTCACCTTCTTCCAGTCCCATACGGTCCATTACTTTAGCCACTCTTTCAGAACCGAATAAACGCATCAGGTTGTCTTCAAGAGAAACATAAAACTGAGAACTTCCCGGATCTCCCTGACGACCGGCACGACCACGCAACTGACGGTCTACACGACGCGAATCATGACGCTCTGTACCTACAATGGCTAAACCTCCGGCAGCTTTTACTTCTGCGGATAATTTAATATCGGTACCACGACCAGCCATATTTGTTGCAATAGTTACCACTCCGGCTTTTCCTGCTTCCTCAACAATTTGCGCTTCTTGCTTGTGCATTTTAGCATTCAAAACGTTGTGTGTTACCCCACGCATTTTCAGCATTCGGCTTAACAATTCGGAAATTTCAACAGAAGTTGTACCAATCAAAACCGGACGACCTGCTTTAGACAATTCGGTTACATCTTCGATAACGGCATTGAATTTTTCACGGGTAGTTTTATAGATAAAATCTTCTTTGTCATGTCTTGCAATAGGACGGTTAGTTGGAATTTCAACTACATCTAATTTATAGATTTCCCAAAGCTCGCCAGCCTCAGTAACAGCTGTACCGGTCATACCGGCAAGTTTGTTGTACATTCTGAAGTAATTTTGCAAAGTTACCGTTGCAAAAGTCTGAGTTGCAGCTTCGATTTTTACGTTTTCTTTAGCTTCAATCGCCTGGTGCAACCCGTCAGAATAACGACGACCGTCCATGATACGACCTGTTTGCTCATCGACAATCATGATTTTGTTGTCCATGATCACGTATTCTACATCTTTTTCGAATAAAGCATAGGCTTTTAAAAGTTGTGTCAAAGTGTGGATACGCTCACTTTTGATACTGAAATCCTGGAATAATTTTTCTTTTTCTTCCGCTTCAGCGTCTTTGTCTAATTTTTGTTTTTCGATGTTGGCAATTTCAGTTCCAATGTCCGGTAACACAAAAAAGTCAGCATCAGTATCTCCTGAAAGGAATTTGATTCCGTTATCAGTCAGTTCTACCTGATTGTTTTTTTCTTCGATAACAAAATACAAGGCTTCATCCACTTTTGGCATTTCGCGGTTGTTGTCCTGCATGTATTGGTTTTCGGTTTTTTGAAGCAATTGTTTGATTCCTTCTTCACTTAAAAACTTAATTAAGGCTTTGTTTTTAGGCAAACTTCTGTAAGCTCTCAACAGCATGAAACCACCATCTTTAGTGTTTCCTTCTTTGATTAATTTTTTAGCTTCCGTCAGGAATCCTGTTGCTAATTGACGTTGTAAACCAACAAGCGTTTCGATTTTTGGCTTCAACTCATTGAATTCGTGGCGGTCTCCCTGAGGAACCGGTCCCGAAATAATCAATGGCGTTCTGGCATCATCAATTAATACCGAATCGACCTCATCGACAATAGCAAAATTGTGTTTTCTTTGAACCAGATCAGATGGCGAATGTGCCATGTTATCTCTCAGGTAATCAAAACCAAATTCGTTATTAGTACCATAAGTAATATCTGCGTCATAGGCTTTTTTTCTGCCTTCAGAGTTGGGTTGATGATTGTCAATACAATCTACAGTCATACCGTGGAATTCAAATAAAGGTGCTTTCCAGGTGCTGTCACGTTTAGCTAAGTAGTCATTCACGGTTACTAAATGCACTCCGTTTCCGGTTAATGCATTTAAATATAAAGGCAGGGTTGCCACCAATGTTTTTCCTTCCCCTGTTTGCATTTCGGCAACTTTACCCTGGTGCAATACCATACCACCAATCAGCTGAACATCATAGTGAATCATATCCCAAGTAATTTCTTTACCGGCAGCATTCCATTTATTTAACCAGATGGCTTTGTCTCCTTCAATACTTACATAGGTTTTTGTAGCTGCAAATTCACGGTCTTTTGCCGTAGCAGTTACTGTAATTTCGTTATTGTCTTTAAAACGTCTTGCTGTTTCTTTCACTACTGCAAAAGCTTCCGGAAGAATTTCCATTAAAGTTTTTTCAGAAATAGCATACGCTTCTTTTTCAAGCGTATCAATTTCTACATAAATATCTTCTCTTTTATCAATATCTTCGATGCTTTCAACTTCAGCTTTTAAAGCAGCAATTTTGGTATCAAGAGCAGCGCGTGCCTCCTGAATTGTTTCTTTAAAAAAAGCCGTTCTGTTTCTCAATTCATCATGCGATAAAGTGATTAACTGACTTTCAAAAGATTTTATTTTATTGATATAAGGTTGTAAAGCTTTTACATCTTTTTCGGATTTATCTCCGACGAAAGCTTTAATAATGCTGTTTATGAAACTCATAATGGTTTGTATTTCAAATTAATTTATTTCTATAGTGAACCAAAAAAAAAGCCTCTTTTGAGACTTTTTCTTAGTTTTTAATATTCATCCTCATTCCAAAGATAATCTTCGTCAGTAGGGTAATCAGGCCAAATTTCTTCCATTGACTCGTATATCTCGCCTTCATCTTCAATAGATTGTAGGTTTTCAACTACTTCTAGTGGAGCTCCTGCACGTATAGCGTAATCAATAAGTTCGTCTTTGTTAGCAGGCCATGGGGCATCGCTAAGATAGGATGCTAATTCTAATGTCCAATACATCTTTTGTCGATTTAGTTTTGTGCAAAAATAAATTTTTTACTGAAAAAGACAAGTAAAAAATCATTTATTTTAAAAAAAGTTAAGAACGTGTTTTCAGACAGCAGATTTTAGATATTAGATTTCAGGTTGATAATAGTGAAATCTATTTAGAATTACTGCAATTCTGTTGTTTAATTATTCAATTCTGCCTTCTGTAATTTGCAATCTGATTACTTTCTCGGAATCCACTTTACTTCCTCAGCGTTCAAATCATCGGACAACTTTCGTGCCAATACAAATAGAAAGTCAGAAAGTCGGTTTAAATAACTAATAACTATTTCAGGAACAGTTTCATTATGGCTTAAATGTACAGTAAGGCGTTCGGCACGACGACAAATACAGCGTGCAATATGACAATGTGACACAGTAGGATGTCCGCCTGGCAATACAAAATGTGTCATTTGAGGCAATTTGGTTTCCATAGCGTCAATTTCATTCTCCAGCAATTCAATATCAGCTTCAATAATCCCTAAGTTTTGCAATCGGGCCTTTCCGTTTTTTAAAACTGTTTTGTCTTCGGGTGTTGCTAAAACAGCTCCCACAGTAAACAGGCGATCCTGAATTTCGATTAAAATAGCTTTGTAATGCGCATCGATTTCCTGATCCCTGATTAGTCCGATATAGGAATTTAATTCGTCCACAGTTCCGTAGCTTTCAATCCTGATGTGGTCTTTAGGAACCCGGCTTCCGCCAAAAAGCGACGTACTGCCTTTGTCTCCTGTTTTAGTATATATTTTCATTTTTTATTAAGATTCTAAGCATCTAAGTTGCTGAGATGCTAAGTTTAGTCTTCTGATTTTTATTACCACAGATTCGCAGATTATTTAAATCGGTGTAATTATTCTAATTTCTCCTATCATGTTCCTGCCTTCTAACTTCCAACCTCTAACTTCCAACCTCTAACTTCTAACTTCTAACCTCTAACTTCTAACCTCTAATCTCTGCCTTCAAAGTATCGCTTTCAATCACTCCGTCACGCAGGCGAATAATTCGGTGAGCATAAGCAGCAATTTCTTCTTCGTGAGTTACCAGAATTACGGTATTGCCATTGGCGTGGATTTCGTTAAAAAGATTCATAATTTCTACCGAAGTTTTACTATCCAGATTTCCGGTAGGTTCATCGGCAAGAATAATCGAAGGTTTGTTGACTAAAGCACGAGCCACAGCCACACGCTGGCGTTGTCCTCCCGAAAGCTGATTAGGCTGATGATCCATTCTGTCGGCAAGATTGACTTGTTGGAGTACTTCTGTAGCTCTGGCGTTGCGTTCTGATTTTGAATGCCCGGCATAGATCATAGGTAATGCCACATTGTCTAATGCTGTAGTTCTAGGCAATAAATTGAAAGTTTGAAAAACAAAACCTATTTCTTTGTTGCGAATTTCGGCCAGTTCATCATCTTTCATTTTACTCACATCTTTTCCGTTTAGGATATACGTTCCTGATGTGGGAGTGTCTAAACAGCCCAAAAGATTCATTAAAGTTGATTTTCCGGATCCGGACGGACCCATCAGCGCCACATATTCACCTTTATTGATTTCTAAATTAATTCCTTTTAAAACATAAACAATTTCGTTTCCTAGTACAAAATTTCGTTTTATATCCGATATTTTTATTAATGGTTTGCTCATAATTTCAGGTCTCGATTTAGAATTTCCTTTGGAAAACCAAATCTAAAAAATCATTTACTAATAAGTGGATAATATTGTGAAAATCTTATGATTTATAAAACAATAATTAGGTTCGAATGGTAAAATGTTCTTTGGGTTGCTCTTTTCGAAAGAAAACCAACCCCCATTGAAATGTATCAATGGTTACCGAAACTTTTGGATGTTTCTTGATAATTTCCCAGGCTTCTTCCATTTCGGCTGACCAATGAATATCATCAAAAATCCAGACAGAATCGTTAGTAACTGTAGGTAATAAAAGTTCAAAATAGTCTAAAGTAGCTTTTTTAGAATGATTGCCGTCAAAGTAGATGAAATGGAAAGTTAGAAGTGGGAAGTTAGGAGTAGAGAAGTAGGTCGAAAATTCAGTTACGACAGATGTTACATTATTGATGTTGAATTTTTGCAATTGCAATTGACATTGATTTGCTGTATTTGGGCAACCTTCCAGTGTAATTATTTTTGCGTTTTTATTTCCTAACGCCAGAGCAGAAGTCGCTAATCCTAACGAAGTTCCCAGTTCTAATACATTTTCCGGTTGGAAATAATGGACAATTCGATATAGTAATTCAGCACGTTTTTTAGAGATTCCTGCTGTTTTGGCTATTTGAGCAATAATTCTTGTATTAGATTTAAAAACTTTTGAACCTGCACCAAAATCAGTGACTTCAATCGTGTTTTTGTTTTTTAAAAGTGCGTTGCGGTATTCTTCTAAAATTGTATATTCTTTTTTTACTTTTTTGTCGTAAAAACATTTGGTAATCAAATTAAAAACAAAAGGGGAGTGCACCGCATGTTCGTTTTTAGAATGCCAAAGGAATTTTAGATACGCTTTAATTTGGAACAACATGGATTGTTAGAGGATTGAATTAAGCAAAAATATTTAACCCGCAAATTTCATAAAATTGCGCAAATTGATTTGTGAAAATTTGTGAAATTTGCGGTTGTTTTTAAACGGTGTAGTTTTTGTATTATTTGTATTTTTTAATAGTGACTTTTCTAAAATCAATAGGGAAACCTTCGTATTGCAATAAAATCCGACCTTCGGTAACGGAAGATGCTGTTCCCTGATTTACTAATTTACCGTTTAGTTGCTGAGTAATCACACCATTTTTAGAAGTCACAACAAGAGTATTCCATTCTCCAACAGCTTTTTCGGCATCTGCAAAACGTTTGGCTACGACACTTTTTCCGGGTTCGGTTTTCTTACCATTGATGTTTAAAGTGACCTCCTGAAGTAAGACAAAATCACCGGTAGCGCCTTCTTTTATTTGGAACTGAATCCCTTTTGGCCATAAAACATCCGGAGTTTCTGATGGAACTAAGTACATTACACCACTGTTTTTGCTGTTGTTCTTTCTAGTAAATTGAGCATCAGTATTCCAGCGGAATTCAACTGTTAATTTAAAATTTTTAAAAGATTGCTCTGACATCAGGTAACCTGCTTTAGGTCCATACATTCGAATCATATTATCTTCTGTCGAAAATAATTCAGCGGCATTGCTTACTTTTCCTTTTTCTTCCCCAAAAGCATACCAGCCTTTTAAGTCTTTTTGGTTAAAAAGAGCAATTTGTTGGGCGTTATTTTTTTGCGAAAGCAGCAATACAGCAATAAATAAGAAACGATATAAGTGAATCATGAGAGTATTTTTTATTTTCTAAATTGGAAATGCTACGAAATAAAATCTTCCCGAAGAGGCGTAAAACTGTCTACCAGTTTCACATATTCGGATAGGGTTTGGATGCTGTGATTTAAATTGGATTCAATTTTGAAAACATCTCCTTCTTCTAAAAAATATTCTCTGTCCTCCACAAATAATTTTAAGGAACCCGAAGCCACATACGTAATTTGTTCGTGAACATGCTTATGTGGTGGATCCGGATTTTCCATGGGTCCGTTCAGGAATTCAATAATTGTTACCATTAAATGATCCAGATGAACCACTTTTCGCATTAAGGACGGATTGGAATTGACTGCTTCAAATCCATCATTGTTTTTTATTACTTCCATAGTTGTTTGTAAAAAAGAAGGCTCAAAGTACTAAAATAAAATTGGGTTATTCTAATGTTCAGTTAATTTAGTTGATAAACATTTTTAACATCTTCCTGCACTAACCAAGGTCTTTTATCTTCTGATTTTGCAGTTATTTCACAATTTTTAAAAGTAACAGCATCGGTATGTCTGATGAAAAAACCAAAGGCATTCGTGTTTCCAAAATAACTTCCTTCGGGATATTTTCCATCGTATTCCATTACTGTTTGGTTGGTGGTTTGGATACCACCTTTTAATTCGAAATTTAGGTTTTCAAAAGTTACATTTTGGATATTATGACCTTTTATTCCGGTGATGATGGAAGGATATTGTTGCGTGAAATCAGATCCATGTATATTTTTGAAAGTTATATTTGAAATAGCCCCAATACGGGTTTTTCTATCGGGTACCGTTCTTTGTCTGTCTGCTAAAAGGATGAAAATGGCTTGTCCGCAATTTGTAATTTGGCAATCGCGAAAATTTAAATTATCGATTACCGCGCCATCCATCGATTCGATACAGAAAGCTGAATTCTGATACGCATTTTTCAGAATCAATTCTGAAACATCAAAATTCATAAAGCCCCCTAAACCGTCGGTCCCTAATTTAAAGCAATTGCCTGCTTTTACGTTTAGTTTGTCTAAAATGCATCTTCTTACAATGATGTCTTTACAACCATATTCGCTACCGCTTTTAAAACAGATTCCATCGTCTTCTGATGCAATAGAACTGTCTTCGATAAGGACATTATGACAATCCACAATATCAATTCCGTCGCGATTAGGAGTAAGTTGTCCTGTGTTTACTTTTAGATTCTGAATAGTTATATTATTGGATTCAATATAAACCTGAGTCCAGCAAGCAGGTTTAATAAGTGTCAGATTAGACACGGTAATGTTGTTGCTGCCAACAAATGCCAGTATAGAAGGCCGGTCTTTCTCAGTACCAATTTCTTTTACATGCATCCAGGGTTCATAATCACCTTGCCCATTAATGGTTCCGCCGCCGGTTATGGTCACATTTCTAATTTTGTTTCCGTAAATTAATCTTCTCTGGCAATCTTCTAGCATTCGATTAGGATATTTTGTATCAATAAGATGATGTGGATAGTCTTTTTCATCATCAGATTTAATTCCTAAAAGAGTGGCTGAAGCATCAATTTTTAATGTTAAGTTGTTTACCAAAACTATTTGACCTGTTAAGAAAGTGCCTTTTTCCAGAACAACTGTTCCACCCTTTTCTTTACAGGCATCAATTGCTTTTTGAATGGCTGCTTGGTCATTTGTTATTCCGTCTCCTTTTGCACCAAAATCATAAACGTTATGTTCTACTTTGCTTTGTGCATGTATAAATAAGGCTGAAAATATAAATAAAAGTGTAATGCTGGCTTTTTTCATGGTTTTTAGAAATAGTCAATTAAATTATTTAGGACCGTCATAATTATAATGGAAAAAGTTGAATGCTGCTGAGCCTCCATCATTCAATTCATTATAACTAAATAAAACTACCCGACTGCCTTTCCAATAACCAAATTCGGCATTGAAATCAGGGCCAATGGCTTTGAAGTTTTTATTGTCAAAACTATAGAAAAAATGATTTTTCTGCTGAACAAGGTCTAGTTTTAACTTAAGATAAATGATTTTTTTAGTAATTAAAACTTCTTCTGAGGTTTTGTCTTTGCCTTCAAAATAAACATATAATTGTCCGTTTTTATTTTTGACACCAATCGAATTGTACATTTTAGACATACAGCTTAATCCTGCTTTTTGCCCGGAAATCATTTGGTTAGCATCCATCTGAACTGTAACTTCTCCGTTATTTCCCATTATTTTTTGAGTCAGCATATTATAAGCTTCCATGATGTTTGCTGCTTTTTTAGCTTTTAAAACAAACCATTCTTTTTTTTCGGTTAAAGACCAATTAGCATTTATAGGATTATGATTCCATTGCCATTGAAGCCCTAATTCGGCTGAATTAAATTCGTCATCTGATTGTGGGGCGACTATGGGAAAATTACTGTCTACATCCGGTTTTTTCCATACCGCTACAGGTTCTCCAATACCATTTCGATCAATGTCTACTCCAATAACGGGCCAGTCATCATGCCAAAACATCGGTTGTAAATGCAAAACGCGGCCTAAAGCGCCAGCGGATTGAAAATGATAAAACCACCATTCTCCCTTTGGGTTATCCACAATTGCTCCCTGGTGCGGACCATTAATTGGCGTACTTCCTGTTTCCAGTACTACTTTTTTCTCATAAGGGCCATAAATGTTTTTGGAACGTAAAACAGTTTGCCATCCTTCAGAAACGCCGCCTTCCGGAATGCTTATGTAATAAAAATTATTTCGCTTGTAGATTTTAGTTCCTTCGGCAACCGGACCTGTATATACTGTCTTGCCCTCATCGAGCAGTTTTGTTCCGTCGGCACTCATTTTATGAATAATAATAGGACCTGCACCGTGAACGCTGTGTCCCAGATAAGCCTGTCCGTCATCATCCCAAAACGGACAAGGATCTTCCCATTTTTCTACCTCTTTTACCAGCAGAAGTGGAGACCAAGGACCTTGTGGAGTACTGGAACTGCTCATAAACAAACCTTCATTGATTGTACAAAAGTACACCCAGAATTTATTGTCGTGAAAACGTATTGCCGGAGCCCAGCTGCCTCCGGCATATCTTTTAAAAGTATCGTAAGCCGGAAAATCCAAGCGATTGTAAATTCGCCCCACGATTTTCCAGTTTACCATATCCTCTGATTCCTGAATAGTCATACCCATATAATGAAATTCCGAACAAATCATATAGTATTTATTTCCAACCCTGATGACATCCGGATCAGAATAATCAGCATTTATAATAGGATTGATATAAGTGCCATTCCCCTGATCACCCCAGGAACCTCTTTTTTGACTATGAGAAAGCGTGGAAATAAGTACAATAAAATAGAAAGCGAGTAGGTTGTTTTTCATTTATTCGAACTTTATTTTCCTCGTTTAGGCGTTGGCGTCAAATCGGTTAAATCAGCAATTTTAACTGGATTTCCTGTTTCAATACTGTTTCGGGCAGCAATACCAATTAAGACTGACATGGCACCGTCTCTGCTTCCGGCTGATCTTTCAAACGGGTCAGCTGTACCGGCTGTTTTGAATATTTTGTCATGAAGTCTTTTGTCTCCTCCTCCGTGTCCTCCTTTTTCGGTAGGAACTGTTACTTTTTCAAAATCTTTCCAGAGTTTATGGACTATAATTGTTTCATGGTTTGCTTTTTCTAATGCAGATTGTTCCATTTCTTTGGCATGCATTTCGGCCTGATCTACATTTGTTTTCCTGTCATAAGGAATATCTAAAGATGCTTCAATACGTCCTTCGGTACCATTAAAAGCCAATCTCCATCCTTCAAAAGGAGAGTAGGTAGTAAGGGAGTAGTTGACAATAGTATTGTTAGCATATTTTATTTGAGCCGACATTTTATCATAAATATCAATCTCTTCTCTAAAAAGACAGTTGTCTCTAATGTAGCCATCATGTTTTTCATTGGCCACATACAACTCCATGGCATGTTTGTCTTTTGTTATGTCATAGTAATAATCACAAGTTGTTTTATGGTCGCAACTTCTGCAATTTTTTCCTCTAAAAGGATTGTTTTTTCCGTAATGTTCTAAATCACCCAATGCAAAAACTTCTGCCGGATCAGAATCAAGCCACCAATTAATAAGGTCAAAATGGTGTGTTGCTTTGTGTACCCATAGCGAACCGCCACTTTCTTTTTGCCCGTGCCATCTTCTAAAATAGGAAGCACCGTGATACGTATTCAAATACCAGTGAAAATCAACAGAAGTGATTTTGCCAATCGTATTATTAGCTAATAATTCTTTGATTTTTGTGCTATACGGACTCCATCTGTAATTAAAACCAACAATCAGATTTTTTCCTGATTTTTTCTCGGCATTTAGAATATCCTGACATTTATTTTCATCGGTTGTAAGCGGTTTTTCGGTCAGCACATCGTAACCTGATTCCAGTCCTTTAATGATAAATTGATGATGGGTTGAATCTTTAGTGGTGACAATTATTAAATCCGGTTTTGTTTTTTGTAACATTTCGTCAAAATTTACAAATGTGGGACAATTAACACCGATGTATTTTTTAGCATATTCTAATCTTCCTGGATTAATGTCGCTGAGCCCCACAAATTCAAGTATATCTGAATATTCCTCAACTAATCTTTTGCCCCAGAAACTAATACCTCTGATTCCGGTACCTACCAGAACGATTCGGAGTTTTTTAGTAGTATCAAAATCAAAAGAGCTAAGTGGAAATGCGGTATAAGCTGCAAGCATACTTATAGAGGTCAAAAATTTTCTTCTTGTAACTTCCATGAAATGTGGTTTTAATGATGATTAATAAATTTAATAAGTGGTTTTTTTTTGGTTTTTTAAATGTAATTAATTTATTGATAAGTTGTTACGGGCAATTTTTGTTTTTGTTTCGAAAATGACTTTGGATTGCCATCAGAATAAAAAAAATCATCTGATATTTTTAGGGAACACCAGATGATTTTAATTTTTATAGCTAAAATTAGTTTATGACTTTTCTACTACTTCTGCTTTTTTTCTCCAATAATTGGCTAATAAAGAACCGGAAACATTCATCCACGGGCTAAAAACTGCTGATGCTAAACCAAGAGTGGCTAATTTTCCCATCGACCCGGCAAGACCGGAAGCCATTCCGCCGTTTTGTAAACCTACTTCAAAAGCAATGGTACGACTGCAATTTTTGTCTAAACCACAGAGGCGACTCAGATAATAACCAAAGAAATAGCCCGCTCCATTATGAAGAATTGCTACTAAGAAAAGCAAAAATCCTATTTGTATTAAATTATCACGACCTGCGGCTGTAGTCACCAGCGTAAAATAAATAATACCAAACATCGAAAAATAAGGCATCAGGCTGTCAATTTTAGGATAGGATTTGTAAATTAAATGATAGGTTTTACCCACGATAAATGCCCCTGCTATAAAAGCACTAATTTCAACTAAATGTGCTACAGTACTATCATTTTCGTATGTGAAAGACGCACTAAAGAAAAACAATATTCCCAACCAAATTGCAGAAAGCACCGTTAAAATATCGATTCTTTTTCGGGCTGTTGTTCCGTAGTTTTTAAGTATATCATGAATCATAGCTGCCGCTAATGGTACTAAGACAATTTTGATAATTTCCATCATCATATTAAAAAAATGTACTTCGACCATTGTTCCGGCGAAAATTTTCATCAGAAACGGAGTCATAACAGGAGCTGCCAGAGTAGAAATAGCAGTTACGGTAACCGATAAAACCAAATTCCCTTTGGCAATATAAGTCATCACATTCGATGCCAAACCACTACTACAGGAACCAATTAAGATAATTCCGGCTGCAATTTCGGGTTCGAAATTAAAGCTTTTTGCCAAAATAAAACCTGTAATAGGCATAATGGTAAAATGGCCTAATAACCCAATGAGAACCCCTTTTCCGGATTTGCGAATACCTGTAAAATCCTCAATACTCATCTGAGTTCCCATTCCGAACATTACTAATTGGATAATGATTAAAATGAGCCATTTGTTGCGTAAATCTATCGAACCAATGTGCAAAAAAGTTTGCGGATAAATCAATCCTGCACAAACCGCTGTCATAATCCAAAAAGTATATTGGTAGCCACTTAAAAGTTTGCTGTGTCCAATACCTATGGACAAACTTGAAAAAGCAGTAATCAGACTAATTTTCCAGATGCTGTCCATTTGTAAAAACCAACCAATAGCAGCAAGGAGGAATAGAAAGGGACTGGCCCAAAGAAAAAATTTACGCATAGGGATTTGTTTATTAGAAGTATACTTCGGCTAATTTTTTCATCGCAATGGCAGGACTGGCTAAAATTGGAACTACTTTCTCAGCATCACTTAAACCATCAACTACACGAGCCATTGAAGCCTGAGCCAGGACAATAACACCTACTTCCTGCATCAATTCTTTTAAGGCTTTGGCGACCATTTCGTCATGTTTTGTCGCATCGCCACTCATTAAAGCTTCAAAAGCACCCTCGCATAATTTAGATACAATGCTTACATTTTTCCCGGCAGCTAAAGCTCTTCTTCGAACCAAATCACTTGTTGGTTCCAGTGTAGTAGGCAATGTAGCAATAACCCCTATTTTCTCACTGATTTGTACGGCTTCATCAGCCATGGCCTGATCGACTCTTATTACTGGAACCGTACATAAAGTGGCTGCTGTTTCTATGGCTACGCCAATGGATGAACAAGTCACCAGAATCACATCGGCTCCGGCTTCTTCGGCGGCTTTTATGTGGTTTACAACCCTGGCAGCTGTATTAGGCATTAGTTTTCCTTTTTTAATTACATCTTTAATAAGGCTGTCGTCAACGATATTAAAGGTTTCTACATTGTTTAAATGTTCCGCAGTTAATTGCTGGAATAATGGTACTAATGTTGCTGAGGTGTGGACGAATCCTAATGTTTTTGCTGTCATTTTAATTTTTCTCCTTTTAATACTTTTATAAAATAATCGGGAGTGCCTACCTGGCCTCCTTTGAAATTTAATTCTAATCCGTTTACTAATTCGTCTTCCGAAATAGCTTTACAAAGCGGTGCTCCGGGTGCTAAAGGCGCTATCATTTCGAGCGCAAAAATTCCCAATTCAGACGCGGCATAACTGGAGGTATCGCCTCCGGCAAAAAGAATACGCTGCATTTTCACAGATTTTAAAACTTCTTTGATAATCTGTCCTAAAACACGACCGTAGATTTTGCTGCTTTGTTTCTGGATTTCTTTTGGCGTAAGCCCGCTTCTTTTTAAATAATCTTCTGTTGCTGCAATTCTGGAATCATTTGTTCCAATGCTGGTGTGCAAAACCGTATTTTTCCCTGCTTTTAGATTCTCAATAATAACTTTAGCAACATCGGCAATGCTTTGTTCCTGATGGTCGTGATGCATCACTTTGCTTTCCAGAGCGATTCCTTCAAAACCATTTTCCAGTGCATATTCTATTTGGCCGGCTGTTACCGGTGAGCAACTTCCGGAAATAACAAGCAGGGGAGCAGCCTCACCCGGATGATTGAAATCGTTGGTATGTTGAATTATATTTTCTTGGTTCCAGGCTAAACCTAATGCCATTTCGATACCCGAAGAACCCACCGTGAAAAGTGTTTTTTCTTTTCCTTTTTGATGAAAAACGGTTCCGATAGTTTTTAAATGATCCTGATTGATGCCGTCAAAAAAGACGATTTCAGCCGTTTCTTTGGTTTTTAATTCTTCTAAAACCGCTTCAGCGCCTTTTTCAATAGTAGTGATATTCACTAAATCAATGCTCTTTTTTGTTTGCTTTGCCAAATGCAATCTCAAATCACTTTCATCAGCAGGAGTTACAGGATGCTTGCTCATCGAGTGATGACGGTCAATACGATAGATTTCGCCATTTCCTGTTGTACCCATTTTAGCAAACAAGTTTCCAAAAGCAAAATACCTTCCTAAATGCGGAGCTGCAGGCGATACAAAAGTGGTTTTTTGGTTAAAAACATCCGAACCGATTTCGATAGCCTTGCCAATATTTCCCACATGCGGAGCCGAGTCAAATGTGGAGCAAACCTTATAATGTACTTGCTCTGCATTGAAATCCCGTAAGGTTTCGAAAGCAGGATACAATTCGCCTTCCATTTCTTCCGGTGACATCGAACGGCTCTTTCCAGCCAGACCAATAGCCTGTACACCCGGAAAAAGTTCTAAATCTTTATGAAGCGGAGGACGAAGAAAAAGAACCGTTTTTATACCGGCCAGGGTCAGGAATTCTAAGGCATCCGTGGAGCCTGTGAAATCATCTCCGTAATATGCCAATAATAAAGGATGTTCTTTGTTCATATATAAAGTTTATTTTTTTTGCCACTAATTATTCGAATTGCCACTAATACTAACTAATGATTCTAAAATATATTACACTAATTTTTTTGCTTTTGTAATGGGAGATTAGTGGAATGTATGATATTTAAATTGGTGTTAATTAGTGTGATTCGTGGCTGTTTTTAATTATTGTTTTGAGAATTTTTTTACTGATGCTGCAAATTCAGGATATTGCAAAGCTGCTTCTTCAACAGATAAACCATCAACTGCTGCTTTCCAGGCTTGTTGCAAGGCGTTTACACCGGCTGTTGGTCCCATAGGATGCGCCAGTATTCCGCCGCCGGCCATGTACAATAAATCGGTGGTTTGGGTTCTGCGGTAGGTTTCCGGAGCTTGTCCGCCCCATTGTCCTGAAGAAACTACCGGCAAAGGATTGTTTCCGCAAACAAATGGTTTTAAACAGGATTGTATCGATTTTACGACTGAGTCGTCCGATTCCCAGAATTTATTCTGAATCCCGTTTACGTGCATTTGGTCCACACCGGCTAAGCGCCATATTTTTTGGTAAGCAGGAAATTCAATTCCCAATAGCGGATGACGGTTTAGCATTCCCCAACCGTTTCTGTGTCCGTGGATAACCAAATCTCCTTGGTCACAAATTTTCTTGGTCGCACTCAATCCCACGCTATTGATGCTAATCATCGCACAAGTTCCTTCGTGTTTTTTGATTAAATCATATTTTCGTTGCATTTCGTCAATCTCATCACTGATATTGAACGCATACATTACTTTTTTGCCAGTTTTTTGAGCATGATCGTTAATTACTCTCATGATAACGTTTACACGATCGTCAAAAAGAGAGTTGGCTGTAGATCCCATCAGTTCATCATCCTTGATAAAATCGATACCTGCATGGATTAAAGTTTGCACTAACGCTGCAGTTTCTTCCGGGCTCATACCTACACTTGGTTTGATAATGGTTCCAATCATCGGTCGGTCCTTTACGCCACAGGAGGCTTTAGAACCCTGAATACCAAATTGCGGTCCTCGGAATTTATTTTTAAAAGAATCCGGCACCTCAAAATCCATTAGTTTTAATCCGGTAAACTGACTGATTTCGTATAAATTTCCTTGTAAAGTGCTAATAAGAAGCGGTAAGTTATAACCGAAGTTCTCAATAGACCAGCTCACCTGAACTTTGGCTCTCTGGTATTTTTTACCCGCAATCGCATTTCCCGGAATCGAAGGTTCGTCAACAATATCCAGTTTTTCGATGTTTTCTACACGGGCAGCAAAACGTTGTTTGAGTTCGGCAGTTTCCCCCGGCACAGAAACAAAAGTTCCTGAAGATTGTTCGCCCGCCAATACGGCTGCGGCTTGTTCTACTTCATAAGGCGTTTCGATATAATATTCTGCAAAAATTCTTTCCATTTCTTTAATACGCTATGCTGTTGTTATTGTTTTAGTCTTCTTGTAAAATTAAGACTTAAAATCACAAATACAAATGATTAGTGCTTTTTTCGAAAAAAATAAATAATATTCGAAAGTAATAGAAAGTAATACAAATAAAAAACAACTACTAAATAGTAGTACATTGACTATCCGTTTTCTATACCAATGATTGAGAATGGCACACAGTTGGGACTGATTATAACGGATTATCGCTGATTGTGAATTTACAAATAGCTATGAAAAATCCGGTTTTATCTGTTTAACAGTTTCATCTGTGGTCTTTTTTAGTTTGGTTTGTTCAGCTAACAGTCATGTGATATTATAATTATTTAAAAAAGTAAGATCCCTTAAATCCAGAAAAAACCACCCCGCCTTTCAGGCACCCCTCCAAGGAGGGGAAATCACGATACTTCCCCTCCTTTGGAGGGGTGCCCATAGGGCGGGGTGGTAGCTTCACCTTTTTCATTTCTTCGATAAAAAATCACTGATTTGATTACTGATTTGCTCCATACCTTTTATCGATGGATGGCCTTCCTTTTTATCAATATCTTTCAGCTCAATACAATCTACATTATAATGTTTGCAAATGGTTTTTACAGATTCATTGATAGTCTCTTTCAAATCTGAATTTAAGACAAAGTATATTTTAACATTTGGATAGCGGCCCAGCATATAATCGAGCATATAAGCCATGGCTGGACGAAAATCATATAACTCTTCTTTAGTCCAGTCATTATATTTGAACTGACCGATAGGCGCGTTAGCCCAGGCGTCGTTAGTTGCTCCGAAAATGAAAATTACATCAGGACTTCCAAGGTTATCCATACGGCGTATGAAAGAACGAGTGCTGTAATCTTGTTTTTGATAACCTGTATTACAAATAGTAGAACCCGAAAAAGAATTATTAACCTCCAGTTTGTAATTGTTATCTTTTATGAATTTGTACCACCAGGTTTGTTTTACCGAAGTTACATCTGTTTTTTGAGTGATGTTGGTATCGTACCATACAAAATTTGTGTCAGGAACCATATAACGGTCAAAAGTAGAGTAGGAATCACCTAAAATGGAAACAGATTTTAGACTCTGTGCATAACCAAAAAAGCTAATAAAGAGGCATAAGGTTAGAATTAATCTCAGTTTGTGTGTTGTCATTTCTATGGGGTTTTTATTGTTGTTTAGTTTTATTCGCTTTTTGTTATTCCATGCGATCCAGTGTGAGTGGGATGATTTCGGACGCGAAAGGATTGGCGGACGAGCGGAGGAACTGCTGTAATCTAATTATTTCCAACCAAATTCATTAACTTTCTGCTCAATAATTGTTCTATCAATCGGAGTACTGAAATGTGTTGAACTTAAAGTAATAATTTTTTGAGTTCGTTTATTTACCAAATCTAGATTTTTTCTTTGCTCACTATCTGAATATTCTTTTTTGACTAAATATTCAGCTATTCCTTCATGATTTAAATGTGGTGCTAGATTACTATCTAATTTTTCTATGATTATTTTAAGCAACTTTAACATGTCAATTGTTTCTTGTTCATCAAACTTTAAGACGTTGTAGCTTTCGAAATCCAATTGGCTTAATGAACCTTCCCAATATCGATTTAAATCTGAACCAAAATCACATATTAAGGACTTCAATGGATTTCCAATTTCTTCGTATAGGTGAGTAAAATGATTACGACGTAATCTTAAATACTTTAACGTATTAATTAAAGAAATGTCAATAATTGGAATTGAAGATGATTCTAAGGTTAAATTATATTTTTCTTCTAATTGAGTGTCGTTAGTCGCTATAAATGTAGATGAATTTATAGATTTTAATAATTCAAGACTATCGATTAGATAATAGCTAACGACTTCATAACTTGTAGAAAAATAGGCACCAAAGGTAAAAGTTTGATTAAGGTTTTGAAAACTAGGTAATTTGGATATTTTAACACGAATTCTTGGTGCCATATCATTCGATGCAAATAAATCTGTCGTAAATAAATCTCCAGCATTTGGACCAAATTCTAGAAGACGTTTATCTAACTCTTTACGATTGAATTGAAAAAAACAAAATTGGTCATTTAAGGATGCAAGCCTTTTTATGTATTTATTTTTAAGAATAGTTTTCATAACATCTTTGTTTAGACTAATGTCGTAGTTGTTGCGGCTAACTCTACCTTCTCTGGTGCTCGATTGCATCGAGTACCTACTTACCTTGGTAATCCTTAAATAAAGCGTTTGCAACGCGGCTAATTTAATAATTTACCATAAAGGTTCTACATTTACATTACAAAAAACAGTATTATCTTCTTCATAGTTTCTATAACTGCTATTGACATAATCTCTTTGATGAAATACGATTTCGGCTTCTACAGGATTGTAGTGAATGTAATTTATTCTTTGTTCTATTTTTTCTAAAGTGTCTAATATAACCGGATGAAAACCATCTTGCCATAATTTGTAATCTTTTGCTCTCCCTGATTTTTGCGCTTCATAGCTGAATTTACGCAACAACCATTCTCGTCTGCTTTCAGGATATTCTTTGATAGCTTCTATTAGTTTTTTTGAAGTGAATTTTTTGAAATCCCGAATAACATTTTGCAACTCCCCATCAAATGCTGTAGCAATTAAATGAATATGACTGCTCATATAAACATAAGCATGTATGCTCAATCCTTTTTCTTTGATACAATAATTTAAAGAATCGTCTATAATATTGCAATAAACAGGTCTCACCAATAAATCTACCCAATCTACAACTGTTATAGTAATAAAAGTGGGAACGGTACTATCAATAACTTTGTATTTCTCAGACATTGATTTGTTTGTTTAAGAATTATTTTTTTAGTGAACCGCGTTGCAAACGCTACAATTATCTATTCCTGTAAGTAGGTACTCGATGCAATCGAGCACCAGGGTGGAGTTTACACCAACAAAGTCGGGTAATCCTTTTGGTTTTATGTTTTTCAGTCTGATTAAGCAAATTCCAACGATAGCTTTGTCTTTGTATAGTTTTGGTCTAAAAGGAAACGGGATAATTTTCTCCACCGATTTTGGGTCAGCTGTGAAGTTGATTAAAATTCTTCTGTCTATATAACCGTGTATTGTCGGGATTTTCATTGTTGTTTCTGTTTTTGTACCATTAGCTATGACTCATTTATACTGGCTACAAAATAGCGCCTATACACCCAAAAGCGGATAGATTGTCGCTATTTTACTTGCGTATTATTTTGCTTTTCTCAAATATATAAAATATTCCTACAATATTGAAAGATTATAAGTTTCGGATTTTGATAGTGAGATTGCTTCATTCTTCGCAATGACTTTGATTGCGGAGTTTGTTTGCGTTAAGGATGGAAGCGGCATCCTTTTATGAATCTCGTTTTTTAACGAGAGGAATAAAAGATATAGCGTACAGCCTGACCTCGTTGAAAAATCTAAATTTTAAATATGATTTTTTTCAACGAGGGAACGCCCAAAAAACAACAACCTCTTTTAAAAGGATAAAAGAGGTTGTCAATGGCAATATTTCGATTTGTAAGCTATTGGATTTTAATGTTCTTTATTCCCAAAAGGCTTTATGATAATTCCCAGACTGAAAATAAATCCGTCAGTAGGAGCATAAATCTCCGGAAATGCGGGCTTGTCGTGTGTAGGTAAAACCAATGGTGAAAAGCGACTTTGTCTTCGGTCAGTGAAATTCTCAAAATTAGTAAAGAGTGCTCCCCATTTGAAATTTCGCATCAGTAAAAATCCCATTGTGGTATAATCAGTGGTTTTAGTTCCATTTGATAATAATTGCCGTCCAGTGTAATAGGTTTCAAAACCAATGCGCCAGGCTTCACTTTCATACATAATTACACTTCCCACATTGTGCTTGGGAGTTAACGGTTTTTGTGGGTTTCCGGCTAAATAATGCAAACGGGCATCAATAAAAGCATAGTTTAAAAACCATTTAAAATCCTTGTAAGTGAACTTAATATTGGTTTCGGCACCTTTACTCAAAATAACTTCTGAAGCATTTTCGAATTTGAAATTAGTTCCGGAGCTATTTAATAATAAGGCATTTTGAATAGCAGTCACGTAGAAAAGCTGGTTTGCCGAGAATCCAATTTCGCCAAAACGCTTTTGGAAATTAAAATCATAATTCACTCCATAAGAACGTTCGGCTTTTAGATTTTCTTTGTCAATTCCCAACACATTTTCAAAGTTGATGGATTCGGCTTCTTCGGTAAAAATATCAGGGATTTTGTACCCTAATCCACCACCAATCCGGCTCGAAATTCCGTTCTCATTTTTGTACAATACAGAAATCCTTGGTAAAGGAAAAAATCCCCAATCAGCATTATAATCCGTACGTAATCCGGTTTCTAAAATCCAGTTTTCGCTAATGTCAAAGATGTTATTGGCAAACAAACCATAGGTAAATTCTTTTTGATCGCGTTGCAATAAAGCATCATCAGCTTCATCAAAATCAACCGAATAGGCATTGGCACCCAAAATCCAATCGGTTTTAGCATGGGCTCTTTCGTAACTTATTTCGGTAAACGTATTGATTTGCTTTCCGCTAAAATTAAAATCAGGCACTTGCAACGAACGGTCAAAATAAGAAATACTGTTTTTGATATTGAAATTGCTCAGTGAATCCAGCTGGGTTTTGTATACCGCCTGAGTGCTTAAACGCTTAGAAACATTGTCTTCGGTGTATTGATGAATACCGTTTTGCTGATTTTTAATTGTAGTCATATCGCCTCCAATCCGGTCATCATAAGTCCCGTTAACACCCAGCCAAAAAGTAGTTTTCTCGGAAGGATAATAAAAGAATTTGGGATTAAAAGAAATGGATTTTGTTTGAGGTAAATTACTAAAATCATCATCTTCGGGATCATAGGCTTTTTGATAATGTGCCGAACCGTATAGTGTTGTCCCAAATTTTTGATTTCGCTTACTGTAAAACACATTCGCCGTACTTCCTAAAGCATGGGTTTGAGTGAGCATAATGTCTAAAGCCGGTTCTTCATCGGGAGTTTTCGAAACCATATTGACTAATCCGGCAATAGCGCCACCGCCATACAGTGTAGAAGAACTTCCTTTGATAATTTCAAATTGTTGTAAATCTAAAGGCGGAATCTGCATAATACTCAATCCACTGGAAAAACCGGAATACAATGGAAAACCGTCTCTTAAAAGTTGGGTGTAACGTCCGTCAAGACCTTGGATTTTAATGTTCGAATTACCGCTGCTCAACGAAGTTTGCTGCATTTGGATACCGGTGCTTTCACGCAAAACCATCGAAATATTGGTTGGATTCATCGTCGCTTTTTCTTCTAATTCTTCGCTATTGATAAATTCAATACGGGTTGGGATTTTTCTAACGGTTCTGCTGGTGCGCGACGTTTGTAAAACCACTTCTTCGAGTTCGTTTTCATTGGGTTCCAAAGTAAATATAAAAACGGACTGACCCGGAATTTGGATGGTTTTTTTCAAGGTTTCAAAACCCAGATAAGAAATAATTATGGTTTGTTTTCCATTGGAAATATTCGAAAACTGGGCTTTTCCCTCAGCATCCGTAACAGCCGATTTTTTGTCTGATTCGAGGTATACATTGGCACCAATTACCGGTTCGTTTTCAGAAACTACCTGTATTTGTAGAGCAGTTGTTTGTGCCTTTATTCCAAGGCATGATAGGAGTAGGAGCATGGCGCTCAAAAGGAATTTATTCATTTGAAATGAAATTTTATAGTCCGTTTGAATTTATTGAAACGATTTCTTATGTCAGTTTTAGCTAATAAACAAACTCTTCGACAAGCCCAGTGTGACAGCTAGACTAAAACAAATTCAATTAAATTTAAATAGACTTTAATTAATTAAAAAAGTGGACAAAATGTCTTGGTATTTTAACTAATTAACTGAGGAGGTTGCCAAATAGCAGCAACAGAATCAAATTGATAATTTGACTGATAAGAGGTTACTACTACATTAGAAATTTTAGTATGGATTCTAAAAGTATAGATTTTAATGCTTTCAAAAGTTACCGACATCCCGCAACAGCTGCAAATACAAGTCACAGGACAGGAATCATCATGATCTTCCTGATGATTGTGATTAAGACTCATGTTATCTTTTTTCAGGTCTTCGGCATTACTTCCGTCAGAGCATGGTTTTAAAGATAAAACAAGTATTAAAAGTGATAATATGAAGGTACTTATTTTCATTAGGGCACGAAGTTAAAAAATCTATCGCATATTTTTGTTGAAATTGCAAAAAAGGATTTTTGAGCTATTGCATAAGAAATTTTTTCCCCGCTCTAAAGGGTGAAAATTTCTTGAAAATTCATCAAAATTACGACCTTTAGGGTTTAGGGGAATTAATTTTGATGAATTTTAAGTATTATTTCTTTTATAAAAGATATAATCGGTATTAATGGGCTCAATTCCATTGGCTTTCAAATCACTTGCAATTTGTGCTCTGTGATAAGTAGCATGATTAATTACATGAAAAATCACATCCTGAACCGTATTAGAAAATTCAATTCCTTTAGAGTTTTTATAGATTATTTGTTGGCTTAATTCGGTGTTATTTAAAATTTGTAAGCTTTTGTTATAATTATTTTCATTATGATTTTTAAGATTTTCGAATGGTCGAATTTCCCAAACATCTACAGCATTTTTTTCGTTGAGAATGCGTTGATTCCAAATTTCTTGTGCATTAATCAAATGATTCAATAACAAGATTGATTTTTCAGGAATAACTGTATTGCTGTTTTCGAATAATTGAATGAGTTCCTGATTGAAATGATAATTATATTCGAATGCGTCTTTAAAGAAAGTGCTGGTTTCCATTTGGTGTATTGTTTATTGTGAATCAGGGTTAAAAATAAACTATTTTCTTTTTAAATGTTACAAGAAAAAGGAGTTGAAGTAGTAGTTTGAATTGCCTCCAGCTTCAGCTGGAGTAAAAGAAATCAATGTAGAATTGGCTTTAGCCAAAGAGCTAGCTGAAGCTGGAGGCAATTAATCTTTTGAAAATAGAATATGCTGGATAGTTACAAAAAACTTACTTTTGCAATTCTTAGAAAAAGCCCACTAATTGTCAGGCTTTAATATTATAATCTTCCACAAAAGAATGAAACCATATTTTACCCTATTCGACTTTTCGCAAAAAGTAAATTATAAAACTGAGATTTTAGCAGGATTAACAGTAGCTATGACTATGATTCCGGAGTCGCTTTCCTTTGCTATTTTGGCAGGATTTCCACCATTGGTGGGGTTGTATGCAGCTTTTATTATGGGATTGGTAACAGCCATTTTTGGCGGACGTCCAGGTTTAGTTTCCGGTGGAGCAGGAGCCACGGTAATTGTTTTGATTGCATTGATGAAATCACATGGTTTGGATTATGTTTTTGCAGCAGTAGCTTTAGCGGGAGTCATCCAGATTTTGATAGGTTTGTTTAAATTAGGGAAATTCATTCGCTTAGTACCACAGCCAGTCATGTTTGGTTTTGTAAATGGTTTGGCGGTGATTATTTTCATGTCGCAACTAGAACAATTTAAAACAATTGTCAATGGAGAAAGTATTTGGTTATCCGGAAGTCCGTTGTACATAATGATTGGTTTAGTAGCACTAACAATCGGAATTGTACTTGGTTTTCCAAAAATAACTAAAGCTGTTCCAGCTTCTTTGGTAGCTATTATAGTAGTTTTTGCGTTGGTTCTGGGATTTGGAATCGAAACTAAAACTGTCGCTGACATTGCATCGGTAAGCGGAGGATTTCCGCCTTTTCATATTCCGAATGTTCCTTTGAATTTAGAAACCTTACAATTGATTCTTCCTTATGGTTTAATTATGGCCAGTGTGGGCTTAACCGAAGGTTTGTTGACGTTAAATTTAGTAGACGAAATTACCGGAACTAAAGGCAACGGAAACAGAGAATGTGTAGCACAGGGAAGTGCTAATATACTGAATGGATTTTTCTTTGGAATGGGTGGTTGCCCAATGATTGCACAAACATTAGTGAATTTATCTGCCGGTTCCAGAGCGCGTTTATCCGGAATCGTAGCAGCGTTAACAATCCTTTGTATTGTGCTGTTTGGAGCTCCTGTTATTGAAAAATTACCAATGGCAGCCTTAGTAGGTGTGATGATTATGGTGGCAATAGGCACTTTTGAATGGATCAGTTTCCGAATCATCAATAAAATGCCAAAACAGGATATTTTTGTTGGCGTTCTGGTAGCGGTTATTACAATTATGATGCACAATTTGGCTTTAGCCGTATTAATAGGAGTAATCATTTCGGCATTAGTTTTTGCATGGGAAAGTGCGAAACGCATTCGGGCTAAAAAATATACTGATGATAAAGGAGTGAAACATTATGAAATATATGGTCCGTTATTTTTTGCTTCAACAACTGCTTTTGCAGAAAAATTTGATGTATCGAATGATCCGGATGAGGTAATTATTGATTTTAAAGAAAGTAAAATTGCCGATATGAGTGCCATTGATGCCGTAAACAAAATTACGGAGCGTTATGCAAAAGTAGGTAAGACGGTACATTTACGCCATTTAAGCGAAGACTGTCGTCAATTATTACAAAATGCACAGGGAATTATTGAGGTTAATATTATGGAAGATCCTACTTATAAAGTGGTTTCGAATTAATACCAATTTCAAAGGCAATGACAATAGCAAAATTCAATATCAATTTCTAGCATAATCCTGATAAATTTTATCAACAGGAATGTTGTTAGCATCGCCGTCATGAACAATTAACCGGTAACGTAAAACAGTTGGCTTTTTATTCGATAAAGGAACTGCTTTAGCTCCCGGAAAAGGATAAACAGCATTTTGCATACTTTTTTTAGCCCGTAAAATCCAGGGATTTTTAGCACCCGGATTGTTTGGATTACACAAAATAGTCAGTCCGGCTTTATTCCCGTTTTTTCCTATAGAACCTGAAATATCCATCCATTCGCTGGCAGGAATAGGAAGATTCGTTGGGGTGATTTTTCCTGATGGATCTGTAAAAACAATGTCATCGCTCAGGCGAATTCGAGGCGAAAAACCACCGTAGCCTTTGTCGTCTTCTGAACCGCCTATTTTCATATTGGGTTCGAGTGCCAATAATGCAATTTCAATATCAATCAGACGGTAATGCTGTTGTCTTGGATGTACTTTAATAGTTGTTGTTTCTTTTACAAAAGCTTTTTGTTTGCCTTTTTTGTCTTTCCACAATGGAGATTTCCAAAAAACGGTAGTTTGTATTGCTCTACTATCGTCTTTTTGTTTTTTTTCTTTTACAGCAGCAACTTCCCAACTGAAATTTTCTATTTCCCAGCCGTCACCTATTCGCTTATCGCCAATATACAATTGATGCCATGCCCAGAAAATTCCCCGATGATGCAAATGATCAGCCGGAAAATCCTCCGTTAGAACGGTTCCATCCAAAGTGTATAACGGATGAATGTAATTCGAACGAATGTATTTTCCGTTAACTGACTTTTCAGAAGCCTGATAGGTTAAAATGCTGTCTTTGCCTTCGGTAAAATAACTTTGATTTTTTTTAATTTTTAAATTGATTTGGGCAAAACTAATTTGGCTCAAAAGGAATACAGTAAAGAGCAGACTGACTTTTTGGGTTACAATCATTTAGTCATTTGATTTAAATAGTCATCTAAATTACCCAATGCCATCGTGAATCCTTCCTGGAATCCCATAGCGATAATTTGTTCCAGGTCGGCTAGTTTTTCATATTGAGCTACAATATTTACAGTTGTAGTTGCTCCGTTTTCGGTAAATGTATTGTTCCATACGGTTCGGGGAAAATCAGTATTGATAGTTCCGTTTTCATCGCAAAAAGCATCTAATCCTGAAAAAGATTTTTGTACATCTATTTTTTTATAATCATTTCTGCACCAGTGCGTTTCACCTTCAGGACTAACCATACCATAAAACCAAGTGCCACCTTCTCTAAAATCCATGGATTTGGTTTTTGTTTGATATGGCTTAGGTGCCCACCACAAATCTAAAATTTCGGGTTTAGTCCAGGCATCCCAAACTAATGGCAGTGTGGCAGCAAATTCTCTTTTTACATTTACGGTATTGTTTTCTTTGTCAACAATAAAATCAAATTGTAGGTTCGTTTTCATCTGTTTTATTTTTAAGGTTTGCTAAAATAGTATCAAGTTCGTTAAATCGGTTTTCCCAAATGGCTTTAAACTGAGACAGCCATTGGTCAATTTCTTTCATTTTATCAAGTTCCAGCTGGTAAAAAATTTCCCTGCCTTTTTGTTTCTGACTGATGAGTTCACATTCTGTAAGAATTCGTAAATGTTTAGAAACAGCTTGTCTGCTGGTTTCAAAATGTTCTGCAATGGCATTAGGTGTCATCGCCTGAACAGCTATCAGACTAATAATAGCTCTTCGGCTTGGATCAGCAATTGCCTGAAATATATCTCTTCTCATTTATTTTAAATTACGAAACTAATCAGTTGCAAATATAATGCAATTATTTGGTTGCGCAATTTTTTTTTAAAATTTTTTGTTTTAGTTGTAAGTTTTTAGAAATAATAACAACTAATATACTAAAATCAAAAATTATGAAAACAGTTATTATCATGTTACTTTTTATAGTAGTGAGTTGTGGAAAAGAATCTTCACCCGAAG
Source organism: Flavobacterium flevense (assembly GCF_900142775.1). Taxonomy (GTDB): domain Bacteria; phylum Bacteroidota; class Bacteroidia; order Flavobacteriales; family Flavobacteriaceae; genus Flavobacterium; species Flavobacterium flevense. The sequence continues at coordinate 122,216 of NZ_FRCC01000006.1, forward strand.
GAAGATCACAAATCAGAGACAGCAGACTTCAGGAACAGTTTGATAGTTTAAAGATTGAGAATAAGCAAATTAAAGAAGATTTGGACTTGATCATCGAAAAATTAAATATAAAAAAGAAATGAAATTAGTTTATCTTGGTTGTATTCGAAAAGAAAATAATAAATATGGAGCCACTTGAAAAAGATTTTTTAGAGATACTCTCACAGTACAATGCAATGCTCCATAAAATATGCAGGTTGTATCGGGATCACGCTGAAGATCGTGAAGATTTGTTTCAGGAAATAGTTTTTCAGCTGTGGAAATCTTATCCTGATTATAAAGGAGATTCAAAAGTAAGTACCTGGATGTATCGCATTGCTTTGAATACTGCTCTTGCTTCTTTTAGAAAGAAAACCACAACAATTAATTATCGTACTCAGTTGCCTGATTTTGCCGAAGAATCGCCAAGTGACGAAGCAGCAATAAGACAGGAACGATTATTTGCTGTTGTAAAAGTATTGAACGATAGTGAAAAAGCACTAATAGCGCTGTATTTTGAAGAGTTAAGTTATCAGCAAATTGCAGAGATTACAGGAATTAATGAAAATTATGTGGGAGTAAAATTGAACCGGATTAAGACAAAAATTAAAACCTTATTAAATAAATAGTTATGGAAGCAGATGATTTAAAATCCGATTGGAAGTCAATGGAACCCGTTTCCAGAGACAAAGAAACATTACTGCTGATGTTGCAGGAAAATCAGCATCCTGTTTTGAAATCAATTCGAAAACAAATTTTGTTTGAAATTACGAGCTGGGTTCTTTTTTTGATAGTTTATTATTCGATGTTTGATGGAGCTGAAAAACCTGTTTGGGTGAATTTAGTTTTGATAGTAAGTTTGTTACTTCCAATATTTCACAGTTTATATGGCTATTATTATAACAAATACTTAACGAATAATTTGAATGTAAAATTGGCTCTTGAGCAACTTTATAACCGAATAAAAAAGTATGCGTTGCTATCTATTATTAGCAGAGTTGGTTTTATTTCAGGTTTACTGTTGTTTTTTACCTATAACATTCATTTTACTACGGCTAAATATTTTTTACTGCTGTTTTTAGGGGTTATTATTTTAGTCCAATTGGTAGTGCTGTACCGGATTTGGAACAGCAGAATTATACAAATTCGGAGCTGTATGGATGCTCTTGAGGATGTTAAATAAGACAAATCTTAAAATTGTATTAAAAATGCATTAAAAAATCACTAAAAGTGGGTATTGTAGTAAAACCTTAATTCCTATACTTTTATTCCCTGAAAGAATAAGGTAATTAAGTGTTTAATCAACGATAAGCAAGATGACGAATTCAGAGAAAATCAGAAAAGTAAATGAATTACTTATTGAAGTAATTAAAGATGAACAACATCAATCAGAAAGTTCGTTAAGTGGTTTAAAAGATGTTGTTTTGAGTATTATGGCCGATTATTGGTACAATGAAAGAGAGCCTGAGATTTTCATGGAGAATGTTCTTGTAGAAATAGATTAACACATTATAATATAAAATTTGTCATTTTAGGGTTTGATGAATTTTTATAGATAGCCACTTTAATTTTAAAGTGGCTTTTCTTTTTTATAAAAATAAATCCCCAATCAGATAACATTTTGCATAACCGCTAATGCGAACTCTGTTACCTAACAACTCACATTCTAAATAACCTCTTCTTTCCGAAAGCTGAATAGCTGATAATTTGTTTTTATTAAGTTCTTTTGCCCAAAAAGGAATTAACGTAGTATGTGCAGAACCTGTTACAGGATCTTCATTTATTCCTGATTGAGGACCAAAAAATCGGGAAACGAAATCAGAGTTATTACCTTTTGCAGTTACAATTACTCCACGAACATTCAGCTTCATGATGGTCTCAAAGTTGGGTTTTAAATTCAGTATTTCTTCTTCATTTTCAAAAAGAAACATATAATCGGTTTTTCCTTTAAAAGCTTTTTTAGGTTTACAGTCAAAAGCATCCAGCATTTGATTTGTCAATTCTACAGCTTCAAATACATCGACGGGAAAATTTAATGACAACAAATCACCTTCTTTCGTAACCGTTAAATCGCCACTTCTGGGAGAGTAGAAATTAATTTGTACTTCATTATAATTTTCGAAATTAAACAATACAAAAGCGGCTGCCAGTGTTGCATGTCCGCAAAGGTCTACTTCAACAGTGGGTGTAAACCATCGGATCTCATATTTGGTATCCTTTTTTACATAAAATACAGTTTCTGCAAGATTATTTTCGGCAGCAATTTGTTGCATGATTTCATCTGTAAGCCATTCCTTCAGCGGACAAACGGCAGCCGGGTTTCCGGAAAAGACCGTTTTGCTGAAAGCATCAATTTGATATAGTTTCATAGTAATTGTTGTTTAATTAATGTACCTAATTTTATAAGGCTCTTTTCGACTTTTTCCTCCCATTTTATTCCAAAATTCAATCGCATGCAATTGTTATATTGATCATGCTGGGTAAACATTCGACCGGGTGCAAAGCCTATTTTTTGTTGAATAGCAATATCAAACAACACTGCGGTATCAATTGTTGGATCTAACTCTAACCAAAGAACGAAACCGCCCTGAGGTTTTGAGATTTTAGTGTTTTCCGGAAAATGCTTTTCAATGCAAAGTTGAAATTGCAAATAATTGTTATAAAGAGTATTTCGTAAACTTCGAAGGTGATGTTCATAACGACCATGTTCCATAAAATCAGCGATTACTTCCTGAAACAAAGGCGGATTAGAAATTGTGTGTAACAGCTTTTTACGAATCATTTTATCCTTAAATTTTCCGGGAGCTACCCAGCCCACACGATAACCCGGAGCTAAAGTTTTAGAAACCGAGCCGCACCACATGACTATGCCTTCTTCATCAAATGCTTTGCAGGGTTTTGGCCGGCTTGCGCCAAAAAATAAATCGCCGTATAAATCATCTTCAATCAACGGAATATTGTGTTGCGTAAGTAGTGCTACCAATTCTTTTTTATTTTCGTCAGGCATGCAACTTCCCAGAGGATTATTAAAATTAGTTACAAAACAGCAGGCACTAATTTTAGGTAACACTTTTTTTAAATCGTCTATTGCTATTCCGGTAGTGGGATGCGTAGGGAGTTCAATAATATGAAGTCCCAGAGATTTTATCATTTGTAAAATGCCAAAATACACCGGACTTTCAATGGCAATAGTATCTCCGGGATTAGTCACTGTTATCAGGCAATAAAATAAAGAGTTTAATGCTCCCGAAGTGGTTACAATATCTTCTGGTGTTAAATTTCCATCCCAGGTAAAAGACCATTTGGCCACGTTTCTTCTCAAATTAAGATTTCCCTGTGCAGGTTCATAACCCGTTCCGCTATCTTCAAGATGACGCAGCATTTTCACAACTCCTTTATTGAGTTTAGCAATTGGCAGCATGCTTTTATCTGTAACACCCAATGAAAATTGCGTAAAATCTTTATCAGTCAAAGTATTGAAAACCTTACTGATTAAGTCTTCCGGTGTTTTTTCTTTGTCAGATAAATGAAGTTTACTTATCGAAGGAAGAGCAAGTTTAGTATGGAAAGTTTTACTCACATAATAGCCCGATTTAGGCTTGGATTGTATTAAAGATTTACTTTCTAATTCTAAAAAGGCCTGTTTTACAGTATTAATACTCACACCATAAATTTTTTGAACGGTTCGGATTGAAGGAAGCTTTTCAGCTGTTTTCAGACTCCCAATGTGTATTTGATCTTCGATTATTCCTGCGATTTTCAAGTATAATATTTCTCTCGCCATGTTATGCTTTTTTGTGTCCTATAAAAGTAAGTAAAATTACAACTGTATCCTTTTTTTGTTTTTTAAGAATTAGAATTGTTTAACCAATCCACTAAATGAGTTATAGAGATGGATAAATTTTTATTGGAACCATTTTGCCACTCCTTTTTGAAAAAAGGCTCTGATTCTTGTAGCAAATTTTCATCAATTTTATTATTTGAAAAATAACTGTCTATATGGGTGTTAAGATTATAATTTTCAGTATTTGTAGTCGTTACAGAAGAGTATCCAACGATTTTATTGTTCCATTCGGCTACACAAATAGGCATGCCAAATTGATTGGTTAACACTGAATCGAATATTGATTTTTGTTTCAGGTAAAGCTTTACAATACTATCCAAATCAGCGATAGTAACCGCTCTGAATTTTATATTTTGTTGTTGTTTGATAATGGTTTCCATACTTTCCTATTTAGAAAGTAAAAGTATCCATTGCTAAAAAATAATTACAGATACAAAAATAGTATTGTTTACGGGTACAGATTGTTTCTGTTTAGCCAATTTTAAAACATATAAGTCAGATAAGTTTTTTGGCTTAATCTATGTCTTTGTTTTAGTGGTGGTTTAGAAAAAAGACCATATAAGTCTCGCTTTAGATTCAAAAATAGTTTACAAATTCCATTTTAATCTGTGCTAATCTGCTAAAATCCGTTTAATCTGTGTTCTTAAAAGAGTAGTATAAAAAAATCCTCTTTTTAAACTGACTTAAAAAGAGGATTTTGATTTGTAAAGTTTTAAGACTTATAAGTTGGCTTTGATTTTTTCAATTACAGCTTCATATTCCGCATCCGAAAGTGCTACTTTGTTTGGATTCATTTCAAAAACACTTCCAAAACCATATCCATCTTTGTATTTAGGCACAATATGAAAATGCAAATGAGATAAAGTATCTGAAAATGCACCGTAATTAATTTTGTCAGGATTAAAAGCTTTGGCAATAGCTTTGGCAGTAGTGGCTACATCATCCATGAATGCGTTGCGTTGTTCATCACTTAGCTCATAAAATTCTACTCCGTGATCTTTGTAAACTACATTTAAACGACCAGTGTATGATTGCTCTTTGAACAAGAAGAGTTGTGACACTTTTAAGTCGGTAATTTTAATCATTAAGTTGTGTAAGGTTTCGTTTTCCTGGCAATACAAACATTCAGAAACTGGTGATGGCATAATAATTTATTTTAATAATTTTATAAAAGGATTTGATAACTGGGCAAAGCTATCCATACTATTTTACTTTTCCAATTTGTCTTTTTCTTTCAATTTAGCGATTACTTTTTCGCTAATTTGTTTTCCCCAGGCTTGTCCCGCAACCATAGATTCCTGCATTACCTGAGGCATAGTAGCAATCATTTTTTTTCCGATTGGGGAATTGTAAAAAGCAATTAACTGGTCAATATCACTTTCCGTGTAATGTTTATCATAGATAGGAATAATCATGTTGGTAATATCTTCTGCTTTTATTTCTTTTTTAAAATCTTCCCAAAAGGTATCATTTACTTTGGAATAAGAACTTTTAAAACTCTCCATCATTTGGTTCATCATCTGGATTGCCATTTTTCCGGAACCCATTAGTTCCATAAGTTGGTTTATTTTTTCTGTTTTTGAAGTGCTTTGCGCATTTGCCGAAAGGGAAAGAACGCAGAAACTTAGAATTAGGAGCGATTTTTTCATGGTTTGTTTGGGATAAATTGAGTTGATTAATTTGAATTTTTAAATGTAAGAATTATAAATCACACAATAAAAATTATCTCACAAAAAAAAGCGCCCTTTTTCAAGAACGCTTTCTGTTATTTAAGAAACTAAAAATTAGTTATTGTTTTCAATCCATTTTCTGGCATTGACAAAAGCTTCCTGCCAAGGAGTAACTTCATCGTTTCTGTGGGATGGATAATTAGCCCAGTTCCATTGAAAAACCGAACGTTCAATATGCGGCATCGTAACCAGGTGACGACCTGTTTTATCACACAACATAGCGGTGTTAAAATGAGAACCGTTTGGATTTGCAGGATACTCTTCGTAACCATATTTACCTACAATGTTATAGCTGTCTTCAGTCATGGACAGGTTAAATTTACCTTCACCATGAGAAACCCATACTCCTAAAGTTGTTCCTGCTAAACTGGATAACATTATGGAGTTATTCTCTTTTATTGTTACAGAAGTAAAGATACTTTCGTGTTTTTGACTGGTATTGTGCAGCATTTTCCCGTGTAACTCTACGCCATGTTCCGGATTAATTAGTTCTAATTCCATGAACAACTGGCAGCCGTTACAAATACCTACAGATAAAGTGTCTTCTCTTTTAAAGAAGTTTTTCAAAGCTGTATTTGCTTTTTCATTGTATTTGAAAGCTCCGGCCCAACCTTTAGCGGAACCTAAAACATCTGAATTAGAGAATCCACCAACAGCTCCAATAAACTGAATATCTTCCAGAGTCTCACGTCCCGAAATCAAATCGGTCATGTGAACATCTTTTACATCAAAACCTGCTAAATACATCGCATTAGCCATTTCGCGTTCTGAATTACTTCCTTTTTCACGAATAATTGCTGCTTTTGGTCTTGGTTTAGAAGTGTCTATTTCCGGTTTTTTTCCTGTAAAATGAGCAGGGAAATTAAAGTTTAGCGGTTGGTTTTTATAATTGTTATAACGCTCTTGTGCTGTTCCGTTTTTCGATTGTTTTTGGTCTAATAAAAACGAAGTTTTAAACCAGATATCTCTGTATTTAGCAATGTCTAATTGGCAAGGACCAAAATTCAATGTAGCCTCGTTAGTTGCAGTTCCTAATTTGTAGAATGAAACTCTGTTAGCATTCAATTTGCTTTCTAATGTCGCATCTTCTTTTGCCTGGAATACAATTCCGATGTTTTCTGCAAAAAGATATTTAATAATGTCTTTTTCTTCAAAAACAGAGAAGTCAATTTTAGCACCCAAATTCACATCGGCAAAACACATTTCTAATAAAGTAGTGATTAAACCACCGCTTCCAATATCGTGTCCCGCTACAATTTGGTTATCCAAAATTAATTCCTGCATTGTATTGAACGCATTCTTAAAGAAAGCAGCATCTTTAATAGTAGGCGTTTCGTTTCCAATGGTATTCAGAATTTGTGCAAACGAAGAACCTCCTAATTTGTACTCATCCTGAGATAAATTGATATAATAAATGGAACCACCATCTTTTTGTAAAACAGGTTCTACTACTTTTCTAATATCAGTACAGTTTCCACCTGCCGAAATAATAACCGTTCCCGGTGCAATTACTTCGTCATTTGGATATTTTTGTTTCATCGAAAGGGAATCTTTTCCTGTTGGAATATTGATACCTAATTCGATAGCAAAATCAGAACAACCTTCCACAGCAGCGTATAAACGGGCATCTTCTCCTTCGTTTTTACAAGCCCACATCCAGTTAGCCGACAGGGAAATTCCTTTCAACCCGTCTTTAATTGGAGCCCAGACAATATTAGATAAGGATTCCCCAATCGCATTACGGCTACCTGCAACAGGATCAATCAAAGCAGAAATAGGAGCGTGACCTATAGAAGTTGCAATTCCTTCTTTCCCATTATAATCTAAAGCCACAACACCACAGTTATTTAAAGGCAATTGCAAAGGGCCGGCACATTGTTGCTTAGCTACTTTTCCACCCACACAACGATCCACTTTATTGGTCAGCCAGTCTTTACAAGCCACGGCTTCTAATTGCAATACTTGCTCTAAATAAGTTGCAATTTTATCTTTAGAGTATTCTAATGCTTTATAATTGTAATCAACCGTTTTGTCAGTCATTATTGTTTTTGGTGAACTTCCAAAGAAATCTTCCAAAGCATAATCCATAGGTTTTGCTCCGGTAGTTTTTGATTCGAAAGTAAAACGATGATCAGCAGTTACATCTCCCACCTGATACATTGGTGAACGCTCTCTGTCGGCAATTCTTTGTAAGGTATCGATATCTTTTTGACCAATAACTAATCCCATTCTCTCCTGAGATTCATTACCGATAATTTCTTTTGCCGAAAGGGTAGGATCACCCACAGGTAATTTATCCAAATCGATTAATCCTCCTGTATCTTCCACTAATTCCGAAAGACAGTTTAAGTGTCCACCAGCACCGTGATCGTGAATAGAAACAATTGGGTTGTTATCGCTTTCTACTAATCCACGAATGGCGTTAGCAGCACGTTTTTGCATTTCCGGATTCGAACGCTGAATGGCGTTTAACTCGATTCCTGAACCAAAAGCTCCTGTATCTGCCGAAGAAACCGCAGCACCACCCATTCCGATTCTGTAATTTTCTCCACCTAAAATAACGATTTTATCGCCTTCTTGTGGCTTATGTTTGATAGCCTGATCTAATTTTCCGTAACCAATTCCACCGGCTTGCATGATTACTTTATCGTAACCTATTTTACGAGTTTGTAATTCCCCTCCTTTGGAGGGGTTAGGGGTGGATTCCTCATGTTCGAAAGTCAAAACAGAACCCGTAATTAAAGGTTGTCCAAATTTATTTCCAAAATCAGAAGCTCCATTAGAAGCTTTGATTAAAATATCCATTGGGGTTTGATACAACCATTTTCTTTCAGCAACACCGTTTTCCCAAGGACGTTCTGCTTCTAAACGAGAATAGGAAGTCATATAAACCGCAGTTCCCGCCATAGGCAATGAACCTTGTCCACCTGCTAAACGGTCACGAATTTCTCCTCCTGAACCGGTAGCAGCTCCGTTGAAAGGCTCTACGGTTGTTGGGAAATTATGTGTTTCTGCTTTTAACGAAATAACCGAATCAAATTCTTTTATTTCATAATAATCGGGTTTGTCAGCTGTTTTAGGAGCAAATTGTTGTACTCTTGGTCCTTTTACAAAAGCCACATTGTCTTTGTAAGCAGAAACAATATCGTTAGGGTTTTCCTGTGATGTTTTCTTGATTAATTTAAAAAGAGACGTTTCTTTCTCAATACCATCAATTACAAAAGTTCCGTTGAAAATCTTGTGACGGCAGTGCTCTGAATTGGCTTGTGAAAAAGCAAAAATTTCAGAATCTGTTAGTTTTCTGCCTAATTTGCTTGCCAGATTATCTAAATATTCCACTTCTTCTGAGCTTAAAGCCAAACCTTCCTGTTTGTTATAAGCATCGATATTTTCAATTTCTAAAATAGCTTCCGGCTGAATGTGGATGCTAAAAATGTCCTGATTCAACTCGGTATATTTTTGCGAAAGCATCGGGTCAAAATCAGTGAAATCTTCTGATACTTTATAAAATTCTTCGATACGAATGATTCCGGAAACACCCATGTTCTGAGTTATTTCAACTGCATTTGTGCTCCATGGCGTAATCATAGTAGCGCGGGGACCAACAAAAAAATCCGTCAATACGGATTTTTCTATTTTATTTGCGTTGGCAAAAAGCCAGTTCAGTTTAGAAATATCTTGAGCCGAAATTTCGCCTTCTGTTTGTACGGCATAAATTGCGTTGCTTGGGTTTTCAAAGAAATGAATCATTGTTTTGTATTTGATGAATTACGGTGCAAATTTAGTTTAAAAAAACAGTATGAACAAGTGTAAAAAAGACTTTTTAAAGGAGCCGAAATCAGGGTGTAAATTATAGATTTCAGGAGTCTTTTTTTTTAAAATATTTAGGTTAGCTGGTTTAAGTTCAGTTTATTATTATAAAAACAAACTGTGTGCAATAAAAAAAATAGCTAAGGATGAAATTATTTTGTTTTATAAAACCATTCTATTGTTCTATTTTTATAAAAAAAAGTAGCGATGACGTATTTAATTAGATTCATTTTTACAGGCTTGTTTATGATGAGTTTTTATTCCTGTAAATCACAATCTTCCCCGGAAATATATAAAGAGCAACAGACTGCTATTGCTGAGGATACCACATTTGTAAATTTAAAAGAGTACAGTACTGATTTTGTTTATGATATGAAGTATGCCACCGAAGATAATTTCCTGAAAGCGAAAGTATATGATTGTGCCGAATGTTATTTGCGATTAAAAACAGTTCAGGCATTAATTGCTGCTAATAAAGAGTTTTTAAAAAAAGGATATCGCATAAAACTGTTTGATTGTTACCGACCATTAGCTATTCAAAAGAGTATGTGGAAAATTGTTCCTAATCCTGAATATGTTGCAGATCCTGCCAAAGGATCCATTCATAATCGGGGAGGGGCTGTAGATATTACACTGGTAGATAAAAATGGAAAAGAGCTGGATATGGGAACTCCGTTTGATTTTTTTGGTGTGGAAGCAGGGCATAATTACCCCAATTTGTCTAAAAAAGTAAAAAACAACCGAAGCTTTCTTAAAAAGATTATGACTCAGCATAATTTTAAATCTTTAGACTCAGAATGGTGGCATTACAACTTGCAATCGGCTTTAAAAGATAAGGTTGCTAATACCAAGTGGGATTGTGAGTAAGTTTTAGATAATCTTTTTAATTACCCTGAGTTTGTGGGTGTGTTTGTTGATTTCAGCATTAAAAATACCTAAATGGTCTATACGGTCAATTCTCACTTTACCACTGGCGTGAATGATGTAGTTGTTCTCCATGATGATACCCACATGGATAATGTTGCCTTCTTCATTGTCAAAAAAAGCTAAATCTCCGGGTTCACTTTCTTCAATAAAACTCAATGCTTCACCCTGTGTTGCCTGCTGTGATGCATCTCTTAACAATTTGTAACCGTTGAGTTTATAGACCATTTGTGTAAAACCGGAACAGTCAATCCCAAAAGGGGTTTTTCCTCCCCATAAGTAAGGAGCATTTAAATACAGATAAGAAGTATTGATGATGTTTTTTTTATTTTTAATTCCGTTGACTTTAGTGCCTTCAAATTCATAATTAGCGGTATTTATTTCGCTATTGTGTAAAAATGAAAGTGAAGAACCTAACGGAATAGGTATAAGTGTGTTGGAAGAACCGGTGATGTATTCTATCAAATCAGCATTTAATATGGGCGTTTCTTTAGATAATTGGTTGTAATTAGATTCCGAAATAACCTGATATTGCTTAGAATCAACCCATCCTTCGTAGTCGTCATATTGCAATTTAATGCGAGACCATTGTCTGTCTTTTTCAAGTATTTTAAAATGTTCTCCAAATAAAACCTGGGAAACAATCTCACTTCTGTCACTAGCTTCAAGCCGAAGTGGTATAATAGCTAAATTACAAATTCCGAACATTAATTCTGTTTTTTTAGATTCTTTCAATAACAATTGCCGAAGCTCCACCACCTCCGTTACAAATAGCTGCAGCTCCTATTTTAGCATTATTTTGTTCTAAAATATTTAGCAAACTCACTATGATTCGCGCTCCTGAACAGCCTAACGGATGTCCCAGAGATACAGCACCTCCATTTACATTTACTTTCTTACTGTCCAGACCCAGGATTTTGGTATTGGCTAAGCCAACAACAGAAAATGCTTCATTAAATTCAAAAAAATCGACATCGTTTAGTGTTATTCCTGCTTTGTCCAGAGCTTTAGGCAGGGCTTTAGCAGGACTTGTAGTAAACCATTTTGGCTCTTGGGCAGCATCGGCATAACTTTTAATATACGCCAATGGTTTCAGGTTTAACTGAGCTGCTTTTTCTTCACTCATTAGTATTAAAGCGGCAGCTCCATCATTTATGGTGGAAGCATTAGCAGCGGTTACTGTTCCGTCTTTTGTAAAAACAGGATTTAATGAAGGTATTTTATCTAGTTTAACATTCGTGAATTCTTCATCTTTGGCAATAACAAGGGCTTCACCTCGTTTTTGTGGCACGGTAACAGGAACGATTTCATTGTCAAATTTTCCGGTTTCCCATGCTTTTGCAGAACGGTTGTAAGATTCAATGGCGTAATTGTCCTGCTCTTCCCGGCTAATCTTATATTCTGTAGCACAAAGATCAGCATACACACCCATTGCCTGATTGTCATAAGCATCCATTAATCCGTCTTTTTGCATACCGTCAATAAGTGTGGTTGGTCCAAATTTTGTACCATTTCTTAAATGCGTATAATGCGGAATCAGGCTCATGTTTTCCATACCACCCGCTATTACCGTTTCGGCATCGCCAGATTGTATTGCCTGAGCAGCCATCATCACCGCTTTCATTCCAGAAGCACAAACTTTATTAATAGTAGTACAGGGAATTAAATTGCCTAATCCGGCGAAAATAGCAGCTTGCCTTGCAGGAGCCTGTCCTACACCAGCCTGAATTACATTTCCCATAAGTACTTCGTCAACCATAGCCGGGTCTAAATTAATTTTATCTAAAGCTCCTTTTATGGCTATTGCACCAAGTTGTGGTGCAGTAACATTTGATAATCCTCCCATAAAACTCCCGATAGGCGTTCTTACAGCAGAAACAATTACTACTTTTTTATTCATGACTGAAATTCTTATTGGTTTATGCTTGTAGCAAATTTACTCTTTTTTGTATAAAATTTAGATTTTCAGTTGTTGATTCTGTTTTTGAAAAAATGTTTTCCAAATTTTTAATCTTATGTGTTTGATTTTTAGTGTTTTTTAAAAATAGTAAAAAAAATAATAAAAAAAAGCATCAAAATAGTTGTGAGAAATGGGATGATGTGTTACATTTGCAACCGCAAAACAAGACACGTTCTTTGAGCTTGGAGAGGTGCCAGAGCGGTAATGGAGCAGATTGCTAATCTGTCGACGGGTAACCGTCGCCAGGGTTCGAGTCCCTGTCTCTCCGCTTAATACTTTGTCTTCGGGGTGTAGCGTAGCCCGGTTATTGTGTCCCGATTGAAATCGGGAAGACCACAGATAACGAATCTATCTATAAAAAGCTCGGGGTGTAGCGTAGCCCGGTTATTGTGTCCCGATTGAAATCGGGAAGACCACAGATAACGAATCTATCTATAAAAAGCTCGGGGTGTAGCGTAGCCCGGTTATCGCGCCTGCTTTGGGAGCAGGAGGCCGCAGGTTCGAATCCTGCCACCCCGACAAAACTTTGCCATAAGTTTAAAAACAAATGGACGCATAGCTCAGCTGGATAGAGCATCCCGATTATTATCGGGACGGTCAGAAGGTTTAGATATGATAAAAGATTAAAGGACGCATAGCTCAGCTGGATAGAGCACCTGCCTTCTAAGCAGGCGGTCGAAGGTTCGAATCCTTCTGCGTTCACAAAAAGCCACTCATTTGAGTGGCTTTTTTGTTTTAAGCCTGATCCTCAATTTATCTGAAAAGCTGGTATAGTAATGTTACTTTGTTCTCTCTTAGTTTTTTTAGGATTTTAAGAAAAGCGATAGCAGTAATATAAGCATCTCCTATTGCAGTATGCCGGTCTTTTTTGGATATATCAAATTTATCTGCCAGGTCATCTAATGTGTAATGATCTTTACGTACCAGTAAATTGGACTTGATTAATGTTTTTTTGTATAAAACAGCAGTATCTAAGGTTTTGTTCGAGAGTTTAGGCAAGCCGTTTCTTTCCAGTGCATTATTGATCATGGTGATATCAAACTTAGTGTGATGCGCAATGATAATCGAATCGCCTAAATAGTCTAAAAACAATTGCAGTACCTGTAATTCTGTTTTATGATCTAAAACATCACTTCTTATGATTCCGTGAATTTGTACACTGGATTTATCAAAATGCTCCTGATCCATATAATGTTCAAAAGCATCTTGTAAATTAATGATTCCGTTTTGCAAAACAATTGCTCCAATACAAAGGATACGATCATTAACATAATCAAAACCGGTAGTTTCCGTATCCAGAACTACAAATCGGGCAGATTCTATGGGTTGATTTAAATTATCTTCAATAGGTTCTTTAAGAATTCCCAAGATTTGAAGTGACTCGATTATTTTTTCTTTAATAGCCATTATATTGTAATTTTTCCCGGGTTAAAACGCATCGAAATCACTTCTTGAAGTTCTTTGATAGTTTTAAAGGTTCCTTTTAATTTTACTTTTTCTAATTTGGAAAGTGCTTCTAATTCAATAAATTGTCCTGAATCATGATGTAAAAGCCCTTGCTTTGTACGGAATTTAAGTAAGGCTTTATAGGAATAAGCACAAGATAAGTACAACTCTTTATTTTGAGGTTCCAGTTCGGCAAGTTTTTCAAAACGTTCAGGAGTATTGCTGATTCCTTTTACAGAATGCGATATAATTAAAACCCGGGCAGCATCGGCCAAAGGCATCAAAGCGCGTCTTTTAATATCAAAGAAATCTTTATGAGCACCATCCTGTTCGACTAAGAATTGTCTGAAAAAACCTGTTGGTGACGGACTTTGCAAAGCGCCACTAACTAAGTGTACATAAAAAATAGGGTTGGCAGCAATATCTTCAAAAATATAATCGGCTAATTCATTGGCTAATTCTCTGTCCCCATAAGACAAGCTATAATCAAAAAAGATAAATGAAAGTAAAACTTCATCTTTTCCGGGTTTGCTGATCCAGTCGTGGACTAATTCCTTCCATTGGTTTAAACTCAGGCACCATTGAGGATTAGAAGCCATCATTTCGGCAGGACAATATTCGTACCCAATTTCAAACAGTCCTTTGTTTACAACAGCAGCTAATTCAAGAAAATAGTTACTTGTTTTTTCCTGTAATTCTTCAGGAACATCTTCATAAATTAAGGCATTATCCTGATCGGTATGTAATAATTGCTCACTACGACCCTGGCTGCCTAAGGCAAGCCATGAAAACCTCACGGGTGGTGGTGTTTTCATTTTAGCCAGTGACAATTCGATTACTCTTTTAATGCAGGCATCGTTTAGTTCTGTAATTATTTTTGAAGTTAATGTAATAGGAATGTTTTGGTCTAAATAGCCCTGAAGCAATTGCATTATTTTGGCTCGGATAGGCTTTATAGCTTTGACTTTTTTAACTCTTTTTAAAGCTTTTATTAATACTGCAGGATTGTTTCCTAACGCTACCATTACATCATGTTTAGAAAGAATTCCTATGGCTTTAGTATTTGCTGTTCCGTCTTTAGTAAGACATAAATGGCTGATGTTGCTTTTCATCATTGCCATTTGTGCCTGCGTAATGGTCATTTTTTTAGAATAGGTGATTACAGGCGAATTCATGATTACATCAGCAGTGGTGTTAATTGAATGTTCTCCCGTTACTATTTTATTTCTTAAATCTTTATCAGTAATAATCCCTATTGGCAGCATGTCTTCTACGACCAGCATGGCACCAATATTTTTTTTGGTCATAGTGGCAGCAATTTCTTTGGCTGTAGTGGCGCGGGAGCAGGTAATTATTTTTTTGGAATATTTTATGGGTTGTAAATCCAGTATTTTATTATCATAATCAATAATATCATCTCCATTTGTGTTTTCAAAATCAATATGGTCTCCATATAATTTTCCGCTATGACTTTTTGAAAAAGGATTGTGGGTGTTAGAAGCAAAACTATCTATTATAAAACTACCTACATCGGCATTTTTTATGGCATAAGGTTTAAAAACAGCTATAGGAATAGCATACAAAATAGTTTCTTCATGAGTGATGGCTTCCATTTTGTAATTTTCATGCGCAATTAAGGGTCTTAAACCAAAAATATCGCCTTCATCACACATGTCCAGAATGTCATTTTGTGCTTTTTTACGTAATTCTATGGCTCCTTTATGAACAACATAAAAGGAATCATGTGTTTCTTCGTTCTCGGTAAAAATAACAACTCCCTTGTCTTTATAAATTATCGAAACCTGTTCGGATAATATTTGAATGTCATAAGAGTCTAAGAAACTAAAAGGAGGGAAGTTTTTTAAAAAATCGGCTACGCGTTGCGAAATGGTATTTTTCATTAATAAAGTTTTTGAGGCTGGTTTATTTCGTATGCTAATTTATTACTTTTATGTATTATAACGAAAAAAAAGCCCCTGTTGAGGAGCTTCTTTTGTATATTATCACAAAAATTTATTTCTTTTTAGATACTTTCATATTTAAAACTTCTACCATTAGTGAGAATGAAATGGCAAAATATAAATAGCCTTTTGGGATTGGAGTCACATGACTGCCAAAAATCAAGGCATTTGATAAATGAGCACTTTCAGTAATCAGCATTAAGCCAATTAATATTAAAAAGGATAAACCTAAAATTTGAATGGAAGGATGTTTATTTACAAAAGTCCCTACCGGAACAGCAAATTGCATCATAATTAAAATAGAGATTATCACTGCAGTAATCATGATATACAATGCGCCAGTAACACCATTAGTCATTCCTACGGCTGTTAAAATACTGTCAAATGAGAAGACTAAGTCAATCAGAATGATTTGTATAATAACACTGCTGAAGGACTTTGCGGCAGTTTTCCCAATTTCTTTTTCTTCTTCTCCTTTATGATCGACTTTTTCTCTAATCTCGTTAGTACTTTTATAAATCAGGAACAATCCTCCTAATAGTAAAATGATACTTTGTCCGGAAATTTGAGCATTTATCCAGCTTAAATCAATAGAAAACCAGGGTTCTTTCATAGCGATGAGGTAAGAAATTCCCATAAGCAATACAATTCTCATGAACATCGCCAGAAACATTCCGATTTTAGTTGCTTTTTTACGGCTTTCTTCCGGTAGTTTTCCGGTAGCTATCGATATAAAAATAATATTATCAATTCCCAGCACAATTTCTAGAAAGGTTAAAGTTAATAACGCTATCCAGGCATCGGCATTTAAAAATACTTCCATAATAATGTATTGTATTGTGATTAAAAAATAATTAGAATTTACAGTTCTCCAATTTTAGTGACAGTTCCTCTTTGTTTTTGGTCGGAACCAATAATACCAAATTCAAAGGTATAGGAATTTTTAGAAGTTGTCAAAATTTTCATGCCTATTGCTTTTTCTTCAGCCATGTTTTTTGGATGTAGTTTTTTTAAAATATATTCACAATCATTTACCCAACGTACAGAAGCTGTATCAGTCTTTCCCTCAAAAGTTTCAATTTCGATGCTGTCGTTGCGTTCAAAAAGAGTTACTTTTTTAACTCCGTTAACCTCGTGTTCAAATTTGAATTTTCCCGTTTTAAAGTCTTTACAATTGTGTTCGGCATTATAGCAGGAAGCAAAAATAAGGAGTAGTGGCAGTAGAATAATTTTTTTCATATTTTTTTGGAGCTTAATCCTGCTATTCGTTTCAATCTTTTTATCCTTAAAGAAAGGATAAAAAGGATTTCCACTACTATCAGGGCTAGTGAATAGTGTTTATTTTAATCTTATGATTTATTATTTAAAAAGGTTCATTTTTATTGAATTTTAATGTCGTATTTATCCAGAAGTCCCGGAATTCCCTGCATGGAAAATTTAGCTTTTCGCATCGGGTTAAATTCAGGATCAATTTTATAGTTGTAAGCAGTCAGAAAGTTGACTTCTTTGAGTTCTGTATCATTAAAGACAGCATTATCTAAATTGCAATTATCAAAAACAGAATTGGAAAGATTCGTTCCAATAAAAGTTACTTCTTTCATCGAGCAGGAATTGAACTTGGTTTTTGGCATTTTTTTATTCGAAAAAGAAGCATAATCTAAAATGCAATCATTAAAACTCACGGCAAACATAAAATCGGCACAAGTATTAAAATGAATTCCCAAAAGTTTACAATTCGAAAAATGAACCGTTTTTAAGCTAGTTCCGCCCAGAGCCGTCATCGAAAGATTGCAATTGATGAACTCGCAATCCATAAAAGTATTATTTGAAAAATCACTATTTGAGAAATCACAGTTTTTAAAAACACAGTCTTCAAATTCGCGATTGCTTACTTTTTTATCGATAAAAACGACTTTATCAAATGTTTTCTGAATATGAATTAAATCTTCCATTAATCGTTAAATAAGGCTTTCATCATTGTTTTCAATCCTAAAAAAATCAAGTACATTGATGCTAAACAAGCAATGATTCCAATTCCTAAAACCAGATAATGCCATACATTTTGCTGATTCATAAAAGCATTGTAAATCAATGATGGACCAATAAAAAGTAAGGGCAAAGCACCTGTTAAATATCGAACTCCTTTGGATAATAATTCTTTGTTTGTTGACATATTTGAAAGTTAGGAGTTAGGAGTTAGAAGTTAGAAGTGGGAAGTTAGAAGTTAGAAGTGCGTGTGAACCATTACGTATAACTCATCACTTAGTATTAAAAAAATCAACTGCTTTACGTACGCTTCCGTGTTCTTTCAATAATTGAGCAGCTTCTTCATAACTTACAGGAATTTCGCCCATAATCATTTTGGTTCCACGATCAACTAATTTATTGTTGCTTAATTGCATATCAACCATTTTGTTGCCTTTTACTTTTCCTAGTTGAATCATCGTAGCAGTCGAAATCATATTCAAAACCAGTTTTTGGGCTGTTCCGGCTTTCATTCTCGAACTTCCGGTAACAAATTCCGGTCCTACAACCACATCAATAGGAAATTGCGCTGTTTGCGAAAGTGGACTTCCGGCGTTACAGGAAATACTTCCTGTAATAATATTGTTTTTGTTGCAGGTTTCTAAACCGCCAATAACATAAGGAGTAGTCCCCGAAGCCGCAATTCCTATGACAACATCATTCTCGTTGATATTGAATTCCTGCAAATCAATCCAGGCCTGAGTGGCATTGTCTTCGGCGTTTTCTACGGCTTTGCGAATGGCTTTATCTCCACCGGCAATAATTCCAACAACCAAATCAAATGGAACACCAAATGTAGGCGGACACTCAGAAGCATCCACAACGCCCAAACGTCCCGAAGTCCCTGCACCTATGTAAAATAAACGTCCGCCTTGTTTCATTTTAGTTACAATTTGTGCAACCAAAGTTTCGATTTGTGGTAAAGCTTTTTCAACAGCAAGTGGAACGGTTTTGTCTTCGTTGTTAATATTCGAAAGTAAATCAGCAACTGACATTTTTTCTAAATGTTCGTATTTTGAGGATTGTTCGGTGGTTTTTATGAAGGTCATTTTTTATTGGTGTTTTACTACAAAGGCACTAAGGCTTAAATTATTTTACAAAATTAGGTAATTAATTATGTAGAATTTACATGTTTATAGATGATTTTGAATTGCCTAAATTTTGAATTGCCTCCAGCTTCAGCTGGAGATAAATAAATGAATTCTAATTGGCTTTAGCCAAAATTATAATACTTTGGCTAAAGCCATTGCATACTATTTTGATTTTCCTCCAACTGAAGTTGGAGGCAATTAAAAGTGGTCTTAAAAATCACAAAAAATAAGCCAACACAATTCCTAAAATAATCATCGAAACTTTAGCAATATTAAATTTGTGTCCTTCGCTACTTTCGAAAATAATAGTTGAAGAAATATGGAATAATATCCCAATAACTACAGCGGTAATTTCGTTATGATATTCGTTTAAGCCAGTCAGATAATCAGAAGCAAAAGTTCCCAGCGGAGTCATCAATGCAAACGTAAGCATGAAAGCAAAAATGGCCTGTTTGTTCAGGTGCGAATTGATGAAAAATGTCGTTAAAATAATAGCAATAGGAAGATGGTGAATAGCAATACCAATAGCTAAATTGTCATGATGATGACCTACTGGGAAACCTTCCAGAAAAGCGTGAATACAAAGACTGATGAACAACAACCACGGAATATGAGACATGTTTGGGTGTCCGTGTACGTGTCCGTGCTCAGCACCTTTAGAGAAAAATTCCAATATAATTTGGAATAAAATCCCCAACATGATGCAAATTCCAATATTATCATTGTGACTTTCATAAACATCGGGCAAAAGATGCATTACGGTTAATGAAAGTAAAAACGAACCACTAAAAGCCAATAATAACTTTAGATTAGTTTTGTTTTTTGGTTTTAAAACCAATGCAATTAAATACCCAAGGAGTACCGATAGTAAAGGTAAAAGGTAGTTCATTATTTAAAAATAAGGATAAGTCGTTCGCTTTCTGTTTTGTGGAATTTTTTTAGTTTGTAGTCACCAAAGATGTCTAAAAGATAAATTCCAGCTTCTTCCATCATGGATTCAAAATCCTGTAAAGTCAGTGCTTTTACTTTTTCGGTAAAATGATACTTATGACCGCGGTCATCAAAATCAATTTCTTTAAAAATATGACCGTCTTTTACATAGCGCTTGATATGAAAATCAATGCCATCAACAGTTTTCACTTCTTCCGGAACCAGCGTACTGATAACCTGATTTACATTCATGAAATCAATAACAGCAAAACCATATTCTGACAGGCTGTTTTTGATTGCTTTTAACGTAGTCAGATTGTCATCATCGTTTTCAAAATAGCCAAAACTGGTAAACAAATTAAAAATAGCATCATACTTTTCTTCAAAAGGTTCGCGCATATCGTGCACTTTAAAATGCAGAGTTTCATTAGCGTTTTTGCTGGCTTCTGCAATACTGTTTTCGGATAAATCAGCCCCAATAACATCAAATCCTAACTGGTTTAAGTAAATAGCGTGACGCCCTTTGCCACAGGCTAAATCGAGAACTTTAGCATTTTCAGGAAGATTTAAATAATGGGTTAAATTATCCATAAAAAGCTGTGCCTCGCTTTCATTTCGTTCTTTGTAAAGGATGTGGTAATATGGAGTATCAAACCAGGAGCTGAACCATGTTTCATCCTGTTGCCCCTCATTTGTAATAGTTGTTTTTTGTATTGCAGACATTTATTCTTTTCAATTATTTCTATCCCGCAAATTTAGTGTATTTTTGTCGAAATATACTATTTCAGGTTGTTTGGAATTTGTACTCGGGCTGTAGCCAATGGGCGAAGCAATTTAACTATGGGAATTTAAAAAGAGAAATGGAAGAAAATTTTAAGATGATTGCCAAAACCTTTTTTGGTTTTGAAGAAATATTAGCAACTGAATTGAAAAATTTAGGAGCTCAGGAAGTAGAGCAGGGCGTAAGAATGGTTAGTTTTAAAGGAGATAAAGGATTTATGTACAAGGCTAATTTGTCTTTGCGTACGGCTTTAAAAATTTTAAAACCTATTTATTCTTTCAGAGCTAATAACGATCAGGCGTTATATAAAGGTGTTTCAGGAGTTAACTGGTCAAAATTTATTAATGCTAACCAAACTTTTGTAATTGATGCTACGGTGCATTCTACATATTTTAATCACACGGAATTTGTTTCTCAAAAATGTAAAGATGCTATTGTAGATCAATTTAGAGAACGAACAGGGCAACGTCCCAGTATTGATAAAGTACATCCTGATTTGCGAATTAACATTCATATTGATAAAGATCAGGTTTCAGTAGCATTAGACACATCAGGAAATGCGCTGAACCAACGTGGTTACAGAACCGCTACTAACATTGCACCTATAAACGAAGTTCTGGCTGCGGGAGTTTTATTGCTTTCCGGTTGGGATGGACAAACAGATTTCTTAGACCCAATGTGTGGTTCAGGAACTTTTCTAGCCGAAGCAGCGATGATTGCCTGTAATATTCCGGCAAATATTAACCGTAAAGAATTTGCTTTCGAAAAATGGAAAGACTGGGATAATGATTTGTTTGACAAAATTACCGATAGTTTATTAGGGAAAGTACGTGAGTTTCACCATACCATAAAAGGATATGATAAGGCGCCAAGTGCTGTAAGTAAGGCGAAAGACAATATCAGAAATGCTAACTTAGAAGAATATATAACGATAACTGAAGAAAATTTCTTTGACAGCGAAAAAACGTCGGAAGGGAAATTACATATTGTTTTTAATCCGCCTTATGATGAGCGTCTGGATATTCACATGGAAGAATTTTATAAAAATATAGGTGACACTTTAAAGCAGAGTTATCCGGGAACAAATGCCTGGTTTATTACAGGAAATCTGGAAGCTTTAAAGTTTGTAGGCTTAAGACCTTCCCGAAAAATAAAATTATTCAATGCCGGACTCGAAGCACGTTTAGTAAAATACGAAATGTACGAAGGAAGTAAACGTACTAAGTTTCAAGTCTAAAGGACTGAGATACTAAGAAAAATGTATGATCAAAAATAATAATTAATTAAGGTTTTGAAAAATTAAGTAGCTAAGATTAAATCTCAGTAACTTACAATCTCAGAATCTTAGTGACTAAAAAAAAGAAAATGACAAAATTACAAGTAAGAGCTTTTTTATACCAATTAGGATGTTTTGCCTGTTTATTTATTTTAGCCCGTTTTTTAGTAGAAAAATATACTGATTTAACTGGATTTTGGGTTCCGTTTATCGCGTTTGTGATTGGAACTTTTCTGTCTCCCAAGTTTCAGGCGGTAAAAACGAATGACGGAGAGAAATTATTTATGAAATGGGTTTTTTCTAAAAACATAAAAGAAATAGGATAGCACCATGTACCTAAAATAGAAAATGCCACTGGAAACAGTGGCATTTTTTAATATAATCTTTTTTTAGATTTAGAATTGGTATCTGATACCTAAAGCGATATCCGGACCAAAGTTGTCATTTCTAAAATCATCAGAATTGAAATACAATTCAGGTCTGATGTCAAGAGAAAGTAAAATTGGCACTTCGTCAAAACCGTACTCAATACCAAGGTCTCCTGCTACGAAAGCAAAAGTTCCGCTGTCATCAAAGTTGTTGTTGTCAATACTCCAGCTTCCAACACCACCACCAACACCAGCGTACCAGTTAAAACCTCCGTCAATATTCCAAACCCATTGGTAAAGACCAGTTAGTTTGAAGGCATCAACATTGTTGTTGTTTCTCCAGCCTAAATCTAACTCAAGTCTGTTGTTGTCAGACAATCCTCTTTGGTAAGAGATCTCTCCTCCAAAACCGTCATTGTCGCCTAAACGTAGACCTAAAGCATTTTTCGAAATTTCTTGTGCTTGCGTGCTGAATGCTAATCCCATTAGCATAAAAGCAGATAAAATGATTTTTTTCATAAATAAAGTTTTGTTATTGCAAATCTACAACTAATATTAACGAGATGTTTATCATATAATTATATCTTGTTATATAATTTCCACTTTTT
Source organism: Flavobacterium flevense (assembly GCF_900142775.1). GTDB lineage: Bacteria > Bacteroidota > Bacteroidia > Flavobacteriales > Flavobacteriaceae > Flavobacterium > Flavobacterium flevense. The sequence continues at coordinate 144,988 of NZ_FRCC01000006.1, forward strand.
GTTAGTATAAATTCAACAAGAAAAAACCTATTTGGACAGAATGATGGAAGCAATTAGTTGTTCTCCAGTGAGTTGTTCTTTTTCGACAGGGTTTTCAATTAAATTGTAGTTGGATTCCTGATAACGGAATAATTTCCATTTTTTTCGGTTATATTCTAATGCAGTTAAATTTTCAACCCAATCTCCCGAATTCAAGTACATGGTAGAACCGTTTTTGTTTGATTTTTTCAAAATTTTAGGTTCGTGAATATGTCCGCACAATACATAATCGTATTTGTTTTCAATAGCAATTTCAGTAGCTGTTTCTTCAAAATCCGAAATATGTTTGACGGCTTTTTTTACACTGGCTTTTATTTTTTTCGAAAAAGAATAAGGTTCTCTCCCCATTTTTTTTAAAAACCAATTAAAGAAACGATTGATTAAAATTAAATAGTCATAACCTAAGCCGCCTAATTTTGCAATCCATTTGGCATGGTTTACGGAAGCATCAAATACATCACCGTGAAATATCCAGGCTTTTTTATCGTCTAATTCTAAGACTAATTTATCGGCCAGAATAAAATTCCCCATGTTCATTTCGGTAAATTTTCGAAGCATCTCATCGTGATTCCCGGTAATGTAATACACTTTAGTTCCCTTAGAAGCAAAGCTGATAATTTTTTGGATTACTTTTAGATGAGATTTAGGAAAATAAGATTTTCTAAATTGCCAAATATCAATGATATCGCCATTTAATACTAAAATATTTGGTTTTATTGACAATAGATAGTTGTACAACTCCTTAGCGTGGCTTCCGTAAGTTCCTAAATGAACATCAGAAATTACAACTACTTCAACTTTTCTTTTTTTCAATGGATTTACAAATTTATTGTTTTGCAAATTAAGCTTGTAAATACGGATTAATGTTAAAGTTAAGGTTAATAAATAGTGTGTTGTATGTAAATTAAATGGTGATTTTTTATCGAAGAATGAAATCTTTAAATCATTAATTTTTAAAGCTAAAACTAAAATGGTACTTTTGTTCAAAATTAATTATAATGGCAGGAAATAGCTACGGAACCCTATTTAGAATAACTACTTTTGGAGAATCACATGGTGAGGCTTTAGGAGGAATCATTGATGGTTGTCCATCAGGAATTGCATTAGATTTTGATGCTATTCAATTAGAAATGTCAAGAAGAAAACCTGGACAATCAGCTATTGTTACCCAACGAAAAGAACCGGATGATGTACAGTTTTTATCCGGAATATTTGAAGGCAAAACAACTGGTACGCCAATTGGTTTTATTATTCCCAATACCAATCAAAAATCGGATGATTATTCGCATATAAAAGATAATTATCGACCTAGTCATGCTGATTACGTGTATGATCAAAAATATGGTTTTAGAGATTATCGCGGTGGCGGAAGAAGTTCAGCGCGTGAAACAGCCAGCAGGGTTGTAGCGGGAGCTATTGCAAAACAAATGTTATCTGATATTAAAATTCATGCTTTTGTTTCAGCTGTAGGGCCGCTTACTTTAGATAAGCCGTATCAGGATTTGGATTTTTCTAAAATAGAAAGCAATCCGGTACGTTGCCCTGATGAAGAGATGGCAGCAATAATGGAAAATTATATTAAACAAATTCGTAAAGAAGGAGATACTGTAGGTGGTGTGGTTACTTGTGTAATTCAAAATGTACCTGTAGGTCTGGGTGAACCTGTTTTTGATAAATTACATGCCGAATTAGGAAAAGCAATGCTTTCAATTAATGCGGTAAAAGGATTTGAATTTGGTAGCGGATTTGAAGGTTCTAAAATGAAAGGAAGTGAGCATAATGATTTGTACAATGCAGATGGTACCACCAGAACGAATCTTTCCGGAGGAATTCAGGGAGGAATAAGCAACGGAATGGATATTTATTTCCGTGTGGCTTTTAAACCGGTAGCTACTATCATGCAAAAACAGGAATCATTAGACAATAAAGGAAATATTACCGAAATGACAGGTAAAGGACGTCATGATCCTTGTGTAGTTCCTCGTGCTGTGCCTATTGTGGAAGCTATGGCAGCAATTGTATTAGCTGATTTTTATTTGATAAATAAAACGTATTAATATATAATCGTAATGATTTTTTCTTATTTTTACCCTATAGAGGTAAAAACGTTGAATAATTCTTTCGAAAATAGCTAAAACGCTTACAATAATTTAAAACTCCTCTTCTTTCAAGAGGAGTTTTTTTGTTTTTTAAATAATAATTTTAAATACTATCATAATATGAAGAAAAAGCTCGCCTTGCATTGGAAAATTTTATTGGGTATCATTTTTGGGTTGCTTTTTGGATTATTAATGAAAAATTTAGAGCTTAACGAGTTCGTTATAAATTGGATCAAACCTTTTGGAACCATTTTTATTAATTTATTAAAAGTGATTGCCGTTCCTTTAATTGTGGTCTCTCTAATTGTAGGATTGGCTGATTTAAAAGATATTTCTAAACTATCCCGATTAGGAGGGAGAACAGTAGTATTTTATTTAGGAACCACTGTTTTTGCGGTATCTATCGGACTTTTACTGGCTAATATTATAAAACCTGGTAGTTATATCAATGATGAGGCAAGGGAAAGTTTACTGATGAGTTTTTCCGGTGACGCTTCGCAAAAAATAGAATTAGCCCAAGCTGCAAAAGAAAATGGACCACTTCAGCCTCTGGTTGATATTGTACCGGATAATTTTTTTAGAGCATTAACGGATAATGCGAGCATGTTACAGGTTATTTTCTTTGTAGTGCTTATAGGAATTGGTTTGATTTTAATCGAAGAAGAAAAGGCAAAACCGGTAGTGGCTTTTTTTAAAGGGATGAATGATGTGATTTTAAAAATCATAGATATCATTATGTTGTTTTCGCCCTATGGTGTTTTTGCTTTAATGGCATCTTTAATGGTGGAAATCCCTGGTTTTTCTACTTTAGGAGCTCTTGTTATATATGGATTGACTGTAGTAACAGGTTTGCTGATAATGACTTTTGTATTTTATCCTGTTTTATTAATGGTATTTGCTAAGGTAAAACCAATACCGTTTTTTAAAGCAATAGCTCCGGCACAATTACTGGCTTTTTCAACGAGTTCTAGTGCTGCCACGCTTCCTGTAACAATGGAATGTGTAACAGAACGTCTTGGGGTTGATGAAGAAGTTTCCAGTTTTGTATTGCCTTTAGGAGCAACGGTAAACATGGATGGAACCAGTTTATATCAGGCAGTAGCCGCTATTTTTATTGCTCAGGCGATGTTGCCCGAACCCTTAGATTTAACAACTCAGTTAATGATTGTAGTTACAGCTACTCTGGCATCAATAGGTTCTGCAGCGGTTCCCAGTGCCGGAATGGTAATGCTGGTTATTGTGTTAGGACAGGCGGGAATTCCTGAGGCAGGTTTAGCGCTTATTTTCGCCATTGACAGACCTTTGGATATGTGCAGAACTGTAGTAAACATTACCAGTGATGCTACAGTAGCAACTATTGTGGCAAAATCAGTCGGGAAATTAAATGTAGTATCTAAAAATTGATTTTTTAACCGAGGTTTTATAAAGAAATCTTTTTATTAATTATCTCATTAATTTAAAATAACCCGATGGTTTTTTTTATATTTGATAAGATAATTATTGCTATACTTCTATGCGAATTGTTTTTTTATTAGTCTCCTTATCTCTTTTTAGTCAGTCTCCTAGTAAAGATGATAAAAAGACTATAAAAAACACGCAGCTTTTAGTAAAAGAAGCTTCTCAGTATTTACAGCAGGATAAATATGAATTATCTTTAAATACTTCCCGTTTAGCTTTATATCATGCTTTTAAAGATGATAATTTTTTGGCTGTAGCCAAATCTTACACTACTATTGCCGGAAATTATGAAGAGCTTGCTGAATTTAAAAAAGCTCTTTTTTATTATAAAAAAGCCCTGACTTATGCTGATAAAACTACTAATGATACTATAAAGTATGTTTTGTATAACAGGCTGGGAACTATATATTCTTTTAAAGAAAAGCAATATGATTTAGGATTGTTTTATTATAAAAAACATTTAGCAAGTAATCTCATAAAATCAGATTTTGATCAGCTTTATAAAACTAACCTTAATTTAGCCCGCGTTTATTTTGATGCTAAAAAATTCAAAGAAGGAAAAAACTATTTGGATTTTATTAATTCTAATCAGCAAAAGAATAATAATGTATCAAATCTAATACTTGTCAACACGCTCAATGGAATGTATTACAACCGCCAGGCTGATTTTACTAAGGCTGCGTCTTATTTTTCGAAAGCATTGGTTTTAGGGGAATCAGGAATGAATCAATCTGATTATTCGTATGCGGTAAAAGGATATGCTCAGTTTTTATTTGATAGTGGTGCTTATAAAAAGGGATATACTTACTTAGATTTATACCATCAGATTGAAAGTCAAATTAATGAAGCTACTAAAATAAATAAAGCTACTGTCGCCGGAATCAATTTGGAAATAGATGAATACAAGAGAAAATTAGATAAAATAGAAGTAGAAAGCCATTTTCAGGCTCAGGTATTAGAAAAAACTAAAATTATTTCATTCTTATTGATTATTTGTTTGTTGATATTACTGCTGTTTGTTTACACTCTTTACCGCAATTATAATTTAAAAAAGACCAAAAATTTAGAACTTACAGCTAAGAATTTAGAATTAGAACTTTCGAAAGAAAAAGCTGAAGCCGCTTCTAAACTTAAATCACAGTTTGTTTCAACCATCACCCATGAATTGCGTACACCCTTGTACGGCGTAATCGGAATTACGGATATGTTAGTAGATGAACACAAAGAATTAGCGGATAGTCCGCATTTAAAATCACTTAAATTTTCGGCAAAATATTTATTAGCATTAGTCAATGATGTTTTGCAAATTAATAAAATTGAGGAAAACAGAATTGTTCTGGAAAAAAAGACTTTTAATATTTCGGATGAAATTGAATTTATAAAAGATTCCATGTCTTTTTTAGCTAAAAAACATCAAAATGTTATTGAAATAGCAATTGATCCAGCTATTCCGGAGTATTTAATTGGAGATAAATTACGATTTTCCCAGATCATTATCAATTTGGTTAGTAATGCCTTGAAATTTACTCAGAATGGTATCGTGAGTATTTCGGCAAATTTAGTTGAGGTGAAGGATAAACTTCATTTTATAGCATTTAATATTCGGGATACCGGAGTAGGAATAGCCAAAGAAAATCAGGAAAAAATATTCGATAAATTTGTACAGCTGGAACGAAAAGAAATTGATTATCAGGGTACCGGATTAGGATTACCTATTGTGAAACAGCTGCTAAAATTGTTTGACAGTACTATTTCCTTAGAAAGCGAACCGGGAAAAGGAACAACGTTTAATTTTACGATTCCTTTTGAACATGATAAAGAAAAAACCAATGCCATAATTAATAATATAAATGTCGATTTATCGTTGGGCCCGGTTTTTAAAATTTTAATTGTTGATGATAATGTGATTAATCTTATTGTTACCAAAAAAACAATTGAAAAATTCAAATACAAATGTGCCACTACTGTTTCAGGTAAAGAAGCTTTAGACTTGATTGATAAGGAAGATTTTGATGTGGTATTAATGGATATTAATATGCCGGAAATGAATGGTTTTGAAACGACGAAACTAATTCGTAAAAAAGGAATAAAAACTCCTATTATTGCACTTACAGCATTTGATAAGGAAGAAGTAACTGAAGAAGCTATTTCAGCAGGTTTTGATGATATTATCAGTAAACCTTTTGATTCTGAAAAACTGTACAAAACCATTAATGAGACAGTGCGCAAAAACTAATGATGTTATATAAAAAAACCGTAAAAAATTTTTTTAACTAGTTTACGGTTGATGATAAAAGCTGTAAATTTTTAATACCAGCGTTTCTTATTTTGTTTTGAAGCATTAGATTTTCTCGATTTATGAGCATCACCGCTTCGGTTTGAATTTTTAGGTTTTGCAGCTGTTGAAGTACTTTCAGGACTTCCGGCATGCCATGGATAAGGATGATCGGTGATGGTTTTTACATCCACTTTTATAAGTTTTTGAATGTCTTTCCAGTATCCGTGCTCATCTTTACCGCAAAACGAAATTGCGATTCCGCCATTTCCTGCACGCCCTGTCCTTCCTATTCGGTGTACATACGTTTCAGGAATATTGGGTAAGTCAAAATTGATTACATAAGGCAATTGGTCAATATCAATTCCACGTGCTGCAATATCAGTAGCAACAAGAACGCCTACTTCCTTGTTTTTAAAAGCATCTAATACTCTTTGTCTTGCGTTTTGCGATTTGTCTCCGTGAATAGCTTCGGCAGCAATTCCTTTTTTACGCAAAGCTTTTACCACATTATCAGCACCATGTTTAGTTCTCGAAAAAACTAGTACATCGCTTAGATTTTCATTTTGAAGCAAGTTGTATAAAAGATTTCTTTTTTCTCCTTTTTCAACAAAATAAACGCGTTGTTCTACATTTTCGGCCGTAGAAGAAACCGGTGAAACGGTTACTGTTTCAGGATTAGTCAAAAACATTTCGGCTAATTCTCTGATGGCAATAGGCATAGTTGCCGAAAAAAACAGCGTTTGTCTGTTTTTAGGAGTCAGTTTTACAATTTTCTTTACATCATTTACAAATCCCATATCAAGCATCTGATCGGCTTCGTCTAAAACTAAATTGTGCAAATGATCTAAATCGATAAATCCCTGTTTGTGTAAATCCAATAATCTTCCCGGAGTAGCAATTAAAATGTCAATCCCGTTTTTTAAGGCATCTACCTGAGGATTTTGAGACACACCACCAAAAATGGTTAGTTGGGTCAGATTAGTGTATTTAGCATAAGTGTCAAAACTTTGTCCTATTTGTACTGCCAGTTCTCTGGTAGGAGTTACAACGAGAGCACGAATTTGTTTAGCTTTTTTAGAAGAACCTACAATGCGGTGTAATTGGTGAATAATGGGTATGGCAAAAGCGGCTGTTTTTCCTGTTCCTGTTTGTGCACAACCTATCAAATCATTTCCGGCTAAAATAAGCGGAATAGCTTGTTCCTGAATAGGTGTTGGGGTGGTATAGCCATGTTCGTATACGGCTTTTTGAATACTTTTTGAAAGTGATAAATCTTCGAATAACATAAGTTTGATATTAATTACCGTGTAATAAGTTACAACGATAAGTTGGGCAAAGATAGTATTATTATTCTTGATGCTCGTTTAATGCTGTCTTTACTCCCGATAAATCTTACTATTATTAAATAGTAGTTTCTTTTAAAGCTTTATTAGAATTGGATTTTATAAAGTCAGTTACCAGATAACCGATAAGTTTCCCTATTAAATGGTTGTTTTTATCTACGTCTAATTCAGGAGCACCTTCGCAAATGTGTAAATAACTGGCATGCTTGTTTTTTGCAAAAAAAGAAACAAACTGGCGTAATTCCTCTACCGAAAAACCGCTTAAAGTCATGGCGCTGCTTGCGATATTAGGTATGGCATCTAAATCAACTTCGATTCCAAAATAATCCGTTTTGATAAATTCCAGAGCCTGAACCATTTCTTTATCAAAATCTTTTTCTTTTCGAATATTGATACTGTCATAGGTACTGTAGCGTACTCTGTCTTCTGTTTTTTTAATAATATCCAAAACACTTTTTGAAGTGTAGTTTTCGTGTAAACCAAAAACAAAGTATTTTTTCAGGAAACCTTCTTCATACGCATACGAAAAACCATTTCCGCTATGGCGACCTTCTAAAATCCTGAAATCCGAATGTGCGTCAAAGTTTATCGCATTTACCGGTTTTCCTTTTGCAAGAGCAGTTCCTTTTATATTTCCGTAGGCATTATTGTGTCCGCCACCAATGATGATGGGGATTTTACCTAATTTGACAATGCTGAAAATGATATGAGAAACATCTTTGTCTATTTTTTTTACCAGCTGACTGAGCTTTACGCGGTCATCCATGTGGTTAAAATCCAGATTTTCTACTTCTTTCATTTCTTCCAGAACATTAATTTGTCCTAAAACAATGATTTGGTTTCCTTTGCAAAAACGATTGTGCTGAATGTTAGCAATGCTTTTGATGGCTTCGTTCCAGGCAGAGGCAGCACCGGGTCTTCCATAATTAGCTCTGATGCCTATGTCTTCCGGAATCCCTAAGAGAACATATTTAGCATCCGTATTTTTTATGTAGGAAATAGTGTTAGCGCCAGCAGGAACTGTCAGCATTTTTTCTCCAAATTTTATTTCTCCACTTCTATGGTTAGTGACTTTAGCAAGATCATTGATTGTAAAAGGTAGAAATTTATCCATGTGTGAAGAAAATTTTTTCTACAAAAATAATATAAATTCTTTACAGACGTTATATGTTAAATATATATTGTTAAATTTGGGATTATTAAAATTGAAAAACGTTAAAAAAATGGAAAACAAACAAAGTAGTTCAGGTCTAAAGGCAGTTATTGCTGTATTGGCAGTTTTATTAGTTGGGAGTTTAGTTTATATTTTTAAAATATCTTCGGATACCGAAAAAGTACAAACCGTATTGACTACTACCGAAACAGAAAAGGAGTCAGTAATGAAAGATTTAGAACAATTAAAAGCAACTTATGACGCTGCAATTGCCGAAAATACTTCAATGTCTGACGAATTAATTCAGGAAAGAGACAAGGTAGTAAACCTGATGGCCGAAGTAAAAAAATCTAAAGGAGATGTTTCTACTTTTAAAAACCAGATTAATCTTTTACAAAATAAAATGAAAGCCATGATGGCTGAAAATGAAGGATTAAAAAACCAGAATAAAGTCTTAAAAACGCAGCGTGATAGTACAGCAGTGATTTTGACAGAATCTAAAAAGTACAACGAAGCGCTTGTAGGTCAAAATGATGAATTAGCTAAAGTAGTTGAAAAAGGAGCTAAACTAACCGTTTTAAACATCCAGAGTTCAGCTTATAAAGTAAGAAGTTCAGGTAAAGAAATTGAAACGGAAAAAGCAAGACGTACTAATATGCTAAAAATCAGCTTTACTATTGCCGGTAACCAAATCGCGCAATCAGGTGATAAAACTTATTATGTACAGGTTATTGACAGTAAAAACAATGTTTTAGGCGAAAAGAAAAACATTAGTTTTGATGGTAAAGATTTGACGTATAGTTTTACAAGTACTGTAAAATATGAAAATAAAACGGTTCAGGTTTCAGAAAATTTACCTGGAAAAGATTTTGCTCCGGGTACTTATTATGTAAATATATTTGATAAGGGAGATCTGGTTTCTAAATCAAGTTTTACTTTGAAATAATCCATTATAATTATACTGAAAGAGGCATTTCAAACGAAATGCCTCTTTTTTTTTGTTTTTATCTAAGGGTATAAAAATTATTTTTCTTCTCTTTCGTCTTCAGCTGCATCATCTGATTCTTTTCCTGAAATGCTTTTTTATTTTGTACTCAACTTTATTTATAGCATTATTTTCTTGGCTTGCATCCTATAAAATAATGAACCAGATTGATATTAATGTTATATAATTTTAATTTTATTTTTAATAAAAAGTTGGAATTCAATTAATTAACTTTTATTAAAGAAAGGTTTAACATCGTCTCTTTTCGATGGTCATGTGAAATAACTAATTTTAAGCAAATCAAATTAATAACATTTTTAAAATTTAGAATTATGAAAAAGAATATAGCCATATTAGCCACAAACGGTTTTGAAGAATCAGAATTATCATCGCCTAAAGCTCATCTTGAAGATCAGGGATGGAATGCAGATATCATCAGTTTAAAATCAGGAACTATCAAAGCATGGAAAGACGGTAATTGGAGTAACGAATATCAGGTTGATGTAGTATTAGATCAGGCAAATGAAACAGATTACGATGCTTTGGTTCTTCCGGGAGGAGTTATAAATCCTGATTTATTAAGAAGAGAAGAGGCTGCAGTAAATTTTGTACGTGCTTTTTTTAAAAGTAAAAAACCAGTAGCGGCTATTTGTCATGGTCCTCAGATTCTGGTTGATGCTGATGTGTTAGAAGGTCGAAAAGTAACTTCGTTTTTCTCTGTTAAAAACGATTTGAAAAATGCCGGAGCACAATGGGAAGACTCAGAAGTAGTTGTAGACAATGGATTGGTGACCAGCCGAAATCCTAATGATTTGCCCGCTTTTAATAAAAAAATGGTGGAAGAAATTAAAGAAGGAAAACACGAACGTCAGACAGTGTAATAAGATATTTTTAATTATATCATCAAGTTATAAAAAATGCAAGATCAATTTTTGGTCTTGCATTATCCATTATAAATATACTGAAAGAGGCATTTCAATCGAAATGCCTCTTTTTTGTTTTTATCTAAGACGGTAAAATATTATTCTTCTTCACCATCATTTTCTAAAGAATCGCCTTCAATTTCTTGTTCCGATTCAAATTCGAAAAAACTAAAAATAGAACCTCCGTAACTTTTCTGAAAAGAAAAATTAGCCAAATGATTTAACTTAGTGTATTTAGAGTGTTCGATAATCATCATTCCTTCTTCATTCAGAATGTTTTTTTCGAAAACCAATAAGACCACTTTTTCAAAAGTAGCCTGATCTAATCCATAAGGCGGATCAGCAAAAACGATATCAAACGAAGCATTGCATTTTTCCAGAAATTTAAAAACATCACTTTTAGTAGCTGCAATTGGAAAATCAAATTCGGCAGCCGTTTGTTTGATAAATTTTACACAACCAAAATCACCGTCTACTGAAGTAATAGGCGAACTTCCGCGAGAGGCAAATTCGTAGCTTATGTTTCCCGTTCCGGCAAACAAGTCCAACACTTTTAGACCATCAAAACTAAAATGATTGTTTAAAACATTAAATAACGCTTCTTTAGACATATCGGTGGTAGGACGAACAGGTAAACCTTTTGGCGGGCTGATGCGTCTTCCTTTGTATTTTCCTGAAATAATTCTCATGAGTTGAAAAGTATAAAATGATTTCTGTTTTCGGCCTCAGAAAAATAATTGTTCCATCGTAAATCTTCCACATCAATCAGGGAAACATTGCGAATGTATTTATAAGCTATTTTGTAAAATGGACTCTCGGCAGTGATGTTTCCAATTAATTCTAAAGGGAAATTTTCAGGATTCATATGGAGTTGCTCAGCAGTGAAAAGCAAGTAATAGATAAAATCTTCGGGAGTTTGGTATTCGAAAGAATTGAACAACAACAACTTTTGGTTTTGAATTACTACAATTTCAAAATGAGCGGAGTTAAAATGAACCATCATTTTTTTAGTGTCCACATTTTTAGAAGCATCTAATAATTTAGTGACTAAAATACTGTTAGCATGTTTGTAATCGAAAGAGCCAAATTTATCTATAAAAAAGTTATTCATATTCACATACGGAATATAAACGGCATTGATTTCGTAATTACTGATTTCGTCAAAAGCAAAAAAATCAGTTTCAAAAACCTTGGTGTTATATTGTAAATAACTGCCTAAATAATTTTCATCAAAAAGGGGAGCCGGAACAAAAGTAGATAGTGTGTTGTTGTGTATAACAAGCACATCATCGTATTTTTCATTGAGCTCAGGATGTTCTTCAAACGCATTGGCAAACAAATCTTCAATTTTTAAATTCTTTTCGAAAGGATCAAAATGAATTTCTTTGAAGGAAGAAACAGTATTGTTAAGCGTGTCAAAACAGCAAAAAGAAAGTCCGCTCAGCGAAACCTGAATGGAGAGTTTTTTATATTTCTTTTCGGTAATGTCCATTAATGAAGATTTTTTCTGAATGGCAAACTTACAAATTTTAATGCCAACAGCAATAATTCAAGTTGAAAGTTTTAACGCAAAGAAGCACTAAGGAAAGACAAAGATTCGCTAAGTTTTTTATAACCACAAATTACACAAATTGTCCCATATTTGAAAAATTTACATGAACTTACTCTTTATACTTTGACAAAGCATCTCAAAAAGCTTATATGACTTATATGTTTAAAAACTTATCTGTGAAAATCTGTTAAATCTGCGTGCCAGAGTAAAGTTTTAACGCAAAGAAGCACTAAGGAAAGATAAAGATTCGCTAAGTTTTTTATAACCACAAATTACACAAATTACACAAATGGAGCACAAATTCTAAAAACTTATATGAGCTTTGTTCTTTATATTTTCAGAAAGCATTTCAAAAAAGCTTATATGACTTATATGTTTAAAAACATATCTGCGAAAATCTGTTAAATCTGCGTGCTAAAAAAACTATCTTTGAACTTAAAATTCTAGTACATGATTTCCTCCCAGTTTTACAGTCTTTTAAAAAAGAAATTTCCGTTTTCACCCACTTACAATCAGGATGTTTTTTTTCAGAAGATTGCGATCTTTTTGACAGAAAACACTAATGACAGTATTTTTGTGCTTAAAGGATATGCCGGGACAGGAAAGACTACGGTGATTTCTACCATTGTCAACAACCTTTTAGAAATAAATAAAAAGTATGTTTTACTGGCACCCACTGGTCGTGCGGCTAAGGTAATTGCAAACTATTCAGAGAAACCTGCTTTTACCATTCATAAGAAAATTTATTTTCCAAAGAAAAATTCGGGTGGCGGAGTAACGTTTACATTACAGCAAAACAAACATAAAAACACCATTTTTATAGTCGATGAAGCCTCGATGATTTCAGATGTGGATTCTGATTCAAAAATGTATGCCAATGGCTCCTTACTTGACGATTTGATTTCGTATGTCTATTCAGGAACCAATTGTAAAATGATTCTGCTGGGCGATACTGCTCAGTTGCCACCGGTAAATTTAGATATCAGTCCGGCGTTGGATATCCGTACTTTAAGTATGAATTACAATAAAGAAGTGGATTCTATCGAGCTTGATGAGGTGATGCGTCAGGAGGAAAGTTCCGGAATTTTGCATAATGCCACTGAACTCAGGGAATTATTGAAAGATTCTTTTATTACTGATTTTCAGTTTAATGTCAGGAAGTTTAAGGATATCGTTCGGTTAATTGACGGTTATGATATTCAGGATGCTATTAATTCAGCTTACAGTAATTATAGTATTGAAGACACGGCTTTTATTGTTCGTTCGAATAAAAGAGCCAATCAGTACAATGAGCAAATCAGGACAAAAATTCTGGATAAAGAAAGCGAACTTTCCACCGGTGATTTCCTGATGGTAGTAAAGAACAATTACTTTTGGCTAAAAGATTCCGATGAAGCCGGTTTTATTGCAAATGGTGATATTATTGAAATTCTGGAAATTTTCAGTATCAAAGAACTTTACGGATTTAAGTTTGCCAATGTTAAAATCAGAATGGTGGATTATCCTAACCAGAAACCATTTGAAACCGTTTTATTATTAGATACCATAAAAAGTGAATCTCCATCATTAACATACGAAGAATCAAACCGATTGTACCAGGAAGTTTTAAAAGATTATGAAGGCGAAACCAAATTTAAGCAGTTTCAAAAGGTAAAAGCCAACGAATATTTTAACGGACTTCAGGTGAAATTTTCCTACGCTATCACTTGTCATAAATCACAAGGAGGGCAGTGGAATACGGTTTTTATAGAACAGCCGTATTTACCCAACGGAATTGACAGGGATTACATCCGCTGGTTGTATACCGCAATGACACGTGCCAAAAATAAACTGTATTTGATAAATTTTAAAGACGAAAGTTTTGAGGAATAAAAAAGAGGCTTGTATTTAGCCTCTTTTGATGTTTTTTTTAAATTATTTATTAAAAATATCTAAAACCCAATTGTAAAAACTGTTTTTCCATAATGCAACGGAGTGTCCTTCGTTATAAGCTAATCCAAATCCATGATCACCTTTGGAGTAAATATGTAATTCAGATTTATCCACTTCAGCCACAACAGCCGAAAGAAAAGGCAGTGCTCTTTTTAAAGTCCATTTTTTATCATCTCTGGCTATAGCCATAAAAAATGGAGGTAAAGTACTCTTGTCTTTAATACTTTCCAAGGATTTTATCTTATCTCCAGCATAAATTAAACCTACAAAAGCTGGTTTCCAAGCCGTTTTTTCGCTAGCTGTTTTAAAAGTCAACCATTCCGCTATAAATCCACCTGCTGAAAAACCAAGTACACCTATTTTGTCTTTGTCAAATTTTAATTTATCGGATAATCCCATCATAGTCGTAATACTTACATTTACATCCTTTTTAAGTGCTTCAAAATACACTGTTTCCATCGGGATTTTAAATTTTCCTTTTTCATCTTTTGTATTAGTTCGGTATTTTACAACCATACAAGTGATTCCTTGTTGGGAAAGCCAAAGTGCCAAATCGGTTCCTTCTTTATCTACCCAATTGGTAGTAAAACCACCACCAGGAAAAATAATTGTTGCTAGGTGTTTGTTATTTGATTCAGCAGCAGGGAACAACATATAAGTAGGTTCGGAAATATTGTGAAAAACACGATTTTTATTTGATAATGATCCCGGTTTTACAATAGAATCTGCAAAAGTTTCTTTTTGTTCGTGTGTAATTGGATTGTCTTTTATACCGTTTGGAAAAAGTGGGATTTCTGCTGGAATCTGTTGTGCTAAAACTAAAAGGTTTTGTAAAAGAAATAAAAAGAACAGAGAGAGTTTGATTTTGTTCATGGTTGGTTGGTTTTGTTTGATTTACATTGTTTTATACAATTTGAAATCAAATATATAAAAATATTCTTCCAAAAAGTAAATACTTTTATTTGAGTTAAATAGTTGTAATTATGACTGTAGGATATTTGAGAAATGAGTTTTAGTATTCTAGAAATACAGTTTCCTTGCTGAGTTTTTTTCGAAAGGAATTACTACGAAATATTCCAATTGCCATTGTTGTGTTTTTTGAGCTTGTTTGCTTGTTGTTTTATCCCAAGGCGGATAAACACGAATAGCACGTTTGCCTTCTTTCAAATCAGTTGAAAAAATACCTTTTTCAATAAAGATTGTTTTTGGAAACACAAATTGCCCAAAATGATTTTCGGTTTCGGTGTTGATAATCACTAAGTCGAAAATGTCTTCAATTGCAAAAGGAGCGATTGGACCTTTGGGGATTCTTTTCCATAAGGTAACGAATTGTCCTGTTTTTGTGGGAGTGATCTTAGCGGTTCTAAAAAGTGCTTTTTTCTCATTGAGCAATAGTTGACAAGCATTATAATCGGCACTTTCCTTTTCTAAATAAACACTTTTGATTTCTAAATCTAATTTGTTAAAAACGAGTTTGTTGGTTTCGTGTAAAAAATCAGGAATAGAAATCATAGAGTGGTTTTGTTTGATTAGATTTTAAAGAATATTGTCAACTTTGTCAAAGATTTGAAATCATATTGATCGTTCCTACGGAACTTCATATTGGATTTTGATATTTTTTTCAAACGGATTAAAATCCGTTCCTACACAATGTTTCGTTCCTACGGAACTAGCCAAACTCGTTTCACCTTCAAAGAGCCGTAGGCTCGGTTGATTTTGTAGCGATGGATTTTAATCCATCTACATAATACGAAATCATAATAAAGAGCCATAGGCTCGATCCATAAATCTTCAAAATTTTAAACCAATTCTTTCTTCAAAAACTTAGCAGTATAGCTTTTTTTAACTTTGGCTACTTCTTCAGGAGTTCCTTTAGCCACTACTGTTCCGCCGCCTTTTCCACCTTCGGGACCAATGTCGATGATGTAATCAGCAAGTTTGATAACATCCATATTGTGTTCGATAATCAAAATGGTATTGCCTTTATCGACTAATTTATTGATGACTTCCATTAATACCCTGATGTCTTCAAAATGCAATCCTGTAGTAGGCTCATCTAATATATAAAAAGTATTTCCGGTATCTTTTTTAGACAATTCTCCCGCCAGTTTGATACGTTGTGCTTCACCGCCGGAAAGAGTAGTACTTTGCTGTCCCAGTGTAATGTAACCCAAACCAACATCCTGAATGGTTTTTACTTTGCGGTAAATTTTAGGAATATTTTCGAAAAAAGGAACCGCTTCATCAACCGTCATGTCTAAAACATCCGAAATAGATTTTCCTTTATACCGAATTTCCAGTGTTTCACGGTTAAAACGTTTTCCCTGACAGCTCTCGCATTCTACATACACATCCGGAAGAAAGTTCATTTCTATCGTACGTACACCGGAACCCTGACAGGTTTCGCAACGTCCGCCTTTAACATTAAAACTAAAACGACCCGCTTTGTAACCCCGAATCATACTCTCAGACGTCATGGTAAACAAGTTTCTGATTTCCGAAAAAACATCGGTGTAGGTTGCCGGATTAGAACGAGGTGTTCTCCCTATCGGACTTTGGTCTATATCAATTACTTTGTCAATATGTTCTAAACCTTCAATTTTTTTATAAGGCTGCGGTTTTTTTACACCGTTAAAATAATAAGCATTTAAAATAGGGTAGAGTGTTTCATTAATCAAAGTCGATTTACCGCTTCCGGAAACTCCCGTAACGCAAATCATTTTCCCTAAAGGCAACTCAATAGTAACATTTTTTAAATTATTTCCCGTTGCACCACTTAGTTTTAGAAATTTTCCATTTCCTTCCCTGCGTTTTTCAGGGATATCAAATTTCATTTTTCCATTTAAGTACTGTGCCGTTATGGTATTGGATTTCAATGTTTCGGCCGGAGTGCCTTTACTGATGATTTCGCCACCAAATTTTCCTGCTTTTGGTCCAATATCAATGACATAATCGGCACGTTCAATCATGTCTTTGTCATGTTCAACCACGATTACCGAGTTCCCTATATCACGTAGTTGTTCTAAGGAATGAATTAGTTTTTCATTGTCTCTTTGATGGAGTCCAATGCTGGGTTCATCTAAAATATAAAGCACTCCTACGAGTTGGGACCCAATTTGTGTCGCTAATCGAATGCGTTGTGCTTCTCCTCCGGAAAGAGATTTTGAACTTCGGCTTAAAGCCAGATAATCCAAACCTACATTCATCAAAAAGTCTAATCGGTCTTTGATTTCTTTAACCACTTCCGAAGCTATTCGTCTTTGTTTATCAGATAAATGCGAGTCTAATTCCTGAAACCATCTGGTTAAATCAGAAATATCCATTGCACATAATTCAGCAATATTTTTTTCGTCAATTTTAAAAAAAAGTGCTTCCTTTTTTAAACGGGAACCTTCACAAACAGGACATTTTACTTCATCCATAAAATCTTTTGCCCAACGTTTAATGGTTGTAGAACCACTTTCATCATGCTGATTTTTTATAAAATGGGCAATTCCTTCAAAATCTATTTTGTAATCTCTGGCAACTCCTAAATCCTTAGAATTGATAGTGAATTTTTCTTTTCCACCATTGAGAATCATTTCCATTGCTTCTTCAGAAATACTTTCAATGGGATCCGTAATTTTGAAATTATATTTTTGTCCAATAATTTCCAACTGCTTAAAAATCCAGGACGATTTGTATTCGCCCAAAGGCACAAAACCACCTGCTTTTATAGATAATTTAGGGTTCGGAATTATTTTTTTAACGTTGATTTGATTTACTGTTCCTAATCCGTTGCAATGTTCACAGGCTCCTTTTGGAGAGTTAAAAGAGAATAAATTAGGTTCCGGATTCTGATAGGATATTCCTGTTGACGGACACATTAAATTACGGCTAAAATAGCGTACTTCATTAGTATCCTGATCCAGAATCATTAATACATTTTCACCATGATGCATGGCAGTATTAATGCTTTCGCTCAGGCGTTTTTCGTTATCCGGTGTTGGTTCAACAACCATTCTGTCTACTACAATTTCGATATCATGGGTTTTATATCGATCCAGTTTCATTCCCGGAGTGATATCGAGAATGTCACCATTCACACGAACTTTTAAAAATCCCTGTTTGGCAATTTGTTGAAATAATTCACCATAATGTCCTTTTCTCGCTCTGATAACCGGAGCCAGAATGTTGATGCGCTTGCTCGTGAAATCGGCAATAATCAAATCTTTAATTTGCTCGTCAGAATAGGAAACCATTTTTTCGCCGGTATTGTAACTGTAAGCGTCAGCGCCACGGGCATACAGCAATCGCAGGAAATCGTAAATTTCAGTGATAGTGCCCACGGTTGAACGCGGACTTTTAGATGTTGTTTTTTGTTCTATCGCAATAACAGGAGACAATCCATCTATTTTATCCACATCAGGACGTTCAAGACCACCTAAAAATTGTCTGGCATACGCAGAGAAAGTTTCTACATAACGGCGTTGTCCTTCGGCATAAATAGTGTCGAATGCTAAAGATGATTTTCCGGAACCCGAAAGTCCTGTTATGACAACTAATTGCTCACGGGGTATGGAAATGTCAATATTTTTAAGATTGTGTACTCTGGCACCTAAAACTTCAATAGTATTGTCTTTATCTAACATAATTTTTTGCTGGTTGCTTCTTTCATCGCAATGACAGCAAAGTTACTATTTTGATTTATTTTTTCTGTAGAACACTATCGAAGATTTTGTTAAAAAGGACTTTAACTGCTTAATTTTTTGCTAATTATTTATTAACGCTGATGTTGTTATTTTTTAAAATTTCAAAAAATTTATCTTCTTTACCTTCTTTTTTTAAATTGGCATAAATTCTTTGGATTAGTGTACCTGCATCAGTTCGATAAGGGGATTTCATTTCAGTATAAATGTTATACGCTTTGCATAAATTATCCAATCCGTTTTCCTGATCGTTCAGATTAAAAGCATAAACATTGCCAATGCCATAATAAATTTCAGGATTTTTAGAATCCAGTTCAGCTAATTTTTTATAAGCTTCAATGGCTTTATAAAACTCTTTTTTATATTGGTAAGCCACTGCAATATTTTGTAATGGCATTGCTCCTTCAGGATCTATTGTTAATGATTTTTGATACGCAATAATAGCATTGTCTATGTCATTTAATTTACGATAAGATAATCCCATATTGTCATAAGCAAATGCAAATTCAGGATCTAAAGCGATTGCTTCCTTGTAATATTCTATTGCTTCTTTGTCATTTTCTTTTCTTGAAGCAGCAATTCCAAGATGATAGGCTTTCATCGCTTTTTCATTTTTAGAAATTGACTTTTCATTTAAAACATCATTTGTTGCCAGAGTTTCTTTTAAGGCACCACAATTTGCCATCAGGTATTTTTCAATAGTACTGTAGTTTTCTTTATACTCCGCAGAATTTTTATCCGTATTTAAATTAAAATTAAGTTGCTTATTTTTATCATTGCCGGATAAATCTATATTTTTCAGACTTAAACCAATTTGATAGGCTCCTACAGTATTATCTATGCATCTGCTGATTTTAGATGCGATAATTTTTGTTCTCACATCTTTGGTGGGAATTGAATCGATACAAAGACAGGCTTCATTTGATAATTCTTTTAATAATTCTTCTGAATTGAGTGTTGCGTTTTTATCTTGTGAATACATAAAAGAACAGCAGCAAAGAAATAAACTGAGTATAGGTTTTTTCATCATAAAAGGATTAGAAATCAAATCTAATATTTTTTTCAATGCTAAGATAATTTGTAGTATAAATTTTTAAAATTGCTATAAAAAAAACGCCAACTGTCAAGTTAGCGTTTGTTTGATTATTCACAATTGGTATTATTCTATTGTCATCGATCTCAATTTACTTCTATACGCTTCAAGCGCTGCTGATTTAGAGATAAATCCAAAGTATTTTTCGTCCTTGACTACAGGTAAATAAGTGGCTTTTGTTTTTTCGAACTTATTCATTACTGTTTCCATACTGTTAAAAGGATAAACAACATCAAGAGGCTGGATCATAATATCCTTAACTAAGGTATATTTTACCCGGTATTTATTAAATATGATTTCTCTGATGTTATTAAAATTAACGATTCCCAATAAATGATTTTCGCTGTCAACAACTGCAAAATAGGTCTGATTGGAATGCGAAATCAAATCGACCAGTTTTTCTAAATTATCATTAGGAGACAGTGTTAAAAAATCAGTCTGGATGATTGTATTAGTATCTAATGTTGATAAAACATTATGGTCTTTATTGCTGGTAAAAGCGTGTCCCTTTTTGACTAATTCTTTGACATCCATAGAATGTTTTTCAAATTGTTTTGAAATTGCAAAACTAATTGATGCTACTATCATCAAGGGAAGCATGAGGCTGTAGCCTCCGGTTATTTCGGCAATTAAGAAAATAGCCGTTAGCGGAGCATGAAATAATCCGCTTAATATTCCGGCCATTCCTACCATTGTAAAATTACTAACAGGCAGGTTAGTTAATCCGGTAAGATTGATGAATTTTGAAAAAACAAAACCTACATAAGAGCCCACAAAAAGAGAAGGAGCAAAGTTACCTCCGTTTCCTCCGGATCCTAAAGTAATCGCGGTAGCAAAAACTTTCATCATCATAGTGGCAGCGACAAAAGCAAGTAAAACCCAGCTGTTGTCTTTAAAACTGCTAAAAAGAGTATTTTCTAATATTTCACCCGGATTACTTTCTGCAAGAACTTTGATACTTTCATATCCTTCTCCAAAAAGTGTTGGAAAAACAAAAATCATAACTGCTAAAATAGAAGCTCCTATGAATGCTTTCTTGTAAGGATTGATTTTTAAGCGATGAAAAAAGTGTTCTGTTTTTTGGAAATTTCGAGTAAAATAGATAGAAATAAATCCGGTTAAAATTCCCAGCATGATATAAAAAGGAATTTTATGATAATCAAATTCCTGTTGTTGTCTGAAATTCAACAAAACCGTTTCATCTAAAACAATCTCAGAAACTATAGCTCCCGTTGCTGCAGCAATCATAATAGGAGTAAAGGCAGAAATACTGACATCAACTAATAAAAATTCGATTGCAAATAAAACTCCTGCAATAGGAGCGTTAAAAGCAGCAGCGATACCGGCAGCAACTCCGCAGCCTATCAGGAGTGTACGATCTTTATAGCTTAATTTGTATTTTTGAGCATAATTAGAACCAAACGCAGCTCCTGTAACCACAATAGGACTTTCTAAACCTGCTGATCCTCCTAAACCTACCGTCAGGGAACTGGTCATAATGTGAGCATACATTTGTTTTTTTGGAATAATACTCGCTTTTTTAGCCACCGAATATAAAATTTGTGGTGTTCCTTTCTCAATGGAACCTCCTAAAAGTCGTTTTACAACTAAAACGGTTAGTAACAAACCCGCAATAGGTAAGATACTGTTAATAAAACTTAGTTTTAAAATTCCATTAATATAGGTGGCAAAGACATAAACCCAGTGTGCAAAAGTTTTTAACACAATTACAGCAAAAGCAGAAGAAATCCCTACTAATACACTCGATAGAAAGATAAATTGCTTTTCTGTTAAGATAGATTGTGCCCAATCAATGATAATTTCTAATTTAGAAAGATATTTTTTGAACATTTATGCTTTATTTTTTGAGAGAACAAATTTACTATTATTTTAAGGATGTTATAAGTTTTTTACCGCTTCTTTTTTACTTAAAGGTTTTAGATTGCTATTAGTCACAAAATCAATTACCTGATGAAGATTCGTTTTGGCATACTCGCGTAAAGACCAGCCTATGGCTTTTTGAATAAAAAATTCGGTTGAATTTTCATGTTGCAGGCAAATTGCTTTCAGTAAATCAAAGTCCGTTTTTTCTTTGAAACCCAATTGGAATAAAATAGCGCTTCGGTTGAGCCAAAGATTATCTGAATTTGAAAATTTTTCTATCGTATCTTCAACAGCATCCGGAAATTCCAGCAGGTATTGTCCTAAAATATATTTGGAAATAGTATCCACACTATCCCACCAGGAATTAGTTGTAAGCAGTTTTTCGATAAAATGAATGTCTGATTTTTTATAATTCCCTTTGCATTCCCTGATTACAATTTCTATAGCACAATAATGCAGTTCCCGCTGTTTTTGGGTATAAAGTGAGGTCGCTATATTTTGAACATCCTTTTTAATTTCATCTTTGTTGGCATTCCATATTTCTTTAAGAAGCAGTCTTCTGTTAGTCGTTTTTATTCCATAAAAGGCAAAATGATTTTTCATGTATTTGGCCATAGCCAGGCTGTTTTCTTTGTTTTCATGAGCCTGAAAAGAAGTTTCTAACTGATTTATAAAAGCCATTTTTTAAAGTGTTGTTAGTTTTTGCGAACAATAAGCTCGAAGTTCTTCAAAGAAAACAGTAAATTCCTGTTCAAAATCTGTATAATGCTTTTTAAGCTCTTCTGTGGCAAAACGCATATTGGATTGATTATTTGTCCGGCGATCCATTTGACTCAAAATTTGATGAATTCCTGCAACGGACTGATAACTTAAAAGCCAATTTTGTTTTTCCATATAAGGCAGCATTCCTTTTGTCTTTTCGCTAAGTAAATCATAATGCTTATGCAATGACTGATAAAAACGACTGATATATTCTTCAAGATTTTCATCAGAATACATTTTCCAGTTTTTTGCCAGAAAATGATCGTAAAATATGTCTACAATTACTCCCGCATAATGATGATAACGTTCATGTAGTTTTTTAGTACTTTCTCTAAAAACAGGATGTGCATCCGTAAAAGTATCGATGGCACGATGCAACAGAATTCCTTTTTGAATCTCATAAGAGAAATTTTCAAATTGTTTCCCGCGAATACCATCGGCCATAAAATTGCCAATTTTTATAAAATCATTATTTCCGGAAAGATAGATGTGTGCTAAGAAGTTCATTCGTCTAAAATATGAATTCTAAATGACTTTTATAAGCAGTCAATTATTATATTTGTGACCAATGTTAATTAAATAAACCAAAACAAAAAACAGAATGACATTAATAAAATCAATATCAGGGATTAGGGGGACTATTGGCGGTAAAGTAGGAGATAATCTTACTCCTGTTGATGCCGTGAAATTTGCATCCGCTTATGGAACCTGGTTAAAAAACAGTCAGACTACAGCTGCTCAGGAAACAAAATTAAAAGTAGTGGTAGGTCGTGATGCCCGTATTTCAGGACCTATGATTCATAATTTAGTGGTAAATACATTGATAGGTTTAGGAATTGATGTAATCGATTTAGGTTTGTCAACAACGCCTACGGTAGAAGTTGCTGTGCCGCTTGAGAAAGCTAATGGCGGAATTATTCTGACTGCTTCGCACAATCCTAAACAATGGAATGCTTTAAAATTACTGAATGACAAAGGAGAATTTCTAAACGGTGTTGAAGGTGAAAAAATCCTTCAGATTGCCGAAGCAGAAGCTTTTGATTTTTCTGATGTGGATAATTTGGGCGAAATTACCCAAAACGATGCTTATATGGACATTCATATTGATGAAGTATTGAATTTACCATTAGTAGATGTTGATGCGGTAAAAGCAGCCAAATTTAAAGTTGTTGTTGATGGCGTAAATTCTTCAGGAGGAATTATTATTCCTAAATTGTTAGAATTGATGGGGGTTGAAGTAGTAAAATTATACTGTGAACCTAACGGTCATTTTCCTCATAATCCGGAACCTTTGAAAGAACATTTGACAGATATTTGCGAACTAGTTGTAAAAGAAAAAGCGGATCTTGGGGTAGTAGTTGATCCTGATGTAGACCGTCTGGCTTTTATAAGTGATGATGGAGAAATGTTTGGTGAAGAATATACGCTGGTTGCCTGTGCGGATTATGTGTTGAGTAAAACACCCGGAAATACCGTTTCTAACATGTCTTCTTCCCGTGCTTTGCGCGATGTGACCAATGCACATAATGGAAGTTATGAAGCAAGCGCGGTAGGAGAGGTGAATGTTGTAGAATTGATGAAAAAAAATAATGCCATTATAGGTGGTGAAGGAAACGGCGGAATCATCTATCCTGAATCCCATTATGGACGTGACAGTCTGGTGGGAGTGGCGTTGTTTTTAACACATTTAGCAAACAAAAAAATCAGTGTGGCAGCTTTGCGTGCTTCTTATCCGGAGTATTATATGAGCAAAAACAAAATTGAATTAACACCACAAATTGATGTTGATGCGATATTAGTTGCTATGACTGAAAAATATAAAAATGAAGATATTACCACCATCGATGGTGTCAAAATTGACTTTGCTAACGAATGGGTGCATTTAAGAAAATCAAATACGGAACCTATTATTCGTATTTATACAGAAGCACCATCACAGGCACAGGCAGATGCTTTAGCGTTGCGTATTATTGACGAAATTAAAGCAGTAGCAGGAATTTAATTTTTCGAAATTTTTTCAAAAGAAAGAACCCTTTCAGAATTTGACTTCTGAAAGGGTTTATTATTTAATCCCATTTATTTGTGGATGAAACCGCTAAATTTCCGCCTCCGGTAAAGAATAAAGTAAGTGCACCAGCGATGTACAATCCTAATAATTCCACTTGCCAGCCTCCATTTTCATTAAGTAAAAATAGTTCTTTACTATGAACTAAAAATAACGCAAATAACGCTCCTAAAACAAATATTAAAGCTGATAACCTGGTTCTGAATCCAATAAGAATTAATATTGGCGCTATAATTTCAGTAAGGTATACCCCATAAGAAAGTAAAGACGGCAGCCCTTTTTGAACCAGCATATCTCCAATGAAAGAGGTGTGTCCAATTTTAGCAATTCCGTGTAATAACATCAATCCTCCTGTAGCAATACGTAGAATCAACAATCCTAAACTGGTATTTTTATTCATAAATTTAATTTTAAGGTTAATTAAAAAATTTGATGTAAAATCTTAATCCAAATATAGCTTATTTTTTACAAAAAAAAAGCACTATGCTAAAAGTTGACTCTGAAGCTGACATTTGGTGTAAAAGCTAAGGAATAATTATTGACTTCAATGGTTTTTCCGGAAGTAGCAGGATCCACTTTATAATAACGGTTAATGGTATTTTTCTGATTCGTAATATTGATAATTCCTGCCCGTAAACTGCCTTTTACAGTCGAAGTAAAATTAAACTGATAGCTTATCGAAGTGTCTAAACGGATGAAATCATCTAAATTAAGGCTGTTTGGAGCATCATAATTGACAAAAGTATTATTCCCATTTTGTATGGTTTCGTTTCCTTCAACAGGTTTTGTATAAGGAATTCCGTTATGCCAGATTCCTCCAACAGATACCGTTAAATTTTTTAGAACCGTATAATTAAATCCACAGCTAACGGAATGGCGAATGTCAACATTGCTAGGGAAAGTAGACGGAGTAAAACTTTCAAAATTATAATTATTATTGTTAAAAGTGTAGCTAATCCAGGTGCTGTATTGTGTGGTGGTTTTATTAATTAGAAATTCAATTCCTTTATTAGTATAGCTTCCAAAGGCTTTTTTGAATTGAAAATTATTATAAAAACCCTGATTAGAAGCTGTAATTCCATCCACAATTTTATAAAATCCTGTTAGCTCGATATTCCAGTTGTTGGTATTAAAATCAATGCCTGCTGAGAGTTGTTTACTTCTGGCAATAGGAATATCCTGATCGTTCACCAGTTGCCAGCGTCTTTTTTCAACTCCCAGAAAATCATCTTCAAAATCAATAATCTGGGTTGTGGTTTGGTTTTTAAATTCGCCTTCTACTTTTAGAGCCAGTTCCTTTGTGAATTTTTGTCTGAAATTGATTCGGGGTTCGAATACTAATTTGTCAAACTTTTGAAAATAATTCAAACGCATTCCCAATCTTAAATAGCTGTTTTTTTTATTGTATTCTATTTCCGAAAAAACAGCATGATTTAATAACACCTTCTTTTTAGTACTGGAATAAAAAGGAGCACTTACACGGGTTTGATTAAGCATTCCTGTTTCGTTAATCTGGTAACCGGCTAATAATTTTAAATTGGGATTAAAATCATAATATACATTTAGTTTTGTTCCCGTTTCAATAACTTCATTAGCTTCGGATAAAAGCTGGTCATCATTAACTCTGTAATCCTGTGCATCAATATTGTATCTGGAAAAATAGGAACTCATAAAACTACTTAATTTAGGATTCCATTGCGCTTTCCAGGTTCCGCCGTAGCCAATGTTCTTTTGCGAAAGCGAACTGGTTTTTGTAGTGTTTTGATTTTGATTTTCAGCATAATTTAACGCGTTATTAATCCCGATGAAATTAGCTCTGAATTGATGTTTGTCGTTCAGATCAAAAAGAATTTTAGCGGTATAATCATAAAATGAAAAATCAGAATCACTGTTTGTCGCCGAATTATCAGCATTTATTTCGCTGTCCTGAAAGCTCTTTTTATAATAATTGGTGTAAGTCGCAGTATTGATTCTGTCAATAATCGAGTGGCGTGCAGAAAGGTCAATTTCCAGATTTTTTGTCAGTGGAATTTCAACGAAAGCATCTCCGCTGATGAGATTAATTCCTCCTCCGCCAGAAATTTTGTCTTTAATCTCGTTGTTAGTACTCATTTTTATCATACTGGAAACACCATCACTGTATTCAGCACTGGTTCCATTTTTAGTAACCACTACTTTTTGGGTCAAATTAGGATTGTAGGCTGATATTAATCCAAAAAAATGTCCGGAATGATACATTTTAATATTATCCCAAAGCATTAAATTCTGATCGTTTGTTCCTCCCCGAACATTGATATTGGCAATACTTTCGTTGCTGCTTTCAATTCCGGGCAGTGTTTGTATGGATTGTAAAATATCGGGCTCGGTAAGTCCGGGAAGGATTCCGAATTTTTTGGTGTTCAACACCGTACTTCCATCGGTAGTTTTTTGTAAACCTGAAGTTAAAAACAGATTGATTAAAACAGGATTCAGTTCTTCTTTGCCTGATTTTAAATAGATTTCTTTGCATTTATTATGCTCTGAAAAGAATTCTTTTGCGTTAAAAGTTCTGGTTTCATAACCAATATACGAAATTGTAATTGTAGCATTAAGAGCCACATTCTGCAGGTTGAAAATTCCGTTTGTGGGTACAATAAACCATTTTGAATTGTTGTTAATCCGGACAGAAGCACCGGGAAGTGTTGTTTTAGAATCTTCGGCAAGCACCACTCCGCAAATGGAAAAAGATTTATTCAATACTGAAATCGTGACATAACGATTGTCTAATACTTTGAAATTTAAAAGGATTTTTGAATTTAAGTAATCAATTGTTTCCTGAAGATTTAGACTTTCAGCAGGTTTTTCAATACTAATATGGCTCACATCTTCAACGGCATAAGAAAACTTGATACTGAATCGCTGTTCAATAGTTTTGATAATATCCGTTAAAGAAGTTTTAGCTGTTTTTTGTTGTGCATAACTAAAACTTACCAGGAATAAAAAAAAGAAAAGTAACCATTTATTGTACTTCATATTTATAAAATATAACAGTTTTTCCTTTAATCTGATAACTCAGCTGTAGCGGAATAGTGATGGCTTCCAGAGCAATTTTTTGATTGTTGTGTGTAAAACTTCCGGTGAATAATTTAGAAGTATCAATATCTTTAGTTTCTACTTTTATATCGTATTGACGTTCTAATTCGGCGATAACCTGATTTAGAGGAATACGGGAAAAGCTGGATTCATTTTGTAACCAAGATGGATTTTGAGCGATAAAATCATCTGTTTTTTCAATTTGGTTATTGATAACTCTAAACGTTTTTCCCGGAGGGAGTTTTACGGTTTTATTTTTATAAGTAACACTCACTAATCCTTCAAAACAGCTTACTTCATAATAATTGCTGCGTTGTTTTACGTCAAAATGAGTTCCTAATACTTTTACAATTCCGTCAACTGTTTTTACACTAAAGGTTTTTCCTTTTTGCACTTTAAAATAAGCTTCTCCTTCCAGCGTTAAATCTCTTTGTTTGTTCCAGTCTTTTTCGCTGAAAGTAATTTTCGAAGAAGCGTTTAATAATACCTGAGAATGATCAGGAAGATAAAAACTTTTCGTTTGTGCAATTCCGGTTGTAAACGATTGAGTGGTATTATAAAATAAGAAATATGCGGCGGTTAATGCTACTATAAAAATTGCCGCAACCTTAAAGAAGTTGTTGTAATACAAGCTTCGGACTTTAGGTTCTTTTTTAGAAAGTTTACGGTTTTTTAAAGCAGCCAGAGCCTGTTGCGCATCTACTTTAGGAGTGGCAATATGTGTGGCGTAATGAGCAATCTTTTCGATAGTATCAAAATCTTCCGATTGTTTTAAATCTTCCGTTTCTTTATCAGAAAGTGTTCCCTCTAACCATTTTAATATTTCTTTTTCCTTTTTCATCAGTTCCTCATTATAAGGGTAAGACAACTTGCGATAGTTTTACCCTACTTTTCAGTGAATTATATATTTTCGATTTGTTCTTTTAAGATTTTTAACGCAGCAGACATTCTTTTTTCGACCGCTTTTTGTGTGATGCCTAATAAATCAGCAATTTCCCGATATTTTTTTCCATCAATTCGGTTCATTAAAAAAACTTCTCTCTGCGCTTCACTTAAAGACGCAATAGCATTTTGAAGTTTGATTTTAAATTCTTCTTCTTCTAAAATGTATTCCGGATTTTGATTGGTCTTATCCTGATAAGGTGTTTCTTTGGCGAAAGCCATAACAACTTTTTGATGTTTTATGGTATTGAGAAATAAATTATTTATGGTGGTAAATAGATACGTTTTGACTTTTAAGAAATCGATTTGAGAACAATTTTCCCAAATTTTAGCAAAAGCTTCCTGAACCAAATCTAAGGCCGCATCAGCATCGCCTGATTTATAATAAGCAAAATTGGTAGCCGACTGAACATTTTTTATATAAAATTCACTGAAATAAGATTCTTCGCAAAGCGTGTTTTTTTTCTCAGACATTCTGGTAGCAGGATTTGGTTTTTGGTTAGGGTAAAATTAAATTAAATTTTCTAAAATTACCGTATTTGTACAAAATGTGTTTTTTATTTGTATTTAAGTTGTTGATTCATAGTGTTTTTTAGTTTTTTTATTCTTTTTTTTAAATTTTCGGGTAGGGTAAATCAAAAACTTGTTGTCTTACTGCAAATGCGAATAAATCGACATTAATAACTATTTAGAAAATATTAAATTTGTAACATTATGAAAACATTAAAATGGATTACCGGAATTGCATTGATGAGTATTTTTAGTTTAACATCATGCCAAAGCGAAGTGGATGAGGTAGAGGGAGACAATCCTAACACTAATACCGCTAACTCTACAACTGCAACAAATTTAAAAAGAGTTGCTATGTTTGACGGATCATCAGATGATTTTATTGATGGTTCTTCCTGTTCAGCCCTTAAATTCCCTTTTATAGCTAAAGTAAACGGAGTGAGCCTTACTTTTATAAGTCAGTTAAGTTTTGAACAGGCCATTTCTATTTTAGGAGAATTAAATAATAATGACGATACAGTAGAAATTAAGTTTCCTGTAACGCTTAAAATGAGTGATTATACTGAAGTAACGGTTAACAGTCAGGCGGAATATGATGTCCTTGTAAATAATTGTGAAGAAGCAGAAAACGACGGTGAAGCTGCTATTTCATCTTTAGATATTAAATATCCTATTACCATATTAACTTATGATGCGAGTTTAGAGCAAACAGGAAGTGTGGTGATTACGTCTCAGGAACAAATGTATAATTACATGATTAACATAAGCAGCACCGAATATTTTTCAGTAAAATACCCAATTTCAGTAACACTTGCCGATGGTTCTTCGGAAGAGTTAAACAGTGATGCCGAGTTGAAAGCAAGTATTACTGCTGCTTTAAATATTGAATCGTCAATGGATGAAGCTGCTGAAGATAAAGAAGAATTAGAAGAAATATTAGTAAATGGTACTTTTAAAGTAAATTCATTTATCAATGCAGGAGCAAATTTGACCAGCACTTATCTTAGCTATACCATTGATTTTGCTAATGACTGGAAAATAAAATCAATGAATGCATTAAGTACTATTGCAACAGGAACGTATCAGGTAACTGCTGATACAGACTTGTATTTGCAATTTGGTTTTGCAGGTAGTACTGATTTTAGTTTATTTAATAATACCTGGAAAGTGATCAGTTTTACAGATACTACAATTACGCTGGAAAGTAAAACAAACAGTGCTGTTAAGTTAATATTGAAAAAATAGTAATTGTTATTTGTTGGCTTTTACAATTTATAATTTATTTAAAATTGTATTTTTGAAAACGAGTTTTAAAACCCTTATTAAATGAAGAAAATATTTGTTGCTATTAGCTTAATTTTTTTAGTAGCAACTTCCTGCTCTAAAGATTCAGAAAATGGATTAGAAGGAGTTGTAAAAGCCAACAATAAAAAGACATTAGGCACTTCGGCACATGATTTATTATCAGAAGATAAATTTGATAGTATGTTAATTGAAGTGGTTTATGTAGAAGGTTTTGAACCTTCGGCTGCAGCAATAAATAATTTTGTGGCTTTTTTGAATAAAAGAGTTTATAAAACAGCCGGAATTAATGTAGTAAAAAGAGCGATTCCTTCTCCGGGGAATGAAACGTATACCAACGCTCAGATTGTTGCCATAGAAGATGCTAACAGACAGCATTATAATACCGGAAGCGAAATTGCAGTCTGGGCATTTTTTGCCGATGGGAAATCAGCAACTGATACTAGTACGGCTGTGGTTTTAGGTACGGCTTATAGAAATACTTCGTTTGTAATTTATGAAAATACAGTTCGAAAATTAAGTAATTCGCCTTTTAAGCCCAGTACAACAGTATTAGAAACGACAGTAATTAACCATGAATTCGGACATATTTTAGGTTTAACCAATGCAGGAACTGCACTTCAGTCAGACCATGAAGATCCGGATCATAAGAGGCATTGTAAGGTGTCCAGTTGTTTAATGTATTGGGAGTCAGAATCAGGGAATGTTCTGGGAGGCATGGTACCTGAATTAGATTCACAATGTATTGCTGATCTTCGTGCCAATGGAGGAAAATAGAATTGTAATTTATATAAAAAAGGGAATTAAAAGCTTAAAACGCTGTTTAATTCCCTTTTTTTAATGATGGTGTTTCCATCTTTTATGTGTCCAGAAATAATATTCAGGAGCTTCATATATTTGTTTTTCTACTTCTTTAATATAACGGTGAATGATTTCATAATTAGGTAGTGATTTTGGATCATCCGTAATAGGAATCAAGGTCATTTCATAATAGCCTCTTTTTACTTTTTTTACTTTGGCAAAAAGAACATTCAGATTGTATTTTTTCGATAATAATTCAGGACCAATATGAACTGGAGTTTCAATCCCCATAAAGCTTTCCCAATGTGCAATCTGAACTCTTTTTGGCGATTGGTCACTGGCAAGTCCGTAGACTGACAAAATCCCTTTTCGGTTATTGTTAGCCATTAGCGGAATGGTTTTATCGGTAGAAACTAATTCGGTTTTATATTTGGAACGAATGTCGCGGGTTAATTTATCAAAATAAGGATTGGCTATTTTTTTATAAACCGCAATTCCCTGATAAGATAATTGAATATTGAAAGAAAGCAACCATTCCCAGCTGGCATAATGAGAAGCTAAAAGCATGATACTTTTTCCTTTTGCCTCATATTCTTTGATTAATTCAATGTTGGTTATCTTGAATCTTTTGCTCATTTCTTCGGCTGACATCGTCATGGTTTTTGCCATTTCCATAAACATATCGCAAAAATGCCTGTAGAATTTTTTTTCGATAACTAAGTGTTCTTTAGCAGTAAGATGAGGTAACGTTATTTTTAAATTTTCTCTGACGGTTTTTTTTCGATAGCCAATGATATAATAAACCACAAAATACATAAGGTCAGAAATCCAGTAAAATATTCGAAAAGGTAAAATCGATATGAACCAAAGCAGGGGATAAGCGACTATAAAAATTAAAAATTGCATGCAGGATTTTTTAGCAAATATAAGTCAAAAAATGAATAACCTAATAAATAGGGATACTTACTGATTGCTTCTGGCGGAATTCTTATCTTTACCATTCACAATAAAAAACATTTATGAATACTTTTTTGATTGCTTTAATTGTTGCCAATGTACTTTTTAGTTACAAAGGTTTTAATGATTATTCTTTTTTTAGAAAATACGAATTTCATATAGGAAGTATTCTTTCCGGGGAGAAAATCAGAATGTTGACTTCGGCATTTTTACATGCTGATATCGGGCATCTGGCTTTCAATATGATTACGCTTTACTTTTTTGCTCCGGTAGTAATTGCTTATTTTGGTAGTTTGTATTTTTTGATTATTTATTTTTCGAGTTTGCTTTTTGGAAGTTTGCTCACCCTGGTTTTACATAAAAACGATTATAATTACAGGGCTATTGGAGCTTCGGGAGCGGTAACCGGAATTTTGTATTCGGCTATTTTATTGCAGCCGGATATGATGTTGGGAATCTTTTTTATTATTCCAATGCCTGCTTATGTATTTGGAATTTTATATTTAATGTATTCCATTTACGGAATGCGGGCTAAAAATGACAATATAGGACATACCGCACACTTTGGCGGAGCCATAGGAGGCTATTTAATTACATTATTATTTTATCCCGGTTTGATCTGGCTACAGCCGCTGATGGTCACATTGTTAACGATTCCTATCGTGCTTCTTTTTATTTTAATAAAACTGAAGAAGATTTAATGGCACACATTTTGAATATTATCTGAAAATTTTAAAAATATAAAAAATGAAAAGAGTAATAGTATTTATGACAGTATTGTTTATGACAGTTTCTTATGGTCAGGAGATAAAACAAGTTCCGCAAATAAGTGTTTCAGGTGAAGGAAAGGTAAAAGTCATTCCTGATGAAGCTACCATTTCAGCAACGGTTGAAACCAGAGGAAATGTTGCTAAAGATGTCAAAAAACAAAATGACGAACAAGTGGAAGCTGTTTTGAAATTAATTAAAAAAATGAATATTGCTTCCGCAGATTTCAGAACACAACGTGTGGCATTAAATCCAATATACGATAGTGAAAAAAAGAAAACTACTTATTATGCTACGCAAACTATAGAAATCATCGTTAGAGATTTAAATAAGTATGACGAATTAATGGAAGGTTTGGTTAATCAGGGAATCAACAGAATTGATAATGTGGTTTTTCAATCGTCTAAGTTAGCGCAATATGAATCAGAAGCGCGAAAATTAGCTATGAAAGAAGCAAAGCACAAAGCCGAAGACTATGTGTCTGTTTTAGGACAAAAAATAGGTCGTGCTATGACAATATCTGATAATACCCAAGTGTATAATCCGCAACCGGTATATGCAAGATTTAAAACCATGGCAATGGAAAGCGACTCAGCTGCACCAAGAGAAACCCTTGCTGCCGGAGAAATTACCATTACGGCTAATGTAAGTGTGAATTTTATATTAGAATAAATCAATGTTTGTCTAAAATTCATCAAAATTTATTCCCCAAAACCTTGAAGGGTGTAATTTTGATGAATTTTCAAGAAATTTTCCACACTTTAGGGAGGGGAAAAGAAAATTTATTTTTAGAATAAAATTCCAAATTCTGAAAATCAAAAAAGCCAGTAAAATCATTTTTTTACTGGCTTTTTTATAACAATTAAGATTAAATAAATTAATCCTGATTAGTTACTTTTCTATACGGAAAAGCATTAAAGATATGTCTTTTTGCAAATCTTGCAGGAGAATCAGCATTTACCATTTTTACATAAGTTGCTTTAGGAACACTGATGTATTCATAAACACTACCATTAGAAAAATTGATAATCAATCGGCCTTCTACAAATTTATAATCAGTAACTGTTGCAGTTGCAATAGTTTCGTTATACTCAGGTAAGTTTGCTTTAATAGTTTCAGGATTGATACTTACTAAAAAGTGGTAAGCTTCAATAATTTTTTTACTATTTTCTTCAGCCGCTTTTAAACCTTCTTCATCTCCTTGAAATTTATCAGGATGTGCTTCTTTCATCGCATTGCGATAAATGGTTTTCAAATCTTTTAGCTGTGCAGTTTTATCTACATTTAAGAGCTTGCGGTATTCAACTATTTTTTTCATAAATTATGGTAACTACTTGTCTGTTAGCATGAAACTGATATTGAGGAGTTTCAAATTCGACAATTTTTTTGCAAAGGTACACTTTTTTTTAAATTTTACTTTATCAATAAAAAAAAAGAAAAAAAGATTTTATCCCGCTAACATTCAGATTGTCAGTTGTTATTGTTCCGGCTTGTTGTTTGCTTTATCAAAGTTTTTGGATTTTTTAGGATACTGATTGTAACTGATATCACTTGGATTTTCAATCACTGATTTTATGGTAATCCAATCGCCAACAGCATGTTTCGCCTGAACCATTTTATAATCTAATAAGTATTCACCACAAAAAAAGTTGTTGTTTTCATCTTTTTCAATAACTCCTGTAAATACTCCTTTTTGTAACATCTTTCCTTCTGAAGCCTTGCTCATCGTATTTTATTTTAAAAAATTCTGCTGCAAAGTTAATCAATTATTACCGCTTTAGGCTGTTTTATGGTTTCTAAGTATCTTTGCCCTTATGCAAACAAATTTTAGACCCCATCCCAACTCTTTTAAAAATACCTTTTGTGTTTTTCACGAAGTGCTGCCTGAGGCGCTGCAAGGCTTAAAAGTTCAATTTGAAAGTAAAGCGGGAAGCCGTTATTATTATACTCATGAAGGCATGTATCGGGTTTCAAACCATTGGGGACGACTGGCTAACAGTAAATGGCGATTAGTTGCTATGGAACCGGAAACGGAATCCAAATATAAAACAGGTTTTGCAAAATGGGATTGCTTTTATCCGGATAATGCCACAGATAAATTGTATTATTTAGAAATGGATTATGATAAAAATACGGTTACTTATCAGCACAAACTAAATCCGCTTTATAATCAAAAAGCTGTGCTGCGTACCAGTCTTGAAACTACAAAAAGAATCAAGCAAGTGAGGAATTTAATTCAGCTGACTTCCTGGGCTAAACATTTTGATTGTGATGATATTGATGTTTTAAGAAGTTTAATTATCGAAGATTTAATTGATACCAATAAAACGCTGGAAGAGATTAAAAAGGAAGTGGCTCTGAAAATTTAGGTGGTTGTTATTTTGACCAAATCACTTAAGCTTATCGGTTTAGACATGTACCCCAGAATCACCGGATTATTTTTAGCCCTTTCTTTGTCTTCAATAGCTATTGAGGAACTGGAAATGTATATTTTAATTTCAGCCTGAATCTGAGGTTTTAAAATAAGCATTTCATCCATAAAACCCCATCCGTCAAGTACAGGCATTTCAATATCTAGCAGAATAATATCCGGAAAATTTCCGTTTTGGATAATAATTTCCTGGAGAGAATTAATGGCATCTTTTCCATTTGAAAAAGAATGAACATCAGAAAAAAGTTCTGATTTGCCAATAATTTTTTTCATGATGATTTGATAAATAGGATCGTCATCTACAACCCAAATGCTTTTCTGGTTCATGCAATATAAACTTTAAATGTGGTTCCTAAATTTGGCTTACTTTCAACAGTTATACTGCCTCCCATAGCATCAATCTGATTTTTTGTAATAAACAAACCAATTCCTTTAGCTTCTTTATGATTGCTGAATGTTTTATACATTCCAAAAATTTTATGCCCGTTTTTATCCAAATCAATTCCTATTCCGTTATCGGATATTTGAAGTACCGTTTTTTCATTTTCAAAATAAGAGTCAATATAAATTTCAGAATGTTTTTCAGAATGACTGTAACGAATAGCATTTGAAATAAGATTGTATAAAATACTTTCAAGATAAGCAGGATTATAATTCACTTCAATAGTATCATCAACGGAAGAAATTACAGTCACACCTTTTAATTCAATTTGGTCGCAAAGAATAGCTAATGTATTGTTGATGTATTGTTTTAAATTCAGATTTTCAGTTACAATACCTACATTCGTCTGGATATTGACCACCTCGTTGAGGTTTAACATCGTTTCATTTAGCGAATCCGAAACTGATTTTAATAATTGAATCATTTCTTCTTTTTCTTCTTCAGAATCCGAATTTTCGATCAAATCAACAATAGAGGAAATGTTGCTGGTATGTGATCTTAGGTTATGAGAAACAATGTAAGAAAAATTTAAAAGTCTCTTATTTTGTTCATTGACCAAATAAAAGGAATTGTTTAAATCTTTTTCAATTTCTTTGGTTTTGGTGATATCAATCATGATACCTCTGAGGTTTTTGGCTTTTCCATTTTCAACAATGACATTGACAATATCTCTAAGCCAGACAATAGAACCATCTTTAGCAATCATTCGATACTCAAAATCATGATTGAGTTTTTTGTTAGTTTGTTCAAAACAAAACTGTATCGTAGAATCTTTGTCTTCGTGATAAATGTGATTGGCCCAGAAGTTAGGCGTATTAATCCATTCCTGAGAAGTATAACCCAGAATATCTTCTACTTTTTTACTGATGAAACTAAATTCTAATGTTTGTGCATCACATTCCCATACAATTCCGTCAATGGTGTTAATTAGAGATTCAGTTCTTTGTTGCGAATTAAAAATAGCTTCTTCCGCCAGTTTGCGTTGGGTTACATCTTCTGCAATGGCAATATGCTTAGTGGGTGAGGAGTTAGCTTCCCAAAGAGGAGAAATGGTAAGCCTGATCCAGATGGTATCTCCTGATTTTGTAACATGTCTTCTTTCCGTTGAATATTCCCTGATAATTCCTGCTTTGAGTTTTTTAAAATTGGAAATAGACTCTTCTAAATCATCAGGATGAACAATATCCTGTATTGTTTTTTGTTTTATTTCCTGCTCTGTATAGCCCAGCAAATCACAATATTTTTTATTAGCTTCGAGAAGTTGGCCTGTAACAGTATCTACATAGGTTATTCCTACTGCGGCCTGATCGAAAACACTTTTAAACTTAATTTCATTTTTTAAAAGTTTCTCAGCTTGTTTTTTGAGCAAAATTTCTAATTCTGCTGGTTTTTTGAAGAAAGAAGTCGTTAGAAAACCAATCAGAAAAGCTAAAAATAAAGCCAGAATCCCGCGAAATATAAAAGGAAACACGAGCTCATTAGGTTTTTTATTGACAAGATAAAGTGTCCAGTCTCCGTCAGGAACAACTGAAACAACAGCGTTTTCAGGATTTAGTTTTTCTGATGTTTCGAGGAAAAAAGTTTCTTTATGAGTCAGAGGATTGACTTTTGAAATCTGGAAATAATATTTGGATCGATCAATATTTTTTATTTCCGGTTTGTTTAGCAAGGTATTAAAGCGGATAATTACTGCCGAAAATCCCCAAAAGCGATTGTTCTTGTAGATCGCTATACGACCTAAAATCCCTAAACCGCCTTGTTTTAATTCAAAAGGACCTGCAAAATACATTCTTCTGGTTTGAATAGCTTTTAAAGCCTCAAAACGGTATTTTTCATTTTTGAGAATATCAATTCCTATAGCAGCCTGATTTTCTTTTAATGGGTAGGTATAGCGTATAATTCCGTCAGGAACCAGTTGTACGGCATCTATATTATTATCTGAGGACAGAATTTTTTCACCTACTTTCTCAAAATTTTCCGGAACTCCCTTGTCATTAATGGTTAATGCCAGTGTAAGGGCATCGGCATAATTTTTTTTTAAAGATTGTTCTATACTTTTATGTATGGCCTGGATAATGCCATTCATTTCATCATGCTTAGCCTTTTTTGCAATGTGATATTGCTGATAAATTATCAAAGAAAAAATGGTACAAAAAAACAAAAAAACTACAGTCCCAATTAACTTCGGCTTCAATTTGAACCAATTGCCTGAATTTGAGTTTGATTTAATAAAATTCATTTTACAAAGGGGCTAAAAGTTTTGGTTTTTTGTCAACTAAATAATAAAATTTAAATGATAATGCAGGGAATTAATCCAAATCTATGAAAAAAAAACAAAAAAAACAGCAAATCTATTTCTTCTTTACTAATTTATAAAAAGTATAAATTCAGATGCTTTTAAAAGCATAAATAAAATTGTATTAATTGCCTGACCTTCAATTAATAGTTTATAAAAAAGATTTTGATGCTTTTAATTTGAATTTTCTATATAAAAATGGTGAACTTTGTAGCATGTATAAAACAGAAAGGATTTATTTTATTTAAATAAATAGTAATAAATTACAATCCTAAAAATGTAAAGGAGGGGAATATGGGAAGAAACAACGAAAAGAATATTAAAAAACACAATGATAAACTGCACAAAGAACAAGCTAAGACAAAGCAAGCAGCGTTATCCAGAAAAGAAAAACTGAAAGAAATAGTAAAAAAATTCAATGAAAATAATCCTCCTGCAGGAAATTAATAAAGACCACTATGGAAAACGATAAATACAATTCCTTAAAAACAGATGTTCAGGAAATAATTGATTTAATTGCCTCTAAAAATGCAAAAGAAGCTAATAATAAATTAGTAGAAGTAAGCGAATTACTGGACGAAATGTTAGATACTTCGGATGAAGACGAGGATTTAATCGAAATTAGCAAATATCAGGTTTTATTAAACCAGTTGTATCAGAGAATTATCGCTCTAAACGGGCATGTTTAAACTATTAATACTATGAAATTGTGTTATTGCAATTCGCAAAGATCATTTAAAGATTGTTGTGAACCTTATATTAAAGGAATAGAAAAAGCTCCCACTGCCCAGGCTTTGATGCGGTCGCGTTACAGCGCTTATGCCACACATGAGGCTAATTATTTAATAGCAACAACACATATCACTGAACGAAGTAACTATTCTAAAGAAGACATTCTGTTATGGGCAACTTCGAATCAATGGCAAAAACTGGAAGTACTTAATACTACCGAAAATACAGTGGAGTTTAAAGCTTACTATTTAGACCAAAATAAAAAACCGCAAATCCATCATGAAATTTCCACCTTTGTTCAGGATGAAGGAAATTGGTATTATGTGGATGGAGAATATTATTGATATTAGAAGTTGTTCAAAATTCATCAAAATTAATTCCCCAAATCCCTAAAGGGTGTAATTTTGATGAATTTTCAAGAAATTTTCCACCCTTTAGGGAAGGGGAAAAGAAAATTCTTTTTAACTTAAAATTAATAACTGTTCGCTTGAAGTACACTTTAAAATGATGTAATTTTAAAGCTATGGAAAAGAGCAATAAAAAAGGCTTCTATTTTAAACAATATCAGGCTCCCAATCAATCTCCATTTGAAAAACTTTTTGAGATTTTCAAAGAGTTAATCACTTATACTTCAGGGGATTTTGATGAAGCTATAACCTGGCTACGGGAATTAGATATCGAATATAAGTTAACCGACGAAAATTACACTATTGATGATTTTATTGAAGATCTGAAGAAAAAAGGTTACATTAAAGATGAAGTCAAAGATGACGGTACTTCTGGCTTAGGGATTACTGCAAAGACCGAAAGAGCCATCAGGCAACAAGCCCTGGATCAGATATTTGGGAATTTAAAACGTTCCGGAAATGGCAGTCATAAAACAAAACATACCGGAAACGGCGATGAGCACACGGGTGAATTCAGAGAGTTTCATTTTGGCGACAGCCTGGAAAGAATATCCCTGACGGAGAGTTTGCGCAATGCCCAGATTAATAACGGCGTTGACAATTTTATGCTGACCGAAAATGATTTAGTGGTCGAAGATACCCAATATAAGGCTCAAATGAGCACAGTATTGATGATTGATATTAGCCACAGTATGATTTTGTATGGCGAAGACCGTATCACGCCGGCTAAAAAAGTGGCGATGGCACTAGCCGAATTAATTACTACACGCTATCCTAAAGATACCTTAGATATTCTGGTTTTTGGAAATGATGCCTGGCCTATTGCTATCAAGGATTTACCGTATTTAAAAGTGGGACCGTTTCATACGAATACCGTTGCCGGATTGCAATTAGCGATGGATATTTTACGTCGAAAGCGAAATACCAACAAGCAAATTTTTATGATTACTGACGGAAAACCAAGCTGCGTGAAAGAGCGTGATGGTTCTTATTATATGAATAGTAATGGCTTAGATGAATATATCGTAGATAAATGTTATACACAGGCACAACAAGCCCGAAAATTACATATTCCCATCACCACTTTTATGATTGCAAGCGATCCTTACCTGCAAAAATTTGTCAATAAATTTACTGAAGCCAATCAGGGGAAAGCGTTTTACACCGGATTAAAAGGTTTGGGCGAAATGATTTTTGAAGATTATGAAACGAATAGGAAAAAGAGAATTAAGTAGTTTAGAAGGCAGAAGTTAGAGGTTAGAAGGCAGAAATTAGAAAAAACAGATAAGAAAAAAACTTAGAGAACTTTGCGTAAAACTTAGTGTACTCTGCGGTTAAAAATACAAAACATGAAAATAGAAAATATAAATACTTTAGGCGAATTAAAAGCTTCCGGTTACAAAAGTAAAAGTATCAAAGACGAATTACGTACTAATTTGCGTGAAAAAATAAAATCAGGGCAACCTACTTTCGAAGGAGTTCATGGTTTTGAAAACACTGTAATTCCGGAGTTGGAACGTGCTATTTTGTCCCGGCATAATATCAATTTATTAGGACTTCGTGGTCAGGCTAAAACCAGACTGGCTCGTAAAATGGTCGAATTACTGGACGAATATATTCCCTATGTGAGTGGTTCGGAAATTAATGATGATCCATTCAATCCTATTTCCCGTTTTGCCAAAGATATAATTGCGACTAAAGGTGATGAAACAGCTATTTCATGGTTGCACCGAAGTGAACGTTTTTTTGAAAAACTGGCCACTCCGGATGTTACCGTTGCCGATTTGATAGGCGATGTAGATCCTATAAAGGCAGCAAATTTAAAACTTTCGTATGCTGATGACCGTGTGATTCATTTTGGAATGATTCCGCGGGCCAATCGCTGTATTTTTGTTATCAACGAATTACCCGATTTGCAAGCCAGAATTCAGGTAGCTTTATTTAATATTTTGCAGGAAGGCGATATTCAGATTCGTGGTTTTAAGTTGCGAATGCCACTTGATATGCAATTTGTATTTACTGCCAATCCTGAAGATTATACGAATAGAGGGAGTATTGTTACGCCTTTAAAAGACCGTATAGGTTCTCAGATTTTGACGCATTATCCGGAAACTTTAAAAATTGCCCGAACGATAACGGAACAGGAAGCCAAATTAGATACTGCTCAAAATGATATAGTTTATGTGCCTTCATTAGCTAAAGATGTATTGGAACAAATCAGTTTTGAAGCCAGAGAAAGTGAATACATCGATCATAAAAGTGGCGTAAGTGCCAGAATGAGTATTACGGCTTATGAAAATTTATTGAGCACTGCTGAACGACGTGCGTTGAAAGCAGGAGTTGATAAAACAACCTTGCGTTTGTCTGATTTTATGGGTATTATTCCCGCCATTACCGGAAAAGTAGAGTTGGTTTATGAAGGAGAGCAGGAGGGAGCCGCTGCTGTTGCTGAGCATTTGATTGCTGCTGCTATAAAAACGATGTTTCCTGCTTATTTTCCTAAGATAGAAAAATTAGAAAAACCGAATGAGAAAACACCTTATTCTGATTTAATAGAATGGTTTTTTGCCGAAAGTGGTTTTGAATTACTGGATGATTGTTCGGATGAAGAATACCAACAAATTTTAGGCGCTATTGTGCCATTGGAAATTCTGGTAAAGGAGTACCAAAGCGATTTACCGAAAGAAGATAAGCTTTTTATGAAAG
Source organism: Flavobacterium flevense (assembly GCF_900142775.1). Taxonomy (GTDB): domain Bacteria; phylum Bacteroidota; class Bacteroidia; order Flavobacteriales; family Flavobacteriaceae; genus Flavobacterium; species Flavobacterium flevense. Next base: position 186,608 of record NZ_FRCC01000006.1, read on the forward strand.
AATTTATTCTTTGGGGATTAGTCGAATATCGAAAATTAAGCAAAGACAGAACGGATGACGGTTATCAGTTTAAAGATATTTACGGCAGTTATATTAGTAAATTATAAAAAGAATAATGTTTTATAAAAGGATTTAGATTCGTTTCTAAATCCTTTTTTATTTATAGAAATTAAATTTTCCAAATGTAATTAGTGTCTTATTTTATTCTACATTCGTTCGCTGGCTCTACTTGGAGCTATTGACAAAATGGAAAAGAATTTTGAGGCTTTAATTGCTTCGTATATTGAGAATAAAGTGGGGGTTTCTGAACACTTTTTAAGCGATGAGTTGGCCAATAATTTAAAGCAAAATTTATTTTCCCTGAACGAACAAAGTCTGTTGAAAGAGGCGGGAACAGGAAATTCTGATGCTGTTGCTTATGACAGCGCTGTTCGAAGCGATTCCATTTACTGGTTAGATAAAAAGCATAATAATCCGTTTGAAAATGAATTTTTTAAACATATAGAGGATTTTATTCGGTATCTCAATCAAAGTTGCTACACCGGAATTACGGGTTATGAATTCCATTATTCGTTATATGAAAAAGGCGATTTTTATCTCAAACATTTTGACCAGTTTCAAAATAATTCGAGTCGGAAATTCTCAATGATTAGTTATTTAAACAGCAATTGGAAACCTGAAGACGGAGGGGAATTACTAATTCATCAGGAGCATAACAATCAAAAAATAAGTCCTGTACAAGGAAAAACAGTTTTCTTTAAAAGTGACGAATTACTTCATGAAGTTTTGCTGACTAATACTACCAGAATGAGTATTACAGGCTGGCTAAAATGTGATTAAACAAAAAGCTCCATACAATTGCTGAATGACAATTGGTATGGAGCTTTATAAAATGATTTAATCTTAGTTTTTTAAAGTCATACGACCATAATTAGCCACAACAGCTAAGCAAATTAGAGGAAGAATAAACGAGAAATTAACCTCAGGAATAAATCCTAATATTTTCACATCCGAAAATCCGGATCCGCCCCAGTCTAAAATGCTTCCTTGTAAAACCGGCATTAAAGCGCCTCCTACAATCGCCATAACTAATCCTGCTGAACCTATTTTTGCTTCATCACCCATGTCTTTTAAGGCAATTCCGTAAATGGTAGGGAACATAATGGACATAAATAACGAAATCCCTACTAAACAATACAAGCCTGCAGTTCCCGAAAGCAAAATAGTTCCAGTACAAAAAACGACACCGCCAATACCAAAGAGCATTAATATTTTAGAAGGATTGATGGTTTTCATTAAAGCTGTTCCAATCCATCTGCCTGTTAAAAAAATTATCATTGCTGAAATATTAAACCAGGAAGCCGTTAATTGTTCACTTTCAGCTAAACTTTCGTTGATATTATCCACATATTGAAAAATAAATGTCCAACACATGATTTGAGCTCCTACATAAAATGCCTGAGCAATTACTCCCTGAATATAAGTTTTATTGGCAAACAGCTTTTGGAAAGATTCAGAAATAGACATTTTATCATGATCGGCTGTTTTAGGAATTTTGGTAAAAAAAATAATTACCATAATAGCTAAAACTACTAGTCCTAAAATGATATAAGGAACACTGATAATTCCCAAATCATTTTCGCGAATACCGGCTTTTGCAGTTTCAGATAAAGTATCATAAATTAATGCTCCTGAAGCATCTTTATCGTCAGAACGCAAGGCCGAAATAACAAATTGTTGTGCCACAATCATTCCCATTAACGAACCAACCGGATTAAAAGATTGTGCTAAATTCAATCGGCGGGTGGCTGTTTCTTTATCTCCTAATGCTAGAATTAATGGATTAGATGTTGTTTCTAAAAACGCTAGTCCACAGGTGATTACCCATAAGGAAATCAAAAAGAAATTATAATCCTGATAAGCTGCTGCGGGATAAAATAAAAACGCTCCCGAAGCATACAAACAAAGCCCTAAAATAATTCCTGATTTGTAACTGTATTTTCTAATAAATAATGCTGCCGGCAATGCCATGAAAAAATAACCAAAATAGAAAGCAAACTGCACTAAAGAAGCCTGCATATTTGATAATTCGGGCATTACTTTTTTAAAGGCAGAAACCATCGGATTGGTCAGGTCATTGGCTACTCCCCAAAGAGCAAATAAGGAAGTGATGATAATAAACGGGAAAAGTAATTCCTTTTGTACTACAGGAATTTTTGAAGTTTTTGTCATTTGATATACGTTTAATAATGGTTTTTTTTGGTATGGTTTATAGGTAAAAAAAGAACAAATCATACACTAGGTATCATTTGTTCTTTTAGTTTTAATCGTTTTATTCTGTTAGTAAGGAGCGATCTAAATGAACGTAACCACCATCGCAAAAGATGAATTGTCCCGTAGTATGTGATGATCTTTCAGAAATAGTGAATAAACACGTATCAGCAATTTCGTCAGGAGTTGTCATTCTGTTTTCCAAAGGAATTTTTTTGACAATAGATTTTAATTTTTCTTCTCCGTTTTCCAATGTTTTAATCCAGGTATCATAAGCAGGAGTCCAGCTTTCGGCAATAATTATGGCATTCACTCGTATCGAATGTTTGATTAAGTCCACCGCCCATTCGCGAGTCAATCCTAAAACACCACCTTTAGCAGCAGCATAACCGGAAGTTCCGCCCTGACCTGTTAATCCTACTTTAGAGCCAATATTTAAAATAGGTCCTTTAGATTCTTTTAAGTAAGGAAGTGCGCTTTTTACGGTCACAAAGTAGCTTACCATATTCAGCTTTAAAGAATCCATAAATTCTTCGTAAGAAGCGTCTAATCCTGCTCCGTCATTAACCCCAACATTATTGATTAAAGCATCAATTCGACCATATTTAGCAACAATTTTTGCAATTGCTTCTTCAATTTGCACCGGATTTGTTACATCGGTTTTGCAAAACAAACCATCAATTCCTTGCTTCTGAATTTCTTCGATATAAGCAAATCCACGGTCGTTTCTGTCAATTACCGCCGGAATTGCACCTTCGGCAGCTAAATGTTGCAAAATAGTCTCTCCAATACTTCCTTTAAGTCCAGCCGCACCAGTAATAACGACTACTTTTCCTTTTAATCCTAAATCCATAATTTATAAATTATAAAATTTGATTGCATTCCCACCCATAATGGCATTTTGCTCTTCGGAGCTTAATTTTGCAATAAAATTGGTTACTAATTCTTTTGTTTTTGTATAATTTCCAGCCACTAAACACACCGGCCAATCGGAACCAAAAAGGATTCGGCTCGCGCCAAAAGCATCCAAAACCAATTGCATATAAGGTTCGATTTGCTCTGTAGTCCAGTTTTTGTAATCGGCTTCGGTAGTCATTCCTGATAATTTGCAATACGCATTTGGGTATTTGCCAATTGCTTTCATTAAAGCAGCCCAACCATCATAAAATCCGTCTTTTATGTAGGGTTTTGCAATATGATCGATAACGAATTTCTGTTTTGGAAAACGGCGTACTAATTCTAAAGCGGCTCCTAACTGATGCGGAAAAATCAAAATATCATAAGTGTAATTGTGTTTTTCTAAAGCAGTTATTCCGTTCCTGAAATCAGGACGCAACATAAAATTAGGATCGGCTTCCCCTTGTACTACATGTCTGAAACCTTTTAGTTTTGGAAACGCGCTGTATTGTTTTAAAACTTCATCAATATTAGAAGCTCTTAAGTCAACCCAGCCTACCACTCCTTTGATAAAGTTATTTTTTTCGGCTAAGGCCAAAAGAAAATCAGTTTCGGCAAGTGTTTGATCTGCCTGAACGGCTACACAGCCATCCACTCCGTTATTTTGATAAACCAATTGTAAATCTTCGGGCATGAAATCTTTTCGAATGATTTTCATATTATCGTCTAACCAAGCGTGTTTTTCTGCTTCGTAAACCCAAAAATGCTGATGTGAATCGATTATCATATTATTGTATTTTAAAATCTACGGTAGCTTTGATAACGCCTGTTGCAGGATTTAACCAACTGTCAAAATTAGCAATCATGTCTGTGTATGGAACAGTATGACTAATATAGGATTCGGTTGGGAATTGGTCTAAAACACTGATTACGTGTTCAAAATCTTCAGTAGTAGCATTACGGCTGCACATCAAAGTCATTTCTTTAGCGTGAATGGCAGGATGGCTATAAGTCAATTCTCCTTTGGATAAACCAACAAGCACAAAACGACCTCCGTGTGACATATAATCCGGGCAGGATTCTAAAGCTCCTTTGTGACCCGAAGCATCAAAAACGGCTGTACACAAATCACCATTAGTGATTTTAGTGATTTCTGCAACTGTATTTTCGCCCGCTTTCACGGTATAATCGACACCTATTTTTTCTTTGGCGTAAGCCAGACGCTGCTCATTCATATCAATAGCGATTACTTTAGCACCGACAATCTGGGCCAGTTTCATAATCCCAATCCCGATAGGACCGCAACCTACAACTGCCACCGTTTCTCCGGGAACAATAGCTGCTCTGCGAATAGCGTGAGCACCAATAGCCAATGGTTCTACGATTGCCATTTGGTCATCAGATAAATTATTAGCCGGCAAAAGGATAGAAGCAGGGACTGTAATTTGTTCCTGCATTCCACCATCGGTATGAACGCCTAAAACTTTGATATTGGTACAGCAGTTTGTTTTTCCGTTTCGGCAGGCAATACAAGTTCCGCAGCTTACATAAGGCATTACCACCACGTTGTCTCCGGCTTTAATTCCTCTGGGGTTTTCTCCAATTTCTAAAACGGTAGAAGCTAATTCGTGACCTAAAATTCGGGGATAAGTGAAAAAAGCCTGATTTCCGCCATAAGCGTGTAAATCAGTACCACAGATTCCTACTTTGTTGATTTGTAATAATGCTTCGTTTTCTTTTCTGACAGGCGCTTCTTTTTCTTTTAAAATAAATTCGCCCGGTTTTTCGCAAACTATATATTTCATATTGTAAAAATTATTTATTCTGTTCTAACGTTTGAACAACTTGGAATAAAAAAACACAACTGTAAGGAATTGTGTTTCATTAAAATTTCTATTTTTGTTCAATCGATTGAACAAATATAAAAACTAAGTTGGAAAATAAAAAAAAATCCACAATAAAAGATATTGCTGCCGTACTAGGTTTAACACCTTCGGCGGTTTCTAAAGCATTGAATGATCATCCCCGAATTAGTGATAAGACTAAAAAGGCTGTGAAGGAAGCGGCAATTCAGCTGGATTATCAGCCTAATTACTTGTCGAGTGCTTTGAGAAAAGGAAAAAGCAATTTGGTGGGTGTGATTATCCCGCGTGTAAACAGTCACTTTTTTTCTTCGGTAGTGGAGAATATTGAAAAAGTACTGAATTTAAACGGCTACAATATCATTATGACACAGTCTAATGAATTGTATGCCAAAGAATGTCAGGAAATTGATACCTTATTAAAAATTCAGGTAGATGGCATTATTGCTTCAATGGCCAATGAAACTACCGATTTAGAATATTACCAAAAAATAAAATCTAAAGGCACCGAACTGGTTTTGTTTGACAGAGGCGAAGAGGAGCTCAATGTAGATTATGTAGGGATTGATGATTATAAAAGTAGTCATCTGGTTGTCGATCATCTGGTTTCTCAAGGCTGTAAACGAATTGCTCATATTGCAGGATTTAATCATATCCGGATTTATAAAGAAAGAATCCGGGGTTATAAAGATGCGCTGGAAAAATGGAATTTAGCCCTTAAGTACAATTGGATTATAGAAAGTAATTTGCGAATTGAGGATGGACGTCGCATCATGCAGCAATTATTAGATGCTCCCGAATGGCCTGACGCTGTTTATGTGGCAGGTGATATTGCGGCACTTGGTGCTTTGCAGGTACTTTTAGAAAATAATATTAAAGTTCCTGAGGAAATAGCCCTGATTGGTTTTAGTGATGAGCCTTTTACTTCGCTGACGCAGCCTTCTATTTCAACAATAAACCAGCATAGTGATCAAATAGGGAAATTAGCTGCCGAAGCTTTTTTAGAACGAATTAATAATCCGAAGAAGAAAACGGTTAACCGGATTATTCTGCAACCCGAATTGATTATCAGGCAGTCTTCCAGTAAGCTTTTGAAATAATTTGGGACCTAGATTTTGGAATACAAATTGAAGAAGTATAATTGATTTTTACAAGTGGGATTTGTACAAAAGTACCGCAGATTCGCAGATTTTATTGTATATAAATTGGAACACAAATGGAAGAAATATGACTGATTTTCTCGAATGGGTTTCATGAAAAATTATCACAGACTCGCAGATTTTATTGTTTTTTATTTTAAAAAATCTGCGAATCTGCGGTAAAATAATTTCGAAAATACAATTAAATACTAGTTTAAGTAATGTGATTTAAAAAACTGGTATTGTGTATTTTATTGGTATGTTATAAAAATAGTAATAACAAAAAAAATGTCTTTTAAAATAAAGTGCCTTGTTCAAAAGTAGGCTTTGGATTATTCTTAAATTCAAAATGTTCGATTATTTCAAACTGTCTCATTTCAGGATTAAAACAACGGAGTGTAATTCTGTTACAAACAAAATTTAAATCGATAGGTTCCGAAAATAACCGATAGGCTGTTGCAATGTTTTCAGGACTTAATTTACGTCCAATAGATAAGTGAGGCTCGCTGCTTTTTATAATTGTTTTGGCACGAAAAGATTGGTTGACGTGTTTCATTATTTTTTTCAAATCTATTTTCGAAACAGCATCCGGAGCTATAAAAAATGCACCATTAGGATAATTGTCAAATGCATTCAGGTGAACATGAACTGGTTTTAAACTTTCAGCAATTGTTTCAAGTTGCTTTTTTAGGATTTCAATTTCGTTATCAGAAGTCATGAATTCATTGATGGTAATGTGTGCCAAGGAGTTTTTGCTATTGAACCAGTCAATTTCATTGAATAATGCTTCTTTCATTGTTTTGACTGTAATGATAATTGCCTCGGGCGGACTTATAACCACTGAATATTTATTTTGCATTTGTTATATTTTAATAATACAATCTAAAGTCTAGAAATTTACAAAGCGCATAGTGTTTTTGATGCAATATTTCTACAATTTCAATCACATCATCTTCTTCCTGACACAAGCAAAAAAAGGCTTTGTCTAAATGAATACTATCTACTTTGCTGCATTTTGCACCATAACCTGATAATGCTCTGGCACCCGTAATATCAAGAAAATACTGTGCTTCATCGGGAGTTAAATCCAGCTTTTTTTTATTCGAAAAATGAATTATTTTCCCTTTTAATTTCCCTTCAAAGAGTTCGGCGATTTCTTCAAAACTATAATAATAATCGTGTAAACGGATGTTGTTTTCCTGACCGGGCATTACTAAATAAATAATTTCGTAATCCTTAAAATTGTGATCATCGTATAGTAAGGCACTCAGACTTTCTTCAAGTCCTTCAATAGTATCACAGGTTTTATGGATACTGGCAATGTGATAATCGAATGCCAGTTGTTCCAGATTTTTGACTACTTCGGTAATAGGATTAATTTCTATGTCAGGAACTCCTTCGAGACAAAAAATAAAGGACTCATTCAGCATGCAGTTTAGTTTTTAAATTGTTTGAGTACTACAAATGTATCATTTTATTGAAACTCAATCTGTTCAAATGAGCAGTAATTTTATCTTTTTTAAGTCATTTGGAATAATTAATAAGGGTATTGGATGGATAAAATCAATAGCAATAGTAACTTTGTAATCCTAAAAATGAAGCTATGAGACTTTCTATTCTGGATTTATCGATTGTTCCAAAAAATGGTGACCGTCATCAGGCTTTAATGAATACCCTTGAAATAGCCAAACAGGCTGATGAATTGGGGTATACCCGTTTTTGGGTAGCAGAACATCATGCCACGGGAGCCGGAGCCGGACGTAGTCCCGAAGTGATGATGCCTTTTATTGCTGCTCATACCCGAAAGATTAAAGTGGGTTCAGGTGCAATATTGTTAAACCATTACAGCCCGTTTAAAGTGGCTGAAATTTTTAATAGTATGGAAGAATTGTTTCCGGGCAGGATAGATATGGGAATAGGAAGAGCATCAACGGGTACTATTAGCGATGTGGCTTTACAGCGCCATCGTTCAGTTAGTGTTAAAAAAGGGGATGATTCTAAAAATCAGATAGTAGAACTACTGAATTGGATGCATCAGAATTTTGAAGAAGAAAATCCGTTTTCGGAAATAAAATCCCATAATAATGGAACTTTACCTGATTTCTGGTTGTTAGGTTCCAGCTCTTGGAGTTCAAAAACGGCTGCACATCTGGGCTTGAGATATGTTTTTGCAGGATTTATTAATCCGGCTATGTCTTTTAATATTGCACAAAATTACCATCAGGAGTTTAAGGCTTCTGATAATTCCGGAAAACAAAAACCAGAATTAATGTTAGCACTTAATGTTTTTGCTGCCGAAACAGAGGAAGAAGCACACCGAATGACTGCTCCTTTTCAGTTATTTGAATATCGGTTAAAAACCGAAGGAGATACTCAGAGTTTGTTAGAAGACGAAGAAACGGCACTGGCAATATTAGGCAACAGATTTCGTTCGCCTGAAATTAACCTGATTGATCCCAGACAACCACCGCGGTTTTTAGCAGCAACTCCTGATAAGTTATATGATTGGATCAATAAGATTGCTGCAGTTTTTGGAGCTAATGAGATTATGATACAAACTATCACCGGTAACCATCAGGCTCGTTTAAAATCACATCAGTTACTGGCAGATGTATTTTTGAAAAATACTTAGAGCCTGTATAAAATTCATCAAAATTAATTCCCCGACCCTAAAGGGTGTAATTTCGATGAATTTGGAATAAAATTTCCACTCTTTTAGGGTTGGGAAAAGATTTTTAAATAAAATCTAAACCAGTCCTTAGAATTAAAAATATATTAATAACCCGCTTAAATAAGAAATATGAATCCGTTAGAATTAGCCCAAATACGATATTCTGCTAAAAAATTTGACAGCAGTAAAAAAATACCTCAGGAAATTATTGATGATCTTAAGGAAATTCTGCGTCTTGCACCATCCTCTATAAACATACAGCCTTGGAAATTTACCTTTGTTCAAAATCCGGAGATTAAAGAAAAACTGGCTGCTGTTTCGATGCACAATGTTGAAAAAGTAAATCAGGCAGCTTTAGTTGTTGTATTTAGTGTAGCTGATGATTTAGATGCTTTTCAGGATGTAGTCAATAGTGGTGTGTTATCAGACAGGCATAGGGACTGGTATAACAGCCTGAGGAAAAACATGCCCGAAGCAGATTTAAAATCATGGATGGCAAAGCAGGTTTATATTGCTTTGGGTGTCGGGTTAAACGCTTCAATAGCCTTAGGTCTGGATGCAACTCCGATGGAAGGAATAGAAACGGATAAATACGCTGCTATTTTAAATATGACTACTTATAAACCACTTTTTGCTATGGCTGTAGGTTATGCAGCAGCAGACGATCACAACCGACTTGAAGTTACCCCTAAATCCAGACGACCTTTGGACGATGTAATCGAAAGTATCTAGGTTTATGAATCTGAAATCTATTTCATATAAATAAAGTAGCTTATAATATTAGTTGTTTTTACGTAGTTTAATCCTTTTTTTTTCTAATAAAATCAGCATTATTTTATTAATGATAAAAAATAATGCTTTTTTTTATCAAAAAAATGCAACCGATTGTGTAAATTTTGTATGTTTGTAATATTAAATTTTACTGCGTTTCAATTGGGGAGATATTATTTTCTTTAAAGAATATAAAAAGAGATACAGAGTTTGATATTTATTAACCAACTAAATAATATTTATGACGAACTTTTATTTTTAAAAGTAAATCAAAGCCTATAGGGTATTTCTGCTTTTTTGTTTTGATGTATGTTTTGCATACGCCACAGCAGGTAATCAGAACTATTGAGGCTTATCATTAGTCCAGTACCACAGGGTCAGATAGTAAGATATTTTATTAATCCCAATAAAAAAACACGAGCGATCTTTTCTATTGGTATTAATTTCTTTTAATAAATGTGTGTTTTAGTTAGTATTTTTTGGTTTTTTTAAAGTCGGGAGCTGGTTACTCCCGACTTAAATTTTTTTGCCTTTTTTTATAAGTGTTTTAGTAACACGTATAAATAAAGGATATATTAGCTTAAAGCAAAAGTGATAAAAAAAAATATGAAAAAAATAGTAGTACTTAATTTCTTTATAGGGCTTTCGTTCATTTATTCTCAGGATACTACCAGACTTAAACTTTGGTATAATGAACCTGCGGGTAAAACTTGGGAAAATGCTTTGCCTATAGGTAATGGCTTTTTAGGTGCTATGGTGTATGGCAATGTTGAGCAGGAAATTATCCAGCTGAATGAAAATACAGTATGGAGTGGAGGACCTAATAGAAATGATAATCCAACTGCTTTAGCTGCTTTACCGGAAATTAGAAAAATGATTTTTGATGGAAAACATAAGGATGCTGAAAAATTAGCCAATGATAAATTTATTTCAAAGAAGTCTCACGGACAGATGTTTCAGCCAGTAGGAAGTCTTAATTTGAATTTTGAAGGACACGATACATATTCTGATTACAAGCGAGAACTTAATATAGAAAACGCCATTTCTAAAACCAGTTATAAAGTTGATGGTGTAACTTATACAAGAGAAGCTTTTGTTTCATTTTCAGAAAGAGTGATAGTGATTCATCTTACAGCAGATAAAAAAGGGAGTATTTCATTTAATGCAAGTTATACTTCGCCTCATAAAATTAAAAACTTTGCAGTAAGCAATTCAAAAGATCTTGAAATTACAGGAACTACCAGTGATCATGAAGGAATAAAAAGTTTGGTAAATTTTAAAGGTATAAGCCGTATAAAATTAAATAACGGAAAATTAGAGAAAAATGATAATTCTCTTATTGTAAAAAATGCCGATGCGGCTACTATTTTTATATCAATAGCTACAAATTTCAATAATTATAATGATGTTAGCGGAAATGAAGCAAAACGTGCCGCTGATTATATGAATTCTGCTTTTGGGAAATCGTATGAAACAATTAAAAAGAAACACATTGCTGCTTATCAAAAGTATTTCAATCGGGTTAAATTAGATTTAGGAACTACTCCGGCAGCTGATTTACCAACAGACGAGCGTTTGAAAAATTTCAGAAGTACTAATGATCCACAATTTGTAGCATTATATTACCAGTATGGTCGCTATTTATTGATATCCTCTTCACAGCCTGGTGGACAACCGGCTAATTTACAGGGGATTTGGAATAACAGTCTTACTCCGGCATGGGACAGTAAATACACGATTAATATCAATGCGGAAATGAATTATTGGCCTGCCGAAAAAACCAATCTTTCAGAATTGCATCAGCCTTTTTTACAAATGGTAAAAGACTTAGCGGTTACGGGACAGGAAACTGCTAAAACCATGTATGGAACAAGAGGATGGATGGCACATCATAATACTGATATTTGGCGAGCTACCGGTGCAGTAGATGGCGCTTTCTGGGGATTGTGGACTGCTGGTGGCGGTTGGGCAAGTCAACACTTATGGGAACATTATCTTTATAAAGGAGATAAAGAATATTTAGCATCTATATATCCTGTACTAAAAGGTGCAGCTTTATTTTATGTGGATTTTTTGGTAGAACATCCTAAATACAAATGGATGGTTGTAAATCCCGGGAATTCTCCTGAAAATGCTCCGCAAGCTCATAATGGTTCCTCGCTTGATGCGGGAACAACAATGGATAACCAAATCGTTTATGATGTTTTTTCAACTACAATTCGCGCAGCACAAATTTTAAAAGAAGATGCTACTTTAATAGATACACTGAAACAGTTACGCAGCCGATTGGCTCCTATGCATGTGGGAAAACACAATCAGCTTCAGGAATGGCTGGATGATATTGATGATCCTAAAGACAATCATCGTCACGTTTCTCATCTTTACGGATTGTTTCCATCTAATCAAATTTCGGCATATAAGACCCCTGAATTGTTTGCTGCTTCCAAAAATACTTTGCTTCACCGTGGCGATGTATCCACGGGTTGGAGTATGGGCTGGAAAATTAACTGGTGGGCAAAATTGCAAGATGGAAATCATGCTTACTCACTTATTAAAAATCAACTAACACCTTTAGGAGTAAACAAAGGAGGCGGGGGAACCTATAATAATCTTTTTGATGCACATCCGCCATTTCAGATTGATGGAAATTTTGGATGTACTTCGGGAATTACTGAAATGTTAGTTCAAAGTTCAGATGGAGCTATTCATTTGCTTCCCGCTTTGCCTGATGTTTGGTCAGAAGGAAATATTCAAGGAATACGCGCCAGAGGAGGATTTGAAATTGTTGAAATGCAATGGAAAGATGCTAAACTTACTAAATTAGTTGTCAAATCAGCATTAGGTGGGAATTTAAGATTGCGTTTGCCAAATGATATGAAACAAAAATCAGGTGCTGAATTAGTAATGGCAAATGGAGAAAATCCGAATCCCTTTTATTTTGTTGATGAAACGGCAGCAGCCATTATATCTGATAAATCTACTATAAAGCCACTTGAACTTAAACCTACCGTTTTAGTTGATATTGCAACAAAAAAAGGAAGTGTTTATACCTTAGTTAGTAAATAAAACAATTTTATAAAATTCTAAAATAGAACTCAAATGAAAAAAAAATTAAATCTGTTTTTTGCTTTCTCCCTATTATTTTTTGGAACAAATACATTTGCACAAAATCCTAAATTTCATATTTATCTGTGTTTAGGACAGTCTAATATGGAAGGTTATGCTAAAATTGAACCTCAGGATACAGTAGTAAACAAACGTTTTCAGGTTTTAGAGGCTGTAAATTGTGATAATCTGAACAGAAAAAAAGGACAATGGTACACGGCAGTTCCACCTTTGAGTCGTTGTACTACAGGACTTACCCCATCAGATTATTTTGGAAGAGAAATGATTGCTAATTTACCAGATGATGTAAAAGTAGGTGTTATCAATGTAGCTGTAGGTGGCTGTAAAATAGAACTTTTTGACAAAGATAAGTATGAGGAATATGTGAGTACTTCTCCAAATTGGCTAAAATCAACAGTGGCTCAATACGATGGAAATCCGTATGCCAGACTGGTAGAAATGGCTAAAATCGCTCAGAAAGACGGAGTAATAAAAGGGATTTTATTGCATCAGGGAGAATCGAATACAGGTGATACACTTTGGACAAAAAAAGTAAAAATAGTGTATGATAATTTATTGAAAGATTTAAATCTGAAAGCAGCATCTATGCCTTTATTGGCAGGAGAAGTAGTGCATGCAGACCAAAATGGAGTATGTGCAAGTATGAATAAAATAATTGCCACTTTGCCACAAACAATTCCAAATTCTTATGTGGTTTCTTCCAGTGGATGTCCTGATGGACCAGATAATCTTCATTTTACAGCTGAAGGATACAGAATGTTAGGAAAACGATATGCATCAAAGATGCTTGAGGTGTTAAAGAAGTAGCATAATTTATTTTGTTGCTAAAGAATACCCGATTTTCAATCAAAAATTAAAATGAATCACTTAGAACCATGAAGTTAAAAAATATTTTACTGTCTTTTATAGTACTTAGCTTTTGCCAGTCGTGGTCGCAAAAAATAGTTGTACAGTCTCCCAATAAAAAAAATGTGGTAGCACTATATGCTATGGATTCCAATAATAAAGGAGAATGGTATTTGAAAATATCTCAGCAAACAGATAAAAATACAACTGAAATACTTCCAAAGGTAAGTTTAGGAATATCAAGAAGTGATCAGGATTTTTCAAAAGAGCTTCTTTTTTTAAAAGCAACGAAACCTAAATTGGTAAAAGAACATTATGAACTTCCTTTTGGTAAAAAGTTAGTGCGGGATAATGAAGCCAATGAAGTTGTTGTTTCGTTTGAAAATCCCGGGAAAGCCAAATTAAATCTAATTATAAGAGCGTATAATGACGGAGCTACCTTTAGATATGAATTTCCTGAAAAAAAAGGTTCTTATGTAGTTAATGATGAATTCACGGCTTACCAAATACCAAAAGACAGTAAACGATGGTTGGAAAAATGGAATACAGCTAATGAGGGTTTATATGCGGAGTCCAGTGACGATAAAATAGTACAACAAGAGTGGTGTTATCCGGCATTATTTAATTCATCGGATAAATCATGTTGGTTTCTTTTACATGAGGCCGATTTAGATCGTAATTATTGCGGTACAAAACTAAGTAATACAAAAGACAGTAATATTTACAAACTTACTTTTCCTGATCCAAAAGACGGCAGAGGTACAGGAGAACCAAAACCAAGTATTTCACTGCCATGGCAGTCGCCTTGGAGAGTAATTAGTATGGGTAGTTTAGCTGATATTGTTGAGAGTACATTGGTTGAAGATGTGTCAACTCCCACTCGTTTTAAAACGACTGACTGGATAAAACCCGGTAAAGTATCCTGGAATTACTGGTCCAGTAATCACGGAACTAAAGATTTTAAAACGGTATGTGAGTTTGCTGATTTAGCAGTTGCAATGAAGTGGCCTTATACGCTTTTAGACTGGGAATGGGATGGAATGACGAATGGTGGGAATCTGGAAGATGCCTTAAAGTATATTCATTCTAAAGGTGTAAAACCATTGATGTGGTATAATTCAGGAGGCGATCATACCTGGGTTTCATCTACTCCAAAAGACAGAATGCTTACTCATAAAAACAGGGTTGAAGAATTTACTAAACTTAAGAAATTAGGCGTAGTTGGGGTTAAAATTGATTTTTTCGAAAGTGAAAAACAGAATATGATTCAATATTATCTAAATATATTAGAAGATGCTGCTCAATTTGAGATGATGGTCTATTTTCATGGTTGTATTGTTCCCAGAGGTTGGTCGAGAACTTATCCTAATTTAATGACCTATGAGGGAGTACGTGGTGCAGAATGGTATAATAATGTTCCGGAATTTACTAATACAGCACCAGAACATAACACTATTTTACCTTTTACGCGAAATGTTGTAGGAGCCATGGATTATACTCCTGTTACTTTTACTAATTCTCAATATCCACATATTACTTCTTATGGACATGAGTTGGCTCTTTCAGTACTTTTTGAATCGCCTTTGCAACATTTGGCAGACAGACCGGAAGGATATTATGAATTACCAAATGAAGCTAAAAATTTCCTGAAAGAAGTACCTACATCGTGGGATGACACGAAACTTATTGACGGTTATCCCGGTCAGGAAGTAACTATGGCGCGTAAAAAAGGGGCTAACTGGTACATTGGTGGGATTAGTGCTTCTGAGCGAAAGGAAATAACAAAAAAAATCAAATTGGAATTTTTAGCAGAGGGAGTAAATTATCAAGCCGTTTTAATTGCTGATGGCAAACATGATAAGGCTTTTTCTTCAAAGACTATGGTAGTAAATAAAAATGCAACTATTGACGTAAAATTACTTCGTAGAGGTGGTTTTGCAGTTTCTTTGATTCCAATACAAAACTAACATTTTAAGAATATTTATATGCAAAGAGTCATTTACATTTTATTTTTAGGCTTGCTGAGTACTTCAATTAGTGCACAGCAGTATAAAAAACATGTTTTAACTAAAAATAAATTAGCTATTGATTTGTCAGAAGGAATATTAAATATTATTCCTCTTAACGAAAAATCCATTCGGGTACAATATCAAATTGGAAATGTAAAAGAAGCACAGGAATTCGTTTTGATTAATACGCCAAATGTACCTGGTTTTTCATTGAAAGAAACAGCAAATAGTTTAAAACTTTCTACGAAAGGAATCACTGTTGCATTTGATAAAAAAACAGCAGTGCTACAATATAGTGATAAATCAGGAAAAGTATTTCTTAGTGAAAAAGCAAATTCCAGATTAATGAAACCAAGCACCATTATGGGAGAAGCTTGTTTTGTTGCTGAACAAGGTTTTGAATCTCCTCAAGATGAATATTTATTTGGCTTAGGACAGTTTCAGGATGGTTTTTATAATTTAAAAAATACAACCCGAAAATTAATTCAGGTCAATACACAAATTGCTATTCCGTTTGTAGTATCTAATAAAGGGTACGGATTGTTGTGGCATCAGTACGGTTTGACATATTTTAATCCGACTAATCAAACAATTAATTTAGTTAAAAATACTGTAAACGAAGGAGAAAAACGAGAAGTGGAAGTTACAACGACTTCGGGTACCCAACGAGTTTCCCAACAGCAGTCCGTTTATTCGGGTAGTTTTTCGGTAGCTAAAGATGGAGAATATTCACTGATGCTGGATCTTGGCGATATGGATAGCCGTCATTTAGTTTTGATTGATGGTATCGATGTGATCAATCAATCAAATTTATGGCTGCCGCCGGCAGTGAGTAAATTAGTTTCGTTAAAAGCAGGAGAACATACGGTGAAAGTAGTTTGTAAATCGAGTAATACACCTGCTCTTAGTTTAAAACTTTCTAATAATGAAACAGTTTTTAATTCGCCTAATGCTAAATCACTTGATTATGTAGTTTTTGCAGGAAATGATACTGACGAAATTATAGCTAATTACCGAAACTTAACAGGTAATGTACCCATGTTGCCTAAATGGGCATTTGGGTTTTGGCAATGTCGCGAACGCTACACTTCGGGAGAACATTTGGTTTCAACTATAAAAGAATTTAGAAAACGCAATTTGCCTGTGGATGTAATTGTACAAGACTGGCAATATTGGGGTAAATACGGTTGGGGAGTACCAAAATTTGATGAAACGCATTATCCGGAACCGGAAAAATTCATCAAAGAAATACATGATTTGAATGCTCATTTTTCTGTTTCTGTTTGGGAAAATCTAAATAAAGAATCTGAAATAGGTAAGGAATATGTATCGAAAAATCTATTTATTCCTAATAGTCCATGGATAGATATTTACAATCCGGAAACCCAAAAAACACATTGGAATGCACTGAATAAAAATCTATTTACTCTTGGAGTAGATTCCTGGTGGATGGATGCAACCGAGCCTGAGAATGATGCCTTAAGAGGCAAGCAAATTTTTTTTGGTTTAGGCGATTTTTACAGATTGACCTATCCTTTATTTGTTAGTAAAGCGGTTTATGAAGGACAAAGAAATACGAATCCCGAAAAAAGAGTTACCATTCTTACCCGTTCTGCTTTTTTAGGACAGCAACGTTATGCAACAATTAATTGGTCAGGAGACATTGGTTGGAACTGGGATACTTACAAACGTCAGATAGTGGCAGGTTTAAATTATAATCTTACCGGAATGCCTTATTGGACTACGGATATTGGTGGGTTTTTCCGTCCCGGATCAGGACAATATAAAGATGAAAAGTATCACGAAATACTAACTCGCTGGTTTCAATGGGCTGTTTTTAATCCAATATTCCGTATGCATGGCTATCAAACAGAAACGGAGCCTTGGAAATATGGAGAAAAAGTAGAAAACAATATGCGTTCTATGATGAATCTTAGATACCAGTTGTTGCCTTATATCTATTCAGAAGCCTGGCAGATTTCTAAGAATAATTCGACTTTAATGCGACCATTAATTATGGATTTTAATCAGGATACCACTGCTGTGAGTCAGGCTTATCAATATATGTTTGGAAAAGCATTTTTGATTGCTCCGGTAACGGAAGCTAATGTTACCGAATGGGATGTTTATTTACCAAAACAAAATGCATGGTTTGATTTCTGGACAGGAAAGCGATTTGAAGGAGGACAAACGATAGCTACAGCAGCTCCGTTAGATAAAATTCCGGTTTTTGTAAAAGAAGGTTCCATTGTGCCTATGGGGAATGTAATTCAGAGTACTCAGGCAAAGCAGGATGAACTGGAAATTCGTGTCTATACCGGTAAAGATGCTACGTTTACAATGTACAATGATGAAGGAGACAATTATAATTATGAAAAAGGGAAATACAGTGAGATTCCTATTATTTGGAACGAAAAAAATCAAACCCTGACTCTGGCGAATCAAATAGGAAATTATAAAGATCAAACCACTACTTACACCATGACTATTAAATGGATATCAGGGAATGAAAATGATAGTGTAGTAAAAACAATAAAATATACGGGTAAGAAAGTAGTGGTAAAAAAGTAAATAAACTGAATTGGAAATAAAATAAAAGATAAAACTATTATCCAGGAATTAAAAAAAACCAACCAAAAAATTATAAATATGAAATTGAATACCAAGATTCTATTGGCATTTTGTTGTTTGTCAATGATCGAAATGACAGCACAAAATCCTATTATAAAACACATTTTTACTGCTGATCCTTCGCCTATAGTACATAACGATACGCTGTTTTTATACACAGGTCATGATGTAGCTACTGAGGCAGATACTAATTATAAAATGGCCGATTGGCATGTGTTTTCTACAACAGATATGGCCACCTGGAAAGATCACGGAGCGCCACTTTCGCCAAGTACTTTTTCATGGGCTACTGGAGACGCTTATGCCGCACAGTGTATCGAGAGAAATGGTAAATTTTACTGGTTTGTTTCTACGTTTCATAAAAAAGATGGAGTTAGTGGAGGCGGAGCTGCTATAGGAGTTGCTGTTTCGGATAAGCCTACCGGACCTTTTAAAGATGCTATTGGAAAAGCGCTTGTTATCAATGAAATGACTAAAGATTTGCCTCATGCCTGGGACGATATTGATCCTACTGTATTTGTAGATGATGATGGGCAAGCTTATATGTTTTGGGGTAATGGAAGCTGTAAATGGGTAAAATTGAAAGAGAATATGACAGAAATAGATGGTTCTATTACCACTTTTAAACCTAAAAATTTTATAGAAGGACCTTGGGTTTATAAAAGAAAGGGACTCTATTATTTAGTGTATGCCGGTGCAGGCACTAAACCGGAAATGATAGAATATTGTACCGCTACAAATCCTGCCGGGCCATGGACCTATCAGGGGATTATTCAGGAAAATGTACCTAATAGTTTTACTACCCATCCCGGAATTATTGATTATAAAGGAAACTCATACTTTTTTTACCATAATGGAAGTTTGCCTACAGGAGGCAGTTACAGACGCTCTGTTTGTGTAGATTATATGTATTATAATGAGGATGGAACTATTAAAAAAATAGTACAAACTACTGACGGTGTAAAAGCTTTAAAATAAAAATTGACATGAATATAAGAGATACCTTTTTTAATATTGTTTTGCTGGTTGGTTTAACAATTACTACAAATAATTATGCACAGGAAAATAGAGCTAAAAATCCATTGATTCATGCAGATGTTCCTGATTTATCAATGATTCGGGTAGGTGATACTTATTATATGAGTAGCACTACAATGCACGTTAATCCGGGAGTTCCAATTATGAAATCTACTGATTTAGTCAATTGGAAACTGGTTAATTATGCTTACGAAACATTAGAAGATGATAATGACAGACTCAATTTAGATAATGGAAAAAATGATTATGGCAGAGGTTCATGGGCTAGCTGTTTGCGTCTTCATGAAGGAATTTATTATGTAAGCACTTTTTCAGGAACAACGGGTAAAACATACATTTATTCAACAAAAAACATAGAAAAGGGACCTTGGAAAAAAACAGTACTAAATAATTCCTACCACGATCACTCCATTCTTTTTGATGATGACGGAAAAGTGTATATGGTTTGGGGTGCAGGAAAACTTCAAATTATAGAGTTAAACAAAGATCTTTCTGGCGTAAAAGAAGAGACTAAAAGGGTCTTAATAGAAAATGCCAGTGCTCCTGCCGGAGATAATATTATGTTGCAATCTGAAGGTTCTCAACTTTTTAAGATTAATGGCAAATATTATTTATTTAATATCAACTGGCCACGTGGCGGAATGCGTACGGTGATTATCCATCGGGCAGATAACATCAATGGCCCATGGGAAGGAAAAGTGGGATTGCAAGATCAGGGAGTTGCACAAGGAGGACTTATTGATACCCCGGATGGCAGATGGTTTTCTTATTTATTCAAAGATGCCGGAGGTGTAGGACGTATTCCTTATTTAGTTCCGGTAAAATGGGAAGATGGCTGGCCAATATTAGGAGTGAATGGAAAAGTTCCTGAATTTTTAGATTTACCTCCAAGCAAAGGGCTAATTCCCGGAATTGTAAATTCAGATGAGTTTACACGTAAAAAAAGTGATAAGGATTTGTCTTTAGTTTGGCAATGGAATCATAATCCGGATAATTCGCTTTGGTCTGTTAGAGAGCGAAAAGGGTATTTAAGATTAAAAACAGCCAGAATAGACAGCAGTTTTGTTCAGGCTAAAAATACCTTGACCCAAAGAACTTTTGGACCTGAAAGTTCAGCTTCAACAATGCTTGACATTTCTAAGATGAAAGAAGGAGACATGGCAGGACTAGCTTTGCTGCAAAAAGAATTTGGATTAATAGCAGTGAAAATTGAAAATGGCGCTAAAAAAATTGTGATGATGGATGCCGTAAAAGGTGTTTCGAAAGAAGTGGCAAGCGTAGCTTTAAACCAGGACAAAGTATATTTTAAAGCAGATTGCGATTTTAAAATCAGAGCAGATAAAGGAAAGTTCTACTACAGCTTGGACGGAAAAGAATGGATTAGTATTGGAAACACTATAAAATTACCTTACACACTTCCACATTTTATGGGATACCGTTTTGGTCTGTTTAATTATGCTACGAAAAATACGGGTGGATATGTAGATTTTGATTATTTCCATATCAATGGTTCAATTTCAAAAATGGATTAGTTTGTTTTTTTGAATAAAACCCCATTTTTAAATTAAATTCTAAATATAGAAGTATGAAAATGAGTTATTTATACATAATAAGTTTATTGTCAATAGTTAGCATACATGCACAACAATATCCTTATAAAAATCCGTCACTTACTTCAGAAGAACGAGCAAAAGATTTAATTTCACGATTGACTCTTGAAGAAAAAGCAACATTAATGTGTGATCAAAGTGATGCTATACCAAGACTTGGAATTAAAAAATTCAATTGGTGGAGCGAAGCTTTACACGGCTATGCCAATAATGATAATGTTACTGTTTTTCCAGAACCTATTGGGATGGCAGCTTCATTTGACGATCAATTATTGTATCGGGTTTTTGATGCAGTTTCTGACGAAGCCAGAGCCAAATACAATCAATGGATTAAAAACGGAAATGAAAATAAACGTTTTTTAAGTCTTTCGGTTTGGACACCTAACGTAAATATATTTAGAGATCCGCGCTGGGGTCGTGGTCAGGAAACTTATGGTGAAGATCCTTACCTAACTTCCAGAATGGGAATCTCAGTTGTAAAAGGGCTTCAAGGACCTGCCGATGCTAAATACCGGAAACTTTTAGCTTGTGCTAAACATTATGCGGTGCACTCAGGACCGGAATGGAGCAGACATGAGTTGAATCTTAATAATGTAACTCCCAGAGAGCTATATGAAACTTATTTGCCAGCATTTAAAAGTCTGGTACAGGAAGCTGATGTGCGTCAGGTAATGTGTGCTTATCAGCGTTTAGACGATGAACCTTGCTGCAGTAATACCCGACTTTTACAACGTATTCTTCGTGATGAATGGGGATATAAATACTTAGTAGTTTCAGATTGTGGCGCCGTGACTGATTTTTATACCACACACAATGTTTCCTCTGATGCAGTTCATGCTGCATCCAAAGCAGTTTTAGCAGGAACTGACGTTGAATGTGTATGGGAAAAATATCCTTTTAAAGAACTTCCCAATGCTGTTGCAAAAGACTTAATTAAAGAAGAAGATATTGATAAAAGTTTGCTTCGGGTTCTAGTGGGGCGTTTTGATTTGGGCGAAATGGATGATGATGCAATTGTACCCTGGACTCAAATTCCTGCATCCGTTCTTAACAGTAAAAAACACCAACAATTGACGCTTGAAATGGCTCAAAAGTCAATGACGCTTTTGCAAAACAAAAATAATATTCTTCCTTTAAATAAAGCAGTTAATAAGATGGCACTAATAGGCCCAAATGCCGATAATGAACCTATGTTATGGGGAAATTATAATGGAACACCCGTTAAAACAATTACTATTAAAGATGGAATAGAATCAAAAATAGACGTAAATAAAATCTTTTTTGATAAAGCTTGCGATTTAGTTGAGGATAAGGTAACCCAATCTTATTTTGACCAATTTTCATTTGATGGAAAAAAAGGAATGAAAGCCAGCTTTTGGAATAATCCAAACAGAGAAGGTAATAGTGTCATTTCGCAACAAATTGTTAATCCTATCAAAACAACTACTGCAGGTCAGCATGAGTTCGCTTCAGGGGTTAAACTTGAAGGTTTTTCGGCAAAATATGAAGCCGATTTTTTAGCTAAAGCAAATGATACGCTTATTTTTAAAACAGGTGCAACTGGTGCTTTCGAACTATTAGTAGATGGGAAATCAATTGCAAAATACACCAATTGGCGAACTGTTCCGGGAAACTTTCGTTTTCCGGTTGAGGCTGGAAAAAAATATAAAATCGAAATTCTTTTTGCACAATCCAACAATTGGCAAGCCAATCTTGAATTTGATTTTGGAAAAGAATATGCTATAGATTTCAGTGGTTTAATTCAAAAATTAAAAGGAATTGATACTGTAGTTTTTGCAGGTGGACTTTCAACCTTACTGGAAGGGGAAGAAATGCCAGTTTCTTATCCTGGTTTTAAAGGAGGAGACAGAACAAATATTGAACTTCCTGCTGTTCAAAGAATGTGTTTAAAAGCGCTCAAAGCGGCTGGTAAAAAAGTGATTTTTGTAAACTGCTCAGGGTCTGCAATTGCCTTAACACCAGAGACAGAAAGCTGTGATGCTATTTTACAAGCTTGGTATCCGGGAGAAGCTGGTGGACAGGCTGTTGCTGATGTTCTTTTTGGGGACTACAATCCAGCGGGAAAACTACCGATATCTTTTTATAAAAACTCAGATAAATTAGGCGATTTTGAAGATTATTCAATGAAAGGACGTACGTACAGGTACACAACTGATGTTTTGTTTCCTTTTGGTTTTGGATTAAGTTATTCCCAATTTAATATAGGTACTGGTAAATTGACCCGTACAACTATTCAATCAAACGAAAATACACAATTAAGTTTCCCTATTCAAAATACGGGTAAACGTGACGGAACAGAAATTGTTCAGGTTTATGTTCGAAAACTAAACGACCCTGACGGTCCATTAAAAACATTGAAAGCCTTTAAAAGAATTAATTTGAAAGCAGGTGAAAAGCAACATGTAACCATCGATTTACCAGCCTCTTCTTTTGAGTTTTTTGATGCTAAAACAATTGGAATGAACGTAACTCCGGGAGAATATGAAGTGTTTTACGGGAACAGTTCCGATGCTAAAGATTTAAAAATGATTAAAGCTTCTATTAAATAAAGATAATTATGGATAATAAAACAGATAATAGAAACGGCTCTTCCATCAATAACATTTTAGTATTGATTTGGGTATTTATGATTCCATTTTTGGCTTTAAGCCAAAATAAGAAAAAGCAGGATAAAGCAGGGAATGCTACACCTCAATATCGCAATATTTTTAAAGAAGCAGGTTATAGCCAGGCTGAAATCGATAAGAAATTGGCAAAAGCCTATTATGATGTTTTTGAAGGTCCGGATCGTGTTTATTTTGAAGAAGGTGATTCTTTAGGTTACGTCTCTGATGTTAAAAATAATGATGCTCGTACCGAAGGAATGTCTTATGGAATGATGGTGGCTGTTCAATTGGATAAGAAAGATGTTTTTGACCGTCTTTGGCGTTGGTCAGTAAAATACATGCAGCATCAAGAGGGACCAAGAGAAGCCTATTTTGCCTGGAGTGTAAATCCTAAAACTAAAAAACAAAATTCGCCCGGTTCTGCGTCTGACGGGGAATTATATTATATAACAAGTTTATTATTTGCTTCTAATAAATGGGGAAATAATACAGGAATTGACTATTACAAGGAAGCTCGCAGAATATTAGACGCCATGTGGAAAAAAGACGGAACTGGAAATATCTATAATTTAATTAATACGGAGCACAAGCAAATCACTTTTGTACCTGAAGGTGGCAGCTATAATTGGACTGATCCTTCTTATCATTTGCCTGCTTTTTATGAAGTTTGGTCATTGTATGCTAAAGATGGTCACGAGGAATTTTATAAAGAATGTGCCCAAGTTTCTCGTAACTTTTTACACAAGGCAACACATCCCGTAACGGCATTGAATGCTGATTATACCGAGTTTGACGGAACACCACATTCTACCCGATGGATGCCGGCAGCTTTTAGATATGATTCCTGGCGGGTTCCAATGAATATTGCGATGGATTATACCTGGTATGGAAAAGATAAGAAATGGCAGGAAGATTACGCTAAGCGATTTCAAGATTTTTTAAGATCGAAAGGTATGGAAACGTATGTTGATCAGTACAATTTAGACGGATCTACACCGGATTTTATTCTGCAAGCAGGACCTGTAAAAAAGTTAAGACATTCCATAGGATTGGTTTCTACTGCGGCAACAGCCTCGTTAGTAAATCATAAGAAAGGCAATCTTGATTTTGTCCATGCAATATGGAATGCCAAATTAGAACCCTATGAAGATGGTTATTTTGATCCTTATTATGATGGATTGATGTATCTTTTTAGCCTTATGCATTTAAGTGGAAATTATCAAATTATTACACCCGAAACTAATTGAAATTAATATTTATTAAAAAAAGAAATTTTCTTTTCCCCATCCCTAAAGGGAGAAAAATTTCTTTAAAATTCATCAAAATTACACCCTTTAGGGATAGGGGAAATTAATTTTGATGAATTTATACAGGCTCTAATTAAAATTAACTTTTAAAACTTGAAAATATATGAAACAGCATTTTAATCTTATGTTATCGGTCTTTTTATTAACAGGCTATTTTTGTTCAGGACAAACCATTGTAGAAGATTTTAAGCCATCTACTGTCAATCAGCCGGGACAGGAATACCCACAAGTTAATTCTCAGGGATACGCCCGATTTAAAATTTCAGCTCCACAGGCACAATCGGTTGTGGTGAGTCTTGGATTAGGAGGAGCAAAAGGAGGAACTGCTCTTACCAAAGGAGAGAATGGTTTTTGGACAGGAACTACTACAGGAGCAATGGATGAAGGATTTCACTATTATCATGTAACTGTTGATGGAGGTGTTTTTAATGATCCCGGAGCCTTAAATTTTTATGGATCTACCCGTTGGGAAAGCGGTATCGAAATTCCGGCTCATGATCAGGATTTTTATGCGTTAAAAGATGTTCCTCATGGTAATGTACAGCAAATTCTTTTTCCTTCAAAAAGTACTAATACTTCTCGTAGAGCTTATGTTTACACACCACCAGGGTATTCTAAAGAACAATCTAAACGTTTCCCGGTTTTGTATTTGCAACATGGTTGGGGCGAAGATGAAACGGCCTGGAGTAATCAGGGACGTGTCAATTTAATCATGGATAACTTAATTTCCGATGGAAAAATCAAACCATTTATCATCGTAATGACTTATGGAATGACCAATGAAATCAAATGGGGAGGTATGGCAAGTTTCAAAATTGATGGTTTTCAAACGGTTCTTGTTGATGAATTAATTCCTTATATAGATACCAATTTCCGTACTCTGGCTAATCATGCCAATCGTGCTATGGCGGGACTTTCAATGGGAGGTATGGAAACAAAAACCATAACACTGAACAAACCAGAAGTATTTTCTCATTATGCACTTTTGAGTGGTGGAACTTATAAACCGGAAGACATTAAAAATAAATCAAAGGTCAAACTTATCTTTTTAAGTTGTGGAAGTAAAGAGCGTCCTGATGGTGTAAAAAATGCAGTAACTGGTCTGAAAGAAGCAGGATTTAATGCTGTTTCTTATGTATCAGAAGGAACCGGACACGAATTTCAAACCTGGCGTCGTAGTTTTAAAGAACTTGCTCCTTTACTTTTTAAAAATTAAAAAAAGTTTTTTATGAATTACAAATCGATTATTTATTTGGTTAGTATCATGACAACTACAATTGGCATTGGACAAACTAATCCGCTTAAAGTTACGGAAGATTTTAAGCCTTCTTCCGTCAATCAACAAGGAAAATTATATCCACAAGTCAATTCTCAAGGTCGGGTAAGGACAAGTATTCTGGCCCCTCAGGCTAATAAGGTGCAGCTTGATCTTGGAGGTACTAAATATGATATGGTCAAAGATGATAAAGGTATCTGGACAGGAGTATCTGAACCTCAGGATGAGGGATTTCATTACTACCAACTCAATATTGACGGAGCATCAGTCCCGGATCCCGGAACGGTATATTTTTATGGTGCAGGCCGTTTAGGAAGTGCAATAGAAATTCCAGCGTCAGATAGCGATTTTTATGCTATGAAAGATGTTCCGCATGGACTTGTTAGCGAAAATATCTATTTTTCTAAATTGACCAATTCGTTCAGACGTTGTTTTGTTTATACGCCTGCGAATTATAATGAAAATACAAATACACGTTACCCAGTTCTTTATCTACAACATGGAAGTTTTGAGGACGAAACAGGTTGGGCGGTTCAGGGAAAAGCTAATTTAATATTGGATAATTTGATTGCATCGAAAAAAGCAAATCCTATGATCGTTGTAATGGATAATGGTTATGCTTATAAACCTCAAAGCGGTACAGCTCGCCCGGAATCAGTATTTGAAGACGTGTTAATCAATGAAATAATTCCTATGATTGATGCTAAGTTTCGCACCATTGCAAACAGAGAAAATAGAGCAATTGCAGGACTTTCTATGGGAGCCAATCAAACTATGAGAATCATGATGAATAATTTAGATACTTTTTCTCATTATGGAGGATTTAGCGGAACATCCAATTATCCGAGTACTGATGCAATTGATGTCAACACTTTTTTAGATGGAAAATTTAAAGATGGTAATGCACTCAATAAAAAAGTAAAGCTCTTTTGGTTAGGATTGGGAACTAAAGAACCTAATCCGTTTCCGGGATCCGTGGGGGTATTTCGAACCATGTTAGAACAACAAGGAATTAAATATGCCTATTATGAATCTCCTAAAACAGCGCATGAATGGCTAACATGGAGAAGATGTTTAAATCAATTTGCAACGCAATTATTCAAATAAAAAACCAATTATCAACCAACCTAAAAATATAATAATGAAAAAAATTATTGTTACAGCAACAATGCTTTTTATGTGTAATCTAATTGTTGTTGCACAAAAAATCGAAAAAGAAGGGCCGAATGGATTTGACCAATTAAAGCCAGCTATCGCTCACGGTACAATAGATACCATCACTTATGATTCAAAAACAGTAGGTACGACCAGAAAAGCTTTAGTTTATAAGACTCCTGGATTTTCAAAGGACAAAAAATATCCTGTACTTTATTTGTTACATGGTATTGGAGGTGATGAAAAAGAGTGGTTAAAAGGAGGAACACCACAAATAATATTGGATAACTTATTTGCTGAAGGAAAAATCAAGCCAATGATAGTAGTGTTACCAAACGGTCGCGCCATGAAAGATGATCGTGCCACGGGGAATATTATGGCTCCGGATAAGGTTCAGGCTTTTGCAACTTTTGAAAGAGATTTATTGGATGATTTAATTCCGTTTATCGAAAAAACATATCCAGCTTTGACCGATAGAGAAAACCGTGCTATTGCAGGACTTTCTATGGGAGGAGGACAATCACTTAATTTTGGTTTAGGGAACTTAGACAAATTTGCCTGGGTGGGTGGTTTTTCTTCCGCACCAAATACAAAAATGCCGGAAGTTTTGGTACCTAATCCGGAAGAAACCAGGAAAAAATTGAAATTGCTATGGATTTCCTGTGGAGACAAAGATGGCTTAATTACTTACGGCAAGCGTTTACATGATTATTTATTAGAAAAAAACGTACCACATGTATATTATTTAGAGCCAGGCGGACATGATTTTAAAGTTTGGAAAAATGGTTTGTACATGTTATCACAGTTTTTGTTTAAGCCTGTTGATGTAGCCTCTTTAAGCCAATATACAGTATTGGATACAGCTTCTGTTGAGAAGTAAAAATTAATCAGATATTGGATTATCAACGGTCTATAAAAAACAAATATGAGTAAATTTTTAGAATTGCATAACATCAAAACTGGGTTGATAGTAGGAGTGTTTTTCTTTTTGAATTTTGCTACAGTAAAAGCTCAAAGTTCGATAATTGAAACAAAACAGGAGCTAATAGGTGTTCCCGCCCAAACCAATATCCGCAATGCCAAGTATCCTCAAATACTACCTGACAATCGGGTTGTTTTTAAAATTAAGGCACCCGATGCTGCTAAAGTACAAGTCGATTTAGGAAAAAAATACGACATGATAAAAGAGGAAGACGGAACTTGGAACCTGACTACCGATGTTGTAAATAAAGGATTCAATTATTATTCCTTGCTAATTGATGGTGTGGCCGTTGCTGACCCTGCAAGTGCCACATTCTATGGTATGGGACGTATGGCAAGCGGTATAGAGATTCCAAATAAAGAAGGTGATTTTTATGCTTTAAATAACGTGCCACATGGTGATATTAGAATTAAGCAATATTTTTCAAAAGCCACGAATTCCTGGCGGGAAATGTACATTTATACGCCACCAGGCTATGAAAAGTCTACCGAAAAATATCCTGTTTTGTATCTATTGCACGGAGGAGGAGAAGATCAGAGAGGATGGGCTACTCAGGGAAAAGCTAATTTAATTTTAGATAATTTAATTGCCGAAAACAAAGCCAAACCAATGGTGATAGCAATGCTCGATGGCAATATGACTGGAATTACAGGTTTCGATGAAAGGGCGCTTAAGGCTTTCGAAAATGAATTGAAGTTAGGAGCAATTCCGTTTGTGGAAAGTAATTTTAGAGTGGCAACCGATGCCAAAAACAGAGCTTTGGCAGGTTTGTCAATGGGTGGATTACAGACTTTATATGCAGGTGTGAAAAATTCAGATATGTTTTCAAGTATAGGAGTGTTTAGCTCTGGTTGGTGGGCAAATAATACCACATTATCTGAACCTCAATATGAGTTTATGAAAAATAATGCCGCAACTATTAACTCAAATATCAAAGAATTCTGGATTTCTATGGGAGGAAAAGAAGATATTGCGTATGAAAATTGTAAAATAATGATGAGCAAATTCGACCAAATGGGGATAAAATACAAATACAGTGAATATCCAGGAGGTCATAGTTGGCCGGTTTGGAGACATGATTTATTTATGTTTACACCATTATTGTTTAAATAAATCATAAGACCACTGTACCAAGAATGAACTGGAGCAATGAATAATCTTCTGCTTATTTGTTGATTCCGGGATTTGGTTTTTATTATTAGAAATACGATAAAATTTTACAAGACAATTAAAATAATTTTAATATGAGTAAAAGAGAAAATTCAAGACGCATATTTTTAAAACAAGCTATATTAGGATCGGCTACAGTTGCTATAGCTCCGTCATTATTTGCAAATTCAGCTTCGGCATCCGAAAAAGAGAAGGTTAAGTTAGCTTTGGTAGGTATTGGTAACCGTGGCGGGCAAATTGCCAAGGATTTGTATACTACTGGTTTGTGTGAAATCGTAGCGCTTTGTGATGTAGATATGGGAGCCAAGCACACACAGGAAATCATGGCAATGTTTCCCAAAGCCAAACAGTTTAAAGATTTTCGGGAAATGTTTGATAAAGTGTCAAATGAAATCGAAGCCGTTTCTGTAGGTACACCGGATCATTCTCATTTCCCTATTTGTATGATGGCACTCTCTTTAGGTAAACATATTTATGTTGAAAAACCTATGGCTTGCACCTTTTATGAAATTGAACTAATGATGCAGGCAGCCAGAAAACGTCCTAATGTGGTAACCCAAGTGGGTAATCAGGGACATTCAGAGGCAAACTATTTCCAGTTTAAAGCATGGAAAGAAGCAGGAATTATTAAAAATGTAACGGAGGTGGTAGCCCACATGAATTCGCCCCGAAGATGGCATGGTTGGGATCCAAATATATATAAACTTC
Source organism: Flavobacterium flevense (assembly GCF_900142775.1). GTDB lineage: Bacteria > Bacteroidota > Bacteroidia > Flavobacteriales > Flavobacteriaceae > Flavobacterium > Flavobacterium flevense. The sequence goes on from NZ_FRCC01000006.1 coordinate 216,704, forward strand.
CGGAAGCACAACCAATTCCTGAGGGGATGGATTGGAACACCTGGTTAATGGCCAGACCCTATCATGACTATAGCGAAAAGTACCATCAGGGTAACTGGCGTTGTTGGTATGATTTTGGAATGGGAGCACTGGGAGATTGGGGAGCCCATATTTTAGATACCGCCCATGAATTTCTAGATCTTGGACTGCCTTATGAAGTTAATCCGCTTAAATTAGAAGGTCATAATGATTATTTCTTTCCTATGTCGTCCACAATCCAATTTAAATTTCCTAAAAGAGGTAGTATGCCACCGATGAATATTACTTGGTATGATGGTGTAAACAATATGCCAACTTTACCATCCGGATATGGTGGTTCTCAATTGGATCCTAATATTCCAACAGTCGCTGGTACAAAGTTGCAGGAGGCAAAGTTGAATCCCGGAAAAATAATTTACAGTGATGATCTTATTTTTAAAGGTGGTACGCACGGAAGTACTTTAAGTATTATTCCCAGCGACAAAGCCAAAGAAATGGAATCAAGGTTGCCAGAAGTTCCTGTAAGTACTTCTAATCATTTTGCTAATTTTCTGCTGTCCTGTTTGGGAAAAGAAAAAACCAGATCACCGTTTGAAATTTTCGGTCCACTGAGTCAGGTTTTCTCATTGGGAGTGATTGCTCAAAGATTAAATACACCTATTAAATTTGACAGAAACACAAAAACGATTACAAACAATCCGTTTGCTAATGCATTATTAACAGATGTCCCACCACGCAAAGGATGGGAAGAATTTTATAAACTTTGATAAAAGAATCGTTCAAAAATAAAATCTAAACATGAAAAGATTATTGTTATTAATTATAGTGTTGCTTAGCAGTTTTGTTGTTCAGGCACAAAAAGACAATTCGAATACTTTAACCCCAAAAGAAGTGAATGAGGGTTGGGAGTTACTATGGGATGGAAAAACTACGAATGGATGGAGAGGAGCAAGAATGGATACGTTTCCCACAAAAGGATGGAGTATCACAAACGGTAGCTTAAAAGTACATAGCACTGATGGTGGAGAATCTTCTAATGGTGGAGATATTGTTACCGTCAAGAAGTATAAAAATTTCATCTTGAAAGTAGATTTTAAAATAACAAAAGGAGCTAATAGTGGAATAAAATACTTTGTGGATTCTGATTTGAATAAAGGAGCAGGATCTGCAATTGGTTGTGAATTCCAAATATTAGATGATGAAAATCATCCTGATGCAAAAAATGGAGTCAGAGGAAATCGTACACTCGGATCCCTTTATGATTTAATTACCTCTAAAAGAGACAAGAATTTCAAGTTTGATAAGGACGACTTCAATACAGCCACAATCATAGTTCAAAATGAAAAAGTAGAACACTGGTTAAATGGAGTTAAACTTGTAGAATATACCCGAAATAACCAAATGTGGGATGCTTTAGTTGCCTACAGTAAATATAAAGATTGGCCAAATTTCGGAAACGCAGCAGAGGGTAATATTTTATTGCAAGACCATGGAAATGAAGTGTTTTTCAAAAATATAAAAATTAAAGTTTTAAAATAGTAGGTTCTTTTTTTAATGTTATTAATAACAACAATTATGATTAATTATTCAAAATTGCAGAATGCAAGGGTATTGGCTTTTGGGATATTTTTTCTTTTGAATCTTTCAACAGTAAAAGCCCAAAAACCAATAATCCAAACAAAATATACGGCTGATCCGGCACCAATGGTACATAATGATACCATATTTCTTTATACTTCTCATGATGAAGATGATGCAAAAGGCTTTAAAATGCTTGATTGGTTGCTTTACACATCCACTGATATGGTCAATTGGACAGAACATGGAGCAGTTGCATCTTTAAAAGATTTTAAATGGGCTAAGCAGGATAACGGAGCCTGGGCAGTGCAGTGTATCGAGCGAAATGGTAAATTTTATTTGTATTGTCCTATGCACGGTGGAGGGATAGGAGTATTAGTTTCTGATAGTCCGTATGGTCCATTTAAAGATCCTCTGGGGAAGAGACTAGTCTATTCTGATCACAACATTTGGGACGATATAGATCCAAGTCCGTTTATTGATGATGATGGTCAGGCCTATTTGTATTGGGGAAATCCACATTTGTATTATGTGAAACTAAATGCGGATATGATTTCTACTTCTGGCGAAGTTGTAAAAGTAGATTCAAAGCCTAAAAATTATCAGGAAGGACCATGGATTTGGAAAAGAAAAAACAATTATTATTTATCTTATGCTTCTACCTGTTGTCCGGAAGGTATTGGTTATGCCATGAGTAATTCGCCTACAGGACCTTGGGAATACAAAGGAATGATTATAGATGCAAGTGAAAAAACAAGAGGAAATCACCCGGGAATTATTGATTACAAGGGGAAATCCTATGTTTTTGGACATAGTTATGATTTGCTAAAAAGTGAGACTGCTACCTTTTATGAAAGACGTTCTGTAGATGCTGAACAGCTGGTTTATAACGAAGACGGAACAATTAAAAATTACAGTTATTTTACCAAAGAAGGACCGGAACAAATAGAAACGCTCAATCCTTTCAGACGCATAGAAGCAGAAACGATGGCTTGGAGTAAAGGTGTTAAAGCCGATAAAAATAAAGAATCCGGAGTTTATGTAACTCAAATCCATAACGGTGACTTTATTCAGATAAGAGGAGTTGATTTTGCAAAAGGCGCTAAAAAAATAGATCTTATTGCAGCCTCTTTAAACGGAGGGACAATTGAGATACGTCTGGATAATGTTGACGGTGCTATTATAGGTACCAGTAAAATAGAAAATACGGGTGGAGGACAAAATTGGAAAACATTCAAAACTAAAGTTAAAAAAGCAAATGGCGTACATGATTTGTTTTTTGTTTTTAAAGGAGAACAAGGAGAGTTATTCAATTTTGACGCATGGAAATTCAGTAAATAAACACCAATGAGAAATATATTTTTTTTATGCTGCTTCATCATTTTTTCAGCAGCTTATTCGCAAAATACAATGTCAGTTTCAAGTCCTAATGGAGACCTGACAGTGAAGGTATTAATTAAGGATGGAACGGCATTTTACTCTGTTACTTATAAAGGAGGAATCGTATTAGAAGAATCTCCGCTGGGAGTAATTACTAATGCGGGCGATTTTACAAATAATATGAATTTTGTAAATTCAACTACAGCTAAAGTAGAGGAAACGTACAATCAGACTAAGATTAAACAATCAAAAGTAAATTATAATGCCAATACTTTAAACTGTGTGTTTTCGAATGCCAAGCAACAAAAAATAGCAGTTTTGTTTCAGGTAAGTAATAACAATATTGCTTTTAGATATGAGCTTCCGGTATGGGGAGATACTAAAGTCTGTGTGGTTTCTGAAGAAAAAACAGGATTTAAATTTCCATCAACAACAACAACTTTTCTTTCTCCGATGATGCGACCAATGACAGGATTTGCCCGTACTGCACCAAGTTATGAAAGCGGTTACGAAGCGGATGCTCCATTGAGTAAAACCACATCTTCTGAAGGTTATGTGTTTCCGGGACTTTTCAATTTAGCCAATAAAGCCTGGATTTTGTTATCCGAAACAGGAGTGAGTAGTTTGTATACCGCTTCGCATTTAAGTGGGTATAAAAACGGTATATACACTGTAGAGTATCCAAATCCGAAACAAAACAATGGTTTTGGAAGCTCGGGAGCACAAATAAGTCTTCCCGGAGTAACACCCTGGCGAACAATCACTGTAGGAGAAACACTAAAACCTATTGTTGAAACTACCATTCCTTTTGATGTTGTAAAACCACTTTACAAGCCTTCACAAGAGTATAAAATGGGACGCGGTAGCTGGAGCTGGATTGTATGGCAGGACAATAGTATGAACTATGAAGATCAGGTAAAATATATTGATCTGGCTGCTGCTATGAAGTTTGAATATATTTTGATTGATGCCTGGTGGGATGATAGAATTGGTTATGACAAAATGAAAGAATTGATTCAGTATGCTAAATCTAAAAATGTTGAGGTATTCTTATGGTACAATTCTAATGGTACTGTTAATGATGCTTTTCAGACTCCGCTCAATAAAATGAATACCGCTATTGCCCGAAAAAACGAAATGAAGTGGCTTAAAGAAGCAGGTGTAAAAGGATTGAAAGTAGATTTCTTTGGAGGAGATAAACAAGAAACGATGAAATTGTATGAAGATATTCTTTCAGATGCTAATGATTATGGTTTAATGATTGTTTTTCATGGTGCAACATTACCTCGTGGTTGGGAAAAAATGTATCCGAATTTTGTAGGAAGTGAAGCTGTAGTAGCCTCTGAAATGTTAATTTTTTCGCAGGATGTACGTGAAAAAGAAGCTTATTTTGCCTCATTGCATCCTTTTATTCGAAATGCAGTAGGAAGTATGGAATTTGGAGGCGTATTATTAAATAAATTTCTAAATAAAGGAAATACAAAAGGACAAGAACGATTGACTACTGATGCTTTTCAATTAGCAACTTCGGTTCTTTTTCAAAATCCGGTTCAGATGTTTGGTCTGACTCCCAATAATTTGACTGATGTACCAGCTTTTGAATTGGATTTTTTAAGAAAGGTTCCAACCACATGGGATGAAACGGTTTTTATAGACGGATATCCAGGTAAATACACTGTTGTAGCACGAAGACAGGAGAAAAAATGGTATGTAGCAGGTGTAAATGCCGAGAAAACAGCTAAAGTTTTAAAACTAAAATTACCTATGCTTGCTGGTCAAACGATCACGATGTATAATGATAAAGCGGATAAAGAAACGTATACCACCAATTTAAAAGTTTCTAAAAATGGAGAATTGTCTATAACAATACAGCCTAATGGAGGATTTGTAATAACCAATTAGAATTATGAAACAACCTTATAAAATAGTAGCAATACTTATTATACTCTTAAATTGTACAATAGGAGAAGCACAAAATCCTATTGTACAAACCAATTATACTGCCGATCCGGCTCCTATGGTTTATAATGGCAAAGTGTATTTATATACCAGTCATGATGAAGATGATTCCAGCTGGTTTACCATGAACGATTGGCGATTGTATACCACCGACGATATGGTCAATTGGACTGATCACGGAGCCGTATTGTCTTATAAAGAATTCGATTGGGCAAAAATGAACGCTTGGGCACCACAATGTATAGAGCGAAAAGGAAAGTTTTATATGTATGTTCCCATAACTGATCGTCAGGGAAAGAACGGTATTGGAGTTGCTGTTGCTAACAGTCCTTATGGACCATTTATTGATCCGTTAGGAAAACCTTTAGTTTCAAATAGTAATGCTGATATTGATCCTACTGTATTTATAGATGATGATGGACAAGCTTATTTATTTTGGGGAAATCCGGTTTGTTATTATGTAAAGTTAAATGAAGACATGATTTCTTATAAAGGTGAAATCCAACAAATTCCGAATACAATAGAAGCATTTGGCAAGCGTGAAGGAAAAGTAAATGAACAAAGACCCACAACTTATGAAGAAGGACCGTGGTTGTACAAACGAAATAGTCTTTACTATTTATTTTTTGCTGCAGGACCTATTTCGGAGCATATTGGATATTCAACCAGTAAAAATATAGAAGGTCCTTGGAAATATCAAGGAGTTGTAATGCCTACACAAGGTGGTTCTTTTACGAATCATCCGGGAGTTATTGATTTTAAGGGAAAAAGTTATTTTTTCTATCATAATGGAGCATTACCGGGAGGTGGAGGTTTCACCCGTTCTGTAAGTGTTGAAGAACTTAAATTTAATAAAGACGGGTCGATCGTGCAAATGAACATGACCGAAGGAATTAAACAAAGTTTAAGTCCGCTAAATCCTTTTACTAAAACGGAAGCAGAAACTATTGCCTGGTCAGAAGGCGTGAAGTCGATGAAAAATAATGTAGTTGGCAATTTTATTACAGCTAAACAGAATAATGCTTATACGAAAGTCAAAGAGGTAGATTTTCGTCAGGAGGGAGCTACTAAATTTACAGCGCGAATAGGTACAACACATAACAGTAATGTATCGATGGAAATACGATTAGACAGTAAAGAAGGAGCGTTACTGGGAACTATAAATGTCCCAATGACAGGAGGAAATGACCGATGGGTAGTAAAGACGCTTGATATAAAAAAAGTATCCGGAGTTCATGATATTTATTTCGTTTTTAAAGGGAAATCTCAAAAGGATATTATGTATTTTGATTATTGGATGTTTTCAAAATAGACTCCTTTTTAAATATTTAAGCAATCGGTTGTTTTTACGTTAAAAAAAGTTTAATTTAGATTTTTTAAACAACCAAAAATTAATGCTGTAAAAAATTATTTTTTTAATAAATCAGTAATAAATAAACCAATTAAAATTAATGTAATGAAAAAAGTACAAGTGAAGCAATTGTTATCCATGTTAGTATTGTTTTCCTTTATGGGAGTGAACAGCCAGAATAAATCAAAAAACAATGCTCCGTTGTTTTCTAATTTTACCTATCAGGGTAATGATAAAGTATACACAGATAATCCATTAAAATCAGATGAATTTTACACCCCTATTTTGCAAGGATGTTACCCTGATCCGGCCATCACCAGAAAAGGGGACGATTATTACATGGTCTGTTCTTCGTTTGCCATGTTTCCGGGAGTGCCTATTTTTCATTCGAAAGATTTAGTCAACTGGACTGATTTAGGTGGTGTATTAAATGATGTTACTCAATTCAATCCACACGATACAGGTATAAGCCAGGGAGTTTATGCACCTGGAATTACCTATAATCCTCATAATGATACATTCTATATGATTGTAACTGCATTTTCAGGAGGTCTTGGAAATATTATCGTAAAAACAAAAGATCCTAAGAAAGGTTGGGGAAATCCAATAAAATTAGCTTTTGGAGGGATAGATCCTTCTATTTTCTTTGATGATAATGGCAAAGGGTATATTGTTCATAATGATGCTCCGGATAATGGGAAAGAGCGTTACAATGGGCACCGTGTGATTAAAGTATGGGAATATGATGTTGAAAATGATAAGGTAATTCCGGGAACTGATAAGATTATTGTTGATGGAGGAGTAGATCCTGCTAAAAACCCAATTTGGATAGAAGCACCCCATTTGTATAAAAAAGACGGAAAATATTTTTTAATGTGTGCTGAAGGTGGTACAGGAGGAAATCATACCGAAGTAATTTTTAAAAGTGATAGCCCAAAAGGGCCTTTTATCCCGGCACCAAGCAATCCAATTTTAACACAAAAATATTTTGGAAGAGACAGAAAAAACAGAGTGGACTGGGCTGGTCACGCTGATTTAGTAAAAGGACCAGGGGATAAATACTATGGTGTTTTCTTAGCAGTAAGACCTAATGAAAAAAACAGAGTCAACACAGGACGTGAAACGTTTATGCTACCTGTAGACTGGTCAGGTGAATTTCCGGTTTTTGAAAACGGTTTAGTTCCATTAGAACCAAAACTAAAAATGCCACAAGGTGTTACTGAAAATAAAACTGGAAAAGAAGGTTTCTTTCCAAATGGTAATTTTGCATTCAATGATAATTTTACATCAGCTAAGTTAGATAATCGTTGGATTGGTCTAAGAGGACCTCGTGAAAAATTTACAGCAATTACCAAAAAAGGATTGCAAATTAATCCGTTTGAAACGAACATTAAAGAACTTAAACCAACATCTACATTATTCTATCGTCAGCAGCATAATACTTTTTCATTGACAACTACTATTGACTACAAACCAAAATCAGACAAAGATCTGGCTGGACTTGTGGCTTTACAAAATGAAGGTTCTAATTATGTTTTTGGAATTACAATGAAGGATAAAGACTATTATGTAGTGCTGCAAAAAAACCAAAAAACAAGAAGAGATGCCGCAATAAACTCTACAATTGTAGCAAGTGCTAAAATAGATCTTAAAAAACCGGTTCAGCTTCAAATGAAAGCCAATGGTGATGATTATGAATTTGGATATTCTGTAAACGGGACCGATTTTGTGAATGTAGGAGGAGTGGTTTCCGGAGATATTTTATCAACGGATGTTGCAGGTGGATTTACAGGTTGTTTATTAGGATTGTATGCTACTTCAACTAATGATGCAAAACCATAAGTGATTTGATAGTATTAAAATGGTTATCCTGAATAGAAATATTCAAGATAACCATAACTTAAGTCAAGCGAAATTTTAAAATCAGTAGTTTTCCAATAATGCTTTTCATACGTAAAGTATAGTGAATCCTAATTGTGTATTAACAATGGCGTGATTTATTTTTTATAAATGCTATGAATGTTTAGGAAACGGTTGTAAATGATGTTGTTAAAACACAATAATAATTAATTACTTATGTACAAACGATTTACAAGGTCACTCTTATTTTTTTATTTACTTATTCTTTTTTCAGGATGTAAATCACAATCCTTATCGAGTCATAAGTCAAATTGGGTTGGAAGTTGGGCAACAGCACAACAATTAGTTGAACCTCATAATGTACCTCCAAATCCTGGTCTTACAAATAATACCTTAAGACAAATTATAAGAGTTTCTATAGGAGGGGAAAATATAAGGTTACGTTTTTCCAATTTATTTAGTGATGAGGCTACGGTCATCGAATCTGTAACAGTTGCTCATGTTGTTGAAGGAGCTATTATTGATGGAAAATCGTTAAAGCAACTCACTTTTGGAGGAAAATCATCATCCGTTACTATGGAAGCAAAAACGGATGTTTTTTCGGATAGTTTTGATTTTCCATTACAAGCAGGACAACTTTTAGCCATTACTATTCATTATGGTAAAACGGCTTCAAAAATTTCAGGTCATCCCGGGTCTCGAACCACATCATTTCTTTTAGAAGGAGATCATAGTAAGAATATTGATTTTTCTGGTGCAATTAAAACTGATCATTGGTATACAATCATGGGGGTTGATGTGATGACATCGGATAAGGCAAATACTATTGTTTGCTTAGGAAATTCAATAACTGATGGGAGAGGTTCAGGAACAAATAAACAAAATCGATGGACAGATATTTTATCTAAACGATTATTAGCTAATAATGCTACTAATACTGTAGGTGTATTAAATTTAGGTATTGGTGGTAATTGTGTTTTAAGAGGAGGTTTAGGTCCAACAGCATTAGACCGTTTTGACAGGGATGTACTTTCTCAAAATGGAGTTAAATGGTTGATTCTTTTAGAAGGAATTAATGATATTGGAGGTATTCGAAAAGCAGAAGAGGCTCCTGTAAGAGCTAATGAACTCATTGAAGCCTATAAGGTTATGATAAACAAAGCCCATGCTAAAGGAATAAAAGTGTACGGATGTACCATTTTACCTTTTAAAAAATCATTTTATGATGCCGATTTTAAGCAACAAGCCAGAAGTATTGTAAATGAATGGATACGATCCAGCAAGAGTTTTGACGCGGTTATTGATTTTGATAAAGTAATGGAATCAAATACAGAATCACAGACTATTTTACCTGATATGCATGATAACGATTTTTTACATCCTAATGAAAAAGGTTATCGTCGTTTAGGAGAGGCAATTGATCTGGAATTATTTAAAATTTAATATTGATAAAACAGGAATGGGTTATCATTCAAAATAGTAATTATGAAATATAAAAATTTAAAATATATAGCACTTTTTATCTGTATTCAGTCTTCTTTTGCTCAAATGCAACCCTTTAAATTGCAGGAAGTAAGGCTTACAGATGGTGTTTTTAAAAAAGCCCAGGATGTTGATTTAAAATACATTTTAGATCTTAATCCAGATAAATTGCTTGCCCCTTATTTAATTGATGCAGGTTTACCATTAAAAGCCAAACGATATGGTAACTGGGAAAGTACAGGGTTAGACGGACATATTGGAGGACATTATTTGTCTGCATTAGCTATGATGCATGCCAGTACAGGAAATACAGAACTAAAAACACGTTTGGATTACATGGTTAGCGAACTGGCTCTTTGTCAGGCAAAAAATGGCAATGGCTATGTGGGCGGAATTCCTAATGGAAAAGTGTTTTGGGAACGTATTCACAAAGGAGATATCGATGGAAGTACTTTTGGTTTAAACAATACATGGGTACCTATTTACAATATTCATAAGCTTTTTGCAGGTTTGCGAGATGCCTATGAAATAGGAGGTAATAATCAGGCAAAACAAGTATTGATAGGGTTAGGCGATTGGTTTATTGAATTGATACAACCACTCTCTACTGAGCAAATTCAGCAAGTATTGAATACAGAGCATGGAGGAATCAACGAAACTTTTGCCGATTTGTATATTATTACCAAAGACAAAAAGTATCTTGATGCAGCAAAAAGACTTTCACATCTTAAAATTTTGAATCCTTTACTTGAAAAACAAGATAAGCTTACAGGTCTTCATGCTAATACACAAATACCAAAAGTAATTGGTTTTGAAAAAATTGGCACATTGACAAACAATCCTGAATGGGAGCATGCAGCGGAATATTTTTGGCATAATATTACAGAAAATCGTAGTGTTGCATTTGGAGGAAACAGTGTTCGGGAACATTTTAATCCAATTAATGATTTTAAAGGTATGTTAGAATCGAATCAGGGACCTGAAACCTGTAACAGTTATAATATGCTTCGATTAAGTATGGCTTTATTTTTAGATAATAATGATGTGAGTTATCTTGATTATTATGAACGTACACTATATAATCACATTTTATCGACTCAACATCCTGAAAAAGGAGGTTTTGTATATTTTACACCCATTCGACCAAACCATTACAGAGTCTATTCCCAACCAGAAACCAGTATGTGGTGTTGTGTGGGTTCCGGGATAGAAAATCATACTAAATATGGGGAATTAATTTATAGTCATACTGATAAAGATCTTTTTGTAAATCTTTTTATTCCTTCTGAATTGAATTGGAAAGAAAAAGGAATTCAATTGATACAGAAAAATAATTTTCCAAACGAGAATGCTACTGAATTGGTATTAAAACTCAATAAAAAAGAGACTTTCTCTCTTAATATTCGTTACCCTAAATGGGCTGAAAACATTAAAGTTCTGGTGAATGGAAAAGCAGAAGTAGTGAAAGCCAATCCTTCAGAATACATTAATTTGAATAAAAATTGGAAAAATGGCGATAAAATCGTTGTGCAGTTTACTATGAATACTAAGTTAGAATATCTACCGGATGGTTCTAATTGGGCAGCTTTTGTACGCGGACCTATCGTTTTAGCCGCTCAAACTTCTACTGACGATTTAAAAGGACTTTTTGCTGATGATAGTAGAATGGGACATGAAACAAGAGGAAAATTGTACCCAATTAATGAGGCTTATGCGTTGGTTGACGATTCTAAAAATTATGTTTCAAAATTGCAACCCATTGATAATATGAATTTCAAAATGGATTCATTGACTTTACAGCCGTTTTATCAAATTCATGACGCACGTTATCAAATGTATTTTCAAACTTTTACCCAAAAAGAGTATGAAAAACAAAAAGAGGCTCAAAAACAAAAAGAAATGGAACTTTTAGCCATTGAAGCTAAGACTGTAGATAAAATTAATTGTGGTGAGCAACAGCCAGAGGTGGATCATCAGTACATAGGGGAGCAAAGCAATTCGGGATATGATGATGAGAAATTTTGGCGTAGCACACGCTCCTATATTTCATACCAATTACAAAACAAAAATAATGCTGGTAAATACATTGAAATAAGTACTTTGAATAATGTCAAGATTGAAAATCTTGAGATTACAATCAATGGAAAGGAAGCTAAAATTACAGCTGTTGAAAGTAAGCTTATTAAAATTGAAGTACCAGTAGAGGAAAATTTTCAATTGAAAATTACAGCCAAAAATAAAATCCCAACTCCTCGCTTTTGTCAAATAAGAGTGCTAAAATAATTTATCAAAGACCAAATAAACCAACCAAAAAATCAATAAATGAAAAGCCCAAAAATAACCACCATTTTTAGCACTATTCTTGTGTTGATGGCCTACGTTGTAGTGGCACAAAATCCAATAATAAGAAATCAGTATTCTGCTGATCCTTCTGCGAGAGTATTTGGAGACAGAGTATATGTGTATCCATCTCATGATATTTTAGCACCGGAAGGAGTAGCTCGAAAAGACTGGTTTTGTATGGAAGATTATCATGTTTTTTCTTCTGAAAACCTTACTGATTGGACTGATCATGGAATGATAGTGCAACAAAATAAAGTGCCTTGGGTGCTCCCAAACAGTTACAGTATGTGGGCTCCGGACTGTATCGAAAGGAATGGAAAATATTATTTTTATTTTCCTTCTACTCCAAAAGACACTATCGGAATTGGTAAAGGATTTACAATTGGCGTAGCAGTTGCAGATACTCCTGCAGGACCATTTTTACCCGAAAAGAATCCTATAAAAGGAGTACGAGGTATTGATCCTAATGTCTTTATTGATAAAGACGGACAGGCTTATTTGTATTGGTCTTCGCGGGATATTTTTGGAGCAAAGCTGAAAGAAAATATGCTGGAATTGGATTCCGAAGTGAAGACATTGGCAAATTTACCTTCAAAAGGTTTAAAAGAAGGACCTTATGTATTTGAAAGAAACGGAATTTATTACATGACTTATCCCCATGTAGAAAACAAAATTGAGCGTTTAGAATATGCAATTAGCGATAACCCATTAGGACCCTTCAAAGTTATGGGAGTTATTATGGATGAATCTCCTACAGGCTGCTGGACAAATCATCATTCGATTATAGCGTTTAAAAATCAATGGTATTTGTTTTATCATCACAATGATTATTCACCCACATTTGATAAAGCCAGATCGATTAGAGCAGATAGTTTATCCTTTAATTCGGATGGAACAATAAAAAAAGTAATTCCAACTTTAAGAGGAATTGGTATAACTAATGCTCTAAAAGAAATCCAGATTGACCGATACAGTAAGATTAGTGAAAAAGGAGCATCAATCGTTTTTATTGATCCACTTGATAGTTTTAAAGGTTGGAAAACAGTACTAAATAGTTCTGAGGGCTGGATACAATATGATGCGGTTGATTTTGGTAAAAAAGCCTTGAAATCGGTTATTGTAAAAGCGATGTCTTCAACTGGAGGTGTTCTACAAATACGTACTAAAGGAGAAAATGGCGAGCTCATTGCCGAAGTAAAAATTCCTGAAAGTACAGATTGGAAAGAGATAAAAGTTCCAGTTACTAAGTTTAAGAAAGGTATCCAAAACCTTTATGTAACATTGGAAGAAAACAATAAAGAGGTTGAAGTCGATTGGATACGTTTTAAATAAAAGTAAGATGCTAATTTATATGGAAAATAGTAAATATTGTTGGAGCTTAATGTTTCTATTGGTATTTTTTAATATTGTTAATGCCCAGCAAACTACTGGTTTGATGGAAAACATTATTTCAGAAAATAATGAAGGTATAAATAAAGCTTTCCCAATTGTAAACAAAGAAAAAACAGCAACACCCATTCGATATGATATTGCTGATTATAAAGGAGTTATTCGGGCTATCGGAGATTTACAAAATGATATCAATAGTGTTACAGGAATAAAACCTCAATTGCTTACCAATGATGCTCTAAAAGGGTACGAAATCGTAATTGGAACACTGGGCAATAGTAAACTAATTGATAATTTAGCTCAATCGGGTAAACTAAGCACAAAAGATTTAAAAGGAAAATGGGAGAGTTTTGTTATCACAACAATGGATAATCCTAAAAAATCAGGAGCTAAACTTTTAGTTATCGCTGGTAGTGACAAACGTGGTACCATTTATGGAATTTATGAATTATCCAGACAATTAGGTGTTTCACCATGGTATTGGTGGGGAGACGTTCCTGCTAAAAAGCGTACAACGGCTTATGTATTATCCGGTCGTTATGCTTCGGGTGAACCAAAAGTTAAATACAGAGGGATATTTATCAATGACGAAGCGCCTTGTTTTTCCGGCTGGGCAAAAGAAAAATTTGGAGGTGCAAATAGCAAAGTATATTCACATATGTTTGAGTTGTTGTTGCGTTTGCGAGCCAATTATTTATGGCCGGCCATGTGGGGAAATGCATTTAATGAGGATGATCCTGAAAGTCCGCGTATTGCAGATGAATACGGAATTGTAATGGGGACTTCCCATCACGAGCCTATGATGCGCGCTCAAAAAGAATGGGGTAATCATAGAAAAGAGTATGGGAATGGGGAATGGAATTACAAAACGAATAAAGCAGGTTTACAAAAATTTTGGGAAGATGGTTTAGAAAGAAATAAAAACTATGAAAATATTGTAACCATGGGAATGCGTGGCGATGGTGATTTGCCCATGCAGGATTTAGGTAGTGCCGAAGCTAATTTTAGAGAACTAGAAAGAATTATTAAAGATCAACGGGATATTATAAAAAAGGTAACCCAAAAAACCATCAACCAAACACCTCAGATTTGGGCTTTGTACAGCGAAGTCTTGGAATATTTTGATCAGGGGATGAAAGTGCCTGATGACATGACTATTTTACTTTGTGATGACAATTGGGGTAATGTAAGGAGACTGCCTGAACTGGGAGCTAAAAAACATCCGGGTGGATATGGGATTTATTATCACGTGGATCTACATGGAGCGCCAAGAGCCTATCAATGGCTGAACATGACTCAGATCCCTCACATGTGGGAACAATTGCAATTGACTTATAGTTATGGAGTGGATAAAATTTGGTTACTAAACGTTGGTGATTTAAAGCCTAATGAATATCCTATGGATTTCTTCTTAACGATGGCTTGGAATCCAACTTCTTTTAACGAAAACAACTTGCAGGAATACGCCAGGAAATTCTGTGAAGAACAATTTGGAATAGCTCAGGCTACAGAAGCAGCGGAGATTATAAGTACTTATTGTAAATTCAATAGCCGTGTTACAGCTGAAATGATGAATCATAAAACCTATAATCTTGAAAGTGGTGAATTTTTGCAGGTTAAAGATGCTTATCTGGCACTGGAAGCAAAAGCATTGAGACAATTTATGGCTTTACCTGAAAATTATAAGGATTCTTATAAGCAATTTATTTTACATCCTGTTCGTGCTATGGCTAATCTTTATGATATGTATTATGCTGTGGCTATGAATGAAAAACTGACTGCTGAGAAGGACATAAAAGCCAATTATTGGGCTGATTATATGGACGCTTGTTTTAAAAGAGATGCCGATTATTCTTATGATTACAACCATAATATTTCAGATGGAAAATGGAATCATCTCATGGATCAAACTCATATAGGTTATAAATCCTGGGATGAACCACGAGGAGGAAACATTAAACCAACTGTTAAAAGAATAACTACGGAAGAGGCAAAAAAAGGAGGTTATGTTTTTGATGAAAAAAATAGAGTAGTGGTAATGGAAGCCGAGCACTATTTTGAGATTAAAAATACTCCAAAAACAAACTGGACAGTAATTCCTGATTTGGGACGAACATTATCAGGAATAGCTTTAATGCCTTATACGGAAACTACTAAAGGAGCAGAAATTCAATATAAAATGAATTTGCAATCAAAAAAAGAAAGTATTAAACTAAGAGTGTTTTTTGATTGTACACTACCATTTAAAAAAGGAGGTCATAATGTAACTGCTTCATTTAATGGTGCAAATGAAGTTTCATGGAATATTAATGATGAGCTAACCTGGGCAAATAATTATTCAAAAATGTATCCCGCGGGAGCTGCCAGAATGATTGAAACTACTGTAAACTTGGAGTTACCAAAATCTTCAGACGGTGAATATACTTTAAGTATAAAACCACTAGATCCCGGTATCGTTATTTATAAAATAATTGTGGATACTGATGGTTTTGAGCAGACACATTTAAAAATGGATGAAAGTCCATACCAAAGAAAATAAGATGAAAAATAAATTAACTATTAGTTGGATTTTATTGCTGGTAACCGCTTTTGGTTTTGCACAAAAGCCCAAGGATTTAAAAGAAAATACTGGGCAAACAGAAAAAAAAGTTTTTACGTATACCAATCCTATTACCAGAGATATTAATATTTCCATGCGGGATCATTTTATTATAAAAGTGGAAAATAAATGGTATTGCGTAGGAACTTCGGAGCCAGTTTGGACTGGGCACAATCCCGGAGTTCGGATGCTGGTTTCTGATGATATGGTGAACTGGAAGCAGCATTCATTTATAATAGATGCCAGTAAGTTACCGGCAGATTGCCCTTATAATGGTCGTTTTTGGGCTCCCGAAATCCATTTTATTCAAAACAAATATTACTTAACAGTAAACAGCGGGAAAGTAACTGCCGAGGATCCAAAAGGGATGAATACCCATAGTGTTTGGTTATTTTCTGCGGATAAAGTTACAGGTCCTTATCAATTAGTAAATGGTCCTTTGACTCCACAATATAATAATGACGCAACTTTATTTGAAGATGAAGACGGGCAAACCTATTTGTACTGTAGTGGTAATGGTTTGTTTCAGGCTAAAATTGATTTAAAATCAGGAAAATTAACAACTCTCATTGAAAAGTTTTTGGACAAAAAACAGCCAGGTTATCCGGAATGGATGGTAGGAGGAATCGAAGGACCTTTTGTAATTAAAAGAGAGGGAACTTATTTTATGTTTTTTTCTAGTTGGACTCGTGGCTATGAAGTGGGATTATTAAAATCAAAATCACCATTAGGACCTTGGGAATTAGCTTCTCAGGAACCTATTTTTGGCACCAGAAAAAAACATTACCGCCCTGAACTAGCCCAGGGTGGTGGTTATTCTCATTTGAAGTTTCAAGATACTCCTGATCCTTATCAGGAAACAGGGCACAATGCTTTATTTATTGGACCTGATAATCAGTTATGGAATTCCTGCCATTATTTTATGGATGAAAAAAGACCTTATCCCTATAGTCAGACTTTTGAGGAATGGGAAAAAGGTCCTCAAATGGGAATTGAACCGGTGCATTATAAAGACGGAATGTTTTATATCAATAAGCCAAGCTGGATTAAGCAGAGAATTGAATATTAATTTTATTTTAAGATAGTTTTTTGAAATACGCCTTTTGTTTATGCTATTTTAGTACGTTTTTATTTATTGTATATTTAAAGTATTTATGGTATTAATATATACTATGTATTTTATTTCATGTTTTTTTTTATATTTAACAAAAAATAACAACACAATCGGTTGTTTGTTTCTTTTTTTTATTTTACATTTGCTTAACACTTATTTCTAAATTATGTGTTAATTTTTAAGAGTGTCTAAAGAACACTTATTTTTGAAAGCAACAACACAACCGATTGTTTTTTTTAATAAAGGATTTATAATTAATAATATTTAAATAACCAACAGTAAACTTCTATTAACTAACCAATAAATAAACCACCAAAGCCTATGATGTAATATTCTTCTTAAAATACCTCTATATTTTATATAGTGTTGATTTTTATAACCAAAGCCATAAAACTAAATTGCCAATAGATGTTTTTTTTTACTAAAAAACTTAGATAATTTAAAATTATGTGTAAAAGGTAAATTCTAATTTGTAAATAAATTAAAAAATGTCAAAATATTAATATGAAAATACAATTAATAAAAATTCCACGAAAAGTAAATTTTGTGGCAATGGTAGTTTTGTTTCAGTTTTTGTTTTCGAATGAATTATCAGCTAAGGAGGCTACGATTGATTCTCCATTATCAGCTGCTAAAAATAATCAATCGAGTCAACAAATTACTGTTTCGGGAACAATTACTTCTTCTGAAGATAAATTACCTATACCAGGTGTAACTGTAGCTGTTAAGGGTAATCCTAATCTGGGGGTTATTACTGACTTTGATGGAAATTATAAAATTAATGTACCATCAGCTGATGCTATATTAGTTTTTTCCAGTATTGGTTTTAAAACAATAGAAAGAAAAGTAGGATCACAATCTATGATTAATATTGTGATGTCAACTGATCAGACTAGTTTAGAGGAAGTTATAGTAGTTGGTTTTGGTACGCAAAAGAAAGCTAGTGTTATAGGTTCTATATCTCAAACAACAGGTAAGGTTTTGCAACGTACAGGAGGGGTGTCTAGTTTAGGTGCAGCATTGACAGGAAATCTTCCGGGTATTTCCACTTTGCAAACTACTGGGAAACCAGGAGAGGAAGATCCTCAAATTATAATAAGAGGGGTTAGTTCCTGGAATGGTAGTAGTCCGCTTATTCTTGTTGATGGTATTGAGCGTGAAATTAGCAGTGTTGATATGACCTCTGTTGAAACGGTTTCTGTTTTAAAGGATGCTTCAGCTACCGCTGTTTATGGGGTTAGAGGAGCAAATGGTGTAATCTTAATTACTACTAAAAGAGGAGTTGAGGGAAAAGCAAAAATTGATTTTGGTTACAACTCTGTAATGAAAACAGCCTCTAAACTACCAGGTAAATATGATGCTTATGACGCTTTACTTATTAAGAATAGAGTAATTGAATACGAATTGAATCAGAGACCTGAAAGCTGGTCTTATATCAGACCGCAATCTTTTATTGATAACTATCGTAATCAAACTACGCAGGAACAAAGAGAACGTTATCCTAATATTGATTGGCAGGACTTTATGTTTAAAGACTTTGCAATGACTCATAATGCAAATTTAAATATTACAGGGGGAACTGATAAGGTGAAGTATTTCGCCGCTGTTGATTATTTACACGAAGGAGACTTGGTTGATTTAGTACCTAATGGTAAGGGATTTGATTCTGGTTATGCCTTAAACAGATTGAATTCCAGAGCTAATTTAGATTTTCAATTGTCTAAAACTACTACTTTGAGAGTAAATTTAGCAGGTTCTTATTCTCAAAAGAAACAGCCATGGAGGGTAATATCTGAAGGGTATTTGTGGCAGGGAGCTTACACTTTACCTCCTGATGTTTACTATCCAAAATATTCGGATGGAGCATGGGGATTCCATCCTTTAAATCAGGTTCAGGGTGCTAACACTGCTTTAAATTTATCTTTGGGAGGTTCTGAATTTATAACGACCACACGTATTACTTCAGATTTTAATTTAAAGCAGGATTTAGGAATGTTTATAAAAGGGCTTTCGGCAAATGTTACTTTCTCTCTAGATAATACTTTTGTTGAAAACCAAAGAGGAGCTAATAATCAAAACTTTACCGTTAAAGAAAAATGGATAGATCCTCTTACTGGACTACCACAGACTCGTAATGCCCCTGATGGTCTTACAGGTTTTGATTTTTATGAAGTTTCTGACTGGACAATTAATGGGGGAACAATGGATAACGGTCGAACGCGTCGTAATTTAACATATCAGGCACAATTATTCTACGGACGTCAGTTTGGTGATCATAATGTTACCGCTATGGGTAACCTTCAACGTCAGGAGTTAGGCATTGGGGCAGATATTCCATCTTATCGTGAGGATTGGGTTTTCCGTGCAACATACGATTACAAAAACAAATATTTTGCAGAGTATAGTGGTGCTTATAATGGTACTGAAAAATTTGCTCCTGCCTATCGTTTTGGTTTTTTTAATTCTGGAACTGTTGGTTGGATAATTTCAAATGAGAAATTTATGAGTAAGCTTACTTTTTTAGATAATTTAAAAGTTAGAGCTTCTTATGGAACGATTGGTGATGATAGTTCAGGTGGACGTTTCTTATATTTTGACACTTATGGTAATGGAATTACCAGACCGAGATTAACTACTACTGAGGGTGAAACTAGTTCTGCTTATGGATGGTTTACTCAAACTGGGATTGGTAATCCTAATATTGGTTGGGAGAATGTAACTAAAAAGAATTTTGGTGTAGAGTTTTCTATCTTCGATAAGTTACTATCAGGTAGTGTTGATATTTTTAATGATTACAGAACAGATATTCTTTTGAATGGTTCTGACAGAGCTATGCCTCCTTATTTTGGATTTACTCCTCCAAGGGTAAATTTAGGAGCTATGGAGGTAAATGGATATGAGTTCGAATTACACTTTAGTAAGAGACTTACTAATGATGTTCGCTTGTGGGCTGACTTTGCTTTGACTCATGCTAAAGACAGGGTTATATTTAGAGATGATCCTGGGCTATTGCCAGACTATATGAAGAGAGCAGGTTATGCTGTTAATCAAGGTAGATATATGATTGATCAGGGGTATTATAATACCTGGGATGAGTTGTATGGAAGTACAGCATTTGAAACAAACGACTTCAAGATACCTGGAAATTACAGAATAATGGACTATAATGGAGATGGTATAATTAATGGGGATACTGATAGAGTACGATATGGCTATCCTAGTAATCCACAAAATACCTACAATGCTACTCTTGGTGTAGACTGGAAAGGATTTTCAGCTATGGTTCAATTTTACGGTGTAAGTAATGTAATGCGTTCTGTGCCAATTTCAACTTTTTCTCTAGCGTATTTTAATAATGTTTTTGAAGAAGGAAGCTATTGGTCGAAAGATAATACTAATGCGGATTCGCCTGTACCAAGATTAAATAATACATTAAATGGTGATAGCTGGGGAACACGTTATGTGTATGATGGTTCTTATATTCGTTTGAAGAATGCGGAAATTGCTTATAATTTCACCTCAAATTGGGTTAAGTCTATTGGTCTTGAATCCTTACGTGTTTATGCTAATGGTAATAACCTGTTCTTGTGGACTAAAACACCCGATGACAGAGAGGTTGATAATGGAGGGATAGCTTATCCTACAGTAAGACGTGTAAATTTAGGTTTTAGATTAACATTATAAAATACAATAAAAATGAAAATATATAATAAGATAATTTTGTATTGTGGGCTTTTCTTTTTTCTTGCAGGTAGTACTTCTTCCTGTACTGATTATTTAGATGTTGCACCTGCATCTTTAGTTAATCCTGAGGATGCTTACAAAAACTTTGTGAATTTCCAAGGGTTTACTGAGGAGTTATACAACTGTGTTCCAAGTTTTTGTAATCGTGATGATAACAACTTTTTCAATAATGGAGAAGAAGAAATGTGGCAACAAAATGCAACTAATCAAGGAGCCTGGATTTGGCAAGTTGATTTAGGGAACTACTGGGCTTGGCAAAGAGGAGGTTTTGGAAACGGAGGTTCTTTTTTAGATCAAAATACGGATAACTTTAGTACTGATAATAACAAAAGATCCAAGTCACTTTGGGTTGGTGCTTGGTATGGAATAAGAAGAGCTAACATTGGTCTTGCAAATTTAGATAAGATGGTTGATGCTACACCTGAAGAGAAAAATATAATCGCCGGTCAATTGTATTTTTTCAGAGCTTGGTTCCACATGCATTTAATTACCTATTGGGGTGGAATGCCTTATATTGATTATGTTCTTCCATCAGATGAAGTTTTAACTTTACCTCGTTTGACTTATCAGCAAACTGCTGACAAGATTGCTGAGGACTTTCAAAAAGCGTATGAATTATTACCAAGCAATTGGGATGCAGTACAAGCAGGTCAGCTAACTCAAGGTAAAAATGAACTTAGAATTAATAAGTGGATGGCTATTGCCTATTTAGGTAAAAATTATTTGTACGCAGGAAGTCCTTTGATGAATTTATCTTCAGGTGGTGCGGATGCTTATAATGCAGAATATTGCAAAAAAGCGGCTGATGCCTTTGGTATTTTGTTACAAGCTTCTGAATCGGGTGCTTGTCAGTACAGCTTAATTCCTTGGAGTAAATATTCAGAAAATTACATGACCAATGGTCAAGGAGGTAGAATGCCTGGTAGTGCTACAGTTAATAATGTTGTTTATAATGAAGCTATTTTTAGAGGACCTAACTGGGGTGGTACAGATCAATCTACTAACAAGCAGTATTTATGTGCAGGTGGTGTTTTACAAGACAGAAGCTGGTCGCAGTATGCTACTGCAAATTATGTGAATTATTTTGGTATGGATACTGGTTTACCTATCAATAGTGCCAGTAAAGCAGATGTCCCAGGTGATCAGGGTTCTGCTTATGATGTTCATTATCCATGGAAAAACAGAGATCCTCGTTTTTACATCAATTTTGGTATTGATACTCAAAAGATGGTAAACAGTACTGCAGCGGCAGCCAAAAATTTTGTTTATGCTAATCTTTATACCGGAGGAAATTACAGAGCAACTAATACGGGTAGTAATACCGGTTATTTAATGATGAAATTTAACCCTCTTGGTTTTAATAAGTATGATAATGCATACAACAGGCATCAGGTACATACGGCTTGGATGCGTCTTTCTGATGTATATTTGATGTATGCAGAATCAGTGGCTATGGGTTATAATAATGTTAATGCTACTTCGACAACTTTTAGTCAGAATGCGGTCTATGCTATTAATAAAGTAAGAAATCGTGTCCTATTACCAAACGGAAATCCTCTACCTGGCGTTGCTCCAATATTTCTTACTTCTGCTGAGAGTTTTATGTCTGAGGTTAGACGTGAGCGTGCAGTTGAGCTGGCTTATGAAGGGCATCGATTCAATGATTTACGTCGTTGGCGTCTGTTAATTAAGTCGCCATACAATGTTAAAACAGGTATTAGTTTTGATCGCTCTATTCCTGAGACTAACAATGCTGCTCCAACTTTTAATTTTCCTGATAAGAATGTTCCTCAAAACAATAGGATAGAAAATTTAAGAGAGTATGTAGTTTGGCAGCGTAATTTTACAGAAAGACATTATTGGCTTCCTTTGAAAAGAGCTGATGCGAATTTGTATCCGGAATTCGGTCAAAATCCTGGTTGGTAATTGCAATATATAATCGAAAAAAAGTAAATAATAATGAAATATATCAAAATAGTTTTTTTTATATGCGCAATACACACTCTTTTTTCATTGAAAATGAGTGCACAAGATAACAAGATACTTGTGTCTGCCGTTGTGCTTGATACCAAAGGAAATAATATACCGGGTGCTATTATAGTAGATGATAATGATCAAACTGTAACAGCTAATGATTCAGGTGAGTTTTCATTGTCTGCAAACGTAAATAGTTCTTTGTTGATAAAAGTACCTGGATATAAAACGAGTACTGTTCAGGTGAAATCTGATTTGAAGACTATAGTTTTACAAGCGGAGAATTCTAATATGGTTAATGTTGCTTTTAATAAAGTGGATAAGGCTGACATTCTTGGTGGTGTTTCTAATGTAAACATTGCAGGAATGCTCAACACTAACTATTCAATTTCCAGTTTAGACAATCTGGCTAGTTTTATTCCTGGCTATCATGGTAATATATGGGGAATGAATAGTAAATTGGTTATTGTTGATGGAGTCCCTCGTGATGAATTCAATGTGATGCCATTTGAAATTGATGACATTACAGTCTTAAAAAGTGCTGCTGCTGTAGCTTTATATGGAAGCCGTGCTGCTAAAGGGGTGATTTCCATCACTACTAAAAGAGGTACTGCTAAGAAGAGCAAATTTGATGTACGTTTAAATCATAGTCTTTATGTGCCTAAACGTTATGCAGAATTTTTAGGTTCGGCAGAGTATATGACTCTTTTTAATGAGGCTTTAGGAAATGATGGTATTGCTCCTTTATACTCTAATGAAGAAATAGCTAATTACGCATCAGGTTCTAATCCGTTTCGTTATCCGGATCTTGACTTTTATTCTTTTAAGAATGTGAATAAATTTGCAACACGTTCAGAAATTGTTACAGAATATACTGGAGGAACTGAAAGTGCACAATTTTATGTTAACATTGGAAATTTCAATTCTACTTCATTACTTGATATAGGAAATGGTAAAAAGGAAGGGGAAAATCGCTTTAATGTTAGAGGAAATCTGGACATTAAGATAAATGACATGATTAGTACCAAGATTAATACTAATGTTACTTTTTATGATAATGAAACAGCACAGGGTAATTTTTGGGGAGCTGCTGCTACTTTAAGACCTAATTTGATAGCACCTTTAATACCATTGAGTTATTTAGGAGATTTAGATGCTGCCTCACAAGCACGTTTAAGTAGTAATCCTTTTATTATTGATGGTCAATATATTCTGGGAGGTACTCAAACACAGGCAACCAATCCTTTTGCGGATATCTATACCAGAGGTACAAGACAAGCTACAACTCGTAAATACCAGTTTGATGCCACTATCAATTTTGATTTAGCCAGAGTGTTAAAGGGCTTGTCTTTTGATACTCAGTTTGCCATTGATTACAATACTTCTTACGCGCAGAATATTTCTGATAATACTTATGCTATTTATGTACCAACATGGACAGGAGATAAAATTACGGAGCTTAACCAAGTAGGTACTAACGTTAATAATAACTCCAGAACATTAGAAGGATCTTACCAACGTCAAACCTTGTTTTTTTCGGGAGCTTTTAAGTATAAAAATACATTTAATAAAGTACATAATCTATCCAGTATGCTCGTAGCACACGGCTATAAGCTTGCTGAATCACAGGTGTATCATGCTATTGGTAGTGCTAATTTAGGTTTTCAGGCAGCTTATAATTTTAAGCAGAAATATTACCTGGATTTTACAGCAAACCAGGTACATTCTGCAAGATTTGCAGAGGGTAATCGCGGAGCTTTTTCTCCAACAGCTTCTATTGGATGGAGAATTAGTAATGAGGAATTTTTAGCTAATGCTACTTTTATTGATGATTTAAAATTAACTGCCAGTGCCGGTATTTTGAATACGGATTTAGATTTTGAATCTCTTATAACTGGCAATGGTGCTTACTTTTTAGACAGAGATGTTTACAGTACTAATAATGGAGCTTATTTTTCATGGCAGGAAGGTCGTCAATTACGAGCTACAGACATTCAAAGAGTAGGTAATCCTGATTTAACGTACCAAAAAAGAAAAGAAATCAGTTTTGGGCTAGAGAGTTCTTTATTTAAAAATAGTTTGCAGTTTAGTGCCTCGTACTTTGTTCATAAGTTGACTGGTATTCCAATTAATGATGTCAATCTTTATCCTAGTTTTATGGCAGGACAATTTCCTTCTCCATCATCTTTTGTTCCTTATGTTAATTACAATGCAGATAACCGTCAAGGTTTTGATTTAGGTATATCTTTCAATAAAAGAATGAATAAAGTTGATTTGAATGTAGGTATGGTAGCTACTTATTACAAAGCAGATGCTGACCTGAGAAACGATATTACATTTGAAGAAGCTTATCAAAAACGTCAAGGAATGCCTATTGATGCACTTTGGGGATTAAAAAGTAATGGTTTCTATACTGAACAAGATATTATTGAAAACAATTATCCAACACCTGCTTTTGGTAACGTTAGAGCAGGGGATATTAAATATGTTGATGTCAATGATGACGGTTTAGTTGATAATAATGATCAGGTCTATTTAGGACGTCAAGGTTTTTCAGGTTCTCCATTAACTTTGGGTCTTAATGTAACCGCAAAATGGAAAAACTTCTCATTATTTGTTTTGGCTAATAGAACAAGTGGTTCTGTAGGATTAAAAAACGGATCCTATTATTGGCCAACTGCTGGTGTAAATGCGAAGTATTCTGCTGCTCTACGTGACCGTTGGACACCTGAAACGGCTGAAACTGCTACTTACCCGAGGTTGACAACTACTGCCGGAAATAATAATTATAGAAATTCTGATTTTTGGTTGTTTAAAAATGATAGAATTAATTTAGCCAGAGTTCAATTGTCTTATGACTTACCAAAAGAGTATCTAGCAGGTACTTTTATAAGTAATGTAGGGTTTTACATCAATGGTAACGATTTGTTGTTAATTTCTAAGGAAAGAAAACACATGGAAACCAGTTTCACAGGTTACCCACAAATGAGAGTTTTTAGTATGGGTTTAACAGCAGCATTTTAATTAAAAAACTTAAAATAATGATTAAGAATAAAAACATATTTGTAATTTTAATTCTCTCCATCTTATTTGTTGGCTGTACAGATGTTATAGATCCAGCGGAAGAGAATATTCGCGACCAAAGTTCGACCTATAATGAGCCTAATTTTGGTTTAGGTTTACTGACCCAGGGTTATACCAGGATTCCTACTAATGGCTACAATTTTAGTGAAGTAGCTACTGATGATGCAGTAAGTAATGATGTGACTAATGGTTTTTTGAGGTTAGCAACAGGGCAATGGACAGCATCAAGTAATGCTGCTGATCGCTGGTCATCTTGTTTTTCAGGAATACAATATATGAATATTGTTTTGACTGAAGCAGACAAAATGACTTTTGCCGACGATCCAATTATTGATAAATTGTTTAAAGAGCGTATTAAAGGAGAGGCTTATGGCTTGCGTGCTCTTTTTATGTTTAATTTGTTGCAGTCACATGCAGGTTGGGTAAACGGAAAATTAATGGGAGTTCCTATCTATTCAGAGGTACTGAATAAGGATTCTGATTTTAATGTTCCACGTCAGGATTTTAATGCCTGTGTAACACAAATTTATAAAGATGTAGATAGTGCAGCAGTTCGTTTGCCTCTTAACTACAGAGATATTGCTAATGTGTCTGATATACCGGCTTTTTACAGTTCGATTAACCCCTCAGTTGGATCTTACAATAGAGCTATGGGCTTAAGATATTTAGGTTTAGTAAGTGGTATCATTGTAAAAGCAATTCGTTCGCAAACTGCTTTATTGGCAGCTAGTCCTGCTTTTGCTGATGGTACTGCCAATGGTTCAAGTGAGACATGGGCAAATGCGGCTAAATATGCTGCTGAAGTTATTGCCTTCAAAGGAGGTTTAACAGGATTGCCTACTGATTTTAATAGTGGTATTGCATGGTACAGAAATACATCACAAATTAATGGATTGACTGCGGGATCTAATCCTCCAGAGGTTTTATGGAGAGCAGGAACTTCAAATAATAATGATTTAGAGCGTGATCATTTTCCTCCTTCTTTGTTTGGTAGTGGTCGTGTGAATCCAACTCAAAATTTTGTAGATGCTTTCTATGCAAGTAACGGTTATCCAATAACACATCCTTCTGCTAATTATAATGCAAATAATCCTTATGCAAACAGAGATCCTCGTTTGGCTGAGTTTGTAAATTATCACGGAAGAACAGCGGGAGTTACTAATGCTCAAATTAACATGGCAACTGGTACTCAAGACCCTGTAAACAAGATTTTAACTTCTACTCGTACAGGTTATTATATGAGAAAATTGTTAAGACAAGACGTGAATTATAATCCACAAGGAAGAAATACTCAACTTCATTACAGACCTCGTATTCGTTATACAGAAATGTATCTTAATTATGCTGAAGCAGCTAACGAAGCCTGGGGATCAGTTTCAGATCCAGAAGGTTATGGTTATACTGCTTATGATATAATTAAGGTTATTCGTAAAAGAGCAATGGGTTTAAATACAGATCCGTATTTAGAATCTATTAAAAATGATAAAGATGCTATGCGTGAGTTGATTCGTAATGAGCGTCGTTTAGAATTATCTTTTGAAGGATTCCGTTTTTGGGATTTACGCCGTTGGAAAGTTCCATTTACAAAACTAACTGAACCAGCCAGAGGTATTACAATTTCAGGTACATTAGCGGCACCTATTTACAGCGCACCAACAACTGTTGAAAATAGAGCTTATCAAAACCATATGTATTATGGACCAATTCCATATTTGGAAACTTTAAAATTTACTAATTTGCTTCAAAATGACCTTTGGAATAATTAGAAATATACTTAATAACAAAAATTATGAAAAAACTAATTTTATTTTTATTGATATTGACATCCATTGTAGGATGTTCCAATGATTCAATATCATTTCCCGATTATGATTATTCAGCAGTGTATTTTCCTTACCAGTTCCCTGTGCGAACAATAACTTTTGGAGAAGATATCTTTGATAATACTTTAGATCTTCAGGGTAAGTGCGAAATTATGTGTGCGTTAGGTGGAGTTTATGATAACAAACAAGACCGAATAATTAACATTGAAATAGCCGATACTATTCCTGTGGGTTATAATTTCACCGGAACCACCAGAGCCATACGTGCTATGCCAAGAAATTATTACACTTTAGCATCTGATCAAATAATTATTAAGAAAGGTACTATTTCTGGAGGAGTACAAGTGCAGTTAACGGATGCTTTTTTTGCAGATCCTTTAGCAACAGCTAATAATTATGTGATTCCTTTATTGATGACTACAGTAACTAATGCTGATACAATTTTACAGGGGAAACCAATTCTTCTTGGTTCTAAACCTAGAAGGCTTAATGGAGGACTTTGGGATGTTCGTGCAAAAGATTATGTTTTGTATGCTGTAAAATACATTAATACATGGCATGGTCAATATCTTAGAAGAGGTAGAGATGTTTATTCTGGAAATAGAGTAGCTAATGTTGTTAGACGTCCAGTGGATGTTGTAACTTATGATGCATCTGCTGCTGATTCTCAAAAATGGGTTTTTCCATTGACTACTCAATCTTTAAATGTTTTGAGATTCCCAATAGTACTACAGGATAATGCAAATCCTGCACAAAATTACAACTGTGTCTTAAATTTGAGTTTTGATCAGGATAACAATTGTACAGTTACTTCTTCTGATCCTTCGACCTATACGGCGACTGGTTCAGGTAAGTTTGTTAAAAAAGGTGAAAAACAAAGTTTTGGAGGTCTTGACAGAGATGTTCTTTACTTAGATTACACTATCACTCATCCGGGCAAAGGTATTACAACACAAACTAAGGATACTTTAGTAATGAGAAACAGAGGTGTTGTTATGGAGCAATTTTCAGCTACATTAGCTCCGTAATCTTAAATTTTAATTTTAATATCGGCTAAGAATTTCTTAGCCGATATTTTTTTGAGTTTAGTTTAATATTCATTTCTTCATCTTTGCGCCAGTCAAGTCTGTTTACATAGCTTAATTACTCCTCTTTATTTTAAAGTGTAAATAATATTTGATTCAAGTATTGAGTCTAAAAGAATTGGCAACAATAGTAATGCAGAGACAGCTTATTTTCCATTAGAAATTAGTCGTTCAAGTAATTTTGGATTAGCAATAGGTTATAAGTTTAAAGACAAATATAGTGTCGAAATGAGATATCATTCTAATTCCAATATTTTAAGTAAACATAAAATGTACTCTTCAGATTATAATAAAATTTCAGTTATAGTTGGATATTCAATATTTTGATCTAAAAAAATAATTTCAAATTTTGAGATTTAATAAGGTTTATGATTGCTTTTTCAGAAGTTTTGAAATATTGATACGCAAAAAGTATTCTTGTTCTATTGATCAAAAAATACTACTAACCTTTGTTCCTTAAAACATATTTTTTTTTTATAGTTGTTTTGTGAAATACTAATCCTAATCACCGTTTTTTCAATTGTATTTTTTTATTAGAAAATAACTAACTACTAACTACCCATTTACATATATCATAAATTTTACCGTTATGAAAACAATTAAAATAAAACTTGCAATTATTGTGGGTATAATTTTTTGCGGTCTGGGGTTTGCACAGAATCCAAAAGTCAGAATTGACAAGAATACAGCTTATCAAAAAATTACCGGATTTGGTGGATTTGTAAATAGTCCACAATTTGGTTATAATCATATGTCGACAGCAGAAATTCAAAAAGTTTGGGGAGTAAATAGTGGGGCAGGTTATACTATTATGCGACTGTATATTCCTGAAAATAAGAGTGGTTGGAGTTCTGTGTTGGCTACTGCACAACTTGCAAAATCTATGGGACTTACCATTTTCGCGAGTCCTTGGACAATGCCAGCAGAATGGAAAACTAATAATCATATTAATGCAGTGTACGTAGATGCTGATGGTGTGCAACAGATAGGATATTTAAAGCCTGAACATTATATGGATTATGCTTTATATCTGGATGATTTTGTGACTTATCTTAAAAATAACGGTATAGAGTTGGATTATATTTCTGTACAAAATGAACCGGATGAGAAGGCATTATATCATGGATGTATATGGACTCCGGATCAGATTGCTACTTTTGTGAAAGACTATGGACATCTTATTAATTGTAAAGTAATCGCACCTGAGAGTGTTGGTTTTTCGGATAATTATGCAAATGCTTTTTTAAAGCCTGAAGTAATGGCTAATTTTGAAGTATATGGAGGACATCAGTACGGTGGAATGCAGTCTGTCTATAAGCAATTTCAAAATTATAACAAACAAATCTGGCAGACAGAGTATCTTATCAATTGGAATTCTTCTAGTGGAACTACGCCAAGAGATTTTGATTGGAATACAGATGGTTTTTCTTTTGCTAAAAGTGTAAATGATGCATTATTGGGTAATATTAATGCCTGGATTCATTATGCCACAAAGCGTTTTTATGGGTTAATGGGGGATGGAACTAATGGTTCTGTTGATGGTGAAATTACTAAAAGAGGATATGTTCTTCAGCAATTAGCTAAAAATGTTACCGGAAAGACCAGAATCAATGCTATATGGACAGATGAAGGTCTTTTAAAAGGATCTTCATATATTTCTGAAGATGGAAATAAAATTGTTTTATTTGTATATAATACTGCATCTACACCTTCAACTTTAACAGTAGATTTACCATTTTATACCGTTTCAGGAACAAAAATAGTTACAAATGCTACAAGTAACTATACCATTTCTAATCTTGCTTATAATGAACAAATTTTTCGTCCTGTAGTAACTGTAGATGCTTCTAGTGTTATGACTTTTATTTTTAATAAAAATAGCGAGAGATTACAATCTGATATGATTGGGGAAGATATCCATTATAATAAAATTGATGTTCAGCAAACTTCTAATGCTACATTTGGAACTGCTTATAAAATCAGTGGACAAACTAAAACCTGGTCGAATCCAAATCCTTTATTCAGTTCTAACAATAACGCAACAAATGGTTATATTGCTTTGGATGATAGATATAACAAATTAATAATGCATGTCAATAGTGCAACATCTGTCTCTAATCGCTATTCTGATAATACGACACTTATATATGTTAATGCAGCCGGAACAGTAAAGAGTAAAAATTATGGACGAGTGACTTTTCCAGCTGCTGGAAGTTTTGACATTGTTTTAGATATTTCAACAGCAACATTAACTGATGGTATTAAAGGAATTATTAGCCTAACAAATTCCAATTATAGTTCGGTACTTACCATGAATTTTGGAGATGTCTATTTGAATATTGGTAATGAAAAAACTTCGAAATTCTCAGGAGTTTATTCCGATGATGATAGTAACTTGTTGGATGCTTTGACCAGTAGCTATAGTACTTCTCTCGATCTGCGTAATGTAACAGCAATTCCCCAAAGTAAAAATTTGTATCAATCAGCAGCAAATAAGAACAGTATTTATTATGTACCTCAAGGTTATACAGGTCTTACAACGAATGTTATTGCAAACAACAATGCAAATTTACTTTCTCTTACTGATCAGAGTGGTGATTTTAGTGTACCTTTTAATTTTAATACCACTTCAGCTACTTATACTGGAGTTTTTGCAGGGTATAGAACTTTGACATTACCTTTTGAAGCATCAATTCCCACAGGTGTTACTGCCTATAATATGGTTTCATCATCTGCAGATGTTTCTTGTACATCAATAAAAAACGGAATTATTCCTGCTAACACGCCTGTTTTAATTAGTGGAAACGGAACGTTTACTTTTACAGGAAGTGGAGCTGTTTCTACTCCTAAAAATCTCATAGTAAATAATTTTGTGCCTGTGTATATCAGCCACAAATCTCCTGTGAAAAGTTATGTTTTTAAAACAGTTAATGGTGTTTCGGGATTTTATACTGTAACAACTTTTTCTCTTTCAGATATGAATCCATTTACAGCATATATTACTTCCGAAAATTTATATACGGCAGAAGTTCTTCCTCTCAAATTTGATATTTCAGATGATAGTGATGCAGATGGGGTTCCAAATAATATAGATACATGTCCTAACTCTCCATCAGGTCAAATTGTAAATGCTACGGGTTGTTCAGATAATCAGTTAGATAGTGATGGAGATGAAGTTCCAAATAATTCAGATGTTTGTCCTAATACTCCATTAGGTCAAACTGTAAATGCTGGTGGATGTGCTCAGAGTCAATTGGATGATGATAGCGATGGTGTTAAAAATAGTGTGGATATTTGTCCAAATACACCTAGCGGTCAGGCAGTTGATACTAATGGATGCTTAGCTTTAGGATCAACAAATTATTCTATTGAAGTTGTTGGCGAAAGTTGTCCAAATAAAAATAATGGTCAAATAACAATCACTGCCAGTCAGAATTTGACTTATTCAGCAACTGTTAACGGAACCCCTAAAGCTTTTACAAATAAAATTTTAGCTTTAAATAATTTAAATCCTGGTACTTATGATGTATGTATTGAGGCTTCAGGGACAGGCTCTAAACAATACTATTCTATTGTAATTCCTGCAAGTGCAGCTATAACCGGAAAAACAAGTTCTTCATCGGATAAATTACACGTTGAAATTGAATCGGGAACCGCTCCATATCAGGTAACAATTAATGGTGTAACTCAGTTTGAAACTAATAATACGAGTTTTGATGTAGCGGTAAATTCTGGAGATGTGCTAGAGGTTTCAACTTCAAAATTATGTGAAGGAATATTAGCTAAAACCATTACACTTTTTGATTTAGTGAGAGCAGTTCCAAATCCTACACCTGGTCCATTTGATATTTATTTACCTACGAATGACAACTCAGTAGAAATAGGAATTTATACTGTAAATGGAATTTTAATTTCTAAATCGGTTTACACTATTGAAAATGGCAAAGTGCATTTAGATTTAGGAAAAGAACCAACAGGTGTTTATTTTGTTAAAATTCAATCGAATCCTATAGAAACAATTAAAATTATTAAAAAGTAGTTGCGATATGAAAAAAATAAGTTTATTTATCTTGAGTTTGATCCTATTGGTTTCATGTAGTAGTGGTGGAGATGAGGAGGATACCCAAACTCCACCAACTATTCCAGGTTTAGTTTATCCAACAAATAATTTGGTTTGTATAGATAATGTAGTTGAATTTAAGTGGAATGCTTCCTCTGATGCTCAAAATGATGCGATTACTTATCAACTAGATGTTGCTACAGATAATGCTTTCACTAAAAATGTAGTTACTTCAACGACTACTATGTTGAGTAAGTCATTGTCTTTAGAGAAGGGAAAGTTTTATTATTGGCGGGTAAAAGCAATTGATTCTAAAAATAAAACAGGTGAATATACTTCGGCATATACTTTTTTTACCGAAAATCAGGGAATAGTTAACCATTTACCGTTTATTCCAGAAATAAAGACGCCGGTTTTGCATTCGAGTATTTCCGGAAGTTCAACAACTTTAAGTTGGACAGCAGTAGATGCAGATAATGATAATTTGTTATATGATGTGTATTTAGGAACTTCAAATCCACCTACTCAAAAAGTAGCTTCAGACTTATCTACTGCTACTTATGAAGTATCTTCTTTATCAGCTGGAACAAAGTATTATTGGTATGTTGTTGTTAAAGATGGCAAAGGAGGAACTACAATAGGTCAAGTTTGGGATTTTACAAAACAATAGATGGTTTTTTGCATAAAGGCTTTTGCTGAAGCCTATTATTTGCAGTAACTATATTTACCTATAAGATCAAAGACATTCTAAATTAAAAAGGGTGTATGGCTTGTAGATTTCAAATCTGATGATAAAAATTGAAAGTTATAAATATAAATATTAAGTAAAATAGATAAAATTATATACCAATGAAAAAAAATGCTTTTTTACTATTGATGTTAGTCTCAATATTTTTTATAAATAAGATTGAGGCTCAGACTACTGTAGCAGGAGCCTCAATTCCACCTGAAATAGAAAATCCCGAATTACTCGGAATAAACAAAGAGCCTTATCACGCTACATTAATGCCTTATGCCAATTTGAAAGAAGCGTTGGTAACCAAACGGCATGCTTCATCATTTTCTCAAAGTCTTAATGGGGATTGGAAATTTAATTGGGTTCCAACGCCTGAAAAACGTCCTGTCGATTTCTATAAGTCTGATTATGATGTATCTGGTTGGAAAGAAATTGCTGTGCCTTCTAACTGGGAAGTAAAAGGTTATGGAACACCTTTTTACAGAAATTTAGGTTATACAATCAAAAAAGATTTTCCACATGTAATGAGTGAACCCGAGAAATGGTATACATCCTATAAGGAACGAAATCCTGTGGGAAGTTACCGCAGAGAATTTACGGTTCCTGCTGAATGGGAAGGACGTCGTAATTTCATCACTTTTGATGGTGTTGATAGTGCCTTCTTTTTGTGGATAAATGGTGAAAAAGTAGGCTTTAGTGTCAATAGTCGTAATGCAGCCGAATTTGACCTTACCAAATATCTAAAACCGGGTAAAAATATAATTGCTGTTGAAGTATATCAATACAGTTCAGGCACCTGGTTAGAAGATCAGGATATGTGGCGTTTGCACGGAATTTTTCGTAATGTGACCCTTTGGAGCGCTCCTCAGGTACATATTCGTGACTTTTTTGTAAAAACAGATTTGGATAAAGATTATAAAGATGCAACATTAGACGTAGCTGCCAAAATTAAAAATTACAGTGATAAAACTGGAAAAGCGCAAACCTTCACGGCTACACTTTACGACAAAGAGGGTAAAGAAATAGCCAAAGCAAGTGCAAGTGGTACTGCACTAAAATCCAATACTGAACAATCTTTAAATGTGAAAATTAAAGTAGCTAATCCCTTAAAATGGACTGCTGAAACGCCTAATTTATATACAGTTGTATTAACAAGTTCTGAAGGAGAAATACTTTCATCAAAAATAGGTTTCCGCAAGGTAGAAATCAAAGGAAGGGTTTTTATGGCTAATGGTGTACCAATTAAATTGAAAGGTGTAAATCGTCACGAGCATTGGTCAGATGTAGGTCATGCAGTTACCGAAGAGCAAATGATACGTGATTTGGAAGTTATTAAGCAAGGAAATTGCAATCATATCCGTACGAGTCATTATTCCAATGACCCACGCTGGTATGAATTGTGTGACGAATGGGGAATCTGGTTAGTTGCAGAAGCTAATATGGAATACCATGGTTATGATACAAGATTTGATGAAGAACCGACAATAAAAGCAGCTATAATTGATCGTAATGTGGCTAATGTTGAAAATTTTAAAAATCATCCATCAGTAATTATCTGGTCATTAGGAAATGAAGGAGGGGGAGTGAGTACGAATTTAAAAGCAGCTATGGCTGAAGTGAAAAAAATTGATGATACCCGATTTGTACACTACGAACGTTTTGGTATTGGCAAAAATAATCCTTCAGATTTTGAAGGACGCATGTATGGCAGTGCTGCTGATTATGTGGATATGGTAAAAAACTGGGGAATGACTAAACCTTTTTATATCTGTGAGTTTGTACACGCCATGTTTAATTCCATGGGTTCTCTTGATGAATACTCTCGAGTTTTTGATGAAAATCCTGAAATTTTAGGTGGTGCTATTTGGGAATTTCAAGACCAGGCATTATGGAATAAGCGTGACCCCAATCATCCAATATTGGCTTATGGAGGTGGTTTTGGCGAAAATCCAAATGACCATTATTTTATTCATAAAGGAGTGATTTCTTATGATCGTGCTACCGAAGGGAAAAATGTAAAACCACATTATCCTGAAATGAAAAAAGCATTCCAGTGGATTGATACAAAACTCACCGATCCAGTTAGTGGAGGAATTCAAATTAAGAATAAATACCAGTTTATCTCCTTGGAAGGTTTTGATGCCACTTGGAGTTTATCCGAAGATGGAAAAGAAATTGATAATGGAAAAATTAGCAGAATGCGTCCCACTTGGACAAAAGGAATTTTTACGGCAACTATTCCTTATAAAATAGAGCATCCTAAAGCCGGATCAGTATATTATTTACGTATTTCATATAAGCAAAAGGAAAAAACACTTTGGGCTGATAAAGGTTTTGAAGTAGCCACAGAACAGTTTAAACTTCCCGTAAATACTCTTCCAGTGGCAGAATCAAAAGTAACCCAACCAGTAAAATTGGTGCAGAATAATCAATCGGCAATTGTTTCAGGAAAAGATTTCTCTGTGAGTTTTGATAAGAAAACCGGCTTCATGAGTCAGTTAACTAAGGATGGCATTAATCTCTTAACAGTTGATGGTGCTCCTAAATTGCATTTATGGCGTGCTTCTCACCGTAATGACGATGACTGGGCTTACAGACAATGGGAAAAATATGGAGTAACTACACTTCAATATAAACCGGTGGATTTTAAAGTAGAAGTTATTGACAAGGCTTCAGTGAAAATAACGGCTACAACAAAGGCAGATGGTAAAGAAGGTTTTGGAGTTTATCATACTGCGACTTATTTAATTAAAGGAGATGGCTCTATAAAAGTGGATAATGATGTTCAATTTGTAGGTTTCCGCATTAATTTGGCTCGAATAGGGGTGCGAATGTTATTGGACAAGAAACTAGATCGGATGACATTTTTGGGTCGAGGACCATTCGAAAATTATTCAGATCGCAAGAGTTCTGCTGAAGTAGGCCTTTACGAATTAGGTGTAAATGAACAATATGAATATGAAAAACCAATGGAACGTGGGAATCATGAAGAGGTTAGTTGGGCAAAATTAAGTGGTAAAGAGATACCTTCATTGATGGTAAAAGCAGATGAGAAATTGATGCAGGTGGCGGCGCTTCCTCATACTGATGAGCAAATGCATCCGGTAGAATATAAAATTGATTTACCAGCAAGTACTTCAACTGTATTTTGTCTTTCTACTAAAACATTAGGTGTAGGATCTGCTAGTTGCGGACCTAAACCACTTGAAGAATATCAGGTTTTTGCTGTGCCTACTTCTTTTACATACACGATTAACTTATTTTAATTTTAGACTGCTATCACTAAATGGGCAAATTTTATGGCTTGATCAATTGGATTTGAGTACTGCCACTCAGGGATGGTATCCCAAGTAGCAATACCTGCACATGGAGTAGAACTTTATAAATTTTTACCTATTTAGAATTAAAAATCTTAAATAATACAGATAAAAGAACTTTATATGAATTACGCAATGTTAAAAAAAATAGCGGCCATTACCATATTGGTATTACTTTTCCCCTTTTTGAGTAAGGCACAAAATCCGATTGTTCAAACACACTTTAGTCCTGATCCGGCACCAATGGTTCATAACGGTACCCTTTATGCTTACGTGGGGGATGATATTCCTGGTTTTGATTTTTATTACATGACCAAGTGGCGTGTATTATCTACTACTGATATGGTAAACTGGACTGATTATGGAAGTCCCATTTCCTTAGAATCTTTTAAGTGGGCACGTGATCGAGCATGGGCTTCTCAATGTATCGAACGTAATGGCAAATTTTACTGGTATATCTGCGCTCAAACTACAAAAAATGATATGGCGATAGGAGTGGCTGTATCAGATTCACCAACAGGGCCTTTCAAAGATGCGATTGGTAAACCATTAATTACCACTGGAAGTTGGTCTAATATTGATCCCACTGTATCGATAGATGATGA
The DNA here is from genome assembly GCF_900142775.1 of Flavobacterium flevense. Lineage (GTDB taxonomy): Bacteria > Bacteroidota > Bacteroidia > Flavobacteriales > Flavobacteriaceae > Flavobacterium > Flavobacterium flevense. Next base: position 254,205 of record NZ_FRCC01000006.1, read on the forward strand.
TGGTCAAGCATATCTTTATTGGGGCAATGGAAGTTTATTTTATGTAAAGTTAAATAAAAATATGATTTCTTATTCTGGAGATATTGTAACCCTACCACTTAATGTAGATACTTTTGGGGGATTCAGAGGCAATAAAAGCATTGAAAATCCTAATAAAGATACCTTTGTAGAAGGTCCTTGGTTTTATAAAAGAAACAACATCTATTATATGATGTATGCAGGAATGGGTAAAGGAGGAGAGAGCCTTTCTTATTCTACGAGTAATTCTGCAATTGGACCATGGAAATATCAAGGAAAAATAATGGAGAATCAGAAAACAAATAGTTTTACTAATCATGGTGGAGCTATTGAGTACAAAGGAAACTCGTATCTTTTTTATCATACAGGATTATTACCAGGTGGAGGAAGTTATGGACGATCTTCCTGCGTTGAACAATTTATATATAATTCTGACGGAACAATTCCTTCAGTTTCTATTTCTGAACAAGGAGTTAAACCGATAGGGAAAATTAACCCTTATGAACGCGTTGAAGCAGAGACAATGGCTTGGTCACAAAAATGCTCAATATCTGAGAATAAAAAAATTGGTGTTTATGTATCTGGTACCCGTTTAAAAGGTTATACAAAAGTTAGAGAGGTCGATTTTGGAACGCATTCACCTAAATCATTCTCTGCTTCTTTGGCAGCAGGACTTGATGGAGGTATTTTAGAAGTTAGACTTGATAGTGTAACTGGACCAATTATTTCCTCTATTCAACTTCCTCGTACAGGAGGATGGGAGGTTTTTAAAACATTTACTTCAAAACTTAATCAGGAAGTAACTGGAAAACATGATGTTTACCTTTGTTTTAATGGACAAAATATTACAGCAGGACGTGAATTATTCAACTTTGATTGGTGGAAATTTTCTACTAAATAATAAAAAAACATGAAATTAAAAAACAACTATTTTATTTAGTGCGAGCTGTTTGATTACTGTTTCTGTTCTTTTGCACCGAGCAACAAATTAAGAATGGCGATGCCAGTTTTAAAACTGAAGAATTAGAATTAAAAACACAAGACTATTGAAAAAATACAATTGTCTAATGATTATGTGAATTAACTAAATTAATATATTATGATGAAAAAATTTATTATCGCAGGTTTTATCCTGATGGAGATTTTAGGTGTCTCTATATATAGCCAGGACAAAACGTTGTCGCAGAAGTCACTAAAAGAAGCATTTGCTGGAAAATTTCTTATTGGCTGTGCTGATGATCTTACATCGAATAATGATGCTTATCAGGCAAATATTAAAGCGCAATACGACATTGTTACTCCGGAAAATTGCATGAAACCACAGCCAATTCACCCATCGGAAGATATTTATAATTTCAAAACAACCGATGCAATGGTTGATTGGTGTGAGAAAAATGGGTTAAAAGTATGGGGACATACTTTAGCTTGGCATGCACAAACTCCAGCATGGTTTTTTCAGGCAGTAAATCCTAAGACTGTTGAAGCTCAACCAGCAAGACGTCAAGGAGGCAGTTTTGATCCAAATGCACCACGTCTGTCGATGGATAAGATGTGGGAAAACAGTATAAAAGGTGATCAGGCAAGCAAGAAAGTAGCACTTGAACGTTTGGAGAAACATATCAAAACCGTGGTGGGACGATACAAAGGACGAATTATTGGTTGGGACGTTTTCAATGAATCCATTATCGATGGTGGTGACGGTTTGACAGAAGGACTTCGAAATTTCAGTTGGTATAAGGTTGCAGGACCAGAAGTATTAACCAAAGCATTTAAATGGGCACATCAAGCTGATCCTAAAGCTAAGCTATATTACAATGACTACAATATTGAACAGGGCGCGGTTCAAAATAAAGGAAAACACGCTAGCTCTATGTTGTTACTTAAGCGTCTGATTAAAGAAGGTGCACCTATTACTGGTGTTGGAATTCAGGGGCACTGGCACTTGGATACTAATCTTGCTGACGTTGAAAAAGCCATTGAAAACTATGCTTCGCTGGGACTAAAGGTTTCTATTACAGAACTAGACGTAACTGCAACTGGTGATAACAGTGGTGCTTTTGGCGTGAATCAGGGTGACAGAAAAATTCCAGCTGAGAACTATCAAAAGCAGGCTGAAGTATATAAAAAACTTTTCGAAATTTTCATGAGACATAGCAACGTAGTCGAACGTGTAACTTTTTGGGGACTAAGCGATACCCGTTCTTGGAGACGTGGACAAGATGCGCTTTTGTTTGATGGACAATTGAATCCAAAACCAGCTTTTAAAGCTGTTATTGAAGCAAGTAAATCTAAATAAAATTGATTTTTTCTACATTTCTAATCTGTTCAACAAACTAGTAAACAGAAGATAAAAAATTATAAACCATCATATCAACACCAATGGCGATTTAAATGCCTTTGGTGTTAATGAATTTTAATATTATCGTTCTATGCGTAATTGTTTTAACAATTTAACTTTCTGTCATCCAGATATTTTCTAAAGAATGGTTCAACCAAATAATTACGGATATAAATATTTTTTTTGAATTATAATTATAAAAAATAATATATGAAGAAATACCTTTTATGCTTTTTAACAATAAATAGCATTTTTATAGGAAACTTAAATCTTAATGCACAAAACAAACTCTATCCAAATGAATTTGCTTTAGGCGAAGTAAAATTATTGGAAGGACCTTTTAAACAGGCTCGGGATCTTAATCTTAAGGTAATTCTAAAGTATGATGTTGATCGAATGATGGCACCGTACAGAAAAGAAGCCGGATTAGCTGTAAAAGCAAAAACCTATCCCAACTGGGATGGTCTCGATGGGCATATAGCAGGACATTATTTAACTGCATTAGCTCAAAATTATGCTTCGACGGGTGATTTAGAATGCAAAAAACGTATGGAATATATGCTTTCCGAAATTAAAATCTGCCAGGAAGCAAATGCTAAAAATAATCCGGAATGGGGCGTCGATTATGTAGGAGGATTTCCAAATAGTAGTAAATTATGGTCCGCGTTTAAAAAAGGGGATTTAAGTATCTATAATGCTGCTTGGGCTCCTTTTTATAATTTGCATAAAATGTATGCAGGTCTTAGAGATGCCTGGGTTTATTGTGGTTATGAAGATGCAAAAGTAATATTCTTAAAGTTTTGTGATTGGGGAATTTCAATTACATCAGCTCTTAATGAAGAACAAATGCAATCCATGTTAAACATGGAACACGGAGGTATGGATGAAATGTTTGCAGATGCTTATCAGATGACAGGCGATAAAAAATACCTGATGGCTGCAAAGCGCTATTCTCATAAAATAATTCTTGATCCAATGTCACAAAGTGTAGATAATATGGATAATAAACATGCCAATACTCAAATCCCAAAAGTGGTAGGTTTTCAAAGAATTGCAGAACTTGGTCATGATGAGAAATATGATAAAGCAGCCAGTTTTTTTTGGGAAACAGTTACTACAAACCGCTCTTTAGCTTTAGGAGGAAATAGTAGAAGAGAGCATTTTCCTAATGCTGAATCTTGCACGGATTATGTCAATGATGTAGATGGACCTGAAACATGTAATTCGAACAATATGTTGAAATTAACGGAGAATTTGTTCAGAGTACGTCCAGAAGCAAAATATGTGGATTACTATGAAAAAACAATGTACAATCATATTCTATCAAGTCAGCATCCTGAGCACGGAGGATATGTATATTTTACTTCGGCTCGTCCGCGTCATTACCGAATCTATTCTGCTCCTAACGAAGCCATGTGGTGTTGTGTAGGAACGGGTATGGAAAATCACGCTAAGTACAATCAATTTATCTACACACATTCAGATGATGCATTGTATCTAAATTTATTTGTTGCTTCGGAACTTAACTGGAAAGATAAGAAGGTTAAATTCAGGCAGGAAACTCAATTTCCTTATGAAGAGCAAACTAAACTTACTGTAACCGAAGGGAATGCTAAATTTAAATTAATGGTTCGTTACCCTTCGTGGGTAAGTGAAGGTGCTTTAAAGATTACTGTAAATGGTAAAAACGTGAGTTACTCTAATCATCCCTCTTCTTTTGTAGCTATTGAGAGAGCATGGAAAAAAGATGATGTTGTAGAAATTAAACTTCCAATGCACAGCACTATCGAATATTTACCTAATGTTTCTCAATATATTGCTTTTATGCATGGGCCAATTTTACTGGGCGCCAAAACCGGAACAGAAGATTTGAGAGGTCTTATTGCTAATGACAGTCGTTTTGGACAATATCCTGGCGGGCAAAAGCTTCCAATTGATAAAGCTCCGATTTTAGTGGAAGAGAATATTAAAAATATTGCAGATAAGTTAGTTCCAATAAAAGATAAGCCACTTCATTTTACACTGAATGTCAAAATGGTTAATCCAATCAATCAGATAAAGTTAGAACCATTTTATAAAATCCACGACTCAAGGTATATGATGTACTGGATGGCTCTTACTAATTCTGGTTATAGTTCGTATACCGATTCTATTTCGAATATTGAAAAGGAGAAAATGGAACTTCAAAAACGCACTTTAGATTTTGTTGCTCCTGGCGAGCAACAGCCAGAGGTTGATCATGCTATGGAAAGGCAAAATGCTACAACAGGGAACTATAGGAATGAGTTTTGGCGTGAAGCCAAAGATGAAGGTTACTTTAGTTATAAACTTGCCACTACTAAAGAAACAGAATTAAGTTTGTTAGTTCGATATTGGGGAGCTGAGAACGGAAATAGATCTTTTGATATTTTCATTGATGATCAAAAACTAATAACGGAAAACATTTCGAACAAATGGAAACAAAATAAATTTCAAAATGTTGAATATGTTATTCCTGATACAATGCTAAAAGGAAAAGAATTTGTTCGCGTGAAATTTAAAGCTTTACCCGGAAATACAGCAGGTAAAATATATTATGTTAGAATTTTAAAAACAAAAAAATAAATTCCTAAAAAGCGTAAAAAAAACCGTCAAAAATTTTATTTTTGACGGTTTTTTTATTTCCCTAAAGTCCCTATAGCTATCGGCTCCGGGCGAATTATTTTCTAGCAATAACTCTTTCTACCGCTTCAACAATCGCCTGATTGTTTAATTTGTATTTTTCCATTAATTGTTCCGGAGTTCCAGACTCACCAAAACTATCTTTAACAGCTACAAATTCCTGTGGAGTAGGATTGTTTAAAGCTAATACACCAGCAATGCTTTCTCCAAGACCACCAAGGTAGTTGTGCTCTTCAGCAGTTACAATACATTTTGTTTTAGCTACTGATTTCAAAATAGCTTCAGCGTCTAATGGTTTAATCGTGTGAATGTTGATTACTTCAGCAGAAATTCCTTTTTCTTCTAATTTTTCAGCAGCAATTAACGCTTCCCAAACTAGGTGTCCTGTAGCAACAATTGTTACATCAGTCCCTTCGTTTAACATAATTGCTTTTCCAATGATGAATGGCTCATCAGCAGGAGTAAAGTTAGGCACTACCGGACGTCCAAAACGCAAGTAAGCTGGACCGTGGTGATCTGCTAAAGCAATTGTAGCTGCTTTTGTCTGGTTGTGATCACAAGTATTGATAACCGTCATTCCCGGTAACATTTTCATCAAACCGATATCTTCAAGGATTTGGTGCGTAGCTCC
>NZ_FRCC01000009.1 GCF_900142775.1 Flavobacterium flevense
GGCTCACCTCTTCCCATCCCGAACAGAGTAGTTAAGCCCGCCTGCGCAGATGGTACTGCAGTTTTGTGGGAGAGTATGTCGTCGCCTTTCTTTATGAAAAGCCTGTCTGGAAAGATGGGCTTTTTTATTCATACTTTAAGTATGTATTGGTACCTTAGCTCAGATGGTAGAGCAATGGACTGAAAATCCATGTGTCCCTGGTTCGATCCCTGGAGGTACCACAATAATGCTCGGATGGTGAAATTGGTAGACACGCTGGACTTAAAATCCAGTGAACAGCAATGTTCGTGCGGGTTCAAGTCCCGCTCTGAGTACTAAAAGCTTCAATTGGCAACTTGCTAATTGAAGCTTTTTTTTTGGTATTATTTGAATGAATTTCCAACGCCTAAAGCGGTTCTGTTTATTTTTTGAATAGTACCATCCTCATTAAAATAAAGATTTTCGGCACATACCTGACGTTGTTTATCTCCACATTCCGATTTGTTTTCGATCCATCGGTGATAAAATAGCACCCATTTCCCTTTGTATTCTACAATAGAATGATGGTTGTTGCTTTCGCCTTCTTCGTCCATAATCACTCCTTGATATTTCCAAGGGCCTTTAGGAGATTTTGCTGTATAATAAGTTAGAATTCTATTTTCTTCCGGCATGGTATAATAGTAAATTCCTTTTCTTTTAAAAACCCAAGGACCTTCTCTTTTGGGTTTATAGCCACCCATATCCATTTTATACATATCCCCTTTTACGCTGAGTAAATCGTCATTCATTTCGGCAACCAGATAATCGCCGCCGCCATTAAAATAAATATAGCCTGTGCCATCATCGTCTATAAAAAGACAAGGGTCATTAGCGTATGGAGCGGTCCATAATGGTTTTCCGATGGCGTCTTTAAATGGACCGGTGGGAGAATCACTTACAGCAATACCAATTCCCATCCATTTCGTACTGTTTTTTGGGTTAACGCGATCTTTAAAACCAGTTCCCACAGGAAAGCAAAAGTAATATTTACCGTTTTTATAAGCGCAATCTGGAGCCCAGGCAAAATTATCGGCCCAAGTGAGGTCTTTTACCGAAAAAATAGCGCCATGATCCGTCCAGTTTACTAAATCACTTGATGAAAAGGCATGCCAGTCTTTCATAAAAAAATCGGTTTGACATTCTTCATCGTGAGAAGTATAGACATACATTTTTCCATCTTTCCATACATGAGCGGAGGGATCTGCAGTGAATATTTTGCTGCCAAAATTAAGTGGATTTTGCGAATGAACCGAGTTTGCAGAGAGGGTTGCTATCGTTAATGCTGCCAGAAATTGAAATGCCTGAGTTTTCTTCATATTTATTTAAATTGTTTAATAGACTTGTAAATATAAATTATTTATAACAAAAAAACCTTGCACTGGTTAGGCAAGGTTTTGAATAGTAGTTTCTTTTGATTATTTAGTTTTTACTAAAGTATATTTTTCAGAAGTTACTTTTTTTAGTTGTATTCCGGAAATTTCTGTTATTAAGCTGTTATTTGTACCCTTTTTATACGTGATTTTTTGAGGATAATCATTTTGTAGATTTTCAAAAATCAATTCATTTTCTGTATCTTCTTTTAATTGAAAATGAATGGGTTTGTCATTATTTTGGCCTTTTATCGTTGTGATATACGTTAGACTTTCAGCTTTTTGTTGCAGGATAATATTTTCCTCATGAAGAGTATCTTTGTCTTTTATAAAAAGAGATTCCGCTTTAAATGTACTGTCGTTAACTTTTTTCCAATTTTCAGAGAGGATTCCGAAATCGGTTTTACTTTGCCAATTGCCTATAAGCCAATCGGCTTTTTTTATTTGGTCTTTTTCAATAGTTGAGTTTTTTTGGCATGCCGCAACAACCAAAAGGAGCGAGAGTAAACAGGCTTTTTTTTGCATAAAAAGAATGAATTGATTAAGTGTCAAATCCAGAGCAAAATTAGTGAAAATAGTAATAGATTTTTAAGAATATCATTTAGCTGTTTTAATATTTTAAGCTAATTAAAAGATTTAAATTTGCATTTTAAATATTAAAAATCAAAATTAATGCTTTCAGCTTATATAAAAAGATTAAGAGAATCTCCTCAAGGTTATCGTTTAGCAACTACCGTATTTTTTTTCATATCAGGTTTTGGGTATTCATCCTGGGCTTCACGTATTCCTGCTATAAAAGAGCAGTTGCATTTGTCGGAAGCTGAATTTGGAGCTGTTTTATTTGCTTTTCCTATTGGGTTGATGCTAACCATGCCTTTTACAGGAAGAATTTTAAATTTATTCAGTAGTAGGTATTGTATGTTGTTAGGAGCTGTTTTGTTTAATATAGTTTTAGCATTGCCTGGTTTTGCTGCATTTGTATGGCAGCTGGTTCTTATTTTGTTGATTTTTGGAGGTTCCAGAAATATTTTGAATTTGTCAATGAATGCTCAGGCTCTTGAAGTACAGCGGCTGTATCCAAAATCAATTATGACCACTTTTCATGCGGTATGGAGTTTAGCCGGATTTGCTGGCGCAGGTTTAGGATATGTAATGGTAACCCAGCATATTGATCCGTCTTTTCATTTGTTAGGGATTAGTGTTGCTATGCTTGCTGTAACAGCTTGTTTTTATCCGCTCACTATTGAAAACGAACCTTCCGGAGAGCAAAAAAAGTTTTTTTCTATGCCCGACAAAAATTTATTAAAGTTTTCCATAATTTGTTTTGTTTCTATGGCTTGTGAGAATACGATGTATGACTGGAGTGGGATTTATTTTCAGAATGTATTGCATGCCTCTCCTAAAATTACTACTGCAGCTTTTGTGTTTTTTATGACCGCAGTTACTTTAGGTCGTTTTTTAGGTGATTATGTGGTGATGCGTTTTGGGATTAAAAATATTTTATTTTACAGTGCTGTTCTTATTTCTGTTGGATTTTTACTTTGTTTTGTTTTACCATTTATTTTCTCTACAATGATTGGTTTTGTATTGATAGGAATAGGGGTTTCCTGTACTGTTCCGCTGGTTTTTAGTATTGCAGGGAAATCTAAGAGTTTGAGCAGTGGGTCAGCTTTGACGTCCATTTCAACGATTGGATATCTTGGTTTTTTAGTAGTTCCGCCGATGGTGGGATTTATATCTGAGTTGTTGAGTATGAAATGGGCTTTTTTAGTTATGGCGCTTTTAGGTGGGATTATGATTTATATGGTAAGTAAAATTCCGGAAGAGCATTAATTGTTATGATAACTGATTGATAGCCCTGATAGAAGCGACATCCTTTTTCAAGTTTTTTACTTGAAAAAGATACAGCGGATAGCAGGAAACAGCTCCTGAAAAAATGTGAAAAAGGGATTCTAAAATGTGCAATCTTTTTTGTATTTTTGCACTCCAATTATAAGGACTACAACTATGTTAGACAGACTTCAAATAGTGAAACAACGTTTTGACGAGATTTCGGATTTAATTATCCAGCCGGATGTTATTGCTGATCAAAAACGTTATGTGCAGTTGAATAAAGAATATAAGGATTTGAAAGCTTTGGCTGGAAAAAGAGATGAATATGTTCTTTTGATGGCTAATATTGACGAAGCAAATGAAATTATTGCTGACGGAAGTGATGCTGATATGACTGAAATGGCTAAGATGCAACTGGATGAAGCAAAACAAAGATTACCAGAACTTGAGGAAGAAATCAAATTTATGTTGATTCCTAAAGATCCAGAAGATGCTAAGAATGTAATGGTGGAGGTTCGAGCCGGAACGGGTGGAGATGAAGCGAGTATTTTTGCAGGTGATTTATTTAGAATGTATACTAAATATTGTGAAAGTCGTGGTTGGAGAACATCGGTCGTGGATATGAACGAGGGAACTTCAGGAGGCTTTAAAGAGGTTATTTTTGAAGTTACCGGAGAAGATGTTTACGGAACATTGAAGTTTGAAGCAGGAGTTCACCGTGTGCAGCGTGTACCTCAAACGGAGACACAAGGACGTGTGCATACATCAGCAGCAACCGTGATGGTATTGCCGGAAGCGGAGGAGTTTGATGTTCAGATTGATATGAATGATGTGCGTGTGGATTTCTTTTGTTCGTCAGGACCTGGAGGACAATCTGTAAATACCACTAAATCAGCGGTGCGTTTAACGCATATTCCAACAGGATTAGTGGCTCAATGTCAGGATCAGAAATCACAACATAAAAATAAAGATAAAGCTTTAGGGGTATTGCGTTCTCGTTTATACGAACAGGAATTAGCTAAAAAAGAAGCGGAAGATGCTTCAAAACGTACTTCTCAGGTGAGTTCAGGAGACCGTTCGGCAAAAATCAGAACGTATAATTATGCTCAGGGACGTGTTACAGATCATAGAATAGGATTGACATTATATGATTTAGGGAACATCATGAATGGTGATATCCAGAAGATTGTGGATGAATTACAATTAGTTAATAATACAGAAAAACTGAAAGAAGCCAGCGAGGTTTTCTAATGGTTAACTAAACATTATTAGTTAAAAAAAATAAAATTTTTTAATATTATTAATAAGAAAAAGCACTTAATTTGCGTTATCAAATTAGGTGCTTTTTTTGTCCCAAATTTATTAACTAATAGTATTAAATATGAAGAAGAACGTATTTCTTTCGTTATTTGCTTTTGCAAGTTTTTGTACGGCAAATGCTCAGTCTTATTTAGGTTACACACCCGATAATTATGCAGGTGTTCAAAGTGTATTATACAATCCGGCGTCTATAGCTGATTCCCGTTTTAAAGCAGATATTAATTTATTCTCAATTAGTTCATCTGTGGCTAACGATTTGTATGGCGTTAAGATTTTTGATGTTTTTAAAGACGGATATGATTTTGATTTAGAAGCTAAAAAGAATTTTAGCAATGCCAATAATGGTTTTATGAATACCGATATTATGGGGCCATCGGTTATGTTTAACATCGCCCCTAAACATTCATTAGCAATATATACCAGAGCAAGAGCTTTTATGAATGTTCTTGATGTTAATGGAAATGTAGTAAATGAACTTTCTAAAGATAATAAAACTAACTTTGATTATCCGGTAGGAAGCCCAAATGCAGTAGGAAATTCATGGGGTGAATTCGGGATTTCTTATGCTGCTGTTTTGTTTCAAAGAGGAGAGCATTTCTTAAAAGGAGGTATTACTGCTAAATATTTACAAGGAGTAGCTAATTACCATTTACAGGGAACTAATATTAATCTGGAATTTCAGGAGAATGTACTTTTTCCTGAGCAAAGTCAATATGTGAGTGAAGGAACAGCTATTTATGGCTCAAGCCAGGATTTTGCTGATAATTCAGATGTTGAAATAAATTCAAAGTCAAGAGGTTATGGTCTTGATTTAGGATTGGTTTATGAATGGAGACCTGAATATTCTGCTGAAAGAGCTGATATTAATGACTTAAAGGAAGTAAACAAATACAAGTTGCGTTTTGGTCTTTCTGTTACTGATTTAGGATCTATGAAGTATGCGGATGGTATTCGTAGAAATTATGATTTAAATGAAACAATTACTCAGAATGAATATGATAATGCAGATAGTTTTGACGAGTTTTTGGAAGACAATTATGATTTTACAGTTGTAAATGGAGGGGTAAAAGCATACTTGCCAACAGCTATTCATGCTGATGTAGACTGGAATATCCATAGAAAATTTTATTTGAATGCTAATGCTGATTTTGGTGTAGTAAGTAAAACAAAATTAAACCAAAACAGTATTGCTAACCGTGTGAGTTTGACTCCTCGTTTTGAATCAAAATGGTTTAGTGCTTATGTTCCAATTTCGTATATGGATTATAGTAAGCAGGCACAAGTGGGCTTAGGATTAAGAACAGGAGTATTTTTTATAGGATCTGGTTCGATAATTTCTAATGCTATTTCAAAAAGCTCGAGAGCTGCCGATATTCATTTAGGAATGAAAATCCCTATTTATCAAAAAAAGGCCAAGGATAAAGATCAGGATGGAGACGGAGTTTTAGATAAAGATGATGAATGTCCTGCTGTTGCCGGCCCTGTTGAGAACAAAGGTTGTCCATGGGAAGACAAAGATAATGATGGCGTTCTAGACAAAGATGATGCATGTCCTGCTGTTGCCGGTCCTGCTGCCAACAAAGGTTGTCCATGGGAAGACAAAGATAATGATGGCGTTTTAGACAAAGATGATAAATGTCCTGAAGTTGCCGGACCAAAAGAAAACAACGGATGTTTATGGCCGGATACGGATGGAGACGGAGTTGCAGATAAAGATGATAAATGTCCAAAAGTAAAAGGAACTTTAGCAAACAAAGGTTGTCCGGAAGTAACTACGGAGGTAATTAAAAAATTAAATGATTTCTCTAAGTCCGTTTTATTTGATTCTTCTAAAGCTACTATTAAACCTGAATCTCATGATAAATTAGAAGGAATTGTAAAAGTAATGGATGAATACAATAATGCTAATTTTAAATTGGAAGGACATACTGACAGTACTGGTAATGAGGCTAAAAATCTTCAGTTATCTAAGGACAGAGCAGCTGCAGTTAAAGATTATTTGATTGCTAAAGGCATTAGTGCTGACAGACTTTCATCAGAAGGATATGGTATTACTAAACCAATAGCTACTAACAAAACGGTTGAAGGAAGAGCTCAAAACCGCCGGGTTGAGATTATTTTAATTAAATAATTCAAACTTCATTAATATTTAAAAAAAGCTATTTCACTAATCGTGAAATAGCTTTTTTTATGGGTATTATTTATGGCTCGAAATAAAAAATACTGACGGAACTCAGCAATAATTGGTTACAAAAAAAGCCTTTACTTTCAATCGAAAGCAAAGGCTTTTATTTCGAGAAGACAGAATTATTGTTTAGCTTCTACATTTTCATCAGATTTTGCTGTTGCACGATTAACTCGATACATTGTAGCAAATTTGATTTTTAAACCTGAAATTTTGATATTGTCTTTAGAAGATAATCCTTCTTTTTCAACAGTATTTTTTCTGGTATCTAATGCTTCATATAAAAGCTTAATTTCATCCCACTCTTCTCTGTTATAAGAATCTTTGTTTTTTTCTACAGTGTCTATAAAGTTAGAATAAACACCGGCAATGTTATCTTTGTTTACCCAAGCAAAACTCATGTCATCGCTTATTTTTTCTGTAAATAAAGAGCTTCTTAGATTTTCACGGAACATTGAGTTGCGTTTTTGAACAACTTCAGCTTTATATTCTTCATATTTAGTAGCAATCTTATCCATGTCTGCCTCTTTTTCAGCTTTATTTTCCAGGGCATTTAGAGCTTCTTCTGCATCCATTTTGGTTTGCTCATATTTAGCTTCGATGCTTTCCCAATTTTTACTGGTTTCTTCAGCAGCTACATCACTAATAGAGTCTACATACATTTTAAATTCTTCTACTTTTTTATCAGCCATTTCTTTCTTTTCATCTTTGCATGAACTCATGATAACAGCTATTGCAGCGAGAACGAGAAATTTATTTAGGTTTTTCATTTTTATAAATTTAATTAATTGAATTGTGTTATTGTACTATTTTAAAGGTCAAATCCGTAAGCAAGACGCAAAGCAATCTGACTTAATCCATTATCCGCATTATTATTTCTTAATGCAGGGAAATCAGGTAAATATTCGTAACGAACGCTTATATCAATGTATTTTGTAGCGTATCCTATACTCGGACTTAATAATAATGACTTGTCGTTATAGTCATTTGTCACTGCAAATGCACCACCTACTTCTCCCATTAAATAGAATTGATCTTTTAAAACAAAGGCTTTAAAACCCAGTTTAGCAGGAATATATCCTAAATCATTGTTATCTCCGCTGATGAACAGGTTATTGAATCCAGTTGTGGCAGTAAGAGAATAACTTTTGGATAAGTCATATTGCAATCGAACATCACCACCTACATTAAGGTTATAAGGTTCTTCGAATGGATATCCAACAGTGGCACCAATTCCTAATTTGAATTTTTGTTCATAGTTGTCATTAGGAAGATCCTGCGCCATGGCTTGTGTACTACCAATAATTAGTAAAGCCAGAATTGCTAAATTTTTAATTGCATTTTTCATAATTACAATAATATTTGTTATACTTTTTTATAATGAAATAGATGTTTGAAAAAAAAGCATGATTAATTTTCATTTGCCATTTGGTTGGCAGCTTTTGCTTTTCCCTCCTGAACTAAATCATTAGTGTTTTGAGCAATATTTTGATATTTATCCTCAATTTTTTGAATCGCTTTATCAAAGTCATTTTTCATAGTGTCTTTTAATTCCTTTGTCTTGTCTTTGATTTTTTTTCTGGTGGTTTTTCCGCTTTCAGGAGCAAATAGAACGCCTAATACTGCTCCGGTTAATAATCCACCCACTACTCCTATAATTAATTTATTTGTGTTCATAATTTTTATATTTATTTAAGTTATTAATTTAAAGTCTTCTTCCGCTTATAATTCGCATCAGTATAGCAATAACAGCTATCACTAACAAGATGTGAATTAAACTTCCGATACTGTATACAAAGAATCCTAAGGCCCAGAATATTACCAATAATACTGCGACCAGATAGAGTAAGTTTCCCATGATTTTTTTTTTAGATTATAATATTATAGTTTGAAACCAACGTACACACTTAGTGCGCTGTTTTTTGAATCAGGAAAAGTATAAGTTTCTCCGGCAAATGTTCTTTCTTTACCTATTGTTTGTAATCCATAATTGTAACGAACTCCTATTGAAGTAGATTCAAAATCAAATCCCACACCGGCTGATAAACCATAATCCCATTCGTTCAGATCATCATTATTGATGTTTTCTTCAAAATCAAAAGATCCACTGTCGGTTTCATTTGTAGCTTTACCATCAAGTAAATAAGCAACATAAGGTCCAAAATGAACATTGAAGTTTGGGGTTACATTAAGTTTTAGTAAAACAGGTAATTCTAAATAGTTTAATTTTAGTTTAGTAGTTCCGGATGCAAATACATTATCATAAACTAATTCAGAACCTTTTCTTGAATAAAGTAGTTCAGGTTGTAAGGATACAGAGTTGGAAACAGGAAAGTTTGCAAATAAACCGGCATTAAAGCTTGTTAAAACATTATTGTCATCAACATCTTCTGTGTAAAGATTAGTGAAATTAACTCCTCCTTTAATACCTACTGAAGGTTCCATATCTTGTGCTTGAGTAAAATTTACAACTGATAAGCAAACTGCTGCGGCTAAAAATAAATTTTTCATGACTTGTATTTTAAAATTATTAATTGTTGTTTAAATATAGTTCCTAGGCTACATTACAAAGTTGCGATATGTTTAGTTTACTAGTATTACAGGATATTTTAAGACTTTTATAGAATTACCATTTTCATTTATAAACAAAAAAAACACCTTAAATAAGGTGTTTTGAGAGACTTTGTATCAGTAATTTTATTTTATCGTCTTTGCTTCTTTTTGAAGAATGTTAATATTTTTTTCAAGCTTTACGATGGTTTTATCTGCAAGGTTTTTTAATTGATCATTAGGTGTAGTTTTGCTGATTCTTTTATATTGATCTAATTCTACACGGAGTAAAATACTAGTTCTGTTTAAATACAATTTAATATTGGCTTCACTAATAAAACTTTTTAAGGTATTGGTATCATATAATGTATTAGGAATAATAATAAAATTGTCCTTTGCAATTTTTCTAATCTCTTTTTTTAACTCAAGATGTTCAAATTCGATTTTTTTAAATAAAAGTTGGGTACTGTTTTCCATTGTGCTTTCCTGAGCTTTTTGAGTAATTGCTACAACTTTTAAATTAGATTCTGCAATTTCAATCAGAGTTTGGGGTATTATTCTCATTTCAGGAATATCCTTTTCAGTTTTATTTTTTTTCTCACAGGAAGCCAGCATCATATAACAGATGGCAAACACTATAAGGAGCAGAACTGGTTTTTTTCTTTTTAAAAACTTCATTAGGAATATTTTATGTAAAAATAAAAAAATAATTTTGTATTTAATTTATATGCATCTTTAATAGTATTACATAATTAGTGGGCTTTACGCAGGCAGATAGACTTCAAAAACAGCGCCTTCATTTAGTTTTCCTTTAGCAAAAATATATCCTTTGTGGTTTTCCACAATTTTTTTACAAATAGCAAGTCCCACACCTGTTCCCGGATAATCTTTTTTACCATGCAATCTATTGAATAATAAAAAAATCCTTTCAGCATATTCCTGTTCAAAACCAAGACCGTTATCTTTAAAAATAATTTTTATGAATTCTCTCTTGGATTTTTCGTTCAATTTAGGAGCTTTAGAGGCTTTTATTCTTTTAGAAGTTATAGTCACTATAGCCGGAACATCTGTTTTAGAATATTTAAGAGAATTGCCAATCAGATTAATAAATAATTGTTCCAGCTGAAATGGAATTCCCTGAATTTTGTGTAATTTTTCGGCATTTATTTGTGCATTTTTCTCGGTAATGCTTTCGGAAAGCTCGCTTATAGCATTCGAAAAAATGGTATTTAAATCGACAGTTTCGAATTTCTTTTCGGATCGGTTAGTTCTGGAATATTGCAGCAAATCATCTATCAATACACGCATCCTGTTAGATGCTTCCTGTATTTTTTGAAAATAATCTTGTCCTGTTTCTGATAAGTTTTCTTTTTCTTTATCTTCAATTCTGGAAATAAAGGTTTGAATTTTCCTGAGCGGTTCCTGTAAATCATGACTGGCTACATGATTGAATTCGGTTAATTCTTTATTGTTTTGTTCTAATTCCTTATTTCTTAATTCAATTAGTTGTGTCTTATTAAAATCTTCGGTAATATCTTGTGTAGTACCAATCATTTTTTGATTATTCAGTCTGTCGACAAATATTTTTCCGGTAGTTCTAAAATAACGAACTTCCAGAGTGTCTTTTTTAATTATTCTGTAATAGGTTAGGGGCAGAAATTTTTTTTCTTTTATTTGTTCAAAAGCATCAATGATGATTTCTTTGTCGTCAGGATGGATGTAACTAATTAAATTTTCCACCGTAGGCAGGAATGACTGAGGTTCACAACCTAACAAGCGAAATTTATTATCCGAATAGTCAAAAGTTTTATTTTCCAGATTTAATAACCAGCTGCCATATTT
Source organism: Flavobacterium flevense (assembly GCF_900142775.1). Lineage (GTDB taxonomy): Bacteria > Bacteroidota > Bacteroidia > Flavobacteriales > Flavobacteriaceae > Flavobacterium > Flavobacterium flevense. The sequence continues at coordinate 11,119 of NZ_FRCC01000009.1, forward strand.
TCCAAGTATTTCTGCTTGATTACTGGATTCATCAAATATTTTAAGCCTGATATTTTGATTAATTAAATCTTTGTAATTTTTAATAATAAGTAAATATCCTAAACTTAAAAGCAGAATTGAGATCAGGAAAGTCGAAAATATAATTAAAGGGGTGTTTGAATTATTGTATCTGTAGAGTTTTCCTTTAGAATTTAATAATTTGTTTTCGGTATTAAGCATGATATTTACCTCTGTTTTTAAGGAATCCATGACTAATTTACCGTTATTGAAATAAGTATTAAATTCTTTTTTATTGGTAAAATTATTTTTAAAATAAGAAAAGCGTTTGTCAACTAAATCATAGATTCTTTTGAGTCTGATTTGTTTTTTTGGATCATATCTTATGGTATGATTTAATGACTGAAAAGAATTATTAATGTTTTTACGTGCATCAATAAAAGGCTCCAGATAAATAGAGTCATTAGTAATAATGTAACCACGATAACCGGTTTCGGCATCTTTTAAATAAGAAGTAAGCTGTCCTAACTCAATTGAAATTTCATAAGTATTGATGATTGAATCATTAATTTTATCTAATTCTTTTATGTGTCTGTATGTTACAGAGGCTAAAAAAATTAAAATAAAAAAAGCGATTAAAAACACAGCTCTTATGAAGCCTATTGAATCAAATAACTTATATTTAAACATTTTTACATTCGTAATAAAAAATTATCCTTGTTTAACCCCGAAGTTATATACTGCCAGTTTAGCGTTACCACTTCGGATAATACTTCTTTTAATTTTCCAAAATTGCTGGGTTTCTTAATATAAATATTTGCTCCCAATACAAAAGTGTTTTCGATGTCTTCTTCAGAAGAAGAAGTAGAATAAATAGCAATAACAATGTCTTTAAATCGAGGTTCATTTTTAATTTCCTTTAAACATTCTATACCTGATTTTAAAGGCATGTTTAAATCCAGAAAAATAATATTTGGCAAAATACTCTCAGGATCATTAAGGAAATTCATTAAAGCAACGCCATCATTTACCGTGTTAACAACGGTATTAATTTTTAATTCATCAAAAGCATCTGTGAAAAACATTCTGTCGTCTTCGTCATCATCTGCCAGGGTAATTAAGATGAAATCTTTTTGCATATAGGTATTTGGGGTTTAATTGATATTTTGACTGCTAAATTCGTTACGTTTTTTCAATATTCGTTGAAATGCCGAAGGCGTAATTCCTGTAGTGTTTTTAAACTGCGAGCTTAAATGCGCTACACTGGAATAATTAAGTTTAAAAGCAATTTCGGTTAATGTCAGGTTGTGATGAGTAATAAGTTTTTTGACGTACTCAATTTTTTGAATAATGATAAAATTCTCTATAGAAGTATAGGTAACTTCTGAAAATAAATTAGAAAGATAACCATAACTATGATTGAGCTTTTCAGCTAAATATACTGAACTTTTAACCGAAGGAGCATTTTCGTTGAAAATCATCTCTATAATTGTTTCTTTTATTTTTTGAACAATAATGTTTTTTTGATTTTCTATAATTTCAAAACCATATTCGGTCAATAATGCACTTATCTTTTCATAAGTAATAGTGTCAATCTCTTCTAAAAATAAAATTTCATTAGTATTAATGATGTTGTATTTGACATTGAAAGTGTCTAATTTTTCTTCTAATATTTTTTTTATTAGAAAGGATGTATCTGTTTTTAAAAATAATTTCAAGGCGATTATTTTAAGTTATATTAGTTTTTAAGTTTAGTAAAAGTAATAAATAGGTTTATTATTTCACAGTTTTTAAATATTTGTTTATCCAAAAATAAAATGTATTGTAGAATTTTTATAGAAATATCTGTAATTTTTATATAAATTTAGGATTGGCTTTGTAACTTTGCGTTTGTAAAATAAAATGAATGACTACACAACAGCTGATTGAGCAAATCCAGATAAAAAAATCCTTTCTGTGCATAGGTTTAGATGTCGATTTAAATAAAATTCCAAGCCATTTTTTAGCCTTAGAAGATCCTATTTTTGAATTTAATAAAGCCATTATTGACGCTACGCATGATTTAGCGGTGGCCTATAAACCCAATACTGCTTTTTTTGAAGCTTATGGAATTAAAGGCTGGATGTCTTTGCAAAAAACAATTAGTTATATAAACGAAAAATATCCTGAAATATTTACTATCGCCGATGCAAAAAGAGGCGATATTGGGAATACTTCTTCTATGTATGCCAAAGCTTTTTTTGAAGATTTAAATTTTGACAGTATTACCGTTGCTCCTTACATGGGAAAAGATTCGGTGGAACCTTTTTTAGCTTTTGAGGACAAACATACTATAATGTTAGCGTTAACTTCTAATGAAGGTGCTTTTGATTTTCAAACCCTTCAGGTAAATGGAACCAAAGGCGAGGCTAAAGAATTGTATAAAACTGTTTTAGAGACTTCTAAAACATGGAAAAACAGTGAAAACCTAATGTATGTAGTAGGAGCGACTAAAGCAGAATATTTTACAGAAATTAGAAAAATAGTTCCCGATAGTTTCTTGTTAGTTCCAGGTGTTGGAGCACAAGGCGGAAGTTTGTCAGAAGTATGTAAATACGGAATGAATGCTAATGTAGGATTGCTAATCAATTCTTCGAGAGGGATTATTTATGCTTCAAAAGAAGCTGATTTTGCTCAAAAAGCACGAATTGAGGCTTTAAAAATGCAACAGGAAATGGCTGCAATAATGCAGGCTGAATAATAAAACAATAACGTTTATAAAGGCAAAACCATTAATTTTTTTTAATGGTTTTTTTATTTTAAATACAATCAGATGAAATCTTATTCTTTAATTGATGGGGTCGGGATTACGCATACTTTTGATAAAGTACCACAACGTATTGTTTCTTTAGTTCCTTCGCAAACGGAGTTATTGGTCGATTTAGGTTTAGAATCTAAAATAGTGGGAATTACTAAATTTTGTATTCATCCGCAACATTTAAAGAGTGCCAAATGCATTGTGGGAGGAACAAAAAATGTCAATTATGATAAAATCAAAGCATTAGAGCCGGATATTATCATCTGTAATAAAGAAGAAAACACTTTAGAAATAGTAGAAAACCTTCGTTCCGTATGTCCGGTTTGGGTGACTGATATTCTTACAGTACAGGATAACTTAAAAATGATAGATGATTTGGGCAAACTTTTAGACTGTCAAGTCAAAGCTGAGTATTGGATTAGCAGATTGTCTTTTGCCTTGAGCGATTTCAAACAATTTACAGAAAACAAATCCGTTCAGAAAGCAGCATATTTTATTTGGAAAAATCCTTATATGGTAGCAGGTTCGGAGAATTTTATAAATGAATTATTAAAACTAAATCATTTTGAAAATGTTTTTGAAAATCAACCCCGATATCCTGAAATTGAACTTCAGCAAATAATTAAAAAAACAGATTTGGATTTAATTTTTCTTTCTTCTGAGCCTTATCCGTTTAAGGAAAAAGATGCATTAGAAATGATGCCATTGGTAACTCAGGCAAAAATTCGTCTGGTAGATGGCGAAATGTTTTCCTGGTACGGCAGTCGCTTGTTAAAGGCGTTAGTTTATTTTAAAGAACTGCACTTAAAATTATAATTCGCAGGTTTCAGCAAGCTGTTTCTTTTCTTTATTTTTAGTTGCAGACGTTTCTTTTTGTCCCATTCCGGTTAAAATTTTAAACTCTTCCTGTAGTTTTTTAATTTCAGTTTTCTCTTTCAGTAATCCTTTCATAACAGTAAATTTTTCGCAAATTTACAGTATCATAACATTAAAAACCTAGTTTTTTGTGTTAAGTTTAGCATTTTACGGCTGTTTTGTGATAAAAATTAAGAATAATACTAAATTTTAAAAAGCTGTGAAAGAGGATGATTATGGGTTAGAAGTAGTTTTTTTATGCAATAGATACGGATTATAGTGTATGTGATTAATAATTGGATTTTCCTTAAATAAAGAAGTGCCAGTATTAAAAAATACTAGCACTTGTTTAACTAACCAAAACCAAATATAATAAATAACCAGTTCATTACATTGCAAAGATGCTACATAACAGCGTATATTGCTGTTAAGGTTTTGTTATTACTTTGTTGGTTATAAGTTAAGTTTTAAACGTGTGTTTAATAAAATAAAAGAGCGTTACGAAAAAATCACGGTTTTGTTGTTGTAAACCATTGTTTTACGTTCAGCATGCAGTTTGATTGCTCTTGCTAATACGCTTCTTTCTAAATCTCTCCCTTTCACAATAAAATCTTCTATAGAATGACTATGGGATACTCTGGTAATATCCTGCTCAATAATTGGGCCTTCATCTAATTCCTCGGTTACATAATGACTGGTTGCACCAATGATTTTAACACCACGGGCAAATGCCGAATGATAGGGTTTTGCTCCCGGGAATGCCGGTAAAAACGAGTGATGGATATTGATTATCTTGTTTTTATACAATTCAATCAGTTTAGGAGTGATAATTTGCATGTATCGGGCCAAAACTATAAAATTAATATTGTACTCTTTTAATAACGCAATTTGTTGTTTTTCTCCTTCGTCTTTTATGTTTTTATTAAAAGGGATATGGTGAAAAGGAATTCCAAAACGCTCAGCAACACCTTTTAAATCTTCATGATTACTAATAATCAAAGGGATTTCCAGAGGTAATTCACCGGCACTGTAACGTCCTAAAATATCATATAAGCAATGATCGTATTTTGAGATAAAAAGTGCCATTCGGGGTTTGTATTCCTGAGTATAAATTTCCCAGGACATATTAAATTTATCAGCGAGATTGGTTTGGAAATCCTTTTTAATTAATTCCAGATCCCAATTTTGAGTACTGAATTCGCATTCTAATCGCATGAAAAAAACATTTTCATTAGCATCAACATGCTGATCCAGATAGATAATGTTTCCTTCTATGGCTGCAATATAATTAGTAACTGAGGCGATAATTGCTTTTTGATCCTCACAGTGGATCAGGATGGTTATTTTTTGCATTTTATAATTATTTCATTCTTTCGATAAACCTTTATTTGTTGTCCTGCATGGCAAAAACCTTTTGTAGTAAAGGTGTTGTTCTGGCGCTGATATTATTTCGGATGTTTTTTTCTTCAACGGCTACCATTTTAAAAACACCATTCATGGCCTGATTCGTTACATAATCGGTTAAATCAGGATTTACTTTAGTAACCAGCGGGATGCTGTTGTATTTGGTTATAATGTTTGCCCAGACTTTATCGGCTCCTACTTTAGAAAAAGAGTTTTTAATAACAGGATTGAATTTGCTGTACAAAGAAACAGAAGTGCTATTTTGTAAATAGGAGGTTGCAGAAGTATCGTTACCCAGCAAAATCCCTTTAGCATCAGTAAAAGACATGTTTTTTACTGCTGATACAAATATTGGTGTAGCTTCTTTTACGGCATCTTCTGCAGCACGATTAAGTACTTTTAATCCTTCATCGGCTAATGAGCTTAAACCAATTCGTCTTAATCCGCTGTCTACTTTTCTTAGTTCTTCAGGAAGCAGGATTTTTACCGCTTCGTTTTTATAAAAGCCATCAGTAGCAGTCAGTTTGCTAACTTGTTTGGTAATTCCGTTATTCAGCGCTTCTTTTAGTCCTCCTGCAATATCTATTGTTCCGGTTGTTCCGGTTTGAGGCAGTTGACTAAGCACTTGTTGCATCTCTGCACAACTAATAAAACTAAATACAAGGAGGAACGATACTATTTTTTTCATTTTAAGGATATCAAAGGTTGAATTTTTTGTTTTTACATTATTGTTGTCAAAAATACTATTTATTATAATAAGTAATCACTTAGATTATTTATTGCTTTAAAAAAATATATAGCAATGCTTTTTAATTGGCTTTTGTTAAATTTACAGGAAAATCAACTAAAATAGCGAATGGCCTTTTTAAATAAAATTAACCTGAAAGCAGTATTAGACAGAAATACAGGATTTGGTACCAATGCAAATAGTTACGGTGGTCGTTTTGTAAATAAAAATGGAACTGCCAATGTAGAAAAGCGAGGTATGAATTTTTTGCACCGCATCAGCTGGTACCATACTATGATTGAAATGCCTGCCTGGCAATTTATGGGGGTTATCATCTCTTTTTATATCGTAATAAATTTAGTTTTTGCGTTGATTTATTTTGCTATCGGAATTGAACATTTGGATGGTATTCCAACTACGGATAGTGATTGGGTTAAATTTGGTCAGGCTTATTTTTTTAGTGCACAAACGTTTACCACAGTGGGATATGGACATATAAGTCCGCTAGGTTTTTTTACCAGTTTGCTTGCTGCAGCGGAAGCTTTGATGGGTTTACTCAGTTTTGCAATTGCTACAGGTTTGTTTTTTGGGCGTTTTAGTAAGCCCACCGCTTTTTTAAAATTCTCTCACAATGCATTGATCTCGCCTTATGGTGATATCTCCGGATTGATGATCCGGATGACTCCTTTTAAAAATACAAATTTTACTGATGCCGAAGCCAAAATGACTCTGGGAATGAGTGTGGAAGAAAACGGTGTAAAAGTGAATAAGTTTTATTCCTTAAACTTAGAACTTGAAAGAATCAATGCATTAACCTTGAGCTGGACATTAGTTCATCCTATAACCGAAGAAAGTCCTTTGTATCATTTTACCAAAGATGATTTTATAAATACAGAAGGAGAAATTCTGGTTTTTATAAAAACATTCGATGATATGTTTTCTAATACTGTAGCGGCAAGAACTTCCTATACTTTTGATGAAGTTGTTTACGGGGCTAAGTTTGTGCCTATGTATGAAAGGAGTACAGATAATTCTAAAACAATTCTGGATTTAGACAAGCTAAATTCTTACGTAGTATATAATATTTAATTTGTTTTTAACTTTATAGTAGGTTGTAGATGTAAAAACGTATATTTGTTTAATGTTATTTATAAATAGATGAACAATATAAAAAATGTTTTTAGTATCAAAGACCTTGAAAATTTGTCAGGGATTAAAGCACATACCATTCGGATATGGGAAAAAAGATATCAAATTCTGGAACCCATGCGAACGGATACTAATATAAGATTGTATGATTTAGTGAGTTTGCAAAAACTGCTTAATATTACTTTTTTACATAATTACGGCTATAAAATATCCAAAATAGCGACCTACAAAGAAGATGAAATCCCGGAGTTAGTCAGTCAGATTGTATCCGTTAAAAATTCCCGAAATCATGCATTAAGTGCTTTTAAAATGGCAATGATGAATTTTGATCAGCAATTGTTTTTTAATACGTATGACTGGTTAGCTGCCGAAAAATCTTTTCAGGAAATTTTCTTAGATGTCTTTATTCCTCTTTTGGAAGAAATTGGGGTTTTATGGCAAACAGACACCATTACTCCGGCTCATGAGCATTTTGTAAGCTATTTAGTACGTCAGAAAATAGTTCTGAATTCAGAAAAACTTCAGGTTTTAAATCCTACCCGGTTGGATAAAGTTTTTGTCTTGTCACTTCCGTTGAATGAAATTCACGAACTGGGACTAATGTATCTGCATTATGAAATACTTTCTAAAGGGTATAAAAGTATCTATTTAGGTGAAAGTATGCCTATCCAAAATTTGAAAGATCTGAAAAAGCATTTTGAAAATATTGTCTATGTTTCTTATTTAACTATAAAACCGGACAGAGATCAGGTAAATGAGTATGTTGAAGAAATGGTGGCGGAGTTACAAGACGATACCACCGAATTATGGTTTATAGGGCGATTGGCTTCATTAATTAATTCAGAAAAAGTAACAGATAAGATTACGGTAGTTGATTCCATTTTGGATTTTAGTTACAAGTTGTAATTTTGTTTAATATTTTTGTATATTTGTTAAACAAATGAGAAAGAAAATTACAATAATAGGATCTGGTTTTTCAGCATTATCCGCTGCTTGTTATCTGGCAAAAAGTGGTCATGAAGTGCTGGTGTTTGAAAAAAATAATGCTGTAGGAGGAAGAGCTAGGCAATTAAAAAAAGACGGTTTTACTTTTGATATGGGACCAAGTTGGTACTGGATGCCTGATGTTTTTGAGCGTTTCTTTGCCGATTTTGGAAAAAAAACAACCGATTATTATGAGCTTATAAAATTGTCTCCGGCTTATCGGGTCTATTTTGGAGTGAATGATTTCATTGCTATTGCTGATAATCCGGATGAAATTGTTGCCACTTTTGAAAATATTGAAAAGGGCAGCGGAAAACAACTTCGGGAGTTTATTGCCGAGGCTAAAAGTAATTATGATATTGCAATTAAGGACTTAGTGTATCGCCCGGGAGTTTCTCCATTAGAATTAGTGACGGTAGAAACAGCTAAAAAAATAGGACAGTTTTTTAGCAACATCAGTCGGGATGTTAGAAAGAAATTTAAAAACGAAAAGCTTATTCAAATTTTAGAATTTCCTGTTTTGTTTCTTGGCGCTAAGCCATCTGATACGCCTTCTTTTTATAGTTTTATGAATTATGCCGACTTTGGTCTCGGAACCTGGCATCCTAAAACGGGAATGTTTGATGTGGTGAGAGCCATGGAAAGTTTAGCCCGTGAATTAGGAGTTCAGTTTTTTGTCAATTCGAATATTGAAAAAATAATTGTCGAAAATAAAACTGCCAAAGCGATTATAGTAAACGGAGAAAGAATTGAATCTGATTTGGTTTTAAGTGGTGCCGATTACCATCACACTGAAACTTTATTGGATCAGCAATATAGAATGTATTCAGAACAGTATTGGGAAAGTCGCGTTTTTGCACCTTCTTCCTTATTGTTCTATGTTGGTTTCAATAAAAAAATAACCAATATTTCGCATCATGCCTTATTTTTTGATACTGATTTTTATCAGCATGCTAAAGATATCTATGATGAGCCGCAATGGCCGGCTGAGCCTTTATTTTATGCTAACTTTCCTTCGTTAACTGATAAAACAGCAGCACCCGAAGGTATGGAATCAGGTTTTTTCTTAGTGCCTTTAGCGCCTGGAATTAATGATTCAGAAGCATTAAGAGAGGTTTATTTTGATAAAATAATACAACGTTTTGAGGCGATTACGCAGCAAAATATTAAAGAGAATATTATATTTAAGCAATCCTTTTGCAAAAACGATTTTGTAGAACAATACAATTCGTACAAAGGAAACGCTTATGGAATGGCAAATACTTTATTACAAACTGCTTTTTTAAGGCCAAAACTAAAAAGTAAAAAAGTTCGTAATTTATATTTTACAGGACAATTAACAGTTCCGGGACCCGGAGTTCCTCCGGCATTAATCTCCGGAAAGTTAGTATCTGATTTGATAGACAAACAATTTCTAAAAGTATAGTTATGAAGCAATTATTTGATGATGTTTCCTTTAAATGCAGTAAACTGGTCACAACAAACTATAGTACTTCTTTTTCGCTGGCGGTGTATATGCTTTCGCCAAGTATCAGAGATGCTATTTATAGTATTTATGGTTTTGTCCGTTTTGCTGACGAAATTGTAGATTCTTTTCATGGTTTTCAAAAAGAAGACCTGATTAAGGATTTCGAAAAAGAATATTACAAAGCCTATCATTCGGGCATTAGTCTCAATCCTATTTTGAATTCTTTTCAGCACACGGTTAAAAAGTATAATATTGATGACGATTTAATTCAGGCTTTTTTAACAAGCATGAAAATGGATTTAATTAAATTAGATTATCAATCAAAAGCGGAATACGAAGAATACATTTACGGTTCAGCCGATGTAGTGGGACTGATGTGCCTAAAAGTATTTGTAAACGGAAAAGAACATAAATATGAAACTTTAAAAGATGAAGCCATGCGATTGGGATCTGCTTTCCAGAAAGTAAATTTCCTGCGTGATTTAAGAGATGATAATCTTATTTTGAACCGTAATTATTTTCCCGGAGTCGATTTAAATTCTTTTGATGAAAAAGCTAAAAAAGCCATCATTAACGAAATAAAAGAAGATTTTCGAATTGCTTATCAGGGAATTGTAAAATTACCTATAGAAGCTAAATTTGGCGTCTATACCGCTTATGTATATTACAAAAAATTACTGAAAAAACTGGAAAATACGCCTTGTCATGACATAGGAAATGCCAGAATCCGAGTTTCTAATTATACTAAAGCAACCCTTTTAGCCCAGTCTTTCGTGACGTACAAACTGCGAATGATTGAGTAAATAACCGATTTTAAAAACTAAAAAATGATTTATTTTTTAATTACAATAGCCGTTTTTTTATTGATGGAATGTGTCACCTGGCTCACTCATAAATACATCATGCACGGACTCATGTGGTATTTTCATGAAGACCATCATCAGCCTAAATACGAACACGTGTTTGAACGCAACGACATTTTTTTTGTCATTTTTGCCATTCCCAGCATCGTTCTTTTTTATTACGGAGTTGAGGGCGGCGTCAACTATTTGTTTTTCATAGGCCTCGGTATCACCATTTACGGAATTTGTTATTTCCTGATCCACGATGTCTTAATTCATCAGCGTTTCAAGTGGTTTAAGAATACAAAAAACAAATATTTAATAGGTTTGCGAAAAGCTCATAAAGTACACCATAAGCATTTAGGAAAGGAACACGGCGAGTGTTTCGGGATGCTTTTTGTGCCTTTCAAGTATTACAAAATGTAAAATAATCAGGGCGTGCCCTTTTTGAAAAAACAAGAAAAATGTTTTTTCAAAAAGGTCGGGCTATCCGTTGCAATCTTTATGTTTTTAAAGAAAAAACATAAAGGATTTCCACTACTATCCCTCACGCGACTCACTTTGTCTGAAAAAACAAACTCATGAAAGTATATTCAAAACAAACCGTCCAACATGTCAATGCTACGATCGAAGAATGTTGGACTTTTTTTTCCAGTCCGGCTAATTTGCAAAAAATAACACCGCAATCCATGGGATTCAAAATCACTGATTTTGACGGAAAAAATATGTATGCAGGACAAATTATTCAATACAAAGTTTCACCACTTTTCGGAATTAAATTACCCTGGGTTACTGAAATCACTTTCGTAAAAGAAGGCAGTTATTTTATAGACGAACAGCGTTTTGGACCTTATAGTTTGTGGCATCACAAACATTTTTTTGAACCTGCTGAAAATGGTGTAAAAATGACCGACTTGGTACATTATGCTCTACCATTGGGTTTCATTGGACGCATCATGAATACCTTGGTTGTTAAAAACAAACTCAAAGAAATTTTTGAATACCGCGAGCAAAAAGTTAACGAAATATTCAATTCTAAGTAATGACTAAAACAGCTGTTTCTTTTTTTTGGTTCCGACGCGATTTAAGGTTGGAAGATAATATTGGTTTTTACCACGCTTTAAAATCCAAATTTCCCGTTATTCCATTATTCATTTTTGACGAAGCTATTTTAGACAGTTTGCCTGAAGATGATGCCAGAGTAGGGTTTATTCATGAAACACTTTCTAAAATAAATGCAGAATTAAAGCTAACCGGAAGTTCATTATTAGTAAAAAAAGGAAAAACACAGCAAGTCTGGCAGCAGCTTATTGAAGAATTTGATATCAAAGAAGTCTTTTTCAATAAGGATTATGAACCTTATGCTAGAGAACGGGACGAAAGCATTTGTCAATTATTAGAAGCACATCAATGCATCACTTTTTCATTTAAAGATCAGGTAATTTTTGAAGAAAATGAAATTACAAAGGCTGATGGTTTGCCTTATACGGTTTATACGCCTTATAAAAATAAATGGTTGGAAAAATTCCATCAGGAAAAACCCATTCGGGAATATAGTACTTCGGGATTAGTTTCTAATTTATATACAAGCAATTTCAGTTTTCCATCATTAGAGCAAATCGGCTTTGTAGAAAGTCCAGTAAAAGTAAAACCGTATACACTTGATACTTTAGATAATTACCAGGAAACAAGGGATTTTCCAGCGGTAGATGCCACGTCTTATTTGTCGCCACATTTGCGTTTCGGAACGGTGAGTGTTCGTAAAATGGTCAATTTTGCAGTCAAAACCAATGCTGTTTTTTTGAGCGAATTAATCTGGAGAGAATTTTTTATGCAAATTCTCTATCATTTTCCTAAAGTAGTGACGCAGAATTTCAAATCAGCTTATGATGGAATTCAGTGGCGTAATAACGAAGAAGATTTCCAGCGCTGGTGTACAGGAACCACCGGTTATCCCATGGTCGATGCCGGAATGAGACAACTTAATGAAACCGGTTATATGCACAATAGGGTTAGAATGGTTGTAGCTAGTTTTTTATGCAAACATTTGATGATTCAATGGCAATGGGGGGAAGCTTATTTTGCTCAGAAATTACTGGATTATGATTTGTCAGCCAATGTAGGAAACTGGCAATGGGCAGCAGGAACAGGCTGTGATGCGGCACCGTATTTCAGAGTTTTTAATCCTGATATCCAACTCAAAAAGTTTGATGAAAAAGGAATCTACATCCGCAAATGGATTCCCGAATTTGATTTGGGTTATGGAAAACCCATGGTGGAACATGCTTTTGCGAGAGACAGAGCCATTGCTACTTACAAAGCCGGAATTATTAAGTGATTTTTGTTTTAAACATATAAGTCATATAAGCCTTTTTTACCATTAAGAAATTAAGCTTCATTTAGTTTTTACTTAATTAAACTTAATTTCTTAATGGTTTATTTTAGTTTCAACTTATATGACTTATATGTTTAAAAAAATTATCGAATCAATCTCCGCAACATTCCCTCAAAAATAAACCCATGAAAAGGTAAAACTGAATACCAATATAATTTTCCCCAAATGCCTCGTGGTCTAAAAGTAGCCGACTGATACAGTGTATTTCCAATAATCTTGAATTCCAGCCAGGCTTCTCCCGGAAGTTTCATTTCGGCAAATAAAATTAATTTTCCTTCTTCTTTATTGGCATACAAAACCCGCCAAAAATCCAATACATCGCCGGAATTAATACTGTGTTTATTGGTTCGTCCTCTTCGTAATCCTACGCCACCAAATAATTTATCGATAAATCCTCTTATATTCCAGAGCCAATTGCCGTAATACCAACCAGTTTCTCCACCTATGGACCATATTTGATTAATAGTGAAATCCCGATTTATGACTTCTTTTTTGCGTCTGTCGATAAAACAGTCTTTTTTTGGGACTTTTAAATAACCGGAAAGATTAGTATTAAAGCGCCCGCTAATTAGGGAATCTTTCCAGCTTGACGCCACCTGATCTTCTTTTACTTTCAGCAAAGCTTTAGACAAAGCTTTTTCATAGGACATGGGTTGCACATTCAATAACTCATTGATTTTAGTATCCTTGCATATCACTTCCACTTTCATACTGCTTACCAATGCTGTAGCTAATTTGTAGGATGTCGAGGTGACAAAATACAGCCAGTAGGATGATAATTTTGGGGTCATAACCGGAACTGTAAAGATCCAGCGACGTAGTTTTTTTGCTTTGGCGAAAGTCAGAAGCATTTCTTTATAAGTGAGAATATCAGGACCGCCAATATCAAAACTTTGATTGTAAGTAAGCGGATTCAACAAGGATTTGGTCAGGAATTTCAGTACATCATTGATGGCAATAGGTTGGCATTTAGTATTGAGCCATTTGGGGGTAATCATCACGGGAAGTTTATTGACTAAATCCCGAATAATTTCGAATGAAGCACTGCCGGAACCCACGATAATTCCTGCTCTTAAAGTAGTCATGGCAAAAGTTCCCAAATTGAGTACATCTTCTACTTGTTTCCGTGATGATAAATGTTTGGAAAGCGATTTATCATTGACAATCCCGCTTAGGTAAATCACTTGTCTAGCTTGAGTCTGATTGATTCTTTCTGTGAAATTTTCAGCCGAAATTCGTTCCAGTTCATCATAATTATCCGAAGATCCGGACATGGAATGAATTAGGTAATAAGCAGCGTCAATGTAAATTGGAATTTGGGATAGCGTTTCCTTTTTTAAAAAATCAACTTCAATAATTTTCACATTTGCCTGCAAAGCTGCAGCTAAATAAAACCGGTTTTTATCTCTTACACAGCACAAAACTTCATGGCCTTGCGCTACCAAAAGGGGCAAAAGCCGTTTTCCAATGTAACCTGTTGCACCTGTTAAGAGAATTTTCATGGTTTTTAATTTTTGAATTGCCGTTGATTTTAGTCAACGGAATTAAGTTGAATATTGAATGGGCTTTAGCCAAATAGTTATTATAAATTTGGCTAAAGCCAATACATGTATTATTTGTAAACCTTTGGCTTAAGCCAAAGGCAATTCAAGCAAAAAACAGAGGTATGCTTTAATCTGGGCAGTTTTTTATTGATTTTTTAAATTTATAAATTGTGAATTACAATCAATCTCCCTGTTATTACATTATTTTATATTTTAAAACTGACAATGCCATAATCCATTTCAAAAATTTGTCCTGAAATTGATTTTGCTTTTTCTGAAATCAAGAAATCAGCCATTCCGGCAACTTCTGTTGGTTTTAAATAGCCCTTCATAGGATGGCGTTCTGTCATGTTTTCTTTCATTCGGTCGTTTCTTAAAATATTCGAAGAAAGCGAAGTTTCAGTTATCGTAGGAGCAATGGCATTGATACGAACTACCGAAGCCAGTTCAGCTCCTAATGATTTAACCAGTCCTTCAATTCCTGCTTTTGCAGTAGCAATACTCGCATGAAAAGGCATTCCTAGTTTTGCAGCCACGGTGCTGAATAGTACAATTGATGGTTCATCTCCTTTTTTTAAAATGGGTAAATATTTCTGAATGGCTTTGACCGCTCCGATTACATTGATTTCAAAATCATTCCTGAAATCATCAATGCTGAGATTACCAATGGGTTTTAGATTAATAGAACCCGGACAATAAATGAGGGTATCAATGGCTTCAATTTCCGGGAGTGCATCCTGTAGTACATCCACTGTAAAATGTTTCAGGTTAGGATGTGTAATCTCAGGTGCAGATCTACTGATGTTATACACAAAATTATTTTCTAATTGTTTTAGCAAGATAGCACTCCCAATTCCTTTACTGCCTCCTATAATGGCGATTTTTTTCATATTCGAAATCTGTTTGAATTACCTTTTTGAAATTTTGTTGCTGTTAATTTGTCTTTGTCTGCTGCATTTAAAGCGACCTTCACTAAAACTTCTCAATTTTTCATGTTTCGTTTTACGGCCTTGCACTCTTTCGCGCCACATTTTAAAGCTGGAAGGCTTCATTTCGATACGCATCAGGTCAATGACTTCCTGCTCTTTTAGTCCAAATTGAACCCGAATGGCATCAAAAGTTGTCCGGTCTTCCCATGCCATTTCGATAATGCGGTCTTTATCTAAATCAGATAATTCAATTTTCATTTTGATATTTTAAATAATTATTGACCACGATTTTAGCTTTCAGATCAAACATCAGATTGTACAAACCAAAAAAGGTTCTGTTCATGTAAATAAAGTGTTTCGAACCACGGTTTCCATTCATTTTTTTAAGATTGGTATCTTTAGAAAAACGTTCGCCTAACTGCGCGATGTTTTCAAAAAACACTTCGTCGGAAAAATCAAAAGTTTCCGTTTGAAAAGGTTTGGTAAACAATGACAATAAATCATAAAACATTTGCGTGAAATAAGTAATTTCTTCGGGAGTGTCATCCGTTCTGAGAATTTCTAATTCAAATAATTTTTTTCGAAAGAGTTCCTCGTCATCAATAATGTCTTTGTTAATGAGTTCGAAATACGGAATGTAAAAATCATTCGGAATTTGTTTCATACATCCAAAATCCAGAGCTACCAATTCGTTTTTATCATTAATCAGGAAATTTCCGGGATGCGGATCAGCATGTACTTTTTTAAGAACATGAATTTGATACATGTAAAAATCCCAAAGTGCTTGACCTGTTTTATTAGCAATTTCAGGATCTGAATTTTTAAATTCGGAGAGATGAACTCCTGTCATCCAGTCCATTGTAATGATTTTTTCTGAAGAAAACTCAGGGTAATATTCCGGAAAAACCAGATTTTCTATTTTTTTGCAGGCATCCACTACTTCCTGACTTTGTTTGAGTTCCAGTAAATAATTGGTTTCCTCAATTAATTTATCTTCTACTTCTTTAAAATATTTATCAGAATCTTTTCCTTGGAGATTAAACATTCGGATCGCTATTGGTTTAACCAAAGCCAAATCAGACGAAATACTGTTAGCAACTCCGGGATATTGGATTTTGACGGCTAGTTTTTTGTTGTTTTTTACTGCCAGATGTACCTGACCGATACTTGCCGCATTGACTGAATTAGCATTAAATTCATCAAAAATTTCATAAGGTGTTTTGCCAAAATTAGATTTGAATGTTTTTAATACTAATGGCGCCGAAAGCGGTGGAACAGAGAATTGCGACAAAGAAAATTTTTCTACATAAGCCTGTGGCAGGAAATTTTTGTCCATGCTTAGCATTTGTGCTACTTTTAACGCACTTCCTTTCAGGCTCTTTAAACCGTCATAAATATCTTCGGCATTGTTCTCGTTTAATTTATCACGGCTTAAGTCTGAATTGACTATTTTTTCACCATAATATTTTAAATAATTCACACCTACTTTAGCTCCGGTTTGCACCAGTTTTGTGGCACGTTCAATTTTTGAAGTTGGAATATAATCGATTGTTTTCATTAGTTTTTTTGCATTTTTTCTTTAAAAATAAATTTCCCAAAATCAATTAAGCTATTGATAGGTGCCACATTCATTAATTCAAAACTTAATTTCACTGATTTTTCAATATAAACATCGGTTTTTTCAAAATTAGGAGAACCGTCTTCCAGCCAGAATTTTAATGTAAACAGAAATTGAATCCAGGCACTTTCCTGAATTGCTTTCTCCTGAAATTCCTGTATTTTTTCTTGTTGCAGTCTCACTTCATCGGTGGTTATTGCGGCAATGAAATTCTTGAAATGAGTTCTTAAGTCTGAAAGCTGTATCAGGTTTTTTAACTGATTTTTGTTTTCGTTCAAACTCATGGTTACATAACTTCTGTTAGCAGCCAGCAATTCGAAAAAAGTAAAATAAAAACTTAATAGTTTACTTTTCATGTCATAAGTTTCATAATTAGGGTCTTTAGAAAGTAATTCAACCGTTTTTTCTAAAAACATAGTATAGATTTCTTTTTCAATACTTTCTAAATTCCCAAAGAACGAATAAAATTCGGCTTCTGTAAATCCGTTTAATTTAGCAAAAAGATATACTGATTTGGGTTTTTCATTGTGTTCTAATGTGTAATCCATGTATAGGGATACAATAGTTTCCTTTGTGAGTTTTATTTTTTTAGTTGCCATTTTTTATATGTTTTATTTAGTTTATAAAGATAATGAATTGTTTAACTAAAATGTGTTAATGTTAAACAAAATAACTTTGTATCTTTGAAATAAAACTGCGAAAAGTGATTTTATGAGAAAAAATATAGTAATAACCGGTGGAACAGGATTTGTGGGAAGGCATTTAACTAAATTGTTAGTAGCCAATGGCTTTTCGGTTTCTATTATGAGCAGGACTAAAAAAGTAAATACAGAAAATGTTTTTTACTATACCTGGGATGTGGAAAAACAAACTATGGAAGAGGAAGCAGTTCAAAAAGCGGATTACATTATTCATTTGGCCGGGGCTAATATTGCAGGAAAGCCCTGGACAGATAAACGTAAAAACGAAATTGTATCGAGTAGAGAACAAACTGCCCAATTGATTTATGATACTTTGCAAAAAACGAATACGCAATTAGAAGCTTTTGTTTCAGCATCGGCGGTAGGGATTTATGGCGCCATGAATGGTCAGGCAATTTGCCATGAAGATATGCAGCCGGCAAATGATTTTTTAGGATTGACCTGTCAAAAATGGGAAGTTGCAGCGGATGCATTTGAAAAACTAGGAATCAGAACCGTAAAAATTCGTACTGGTTTAGTGATGGGAGAAAATGATGGTTTCTTAAAAAAATTAGCTCCCGTTTTTAAATTTAAACTCGGAGCTGCTTTAGGATCGGGAAAACAATATATGCCGTGGATTCATATTGATGATTTGTGCAGGATATATTTAGAAGCCATACAAAACCCGGAAATGCGAGGAGCTTATAATGCGGCTGTTTCTGATGATACTACTAATGAATCATTTTCTAAGGTTTTAGCCAAGGTTTATGGATATAAATTATGGTTGCCTAATGTGCCTTCGTTTTTGATAAAATTAGTTTTGGGCGAAATGTCAAAATTACTCTTAACAGGAAGAAGAGTTTCTGATGCAAAAATAAAGAAACTCGGTTTTCAATTTAAACATACCAATTTAGAAGCGACATTAAGAGATTGTTTGTCATTGTGATTTATTGAAGTTCAGCATCGACGGTGACACTGACATTTTTAGATATTTTACTGCGTACCATAAAAGGGATGTCAATTTTAAAATCGTCAGTATTTAATGTGAAATTAGAATGAATGGCAATCTTATTTGTTTTTGTTTTAGAAAGCGTCGCAGCTACTCGGATGTTTTTAGTGACACCATGAATGCTAATTCTTCCTTTGATATAATATTCACCGGGGTTATCATTGATTTTAAGAATAGAAAATTTTTCAATTTCGCCTTTAAAAGTTGCTTTTGGATATTTGTTACTTTCCATATAATTAGCATTAAAATGATCCCGCATCAGGCTTCTTTCAAAAATAAAATTTTGAATAAAGGCTACAAAGGTGATGGAGCCGTTTTTAGTATTTAAAATGGAGTGCAGTTTATTGTTTTCTGCCGCTACAGCTTCATAAAAAGGAACAGAAGCTTCAAAAGAAATCATGCCATTAGTTGTCGTTTTTTTATCCTGAGCAACTATTGGAATACTGAAAAAAAATAAAAACAGGAGTAATTTTTTTTTCATGGCACTTGAACTTTTATACTTAAAGTTAGAAAAAAAATGCCAAAAATCCTAATAAACAAAACCTAAAAAATCCCTAAAATAAGCTCTGAAAAATAAAAGTGTTTTTTTAATCAATCAGTTTGGTATCGTCTTTTTGAGCCCGTGCTAAAATGCTTTCAGGAAGTGCTTTTTTAGCTTTGGCTCCCATCTTTTTAAGTTTTTCTACTCTTACAATCAGGTTTCCGCTTCCGTCAACTAATTTGTTCATAGCGCCACTGTATTCTGTTTTTGTCTCGTCAATTTTTTTACCAATTTTAATTAAATCGGCTACAAAACCTTCAAATTTATCATAAAGAGCTCCAGCCTGACGGGCAATTTCAAAAGCATTTTCCTGTTGTTTTTGATTAGTCCACATGCTGTCAATTGTACGCAAAGTGGCTAATAAAGTGGCAGGTGTTACAATAATAATATTTTTTTCGAACGCCTTATTGTACATAGTGGTATCTTCATTTAGTGCAATCGCAAAGGCTGGCTCAATCGGGATGAAAAGCAATACAAAATCCGGGCTTTCTATCTGATATAAATCCTGATAACTTTTATTGCCTAATTGCTCCACATGGCGTCTGATAGAATTTACGTGTTCTTTTAAATAAATGATTTTTAAAGCATCATCTTCTTCATTGATGTATTTTTCATAGGCGGTCAACGAAACTTTAGAATCCACAATCATCTTTTTTCCGTCAGGTAAATTAATCACAACATCCGGAAAAACACGGTTGCCATCCTCAGAAGTGAAACTTTGTTGTACTTCATATTCCCGTCCTTTTTCCAGTCCTGATTTTTCCAGCACCCGTTCTAAAACCAGTTCGCCCCAGTTTCCCTGCATTTTACTGTCGCCTTTTAAAGCTTTGGTTAAATTAAGGGTTTCTTTACTCATTTGAAGATTCATTTCCTGTAATCCCACAATTTGCTGGCGTAAAGCGGCGTGGTAATCAATACTTTCTTTGTGAGTATCTTCAACTTTCTTTTCGAATAACTGAATTTTATCCTGCAAGGGAGACAGGATATTTTTCATGTTTTCTTTATTCTGCTCGGTAAATTTATTCGATTTTTCGTCTAAAATTTTATTAGCTAAGTTTTCAAATTCTTTGGTGAATTTCTCCTGTAGTTTTTCTACTTCGTCTTTTTGTTCTTTATTTCTTTCCCAAAGATTCTCAAAATCCACTTCTTTTTTTGAAAGTTGGATGGCAAGACTGTCTTTTTCGTTTCGAATAGTTTCTTTTTCCTGATTGCTAATCATTAATTGTTTTTCAAACTGCATTTTCTCATTCGAAAATTGTTCTCTCAGTTGATTCATTTGTGAAGTGATGGCAATTAATTTTTCTTCCAAACTTGTTTTTTCGGATAGAAAACGAGCAGAAAACAGGAGTTTTCCAATAAAAATTCCAATGGCAAGTGCAATGATAAACGACAATAAAAACGGAAGCAAATTTGACATATATAAGTTTTACAGGTAAAGTAAGCAAAAATAAAGATTAATGATGATTCTGCCTCTTTTTTTATTCAAATGAAATTACTTTTTTTAATTATTTTAACGCAACCATTTACAGCAATTCTAATCTACTTAATAGTTAACTGAATAGTATAATTATGAGAAAGCTCAGCATTTTGTTTTTATCCATTTTTGTGCTTTTCCTTGTTTTCTTCCTGTGGAAAAAAGAGGAGAAAAACATTCAAAATGCTACAGCGATCTATGGAACCTGGCATTGGAAACAATCCAGAGGAGGAACAAACGGAAAAGAGGTAATAACTCCTGAAGAAACAGGGGTTGATAAGAAATTAGTTTTCAATACTAATAAAAAAGTGACTGTTTTTACTAATGAGGTAGAGACAGGAAATTATACTTATAGAATAACAAAGGGAAACAGTATCTTTGATGATAAACAACATTATTTATTGACTTTTAATGATATGACTTATGTGATTCAGTCGCTTGATAATAAGAATTTGAGTATTCTGGACAATTTTGCAGAGGGGTATGTTTTGACATATACCAAGTGAATTTTTAATTTTGTTTACGTTAAACTGTTTTAAGAGTTATTTTTTTGAAAGAACCATTAGACCATTATATCCGAAAATGTATCGAAAATGATAGAGGAGGGCAACAGCAGATTTATCAGTTGTTTGCTCCTGTATTGTATGGTCTGTGTATGAAATATATGAAGAATGAAGAGGATGCTAAAGATGTTTTTCAGGAAGCATTTGTAATTGCTTTTCAAAAAATAAATCAGTACCGGTTTGAAGGAAGTTTTGAGGGCTGGTTAAAGCGAATTTTTATCAATAAATTAATAGAAACGCTGAATAAGAGAAAACGCGATGTTCTTTTTGTAGATGAAATGTATCAGGAAGATCTCGCCGATGATGAAGAGGATATAGATTCTTTTTCACTCCCTCAGGAAAAATTACTGGAAATTATTCAACAATTACCGGATCAATACCGATTAGTTTTTAATCTGTATTTTTTCGAAAAAATGAAACATAAAGAAATTGCAGTTTTACTGAATATTTCAGAAGGCACGTCTAAATCCAATCTGAATCGGGCAAAAAGTAATTTACAAAAAAAAATAACAGCATTAATGGCTTCGAAGAATAGTTAAAAAAACAGAAGGCAACAAAAAGAAATTATGAAAAAAGATGATATAGAAAAACTGTTTTCTTCTCTGGAAGATTTTTCTAAAAACCCTCCGGATGAGTTGTGGATTGGGATTGAGGAAAAATTACATCCTGAGAAGAAAAAAGCATTGCCTTACTGGTGGGCTATTGCCGCAAGTTTAGTGATTGGCTTAGGGCTTTTGGCTACTTTTAATTTCAATTCCGGTTCTAAAAACAGTTTAATAACTACTCCTGTTGAAAATGGAGTTGTTAATCAATTAAAATCCTTTGATAGTCTGGGAAAAGACAATGTTAGCAATAAAGTAAAAGAAGAAAACACGATTATTAACGGTAAAACTTCAAAATCATTAGTTGAAAATGAAAATGAAAATCCTGCAGCACAATTAAATAAACCGGCTGTTGTCAATAGAACTCAAAATAAAAATCAGCCTTCTCAGCAGAATAAAGCTGTGGTAGTTGCTGACAAGAAAGATAATACAGCTGTTAAAAATTCGAACGAAAATAAAATTCAGATAAAACAAAACGGGATTGCTGAAAAAGGAAATCAAATAGCAGATGTAAATCAAGCGATTACAGAGAAAAAGGATGTTAAGGTAAAAGATGATTTAGCTTCAACAAGTCTGGCAGATAATGCTTTGGCAGCAATTGCAAAAGGGCAGGAAAATCAGCAGAAAAAAGCGGTTGTTGAAGATAAATGGTCGTTACAAGTATTTGCCGGAGTAAATAGTTCTCAGAATTTAAAAAACCAAAAAACATTAGGGAATACGATTGAATCTCAAACAGGACATAGTTACGGGGTGAAAACAAATTACAAACTCAATAGCCGATGGGCGGTGAGTACAGGTTTGAAAATAAGTGAATTAGGTCAACAGGTGGCGAATGTTTCTTATGTTAATCAGTCTAAAAATCTGCTTAATATCTCTAAAGCGCCTTATGCTTCACCACAGGAAAAAGGCACAATTTCGACTAATTCTGATTATTTATTTATTCCGAACAACAATGCTCAAAAAAATTCAGCTTTAGCCAGTACTACGTTTTATCAAAAAGGAGATTTGTCTCAAAAAGTGCAATATATAGAAATGCCAATGGAGATTTCGTATGCTCTTTTAAATAAAGGGAAAGCAAGAATCAACATGAATACCGGAGGATTTGTAGGAAAAATGATTTCGAATAAAGTATTGCTGGACAATAATCTGATAGGAGAAAATCAAGAGGTGAATGATGTGGTTTTTGGAACGGTTTTAAGCAGTACTTTACAATATGAAGTATTCAAAAAAACAAAAGTTTTTGTAGAGCCGGGAATGAATTATTATACACAGCCGGTTCAGAATCAGAATTTCAATCAGTTTCAGCTGATATTTAATTTTGGATTGAATGTCTCTTTTTAAATCTCTTTAAAAAACAGCTGAGACTGAGCTGATTTATGTATTTTTGCGCAAATTTCACTTTAGCTCATGTCACATCAGCATTTTATTCTTCATAAACCTTATGGTTATCTGAGTCAATTTATCTATGAATTGAAACGAAAAAAGAAACTGTTGGGAGAATTGCATGATTTTCCTGAAGGAACTATGGCTATTGGACGTTTAGATGAAGATTCTGAAGGTTTGTTGTTACTCACAACGGATGGAAAAGTAAGCGAGCAAATCCGCTCCCGAAAAGTCGATAAAGAATATTATGTTCAGGTGGATGGAATCATTACCCAAGAAGCTATTGAAGCACTTAAAAAAGGAGTCGAAATAGGTTTTAATGGGACTAAGTATATTACCAAACCCTGTGAAGCCCGATTGATCCGGGAAATTCCTGGTTTTGGAGTGAGAGGAAAAAAAATCCGTGACGAGCGTCATGGACCTACTTCCTGGGCTTCGATAACTGTTAATGAAGGAAAGTTTCGTCAGGTGCGTAAAATGACTGCTGCTGTTGGATTTCCCACGTTACGTTTGGTTCGGGTTCGAATAGGAAATGTGCATTTGAACAATTTACAATCAGGAGAGGTGATTGAAGTGGGGAATTTCAATGGCAATGACAATATCAATGGCAATGGCAATGACAAAGGCAATGACAATGACAATCTCAAAGAAAATAATCAAATAACCGAATAAACAAATAACCAAATCATAATGCTCAACATCGTTTTAGTAGAACCTGAAATACCTAATAATACCGGAAATATTGGTCGTTTGTGTGTAGGAACCGAAAGCCGTTTGCATCTGATTCACCCGTTTGGGTTTGTGATCAACGATAAAAATTTAAAACGTTCGGGTTTGGATTATTGGATACATCTTGACGTTACCGAATATCAAAATGTAGCCCAATGGATGACTCAAATTCCGGATCAATCCCGTGTTTTTATGATGAGTTCTCATGCCGAGAAATCCTATTTGGAAACCGAATTTCAGGATGGCGACTGGTTGGTATTTGGTAAAGAAAGCGTTGGTTTAAGTGCAGAATTTCTAGCTTTATTTGATAAAAAAAATCAATTAAAAATCCCTATGTCTCCTTTAATCAGAAGTTTTAATATTGCTAATTCGGTGGCTTTTGTAGTTGGTGAAGCGAAAAGGCAGATTGCAGCAGGAAAAATTTAGATTTCAGAAAGCAGAATAGAGAAAATAGATTCTAGAATATAGAAAGCAGATTTAAGAAAAATTAAGAAAAAAACTTAATAAACTTAAATCTCTTAATGGTTTATAAAAAATTAGTTTTCAATCTTCTTATATGCCCTTTTCAAGACTATCTATTTAAAAAGCTTTAAATATCCTTATATGACTTATATGGTTCATAAAAAACTAGTTTCACAAAATACATAATTTGCGAATTTGCGGTAAATTAATTTAGCACAGATTATAAAACTTTGTGCCCTTTGTGGTTAAATACTTTTTTTTAGTTAAGAAATCACAAACTTTCCTTTTGTAGCATCAAAAACAATATGTTCGTCTTTGAACAAGGTATTAAAACTTCCTTTAGAAATAAAATTACAAGGTTCGTCCTGAACTACAGTTTCCGGTGTCATGATAATCATTTCGTCACTTAATTGAATGGCCATGTCAATATCGTGAGTAGAAAACAGAATGCATTTTTGGGTTTCCTGAGTGAGTTTTTTCAGGAGTTTGAACAAGGCAACTTTGTGTAATAAATCTAAATGTGTAGTAGGTTCATCTAAAATAATTAAAGGTGTGTCCTGCGCCAAAGCTCTTGCAACCAATACTTTTTGCAATTGTCCATCGCTAATTTCGTAATGCTTTTTAGAAGCTAAGTGTTCAATTTGCGTAAGCGCTAATGCCTGATTCACTTTTTGGGTGTCTTCATCGGTTAAGGTTCCAATCCAGTTCGTGTAAGGCTGTCTGCCCAGCGCGACCAATTCAAAAACCGTCAGATTACTTGGCGGTAATTTCTCAGTTAAAACCAGACTTAAGTTTTTGGCTAATGCCAAAGCATTCATTTGGTGGACGTTTTTTTCGTTTAAAAAAATAGTTCCGGAAATGGTTTTTTGGATTCCGGTAATGGTGCGTAATAAAGTTGATTTCCCCACACCATTGGCGCCAATAAGTGCAATGAGCTTTCCTCTTTCTAAGGTTATATCAATATCAGAAGCTATTATAGTTTGTTCTTTTTTATTAGAATAACCAATGCTAATTTTACTGGTTTGTAATATGGTTTTGGATGTAATCATGTTTATTGAGCCAGTGAAAATTGAGAATCATACAGGTTTTTATAGTAACCGGATTCTTTGTTAATCAGTTCCTGATGTGTGCCTTCCTCAACAATTAATCCTTTGTCCATAACCAAAATTTTATCAGCATTGACAATGGTTGCCAGTCGATGTGCAATGACAATCGACGTTCTTCCTTTAGTAATCGTTTCGGTAGCACGCTGAATCAATTCTTCCGAATACGTGTCGATTGATGAGGTGGCTTCGTCCAAAATCAAAATACTGGGATTGCTTACATAAGCTCTTAAAAAAGCAATCAGTTGGCGTTGTCCGGAAGACAACATTACTCCGCGTTCTTTTACGTCAAAATCATAATTATCAGGTAAGCTCATGATAAAATTATGAACTCCTATTTCTTTTGCGGCAGCATAAACATCTTCTCGTGTAATTTCAGGATTGTTTAGCGTGATATTATTATAAATGGTGTCTGCAAATAAAAATACATCCTGCAATACAATGGCAATTTGTTTTCTAAGAGAACTCAAAGTATAGTTTTCTATGTCTTCGTTATCGATACAAATTGTTCCGCTTTTTATTTCGTAAAAGCGATTCAATAAGTTAATAATAGTCGATTTTCCGGCTCCGGTAGAACCTACAATAGCTATAGTTTCGCCTGAATTCACACTCAGATTAATGCCTTTTATCACTTCTTCATTTTCAATATAACTGAAATAAACATCTTTAAAAGTTATATTACCATCAAAAACCGCTGCTTCAATTTTTCCGGTATCCTGAATCTGATCTTCCGTGTCTATGATTTCAAAAACACGGTTGGCAGCAATCATTCCCAGCTGCATCTCGTTGAATTTATCCGCAATTTGGCGCAAAGGGTTGAACAGCATTCCGATAAACATAGTGTATGAAAACAAATCTCCAAAAGTCGTAAAATTATCACCATTCAGGATTTTAATTCCTCCGTATAATACAATAAAACCCAGTGTTAGTGACGAAATAATATCGGCAATAGGGAAGAAGATGGAGTTATAAAGAATGGTTTTTATCCAGGCATTTTGATGTTTTTCGTTAATACCTTTGAATTTTTCCGATTCAATTTCTTCCCTGTTGAACAATTGTACAATCTTCATTCCGGTAACACGTTCCTGCACAAAGGTGTTCATATTGGCAATTTGTGTTCGTACTTCTTCAAAAGCAACTTGCATTTTACGTTGGAAAATTCGGGTAATAAAAACTAAAATGGGCATAGCTACAATTACAATCCATGTCAATTTCCAGTTCATGTAAAACATAAAGATAAGTACAACAACCATTTTCATCAGGTCACTTATAATCATGAATAATCCCTGGCTGAAGATTCGTGCAATAGACTCAATATCAGAAACCGAACGGGTTACAAGTTGGCCCACAGGAACCAAATCAAAATATTTCATTCGAAAACTTAAAATGTGCTTGAACAGTTTAATCCGGATGTCTTTTACAATATCCTGTCCCAGCCAGTTTGCCCAATACACAAAATAAAATTGCGAAAAAACCTCGAACAAAAGTACAATTCCCATCAAACTGATGTAAAACAAAAGTCCGTTAGCGTCTTCGGTCTGGATGTAACCATCCACCGTTTGCTTCAGTAAATACGGGCGTAAAGCCGCAAAAAGAGATAGAGAAACGGCAAAAATAACGACGCCATTAAAACGCCATTGGTACGGTTTTGTATATTGTAATATTCTTTTGAATAATCGGGTATCGAATGCTTTTGCTTTCATTTTTTTTAAGCTGAATTAATATCAGTTTTCTTTAGGAGCTATTTCCTGCTGTTCATTACAATCTTGTTCGCCGAAACCCGGCTTCACAAGGATTTCCATTGCCATCAGGGCTAGGGAAATGGTATGTTTTCAAAATTAGTCTTTAGTTCTTAGATTTTAGTACTAAGGACTAGTGACTAATTACTAATCATCTATATATGGATATTCAATTTTAGTTAAATACAATCCGTGTGCCGGGACTGAAAATCCGGCTTTTTCTCTGCTTTTACTTTCGATAATGGCATTAAAATCGGTTAATGTTATTTTGTGTAAACCAATATTGACCAAAGTTCCCACAATAGAACGCACCATATTTCTTAAAAACCGATTGGCCGAAATGGTGAAAATTAATTTATTTTCTTCTTTTTTAGCTCCGCTCTGTTCGGCTTTACCTCGAGTCCAATAAGCTTCAAAAATAGTACAATCAAACGTATTTACATCAGTATTTACCTTTGAAAAACTTTGAAAATCAGTGTGATTAAATAATAATTTGGCGGCTTCATTCATCAAATCAATATCTAACTCTTGATGAAAGTACCAACTTTGCTCTTGTGAAAAAACATCTTTATAACTATTGATATGGTATTCATAAGTCCTTTTAGTTGCATCAAAACGAGCGTGTGCTTCGCTGTCAACAGGGAAAATATTATAAATAACAATGTCTTTAGGAAGATAGGAATTGAGCTTGTGAATTAATTTTGGAATATCAAAATCAGCTTCAAAATCAAAATGAGCATACATTTCGCTGGCATGTACTCCGGTGTCAGTACGACCGGCTCCCATTAAATTAATTTCAGAATTTAACAAAACAGAAAACGCTTTGTTCAGGGTTTCCTGTACTGAAGCGGCATTAGGCTGAATTTGCCAACCATGATAAGCGGTTCCGTTGTAGGCTAATTTTATAAAATATCTCAAGTTTTTAATCTCAAAGTTTCAGAGTTTCAAAGGTACAAAAAAGAAGCTATGGTACTGAGATGCCCAGTTGCTAAGTTTTTGTTAAGAGATGCCTGATAACGAATTTTATCAAAGTTTCGAGGTTAAAAAGTTTTCGCCACGAATTACACCAATAAACACAAATTACCTCTCGTTTTAATTACCTGAATCTGCCAAGGCAGATAAAAATCTGTGCCATTCGATTTTAATTTTAATTAGAATTAGTGGCAATTGGTGTACAACTTTTTTAAACAAAGACTCTGTAGTTGAATAACCAATTTTGAAGCTCTGGAAAACTTAGTATCTTAGCATACTAAAATCTCAGGTTATAAAAAAATGAAAAAAATCCTTTTGCTTTCTGATACCCACAGCCATATTGATGATGCTATTTTGAAATATGTAAATCAAGCGGATGAGGTTTGGCATGCCGGAGATATTGGTGATCTGAAAGTAACGGATACTTTGAAAAAAATAAAACCTTTGCGTGCTGTTTACGGTAATATTGATGATGCTCAGGCGCGCTTGGAATTTCCGTTGCACAACAGGTTTATGTGTGAAGAGGTTTCAGTATGGATAACACATATTGGCGGATATCCGGGAAAATACAACCCGAATATAAAAGTTGAAATAGCAACGAATCCTCCTCAATTATTCATCTGCGGACATTCACATATTTTAAAAGTAATGTTTGATAAAAAACATAATCTTTTACATATGAATCCCGGTGCTTGCGGGAAAAGTGGATTCCATCAGGTTCGTACGATGTTGCGCTTTGTGATTGAGGGAGATAAAATTAAAGATTTGGAAATTATTGAACTCGGAAAAAGAGGCTGATTATTTCGCATATTCAATAGGAACAGTAATCTCAATTCGGGTTCCTTCTTTTGGTTTTGAAATGATTTTAAATTTTCCATTCATGGTGTTTATTCTGGCCTTAATCTGGTTAAGTCCAAAACCTTCAATGGTTTGGTATTGATTGATTTCAAAGCCTTTTCCATTATCGCTTACCACAATACGCAATTGCGAATTTATTTCTTTTAAACTTAGTTTTGCCTTATTGGCTTCACTGTGTTTAATAATGTTGTTTAATAATTCACTAATTATAAAATACATTCTCATTTCGTAATCCTCATTGTAGCGGGTTTCATTAGAAACACTACTGGAATATTCAAAATGAATAGTAGAGTTTGAATTCATTTCACATAAATCATTCAGAGCAAAAAATAATCCAAAACGCGCTAATAACGATGGTAAAAGCTGGTGTGATAAGTCGCGTATTTTATAATGTGCCTGAATCAGGATTGCTTTAGTTTTTGTTATTTCTTCGGAGTTATTTTTGTTTTTTGTAGAAAACACACTCAGA
Organism: Flavobacterium flevense; assembly: GCF_900142775.1. Taxonomy (GTDB): domain Bacteria; phylum Bacteroidota; class Bacteroidia; order Flavobacteriales; family Flavobacteriaceae; genus Flavobacterium; species Flavobacterium flevense. Next base: position 40,412 of record NZ_FRCC01000009.1, read on the forward strand.
TGTAAAGCAGCCGATGAAAGTAAAGCACTAATGTTGTCATGCAGGAATGCGGCAATTTTTTTTCGTTCAATTTCTTGTCCGTTTATGGAAGCTGTGATAATATTTTCCTGAATCTTACTTTCAATATTTTTAAGCTTGTTTTTTTGTTTTAATTTGTTGTTTTGAAAATACAAATAAGAGAAAACAATAATCAAAAGCAGTATTGAGATAATAGTGATACTGTACAACTTATTTTTGGATTGTTTTTCCAGTAAAATTTGGTGCTGTGTTTTGTATTCTGTTTTGATGTTGTCAATTTCTCTTCTGTATTCATCAATTTCCAGATTGATACCGGCAACGTTCAGTTTTTTTAATTTGTCTTCGTTGTTAATTTTCGCAGTAAGTTCATTGTAAGCCTTAAGATATTCGTAGGCTTTTTTAAAATGTCCTGTTTTAAATAAAAATTTAGAATATTCCTGATAGGCAAAGGATAAGTCTGATTTTTCATTTCCTTCTTCTCCCAGTTTGATAGCCTGGTCAAAATAAAAAGTAGCTTTTTGGGCGTTGTTTAAATGGGAATAATACATGCCGTTTAACATTTTTAATGCTACTATGGTTGTTTCATCTCCATGTTTTTTATGGTGTTTATTGACATAGTTGAGATAGGGAAATCCTAAACTAAATTTATTGATGTCAAAATAAGCCCAGGTGATATTCAGCTTTGTTAAAATAATTTCGGAAGAGTCAGCAGATTTAATGCTGTATTCAAGCGATTTTTTATAATAGTAAATTCCTTTAGCATATTCTTTTTTGTCAAAACAATAAATGTTGCCTAAGTTGTTGTTTAACCAGTTTTTTAGATGGTTGTTATCTGTTTTATTAGCATGAATAAGTCCTTTTTTATAATAAAACAATGCTTTTTCATATTCTGCTAACTGATCAAAATTAGCTGCAATGGTATTATAAGACAAGGCAATCAGGTTGTCGTCTTTTAATGAAATTGCCAGGCTTAAAGCATTGCGGGAAAGAATTAATGATTTTTCATAATTCTCGGCTCTCATTAATCGGGTTGCTTCCTGAGTTAAAGCAGTGGTTTCAGTATGTAACGAATTTTTAGTTTGGGCATACAACAAGTCAGTAATACTAATAAATAGTGCAAACAACAAATAGTAGAGACGTGTATAGTGCATGCCGGTAAAATTGAAATCTAAGATTTTATTAAATTATTTTTCAGAGCAAATTTGACTAAGCTAATAGTGTTTTTGGCCTGAAGTTTTTTCATGATATTTTTTCGGTGTGTTTCCACAGTGTTGGCACTAATGAATAATTGATCTGAAATTTCTTTTCCGCTAAACTCTAAAGCAATTAATGTAATAATTTCAATTTCTCTTGATGTGAGTTGATAATCAGGGTTGAGTTTGCTTTTATTGAGTTTGGAATTGTTTTTAGTAGCCGAAGAAAAAATGATTTCCCGTACCCGGCTGCAAAAATATTCTTCATTATTACTTACAACTTCAATGGCTTCCACAATGTTTTCTCCGGCACATTGTTTAGTCAGATAGCCACTGGCACCTAATTTCATAACTTCCTGTATTATTTTTATATCATCATAGGTTGACAGTACAATCACTTTACAGGGAAATCCTTTTTTTGAAAATTCTTTTAGCACTTCTATACCGTCTTTTTCAGGCATACTGATGTCTAAAATTAATATATCAGTAGCGTTGTTGCTGACTTCTTCATAAAGAGTCGTTCCTTTTAAAGAATACCCTATTACCTGGAAGTTGGGGATGGCATTTAACAGTGTACGCATGCCCACAATTAATACCTGATGGTCGTCGGCAATATGAATTCGTATAGGGGTTTCCATAAAATGATTTCTAATATTTTCAAATGTATAAAAAAAAGATCACAAAAAAACCCGAATGTAAAATTCGGGTTTCCTTCGCACTAATAAATTAAAATTTATAGGTTTACCTCAATCGATCCACAGATTTTACAAGATCTTCATCCTTTTTGATCGCTTTATTAGCTAAAACTAATGCTACGATAGCAAAAATAGGCAGAAACATCCCAATACCTTTCTCAGAAACCTCAGGGGCTTCTCCAGATAAATTTAATGAATGATATAAAAACAATCCTAATAAAATCAAATTTAATATGATATTCAATCTGCCGATAACAAATTGATTTTGTCTTTTTTTATAGGATAAAATACTTAATACTGAGAGTGTTGTGCTTAATCCGAATAAAATTACATATAACTGGTTTTGCATAAATAAAAATGATTTACCGTCATTAAGTGTCCATAATGGAAAAATAAAAGGCAAAACACCTGTAATTACAAAAGCGATAAGTAAATATATGGTTTGGATTCTTTGTATCATTATCTCAATATTGTTGTACAAAAATATATTTTTCTTTTTATAAAATACTATTGTATGATAAAATTTTATTCGTATTATTGCAATACAATACCGTAAGCACTTCATACTGCGGTGAATTCATAATAAAAAAAACACACCCAATCTTTTTTCAAGATTCCCCATTTAATTAAATTCATAGAACATTCATGTTTGATATTTCGGCATTAAAGGAAATGAAGCTTTCTGAGCTTCAACAAATAGCTAAAGCTGCTAAAACGATAAAATACAACGGTGTAAAAAAGGATGCCTTAATCACAAGTATTTTGGATTTTCAAAACTCTTTAGCAACAACTGCAGTGGAAGAAAATCCCGCTATAGCTGATACTGATGATAAACCTAAAAGGCAACGTATTGCTCCTGCAAAAAAGCCGGCAATTGTAAAAAATAAAGCCAATGCAGCTGCCAGAAATGAAGATGAAAATAAGGAAAGCCAGTCTGCTCAACCTGATTTGCCTGTTGCAACTGACGAAAAAGAAGTTGTAAAAGAACAAAAAGAAGGTACAAAACAAGAGACTGTTGCTGAAAAAGCGAAAACTGTAAAGTTTAATAAAGCAACTTACGAAAAGAAAATAGCTTTAAAAAAGGATAAAGAAAATCAGGAACCGGTAAAAGAAGCTGAAACTGAAACAAAGTCAGAGGAAGTTTCGAATGATACTGTAACTCCGGCTCCTCAAAAGAAAATAAATCCCAATCAAAACAAACAGAATCCGAATCAGAATTCGAACCAAAACCAGAATCAAAATCCTAATTTTAAAAACAAAAAAAATAATTTTAGAGACTCTGATTTTGAATTTGACGGTATTATAGAAAGCGAAGGCGTTCTGGAAATGATGCCTGATGGTTATGGTTTTTTACGTTCTTCCGATTATAATTACCTGGCTTCTCCGGATGATATTTATTTATCAACTTCACAAATCAGACTTTTTGGTTTAAAAACCGGAGATACTGTAAAAGGGGTGGTAAGACCTCCTAAAGAAGGAGAGAAATTCTTTCCTTTAGTTCGTGTGCTAAAAATTAACGGACATGATCCACAAGTGGTGAGAGACCGAATTTCATTTGAACATTTAACGCCTGTTTTTCCATCAGAAAAATTCAAATTAGCCGAAAGAGACAGTTCGATTTCTACTCGTATTATTGATTTGTTTTCACCAATAGGTAAAGGACAGCGTGGTATGATTGTAGCGCAGCCAAAAACAGGTAAAACCATGTTGTTGAAAGAAATAGCCAATGCTATTGCTGCTAATCATCCGGAAGTTTATCTTATTGTTTTATTGATTGACGAACGTCCGGAAGAGGTAACTGATATGCAACGTTCTGTAAGGGGAGAAGTAATTGCTTCTACTTTTGACAGAGAACCACAGGAGCATGTTAAAATCGCGAATATTGTTTTGGAAAAATCAAAACGTTTAGTAGAATGCGGTCATGATGTAGTGATTCTTTTAGACTCTATAACACGTTTAGCCCGAGCTTACAATACCGTACAGCCTGCATCAGGAAAGGTATTGAGTGGAGGTGTTGATGCGAATGCATTACAAAAACCAAAACGTTTCTTTGGAGCTGCCCGAAATGTTGAAAAAGGAGGTTCTTTAAGTATTATTGCAACAGCTTTAACTGAAACAGGTTCTAAAATGGATGAGGTAATCTTCGAAGAATTCAAAGGAACCGGTAATATGGAATTGCAATTAGACAGAAAAATTGCCAATAAACGTATCTTCCCTGCAATCGATTTGACTTCATCAAGTACACGTCGTGATGATTTATTATTAGATAAAGATACCTTACAAAGAATGTGGATCATGAGAAAATACCTTTCTGACATGAATCCTGTGGAAGCAATGGAATTTATCAATGACCGTTTTAGAAAAACCAGAAATAACGAAGAGTTTTTGATTTCTATGAATGACTAACTTAGAGAAAAGAATATAGAATAAAGAAGCTAGAAAACAGATAAAAAAAATCCTCGTGTATGCGAGGATTTTTTTTGAATTATGAATAATCTAAGATCTATATTCTTTATTCTGTTTTCTTTTCTCTGACTTCTTTTTTCTCTTTTACTGGATTTTCTTTACGTTCTAACAAAGCCATATAAAATCCGTCAAAACCGGATTCTGAAGCCAGGATTTTATGGTCTTTTATAAAAGTAAATTGTTTTCCAATATCAGTAGTTAAAAAGCGTTGTACTTGCTCCTGATTTTCCGAAGGAAGAATCGAACAGGTGGCATACACTAATTTTCCGCCTGGTTTTACTATTTTAGAATAACTTTCTAATACTTCCGATTGTACTTTTCGAATATTATCAATAAACTCAGGTTTTAATTTCCACTTAGCATCCGGATTTCTTTTTAAAACACCTAAACCGCTACAAGGAGCATCAATCAATACGCGATCTGCTTTTTCATGCAGTTTTTTGATCACTTTTGTAGTGTCTATAATTCGGTATTCTATGTTGAATGCACCGTCACGTTTAGCTCTTAATTTTAATTGCTTTAATTTACTTTCGTATAAATCCATTGCAATTAATTGGCCTTTATTTTCCATTAAGGCTGCCATGTGTAATGTTTTTCCACCGGCACCGGCACAAGTATCTACCACGCGCATTCCCGGTTTTACATCCAGAAAAGCGGCAACTAATTGTGAATTAGCGTCCTGAACTTCAAAAAAACCTTGTTTGAAAGCATCTGTCATAAAAACATTAGCACGTTCTTTTAGTACTAAAGCATCTGGTTGGTCTTTTAGATATTCGGTTTCGATATCTAAATCCATCAAAATAGCTCTTAGAGCTTCTTTAGTCGTTTTTAGGGTATTGGTTCTCAGGATAACTTTGGCAGGTTGGTTTTGAGCTGCAATTTCTTTAGCCCATACTTTTTCGCCTAATTCCTTAGCACCCAGTTCGTCCATCCAGTCCGGAATAGATTCTTTGATGGCTCTGGTTTTAGACAATTCATCAAAACGACCTTTTATTTTTCTCTCCGGAGTTCCTTCAAGCTGACGCCAATCAGGAATTGGGTAGCCTCTTAATACTGCCCAGACAGCAAACATCCTCCAGAGATTATCTCTGTCATAAGGTTCTTTTACTTCGGCAATTTCAGAATATAATCTTTTCCAACGAACAATTTCGTAAATAGTTTCAGCGACAAATTTCCTGTCAGAACTTCCCCAACGCTTGTCTTTTTTTAATGCTCTTGCTACTACTTTATCGGCATATTCTCCTTCATTAAAGATAGCATTTAGAGAATCGATAGTAGTGTATACTAAGTTTCTGTGTAATCTCATTTTAATTATTTGAGCTGCAAAGGTACTATTAAATGATTTGAAATTAAATTAATACCGTTTATTATTTCAAATTAGCAGATTAATCCCGATAGATTGGGAAAATTAAAAAAATACCGCAAATTCGCAAATTGTACAGAACCCTTATTCTTAAATAATTTGCGAATTTGCGGTAAAAAGTAAGCGTATTTTATTTTAAATTTTCTTTGAAAAAATCAATGGTTCTTGTCCATGCTAATTAGATTATTACCGTTTATTATTTCAAATTAACAGATTAATCCCGATAGATTGAGAAAATTAAAAAATTACCACAAATTCGCAAATTGTACAGAACCCTTATTCTTAAATAATTTGCGAATTTGCGGTAAAAAGTAAGCGTATTTTATTTTAAATTTTCTTTGAAAAAATCAATGGTTCTTGTCCATGCTAATTAAATTAATACCGTTTATTATTTCAAATTAGCAGATTAATCCCGATAGATTGGGAGAATTAAAAAAATACCGCAAATTTGCAAATTGTACAGAACCCTTATTCTTAAATAATTTGCGAATTTGCGGTAAAAAGTAAGCGTATTTTATTTTAAATTTTCTTTGAAAAAATCAATGGTTCTTGTCCATGCTAATTAAATTAATACCGTTTATTATTTCAAATTAGCAGATTAATCCCGGTAGATTGGGAGAATTAAAAAATTACCTCAAATGCGCAAATTGTACAGAACCCTTATTCTTAAATAATTTGCGAATTTGCGGTAAAAAGTAAGCGTATTTTATTTTAAATTTTCTTTGAAAAAATCAATGGTTCTTGCCCATGCTAATGTTGCTGCTTTTTCATCATAACGTGGAGTGGTATTATTATGAAATCCGTGATTGACATTAGGATAAATGTAAGCAGTATTAGGAACTTTGTTTTGATTTAAAATAGCTTCAAATGCCGGCCATCCTTCGTTTACTCTGGTATCTAAGCCGGCATATTGTAAAAGCAAAGGAGTTTTAATTTGTGCTGCTTCAGCGGCAGTAGGTTGTCCTCCATAAAATGGAACTGCAGCTTTTAATGTGGGAACTTTAACAGCCATTAAATTAGCAATCCATCCGCCAAAACAAAATCCCACCACTCCGATGTTTCCATCACAGTCCGGATGACTTTTGAGATAATAATAAGCGGCTATAAAATCTTCAAGCATTTCATATCGGTCTCTTTTTTTCTGCATTTCTCTACCTTCATCATCATTACCGGGATAACCGCCTAACGGAGTTAAGGCATCAGGTGCTAAACTTATAAAACTATCAACAGCAGTATGGCGTCCCACATCTTCGATATAGGGATTTAAACCACGGTTCTCATGAACCACGATTACTCCGGGTAATTTTTTGTTTGTTTTAGCCGGTTTAGAAAGTAAACCTTTGATTTTTCCTCCGCCTTTTGGCGAATCATAAAAAATGTAATCCGAATCAATTCTGGGATCATCAGCCTTAATCGTTATTGAATTTACATAGTCCGGAGTTATAAAACTCAATAAAGAGGGAAGTGTAAGTGCGCCAACAGCAAAAACAGAGAGTTTTTCGATAAACTGTCTTCTTTCAATTTTGTTGTGAGCATAATCATCGTATAAGTCAAAAATTTCCTGACTGATGTCTTCTTTGGTTATTTTTTTCATTTCAGATAGGGTTGATTTAGAATAGCTTAAATATAATTTATTTTGATTGATTTAAAACAAAAAAAAGCTCCATTAAGGAGCTTTTAGAAAAATAACCGACAAGGTTTTATAATTTGTATTTTAAACTAGCCATTATTTGACGAGGAGCGATTGGATTTACACTATAATTTTCGTGTACAGTGTAGTTCAACTCGTTAGTAATATTTGATAATTTGCATAAAAGGGAGATTTTTTTCCATTCATAACCTACAGAAGCATCGACTGTGGCGTAACCTTTTAATGGAATGTCTCTGTCTTCGATTGTAACATCATATCCGGTAGGTGAGGAGCTATTTGCTTTCCATACATAGCGGTCATTCCAACCTCCGGTTCTGTCTCCAATATAATTTGCGATAGCTCCAAAACTTAATCCTTTTAACACACCGCTAGGTAGTTTGTAGAAAAAGCTTAAATTGGCAGTGTGTTTTGGTGTTCTGGCTAAAATATCTCCTACTACAAGACTTCCGTTGGTACCTGAAGATTTAGAAATTTTGGTTTCGTTAAAACTATAACCGGCCAGGATGTTTAATCCTTCAACAGGTTTAGCAGTGATGTCAATTTCGATACCTTTTCCTTTTGTAGCTCCTACTAATTCTTTTAAATTATTGTTTACGTTCAGTGTTACTCCGTCAGCTTGAAATTGAGCTGTTTGAGCTAAGTTATTGTTGGTTATTTGGTACAAAGTAACATTTGTACTTAAAATTCCTCTCCAGAAATCTTTTTTGATACCTACTTCATATTGGTCAATAATGGAAGGATCCAGTGTTTTTAGGTCAACTGTTGTTCCTGTATTTGGGGTAAATGAGTTCGAATAACTCGCAAATATTGATGTTTCCTTGTTGGGTTGAATAACCAATCCTCCTTTTGGAGAGTAAGCTCTGTTTAATGTTTTAGCACTTGTTGTTGTAACCCCGGTAGCATAAACTTCGGTATCTACTTCAGCTTCTTGCCAAGACCAACGAATACCTCCCAAAACTTTAATATAATCAGTAATTGAAATTAAATCCTGTGCATAAGCTCCAAAACGCTGTGTATTAGTAGTTGCTAGTTGTGTAGACTGAGAGAAAGGAATTTCTGTACTTTGAGTGCTGTAATCATAATCAAAAAGATTAATTGTACCATAATCTGCTAAAGCGAAAGCAAAAGTATAGCTTGGTGCAATCGAATTTTCATAATCAACACCGGTAAATATTTGGTGTTTGATGTTTCCTGTATTAAAAGTTCCTTGTAAGCTTAATTGGTCTCCAAAAATTCTTTCGGCTGCATCCGCTTGAGTTAATCCACGTTTCCAATCGCCACTAGAAGTGACACCATTCATCTGAGCTGTAGATTTTTGTGTTCTTCTGTATGATTGAAAAGAACTGTTGAAACTTAATTTCCAGTTTTTATTGAAATCATGGTTGAATAAGATCGAGGCACTGGCTGATTTAGTATTTCCGGTTGACCATAATGCTCCAAAGTAAATATTACGCGGAAGATCTAAAACGGTTTCTCCAATAATTCCGGTACCAAAATCAGGAGTCCAATCGGCACTTAAGTAATCTCCCTGCACGGTAAGATGTGTTTTTTCAGAGATATTAAATAAAAAGGAAGGGTTAAAATAGATACGGTCGTTTTTTACATAATCTCTAAAACTTTTTGAGTTTTCATAAGATCCGTTAAAGCGATAAGCAATATACTTATTTATTGGACCATAAAAATCAATTGAAGGCTTGTAGAAATCATAGCTTCCCGCTTGCATAGCGATTTCTCCGCCTCTGGTAAATTGAGGGGTTTTAGTCACTAAATTTAAAATTCCTCCAGGAGCAACATTACCATATAATAAGGCAGAACCTCCTTTTAAGAATTCGACTTTTTCTAACGAAGAAACCTCCGGAATAGAACCGGCATTATAACGAAAACCATTTTTAAACATATTATTGGCTCCCATATCATAACCTCTTGACCAAAAAGATTCCTGAGCTCCACCACGTGCCGAACCTACATAGACACCATTAGCATTTTTAATTACATCACTTAAACGAATAGCCTGTTGTTGTGTGATGATTTCATTGCCTATAACCTGAACACTTTGTGGTAAGTCCATTGGTTTAATTCCTGATCTTGCTGCCGAAACCGGTTTTTGCGGTTTGTTTCCGGTTACTATAATCTCATTTAATATTTCTCCTTTTTTGTTTTTGATAGTGTCAAATGGAGAGGAAGAAATTGATGTTAAACTTTTATGTTCCTGTGCTGAAGCCATTTCCTGAGCTTGAGCTGATAGGGAAAATAATAGTGCTATTGCAGGCAATAATATACTTTTCATTATTATTTGGATTTATTTAAAATAACGGTGCAAATGTATAAGCTAAAATTGGTTTTACAATGGGTTATTTGGAATAAATTAAAATAATAATTAACAAAATAGTCAGAAGTTGTTTGGTTTTTTTTAACAGTAGGTTTGCAGCTGAAAAAAAAGTCTCATAAAAACATTTTTCAGGGTTTTTATGAGTCTGTAAAACAGGTGTTTGTGTTTATGTGTGTTTTGGTTTTTAGGAGGTTTTTCAGTTTTACTTTTTAAAGTCTTTTTCTAATTTTATAAGGCATAATCTCTCCATCAGTCTATTTTGGGTGAATTGAGGTGTTTTTTAAAGAAACTGTAAAGTGTATTTAACGAAGCTGCTGTTTCCGGAATGGCATGTCCTTTTCCGTAATTGACTAAGGTAGCCGTTGGAACATTTAAATTATCCAGTTTGTTTTTAAGATGCCCAATTTGATCCTGATAATAAAGATCATCATCAGTATTGTAAAAAAACAGCGTAGGAGCAGTGGCAGCTGTTTCAACCAAAGAATAAGATCCCATAGATTCCCATAATTCTCGGTTTTGGTCTAAAGCTCCCCAAACCCAGGGACATCTGAGTTCCATATTTTTATCTCCGTCATTAGATTTATCATAGATGAGCGTGTAATCAAAAACGCCGGGTCCCAGAGCTGCGGCTTGTACAGCATCGGAAATACCAATATTAAATCCGGCATTTTCTAAATCCGTTACTTTTTTGTCGCCAATGGCCATAGAACCTGCTGTAGAACCTCTTGAAAAACCGAAAACGCCTATTTTATCCGAAAGTCCCATCATAGTATTAAAAGCCCGTAAAGTTCTAATAGCCGATTTTACTTTTTGAGCCGCATCAGGATTAGTTTGATATGATTTATAAGCGTCATTAGGACCGTTAGCAGGCTTTCCTTTTCCCCAAGGACAATATTTAGGATGATCTGCAATGGCCCATGCCATTCCATGAGCAGGTGCTCCTTCAAGAAAAGAATCATTGAATCCGGCAAAGGTGTAGGCCAGATTTATTCGTTGATCTTTGTAAGCATCGGTTAATTTTCCTTTCTCCTGATCGTAATTTGCATAGCTGTTACTGTAAGAAAATGATAAAACAGCAGGCACTTTTACTTTTGCATTAGCGGGATAAATAATATCCATATGCAATGAATCCCCCACAATGTATTGTTCGGGTGTGTTGTAAACAGATGGATCGTCGATAAAATAGCTGACATCTCTGGCTATACGATAACCTTCAAATAATACATAAGATTTATATTGTGAGCAGTTGTTGAGATTACAAAAACTTCCTGCCGAAATAGAGTCATTTATAGCAATAATGTCTTCGTTTATTTTTAAAGCTTTTGCATTTTTATTTTTTTTATAATCAAGTTCTATTACACGATATCCCTGTGAAAGTAACCACTTCACATCTTTTTTAATACTGTTTTGTCCAATTTTTTTAAAAGCAAGATTTTTTAAATAAACCACTGTTACATAATTACCGGCATAATCTTTTATCGGGTTTTGGGATTCGGTTGCTTTATATTCAATAGTAGTAGCTGTAGTCTTGCTTTTCCATTTACCGGTTGCGGCACAGGAACTAAAGTTTATAAGGATGCTAAATAGAATTATAAAAAATAGTGACGGATGGTATTTCATTATATGCGTGTTTCGAAAGATTTCAATCTTAGAGAGATTGTTATTTTATAAACACAAAAATAACTTTTTAAAATTTGATTTACATAAGAGAGATTATATTTGAACTGATATTGAAGCGTATTTTTTGTGTTCTTTTTTCTTCTGTTAGTGATTTCCGTAACCATTTGATAATATTAGCTCGTGTTTTAATTTGTATTTTTGTTTTTTATCTAATTTTTATCATGAAAAAAATATTTTTACTTTTTGCCTCAATGGCAATGTTTAATGGCCATGCACAGCAAAGACCCAAACTGGTAGTAGGTATTGTTGTTGACCAGATGAAGATGGAATACCTCTATCGCTTCTCTGATGATTTTTCGACTAATGGTTTTAAGAGATTAATGAATGAAGGTTATGTTTTTCATAATACGCATTATAATTACATGCCTACTTATACCGGACCCGGTCATGCGTCGATTTATACCGGAACAACTCCGGCAATACATGGGATTGTTGGGAATACCTGGTTTGATAAATCCATCGGGAAATCAAGATATTGTACAGATGATGCTTCGGTTACAATTTTAGGAACCGGAGATTCAGATGAAGGTAAAATGTCTCCACTTAATTTAGAAAGCACAACCGTAACGGATGAATTAAGAATGGCGACTAATTTTAAAGGAAAAGTTATTGGTATCAGTGTTAAAGATCGTGGAGCAATACTTCCTGCGGGACATTTTGCTAACTGGGCTTTTTGGCTGAGTGATTCCGGGAATTTTATTTCCAGTACTTTTTATGGAAAACAATTGCCAAATTGGGTTTCTGAATTCAATGCAAAGAAAAAGTATGAAAGTTATTTAAATAAAGATTGGACTTTACTGAAACAGGAATCCGTTTACAGCAAAAGTTTAGCAGATGATAATCCGTATGAAGGACTTTTATATGGAAGCAAAAAACCGGTTTTTCCTTATGATCTAAAGAAAATGTATGCTGAAAAAGGAGCAAAGGTGATTAAAACTACTCCTTTTGGAAACGATATAGTCGCTGATTTTGCTAAAGAATCAATTGTTAGTGAAAATTTAGGGATGGATAATGAAACTGATTTTTTAGCCGTTAGTTTTTCATCAACCGATTATATTGGGCATTTAACAGGACCTCGCTCCAGAGAAGTTCAGGATACTTATTTACGATTAGACGAAACTATTGCTGATTTCCTGTCTTATTTAGATAAAAAAGTGGGTAAGGATAATTATTTGTTGTTTTTGACTTCCGACCATGCAGCAGCCGAAAACGTGAATTTCTTAAAAGATAATAAGTATGCTGTAAATGCGGTAGATTATAAAAAGTTGTCTACTCAATTGCGGGAATTCTCTAAAGCTACATTTGGAACTGATTTGGTTTTGAATTACTCTAATTTTAATCTGTTTTTCGATCAGAAACAAATTCAGGAAAAAGGGCTTTCATTAGATAAAGTGAAAGCAGCTTTTAAAGATTTTTTAATGAAAATGCCACAGGTAAAACGTGTATATACTGAAGAAGAAATTCTGGCAGGAACAACTGCGGATCATTTTTTAACTTATATTACTAAAGGTTATGACCCAAAACAGAATGGGGATTTGGTTATTTTAGATAAACCGGGTTACATTGAACATGAAGGAACAGGTACTTCTCATGGAACTCCTTATAGCTATGATACACATGTACCTTTGCTGTTTTATGGTTGGAATATCAAGAAAGGAGAGTCTTTTGATAAAAAAGTAATTACTCAGATAGCGCCAACAATTGCTCAGAAGATTAAAATTGATTTTCCTAATGGTACTGAAGCGCATGTGCTGACAGAGGTTTTAGGAAACTAAGAGATATAAAAAAAGGGGATTTTTGAAGTCCCCTTTTTTTATGCTTTTTAATTTTTGTATTTATTGGTTTACAACCGATTCCGGCAATGGAATTTGATTTTTTAATAAATCTTCGAAAGTTTCATGAGCTCTGATCAAATGTCCTTCTCCGTTAATCCATAATACTTCAGCTGGTTTGTATCTTGAATTGTAGTTAGAAGACATAGAGTAGCAATAAGCTCCTGCGTTTCTGAAACAAAGAATATCACCTTCGGCGATTTCCTGAATTCTGCGGTTGCTTGCAAAAGTATCTGTTTCACAAATGTATCCTACCACAGAGTAAAAACGCTCTTTACCTTTTGGGTTCGAAATGTTTTCGATATGGTGTTGTGAACCGTAAAACATAGGACGAATCAAATGGTTGAAACCGGAATCGATTCCTGCAAAAACAGTAGAAGTAGTTTGTTTTACTACGTTTACTTTCGCTAAGAAATAACCTGCCTCACTCACTAAAAATTTCCCTGGTTCAAAAATCAACGTTAATTCTTTACCGTATTCATCACAAAAAGCATTGAATCTTTTCGATAATTTTTTACCTAATTCTTCAATATCAGTTTCGATATCGTCTTTTTTGTAAGGTACTTTAAATCCACTACCAAAATCTAAGAACTCAAGGTTTTTGAAATTTCTGGCAGCATCAAATAAAATTTCAGCAGCATACAAGAATACTTCGATATCTAAAATATCAGAACCCGTATGCATGTGAATACCCACGATGTTCATATTTGTATTTTCTACAATACGTACTAAGTGTGGCAATTGATGTACTGAAATACCAAATTTACTATCAATATGTCCTACTGAAATGTTTTCGTTTCCACCCGCCATAACGTGAGGATTGATTCGGATACATACAGGAACTGTTGGATGTTTTGTACCAAATTGCTCCAGGATAGATAAATTATCAATATTGATTTGAACTCCTAAAGCGTGTACCTCTTCAATTTCTTCAAGAGAAACACCGTTTGGAGTAAAGAATATCTGATCAGGAGAATAACCTGCGTGAAGTCCTAATTGTACTTCCTGAATGGAAACAGCATCTAAGCAAGATCCCAATTCTCTTAATAATTGAAGAATAGAAACGTTAGACAATGCCTTCATAGCATAGTTGATACGTAGTTTTTCTACTTTAGAAAAAGCTTTCGTTAATCTATTGTACTGTGATTTTATTTTTTCGGCATCATATACATATAATGGGCTGCCAAATTGTTCTGCTAATTGAAGTAAGTCTTTTGATTGCATTGCTATTATTTTTACACAAATTTATTATTCTTTATTGATACCACAATAGATAAAAATATTTCTAACAAATTGTAACAAATTGTTTTAAAATAAACATACAACGTTGTAATTATTATTTTTTGAACAAAAGGAGAGTGTGAATTATCCCAAAACAAAAAAGGCTACCTGAAATTACTTTCGGATAGCCTTCTTTTTAAGTTATTAAGTACTACAATGGAGGTAAGTCTCCGCCTTCTTTAGTAGGAAGGTTAGTAGTTCCCATTAAATACAAATCAACTTCTCTGGCAGCTTCACGACCTTCAGAGATTGCCCATACAATTAATGATTGTCCTCTTCTCATATCTCCCGCAGTAAATATGTTAGGAACATTTGTTTGGTAGTTGTTTGCTTTGTAATTGCTTCTAAAATCAGTTTCAAGACCTAATTGTTCTGCTAAGTTTTTCTCTGGACCTGTAAATCCAAGTGCTAATAAAGCTAAATCACAAGGCCATGTTTTTTCAGAACCTTCAATCTCGATTAATTCAGGACGTTGTCCCGGAACCATTTTCCATTCTACATTAACCGTTTTTAAAGCGATTAATTTACCATTAGCATCTTTAATGAATTCTTTAGTATTGATTAACCAGTTTCTTTCAACACCTTCTTTGTGAGAAGAAGAAGTTTTTAACTGTAAAGGCCAGAAAGGCCATGGAGTAGATTCGCTTCTTCCCACTGGTGGTTTAGGCATAATCTCAAAGTTAGTTACTGATTTTGCTCCGTGACGGTTTGATGTACCTACACAGTCAGAACCTGTATCTCCACCACCAATAACGATTACATCTTTACCGGTAGCCATAATTTGGTTTTCAATTTTCTCTCCAAAAACAACCTTAGTTTGTTGTGTTAAGAAATCCATTGCCTGAACAACACCGTCTGCATCAGCACCCGGAGTAGGTAAGCTTCTTCTTTCAGTAGCACCACCACAAAGAACGATAGAATCAAATGCTTTTAAATCTTCTATGGAGTAGTTAACCCCAACATTAGTATTTACTTTAAAAGTGATTCCTTCTGCTTCCAAAATAGCAACTCTACGGTCGATAATTTCCTTTTCCATTTTGAAATTAGGAATTCCGTAACGTAATAATCCACCAATAGCGTTGTCTCTTTCAAAAACAGTAACAGTGTGACCTGCTCTGTTTAATTGTTGTGCAGCTGCTAAACCTGCAGGACCTGAACCAACAACAGCAACTGTTTTTCCAGTTCTTGTTTTTGGCGGCTGAGGTTTAATCCATCCTTCAGCAAAGGCACGCTCCACAATATTTTTTTCTATATTTTCAATAGAAATCGGATCAGCAATAATTCCTAATACACATGCTTTTTCACATGGTGCCGGACATAAACGTCCTGTAAATTCAGGGAAGTTATTTGTTGAATGTAGTATCCAGGAAGCTTTTTGCCATTCACCCTGGTGTACCATGTGGTTGAAATCAGGGATTAAATTCCCTAATGGACATCCACTGTGGCAAAAAGGAATACCACAATCCATACAACGTGATCCTTGTTTCGTAATTTCAGCTTCACTCAAAGGAACTGTAAATTCTTTATAATGTCCTACACGCTCTTGAACTGCTGTGTATGATTCATCTTTTCTTTCGAATTCTTTAAAACCTGTTACTTTTCCCATTGTATTATGCTGTTAATTCTTCTACCATTTGTACCTCAGTTTCCAAACGCTTTAATGCTTTTTTGTACTCTGTAGGCATTACTTTTACAAAATTTTCTAAGCTTGTATTCCAATCACTCAATAATTCGATACCTTTTGTACTGTTTGTGTACGCTACGTGTCTTTCGATTAAATGTTTTAATTCGTCAGCTTCGTTTCCTTCAACTGTTTCAAATTCGATGGTTTCAGTATTACATAAACCATTTTTGAATTTGTGCTGAGGATCATAAATATAAGCGATACCACCACTCATACCTGCAGCAAAGTTTCTTCCTGTTTTACCCAGAACGACTACTTTTCCTCCAGTCATGTACTCGCAACCGTGATCTCCCACACCTTCAACTACCGCTGTAGCACCTGAGTTACGAACTGCAAAACGTTCTCCGGCAATACCGTTGATGAATGCTTCTCCTTCGATAGCTCCAAATAAACAAACGTTACCTACGATGATGTTTTCTGAGGCAACAAATGTTGCTTTTGCAGGTTTCTTGATGATTAATTTAGCTCCGGATAAACCTTTTCCTAAATAATCATTTGTATTTCCTTCAACAGTAAAAGTTAATCCGTGTGCACTAAATGCTCCTAAACTTTGTCCTGCAGAACCTGTAAAGTTGATGTTTAAAGTATCTTCCGGCAAACCTAAGTGTCCGTAGATTTTAGAAATTTCGTTACTAACAATAGCACCTACTGAACGGTCCGTATTTTTAATAGGATATTCTAAAGTCATTTTTTCTTTTCTGTACAAAGCACGGTGAGAATCTTTCAGGATTTGGAAATCCATTACGTTTTCTAATCCGTGGTCTTGTTTTTCTGTATTA
The DNA here is from genome assembly GCF_900142775.1 of Flavobacterium flevense. Taxonomy (GTDB): domain Bacteria; phylum Bacteroidota; class Bacteroidia; order Flavobacteriales; family Flavobacteriaceae; genus Flavobacterium; species Flavobacterium flevense. The sequence goes on from NZ_FRCC01000009.1 coordinate 57,383, forward strand.
CGAACGGTCATGTATTTGTACTTGTCCGGTCTGTGTAAGATAGAAGATAAGTCTAATCCTCTTGCTTTATAATGTGTAATGGCTTTGTTAGAATTGATTTTATGTGTTTGACCAATCATTTCTTCCAATGTTCTGAATCCAAGTTGTGCCATGATACCTCTTAACTCTTCTGCAACATAATAGAAGAAGTTAATAACGTGCTCAGGTGTTCCTTTAAAGTTTTTACGCAATTCTTTATCCTGAGTAGCAATACCTACAGGGCAAGTATTCAGGTGACATTTACGCATCATGATACATCCAGAAGCTACAAGTGGAGCAGTAGCAAAACCAAATTCTTCAGCACCTAATAAAGCAGCGATAGCTACGTCACGACCTGTTTTTAACTGTCCGTCACATTCTACAACAATACGGCTTCTTAAGTTGTTTAATACTAAAGTTTGTTGTGCTTCAGCTAATCCAAGTTCCCAAGGAAGACCTGCGTGTTTCAATGATGTTAATGGAGAAGCTCCTGTACCACCATCATAACCTGCAATTAATACTACGTCAGCTTTTGCTTTAGCAACACCGGCAGCAATTGTTCCAACACCAACTTCAGAAACTAATTTCACGTTGATACGTGCTTCTCTGTTAGCGTTTTTCAAATCGAAGATTAATTGTGCTAAATCCTCAATAGAGTAAATATCGTGGTGAGGCGGCGGCGAAATCAATCCTACGAAAGGAGTTGAGTTACGAGCCGATGCAATCCAAGGCAATACTTTCTCACCTGGTAATTGTCCACCTTCTCCAGGTTTTGCACCCTGAGCCATTTTAATCTGAATCTCTTTTGCACTGGATAAATAGTGAGAAGTTACTCCAAAACGTCCGGAAGCTACTTGCTTGATAGCCGAGTTACGACTGTCACCGTTTACATCCGGCTGGAAACGAGTTCTGTCTTCTCCACCTTCACCTGAATTAGATTTTCCTCCAATACGGTTCATAGCGATAGCTAAGTTTTCGTGTGCTTCTCTTGAAATAGATCCGTAAGACATCGCTCCTGTTTTGAAACGTTTTACGATATCCGTCCATGGTTCTACTTCGTCTAATGGAATTGGATCCAGATTATCAAATTCGAATAAACCACGAATAGTCATTAAATTTTTAGCCTGATCGTTTACCGTTTTTGCATAAACATCATAACTGTCCTGATCGCTTAAACGTACTGCCTGTTGCAATTTAGCAATAGTAGTAGGGTTAAACATGTGTCTTTCCCCGTTACGTCTCCATCTGTATTCTCCTCCAATGTTTAATCCTAAACGGTTAGGAACTAATACATCCGGGTAAGCATACTGATATCTTTCGTTTATTTCTTTTTCTATTTCATACAATCCGATACCTTCAATTCTTGATGCAGTGTAAGGGAAGTATTTTTCAACAAATTTAGAGTTGAAACCAACAATTTCGAAAATTTGAGAACCTCTGTACGAGTGTAATGTAGAGATCCCAATTTTGTTCATGATTTTTAGAATACCTGAACCAATTGCTTTATTGAAGTTGTCAACAGCTTTTTGCTCGCTAATGCCGGTGATGAATCCTTCCTGTACTTGTACGCGAATGATTTCATTAACCATATAAGGATTGATAGCACTTGCTCCGTAACCAAATAATGTTGCAAAATGGTGTGGTTCACGTGGTTCAGCTGATTCGATGATGATATCAAAATAAGAACGTTTGCGTAAACGGTTCATTTGGTGATTTACATACGAACAAGCTAATAATGCAGGAATTGGAGCAAATTCTTTGTTTACACCTCTATCAGATAAGATAATGATGTTAGTTCCTCTTTCAACTGCTTTTGTAATTTGGATAATAATATCTTCTAAAGCATTTTCTAAACCATTTAAACCTTTATCTTTTGGATATAAGATTTCAATAGTTTCTGCTTTGAAATGATCAATATCAATATTTCTGATTTTTTCTAAGTCATCGTTAGAAATAACCGGATTCTGAATTCTTAATTTTCGGCATTGTTTGCTTGAAATATCAAAAATATTTCTGTCCTGACCTAGAGCTAAACTAATGTCAGTTACAATTTCCTCACGAATACCATCCAAAGGCGGATTAGTTACCTGAGCAAATAATTGTTTGAAATAGTTAGGAATTAATTGAGGTCTGTCTGATAATACAGCAAGAGGTGTGTCAATACCCATAGAACCTAAAGCTTCTTTTCCAGCCTGAGCCATTGGAGTAATCATATCCTGAATATCCTCTAATGTATAATTGAATAAACGCTCTCTGGTTTTTAAATCGATAGTTTCTATCGGACAAGCTTTAGTTGTAGTAGGAACATCTTTCAGGTTCAAACGGTATTGGTTCAACCATTCCTGATAAGGTCTTTCAGAAACAATTTTGCTTTTGATTTCCTCATCATTAATAATACGCCCTTCGTTCATGTTTACCAGGAACATTTTCCCCGGCTCTAATCTACCATGACTTTCCACATCTTCCGGCTCAACATTTACAACACCAATTTCTGATGCCATAATCAATTTGCCACTTTTAGTAACAGTATAACGGGAAGGTCTTAAACCATTACGGTCTAATAAAGCTCCTACATAATCTCCGTCAGAGAATGGTACAGATGCTGGTCCGTCCCATGGCTCCATGATACAGGCATTGTATTCGTAGAAAGCTTTTCTTTCGTCAGACATGGTTTTATGTTTTTCCCATGCTTCCGGAATCATCATCATCATTACTTCAGGTAATGAACGTCCTGTATGTGTTAATAATTCAACAACCATATCCATAGAAGCGGAATCTGACTTACCTGGAAGAATGATTGGGAATAATTTTTCTATTTGTGGTCCAAAGACATCACTTTTCATGATTTCTTCACGCACACGCATTCTGCTTACGTTACCTCTTAAAGTATTGATCTCACCATTTTGACACATGTATCTGAATGGTTGGGATAATTCCCATGTAGGCATTGTATTGGTAGAGAAACGCTGATGAACTAACGCTAAACGGGTAACTAAATCCGTTTGTTGTAAGTCAGTATAATAAGGCCCAATATCCTCAGGCATAATGATACCTTTATATATTAAGGTAGTAGTTGATAAACTAGGAACGTAGAAATAAGAACTTTGCGATATTTTAGAATTAGCAATAGTGTGTTCTGTAATTTTACGGGCAGCATACAATTTAGCTTTAAAAGTAGCTTCATCAAGAGATTCACTCTGACCCACAAAGATTTGCTCAATAGTAGGTTCAGATGCCAAAGCAATTTCTCCTAACTGAGTAGAATCAACAGGAACTTCTCTCCATCCTAAGATAGTAAGACCTTGTGCTTTAATTTCTTTTTCAAATATGTCTTTACAAAAAACGTATTGATTTTGGATTTTAGGTAAAAACACCATTCCCACAGCATATTCACGAGGAGCTGGTAATTTGAAATCACAAACTCTATTGAAATATTCGTGAGGAATATCAATCAAAAGTCCCGCTCCATCTCCCGTTTTTCCGTCAGCACTCACACCACCACGGTGCTCTAGTTTTACTAGAATTTCTAATGCGTCGTGTATAATTTGATTCGTTTTCTCACCTTTAAGGTTGCAAATAAAACCAGCTCCACAGTTTTCATGCTCGAATTCTGGCAAATAAAGGCCTTGTTCTTTAAGTTTCATGCTTGATAATTTTTTCTACAAAAATAGATATTTCATTAAATATAATCCATTCATTGAGGCTATTATGAGCTACTTTTACAGGAATAATAGAAAAATGTATAATAAATAATAATAATTGCATTATTTACGTCATGTATTAACAAATCGTTAATATACTCTTGTTTTTTAGGGCATATTTTGACAATTATTTCTGATTTTTTTAAAACCAATATTGTAAAATTTAAGGTAAAAACGTCAGTTTGCTCTTTTTTTCGCTATAAAATCTTTTTTTTGCTGAAAAAATGAACGCAAAAGCATTTTTTTTTAACTTTATTTATAAGATATTTTAAATCACTAAAAAGATTTCAGAATTAAGTTCATTTTTGCTACTTTTGTCGCACTCATATTTTGAAATAAATTCAGAATCCAGACAAATTCTATATTATGAACATACACGAATATCAAGGAAAAGAGATTTTAGCAAGCTACGGAGTGCGCGTTCAACGCGGAATCGTTGCGAATAATGCGGTTGAAGCTGTTGCTGCTGCAAAACAATTAACTACCGAAACTGGAACAAGTTGGTACGTTGTAAAAGCCCAAATTCACGCCGGTGGACGTGGAAAAGGAGGTGGGGTGAAACTTGCTAAAGGAATCGATAAAGTAGAAGGAGTTGCAAGCGAAATCATCGGAATGCAATTAATCACTCCTCAAACTTCTGCAGAAGGTAAAAAAGTACACAAAGTTTTAATTGCTGAAGATGTTTACTATCCTGGAGAATCTGAAACTTCTGAATTTTATGTTTCTGTTTTATTGAACAGAGCTACTGGTCGCAACATGATTATGTATTCTACTGAAGGTGGAATGGATATTGAAGAAGTGGCTGAACATACTCCACATTTAATTTTTACTGAAGAAATTGATCCTACTGTTGGATTACAAGGTTTTCAGGCAAGAAGAATTGCTTTTAACTTAGGTCTATCAGGAAATGCTTTTAAAGAAATGGTGAAATTCATCGATGCTCTTTATAAAGCTTACATTGGTTCTGATGCTTCTATGTTTGAAATCAATCCGGTTTTAAAAACATCTGATAATAAAATTTTAGCTGTTGATGCTAAAGTAAATATCGACGATAACGCTTTGTACAGACAAAAAGCTTATTCTGAAATGCGTGATATTCTTGAAGAAAATCCAATTGAAGTAGAAGCTAAAGAAGTAGGATTGAACTATGTAGATCTTGACGGTACTGTAGGTTGTATGGTAAACGGTGCAGGTCTTGCAATGGCAACTATGGATTTAATTAAATATGCAGGTTTTGAGCCGGCTAACTTCCTTGACGTAGGTGGAACTGCTGATGCTAAACGTGTAGAAACAGCTTTCCGTATTATCCTTAAAGATCCAAACGTAAAAGCGATTTTAATTAACATCTTTGGAGGAATCGTTCGTTGTGATCGTGTTGCTCAGGGGGTTGTTGATGCTTACAAGAACATGGGAGACGCTATTAAAGTGCCAATCATTGTTCGTTTGCAAGGTACAAATGCTGAAATTGCAAAAGAATTAATTGATAATTCTGGTATGCCAATTTTATCTGCAGTGCAATTCCAGGAAGCTGCTGATCAGGTACAAGCTGCACTTTCTTAATAAGAAACTTAGTTATATATTGAAATCCTGTCTCGTTTTTTCGAGACAGGATTTTTTTTGTTTTTATAATTTACAAGTTGTGTTAATTTAATATTATCGGGCTGATTAGTGTTTTTTATTTACTGTTTTTCCTGTTTTTATACGATTAATTAAAAATTAGTTCTTCATTTTTACAGAGCTCCTATTTTTTGAGCGGATACTTTTCATACCTGATAAAAAATAAAAAAGAATCCCTTTTATGATTAGGTTAAGTAATTGTTTTTGTGGTTTTTATGTTGGAAAACAGTAGTAATTTTGAACTGTAATTAAAAACTAAAATCATGAAAAAATTATTTTTATCTGTTATTGTTACTTTGTTTATGAGTACAGCATTTGCTGCTAATAAGTCTCCTAATACAGCAAAAAATTTTGATGAGACTTACAGAGAATTGACTAAAATGTTGAATACGTATCCCAACTTTGGAGGATTAGATCAGGACGTTGTTGTAAAGGTGAAAATCGCAATTAATGAAAAACATGAAATTGTAGTATTGAATACTAATACAACAAATGAAGAATTGAACTACTACATCAAGAATACTTTAAATTATCAAAAGCTGTTAGCTGATGAATTAGAAGTAGGGAAAGGACTTGTTTTTCTGGTGAAGTTTACCAAGTAATTTTTTAAACTAAAAAAAGTAAAAAATCCCGGGTGTGAATCCGGGATTTTGTCGTTCTAGACGTTTTTTAGATAAATTATCCGCAAAGAATTAGTTAATTTCACTGTTTTGACTAATTTTTTTTCTACGAAAAAGCTATTTTAATGTGAATAGTGAAAATATTGTTGTTTTTTTTTATTGGGCTTCTATTTTTTGTGCTACAATATTTTGTGTCTCGTAAAACTTACTGTATCAGTGATTTAAGTGTTTTTTGGATAATGGTTTTTGCTACTTTTACAATGAAATCTTGAAACAATTTAATTCTAATTAAAAACTAAGAAATCATGAAAAAACTAATTCTATCAGCTGTCGTTACTTTATTTTTAACAGCAGCATTTGCAGCAGAGAAATCACCTAGTAATCCAACTGCTTCTTTAAATGAAACGTACAAGGAAATCACTAAAATGCTTAATAGCTATCCAACATTTACAGGATTAGATCAGGACGTTTTAGTAAAGGTGAGAATCGCAATTAATGAAAATCACGAAATTGTGGTGATGAGTACCAATACGACTAATGAAAGTCTAAACTATTTCATTAAAAACACGTTGAATTATCAAAAATTATCCACAGCAGAATTGGAAGCTGGTAAAGGACTTGTTTTTCTGGTAAAATTCACTAAATAAATGAAAGTAGTAAATTATAGAAAGTAAATCCCATTTGCAGAGGCAAATGGGATTTTTTTTTAATTAAAATGCATCTAAACCTGCTGCGGCAACGGTATGATCGTTTTCTACAGAACTTCCGCTTACACCAATTGCTCCAATAATTACCCCATTTTTATCATGAATTGGAATTCCTCCGGGAAAAGTAATCAATCCGCCATTGGAATGCTCAATGTTGTATAAAGATTCACCGGGTTGTGATAAACCTCCAATTACACCGGTGTTCATGTCAAAAAAACGTGCTGTTTTTGCTTTTTTTAATGATATGTCAATAGATCCCAGCCATGCACCATCCATTCGTGCAAATGCTACCAGATTAGCTCCTGAATCGACAACACAAATGTTCATTTTAGTATTTAATTCAATTGCTTTGCTTTTTGCGGAAGCTATTACAGCCTCGGCTTGTTTAAGTGTGATATTCATTTTTCTGTTTTTTTTGGTTATAACTATAAAATTAAACTAATTGATTTTGATATAGTTATTCTAAAGGGTCAAAAAAATATGAATAAAGGTCATTTTTGGATTTCTTTTGGATTAATACCAAATTCGTTTTTAAAAGCGATACTGAAATTAGAGTAACTGGTATAACCAATTTCGGCATAAATATCAGAGGGCTTACATTTTTTATCTTCTAATTGTTCTTTGGCGTAAAGCAATCTTTTCCTTTGAATCCATTTTCCCGGATTTTCCTGAAATTCAGTTATAAAATGACGCTTAAAAGTAGAAAGGCTTTTATTGCATAAAAAAGCAATTTCTTCCATTTTTAGATTCGAAATAGCATTGTTCTCAATTACATTTTTAAACGAAGTCTTGTTTTCACTGATGATTAGAGAATGCAGAAAAGAAATAAAAGAGTGTTTGTATTTTAAAATAAGGTACAGTAGAATTTCTTCAAATTTAATTCTGAATAATTCTTGTGATAACTCCGTTTCTATCGACATTAAAGTCGAAAGTGATTGTATGAACGATTTGATATAAGTGTCATTTTCGATTATAAAAAACGGGTTTTCAGTGTGACCTTTTTTCGAAAAATCAAAATTAGATTTATGCTTAAGTAAAAAAGATTCCAGGCTGTTTTGAGAAAAGAAGAAAAGTTTACAAAAATAAGTTTGCTCTTCTAAAAGTAATTCGGTGAACAAACAATTGCCTGGTTTTATTAATACAGATTGGTTTTCATTTATAGTAATGGAAGTGTCAGCAAAGTTAATTTTCTTTTGACCGGTTTGTAAAAAGCTGAATAAATTAAGGTTTACATTGGCTTTACGGTTAATAATATCGGTAGTCATGATATAGTCAAAAGCAAATAAATCAGGAATTGGTTTTTTACTGTTAATAAATTTTTCGGGTAGTTGAAGTATGTTCATTGGGTTGGTTTTGAGATAAATATAAAGAATTTATCTCCAAACAAAAAAATCTTAAGTTTCAACTTAAGATTTTTTGTTTTTACCGTTATTGAACTTTACTTTTTCTACGACCTGCACTTTTGGAGTTGCTTTTGAATTGGTTTTCTTAAAAGGTTTTTTAGCCCCGGAACCTGATTTGGAAGGTTTTTGATCTCCTCTGCTTTTTTCATCATCTTTAGCAGTCGCTTTAAATTCTGATCGTTCTTTTGTGCTGTCTTTTTTAGGAATCTCCGATTTGTGTTTTGCTAAAACATCTTTCGGATTTTTAGGATTTTCTTTAGTTCCTCGCAAATGAATTACTAATGCATTGAGGAAATTGCGCAATACCTGATCGCCACATTCCATATAATTAGGATGTTTTTCGTCACGAAAAAAAGCACCTAATTCTGATTTGGAAATTCTGAAATCAACTAATTCCAGTATTTCTACAATTTGGTCGTCACGTAACATTAAGGCTACGCGTAATTTTTTAAAAATATCGTTGTTTGTCATTTTTGTATTTTTTACAAAGGTACGTTTTTATGACATTAGCTTATCACTTTCATTTTAGTATTGATTGAGGATTTTTATTATTTTGTCTAAATCCTTCTTTTTATGATTTGCTGTAATTATAATCCGGTTGAGATAATCCGTTTCTGAGGTGTATTTGAAATGAGTGATAATAATTTTTTCAGAAGCTAAAATGCTGTTGATGTTTTCAATTCGGGGATAAATCACAGGATAATTTTTGTCAAAAAGAATATTGGGATTTGAAATCAATTTGGAATCCAGATAATTCAGGTTTTCTTTTAATTTTTTGTTTTGAGCAAAATACAGCTTTTTTGCATCAGCAATAGTTTTTACAAAAGCCGGATTCATTCCCGCACTGGATACAAATGTATCGTTTGTTTTTATTTTCGAAATAAAAGCTGCATCGGCTGCAATCACACCGCCTGACAATCCCATGGCTTTCCCTAAAGATGAAACCAGAATTTTTCGTTTGATATTGGGCTGTTGTATTGTCGAATAAATTCCGCCGCCATTTGAACCCAAAATTCCCAGTGAATGGGATTCATCAATGACTACGGTTATTTCTTTATGCTTCGAAATTGGTTCCAAAACAGAAAAATCGACTGCTGTAACAGCATTAGTACTAACAGCATCGGTAAGAATGGTAATCTTTTCAGAATTTGCGTCTAATAAACGGGGATTTAATTGGTTGTTTATAAAAAACGGAAGACTGTTTTTATGAGTTATAGCAACATGCGTATCCGGAAAATGATAGAATACATCTGTTTGAGATGCTAAAGTAGTAAGCACTAATTGACCCGCCAGCATTCCGGATGAAACCGTAAGAGCCGCTTCGGTCTGGATGAATTGTGCTAAAAAAGTTTCTCCTTTTTCATAAGCAGTCAATTTAATATTGGCATTTCTGGAACTTCCGTAAGCAGTTCCCCATCGGACAATATTTTTAAAAAGGATTTTTTGAAATTTTTTATTTGGCGGTAAGCCTAAATAAGCGGTACCGCCAAAATATAAATATTTTTCTCCGTCAGTTTTTAAAATCCGATCCGGAAATTGTGTTACTTTCATTAATTGTTATTTGAGAACAACTCCTGTTCCATTTAAATTAGAATATCCAATAATTCCATTTTCAATTTGTACTCCGTTAGCAATATCTTCCGATAAAAGCAGCGCTCCGTCCATATCTACATAATCCAGCTCAGGTAAAAGATGTGCAATTGCCGAAATACCCACAGAAGATTCCGTCATGCAGCCCACCATTGTTTTTAATCCTAATTTTTTGGCTTGTTGAATCATTCTTCGGGCAGGAGTTAAACCGCCACATTTTACTAATTTAATATTGACACCATGAAAATGATTGTAACATTTAGAAACATCTTGTTCTACAATACAACTTTCATCAGCGATAACCGGTAAAACTGAATGTTTGAAAATTATTTCGTGTCCTTTCCAGTCATCTGCTTTTAAGGGCTGTTCCAGAAATTCGACTCCCAGTTTTTTTAATTCTACAGCATTATTTAGTGTTTCTTCAATTCCCCATCCGCAATTAGCATCGATTCTAAAAACCGCATCAGTATGTTCTCTTAATGCTTTTACAATGGCAATATCCTCGCTGGTGCCCAATTTTATCTTATAAATGGGCCATGGCAATTCTTTCATTTTATCGACCATTTTATCAATAGAATCAATTCCGATGGTGTAGTTTGTCAAAGGATTTTTTTCGATATTATAATCCCAGAGTTCATGAAGTTTTTGTCCTTTCTTTCGGGCATATAAATCGGTGTAAGCCATATCTAATGCGCATAAAGCAAACATATCCTGTTTTAAATAAGGATATACTTTTGCCCAGAATTCCTCAGGAGTTTCATCTTCAGCAGACTCAATAAGAGTCCGGATCGCTTCTAAATCCTGTTTCATCATGGATACACTAATATTATAATAAGGATTAGAAGTTGCTTCACCATATCCTGAGCATCCACCGCTTTTTAATTGAACAATTAACGAGGGCTGAATATCAATCGATTCTCTGGAAATCGTAAAAGTATGCTTTAATTGTAGCTCGTATTCTTTGATGATCAATTCCATAATAGTGCGTTTGATGATAAAATTAAGCTATAAAAATGAATATTTTTTAACCAAATAACAGAATTTTGATTTTCGGATTTTTTTAATCTCATTTTGCTTATATCACAAAAAAGAATATTGATAAAAGTGTTTTCTGTAAAAGAAGGTTTTGGACATTGGTTTTTTTGAAACTAAAAGTTAAAATATTTTAATATCTGACTATTTTTTAACTTTTTTAGCGAGTAAAAAAATGTGATTTTTCAATTAAATTGTTTAATAATGGAACTTTCTTTGGGTTATTATCATAAAAAATGATATTTTAGCTAAAATTATTTATGATATGGATACGTGTGAAGAAAAGAAGAAATTACTTTTAGAGATGATTGCCTTTGCAATAGTTGATGGTGAATTGAGTAAAAAAGGCTATGATTTTTTATTTTTAATTGCCAATGAACTAAATTTTGAAAAAGGAGGATTCATCGATTTACTCGGTCAGGAATTGCCGCCATTACCAGATAATTTAAAACTGCACCGAATTAAACAATTTTATCAGTTAGTGGTGTTTTTTCAGAATGATGGAATTTTATACAAACAGGATCCGGATTTAATTATTCATATTGCCATTAGTATGGGATTAGACACAGATGCTGTACGGTTGTTATTGAAAAAAATGAAAAATGCACCTAATACTACTATTTCTGACGATACTTTGTGGAATATTTTTCACGATGAATCAGCGTATTAAGCTAGTTGATCCTGTAGTTTCTTAATTTCATCACGTAATTTAGCGGCTTGCATAAAGTCCAGTTCTTTTGCTGCTTTTTCCATAGCTTTACGCTTCTCGCGAATGCGTTTTTCTACTTCGTCTTTTGATAAATATTCATTTACGGGTTCGGCTGCTGAGTTTATCACGTGACCCAGTTCGTATTCTACTAAAGGATTTTTAGTAAAAGCACTATCAATTTTCTTATTCAATGCCTGCGGAATAATATTATTAGCAATATTGAAATTAATTTGTTTTGTTCTGCGGTATTCCGTTTCATCAATGGTTTTTTGCATACTTGCCGTAATTTTATCAGCATACATAATGGCTTTTCCATTTAAATTTCGGGCAGCACGACCGATAGTTTGTGTAAGAGATCGGTGTGAACGCAGAAATCCTTCTTTATCTGCATCTAAAATAGCAACAAGAGAAATTTCAGGTAAATCGAGTCCTTCCCGTAATAAATTGACACCAATTAATACATCAAACAGTCCTTTTCTTAAATCCTGCATGATTTCGATGCGTTCCAGTGTATCCACATCCGAATGAATGTAACGGCAACGAATACTTACTTTAGTTAAATATTTTGCTAGTTCTTCCGCCATTCTTTTGGTTAAAGTAGTGACTAAAACACGTTCGTCCAGTTCGCAACGCTGCTGGATTTCTTCAATCAAATCATCAATCTGATTCAGGCTGGGACGAATTTCGATAACGGGATCTAATAAACCGGTTGGGCGAATCACTTGTTCGACATAAACACCATCACTTTTTTGTAATTCATAATCAGCAGGTGTTGCTGATACATAAATTACCTGATTTTGCATGGCTTCAAATTCCTCAAATTTCAACGGACGGTTGTCCATCGCAGCCGGAAGTCGGAAACCATATTCTACTAAATTTTCTTTTCGGCTTCTGTCGCCGCCATACATAGCATGAACCTGAGATAAGGTAACGTGACTTTCGTCAACAACCATTAAATAATCCTTCGGAAAATAATCCAATAGACAGAATGGTCTTGTACCTGCTTGTCGCCCGTCGAGGTAACGGGAGTAATTTTCGATACCGGAACAATAACCCAGTTCCCGAATCATTTCCAGGTCAAAATTGGTTCTTTCTTCCAGTCTTTTGGCTTCCAGATGCTTGCCTATTTCTTTAAAATAATCCACTTGTTTGACTAAATCCTGCTGAATTTCCCAGATAGCACCTTGCAACACATCAGGCGAAGTCACAAACATATTAGCCGGATAAATAGTGAGCTTATCAAATCGTTCAATGACTTTGGAAGATTGTACATCAAATGATTCAATTTCCTCAATTTCATCGCCAAAGAAATGGATTCGATACGCATCATCAGCATAACTGGGGAAAACTTCGACAGTATCCCCTTTTATTCTGAAATTCCCGGGAGTAAAGTCGGCTTCTGTTCTGGAATATAAACTTTGTACTAAAGAATGCAATAATTTGGTGCGTGAAATTTCCTGATCTCTGCGAATTTCAATAACGTTCTTTTGAAATTCTACAGGATTTCCAATACCATACAAACAAGAAACGGAAGCGACTACCAGAATATCTCTTCGTCCTGAAAGCAGGGAAGAAGTGGTACTCAGACGCATCTTTTCCAGCTCTTCATTGATGGACAAATCTTTTTCTATAAAAACTCCTGTTACAGGCATAAAAGCTTCGGGCTGGTAATAATCGTAGTAAGAAACAAAATATTCCACCGCATTATTGGGGAAAAACTGTTTGAACTCGGAATACAATTGGGCAGCTAAAGTTTTATTATGTGCCAAAACCAAAGTGGGACGCTGTACTTCCTGAATTACATTGGCCACCGTAAAGGTTTTACCGGATCCCGTTACCCCAAGAAGGGTTTGGAATTTTTCACCAGCTTCAATACCCTGAGCTAATTTTTCAATTGCCTGGGGTTGGTCTCCTTTAGGTTGGTAATCCGATACGACTTGGAATTTCATTTATTTTTTATTGCAAAGTTTGAAGTTGCAAAGTTACAAAGTTTATTGGCAATAAAGTAGATTGATGGTAACGGCATAAAAAGCTGGCTTATTTTTTCTTTTTATAAAAAGAGACTAGCCAATAAATATTAATCGTAATCAAAATGTTAAGGATTAAGCCAAGATATATAAATTCCTTCGTAGAAAGGTTTTTAAATTCGGGTCTTTGTATTTTTTCATTTATTGCTATACAATAGGGAATCAATAAATATATTGTAAAAAATAAAAAGATAAATTTTCCAATTAATTTCATATAGCTACATGTTAATCATCCAGCCCTTTTCCGTCCAGAATTTTTGGAATGTATTTTTCAATTCGGGCTTCACGGGTTTTAGCTTGTTTGGCTGATGAAAAATACAATAAATAGGCTTTTTGACGTCCCGGAGTTAAGGAATAGAATGCTTCTTTAAGTTCGGACATATCTTCCAGAACGGTTTGGAATCCTTCCGGCATCTGGTATTGAGCCGTGGTTTTCATGACAACTTTAAGTCCTGCTTTTTCAATAGCAATGGCTTCCTGAATGTATTCCCTGATTACCGATTCTAATTTTTCAATTTCTGCTGTGTTTTTAAAACGGAGCTGTCTCCTGTCCTGAACATTTTCCGTTTGCTGAATCAGTATTCCCTTTTCATCTTTCATTAAAACACCTTTAAAAAAAAGTAGTGCGCAATAGTCTTTAAATCCGTGAATCAATACTATGTTGGCATTATTCAGCGTGTAGCAGGGATGCATCCATTTAAAATCTTCTTCTAAATCACATTCTGTAATTATTTCTCTTAAAAGTGTCATTTCGTCCTGCCACTTTTTTGCTTTGCTTAAAAATTGGATTACTTTAGGATTCATAATTTTTGTTTTGAAGCGAATAATTATTTTTTGATAAAATTAAAAAAAGTTTTTATACATTATTTTAGCCAGTTCCAGCGTTTTGCCCAGTCATCTAATAGGACTTCTCTCCATTTTAAAACTGTTTTAGCACCCTGAATTTTTCCGTCATATAAGTCAGGATCTGCCTTGTCGCTGTACCAGTTATTTCCTAATGGATAATCGGTAGGATGCGTTTTCCCCGGCCATAGATTACTAACTACAATAGCTCCTTCCAATCCATTGATTTCAGCAATTTCCGAAGTAATGCGATACTGCAAATTTTCTGCTTTTTTAGGGATGTATCTGATAGTATAATCTCCATTACCCAGATAATACCCAGGCCATTTTTGGACTGTTTCCCCGTACGGAATTTCCATCCAAAAACATACAGAATCTGATGGAATTGCTGTTTCAGGTCCTTTCAAATGCAATTCAATAATGGAACAAAAGGCTACCGTATCTTGTAAGGTAGTAGTTTGATTGTAAATGGTTCTGGGACTGTAGCTGATTTTTTCAAAACTGCCACCCCAACTTTCTCTTGAAGGGATTTCAGGGTTGCCATCCATCATATAAAAAAGGGATGGAGAATCACCCATTTTAATTTCTCCGTCGTAATATTTTTTAAAATCCATTCCTAAATGACCGGCTCCTTTAATCACACGGTCATAATAATTGGAACTATTGATGGTGTCGGGTTCTGTATTATTAGAAAAGAAACCATAATAACTGGAGTTTACTTCGATAAAGAATAAATTGGGAAAATTTTTAGCGATATAAGCATAACTGTTGGCACTCCATTTTTTATTAGGACCACCTATCCAGTAAATTCTGATTTTATGTTGAATTTCCGGTGCATCATGCAAGGCTTGAGCGATATCTTCCAATCCGCCCCAGCCTAAAATCCATAACGGTTGCTCACTTTGTTTTTTAGCACATTTAATAATCCATTCCGAACCTTCGGTTGCGGTGGTATAGCCGGAAAAAGGAGCATTTCCTTTACGTCCTTGTTTGGTAACAGAACGCAAATAGTCCGGAGACGCCATGTTTTTATTATGCTTACGGAGTTTGGGCAAATCTTTTTCATAGAGATCAATCATTCTGAAGATTTCTTCTTTAATGCCTTCCCCATAAGAAGGGGAGGAAACGAGTCCTTCAAACTGAAACAAATCACTGTACATGAGCAAGTGCGCCATGGACTGATTATCGTCAGGATCTGTTCCGCCAATATCCGTACTTATTAAGATTCGGGGTTTTGAAGGAACAGGATTTTGTGCTGAAATTAGAGTATGAATTAAACAAAATAAGGCTACTAAAACTGGATTTTTCATGATTTTCAAAAAATAATTATCTAATTAAGCTTCGCTAATATAGCTTATTTTTGAATAAATAGAAAATAAAAGAAATAAATCGAAAATATTCGAAAGTGATTTTTGTTAGAGTTTCCCGCCAATTCAATTTAAAATGAAAGCTAAAGAATTGCTGTATTCCATTTATAAATAAAAACACACAGTCGCTTTATTAAAAATAAAACGACTGTGTAAAGTTTAAAAACGGTGATAATTTCGATTATCACTTCACTATCTGATAGGTTTTGCCTTTGGATGTTTTAAATGAAATATGGTAACCGTTGTCTGTTTTTTTCGAAACAATATCAGTGTTTTTAAGTTTCACCGGAACATTTGTAATAATGATACATTCGACACCATTTAATGATTTTACAGATGCTGTATCCAGTTGTTGGTTATTCCAATTCATGTCTATTTCAAATCCTCCTCTGGCAATAAGTCCTTTTATATGCCCTTCGCTCCAGGCTTTTGGCAATGCAGGAAGTAAATGAATGTAAGCGGATTGACTTTGCAAAAGCATTTCGGCCATACCCGCAGTTCCTGCAAAATTTCCATCAATTTGAAACGGAGGATGTGCGTCAAAAAAGTTAGGATACGTACCTCCGGCACCTGTATTTTTCTTTAAAGGATCAACATAGTTTAATAATTGTCTGATCAAAGAGTAGGCGTGGTCGCCATCCTGTAATCTCGCCCACCAGTTAATTTTCCATCCTTTGCTCCATCCTGTTCCTTCGTCTCCACGAACTTCAAGCGATTTTTTGGCAGCGTTAAAAAAATCAGTTGTTAATGGAGTTATTTCTCTTCCGGGATGTAAACCAAAGAGGTGAGAGGCATGACGGTGGTGGATATCTGTTTCTTCAAAATCCTTATACCATTCCATTAAAGTACCGTTTTTACCAATTTGCAACGGATACAGTTTTGCTCGTTTTGCAATTAAAGTTTCTCTAAAAGCTTTATCGGTATCTAATATTTCGGATGCTTCAATTAAATTATCGAATAAATCTCTAATAATTGACATATCCATCGTAGTAGCAACAGATACAGATTGTTCTTGGCCTTTGATGTCTTTAAATTTATTTTCAGGAGAAGTAGAAGGAGCAGTAACCAGATAACCATTTTTGTCTTCGACTAACCAGTCCAAAGAAAATAAAGCAGCTTCTTTCATCACCGGATAGGCTTTTTCGGCCAGGAATTTTTTATCTCCGGTAAATCTATAATGCTCATAAAGATGTTGTGTAAGCCAGTTTCCGCCCATCCACCAGTTAGCCCAAACCGGGTCACCGTCACCTTTGTCACCCACAGGATTACTCAATGCCCAAAGATCAGAATTGTGATGAGCAACCCAGCCATTGGCACCATAAAATTCACGAGCTGTTACTTTTCCGGTTTTTGCCAGACTTTGAATCCAGTCTAAAAGCGGCTGATGCATTTCAGAAAGATTGGTTACTTCTGCCGGCCAGTAATTCATCTGGGTATTGATATTGATGGTATAATTAGAACTCCATGGCGCACGAAGTATTTGGTTCCAAATTCCCTGTAAATTAGCCGGAGGTCCGCCCGGACGGGAAGAGGAAATAAGCAGGTATCTTCCGTACTGAAAATATAAAGTTTCTAATTCAGGATCATAAGCGCCATTAGAATACGCTTTTAATCGTTCGTTTGAAGGCAATTTTGTTGTAGTTGGATTATTTTCGGTGTTCTTTACTGTAAAAGAAACGCGGTCAAAATACTGTTTAAAATCAGCAAGATGTCTTTTGTATAATTGGGCAAATGATTTTTTTGCAGCTTTATTAATCAGGTCTGATGCAATTTTGTTTTCATCTTTTCCGTCTTTATCCGGACATTTATCAAATCCGTTGTAACTGGTCGCTGCAGTAATATAGAGAACAACTTCGCTGGCATTTTTAATTTTAATTTCCGAATCAGTTGTCGTCACAGTCCCACCTGAGTTTACTGCTTTAACACGGTATTGGTAACGCATGCCATCGCATCCCGTAGGATCTTCGTATATTACAGGCTCTCTTCCGTTTACGTTGTAATAGGAAGGATCTACGTTAGCCGGTGCTTTTCCGCTAATAATAAGTTCGTTATTTTCTTTAGTCGAGGTATTGTACTTTAATTGACTTTTAGCCGAAATACTAAAAGTAAGTGCTGCTTTTTGGTTAGCCGAAATTCGAACCAACATTACATTGTCCGGTGCAGAAGTAAAAATTTCACGGGTATATTCAACACCATTAATCGTGAATTTTGTAGTTGCGATTGCATTTTGAATATCCAGATCCCGATAGTAAGCAGTAGGTTTTGCATTATTGAAATCCTGTTTGATAACAATATCGCCTAAAGGCAAATAGGACTGCGAATACAATCCCTGCATCTTTCTGGTCAATTGATTGGCTTTGCTGAAATCCTCCTCTTTTAGTAAAGCTTCTCTAATTTTTGGCAAATAGTCCTTAGATTCCGGATTAACATTGGTTTCTACCGGACCACCGCTCCATAGCGTACTTTCGTTAAGTTGTAAAAGTTCTTCTTCAACGCCACCAAATATCATGGCGCCAATTTTTCCGTTTCCTACGGGCAGTGCTTCCACCCATTTTTCGGAAGGTTTGTCATACCATAATTTTAAATCCTGGGCTTGGGAAAAATTAGTAAACAGGATTTGTACAGCTATAAAAGAAACAATTCTCAGCTGATTTGCATTTGTTTTGTAAAAAAGAGGCATAGATGGACAGGGTTTTAATAGTGTAAGTTGAATAGTTTTTAGAATTTTATTTTGAGTTTCTAAAAATAACTAAAACTTAGAACTTTACAGCAAGTTGGAGTGGAATTTTATAATATTTGAATTTTGATAATCCTATTACAAATCAAATCGTTTGGGATCTTGCCTTGTATCCCAAACAGAAAGAATTATAATGTGAGTTTCGTTTATTTCATAGAAGATATAATAATTCTCTATCAATAATCCCCGAATGTTTATTGAATTGGTTTTTTTACCAATATTAGGCTGTTGAAGTATTATTTTTAATTCGGTTTGAATGAGCCTGTTTAGTTTTAAAGAATAGGATTTACTTTTATTTCTAAAATTAAAATATTCGAAAATAGCTTTTAATTGAACTTTGGCAGAAGTTGTCCAGACGATTCTTCTCGCAGCCATTTTTCCATTTCTTCATTTACGGAATCATTGTCAATATAATGTCCTTCGGAATATTCTTTTTGAGAATTTTGAATTTCTTTTTTTTGTTGTTCTGTAAGCATTATGATGGTTTGCAAATCAGGATTGTTTTCCATACTTTTTACTTTACTATCTAAAATAGTGTTTATTGCAGATAAAAAAGCTTCATCATCAATTCCGGCAATTTTTGAAATCACTATATTTTTTAATTCAATGGTGCTCATAAGAAAAGAGTTTATGTAAATTTAAACAAAAGAGCAATGTAAATCATAAAAACAAGCTGTTTTCTACTTTATGTTTCATGGACACGGGAAGATTTTTTGTTGATTTTTTTCAATTTATTATAACTAAATGAAAAAAATTAAAAAAGAGGCTTTTCTATTTCAAATTTCCAATCTTGCTGTTGGTTTTCGGTAAGGAACGACCAAGCCAGAATGCGGCTGATTTTTTGCCCTTGTGCCATATCGATGGTTTTTATTTGGGCAGCGTTGACCTTATTTAAGGTTTTGTATAAACTTTTCAGGTGGGACTGTTTAGAAACAAGTGTTGTAAACCACAGGCATTGCATGGGGTAACGGGCGCTTTCAAAAATCATTTGAGTAATGAAACCCAGTTCGCCGCCTTCGCACCACAATTCAGTGTTTTGTCCGCCAAAATTCAAAACGGCTTTGGTACTTTTTTTATCTTCTAAATTATTTACTTTTCGCAAGCTTCCTTTGCCGGCTTCTTCGGCTGATCTGTGAAAAGGAGGATTACAAATTGTGAAAGCAAATTTATCTTCGGGTGTGATGATGTTCTTAAAAATAAAACGGGATTCTAATTGTTGTTGCAAGCTAATAACATCAATCAGTTTAGGATTGGCTTCAATTATGGTACTGCAATTGTTCAGCGCGTTTTCGTCAATGTCAGTTCCTACAAAGCTCCAGTCATAGACTGCATTCCCGATTATGGGATAAATACAATTGGCACCCACACCAATATCTAAGCCTTCGACTTCATTTCCTGTTGGTATGATTCCGTTATTGCTTTCAGCTAGTAAATCGGCTATGTAATGAATGTAATCGGCTCTTCCGGGAATAGGAGGGCAAAGGTAATCCTGAGGGATATCCCAGTTTTTAATCTTATAATAAGTATGTAATAAAGCTTTGTTTAATGCTCTTACCGCTTTTGGATTGCTAAAATCAATAGTTTCTCCCGGAGTATCGGGATGGTGTTCATTGTGGTGAACAAAAGATTTTAGTTCAGGACAATTTTCAATCAACAACCTAAAATCATAGCGTGATCGATGCTGGTTTCTGGAATGTAAATTGATTTTCTCCGTAATTGCTTTAGACATCTTATTTTTTAATTTCGCTGCAAAGGTACGAAATTTCAAGTTTGTTTTAGCTTTCCAAAGTGTTATTTTAGAATGAATTAGTGGTTAATTTTTTGTAATTTTTTTGGAACACCAATTTAGGAAATGGTACTGATTTTCTAAATTTATCTAATCCGTGTTTTCTTTTTATTAATCCATGCATTCCATTAACAGCAAATCGCCTTCCTGATGTTCTATAACTACCAGACCGTCTTGTGCTACATAATTGCTGCTTCCGGTGCGATAGCCTATAGTGAGGCTGTCATTTTGTAAGGGATAAAATAGATTTTCAGAACGGATTCCGCTTACATGACCTATCGGAATTAACGATATTGGGGTTTTTGCCGTATACCATTTTTCGAATTTTCTGGGTAATAAAAACACTTTAGAATGATCGTCTAAAATGACAATCTTTAATTTATCCCGATAACGAACAATATTAGTCAAATTAGTAATAGTATGATCGGTGCGTTTTCCAGTTGCCCAAACGACATTGACTGCGGGAATTTTTCTTTCGAATAAATAATCAAAAGCTTTCTCTAAATCGGTTTTATTCTGATCCGGTGTATGCACAATTTCCAGCGGATATTGTTTTTCTTTGTAATATTCAGGATCAAAACCACGATCAAAATCACCCAGTAATACATCGACTTTGATATCAAGCTCCATTACCCGCTCGATGGCCGAATCCAGTACAATAACCAGCGGTGACCATTCGAGTAACTGACCCAATAATTCAGGATTACAGGAAGCGCCATTGGCAATAATTAAAGCCGGTTCTTGATCGTCGCGAACAATATGATGTGATGACAAAGGAATGTAGATTTAGATTTCTGAGGTAGCAAATATAACTAATTTTTTTGCCACAGCTTATAAGCTTTACACCAATTAATTGGTGAAAATCTGTGTAATCAGCGGTAAAAAGGTATTTGGTGTTAGTATAACTTTATTGGCATGAATCAATTGCTTTTGGCTGTAGCCAATTGCATTTTGCTTTAGATTAAAACCTAATTACTGAATCACAAATCTGCGTAAATCAGCTTCGCCTAAGTAAAAATAACCCAAAGGATAATTTTCAGGATTCGTTATGTTTTTGATATTTCCTCTTACCGTTGCCGGAGGTGTCTGAAAAGGACCTCCCGAATTCCCTCCGATGATACCAATCAAAATATTCATATAGTTGTAATATTGTTTTGAAATACCCAAATGAGCCAATTCAATTTCATCACCTGCTTTTAAGTCGTCTTTTTGTGAACGGCTGAAAAATTCGTTCCCGTCAAAAAACTCATCTTTGTCAACGCTATAATCAACAGTAGCTTCATTAGAATAAACGTATTTATAGAGGTAATAATTTTCCTGATTGGCGGGATCAGTAAAAAAAGTTTTTATTTCAATATCTTTTCCGGTAAAACCACCTTCGTTATTTTGTTCAATCCGGGTGATAGGAGCTAAGGACTGAAATATTTCTGTTCCGCTATAGGTTTCCCCGTTATTGATAATAGTAAGTGTGTATGTTTCTCCTGTTTTAGGGATAAAATTGGTGCAGGCATATTCACCTGTATTGGGTATTTCGGTAAAGTTGAAAACGGTATTTTGACTGTTAGTTATCGAAACATTGGCACCGGTTACAATAGGAACTTCGGTATCATAATAGCCGGTGGTAGTAGTAAGTTTGATTTTTTGAGCATTACCGCTGCTGCCTTTTGCCCAAAGAACGGAAGCTTCAATAACTAATTTAGGTGCCGCGGTGTCTAATTTTAGATCCACTACTTCTTCGCAGCTGCTTAACAAACTGATTAAAACTAAAAATGGGAATATTATTTTTTTCATGATGTTTTTTAATTAGTCTTAGAATTTAAAATTATAAGTCACAGCAGGTACGATACCAAAAATCGAAGTTTTTACTGCCTCGTTTATGGCAGTATCCGTATTTTGTCTAAAAGCAATTGAAGCTGCGTTTTGACGATTGTATAAATTGTAAATACTAAAAACCCATTCGCCTTTCCAGTTTCTGTCTTTGTTTTTTGAAGGAGTTAAGGTTGCAGAAATATCGAGATGATGGTATACCGGCAAGCGGTTTCTGTTGCGCAAACCATAGCTTGGAACAAATACATCTCCATAACTGTACTTGCCATCAGGATAAGTGACAGGCTGCCCGGATTGCAGAATAAAATTAGCTCCAAAATCCCATTTTTTATTAAGCTGATAAGCAGCTGTTATGGCTACGTTATGCGTTTTATCATAAGCGGAGTTGTACCAATTGCCGTAATTAATTCCTATTTCTTCAGGAGTTCTTCCGGGAGTTTGTTGTTCTGATTTTGATAAAGTGTATGAAATCCAGCCATTCAGGCGTCCTTCATTTTTTTTCAGCATAAATTCTAAACCATAAGAACGCATTCGACCGTTAAGAATTACCTGTTCAATAGCATCATTAGCAATCAAATCGGCACCATCAATATAATCCATTCGATTTTGGATTTTTTTGTAAAAACTTTCTATTTCGACAGAATAATCGCCATTACGAATGTTTCTAAAATAACCCACTGCTACCTGATCAGCAATTTGAGGTTTGACATACGTATCACTTGGCATCCAGATGTCTAAAGGAGTAGGCGAGGAGGTATTAGAAACCAGTTGTAAATATTGTACCATCCTGTTATAGCTGGCTTTTATGGCCTGATCTTCATTCAACTGATACGAAACAGCAAATCGCGGTTCAAAGTTATCAAAGCTTTTTATGGTTTTGTTTTTACCGTAATATTTACTGCCTGTGGGTGTTGCTTTTTCATAAATCTGAAAATCAGTGTTAAAAACAACCGGATTATCATTTTCGTATAAATTGATTGTTGAATTCCCTAAACGGTAAAACATGCTGTAGCGCAATCCGTAATTGATCGAAATTTTATTAGTCAGTTTATTTTCGGCTTCTATATAAAGCGAAGGTTCAAAGGCATATTTTCGGTCTAATTGATCCGGATTTATTCCCGAATCAGCATCAGATGGTTTGATAGTTCCGGGATTGAAATTGTAATAAATAGCATTGGCACCATAACTTAGTTTAAAATTATCAGAAATATAATTTTTAAAATCATACTTAATATTGTAATTTTTAATGCCGGAATCCCAGGTGAAACCTACAAAATCCAAATCCAGTCCGTAATAATAATCACTGTAAATAAGGGAAAGATTTGAAAACAATTTATCTGAAAACAGGTGGTTCCAGCGTAAATTTAAAGTGGTATTGCCGTAAGTATTGCTGAAACTTTTATTGATGGCAAAAACATCGCGACCAAAATAACCTGATAAATAAATGTTGTTATTGTCGTTGATTTTATAACTCAGTTTGGTATTTAAATCATAAAAATAAGCGGAGTTGTCTTTTTGTTCTTCGGATAATTTTAAAAATAGATGGGCATAGGAAGCTCTTCCGCCAATTAAAAATGAGCCACGATCTTTAACAATAGGACCTTCGGCCAGAATACGGCTCGAAATCAGTCCGATTCCGCCATTCATATGAAATTCGTTGCTATTTCCTTCTTTTTGATAAATATCCAAAACCGAAGAAGCTCTACCTCCAAAACGTGCCGGAATTCCTCCTTTATACAATTTTAAATCCTTAATAGCATCAGGATTAAAGACAGAGAAAAATCCAAAAACATGTGAGGAATTATAAATTGTGGCTTCGTCGAGTAGAATCAAATTCTGATCAGCACCACCACCGCGAACATTAAACCCAGAGGCACCTTCGCCGGCATTCGTCACTCCGGGCAATAGTAAAATGGATTTGATAACATCTACTTCTCCCAGAACAACAGGCATTTTTTTAATGGCCGAAATAGAGAGTCGGTTCACGCTCATTTCCGGAGTTCGGGTATTGGCTTTACCCTGATTATCGGTAATGATAACTTCGTCCAGTAGTTCTCCGTTTTCAGTGAGTTCCCAATTCATTTTGGTACTTTGTGAGACCAAAATGTTTTTTTCGATATTTTGGTATCCAATATAACTGATGGTTATAGTATGATTTCCCTGCGGAACACTTATCGAATAAAATCCGTATTCATTAGTGGTTGTTCCTGTTTTTAAATCAGGAAAATAGATGTTGACACCAATTAAGGTTTCGTTATTTTTCAGATCAGTAATAATTCCGCTCAAGGTAAATTTTTCCTGCGAAAAAACGGCGAAACTAAGGAACAGAAAGACAAAAAGAAAACTGTTTTTTTTCGTAATCATTTTAGGATGTTTGAATTGCAAATGTCATTTATTTATAAAGAAATGTCAAACAATAACTGTTAATTTATGTTTGTTATTGTATTAAAGATTAGTGAAAATATATTTTAACATTATTAAATGAAAACACAAGTTCTTAAAACTAATGTTGCCGCAAATTTCAAGGATTTAAAAAACTTTTAAATCATGTGAAATTTACGGCAATATATTTAGTACTAGATTTTTAAATTCAGTTTATTGATTGTTTTTTAACCATTCCAAACGTCTTTTATCAGCGAGGTGAGTGATGGCGAAATTATTAAAGGAAGCTAAAAATCCGTTCCCGTCAGGGCTGGCAGCCATCATGCCAACTTGTATCGTTTTATATTCAGGAAAATAAACAATATTACTCATAGTATATTTTTTTCCATCTGTTGAATAAAAAATTTCGACAGAGTCACTTCGTCTTATTGCTTTTACCCACATTTCTTTTGGTTTTTCATTTAAAGTAACCACGCTCCATGAACTTTGATTTATTGTATGAACAGTACTAAAGTTATAAACACCATCCACATATTCAATACCCATTTTAATCCAATGATTTTCATCAATTTTAAGCATTAGTCCCATTTGATCAAAACGCGTTTTGTAATTGCCCTCTATTTGTACAATAACTTCAAATTCGCCTCCTCTTTCTGTGTATAAAAACGGTCCGTCATTAACAGTGAAGCCATAATAGGTTTTGTTCCAATAATCTGATTGAGGCGTGACCTGCATGCTTAATTTATTGTCTTTTACAGACCATTCTTTGGGTTCGTTAAACCATGTCATACTGCTTAATTGCTGCGCATTTGTTTTTGTGACCAGTATGCAGATGATACTTATAGGTAAAAAAAAGTTTTTCATATATTTTGTTTTAAGTATTTTAATGAAATTAATTACTGCAAAATTGCATTTTTTAATACCTTTCAGCAATACTGAATTATAACCATAATTTGCAAAATAAGAAATGGAGCTAAACCCTTTAAAAGATTTACATGAACGGTTTTCATTAGAAATGATGGATTCTGAAAAATACCGTGCTATAGTATTGAAGGAATGTATAGCAAAAATGGCAAATTATGTTGCTATAGATCGTTCAGTTGCTGTATTGTCTGACTTAGCTGAAAATAAAAGCCATGTTTTTGCTGGAGATTTCGGAGCATTTTTCGGTATGACTCCTAATCATTACAGTACAATTGATTCTATTTGGGAGGAAGATATATACCGTCGGATTCATCCTGAGGATCTTTTTCAAAGACATCTTTTAGAACTGGAGTTTTTTAATTTTTTAAAATCCATTGAATCCAAAGAGCAATTAAATTATGCCACTTCCTGTACTATCAGGGTATTAAACAGCAATCAGGAGTACGAATATATTTCTCACCGTAGTTTTTATTTGCAGCATAGTCTAAAAGGAGGATTATGGCTAGATGTGTGTTTGTATAATTATTCCTTTGACACGCCTCCACTGGATAATAAAATTGATGGTAAAATTAAAAATATTAAAACAGGTACACAACGATTAGTAGACACATATAACAACTGCAGCGATTTGTTGACATCACGAGAAAAAGAAATACTCATTAAAGTAGGTCAGGGATTAATTAGTAAGGAAATTGCATCCGAATTAAAAATTAGTATCAACACTGTCAATAGACACAGGCAAAATATTCTGGAAAAATTGAAAGTAGGTAACTCTATGGAAGCTGTTTGTACTGCAAAAGCGCTAAATATATTGTAATTAAATTTCGATAACCGCTACAATAGATTCTGTTTCCTGTTCCGGATTTCAAATGTGGGCCAGAACAATTGGCAGTAACGATTATCTAAAGTGTTGTAATGTTCTAAAGTTTTGAAAATCAATCATTAAAAACGTAGGAGGGAACTGCTAATCTAAATCCGATGATGTGGTATTCTTCATTTTGTTATTTGCTTAATTCTAAAACTTTCTATGTCTTTTTAAACAAAAAGTGCAATGGCTTTTTGTTTAACGATTTCTTTTTTATTAGTGTCTCTGGTTCTCATTTTCTGTAATTATCAGCAACAAAAATAGGGGTTATAAATGAATGTTCGTTTACTTATGAATTAAATTATAAAAAAATATAAATTTTATTTAATTAGAAAATGAACAGGATAGGTGGCTATTTTAAGTAATGGAAAAACTTATCTTTGATATAAAATCATATATTTTATGACTGAACTTCTCCAAAAAAATATTGCCGATCACGTTGTGCTTTCAACTACTGAAACAGAGGAATTTTGTAATTTATTTGAACAAAGATTTATTAAGAAAAAAAGTTTCTTATTACGAGAAGGAGAAGTATGCAAGTTTGAAGGTTTTGTAGTTAAAGGTCTTTTTAGGGTTTATCATATTGACAAAAATGGTTTTGAACAAATACTTTACTTTGCCATTGAAAATTGGTGGATTACTGATATAGATAGTTTTACTACAGAAACGCCATCCCAACTTTATATAGAAGCTCTTGAAGACAGCGAAGTCCTTCTAATTTCTAAAAAGGATAAAGAATTTGCTTATTCGAATTTACCAAGAATAGAAAAATTATTTCGGGTGATGACTCAAAAAACGCATGTAGCTTTACAGCGTAGAATGATCGATAATTTAAGCAAAACAGCGGAATTGCGTTATATCGAATTTTCAGAAAAATACCCACAGCTTTTTCAGCGCCTTTCCAATATTCAAATAGCGGCTTATTTAGGTATAACCAATGTTTTTTTGAGTAATATTCGAAAAAAAATTGCCTCCAAAAAATAAGATTGAATTTTATTAAACTAGTTTAATGTATTGAGACTGGCTGCTGTCGCATCTTTGCAGTGTTAATTTAAACATCGCAAAAATGAAATCAATTATTTCAACAGTATTTTTAATAACCTTAATTTTATTTAATATGGAAACCCAAGCACAAAGTTTCAAGACTATTGAAACTGAAAATTTGAAACTTCAGGTGTACAACGCATCAGAAAATAGTTTTGGCGTAGCATCAGTGATTATATCAGGAAAAACAGATGCCGTTTTGATTGATGCTCAATTTACTTTGGCGGATGCCGAAAAAGTGGCACAGGAAATTAAATCCAGTGGTAAAAAACTAACCACTATTTATGTTTCTCACGCTGATCCTGATTACTATTTTGGATTAGAAATATTCAAAAAATATTTTCCGGATGTAGTGGCGTATGCATCACCAGCTTCAGTAGAAGCAATTAAGGCTTCGGCACAAAAAAAATTAGATGTTTGGGGAGAACGATTAGGTAAAGCCATTACGTCAAATGTTGTTTTGCCTCAGGTTTTAAAAGGAAATAGCATTGAATTGGAAGGACAAAAATTAGAAATTATTGGTTTGGAAGAATTCCCAAATAAGACTTTTGTCTGGATTCCTTCCATTAAAGCAGTGGTGGGCGGCATCAATATTTTTGGAACGACTTTTAATCTATGGATGGCTGATGCTCAAACTCCGGAAGCCCGTAAAAGCTGGATTGGAGTTTTAGATAAAATCTCGGCTTTGAAGCCAGAAATTGTAATTCCGGCTCATGCCAATTCCAATTCTCCATTTGATATTACTGCCATAAATCATACTAAAAGTTATATTCAATTTTACGAAGAAGCTTTGAAAACCAATACAACATCAGAAGCTTTAATTACAGCTTTGAAAGCAAAATATCCGGCACTTACTTTTGAAACAGCTCTACAAATTGGAGCCAAAGTAAATACCGGAGAAATGAAATGGTAAAAAATCAATTTTTTACAGCCTGACAGCCCTTTTTGTATTGTCAGGCTGTTCTTTAAATAAAAAGACAATGACAAATCTTGAAATCATAAAAAGCACCTACGAGGGAAAAACTTCGGAAGAAAACGGTAAAAATCTGGCTCAATATGCTGCCGATGATATTTCCTGGACCGAAGCCAAAGGTTTTCCATACGCAGGAACTTATATAGGCTTAGAAAGTATAACCCAAAATGTTTTTAGCCGATTGGGAAGCGAATGGATTGATTATAAATTTACTCCTGAAGATTATGTTGCCAGCGATGATAAAGTAGTTGCTTACGGAACTTACTCCGGAACATACAAACTTACAGGCAAATCATTTACAACCAGAGTGGCTCACATCTGGAAATTAAAAGACAGCAAAATTATTAGTTTCGAACAATTTGTAGATAGCCAGCCTGTAATTGATGCTGTGAAATAATGTCAATTTTTTATACCTTGCATTGTTTAAATGAATCATCAGATCAATGCACGAAAAACTAATAGCTTATATCAGCCAATATTCCAATTTACCGCTTACAACAGAAGAGCAAGCTTTAATTACAGCTACTTTTCAGCCTAAAAAAATTAGAAAAAAACAATACTTTTTGCAGGAAGGTGATGTGTGTAAATATGCTGGTTTTATTGTAAAAGGAGCAATGCGTCAATACAGTGTTGATGATAAGGGTACGGAACATATTGTGCATTTGTTTATCGAAAACTATTGGGCGAATGATCGTGAAAGTTCAACGATGCTTACACCTTCTGTTTATAATATTGATGCGTGGGAAGACACCGAACTTCTTATTATTACAAGAGCTGAAATGCTGTATTTGATGGACAAAATACCTGCTATTGCACAAATGATACGATTGATGGATGAAAGAAATGCGATTGTCAATCAGCGTAGACTGAGTTCTACAATCAGCAATACCGCAGAAAAACGCTATGAAGAATTTGCTGCTCATCATCAACAGTTTATTCAAAGGTTTCCGCAACATCTTATCGCTTCTTATTTAGGGATTACCAAAGAAACACTGAGCCGAATTAGAAAACAAGGCACCAAATAAAACCCATTTTTAAGTTTTAATTTATAGAAACCGTTGATATATGTCAACGGTTTTTTTTATCATATCTCATTGTTGAAAGGCCTGCCTTTGATGCAACTTTGCCTTATCAAAATCAATAAAAATTTATAAAAATAAAACAATGAGCGATTTATCAAAAATGTCTAAAACAGTAGTTTTTCACGAAGCCGGAACTCCGGAAGTATTAAAAGTTGAACAAGTAGAAGTGGCTTATCCCGGATCACAGGAAGTAAGAATTCAGGTTAAATCTATTGGGATTAACAGAGCCGATGCTATGTACCGTCAGGGAATGTATATAGAGAATCCTGTTTTTCCTGCCCAGTTAGGTTATGAAGCAGCCGGAATTGTGGAAGCTGTAGGTTCGGAGGTTTCTAATGTAGCAGTGGGTGATGTTGTCAATGTTATACCAGGATTTTCATTGCATAATTATGCTTCTTATGGTCAATACATCAATATGCCAGCATATGCAATACACAAATATCCATCTAATTTATCTTTTGATGAAGCGGCATCTGTTTGGACAAGTTATTTAACAATGTATGGGATGGTTGTGCATTCCGGACAATTAAAAGCGGGACAATTTGTGGTTGTTAATGCTGCTTCAAGCAGTGCTGGTCTTGCTGCTATTCAAATGACTAATTATGTTGGAGGAATTGCAATTGCTTTAACTACTTCGTCAAAGAAAAAAGAGGCATTATTGAATGCAGGAGCGGCTCATGTAATTGTAACATCAGAACAAGATATTGCAACTGAAGTTTTAAAAATCACCAATAATGCAGGTGCGCATTTAATTTTAGATCCTGTAGTTGGTGCTAAATTCAGTAACCTTTTAAGCTCAGTTGCCGAAAACGGAAAAGTATTTGTCTACGGTGCATTGAGCCACGAACCAGCCAGTTTTCCAGCATTTGATGTTTTGATGAAAACGCCCACTATCAGAGGTTATTCAGCAATTGAAGTAATGGGTAATATGGAAGTTTTAATACAAGCCATAACTTTTATTGACAAAGGATTAGCTGAAGAAAAATTGAAGCCAGTTATCGATAAAGTTTTTAATATTAATGACATCGTTGCTGCTCATAACTATCTGGAATCCAA
The DNA here is from genome assembly GCF_900142775.1 of Flavobacterium flevense. GTDB lineage: Bacteria > Bacteroidota > Bacteroidia > Flavobacteriales > Flavobacteriaceae > Flavobacterium > Flavobacterium flevense. The sequence goes on from NZ_FRCC01000009.1 coordinate 87,693, forward strand.
TCAACAATTTGGTAAAATAGTAGTGAATGTATAATTCATGTTAGTTTTGAAATTTAAAACCTTTGATATATATCAACGGTTTTTTTTATCAAATAGCATCGTTTTAAGGCTTGTTTTCGATGCAATTTTACATCATCAAACAAATAATAAATTAATTATCTAAAAATTAGAAAAAATGAACAAAGACAAAATTATTTACTGGACCACAACCGGAATTATTACTGCTATGATGCTTTTTAGTGCATTTGGCTATTTTACAAATCCTGACATGAAAGCGGCATTCGTGCATTTAGGTTTTCCTGATTATTTCAGAATTGAACTGGGAGTTCTAAAAGTTTTAGGTGCTTTAGCCTTGATTCTTCCTATGGTTTCAGGTAAAATAAAATCATTCGCTTATTTTGGATTTGCACTGACATTTGTATCCGCTTTTATTGCTCATATTTCCAGTGCTGATCCACTGTCAGTTGCTGTTGCTCCAATTGTTTTTTTAATCCTGTTAGGAGTTTCTTATATTTTTTATAATAAAACAAATTCGTAAAAAACATGAAAAAACAAATAAGCAGTTATTCAAAAGGCCACCGGGCAGATGTTGGACCTTTATCTATTATGAGAATACTACCCAATCGATACTCAGGTAAAGTAGGCGCATTTGTATTTTTGGATTACTTGCCTCCAGTTGTAAAAGAGAAAGTACATGTGGGTGGAATGGGAGCTCATCCGCATAGAGGAATTGCTACATTAAGCTATATTTTTCAAGGACAGAATGAACATTTTGATAGTTCAGGAAACTATGCGAAGGTGCATTCTGGTGGGATGCAATGGATGAAAGCAGGTAACGGAATTATTCATGATGAGAATTTGAATTACGATACTCAAGCGGATAATAAAATTGTGCACAGCTTTCAGTTCTGGATTAATCTTCCTGCTGCAAACAAAGCAGAAATGCCGGCATATTTAGCTGTACAAGCTAATCAGGTTCCCAAAAAAACATTAGCTGATGAAAGTGGCTTTATCAAGGTATTGGTTGGGAATTATGATAATTTAAGCGCAATAATTCCAAATTATACGGAGCAGTTTCTGTACCATATTCATCTGGAACCAGGAAAACAATTCTCAATATACCTGGCAGACAAAATAGAAGTGGCCTCGTTTATATTTACCGGTAAAGTTAATTTAAATGATACTGAGTTTTCAGCTGGTGAATTTGTAGAATTTGACAGGAAAGGAGATGAGATTGAAATAAAAAACAATTCGGATACTATTGTTGATGTGCTACTTTTTGGGGGTGAAGAATATATAGAACCTATTGTGGCAGAAGGACCATTTGTAATGAATACAGCTGAAGAAATAACAATGGCTTATCAGGATTTTTATGCTGGAAAATATGGTGAGATTAAATAATTTCTTTTCTGCTAAATAAATAAAAAATAAATTAATTAATGGTATGACATCTTTGATGTTATAGATTGGTATAAAAAAAAAGACAACCCTTTCGAGTTGTCTTTTTAAGTATATAATATTCGAAAAAAATTAAGCGGTTTTTAAAGCAGCAATTTTATCTAAAATAGTATTTAAAGTTGCGCTTGGACGCATCGCTTTGCTTACTAAAGCCGGATTTGGCTGGTAGTAACCACCAATTTCTTGTGCTTTACCTTGAGCACCAATTAATTCAGCATCAATTTTAGCTTCATTTTCAGTCAATTCTTTAGTGATTGGGGTAAAGATAGCTTTTAAATCAGCATCTTTATCCTGAGCAGCAAGAGCCTGAGCCCAGTATAAAGCTAAGTAGAAGTGAGATCCACGGTTGTCAATCTGACCTACTTTACGGGCTGGAGATTTGTCATTTTGAAGGAAAGCATCATTTGCCTGATCTAAAGTTTCAGAAAGAACGATTGCTTTTTCATTATTTAAACTTTGTCCTAAATGCTCTAATGAAGCACCTAAAGCTAAAAATTCTCCTAATGAATCCCAACGTAAATAACCTTCTTGTGTAAATTGTTCTACGTGTTTAGGAGCTGATCCACCTGCACCTGTTTCGAATAATCCACCACCGTTCATTAATGGAACTATAGATAACATTTTAGCAGAAGTACCTACTTCTAAAATTGGGAATAAGTCAGTAAGGTAGTCACGTAATACGTTTCCGGTTACTGAGATAGTATCTAAACCTTTGATGATTCTTTCTAATGTGAATTGAGTTGCAGCAATTGGGTTTAAGATACGGATATCTAATCCTGTTGTGTCAAAATCTTTCAGGTAAGTATTTACTTTTTCGATTAATTGTCTGTCATGAGCTCTGTTTTCGTCTAACCAGAAAACAGCAGGAGTATCAGATAAACGCGCTCTGTTTACAGCTAGTTTTACCCAGTCCTGAATAGGAGCGTCTTTTGCCTGACACATTCTGAAAATATCATTAGCTTCAACAGCTTGTTCCATTAAAACGTTTCCGTTTACATCAACTACACGAACAACTCCGTTAGCTGACATTTGGAATGTTTTATCATGAGAACCATATTCTTCCGCTTTTTGAGCCATCAAACCTACGTTTGGAACTGATCCCATAGTTGTTGGGTCAAAAGCACCGTGTTTTTTACAGAAATCAATTGTAGCAGTATAAACTCCTGCGTAAGAACGGTCTGGAATAATTGCAATTGTATCTTGTTGTTTTCCGTCTTTGTTCCACATTTGGCCTGAAGTACGAATCATAGCTGGCATAGAAGCATCAACAATTACATCTGATGGTACATGAAGGTTAGTAATTCCTTTTTCAGAATTTACCATTGCTAAAGCCGGGCCATTTGCAATTGCTTGATCAATAGCGGCTTTTACTTCAGCTTCTTGTGCGTTTCCAGCAATTTTTGCATACACATCACCTAAACCGTTTTTAGTATTTACTCCTAATTCAGCAAATAAAGCAGCATATTTTTCGAATACATCTTTGAAATATACTTCAACGATAGCTCCAAAGATAATTGGGTCAGAAACCTTCATCATGGTAGCTTTCAGGTGAACAGAAAGTAATACTCCTTGTGCTTTTGCTTCAGCAATTGTTTTAGCAACAAAAGATTTTAAAGCATTCAGGTGCATTACAGAGCTGTCAATAATTTCACCAGCTTTCAATGGAGTGCTTGCTTTAAGAACAGTAGTTGTTCCGTCTTGTCCAACAAATTCAATTTTTACATCAGTAGCTTCAGCAACAGTTAGTGATTGCTCACTTCCGTAAAAATCACCGCTTTCCATAGAGGCAACTGCAGTTTTTGAGTCAGCAGACCAGGCTCCCATTGAATGTGGGTTTACTTTAGCGTAATTTTTTACTGCTTTAGGAGCTCTACGGTCAGAGTTTCCTTCACGCAATACAGGGTTTACAGCCGAACCTAATATTTTAGCATATTTTGCTTTTATTGCTGCATCAGCATCATTTTGCGGATCCTCAGGATAGTTAGGGACCTTGTATCCATGTGCCTGTAATTCAGCAATAGCTCCTTTTAATTGAGGAACAGATGCAGAAACGTTTGGTAATTTAATAATGTTTGCTTCTGGAGCAGTAGCTAGTTTTCCTAATTCAGCCAATGAATCTTTTACTCTTTGCTCCTCAGTTAAAAACTCAGGGAAATTAGCAAGGATACGGGCAGCAACAGAAATATCTTCTGTTTCAATTTCGATTCCTGCAGTAGCAGTAAAAGCTTCAACAATAGGTAAAAACGAATAAGTAGCTAACAAAGGTGCTTCGTCAGTTAATGTGTAAACAATCTTTGATTTTTGTGTCATTTTTTTTATTTTATAATCGTAATTCTTTAAAAAAGAATGTGAAATGTATTGTTTGCTTTGAATAAAGCGGTGCAAAGATATGTAAATCAGACTAAAATACAGTCCCGTTTGTTATAGAAATAGCGGAATTATGGGATAACTAACGACAAGGCTTTAAAATGTTATTTTTTTAAAAGAAAGTCTGTTTCTTTGATGATGATGATTGCATGCGGCTAACAGTCAAAAAAAAGTCCCGCCTCATTGTTTAACGAGGCGGGACTTTTATGGTAAAGAGATAAAAAATTATCTTCTTTTGTCTTTGATTTTTGCTTTTTTACCAGTAAGTTCTCTGAAGTAGAAAATTCTAGCTCTACGTACAGCACCTTTCTTATTGATTTCAATTTTTTGTAAAGCAGGTAAGTTGATAGGGAAGATACGCTCAACACCTACTGAACCTGACATTTTACGAATTGTAAAAGTTTCAGTACTTCCAGTACCTCTTCTTTGAATTACAACTCCTTTAAAGAACTGAGTTCTTGTTTTTTCACCCTCTTTAATTTCGTAGTAAACTGTGATTGTATCTCCAGCTCCGAATTCAGGGAAATCTTTTTTTGCAACAAATTCGCTATTAACGAAATCTACTAAATTTGCCATTTTAATTGCTAATTATGGTTTAAAATCTAACCAACATTCACGGGTATCGCCAGAGGTTAATTAAATGTGGGTGCAAAAGTAGTTATAAATTATGTAATTATAAATTATAAATTGCTTTTTTTTTCGAAGAAAAAGAAAAAAAACTATGCTGATTATGTCACTATCTTTTCTCTTGTTTTTTTATTCTATTTTCTATTCTTCCAATAAATCCGGACGACGATTTTTAGTATGCTCGTAGGCCATGTCTTCATTCCATTTGTCTATTTTGGCAAAGTTTCCGCTGGTTAAAACTTCGGGAACTTTCCATCCTTTATAGTCGGCTGGTCTGGTGTAAATAGGGCCTGATAATAAACCGTCCTGAAAACTATCCGTCAGTGCTGAGGTTTCATCACTTAAAACTCCCGGAATTAAACGGATTAAGGCATCGGATAAAACAAGAGCACCTAATTCACCTCCGCTTAATACATAATCCCCAATCGAGATTTCTTTGGTAATAAAATGATCGCGAACACGTTGATCTACTCCTTTATAATGTCCGCATAAGATGATGATATTCTCATACATGGACATGGTATTGGCCATTTTTTGGTTTAAAGTTGCTCCATCAGGGGACATATAAATAATTTCATCATATTCCCTTTGACTTTTTAAATGCGTAATGCAATCGTCAATAGGTTGTATTGTCATTACCATTCCGGCGCCACCGCCATAAGGATAATCATCCACGCTTTTTTGTCTGTTAGTGGTGTAATCTCTCAAATTATGAATATGAACTTCTACCAGACCTTTGTCTATGGCGCGTTTCATAATAGAGCCCTCAAAAGGACTGCGTAATAATTCAGGTAAAACGGTAATAATATCAATGCGCATGGTAATCTTCCAAATAGTTAGGCCGCAAAGATACAATTTGCAACTGTTTTTAGAAGTACATTCTGGAATAATGAATTAAAAAGGGTTGTCAGTGCTTTTTTAGCATAACAAATAAAAGAAATTGTAAAGTTTTAGAAATCATTTCCGGATACAATTCTTTATAACTAAATTTACTTTCCCCAAATAAAAAAATAATTAAGATATGAAAAATATGAAATATAAATTTAGTATTCTCTTGTTTTTAGTCACTTTACTTTCGTTTGCACAACAAGACAAATTAAAAGAATTAGATATTAATTTAAAGAACTACAAATATCCTTATCCGGTGCGTTTTATTCATTTATCGGTACAACAACAGGAATTGAAAATGGGATATATGGATGTAAAACCCGATAATTATAATGGCGAAAATATCATGTTGCTGCACGGTAAAAATTTTAACGGAGCCTATTGGAAAACTACAATTGCAGCTTTAACAAAGCAGGGTTTCAGGGTAATTGTTCCGGATCAGATAGGTTTTGGAAAATCAGATAAACCACTGCGTTTTCAGTATACTTTTCAGCAATTAGCAGAAAATACCAAACGTATTTTAGATACTTTAGGAATTCAAAAAACAGCAGTTTTAGGCCATTCTATGGGAGGAATGCTGGCGACCCGTTTTACCTTAATGTATCCGGAAACGGTAGAAAAACTGATTCTCGAAAATCCTATTGGTTTAGAAGACTGGAAATTAAAAGTGCCTTATAAAAGTATCGATTGGTGGTATAAAAATGAACTGAATCAGAATTATGAAAAAATAAAAAAATACCAGATGGATAGTTATTATGACGGCAAATGGAAACCTGAATATGATGAATGGGTAAATTTAGTAGCAGGCTGGACATTGAATCCTGATTTTAAAAGATATGCCTGGAATGCTGCATTGACCTATGATATGGTTTTTACTCAGCCTGTAGTTTATGAGTTTCCAAATATAAAATGTCCCACTTTATTAATTATCGGAACAAGAGACAGAACAGCTTTAGGGAAACCATTAGTAAGTGAAGAGGTTAGAAAAACAATGGGATTGTACGAGCATCTAGGTAAAGCTACCCAGCAAAAAATTGCAGGTTCTAAATTAGTCGAAATCCCAAATATTGGTCACATGCCTCACATAGAGAGTTTTGATTTGTTTATAAAACCGCTAATTGACTTTTTAGGAAATAAATAACTTTCTAAGATTGTTTCTGATTTTTTGGACTAGTATTTTTGCAAAATGAATTTATCTCAAAAAAATGTCCTTTTTATGGCAGTAGCCACAGGACTAATCGTAGCTAATATCTATTATTGCCAACCCTTAATTGTTCTTATTGCTAATGAATTTAATATTCCTGATGCCGATGCAGGAACAATTACTTACTTAACTCAGGCGGGTTATGCCATTGGGTTGTTTTTTATGGTGCCTTTAGGCGATAAAATAGAACGAAAAACCCAAATATTAGCCACTACTTTTGCTACAGTAATTGCTTTGATCATTGCCGCTACAGCACAGAGTTTTTTAATTTTAGAAATAGCTTCTCTTTTAATAGGAATCACTTCTATTGTGCCACAGCTTATTTTGCCTCTTGCAGCTTCCTTGAGCGAACCGCAACAAAGGGGCAAAGTTGTAGGAACGATTATGAGTGGTTTACTGGTAGGAATTTTGCTTTCGCGAACATTGAGCGGATTTATCGGAGAAATTTGGGGATGGCGTGCCATGTTCTGGATTGCTTCCGGCTTGTGTTTGCTGTTGTTTTTGATTATCCAAAAACAGTTTCCTTATAATAAACCAGATTTTAAAGGGACTTACGGACAATTAATTTCATCTCTGTTTAGTTTGATAAAAGAACAGCCATTGTTAAGGGAAGCTACTTTGATCAATGTATTTTCTTTTGCTCAGTTTGGTGCTTTCTGGACTACAATGGTTTTATTGCTTTCGACCGAACCTTTTTCGTTTAATAGTGCAACTATTGGTCTTTTTGGAATTGTTGGTGCTTCGGGAGCTTTGGCGGCACCTTTAATTGGAAAACTAGGTGATAAAGGGAATTCCAGAATTGCGGTGGGTTATGGTTGTTTACTGATTGCTTTGAGTTTTATGGTTTTTTATTTTTCTTCGACGAATATTATTGGGATAGTTATCGGAATTGTATTTATTGATATTGGATTGCAGGGAGTTCATATTTCCAATCAAACCAGAGTTTATTCCATCGTACCCGAAGCCAGAAACAGGATGAATACCGTTTTTATGTCCTTTAGCTTTTTAGGAACAGCAGCAGGATCAGCCTATGGTTTATTTTTATGGGAAATGGGCGGATGGTTTGCCGTTACTTTAGGTTGTTTGTTGTTATCAGTTTTTGCTTTTACGGTTTATGGACTGACTTATAAATCCGGACGGAAAGCTTTAGAAAGCATCAATGGATAAAAAATTAATTTGTAAATTTGCGCTTCAATAAAAAATTTAAAAGGATGGAAAACGGAATATACGCTAAATTCAATACTCCAAAAGGGAGTGTTTTAGTAAAATTAACACATGACTTAACTCCAGGAACTGTTGGTAACTTTGTAGCATTAGCTGAAGGAAATTTAGAAAATAAAGTAAAACCACAAGGAACAAAATATTATGACGGATTAACTTTTCACAGAGTAATTCCTGATTTTATGATTCAGGGAGGTTGTCCTCTAGGTTCAGGAACAGGAGATCCGGGATATAAATTTGATGATGAGTTTCATCCAAGTTTGAAACATGACAAACCAGGAGTTTTGGCTATGGCCAATGCAGGTCCGGGGACTAATGGTTCTCAATTTTACATCACTCACGTACCAACTTCATGGTTAGACGGAAAACATACTGTTTTTGGTCATGTAATCGAAGGACAAGATGTAGTTGATGCAGTTGCTCAGGGAGATGCTTTAGAAACTTTAGAAATTATCAGAGTAGGAGAAGAAGCTCAAAAATGGAATGCTGTTGAAGCTTTTCGTTCATTTGAAGGAAACCGTAAGAAACGTTTAGAAGCAGAAAAAAATGCTGCTGAAGAAGCAATGGAAAAGTTAGCTGCCGGATTTGAAAAAACAGATAGCGGTCTACGTTACCAGTTTATTCAAAGAGGTGAAGGTAAAAAAGCAGAAAACGGAAAAACAGTTTCTGTACATTATACAGGACAACTTCCTGACGGAAAAGTTTTTGATAGTTCTTACCCACGTAAAAAACCAATCGAATTTCCATTAGGACAAGGAAATGTAATTGAAGGATGGGATGAAGGTATTGCTTTATTGCAAGTAGGGGATAAAGCCCGTTTTGTGATTCCATCTCATTTAGGATACGGTTCCCGCGGAGCTGGAGGAGTAATTCCACCAAATGCTACTTTGATTTTTGACGTAGAATTAATGGACGTAAAATAGTTCTTTAATATTCAGAATAATCAATTGATTTTAAAATTAAAATCTCAGTTCATTGTAAAAAATGAATTGGGATTTTTTTTATAGTTTCACTTTTGATATAAAAAAACACCTTCATGATATGAGGTGTTTGAAAATAAAAAACTACGAGTTTTTAGAATTTTTTACAGCAATTACTTTTAGTGTTTTAATTCCGGATGGTAGCTGCCATTCGACTTCGTCATTTTCTTTAAAACCAATTATTGCCACGCATAATGGTGCTAAAACAGAGACTCTTCCTTCTTTAATATTAGATTGCGAAGGCATCACAATTTGAATGCTCATTTGTTTTTGGATTTTTACATCTTCAACAACCACATGAGAATTAATTCGGATAATAGTTTCATCCAGCACGTCTTCTTTTTTAATAATAGCGCGATCTAATTCTTGTGTAAGCAATGCAATTTCCCTAATGTTACTAGTGTCTTTTGCCTTTTTAGTCAATTCACGCAGCATGTTGTAATCTGTAAGTGTTAAAATAGGAGTAGGTTTCATACTATTTAAATTTAAAAGTTATTTATAAAATCAGAATCTTTTATCTCAGTTACTAAAATGGTTGTAATGCCTGAGATAATAAAATAGAAAAATGATAGGGAAATCCCAATCAGATAAAAATGTAATTTAAGAAATGAATCCTCCGTCTCGAAGAAAAATAGTAGGGAGCGGAGGTCTAATTGATAAAGGCTTTGCTATGTGGAAAAAAGGCAACAACATTTTGTTTTCCTGAAGAAGAAAACAAAAAAGAAGGTGTTGAAGCAAGTTGAATAATAGTCATAAACAATGATTTTCCTAAAAGCAAAGTTAGTAAAGATTTATCGCTTTATGCTGTTATTTCCACTTAATATTGCAGCCAATACTTGGTTTTTGATCCGGATTGATGCTTCGGTTGTATAAAATTCCATCGATTGCACCACGTAAATCGCTTCCGCTTAAAGGAATTCCGTTTCCGGGACGGCTATCGTCGAGTTGCCCGCGATACACTAATTTGTCCTGATTGTCAAATAAATAAAAATCAGGAGTACAGGCTGCGTCATAAGCTTTAGCCACTTCCTGTGTTATATCAAATAAATAAGGAAATTCAAAGTTATTTTCGAATGCAAATTCGGTCATTAATTCAGGGCCATCCTGCGGATAATTCACTACGTCATTACTCGAAATAGCAATTATTCCGATTCCCTGAACTCTGTAATCATTGGCAATCCGGATGATTTCGTCTATTACATGATGCACAAAAGGGCAGTGATTGCAAATAAAAAACACCAGTGTGCCTTTTTCTCCTTTTAAATCAGCAAAAGTGAACCATTTTGTGTTAGTGGTGGTATCTTTTAAATAAAAATCAGGAGCTTTTGTTCCTAATTCAAGCATGTTAGATGGAGTGCGTGCCATTGTTTTTGTTTTAGAGTTTAAAGTTACTGAAAATGGCTTACGAATAGCGTAGTTTTTTGTTTATAGAAAAAAATAGCCACAGATTAAGGATTTACAAGAATAAAACTGTACTAATCTTTTAATCTGTGGCTAATAAAAAGGAGTTTATTTCTCAATTGGTAAATCATGATCTTGTCCCCATTCTGTCCAGGAGCCGTCATAAACTGCTTTTGGAATGTTGGGAGCGACTAACTCGTATGCAATTAAATCTATACAGGCTGTGATTCCGGAGCCACAGGAAAAATATAAGGGTTGATTCTGGACTGGTAAAATTTGTTCCAGTTCTTCTTTTGGTAGAAATTGCCCGTCTTTTAATACTTTCGAAAAAGGAAGATTTACCGCTCCGGGAATATGTCCGCTTCTTAAGCCTTCACGAGGTTCTTCGGTTTCGGCATGGAAACGATCAGCAGAACGAGCGTCAACAACTACCGCTTTTTTAGAACTGATATTTTCTAAAATTTGCTCTTTATTTTTGAACATTTCAGAATTGAAATTGGCTTCAAAATTTCCTTCCGGATAGTTTTTTACAGTCACTTTTTCTGTTGGTAATTTTTCTTTTTCCCAAGCCGGAAATCCGCCGTCAAGAACCCAAACGTTTTCATGTCCCATGCTTTTAAACAAATACCATGCTCTGGGACTGGAATAAATCCCTTTAGTATCATAAACTACAATTTTGCTGTTTTTGTTGATTCCTAATTTTCGGGCTTCGGCAGCAAATGCTTCTGGTTTGGGTAAGGTGTTGGGCAAAGGATTTGAAGTATCGCTGAATTTAGTTTTAATATCAAAAGTGCGTGCGCCAATGATTTGTAAATCATGAGGCGGTGTGTCTAAAACGGCATCAAGAATAATTAATTCAGGATCCTGAAGGTTTTCTTTAAGCCATTTTACAGATACAATTGGAGTTGTCATGTTGCTGTGTTTTAATAAAATTAAGTAGGTACAAGATACGAATTCTGTGAATGAAATTTTTGAGACCTAAAAAAAATCCTGAAACGATTTTCAGGATTTTAAATACATTTAATTTTGAACTATTATTTTGTCTCAACTGCCTCAATGGCATTATGAACGACTAATTGAGGGAAAGGAATTTCGATACCTTCTTTATCAAAAGTGATTTTAATTCTCTTTCTAAGTTCGCCTGTAATCTCCCATTGTTTGCTGGGTTGCGTTTCTCCTAAAATTTTTATGATTATGGAGGAATCTGCAAATTCATCAACTCTTAAAAACTGAGGTACTTTTATAATGTATTTCCCGAATTCCTGATCCGCAGCCAGTTCATTACCAATTTTATTAACAACCGCAATAACATGTTCAATATCACAATTATAAGAAACTCCGATATTCAAATTGATACGGGAATATTCAGTAGACAAGTTAGATACTTTTTTAATTTCCCCATGAGGAATATGATGTACCGTTCCGTCCATGTCTCTTAAAGTCGTTTTTCTTAAACTGATTTGTTCTACAGCTCCGCTGGCAATGTCAAAATTAACCACGTCACCCACACGGTATTGGTTTTCGAGAATGATGAATAATCCTGAAATAATATCCCTGATGAGGTATTGTCCACCAAAACCAAAAGCCAGACCTACAATTCCCGCTGCAGCTAAAATAGGCCCGATTTCGATACCAAATTCTCCCAATATCATTAAAAGAATGATACATAAAATAGCAATTTTTGATGTAGTTGTAAAAATCTGGATTAAGGTATTCTCTCTTTTTGTTTCTGCTTCTTTAGATGAATATCTGTCTGTTCTAATGGCTATGCGAACTGCTTTTTCAATAAAACGATTCAGGATTTTATTAAGTATAAAGGCGGCAATAAGAATAAAAATAATTTTCACCCCACTTGTTAAAAGCCATGGAACTATTAACTCACTATATTCATTTAAATATTTATTGGTCGTTTCCTGCCAGTCGATTGTTATTAAATTCATAGTTTACTTGTTTAAAAATTAATAAAAAAAAAGTCCAAAAACCGAACCGATTTTTGGACTAAATGTATTGTTTTAACCTGGTTGTGTTTGAAACAATTAAATGTCATCAAAATCAATATCGGTAAAATTTGATATTCCTGTAACTGAACTTTCTGAGCTAACTCTTTCAGTTGCGTATTCTTTCTTGAAATCTTTCTGATGTCTTTCAGAAATTACTTCTTCACCTTTGTGATTTAACACATACGAAGTCATTTCTTCCAGTATTTCGGAAAAAGCAGCAAAATCTTCTTTATACAAATATATTTTGTGTTTTTTAAAATGAAAAGAACCGTCTTCTTCGGTGAATTTTTTACTTTCGGTAATGGTAATGTAATAATCATCCGCTTTTGTAGCTCTCACATCAAAGAAATATGTTCTTCTTCCTGCACGTAAAACTTTAGAAAAGATTTCTTCTTTTTCTAACATGTCATTTTCTCTCATAATCCGTTCTATACAATAATATGGTTGTTAATTGAAACCAAAAATGATAAAAATATATGTATTAAGCAAGATTTAAAGTAATTCTTTTTCAGAAAGTTGTTTTAAATATAATGATGCATAATAGCCTTCCTGATTTATCAACTGGTTATGAGAACCTTGTTGAATAATTTTTCCATCTTCCAGAATAATTATCTTATCTGCATTTTTTGCCGACGAAACTCTATGGCTAACAATGATCGTTGTTTTGTCTTTGCAAATGGAATATAAATTGTTTAAAATCGCTTCTTCGGTCTCTGTATCAACAGCAGATAAGCAGTCGTCAAACAATAAAATAGGAGGGTTTTTAATAATGGCTCTGGCTATAGAAACCCTTTGTTTTTGCCCACCAGAAAGTGTAATTCCTCTTTCTCCCAATATGGTATCGTATTGTTTGTTGAAACCCATGATGTTGTCATGAACCACAGCGTTTTTGGCGGCAGCCATAACTTCTTCAATTTCGGCATCTTCCTTACCAAAACGGATGTTGTTTTTGATACTGTCCGAAAATAGAAAAGCATCCTGTGGCACAATCCCGATACTGTTACGCAAATCAAATAAGTTAAGTTTACTGATTTCCTGTTTGTCTATTTTTATAGCTCCCTGACTCACGTCATACATTCGGGAAATCAACGATAAAATGGTCGATTTTCCGGAACCTGTTTTACCAAGAATAGCCAGTGTTTCTCCTTTATTTACCGTAAACGAAATGTTGTGAAGTGCTGTAATATGGGTGTCTTCGTATGTAAAACTTACATTTTCGAAAGCTATAGCTCCTTCAATAGTTGATTTTTGAGGATTGTTATTTTTGATTTCCGGTTTTATTTTTAAAAACTCGTTGAGTCTTTTTTGAGAAGCTTCGGCTTCCTGAACCATAGAGGAAACCCAACCTAATGAGGCAACAGGCCAGGTGAGCATGTTTACATAAAGAATAAATTCGGCAATGGTTCCAATGCTTTGGATGCTTCCGTTAATGTACATTAATCCGCCAAAATAAATCACAACCAAGTTGCTAATTCCAATCAAAGCCAACATCAAGGGACCAAATAACGACTGTACTTTAGCCAAATCTAAACTTTTGCTTTTACTTTCTAAGGCTAAATCTACCATGTTATTCTGGTGTTGGTTTTCCAGCGAATAGGCTTTTATGACACGAACACCTGAAAAAATTTCCTGTGTAAAACTGGAAACTTTAGATAAATATTGCTGAAAAGTAGTGCTTCGGATATTGATCTCAGTGCTTAATTTAAAAATTGCATAAGATAATATGGGTAAGGGTAAAATGGTGTATAAAGTCAGTAACGGTGATACTCTGTACATGAAAATAATTACGATTGCAAACCTAATCACGGTATTGATGGTATACATTACCGCCGGACCCACATACATTCTTACTTTTGAAACATCTTCACTAATACGGTTCATTAAATCGCCGGTGCGGTTCTTTTTATAGAAATTCTGAGACAGGTTTTCATACTGTCTGAACACTTCATTTTTCAAATCAAACTCGATATGACGGGACATTACAATCAAAGTTTGACGCATCAGAAAAGTCAGGAAGCCGGCAATGATAGTTGTGGCTATAATAAGCAGAATATTATTTACTAACTGATCCTGAATAACCGAATTAGGAACTGATTTGTCTTTTGCAAAATTTTCAATGGCAGCAAAAGATTTACTAATTAATTTAGGTGTAAAAAGAGAAAATATTTGTGCGACAATAGTAAATACAATTCCTAAGATAAAACGGTATTTGTATTTGATGAAATATTTATTGAGATAGAGTAATTCTTTCATTTCTGGGCTAGGCTGTATTTAAAAAACAAAGATAAACTTTAAAAGTAATAATTGTTAGCGATCTGTTTGCTGTTAAGTTGGATTTAACGTTTCGTTAATTCATCAGTTTAAAATAAAGCCACGAATTCACAAATTTTAATTTATGGAATGAAGGAATTTATAAGATACGTTACTGATTTTAAATTTGAAAAAATAAAATTAGTGAATTCGTGACAACAACTCAGCTACTTTGTTCTGCTTTTTATAGCTTTAAATTTTATTTTAAAAAAGGAAATCCTTATTTTTGCAGACTAATTTTATAAAGTTCTTACAAGGTGGTAAATAGAAGACACATTCGCGTTAAAGTTATGCAAACCATTTATGCGATGCATCAAAACGGCTCTGATAACTTGGAAAAGGAAGAAAAATTCCTTTTTTACAGTATCGATAATATTCAGGATTTATACCTTACCATGATTTCTTCCTTATTGGAAATATGTAAAAAAGAAACTCAGTTTTTGCATCTATCCAGTCAAAAACATTTAGCTACCGCAGCGGAACGTAATCCCAACGAAAAATTTATTAAAAACAGTATTTTCGAAATTCTTGCCGAAAATAATTCTTTAAGCATTGCTTTAGAAACCAGAAAAATTGATGCCTGGCATTTGCATGAAGATTATATAGCGCTTTTGTTAACAGCTATTAAAGAAAGTTCATATTATCAAAAATACATGAGTAATCCGGCTCGTTCATTCGAAGAAGACCGACAGTTGATTATTGATTTGTTTACAGAAGTAATTGTTCCAAATGAGAAATTATACGAGTTTTTAGAAGACGATAAGCTAACCTGGATTGATGATATTCCGATGGTGAACACTCAGATTATCAAGCAACTGAAAGCCATGAAACCTATCGAAAACGATAATTTCAAAGTGCCAAAATTGTATAAAGACAATGAAGACAGGGATTTTGTTAAAGATTTATTTCGCAAAACGGTTTTGAACGAAGCAGCATTAGCTAAAGAATTTGTTGATAAAACACCTAATTGGGACAGTGAAAGGATAGCTGAGGTAGATACAATTATTTTAAAAATGGCTATTTGCGAATTTTTAAAATTCCCTTCTATTCCTGTAAAAGTAACGCTGAATGAATATTTAGAATTGGCCAAAGAATATTCTACTCCTAAAAGCAGTATTTTTATCAACGGAATTTTAGACAATCTGGTTAAAGAATTAGAAGCAAGTAAAAAAATGATTAAAGCCGGTCGCGGTTTAATGTAATAGTAATAAATAAAAAAAAAGAATTCAAATTATGGAACAATTAACTCAGTTTGCACCGTTTATTTTAATGTTTGTGGTTATCTATTTCTTCATGATCAGACCACAACAAAAAAGAGCTAAAAGCGAAAAAGAATTTGAAAACAGCTTAAAAGTTGGTGACAAAGTTATTACTAAAAGCGGTCTTCACGGAAAAGTTGCAGAATTAGCCGAAACTACTGTAGTTGTTGAAACAATGGCAGGAAAGTTAAAAATGGAGCGTTCGGCAATTTCTATGGAAATGAGTGCTTCCTTAGCTAAAAAATAAGATTATTGGTAAAAAATAAAATTGTATAAAAAAGTCCCTCATTGCAGGGACTTTTTTATGACTACAACAGAATTATTTCTTTTTACTCTTTTTTTTGTTCTTCTCTTTTTTAGCCTTCGCCTTTGCTTTCTTCTCTTTAAGTTTAGCTTTCTCTTTTGCTTTTTTAGCTTTTTCTTTTTTAGCCTTCTTAGCTTTGGCTAACTTTTTTTTCTTTTTGAGTTTGGCTTTTTCTTTAGCAGCAGCTTTTTTCTCTTTTTCTTTCTTTTTATCCTTAGCCTTTTTTTTCTTCTTTTTTTGTTTGGCTATTTCGTCTGGATTTGCTGTAGTTGATTCCGTTTCCGGAGTAGCTGCAATTTCCTCTTTTTCTGTTTGTTGCTGATTTACTTTTGCTTCAGCTGGCTTTTCTGCAGTTTCAGTTTTAACCGTTGCTTTTGTCGTTCTTTGTCTCACTGGCTTTGGTTTCTCAGGAGTTTCGCTTTTAGCAGCCGGTTTCGTAGCTCTTTGTCTGACCGTTTTTGGTTTTTCCGGAGTTTCCTTTTTAACCACTGGTTTTGTAGCTCGTTGTCTTACAGGTTTTGGACTTTCGCCATTATCCGGAATTTTATCAGCTTCCTCTTGTTTTTCACTCATAATACTAAATATTTGGTTGTTATAAAATAAAGAATACTTTTAATACCCATTGTATTGTTAAATACTCATGGTATTGTATCTAAATTTACACAAAATTTACATACGGGAATGTTAAGTTTTTCTATAAAAGCAATTATAAATAGCAATAAAAACAACAAAAGTCCCGGATTGCGTGACTTTGTTGAATAGAATAGTTTAGGAATATTACCTTTTTGCAGTTTTTGTTTTTTCCAGTCCGTAATCAGGAAGAGCAGTAAGCTCGGCAATTTTTACAATTACAGCTACTGCTTTTTGCATGCTTTCAACAGGAACATATTCATATTTTCCATGAAAATTATGTCCGCCTGCAAAGATGTTGGGGCAAGGCAATCCCATGTAGGACAATTGAGAACCATCCGTTCCGCCACGGATGGGTTTTATAATTGGTTTGATATTTAATTCTTTCATTGCTTTTTCGGCAATGTTTACAATATGTTTCACAGGAATTACTTTTTCCTTCATGTTGTAATATTGATCTTTGATTTCAGCAATAACAATATCTTCTCCAAATTGCTTCGCAAATTGTTTATTGATTTTGCGAACAATTTTTTGGATTTTTTCTTTTCTTTTTTCGAATTTTACCTTGTTATGATCTCTGATAATTAATTCGACAACAGTTTCTTCAATGCTTCCGTTAAAATGGTGAACGTGATAAAATCCTTCGTAACCTTTGGTTTTTTCGGGTACTTCGTCAGAAGGTACTTCGTTAAGAAAAGCATTGGCGACTAACATGGAGTTAATCATTTTTCCTTTAGCGTAGCCGGGATGAACACTTTTTCCTTTGAAAGTAATTTTGGCTCCAGCCGCATTAAAATTTTCATATTCTAATTCGCCTATCTGACTTCCGTCCATGGTGTATGCCCACTGAGCGCCAAATTTTTCCACGTCAAAATGATGTGCTCCGCGACCAATTTCTTCATCTGGAGTGAATCCAATTCTGATTTTTCCGTGTTTGATATCCGGATTTTTAATCAGGTATTCCATTGCGGTCACAATTTCGGTAATTCCGGCTTTATCGTCAGCACCCAAAAGTGTTGTGCCATCAGTAGTAATTAAGGTTTGTCCTTTATATTGTACTAAATCTTTGAAATATCCTGGTGATAAAATGATATTTTGTTCCTGGTTTAAAACAATATCTTTTCCATCATAATTGCTGATAATTTGCGGTTTTACGTTGGCTCCGGAAAAATCAGGTGAAGTATCAAAATGAGAAACGAATCCTATTACGGGAACTTCGTGATCTACATTAGCGGGCAGGGTTGCCATGATGTACGCTTTATCATCAATGGTTACCTCCTGCATTCCTATAGATTTTAATTCTTCGACTAATTTATTAGCTAAAACCCATTGTTTCTCTGTACTTGGTGTTGTTTCTGAATTCGGATTCGATTCAGTATCAATAGTGACATAACTAATAAAACGATCAATGATATCTTGCATAAAAAGGTGTTTTTTTATTGGATTGCAAAGATAAGATTAATTTAAAGTATAGCGTGAGAATGCGACTCTTATTGTTTGTTTTCCAATATTCGGATTATTTTGTCTAATTTCTCCACATCAATAGAGTTGAGTTTTTTTGCCAATGCTTCAATTTCGAGTTTAGCTTCTTTATTAGTAGTGTAATCTTCCTGTGCCTGAATGCGGTCTCTTTCGTTTTGACGATTTTGCGCCATCATGATTATGGGTGCCGCATAAGCAGCCTGAGTTGAAAACAACAGATTCAGCAAAATAAAAGGATAGGGATCCCAGTGTTTGCTATAAGCAACCAGGTTGAGTCCCATCCATATAAATACAAATACTGTCTGGATAATTATAAAACTCCAGGAACCCATTCCTTTTGCTACGGCATCTGCAATCCGGCTACCCCAGCTCAGATTGTCACTATGTTTTTGATGCCAGTTTTTATTGATATTCATTGATTTTAATTTTTGTTTAAATGTACTTAAAGTTCAGGTACAAAAAAACTACAAACTCATCAATTAATTTTTTCCGTTTTGTACAGATTTAATTGTCGAAATTTGCAGTTAGTTTTGAGTTTGAACTATTTAATTTCTCAATTTTATCAGTTTTTCTTCCGCTTTGATGAGATCATCATTTAGATCGTTTATTTTAATTTGTTGTTTACTGATTTTGATGTTCTCTTCTTCAATATCAGTAGAAGTTAGCTTTCCTCGTGATTTTTGACTTTCAAAGCGTTGTTTACTTTTGTTTAAACTTTTTTCTTCTTGCGATATTTTGGTTTTTATTTTATGAACTGATTTTTCTCCCGAAAGAATTTGGTCTTGTTGTTTTGTAAATGCTTTTTGTTCTTTTTCGAAATCCTTTTTTTCCTGCTCGGCTTTTTTAGCTTCTTTTAGTGCTTCTTTCTCTTTTCGCATTTTTGCTTTAAGCTCATTGGCTTCTTTTCTTAGCGCTTCTTTTTCTGCTGCAGCAGTCATAGCAACTGCTTTGGTTGCAGCGTTAATTGAATCTTTAGCGGTATTGACTTTTACAGAATTTTGAGTATTACCGCTTGTAGTTTGAGCAAAGAAAAACTGAAAACTGGAAAGTAATACTGTGCTTAAAATTAATTTTAGTTTCATGATATAGCGTTTTTAGATTAATAAAAATGATTGTTATCATTCCTAATATTATATACAAGGTAGGAAATATCTTTTAAAAAACCTCTGTTTTTTTAATCTCAAAGCAGGAAATAGAAATGATTTTGCTTAACTACCTGTTATTTAGTGTTTTGTATTTTTTGTTATAAGAATGTTTTGTGTTTTATTTAACTTGAATTCAGGGAGCTTTTATAGTAAACAATGCCTAAAATAAAAAGCATTGCATAATTTTTTTAGAAATATTTAATTATCCATTAGATAATTCTATTTTTGCACCACAAATTAACATCCTATGTATAAACAGCTTATCCGACCGCTCTTTTTTTGTTTTGATCCGGAAAAAATACATTATTTCACGTTCTCATTTGTTCGTGTTACTTCTAAAATTCCCGGTTTTTCGACTCTTTATAAATCACTTTATTTAGTAAATGATAAAAGATTAGAAACGGAAGTGTTTGGGTTAAAATTTAAAAATCCTGTAGGTTTAGCTGCCGGTTTTGATAAGGATGCCAAATTATATAAGGAATTATCCAATTTTGGTTTTGGATTTATCGAAATAGGAACTTTAACACCGAAAGGGCAGGAAGGAAATCCTAAAAAACGATTGTTTCGTTTAAGAGAAGATTCGGCAATTATTAACCGAATGGGATTTAATAACGGTGGCGTAATGGAAGCGGTTGAAAGACTGAAATCTAATCCCGGAGTTTTAATTGGTGGAAACATTGGAAAAAATAAATTAACTCCTAATGAAGAAGCAACTTCGGATTACGAAATCTGTTTTGATGCTTTATACGATTATGTGGATTATTTTGTAGTGAATGTGAGTTCGCCTAATACGCCAAATTTACGTGCTTTACAGGACAAAGAACCGTTGACACAGCTGTTGCAAACCTTGCAGAATAAAAATTTGGCTAAGCCAAAACAAACCCGAGACGGAGTCGAACTGAGCGGAGCTAAACCAATTTTGCTTAAAATCGCTCCTGATTTGACTGATGAGCAATTATTAGATATTATTGATATTGTAAAAGAAACTCAAATTGCGGGTGTAATTGCCACCAATACTACTATTTCCCGTGACGGTTTACAATCAGAAAATAAAACTGAAATGGGTGGATTGTCAGGGAAGCCATTAACCAAACGTTCTACTGAAGTAATTCGTTTTCTTTCGCAAAAAAGCAATAAAGCTTTCCCAATTATTGGAGTAGGAGGAATCCATTCTGCCGATGATGCTATCGAAAAACTAGAAGCAGGAGCCAGTTTAGTACAGCTCTATACTGGTTTTATTTATGAAGGCCCGGCCTTAGTAAAAGCGATTAACAAAAAGATTCTAAGTCGTAAGTAGGTTTTTTACGCAAAGATACATGAAGAGAAAATGTAAAAATTCGCTAAGTTTTTAGTTTTAAACTCTGCTGTTATTACGCAAAGATTCTCAAAGAGAAAAGTAATTTCAATTTCAATGGCAATTTCAAATAATATTGATATTGCCATTGAAATTGTTTTTTTGATATTTCCATTGATTTTTGATATTTCCATTTTACTTTGCTAAATAATACTTTTTGTCAGTTAGCAAGTTTTAGTATCTTTGAAATCTATGGAGCCAATAAAAATTATAGAATGTCCACGTGATGCCATGCAAGGCATTAAAACTTTTATCCCTACCGAGAAGAAAGTTGCTTACATTCAGTCTTTATTGAGGGTAGGATTTGACACTATCGATTTTGGAAGTTTTGTGTCACCAAAAGCTATTCCGCAAATGCAGGATACTGCGGCGGTTTTAGACCAATTGGATTTATCCGGAACAAGCAGTAAATTATTAGCCATTATTGCAAATACCAAAGGCGCTGAAATGGCAGCACAATTTGGAGCCATACACTATTTAGGCTTTCCTTTTTCGATTTCTGAGAATTTCCAAATGCGAAATACCCACAAAACCATAGCAGAATCAATTATAAGTTTACAGGAAATTCTGGAAATAGCCTATAAAAATGATAAAGAAGTGGTGGCTTATTTGTCTATGGGTTTTGGAAATCCCTACGGAGATCCCTGGAATGTAGCTATTGTAGGAGAATGGACAGAAAAGTTGGCTGCAATGGGAGTAAAAATACTTTCATTATCGGATACAATTGGCAGTTCTACACCAGAGGTGATTCGGTATTTGTTTTCGAGTTTAATACCCCAATATCCTCAAATGGAATTTGGCGCTCATTTGCATACTACTTATGATAAATGGTTTGAAAAAATAGAAGCAGCTCATCAGTCGGGCTGTCGTCGATTTGATGGTGCAATTCAGGGTTTTGGAGGTTGTCCAATGGCAAAAGATGAATTGACCGGAAATATGCCAACAGAAAAATTACTATCTTATTTTACCGCTAATAAGGAGAATCTAAAATTGAATCCATTGAGTTTTGAAAGTGCTTATAATGAGGCTTCAAAGTTATTTGGTGCGTTTTATTAATCCTGAATATTTATAATAAAAGTTTCCGGTTTTCGTTTTCTTAATCTAAAAGTATTTAAGTCCTGCGATGAAAAAATATTATTTACTTAAAATAACGTGTTGGGCATTTTTGATAATGTCGACTTTTTCCTGTTCCAGTGATTTAAATTTTGATCAGGTAAACGATTTAAAACTTCAGCCTGTAGTGGAAGGGAATCTGAGTTATTTTAATGTTGCAGCCACTGATTTTCTGGCTGATAACGGCTCAGAATATAATTTGGTTTTGGATTCTCAGGATTTTGATATTTTCAGAGACAGATACCTTAATGATTATTTGCAAAAAGCAGACTTACATTTTGAAATAACCAATACCATAAACAGAGCTTTCAAAGCTGATATTCTTTTGTTAAACGATAATGATCAGGTTTTGTATACCATCAGTTTTGATATTCCTGCTTCTGCTGGAACTCCAACGGTAATCAGCAAAATGGAAATTTTTGAAAATGCTAAATTACAGTTGCTTAAAAATACCCGAAAACTGCAATTTGCATTAACGGTAAAATCCGGCCCGGCTTTTAACTCCAACAGTACAGGTAATTTAATATTGCGTTCAAGTGCAACCGTATATTTAGAAATAGAATGAGAAAAATAATTGCATTTTTTTTCGTTTTGATTTCGCTAAATTGTTTTTCACAAAACAAGCAATTGCTTTATAATTTTACTTCAGTTCCACAATCGTTAATGACAAATCCCGGAGCCGATTTTAAATACAAATATTATTTTGGTGTTCCGTTGCTTTCCGGTTTTTCTTTTAAAACTGCTTCATCCGGGTTTTCAGCTTATGATTTGTTTGCCAATGACGGAGTCGATTTCAATCAGAAATTAAGAAATGTGGTGTACTCAACCAGCCGCCGGGATCATGCAGCGGTAAACGAACAAATCGAAATTTTGAATGGTGGTATTAAACTGGGTGACTGGCTGGATAATAAAGGCTATCTTTCCTTTGGCTTGTATCAGGAGTTTGATTTTTTTAGCTATATGCCTAAAGATTTGGCTATTTTAGCTTTAGACGGAAATCAAAATTATATTGGAAAATCCTTTAATCTGGCTGATTTAAGTGTAAAAGCTGAGGCAGTTACCGTTTTGCATTTGGGATATCATAAAAATCTTTCCGAAAAACTAATAGTTGGAGCAAGGGGGAAAGTCTATTTTAGTGGTTTCAATGCAACTTCTACACAAAATTCAGGTTCTATAATTACGACCAATTCTAATACTACCGTTTACAACCAGATAATTAATTCGAATCTGGAATTAAAAACCTCAGGTGTTTCAAAGTATACTACAGATGAATATGATGGAGATGTGGCCGGCGATATTCAGAAACAAATGCTGTTTGGCGGCGATTTAGGTTTAGGATTTGACTTAGGATTTACTTATTATCCTAAAAAAAATACCCAGATAACAGCCAGTATTCTTGACGTAGGATTTGTAAACCACAGCAAAGATGTTGAAAACTATACCTTGAAAGGATACTATAACTATCAGGGAATTAATCCTGACTTTTCAAATACTGATGACCCTGAAAGTATTTATGATGATTTTAGAGAAGCAATTCCTTTAGATACTTTGTATACTAAATATACCACTTGGCGTCCTGTAAAACTAAATGCTTCCTATCAATACTCTTTTGGAACAGCCACTGATGAAGATTGTGTGTGCATAGCCGGCGAAAAAAGTTATAAAAATGCCGTAGGAGCACAGCTGTTTGTCATGAGCACGCCCAGAACACCAATAACTGCATTAACGGGTTTTTATCGGCGAAATGTTTCTGATAAACTACATCTTAAAGCAACTTATACGCTGGATTCCTATTCTTATACCAATATAGGATTGGGATTGTCAGCTGATATAGGTAAGTTCAATATGTATTTTATGGCTGATAATTTATTGGAATACCGCGATGTTTCTAAAGCAAATAGTCTTTCGTTTCAATTTGGATTTAATTTCATTTTCAAAGACAGTAATGAACCGCCTTATTCGCAATAGTTGAAGACTATTGTTAAATTAATTGAATTTTGAATTATAAAAAGTCAAAATAATTTGCTATATTTGCACGCAATTCAACTAGAAATTGCAACATGATAGCACACAACTCCAAGATTATCGGTGAAGGTTTAACTTACGATGATGTATTATTAGTTCCTAATTACTCGCATGTGCTTCCTCGCGAAGTGAGTATCAAAACAAAATTTTCAAGAAATATAACGCTTAACGTTCCTATTGTATCTGCCGCTATGGATACCGTAACCGAAAGTTCTATGGCAATTGCTATGGCACAAGAAGGAGGAATTGGTGTTTTACATAAAAATATGACTATTGAGCAGCAAGCTGCTAAAGTAAGAAAAGTAAAACGTGCCGAATCAGGTATGATCATCGATCCGGTTACTTTGCCATTAAATGCTACTGTAGCTGACGCTAAATCGGCAATGAAAGAATATGGTATCGGCGGAATTCCGGTTGTTGATGAAAATCAAAAACTGAAAGGGATTGTTACTAATCGTGATTTGCGTTTTGAAAAAAACAGCACCCGACCAATTATCGAGGTCATGACGAGTGAAAATCTGGTAACTGTTGCCGAAGGAACATCACTAGAACAGGCAGAAGTTGTTTTGCAGGGGCATAAAATTGAAAAACTTCCTGTAATTGACAAAGACAATACATTAGTGGGTTTGATTACATTTAGAGATATTACTAAATTGAATCAAAAACCAAATGCTAATAAAGATAAATACGGACGTTTGCGGGTAGCTGCTGCTTTAGGAGTTACTGCCGATGCCGTTGAAAGAGCTACAGCTTTAGTAAATGCAGGTGTTGATGCGGTAATTATTGATACCGCTCACGGACATACTAAAGGAGTGGTGGATGTTTTAAAATTAGTTAAAGCACAATTTCCTGATTTAGATGTTATTGTAGGTAACATCGCTACACCGGAAGCTGCTAAATATTTGGTTGAAAACGGAGCAGATGGCGTAAAAGTAGGAATCGGTCCAGGTTCTATTTGTACTACCCGTATTGTAGCCGGTGTTGGTTTTCCTCAGTTTTCAGCTGTTTTAGAAGTAGCTGCAGCTATCAAAGGTTCAGGCGTTCCTGTAATTGCTGATGGTGGAATTCGTTACACAGGAGATATTCCTAAAGCAATTGCCGCAGGAGCTGATTGTGTAATGTTAGGTTCGCTTTTAGCCGGTACTAAGGAATCTCCGGGAGAAACTATTATTTTTGAAGGAAGAAAATTCAAATCATACCGCGGAATGGGTTCTGTTGAAGCCATGCAAACCGGTTCTAAAGACCGTTATTTCCAGGATGTAGAAGACGATGTAAAAAAACTGGTTCCGGAAGGAATTGTAGGTCGTGTGCCTTACAAAGGAGAATTAAACGAAAGTATGTTGCAATTTGTAGGAGGTCTTCGCGCAGGTATGGGATATTGTGGTGCTAAAGATATTGCTACGTTGCAGGAAACAGGACGTTTTGTTCGTTTAACTTCAAGCGGAATTTCTGAAAGTCATCCTCATAATGTTACGATTACTAAAGAAGCGCCAAATTATTCCAGATAATTTAAAGCTTAATTTATAGAGAAAGGCTGTCTTTGAAGTGTGAACTTTAAGACAGCCTTTTAATTTTTATAAATAAATTGTTTTATTTCAATACATGAGTCGCTAATACATTGTGAACATCATACACATTTACTGATTTGTTGAATTGTTTTCTGATGCTTGGTACTTGCTCACTGGAAACCCAGATTTTTAATTCAGCTTCCAGATCAAAAGTCCCCGCGGTTTCAATACTAAATCGTGAAATACTTTTATAGCTAATGGATTTGTATTCTACTTTACTGGCTGTTAAGCCCTGTTTATCTACTAAAATAAGTCTTTTATTGGTGAAAATAAATACATCTCTGATAAGTTTAAAACCTAATTCGATTTCTTCACCGCTTATTAATAATTTTCCGTAATCTTTTTGTAAATCTTCCTGGCTAACCGTTCCTGCGTTTCCAAGTAATGCTGAAAATAATCCCATAGTTGAATATTTTTTTAATCGTTTCTGTTTTTATTATACAATCATTTTTAGGTGACTTTTTGGTATTTATAAAAATTACAATTTTAGTTCTTCTTCTTTTTCAAATAATAATTTGATGTTTTCATAAGAGTTTTTCAGGATTTCAGGAATAGCATCCGGATGAATCCAGGCTACTTTTTCAATCCCTTCATCAAGTTGTCCTTGTGGTGTTCCTTCAAAGTCAGAATACATTTCGAACCAATGGGTAACTTTTAATTTATAAACACCATTGCGCTTGAACACATGATAGGTTTTTTGTAATTTATTGGTAATTCGTAACTGGTTGACTCCGGTTTCTTCTTCGACTTCGCGCATTGCGGTTTGCTCGATTTCTTCCTTTTTTTCGACACCACCTTTAGGTAAATCCCATTTTCCATTTCGAAAAATAAATAAAACCTCTCCCTTTTTATTGTAAACTAATCCTCCACCGGCTTTATTGACAGGGATTTTAGCTTTTAAAGTTTTCATAATCTCTTTTTCATCAGGATGATAGAGGTAGGCTTTTTGAATTTTATTTTGGAAAATTTTGATTATAATTTGTTTAATATCAATACTTTCTAATAAAAACAACTGAAAGTCTGTCTCTCTGGAGATTTTATTTGTCAAAAAAAGTGGTTTGTCGTTAACAAAAACTTTATACATTTGTACTATGATTTTTAATAAAGATACAGCCGAAAAAACAGCCGAATTGCTTTTACAAATAAATGCAATTAAATTGAATCCTGAAAATTCTTTTACATGGGCTTCCGGATGGAAATCACCAATTTATTGTGATAACCGTCTAATTCTTTCATTTCCAAGCATACGAAATTATGTGAGAGATGAATTTGCAAAAAATATTGAGAAACAATTTGGGAAACCAGATGTAATCGCCGGAGTAGCTACAGGGGCTATCGGGATTGGTATGCTCGTTGCCGAAAGCATGGGATTACCCTTTGTTTATGTTCGTCCGGAACCTAAAAAGCACGGTCGCCAGAATCAGGTGGAAGGCTTTTTGCAAAAAGGACAAAATGTTGTGGTTGTAGAAGACTTAATTAGTACCGGTAACAGTAGTTTGCAGGCTGTTGATGCTTTGCGTGCTGCGGGAGCTAATGTTAAAGGTATGGCTGCTATATTTACGTATGGATTTGATGTTGCTGAAGAAAACTTTAAAAAAGCAAAATTAGATTTATATACCCTTAGTAATTATCAAAACTTACTGAATTTAGCTGTAGCTAAAAGTTACATTACTGAAAAGGAAGAGAAAACTTTAAGAGAATGGAGTATTACTCCTTCGACTTGGGGGCAAGTAGAGACTAAATAATAAGACGATTATGAACTTAGAAAGTCCAAAGGTTAACGTTGAAAAATCGGCAGAGGAATTATTTGAATTGTTGACTGACATGCAAAATTTTGAGAAATTGATGCCGGAAAACATTGCTAAGTTTGAAGTTATTGGAGAAGATTCTTTTTTGTTTGGATTAAAAGGAATGCCTGAAATTCAATTGAAGGTTAAAGAAAAATCAGCTCCCCATAAAATAGTATTCGGATCTGCATCTGATAAAGTACCTTTTACTCTTATCACTACTATTGATAGTGTTTCGGCTGCTACAAGCGCTGTGAAATTAGATTTTGAGGGTGATTTTAACCCAATGATGGCCATGATGATAAAAGGGCCAATTAGTAAGTTTATAGAAACGCTGGTTACCAATGTGCCTAAATTATAAATTCGCATTTTTAAAATAAATTATACAACCCTTTTAGTCCTCAGGCTAAGAGGGTTTCTTTTTTGTATAAATTGAACTTGCTGTTAAATCTCTTTCTGTCCATGTAAATATGCAAGTTGTGCAAGAGGAATTTATTTTCTTGTTTTTTCTTTCTTTATCTAATTTTATTCTGTAACCACTCATTAAAAAAGCTTTTTCTGAATAAGAAGAAGCTTTTTGTTTTTTTGGACATTAATAATGCATTCTGGGTGTCTTTTTTAAAACAATAAAATCAATTATTTTTGCTTATACCCCTATTTTTTTAACTCAAAAACGAATTTAGTGATTAAAAATTGCGTTTTAATCCTTTAAAATGTGTTTAAAATGTAAATAACCCTTCTTTTTTATGGGTATTGGTTTAAAATGAATTATGAATAAATCAAAATTTGCAAGTTCAAATTAAATATTATCTATTATTTTGATTTGATTTTCGGTAATTGATAATTCTTTCGGATTTTGAGCAAAAAATATCAATTCTTTGACTTTTTTAAGCCAAAAGTTAATAAATTCGCCATTATCAACAACAAAACAACAAAATATTAACAATTTTCGAAAAAGAGCCAAAGCAGAAAATTGAAAAACACTTAAGCTTTTTATTAACCAAAACCCAATTAGAAATGAGACAACGAGCTAAACCCGCAAACAAGTAAAAAATCAAAAGGTCTTTTCTAAACCAAATTTCTAATTGAAAAGCCTTTCTAAAAAAAAATAACAACAAATAACTTTTACCATAAATCAATTTAAAATCCACTTATTATGAAAAAAATCGAAGCAGTGATACGAAAATCAAAATTTGATGAAGTTAAAAAAGCTTTACACCAAATTGAGGTTAACTTTTTTACCTACTGGGATGTTACCGGTGTGGGTAATGAAAAAGAAGGACACGTATACAGAGGGATTACTTACAGTACTTCCGATATCCAAAGAAGATACATTTCTATTGTTGTTTCTGATCCTTTTTTAGAAAGAACGGTTGATGCTATTTTAAATGCTGCCGGAACAGGAATGGTAGGAGACGGAAAAATATTCGTTTCTGATGTTATTGAGACCTACCGAATCAGAACAAAAGAAAAAGGAACAGACGCTGTTAACTAAATCATTTTTTAAAATTAACTAATAAAATATATATTATGGATACGAATGCTGTATTAGACTTAATGTGGGTATTGATCTGCGGAATTTTAGTGTTTTTCATGCAAGCTGGTTTTACTCTGGTAGAAGCTGGTTTTACAAGATCAAAAAACACAGGAAACATTATAATGAAAAACTTAATGGATTTCTGTATCGGGAGTGTTGCTTTCTGGGCAATAGGTTACTCTTTGATGTATGGAGAATCCATTAGCGGTTTTATAGGAACACCAAGTTTGTTTTTTGATACTGCTGCTGATATGCACAGTTTGTTCTTCCAAACTGTATTTGCTGCAACTGCTGCAACTATCGTTTCTGGAGCAATTGCTGAAAGAACAAAATTTACAACTTATTTATTCTTCTCTCTATTGATGACTTTAGTTATCTATCCAATTTCAGGAAGCTGGGTTTGGAACGGAGGCGGATGGTTAGCCGGAATGGGCTTTACTGATTTTGCCGGATCAACTGTAGTGCACTCTGTTGGTGGATGGGCTTCATTAGTAGCTGCTGCGATGGTAGGACCAAGAATTGGTAAATACAATGCTGACGGAACTTCAAATGCAATTCCAGGACACAACATTATGTTAGGTGCTTTAGGGGTGTTTATTTTATGGATGGGCTGGTTCGGATTTAACCCTGGTTCTCAATTAGCTATCTCTGGAGATAATGCAATTGCTGTAGCAGGTATCTTTATTACAACAAACTTAGCCGGAGCTGCCGGAGCATTAGCGGCAATGTTTTTAACATGGGTTATCTACAAAAAGCCGGATATCTCAATGACATTAAATGGTGTTTTAGCAGGTCTTGTAGGTGTAACTGCCGGTTGTGCTGCTGTAAGCCCGATGGGAGCTTTCTGGATAGGATTAATTTGTGGTATCGCTGTAGTATTCTCTATTGAGTTCATCGACAAAAAACTTAAAATTGACGATCCGGTTGGAGCTGTTTCTGTACACGGTGTATGTGGTGCTTTAGGTACTATATTAGTAGGTGTATTTGCTACTGACGGAGGTTTACTTTACGGAGGTGGATTTGCAAAATTAGGAGTACAGTTAACGGGAGTAGTTGCAATAGGTGCATGGGCTATGATTACTACTTTTATTGTTCTTTTTATTCTTAAAAAGACATTGGGACTTAGAGTTACTAAAGAAGAAGAAATTGACGGATTAGATATTCATGAGCATGGTTCAAATGTTTACAATGACTAATAAGTAATTTATTTTAAACTATCAAAAGCCACAACATTCCTTATGTTGTGGCTTTTGTAATTTATATAAAGAGGCAATAAAATCGGAAGGAAATGTTAATAGGGCTCAAAAAATTCACAAAAATTTGAGACTTCATTTAAAAGTTAATAGCTGATAAATGATTAAATTTAACAATACAAACTATATCAGTATGATAGTAGTATTAATTTAAATATACAAAATCATGAGTTTATTGACAGATAATGTTATTCCGGGTGACCACGGTAAAATTTTTGGTACTAATGCTAAAGAAGATAGTGAATTGACAGCAATTAAGGAAAGCCTTTTAAAAATGGATGGGGTTACTGAAGTGCACATCAATAATGCTGTTTTTCCAAGAGAGTTTACGGTTTTAACTAACAAAGTTATAAGTGTGGAAGAAATAGAAAGACAAGTAAAATCCATAGGTTTTCATGCCATTCCTAAACAAGTAATCTAGAATATAAACTCCTTTAAAAGCATATTTATTTTAAAGGAGTTTTTTTTATCCAATAATTTAACATTGTTATTTAATTTATTATCGTAATATTGCAATATAAAAATATAACGATGGGAATTACTAAAACCGAAAGTTTTACAGAAGAGCAAAATCAGTTGGCTACGTTAGCTAAAGCCATTGGGCATCCTGCACGGATAGCCATCATACAACATTTAATAAAAGTAAATAGTTGTATTTGCGGAGATATTGTAAACGAACTTCCGCTGGCACAGCCTACTGTTTCCCAACACCTGAAAGAATTAAAAAATGCAGGCCTGATCAAGGGGAGTCTTGAGGGTAATGCGGTTTGTTATTGTCTGGACGAAAAAGGTTTTGGTAAAATAAAATCATTTTTTGAAAACATAGACAGCTATTTTAATAGAACTAATCAATGTTGTTAATTTTAAAAAGAATACAATCATGAAATTATCAGAAATCAAAACAATTTTAGAAAGTGCAGACCATGTCACTTTTCAATTATCGGATGGAACATTAGTGCCGGAACATTTTCATGTAACCGAAGTGGGATTAATCACTAAAAAGTTTATTGACTGTGGCGGTACAGTCAGAAATGAGAAAATTGTCAATTTCCAGTTGTGGGATGCCAATGATTTTGAACATCGTTTAAAACCTGAGAAGCTCCTGAATATTATTTCTTTATCTGAAAAAGTATTGGGAATTGAAGATTCAGAAATAGAAGTGGAATACCAATCAACCACAATCGGTAAGTACGATTTAGATTTTGATGGGAAAAACTTTATTCTGTTAAACAAGAAAACAGCTTGTCTGGCCGAAGATCAATGTGGAATTCCGCAAGAAAAGCAAAAAATAAAATTAAGCGAAATTAAAAATCAAACTCAGAGTTGTACTCCCGGAGGCAGCTGCTGCTAAGAAATTCAATTTATAAACTCAAAATACTAAAAATGACTGCAACTCAAACGGAGCTCTTTTCGAAAATTGAAAAAGTAATTCAGGATTTTAATTTCGAAAATATAACTGAAGATCGAAAATTGGTATTACAGCCTTTGGTAGATTTTATCCAGAATAAAGTAAATAACAATCAGGAAATAAGACTTAATTTAATATGTACCCATAATTCCAGAAGAAGTCATTTGTCGCAAGTCTGGGCACAAACAGCAGCGGCTTATTATGCTGTTCCAAATGTATTTTGCTATTCCGGCGGAACCGAAGCTACTGCTTTGTTCCCAATGGCGGCTCAAACCTTGACTAACCAAGGATTCCAAATTACAACGCTTGCCGAAGGAACGAATCCTGTTTACAGTATTAAATTTTCAGAAAATGCGCATCCGGTTATAGGATTTTCTAAAACCTATGATGATAGCTTTAATCCGCAATCTCAATTTGCTGCAATTATGACTTGTTCGCAGGCTGATGGAGGCTGTCCTTTTATTGCCGGTGCCGAAAAACGCATTCCGATAACTTTTGAAGATCCCAAAGCTTTTGATAATACGCCGCAACAGGCTGAGAAGTACGAAGAAAGAAGCATTCAGATTGGAACTGAACTCTTTTATGTTTTTTCACAAATAAAAAAATAATATGTCAGTTACAAATTGTGCTCCGGCATTTAAAAGAAAAAAACTAAGCTTTTTAGACCGTTACCTGACTCTTTGGATTTTCCTGGCGATGGCTTTGGGAATTGCTATTGGTAATTTTGTTCCTTCCAGCGGATCATTTATCAACTCTTTTTCCAGCGGAACAACTAATATTCCATTGGCTATCGGATTGATTCTTATGATGTATCCTCCGTTAGCCAAAGTAAAATATGAAGAAATGGGAGCTGTCTTTAAAAATATCAAAATATTGACTGCATCGCTGTTTCTTAATTGGATTATAGGTCCTGTTTTAATGTTTGTACTGGCGCTTGTTTTTCTAAACGCTTATCCGGAATACATGATTGGCGTAATCTTAATTGGTTTGGCAAGATGCATCGCCATGGTGGTGGTTTGGAACGACCTTGCTGATGGAAACCGGGAATATGCAGCAGGTCTTATTGCTTTAAACAGTATTTTTCAGGTAGTGCTGTATAGCGTTTATGCGTATATTTTTATCACTGTTTTGCCTCCTTATTTTGGTTTTACCGGATTTGAAGTTGCTATTAGTATCGCTCAGATTGCCGAAAGTGTTGCTATTTATTTAGGGATTCCGTTTGCCTTAGGAATCATTAGTCGTTATAGTCTGATTTACTTAAAGGGTATCGAATGGTTTCAGAATAAATTTATACCGGTAATTTCTCCAATCACATTAATTGCTTTGTTGTTTACTATTGTGATTATGTTTAGTTTAAAAGGAGCATTAATTGTTCAGATTCCGATGGATGTAGTTCGAATTGCAATTCCGTTACTGATTTATTTTACGGTTATGTTTCTAATCAGTTTTTTTGTTGGGAAATATTTTGGAGCCGATTATTCTAAAAGTACCGCCATTGCTTTCACGGCTACGGGAAATAATTTTGAATTAGCTATAGCAGTGGCTATTGGTGTCTTTGGGATCAATAGCGGACAGGCTTTTGCAGGTGTTATAGGACCTTTGGTAGAAGTTCCAGCATTAATTGCTTTAGTAAATGTGGCATTTTGGTTCCAAAAGAAATATTTTGCTGCCGCTTAAGTAATCTTACTTAATCAGTTTTTGTTTGTTATAATAAAGCATTCGTTAATAAGTAGTCGTAAGTAAGCTTATTTTCGAATGCTTTTTTTTGTGAAAGTGTTTTTTAAAAGCATTTTTAGATTTTTTTCTTTTGTAAATTCATGAAAACACTGATGTGTACAGAATAAAACAGCTTTAAAACATTAGAAAATTAAAAAAACAACCGCTCTTTTTTACACATTTTATATTTTAATACCTTCCTTTTCATAATATCTTAATTCAGAATAAAAAATAAAAATTAAGTATTTGTATTAAGTATTTATACGTATATTTGCTTCGTAATACTTAATAATGATATTATGATAAAAATAATTGTAGTCGGAAACGGCATGGTGGGTTTCAAATTTTGCGAAAAATTCGTTTCAAAATCTGGACAGGAAAAATATCAAATTACCGTATTTGGTGAAGAGCCTAGACGTGCTTATGACCGTGTTCACCTTAGTGAATACTTTGCAGGAAAGTCAGCTGATGATTTATCAATGTCAACTGCAACTTGGTACGAAGAAAATAATATCATATTAAACACCTCTGAATTAGTTACTGATATTCATAAAGAAAATAAAACAATTACCACACATCTGGAAAAAACACATTCTTATGATTATCTGGTTTTAGCTACTGGTTCAGGTGCTTTTGTTCCGCCTATTGAAGGTGTTGAAAAAGAAGGTGTTTTTGTTTACCGAACAATAGAAGATCTGGACGCTATTATGGCTTACGCCAAAAAAATAAAGCAAAACGGTGCAACAGAAGCTGCGGTATTAGGCGGTGGATTGCTTGGACTAGAAGCGGCAAAAGCAGTACGTGATTTAGGATTGAATCCTCATGTAGTTGAATTTGCTCCGCGACTAATGCCAAGACAATTAGATAAAGGAGCCAGTAACATGCTTCGTTCTAAAATTGAAGAACTTAATATTAAAATACATCTAAGTAAATCTACTCAGTTTATTGATGGTGATGACTGCATCACAGGAATGATGTTTGAAGAAGAGGAACTTTTAAAAGTAGATATGCTTGTAATCTCTGCAGGTATCAAACCTCGTGATGAACTGGGAAGAGGAGCAGGTCTTGAAGTAGGTGTACGCGGTGGTGTTGTGGTTAACAACCAAATGCAGACTTCAGATCCTAATATCTACGCTATTGGTGAGGTGGCATTATACAATCACATGATTTATGGGCTTGTGGCTCCGGGTTATGAAATGGCCGATGTTGCTGCTGAGCAAATTTTGCAAGGAGACAAAACCATGAGAGAAAGTATTGATATGTCAACTCAGTTAAAATTAATTGGGGTTGAGGTAGCAAGCTTTGGTGATCCATTTATAGAACATCAGGAAGGAACTCCTATTGTTTATGAAAATAAACTAAGCGGAATCTACAAAAGAATCAATATTTCTAAAGACGGAACGAAACTTTTAGGAGGTATTCTGGTAGGAGATTCAAGTGATTACAATACTTTATTCCAAATTTACAGCAACGGAATGGCGATTCCTAAAAACCCGGAAGATTTAATTCTAGGTGCCAGAGGAGGAGAATCTTCTTCTATGGGAAGTGCTATGGATTTGCCGGATACAGCCGTAATCTGTTCTTGCGAAAATGTGACTAAAGGAAGCATTTGCTGTTCTATTACTGATGGAAGTTGTGAAACTTTTGGTGATGTGGTAAAAGCAACTAAAGCAACTTCGGGTTGTGGTGGTTGTAAACCAATGGTAGCCGACTTAGTAAAAGAAGCTCAGAAATCTTTAGGAAAAGAAGTGAAAGATGTTGTTTGTGAGCATTTTGCTTACAGCCGTCAGGAATTATTTGATATTGTGAAAATCAATAAATTCACAAATCATAATGAAGTATTGGGAACCATTGGAAAAGGAGACGGTTGCGAAATTTGCCGACCTGTTTTATCTTCTATCTTCTCCAGTATTTACAATGACACTGCTAACAAACACGTAACATCTCAGGATTCAAACGATAGATTCTTAGCTAATATTCAAAGAAACGGAACCTATTCAGTAGTTCCAAGAATGGCTGGTGGTGAAGTTACTGCCGAGAAATTAATCGCAATTGGTGAAGTAGCTAAAGAATACAATTTATATACTAAAATAACCGGAGCACAACGTGTGGATTTATTTGGTGCTGAACTAAATGATTTACCTGCTATCTGGAAAAAATTAATTGACAAAGGTTTTGAAAGTGGTCATGCTTATGGTAAATCCTTAAGAGCCGTAAAAAGCTGTGTAGGTAATGCCTGGTGCCGTTACGGAATGGACGACAGTACCACATTAGCCATCGAACTGGAAAATCGTTACAGAGGAATTCGTTCTCCGCATAAATTAAAAGGAGGAGTTTCGGCTTGTATCAGAGAATGTGCTGAAGCAAGAGGGAAAGATTTTGGAGTGATTGCTGTTGAAGGTGGCTGGAATCTTTACATCTGTGGTAACGGTGGTGCAAACCCTAAACACGCCGTTCTTTTAGCAGAACAAATAGACAAAGAAACCGTATTCAAATACATGGATCGTTTCCTTATGTACTATATCCGTACTGCGGGACCATTGGTTAGAACCTCTACCTGGTTAGAAAAACTGGAAGGCGGACTTGATTATTTAAAAAATGTAATCATCAACGATAGTCTTGGAATCAACGAAACACTGGAAGCAGAAATGCAACAATTAGTAGACACTTTCGAATGTGAGTGGAAACAAGCCATTGAAGATCCGGAAATGATGAAACGTTTCAGACATTTTACAAACACTGATGATCGTGATGAAACGATTGAGTATATCCCGCTTAGAGAACAAAAAATGCCTGTAGCCTGGTAATATTTTTTAATAAAGTAGTTTATAATTTATGAATTTTTTGTTTTCCTGATTGCTGTTAAATCAGGAAAACAAACCCAAAAACAAAACAACATGGAAAACATACTAAAAAAATATGAATCAGTAACTCCAAGTGATGTAAAAGTATGGTTTAATGCCGGTAAAACTGCCGATTTTCCAGCTGATGGTGGAGGATGTGTGAAATACAAAGACAAACAAATTGCTGTTATTAATTTCGAAAGAAGAAACGAATGGTATGCCTGTCAGAATTTATGTCCGCACAAAATGGAAATGGTACTTTCCAGAGGGATGATAGGATCCGCTGATGAACTGCCTAAAATTGCCTGTCCTATCCACAAAAAAACATTTTCTTTAAAGGACGGAAGCAACTTAAGCGGTGATGATTTAAAAATTGCAACGTATCCGGTGAAGATTGTGGAAGACGAAGTATTGATTGGGTTTATGGATTAAATATGTATCTTTGATGTATCAAAAATGCACCAAATGACAACTACACCATTCCAACAGGCAAGCCAATGGATTGATGCCGAAAACGCACAAGATCCTAACATAGAAATACACGAATCCATAAGTTTTTCTAAAGAACTGTTGTATTCTAACAGGATGTATGAAAGGCTTATGGATTTTTATCCTGATGCTTCTGAAGAAGTTCAAATCGCTGCCAAAGCGCAACATATTTGCCGTTGGAAAATAGCCAGAGAATCTTACCCGATGGATCGCGTGGGCTATTTAAAATGGCGTGAGGATTTAAAAAAATTCCATGCTAAAACTACGGCAGGAATTCTGGAAAAAGCAGGATATAATGCTGAATTTATTGCCAGAGTTGCTTTCTTAATCGAAAAAAAATTACTTAAAAAAGACGAAGAAACACAGCTGCTGGAAGATGTGATCTGTTTGGTTTTCTTAGAATATTATCTGGAACCTTTTGTAGAGAAACACGATACTGAAAAACTCAAAAACATTATTCTGAAAACATGGAATAAAATGTCTGAAAAAGGACATCAGGCTGCTTTGCAAATTAATTACAGCCCAGCCAATCTACAGTTAATTAAAGATGCTCTGGGATTGTAACCGGATTCCATTATGACAAAAGAAGTTAAAGCCTTATCTGATAAACTTAATTTTAAAAAATTAAAGCAAATGTATCTGTTTGCTTTAGTCACGATTGCTGTTACCGTACTTTTAAGTCAGCTGCTTATTCAGCATAATATTAACAGCCAGATCAATGATTCCCGCCTGATTAATATTTCCGGAAAACAACGAATGCTAAGTCAGAAACTGGCAAAAGAAGTGTTGATATTAAATTCTTTTTCGAAAGATTCAGATATCAATGAACAAATTTCGAATATAAAGAATACACTGGAACTTTGGAAATTCACTCATTTAGCCTTAGAAAAAGGAAACGACACTCTTAATTTTCCAAAAGAAAAAAGCCCGGCGCTTTTAGGTTTATACAAAAATATAAAGTCTAATGTGGATCTTATAGACAGTGCCACAACCAAGTATCTCAACAATAAGAATAATCCGGATGCTCAGTTAGAGAATACTCAGGAAGTACAAACTATCCTTGACAATGTAGCTGTTTTTATTACTAAAATGCATCGCATTGTGGGGCAATATGAGCAGGAAGCTTTAGACAAAGTAACCCGCCAGCGGAACATAGAATACGGCATTTTAAGTTTTACGCTCTTCGTTTTATTTTTAGAATTTTTGTTCATTTTTAAACCTACGAATAAGAAAATTGAATTACTGATTTCTAAATTACTGATCTCTGAAAGGAGAGCCATTAAGCTGGCACGCGATACTGAAGCGATTAGTATCATCAAAGAAAACTCGGTAAAAGAATTGAAGTCGCTCAATTTTGCAATGGAGAATACCTTGCTTTATTGCCGCATAAGTCCTCAGGGAAAAATTATTCACATGGGAGAAAAATTTGCAAAACTATTGCAATACAACCCTTCTTTTGATGTCGATAAAAGTTTTTCTAAAGCCATTACCACAGTAGAAAAAGAGCAGTTGGCGATCGATCAGATTATCGCTGATAAGCAAAGAGGAGGCTGGCAGGGCGAGTTGAATACAACCGATAGAAATGGGGACACCTTATGGCTGGATATGTCGATGATTCCGGTTAGAATTAGAAAAGACGAATCGGAATTACTGGTTATTTGTTTTAATATTACCATTCGAAAAAATGCCGAATTAGAAGTAGAGCGACTCAATCGGGAAAATATTGTAGAGCGAATCAATCAGCAAAAAATCATTTCGAGCAAGATTGTTGAAAATCAGGAAAACGAGCAAAACCGTATTGCCAGAGAGATTCATGACGGAATAGGGCAGATGCTTACCGGATTAAAATTCAGTTTAGAAAGTATTAATTTAGAGGATAAAGAAAAATCAGCTCAAAAAATAGAATACCTTAAAAAACTATCTCTGGATATTATCAAAGGAGTCCGTACGGCTACTTTTAACCTGATGCCGCCGGAACTGAGTGATCACGGAATTGTGCCATCGATTACTAAACTTACATTAGAACTCACCAAACTCACCGGAAAAAACATTCAGTTTTACAATAAAAGCGAGTTTGATCAGCGTTTAGATTCTTTAATCGAAATCAACATTTACCGTTTAACACAGGAAGCCATCAATAATGCTATCAAGTATGCCGATTCTTCTCATATTATTGTTCAGCTTTCGCACAGTAATAAAATACTAAGTATTACGGTTGATGATAACGGCAAAGGATTTGATTTAGCAACAGTAGAAAAAAAGCGAAACAGTGAGTCGGGAATGGGCTTATTGTTTATGAAAGAACGCGTAAGATACATCAACGGAAGGGTGTTTATCAATTCCATTCCGGGAGAAGGAACCCGAATCACCTTTAACATTCCCATATAATTTTAAAATAAAATACGTAAAAAACACGTATATTGCACTACTTTAAACTAAGTAGCTAATTTATTTATTAAACGCAATAAGTTATGAACGATACAATTCGAGTGGTACTGGCAGATGATCATTTTTTTGTGAGAGATGGTATTAAATCACTTTTAGAAAGCGAAAAAAATATTGTAGTTGTAGGAGAAGCGACCGATGGATTAGAAGCTTTAGAGGTAGTAACCACTACTAAACCTGACTTATTAATTGTGGATATCCGAATGCCGCATCATACCGGTATTGAGGTAGTTGAAAAACTGCGCAATCAGAATAACACCGTAAAAATCATCGTGCTTTCGATGCACGAATCAGAAGAATATGTATTAAAATCCATCAAGGCAGGTGCCGATGGTTATTTGCTTAAAGGTTCGAGCAAAGAGGAGTTTTTAAAGGCTTTGCACGCTGTAGCTAATGGAGGAAAGTATTTCACAGGGGATATTTCGTCTATATTAATCAATCAGTTAACCAGTGCCACCAGCACATTAGAACCAAAACCTGCTCTTGCCGAGGATTTAACGATTACCAAAAGAGAAAAAGAAATCCTGACGCTTTTATTATCCGGAAAAGGAAATAAAGAAATAGCCGAAGCCCTGGAAATCAGTAAACGTACTGCCGAAGTACATCGTTTTAACCTTATGAAAAAACTAAAAGTCAAAAACCTAATGGAATTGTCTAACAAAGCCACCGAATATTCATTGATATAAAAATCTAAATAATAAGGATAATTTATCCTTCTGTTTTGAATCCTGTTTTTAGTTACGGCTAAGAACAGGATTTTTTATTACGGTCTTTATTTAACCGCAAAGGGCACAAAGTTTAACGCAAAGTTCACAAAGAGAAATCCTTTTAAATCTGTGAAAATCTGTGGCTAAAATTTTTCACCACAAAAGACACAAAGCTTCCGCAAAGGATTAAAAACTTATATGAACTTAATTCTTTACTTGTTCATAAAGCATTTCAAAAAAAACTTATATGACTTATATGTTTTTTAAAAAATGTCATACCAATAGCAATGTCAAAAATCAATTTTAATGAAATGTTTGCAAAGAACAAACCTAATCCGCGGTCAATCAAAACCATAAGTACTAAATACGTATTTAAATAAGTATTTTTACTTAATTATTTTGCAAAACCTGCGTTTTCGCAACTTTTTAAACGTTTCAAGTACTTAAATTTGTCAAAAAATATAAGTAGTTATGGAAAACGCAAAATCATTATCCAAATCGCACCGAATGTTATTTCTCAATACATTAGCCTTTACAGTATGTTTTGCCTGCTGGACGCTAAACGGTGTATTAGTAACCTATCTGGTAGACAAAGGTATTTTTAACTGGGATGTAATTCAGGTAGGATGGCTTTTAGGAATTCCTATTTTAACAGGAGCCGTAATGCGTTTACCACTCGGAATATTAACCGACAAATACGGCGGAAAATACGTGTTTTCATTATTATTGCTATTGTGTTCCATTCCGTTGTTTTTACTTCCGTTAGCTAATAGTTTTACCATGTTTGCCCTTTTAAGCTTTTTATTTGGGATGGTAGGAACCAGTTTTGCAGTAGGAGTAGGTTACACCTCCATTCTGTACCCCAAGGAATGGCAGGGCAGGGCACTTGGGATTTTCGGAATGGGAAATGCCGGTGCAGCAATTACAACATTTATAGCACCGTCATTACTCAATCAGTTCTCTGCTAATGATCCTGAAAACGGTTGGAAATTATTACCCGTGATTTACGGAGCAGCGTTATTAATTATCGGAGTATTGTTTTTGATTTTTGCAGAAAATAAAAAGATGGAAAAAAGCACTAAAACCATTCCGCAAATGCTGAGCACCCTGACAAATGTTCGTGTGTGGCGTTTTGGAGCATACTATTTCTTAGTATTTGGTTGTTTTGTAGCTTATTCCCAATGGTTGTTGCCTAATTTCATGAATGTGTACCAAACCAGCTTAGTCATGGGCGGAATGTTTGCTACGTTGTTCAGTTTACCATCAGGAGTTATTCGTGCCTTTGGCGGTTATTTATCAGATAAATACGGAGCCCGAAAAGTAATGTACTGGGTATTGGGATCCTCTGTAATCCTTAGTGCTTTATTGATGGTGCCTAAAATGGAAGTTACCACAGCAGGTTCAGGAATTATGGCTAAAAATGCCGGAATCGTTACTAATGTTTCGCCTACCCATATTAAAGTGGGAGAGACCGATATAGCTGTAATGGCCAAAAAAGAAAATGTTACCGATGGCGCTACGATTTTACCAACCAAAACCTCCTGGCAGGAAGTAATAGTGTCCGAAAATCAAAGCGTGGCTAAAAAAGAATTGCTGGCTAAAGGAATAACCAAAATCAAGTTTGACGCTAACATGTGGGTGTATCTTGTCTTAGTTATTTTGATAGGGATTTCCTGGGGAATAGGGAAAGCGGCAGTTTACAAACACATCCCCGAATATTTCCCTACCGAAGTAGGCGTTGTAGGCGGAATGGTAGGATTACTGGGCGGTCTGGGCGGATTCTTTTGTCCTATCATCTTTAGTTACCTGCTTAATTTCACCGGACTCTGGTCCAGCTCATGGATGTTTGTATTGTTGTTCTCCATCATTTGTCTGGTATGGATGCACATCACCATCACTAAAATGATGAATAAAAACGAACCCAATTTATCCAAACAAATAGAAACTAAAAACTAAATTCTAATTACTATACACAACTGGAAACCATCCTTTTCAATAAAGGGTGGTTTTTTTATGGAGCTGATCCCGCTGTCCGCTATATCTTTTTATTTTTTTCCCCTTTTATAGTTTTTAAACTCTAAAAGGGGAAAAAAATAAAAAGGATGCCGCTACCATCAGGGCTAAGGCATCGGTTACCAAAAGAAAAATAAACTCCAAATCCAGCGCAAATCCTTAATGAAATAATTGACAAATAAAAAGGGTTGCGGAAATTTTTGTAAGATTTATTTATATATTAGCTAAAAAAGTAAATTCTGATGATGTCAGATAAAGCAACCCGATTTAAGGATGATAGGTCTGGTTTTATCAGACCTATATACTAGTTGGGCACAATACGCAAAAAAACGAAATAAAATGGAAAAATTCTTACTGTCAACCTATTTAATTAAAATTCAGAACAAGTCAAAAAATGACCAAATATTAAGTAGATTTAATGAAACTGAAGATTTTTTTAATTATTTTCAAACTTATCTAAACGATATTTTTCAAAATATTGTAAAGACAAGTGATTCTAAAAATAGCGTACCATTACATTTAACGTTAGATACTTTACCAACTATTGACGATGAAAATCGTTCTATTTACGGTTACTTTTCGGCAGGTATTAGCGGTGAAGAATATAATGTATTGGATCCAGAAACTAGAGAAAGAGTTGCCGAAATTAAAAGAAATCATGCAGCTTTTAGAGAATTATTTTTCTATGTCAAAATATCAAAAAACAAGGATTATGCATCATTGATTTTACAAAGAAAATCAAAGTTTGGTATTAAAATGGTTTTGTTAAAAACTTTAAATAATCATTTTAAGCAAAAAGGATATTTAGATAATTACATCTTCATCAATAATATTATTCACGGAAGAGTATATAGAAAAATGATGGATAATGGAAAATTAAAAAAAGTTGATTTAATAAAAAGAAGATTACCAAACTCGATAGAAGAATATTTTGAAAATGGAAATATTGATCAACAAATACCTGGAGTTCTGAAAACCTCAATGGTTTCTAGTACTGGTTTACCGCAGAATTACAAAAATTTTGTAGATTATCTTTTTACACATCAAGACAAAGAACGAATTGAAATAGTTGATAATGAGTTTGATGAAGTTGAGTTTGAATTAGAATTGAATGGAAAGAAAAAAACTTTCTATGTAATGAATAAAAGCAGAATACAACCAGATATTGACGTAAGTTCAGAATTAGAATATAATGAAAATGGAAGTGTGAAAATTGAATCACTAATCTCACAATCAGAGGAATTAATAAGAGATTTAATAGAATTGAGAATTAGCAATGATACAACGAATTAATATATACAGAATCGTAAAAGATCATTTAAAAACTTTACGAAGTTTAAACCAATCTTATAATTTTATAAATATTGGTGATTTTTTATTGTTTTTTATAATTCCAAGCGTAATCTCATTAACTCTAACTTTACTAAATTACAATTTCATTAATCAACTTGACAATTTAATTGCTTCAATCTCAATTTTGGGAGGATTCTTATTTAATTTATTAGCTATTATTTATAGTCAAATTGAAAACATAAAAATTGACGTTCAGAAACTAGGAGATAGTGATA
Organism: Flavobacterium flevense; assembly: GCF_900142775.1. GTDB lineage: Bacteria > Bacteroidota > Bacteroidia > Flavobacteriales > Flavobacteriaceae > Flavobacterium > Flavobacterium flevense. The sequence goes on from NZ_FRCC01000009.1 coordinate 130,795, forward strand.
AAAATAAAATTGAGAAACAAATTAAAAATAAATTCATAAATGAAATACATTCAAATATTTCATTTGCAATAATTTTATCAATCTTTTTAATATTATCACTTTTATCAATTACAATTGATATTCCTGAATATAAATATAAAACAATCATAGAACACATATTTATATTCATAAATTATTTTCTTATGCAATTATTTACTCTAACACTATTAATGATAATAAATAGAATATATATATTGTTTAAAAAGACAGCTGAATAAGTACTATGCATAACACACGCTACAAGCAATTTGGGCATTAGGCTTAATGGAAAAATTAGTTTGTATTTGAAAGATTTAGCAAACCGGAAAAATAACGCTGATTTAATCCCAAACCCGCTGTAGTACAAGAACATTATGCGTCATTTAACCGGAAAACGAAATGAAAAAAGGACTTTACATAATAATTTCAATTTTGTTTTTGAATTGTGATGGAATTTCAAAATCAGATAAACAGGATTTTGGAAAAGTAAAGATCAGTAATGAAATGTTTACTCAAAATTCTCCATTTGAAAACTTATTTATTTGTAAAGATAGTATCGAAGATTTTGATAATGGATATTCAAAAATTGAAATAAATCAAGAGAATCTAAAAATATTAAACTCTAAAAATGATGGTTACGAATCCACGCAAATTGCAATTGAAATTGACAAAAACTTAAAAATTAATAATGTTGAATATTCGTATGGCGATGATGTGGAAGATGGATTAAAAACAGAATATGAAGTAATTGACGCTAAAATCAACATGGACAAAAATCCATTTGAACAAAATTCAAAACAAATTACTGCGTGTTATTTATTAAGAATTAGAGAAACAAATATTCCAAGCGAATTTTGGAAACCCAAAAAAGTAACGGAATATTATTTCAAAGGCAAAATTGAATGTAAATAACAGCCAGTAACATAAATGTTATAATGGATGATTTGCAAATTTGAAGAAGTACCAAACCCGCTGTAGTTCCAAGACATCCGTTTTACTCAGAACACTAGAAATGAAAACCTTTAAAAGAAATGAAAAAACTCATTTTATTACCATTATTACTGATTTGTGTAAATACATTTTCACAAACTAAAAGTAAAAAAGATACTTTCACTTTATTGGTTACTAAAGTACTCGGAGATTTAAACAAAGACAATTTAGAAGATAAGGTTGTAGTTACTCAGGATACTATTAATGAAAATGCTCCTTATAAACTTCAGATATTTTTTGCTCAACCCAACGGTCAATTTAAATTAATTGCAACTTCTACTAAAATAATTGCACCACAATACCCCAATGGAAGAGATGGTTATCGCACGGGTGATGGATTTCTGGATGTTACAATTATTAAAGGAATAGTTAGTGTGAATTTTGGTTTACTAAGAGGGCATTTTGAACATAAATTCAGATTCCAAAACGGAAACTTTGAATTAATTGGGTTTTCATCTGTATCATCTGATGGACAAGGGAAAATGTACACTACTGATTTTAATCTTTCTACCGGAATAAGAATTGAAAAAATAGAAAATTATGGTGAAGATGACGATGGAGTTTCAAGTAATATAAAAAAGAAAATACTCCTAAGACCTTTACCGAAAATTCAAGACGTTGAACCTTATGAAAACGAACTATACTAAAAAGAGCGAATTGCCAAACACATTCGAGCAAGAAGAAACTAAAAAGAAGTCTCTAATTAATGAACTTAAAGATGGTGAAAAAAGTGGTAAAATAAGCAACTTTGACCTTAATAAAAATCTTGAAATGGTAAAAGCTAATTTTGAAAAATAATACGTAATTGTATCGCAAAACGGACAAGTTTACTTCCATTCAATCTATTAAAAATACATTTAAAGTTAAATCGGTATTACATATTATGTTATTATTGTATATTCGGTTAATTAACGTAATTTTGTAAAAAATAATCATGGCTACACTACAAAATATATTAGCACCTGCGAATTGGGAACTTACTTCTCCCACTGAACGCTTATATACATCAGACCATGTTATTGACGCCTACTTAACAGGTAAAAACGAGGCATTAGAACAAACAGAAAAATTAATTATTGATAAATTAAAAACCAATATAAATAACTCTGGTTCTCATACCAATGAAATATTAAAATATTTAAAAAAACAAAAGTTTAATCCAATTGGAGCTTATTTAAAAATAAACTCATGGGATGATTTTTCTATTTTATTAATTTTACCTGAAAATGAATTTCTAAGTGATAAAATTTTTTCTGTTTACGATTATCTTACAAATTTGGAGGACAGTGTAAGTTCCGAATTTTATAAACTAAATATTAGTATCTACGATACTAATGGAGAGATTGATGATAATTGTATTAAAGCAGACGGTTTTAATTTGAAACACAAATCTTCAAAGTAAAACATGAGTAAGGAACATGCGAAACATAATGAAGATGTTTGTGATTTTCTTATTTCCAATGGGAAATTTACTGATTGGATTGTTACTACTTCTTTTTATTCTGCGTTGCATTATGTACAACATGAAATTTTTCCTTTAACAGAAAACGGAACTACTTATCCACATTTTAATACTTATTATAATTCAGTATTAAAAAGTAGAAGAATCTCTAAACATGAAGGCACAAAGCAACTTGTTAGAGTTCATATTCCAACTTGTTTTTCCTATTATAGATGGCTTTTGGATGCTTGTATGAATGCAAGATATTCAAATTACATAGTGTCTCCCGCTAAAGCAAATCTTGCAAAAACAAATTTAGAAGAAATAAAAAAACATCTTAAAAAATAGATTTAAAAAACATCTTTGTTCATAATTGCGTATACTGCTAACTGCCACTACAACGGATTTAGGTATTTGACTTGATGGAAAGATTTTTTTGAATTTTAAAAATTAGTTTCTAGCCAAAATATACACTACAATCCTACTCTTCATGCTGAAAACTTTTTAATTACCTTTGCCGCATGAATAAGAAACAACATTCCAACAATATACTTTTAAATTTAGGCATCGAAAGCCTGAATGAAATGCAGCAGGCAGCACAGGAAACCATCTTAAATGATAGTAATGTTTTGCTTTTATCGCCTACAGGTTCGGGGAAAACGCTCGCTTTTTTACTACCCGTTTTAGAAATGCTACAGCCGGAATTTCTTTCGGTGCAATGTTTAATCTTAGTTCCTTCGCGTGAATTAGGATTGCAAATTGAACAGGTTTGGAAAAAAATGGGAACTGATTACAAAGTAAATGTATGCTACGGTGGACATTCCCTTGAGACCGAAATTAAGAACTTAAGCAATCCGCCTGCCGTTTTAATAGGAACACCGGGAAGAATCGCAGATCATATCGAAAGAGGAACTTTCAGAGTAGATAAAATCCAGACATTGGTTTTAGATGAATTTGATAAATCGTTGCAACTGGGTTTCCACGAGCAAATGTCTTTTATTATTGGGAAATTATCTAAAGTAAACAAGCGTGTGCTGGTTTCAGCAACTTCAGATATTGATATTCCAAAATACACCCGTGTGGTGAACCCAACGATATTAGATTTTATTCCGGAGAATGAAGAAGCATCGAATCTTTCGACCCAATTAGTTATTTCTAAAGAAAAAGATAAACTCAATACGTTGTTTCAGTTGCTTTGTTCGTTGCAATCGGAATCGGCAATTGTTTTTTGCAACCACCGTGACGCTGCCGAACGCATTAGCGATACTTTGAACGAAAAAGGAATTTATTCTACGTATTACCACGGCGGAATGGATCAGGAGGAACGTGAACGCGCCCTGATTCAGTTTCGAAACGGAAGTGTCAGCTATTTAATCACGACTGATTTAGCCGCCCGCGGACTCGATATTCCTGAAATGAATCACGTAATTCATTACCATTTACCGTTAAAAGAAGACGAATTCACCCATAGAAACGGACGTACAGCACGTATGACGGCTACGGGAACGGCTTATTTGATAGTACATGAATCGGAGAAAAAAATGGATTATGTAGATTATGAAAATACTCCGGTTCTTTCGGTAGAAAACGCTAAATCGTTGCCAAAAGCGCCTCAATTCCAAACGATTTATATCAGTGGCGGAAAGAAAAATAAACTCAATAAAATTGACATTGTAGGTTTCTTTTCCCAAAAAGGAAAACTGGAAAAAGGCGATTTAGGTTTGATAGAAGTAAAAGATTTTATTTCGTTTGCCGCAGTGAAATTCAGCAAAGTAAAAGATTTATTGCACAACATTCAGGACGAAAAAATGAAAGGCAAGAAATATAAAATCCAGGTCGCCCGAAATGTGATTAAAAAAGTAGAGGAGTAGTTTTTTAGTACTTAGTCAATAGTCCTAAGTCCTTAGTTTTCTTTAGTACGGGAAACTCTTAATACAGTAATAAAAAAACGTTAGCAGAAATAATGATGCTAACGTTTTTTTTAAAATACTTTTTAATTAAGTACTAATGACTAAGTACTAAACTAGATTTTCTTCACATATTGTGTAATGATAACAATCTGCTGACCATCTACTTTTCCTTCAATATATTCGGCATTTTCGTGGTCTAAACGAATGTTTCTAACAGCAGTTCCCTGTTTAGCCACCATGCTGGAACCTTTTACTTTTAAGTCTTTGATTAAAACGACAGAATCTCCGTGTTCTAAAATTACGCCATTACTGTCGCGGTGAACAATTTTGTTTTCGTCATCTTCACCTTCGCCAGTTGCTTTTGCCCATTCCAGAACATCTTCGTCCAGATACATCATATCCAGTAATTCCTGAGGCCAGCCAGCACTACGCAAACGGCTCAACATTCTCCACGCTACCACTTGCACCGGAGTGTGTTCGCTCCACATGCTGTCATTCAAACATCGCCAGTGGTTTAAATCTTCGTTACCCGGATTTTCTATTTGGTCCACGCAAACAGAACAAGACATAATAGCTTCGTCAATTCCGCCTTTTTTAACAGGAAGCACTTCGTACACTTTTAGGTTTTCCGTTGCTCCGCAAAGTTCACATTTTGCACCACTGCGTTTGTTTAATTCTCTGTCTATGCTCATTTTATAATTGTTGTTTTTTTTTGGCGAAAGTACGGTTTTTAGTTATTAGTACCTAGTTTTTAGTATCTAGTCCTTAGTTCTTAGTCCTTAGTTCTTAGTGCCTAGTCCATAGTGCCTAGTCCATAGTGCCTGGTCAGTAGTTTTAAAGTAGTTTAGCAACTTCCCACTTCCCACTTCCCACTTCTGCCTTCTAACCTCTAACCTCACTTCACTCTTACCGCTTTCGGAACCAGCATTTCATATTCGCCACCATTTCTAAGCACATCCCTTACAATACTCGAACTAATGTACGAAGTGCTGGCTGCAGTTAATAAAAATACGGTTTCTATTTTAGATAAATGTCGGTTAGTGTGTGCAATGGCTTTTTCGAATTCAAAATCGGCAGGATTACGCAAACCACGCAGAATGAAATTAGCACCAATTTTTTTACAAAGGTCAATCGTTAAGCCTTCGTAAGTAATCACCGAAATTTTAGGTTCATTTTTGAAGGTTTCTTCGATAAATCGTTTTCTTTCTTCCAGAGGAAACATGTATTTTTTCTCGGCATTCACCCCAATGGCAATTACGATTTCGTCAAATAAAGGAATTCCTCTTTTGATAATATCTTCGTGACCTAAGGTTATCGGGTCAAAAGATCCCGGAAATATGGCTTTTTTCATTTTTTTTGATATTCAGTTTTTAAAATAAAAGGAATTTACCGCTATAAAGCTAAGCTCTTCGGATAGTTTTTATGGCAGTAACCCATTCTTTTTTATGACAGTTTTCACAACAGGCATTTTTATTACTTAATTCTTGTATGTTGCCACAAAAAGCACACGCATAAATTCCTGGTTTAGATATAGTATCCGATTTTTCATGATATAAGTCGGGTAAAATAGGCAGGCCATATTTCACTTCATTATCTTCATAATAAAAAACACTTATTTCTCCGCTGGGTTCTATAAAAGCCTTTTTAATCTGTCCTAAATGTTCCACAGATTTAACGCGAAGTTCAGAGAAAAACTCATCCTGAGCCAGACTTTCTTTTTTAAAACGATGAATCGAGAATTTTCCTTCGCTAATCAGACATACCGTTTTTCCTTCAATAAATTCTTCAAATTTTTTGCTTTTTGCAGTAAAAAAGGTAACCAAACGGTAGAGAGCAATTATTACCACAAAAACCAGAGCGGCAGGCACAATACCTACATCCTCATAAAACATGGGGTCGCCGGCTGCTGAACCCAAAGCGATGATAATCACGGTTTCAAAAATAGATAATTGTTTTACCCCTCGTTTTCCTGCTAATTTTAAAGTGATTAATAAAATTATAAACATTACAGTGGAGCGAAACAGTACTTCCCAAAGAAAACTTAGCGGTAAATCGTTAAATAATACTCTGTTCCATTCAAAAATTTCTTTCATGATTTTAAAGTTTTTTCGAAGATGCTAAGTTACAAAGTTTTTTAACAGCGAAAGGATGTTTTACAGGAGCCTTTTCCTGTTCCCGAAAGTTTCGGGCTAAACAGCTTGAATACTTTGTTGAGTTACTGGATGAGATTCCTCCTTCGTCGGAAAGACAAAAATGAGGGTAAATAGTATCGAATAAAAAAAGTCTTAAGAAGCAAAAACACGAAAATCTTCGTGGTTTTTGCGTCATTTATTTCTTTTTATAGATGAAATGATATCTTTCTCATATAAATCCAGTATTTCCTTTTTTGAATAAATAGCTTTACTTTCGGTGTAATTTTCAGGAATATCTATTTCGTCAACATCAAAAGGTAGGTTGGTCTGGTAGTCGTTTTGAGTGGTATAAATACTATCATTCGATATTTTGTCAATCCTAATTGTTGAATAATAACCGGTATCCAATTTTAAATTATAAACGTCACCACTTATCGGGGTTTTAATTCGTTCTTCTATTAGGTGGTTGTTCTCAATGTAATAATTAATTCCATACATTAAAAAACCAATTGCTAATGCAATTCCTGAATAAGTCCAAAAAGGAGTTTCAGTATTTTTTATTTCTTTTTGGTTGATTATTTTATGTTTGTCATTTTCTGAAAAGTCCTCATAATCCAAATCTACATTGCAATTGCTGCATTCCGATTCGAAAATTTTCCCAACTGGAAATAAAGGAATCATAGTTAAATGAACATATTTTGAATAAATTCTATAGGTTAATGAGTTGTTACCGGAGCATTTTGGGCAATCAACATCTTTAATTTGTCCTTCTTGGATTAGATGAGTTTTAGTTCCAATAAGTATAATCATATCGGTTTTGATTGGTGAAACAAATTTTAATAGTTCGGTTGTCAATAATAAGTCTTTTTTCTGACTAAAGTCAAAGATTTTTTAAAAGAATATTATGCTCTAATCTTTTAAATCTGAGGCAAGTAAATTTTGGATGTTTTATTAGCTAAACTGGTTACCGCAGACTTGTAAGCTGCCTACAAAGAAGAGTAAACAGCTTGAATACTTTGTCGAGCTACTGTATGAGATTCCTCCTTCGTCGGAAAGACAAGATTGAGGGTAAATAGTATCGAATAAAAAAAAGTCTTAAAACACAAAAACCACGAAAATCTTCGTGGTTTTTACTTCTTAAGTATGATTCTAAGAAATATTTTGATCGAATAATAATTTCACGATGCAATTTGGATTTTGTGTTCTCTATCGGCAGCATAGGAAAGACAAGCTCTGATTTGGGTTTCATTAAGTTCAGGGAAATCTTCTAAAATCTCATCAAAAGACATTCCGTTTGCTAACCAATTTAAAACATCAAAAACAGTAATTCGTGTTCCAATGATTGTTGGTTTTCCAAATCGGGTTTCAGAATCGATTGTGATATAGTGTTTGTAATCAATCATATTGTTTCGCTTTTTACAAAGTTAATGAAATAATTAGTTAGTTAGCCACATTTGATGATTCCTTACCGAAACTCAAAATAAAACCACAGCTTTAAAAGAATAAGCTGTGTTACTCTTTTAAAGCTGTAGCAAAAATAATTATGTATGTTTTAATTAGCTAAAGCCAATTCAATCGCATTGGTAAATAAATCGGTTAATGAAATTCCTGCTGCAGCGGCTTGTTGTGGTATCAAACTTTCGGTGGTTAATCCCGGAATGGTGTTCATTTCCAGCATGTGTGGTTCGCCGTTTACAATGATAAATTCTGAACGGGAGAAACCTTTCATTTTCAATACTTCATAAGCGCGTTTAGCAATGGCTCCCACTTTTTGAGTCATTTCGTCTGAAAGTCGGGCAGGGGTGATTTCCTGAGATTTCCCCTGATATTTAGCTTCGTAATCAAAGAAATCATTTTCAGAAACGATTTCGGTAATAGGCAAGACAATAATTTCACCTTTGTAATTGATGACACCTACAGAAACTTCAGTTCCGTCAAGGAAACTTTCTATGATAATTTCGTTATCTTCTTTGTATGCTGTTTCGATAGCTACAGGCAATTCGGCTTCGGTTTTTACTTTTGAAATTCCAAAACTGGAACCTGCTTTATTGGGTTTTACAAAACAAGGCAATCCTACTTTATTGATAATTTCGGTAGTGTTGATAGCATCTCCTTTGTTTAAATAATAAGAAATAGCGGTTTTGATTCCGTATGGTTTTAAAACGGATAATAAATCTCTTTTATTGAAAGTTAAAGCGGCCTGGTAATAATCGCAGGAAGTTTGCGGAATACCTAATAATTCAAAATAAGCCTGCATTAAACCATCTTCTCCCGGAGTTCCGTGAATGGCATTGAACACGCCGTCAAAGGTGATTTTGCTTCCATTGGCCGTTACTGAAAAATCGTTTTTATCGATAGGGAATTCATTATCAGCATCATCTACATACACCCATTTTTCTTTGAAAATATGGATGCGAAATCCGTTGTATTTATTTTGGTCTAAGAATTTGTAAACTACGTTACCGCTAATAAGTGAAATTTTGTACTCACTGGAATAGCCGCCCATGATGATGGCAATGTTTTTCATTTAGTTTCGTTTGTATGATAAAAAATCGATTTTTTTAGCCCCGATAGTAGTGGAAATCCTTTTTATTTTTTCTTTAAAAATAAAAAGATTGCAACGGATAGCGGGAAAAGCTCCTTAATCTTAGCAATGCCTGAAGCCTAAGTAGCATTAAACAAAATTATCATTTTTTTTGAAACGAAATAGCTTTATCTTTGTCACCTTTGAAAATATTATATATATGAGTTTACGTAAATACCTTACTAGTCGTACGTTTTTCGCACAGCTTTTTATTGCTGCTTTGATTATTGCTGTTTTGGGTTATCTTTTTATGCACTGGCTTACTTTTACCACAGATCATGGAAAAGTAATTACGGTTCCTGATTTGAGTAAACTAACCGAAGAGCAGGTAGAAGAAAAGTTAGATGAACTGGATTTAGCTTACGTTTTGCTGGACAGTGTAGATTATAGAAAAGGCTATCCAAAATACAGTGTAGTGCAACAGGATCCATTGCCGGGAGCTAAGGTTAAAGAAGGCAGAAAGGTATATATTAAGATTAACAGTTCCGGTTTTTCATCGGTTAGAGTACCGGATCTGATTGAGAAAACCTATCGTGAAGCCGCGCCAACATTAAGAGCACTGGGATTGCAAGAAGGAACAATTACTTATATTCCTAATCTGGGAAAAGATATGGTTCTGGAAATGCGTTACAAAGGAAGAAATATAAAACCGGGTGATAAAGTGTTGAAATCCTCTAAAATTGATTTGGTTTTAGGAGATGGAAAAGCGAGTTATGAAGAAGGTATTATAACAGATACAATAGCAACACCAACAGAAGAAGAATTGCCAAATGAACAATAATATTGAGCAGATTGAATTAGACGAAGAGGAATTATTTGAACATTTTAAATTTGAAGTTCCTAAAGGGCAGGCCTTCTTGCGAATAGACAAATATTTGATGGGTTTGATTCCCAATGCCACCCGAAATAAAATACAAAATGCCGCTACCGAAGGCAACATTTTTGTCAATAATGCTACGGTAAAATCCAATTATAAGGTAAAACCTTTTGATATTGTAACGGTGATGTTGTCGCATCCTCCGTTTGAAAATCATGTGCTTCCGGAGAATATTCCGTTGAATATTGTCTATGAAGACGAGGCTTTATTGTTAGTAAACAAAGAGCCGGGATTAGTGGTGCATCCGGGACATGGAAACTATACCGGGACTTTAGTGAATGCCCTGGCTTTTCATTTTGAGAATTTACCCATGAACAGCAGCGAGCGTCCGGGATTAGTACATCGTATTGATAAGGATACTTCAGGTTTGTTAGTTATTGCTAAAACCGAAGCTGCTATGACACATTTAGCCAAACAATTTGAAGCTAAAACTACTGAAAGGGAATATGTGGCTTTAGTGTGGGGAAATGTAGCTGAAGAAAGCGGAACGATTAATGGAAATCTTGCCCGTCACCTGAAAGACCGCATGCAAATGGCTGTTTTTGCTGATCCGGAAATTGGTAAGCCTGCTATTACGCATTATAAGGTTTTGGAGCGTTTTGGGTATGTAACTTTGGTTTCCTGCGTATTAGAAACCGGAAGAACGCACCAGATTAGAGCGCACATGAAACACATAGGCCATCCTTTGTTTAATGATGAGCGTTATGGAGGTCATTTGATTTTAAAAGGTACTACGTTTACTAAATACAAGCAGTTTATCGAAAACTGTTTTAAAGTATTGCCACGACAGGCTTTGCACGCAAAAACACTGGGTTTTATACATCCTAATACCGGAGAGTACATGCGTTTTGATACGGAATTGCCACAGGATTTTAAGGATTGTATTGAAAAATGGCGTAATTATTCGAAATCGCACGCTACGGACGAAGAAGAATGATCATTTTTACAGATATAAAAAAATCGGAATAGTATTGAATGCTGTTCCGATTTTTTGTTTTAATTAGTTATTTGAAGATTACTTTATCTAAAGCAACAAAATTTCCGGTACTTCCAAATCCGGTTCCGTCTTTTTTGTACCAGTTTCCGTGTTCTCCCACTACAGTAACCGTAAGAGTATAGTTTGCTTTTGGTAAAACCGGACTTAAGAATTTTAAGGAGTTTTCAGTGTATTTGCAATACATATCAATCGTTGATGATAGGACTGTTTTTCCTTTTTTGTTTTTGATAATAATGGTTGCATAACCGCCATCCACTTTTGAAGTCCCATAAAAACCAACTTGGCTTCCCTTAAAATCAACAGAAAAAGAAGCTCCTTTAGCATCAGATTGACTTATTATTGACGAATTATCATTCGACCAAATTCCGGAATATTGAATCGCTTTAGTATCGGTATTTTCAATTTCCGTATAGTTCATTTTGTGCGAAGTCCAGCTTCCTGTAGCCAAATCAATTTGCCAGCTTTGCTTATAATTCGGAAGTGAAATAGTGGTTCCTGAAATTAAAAGCGGTTGCCAGACATAAGTTGCCGCCGAATTTTGTCGGGGAAAAGCCCAACGATCTCCCATGAATAGATAGGTTGTGTCTTTTGAACCTGTTATGGGAAGTACAAATGTTGCTTGTGAGTTCCAGGTTAAGGAATCCTTTGGCGCAAAAATACCCTGTTCTTTCCAAGGTCCTTTTAACGAAGGAGCACTAAAATAGTAATTATCATTTCGTTCCCAGGATGTCAAACCGGAACCCAGCCAAAAATAAGTATTGTCTTTTTTAATAATTACCGGTGCTTCGCAGTGCGGGGTCATGTCTTTTACAATTTGTTCTGTCACACTTTTGTAATCATCGCTCAGTTTATAAAGGTTTCCTGAATGCGTAATAATATAACCACTGCCATCTGTATCCTGATAAGTGCCCATATCCCATTTTTTTATGGGTTTGTCGTCAAAAAGTATTGGTCCCCGGAAAACATATTCACCATTGATGGTTTTTGAGGTAGCATAGCCTATATATTGATCTTTGTACTTAAGGTCATCAACGTGCATGTACATGATGTATTCCCCGGTTTTTGGGCATTTCATTACTTTAGGTCTTTCGCCAATGCGATTGGAACTCAAATCCCCTGATTTTTGTACAGGCAATACCATTTTTTCAAATGTCCAGTTGTATAAATCTTTCGAAGAATAACAGCTAAAACCATTAAAAGCGTTGCTGATATCTGATTTAAATTCTCCAAAAAGATAATATTTTCCATTGTCTTTTACCATATTAGCTCCATGAGCACTAACTGTTTTTCCGTTATTATCAAACCATGGAATTCCGGAATAAATAGCATCTATTTTTCCTTTTTGGGCTGTAGCCAAGGAATAAATGGCAAAAAAAGCTAAGGTTAAAAAGGTTTTTTTATTGTTTTTTTGAAGCATGAAATTGATGTTTGATCAAGCTATTCACTTTAAAAAAGTTGGACACGAATTACACGAATTATCACTAATTCTAATCAAATTAAAATCGAATGACACAAATTTCTATCTGCCTTTGGCAGATTTGTGTAATTTATGGTGAAAATTTTTAAATGCGAATGCCTTTTGATTATTTAACTTTAAAGTTTACTACGTTTTCACTAATGTGTTTTTCTTCACCCTGAATAGTTTCGGCAGTAACGTTTTTGAGAGAAATATTTTTTATAGGTAATTCTTTTTCTCCTTTAATTCTGGAAATAAATTTCACGTTTTTAGCAGTAACATTTTCCAGAAATACATTAGAAATAGGAGTCAATCTGCGTTCGACTGTTGGAACTAAATTCTTCCATTGGTATAACACATCGGTTTCTATGCCAAGTACACCAAAATCCATTTTGCTTCCTTTAATGTTTTGAACATAAATATTCTTTACATAGCCGCCCATGCGTTCATTGGTTTTAATGAATACCAAATTGAACATTTTTGCTCCGTCTAAAACTTCGCAATTGTCAATGAAAACATTTTCTATTCCGCCAGAAAGTTCACTTCCCACGGCTAATAATTGGTGTCCGTTTTTAATGATGCAATTTCGAATAATTAAGTTTTTTGTTGGTGTTTTTGAGCGCCATCCTTCCGGATTTCTTCCGGATTTCGCTGCAATAGCATCGTCACCCTGATCGAAAGTTACGTTTTCTACTAAGATATTCTGACTCATTTCAGGATCAAAACCATCGTTGTTATGACCATGTGCATAGATGTTTAGATTTCGAACAATAATATCTTTAGAAAGATACATGTGAACAGTCCAAAACGGACTATTAGTTATCGAAATTCCATCTAATACTATATTTTCACTTCTGTTAAACTGAATAAATTGCGGACGAAGATTTGCGGTGTCATTTACCATTATTCGTTGTTCAACAGGAACATTTTGACCCGATAAATTGTAAAGTCTTTTTAAGCTGTTCATGTGACCTGAGGGACGGCCAGCCCATTTTTTCCAAAAATCCATTTTTGCTTTAATTCCACCTTCGCCAGTAATAGCAATGTTTTTACACTCGTAAGCATAGATTAATGGCGAATAATTGTAGCATTCTAAGCCTTCCCAGCTAGAATGTACTGCTGGCAGATAATCATTTGGATTATCTGAGAAAAGAAGTAAAGCACCTTTGTTTAAATGTAAATTGACATTGCTTTTAAAGTGGATTTTCCCAGTAAGCCATTCTCCTTCAGGAACAACAACAATTCCGCCTCCCGCTTTGTTAGCTTCGTCAATGGCTTTTGCAATGGCCTGAGTAGTTTTGTCTTTGTCTCCTTTGATAGCACCAAAATCAGTAATTAAGAATGTGGCACATTTATTAAAATCAGGGGTTTTAATCTTAGTGGTTCCAAAGGGAGCTTTAACTTTTGTTGTTTTTTGAGTCACCTTTGGCGGATCAATTTGAAAAGCATGAATAGAAAGTGAAAGAATTAAAGCCGCACAGAGAATAAATTTTTTCATTAAAAAACAATTTTTGGTTAATTATATAAAACGGAAATAATCCATTTTGATTTTTATTATTATTCCATTTTTTAATGGAATAAGCAAATATATAAATGCCTTTAAAAAAAACTATCCTGATTTTAATGCAGACAGCTCGCTTAAATTACTTCAAGCAAGCTGTTTTTGTTTTTTTTAATCGAATTTAAGAAGCAGGTTCTAATTGTGTACTTACTGCAATTCTGTTCCAGGCATTGATGGTAACTACCGCCATAATAATTTGAGCAATTTGGTTTCTGTCGAAAAATTGTTCTGCTTTTGCGTATGTTTCATCCGATAATCCTTTGTTAGCGATTAGTGTGATTTCTTCGGTAATGGCTAAAATTGCTTTTTCTTCTTCAGTAAATAATTGGGTTTCGTGCCAGGCATTTAATAAAAAAATACGTTGTGTGGTTTCGCCATATTTTAATGCATCTTTAGTGTGCATGTCTATACAAAAAGCGCATCCGTTAATTTGTGAAGCACGAATTTTAATAAGTTCTTTTTGGATTTTAGACAATTGAACAGTGGCTAAATAACCTTCTAAGGCATACATGGCTTTAAAAGCCTGTGGTTCTGTTTCGTTGATGTTTACTCTCATTTTTTATAGTTTTATATATTAACAGAGCAAAGTTCAGCAATAAGAAACAGTAAAAACTTAAACTGGTTTAAGAACGCTTTTTTTTCCTGATTTCGCTTAAATATTCGGGTGAGAAACCCAGGAAAGAAGCGATGAGGTATTGTGGGATGCGTTGCACAAATTCAGGTTGTTTTTTGCAAAGCTGTTCATAAAATTCTTCTTTTGTAAAATCATATAAATATTTGATTCTCATTTGCGAAGCGGCATAAGCCCGCTGATAGATAAATCTAAAATAACGCTCCATTTTAGGGAATTGCTCCAGTAGTTTTTCCTGATTTTCGCGGTCTATAATCAGAATTTTTGATTTCTCAACTGCCTGAATGTAAAAGGAAGTGGGTAAGCCGTGTTCATAGGCAATGTTATCCGTAATCCACCAGTTTTCTATAGCAAATTCAGTGGTGTTTTCGACTCCTTTATCATTAATGAAAAATTTCCTCAAACAACCTTCCAAAACAAAAAAATGTTGTCGGCAAATACTGCCTTCTAAGAGTAGGTTTTCTTTTTTAGAAACTGTTTTCATTTTAAAAAAAGTACTTATTTCCAGAAACTCTTCTTCACTTATTTGGATAAACTTCTCTAAATGCTTTTTAAGTATTTCAGACATGCGATGGGAGTGACGTTTTAAAAAAATGAATATTTCTTCAAAATTAAAATAGCTGATACAATAAACAAGCCCGTTAATTAATAATTTACGAGCTTGTTTGTGATTTTAATGGCTGAGTCTCTTTTTATTGGTGCTAATTCCCCAAGGCGTATACATGGGGCAAAAATTGATAGCAACAGTAATTAATAATACTACCGCAACAGCTAATAAAAAGATACCTAAATTTCCGGTAACAGCATTTGTAAAATACAATGTTGCCAGGGTGAAAGCAATGATTACACGGATTGTTTTGTCTGTTTTTCCCATATTGTGTTTCATGATTTCTAAAATTTTAGGGTTATAAACGAATTACTTAATCCCTATAAATTTACGAATTAATACGCTTTTAATCAACTAATTACGTATTTAATGTTTTGCTTTGACATACAAAATTGGTTTTTGGAACCGTTGTTTTTGCAATAGCATTAAAACCTCCTTCAATTTCGGCAAAATTCCTGAATCCTCTGGCTTGCAAAATGGAAGCTGCAATCATACTGCGATAACCGCCTGCACAATGCAAATAGAATTTTTCTTTAGGGTTGATGTCCTTTATCCAATCATTTATATACGCCAGCGGTTTAGAAAAAGCCTCTTCCACATGTTCGGCTGCATACTCTGTTTCTTTTCGAACATCGATTATTTTGCTTTCGCCAATTTTTACTTCGTTGGTAAATGTTTCAGCAGAAATTCGATTAATGGTATCGATTTCTTTTCCAGCCTTTTTCCAGGCTTCAAAACCGCCGTCTAAATGTCCCAGAATATTGTCAAAGCCCACACGGCTTAAACGCGTTACCGATTCTTCTTCCTGATCGGTTTCAGTAACTAAAAGGATCGGTTGTTTGACATCAGCAATCAAAGCACCAACCCAAGGGGCAAAATCGCCTTCAATCCCAATATTTATGGATTGCGGAATAAAACCTTTGGCGAACTCCGAATTTTTGCGGGTATCTAAGATTAAAGCTCCCGAATCTTCGGCAACATCTTCAAAATCAATTGCTTTGATCGCTTTCATACCATGATTTAAAACACTTTCAAAACTTTCGGAACCTTGCTTGTTCATGGCTACATTCATCCCAAAATAAGCAGGCGGAGGCAATAAACCATCTGTAACTTCTTTGATGAATTCGGCTTCGGTCATGTTAGCTCTTAAGGCATAATTAGTTGCTTTTTGGTTGCCAATTGTCGAAATGGTTTCTTTACTCATGTTTTTTCCACAGGCACTGCCGGCACCGTGAGCAGGATAAACAATTACATCATCGGGCAAAGTCATAATTTTATCTCTTAACGAATGGAATAGGGTTGCTGCCAATTGTTCCTGAGTCATGTGAGCCGCTTTTTGAGCGAGATCAGGTCTTCCTACATCGCCAATGAACAGCGTATCTCCGGAAAATATAGCATGTTCTTTGCCGTTTTCATCCAGTAGTAAATAAGTGGTGCTTTCCATGGTATGTCCCGGAGTATGAAGCGCTTTTATTTTTATATTTCCAAGCGTAAACTCCTGACCATCGGTAGCTATAATGGCATCAAATTCCGGTTTAGCCGTTGGACCATACACAATATCGGCAGAAGTTTCTTTGCTTAAATCCACATGTCCGGAAACAAAATCGGCATGAAAATGGGTTTCAAAAATATATTTTAGTTTCACTTTATCGCGTTCCAGACGATCAAGGTAAGGTTGTACTTCGCGCAATGGGTCAATAATTGCTGCTTCGCCATTAGCAGTTATATAATAAGCTCCCTGAGCAAGACATCCGGTATATATTTGTTCAATTTTCATAATTACTGTTTTTAAATTATATAACAAAGATAAAATATGTTTGAGCGGGATATAGTGACTAAAGTTACAGAAAGATTTTCATTTTTTAAATTATGACTATCCGTTATATCGGTTATTGAGTATAGCACACAGATGAAACTGATTTTAACGGATTTTCGCAGATTGTAATTTACAAAAAACTAAAAAAATCCGTTTTTATCTGTTCAATCAGTATTATCTGTGACCTGTTTTTTATTTGGTTCGCTTAGCGGACAGCCATATTTAAATTATTAAAAAATGTAGAAAAAACATAAATTTAAGTGTTGTTTTAAGTAGTGTTTTAAAGGCATTTGAGTTAAATTTGCACTATCAAAAAAACGCCTCTCCAATGGAAGAAATGCTCTTTTATGATCGCATGCAATTCGCATTTACGATTACTTTTCACTACTTATTTCCGCAATTAACAATGGGACTTTCGTTAATCATTGTTTATTTTAAATGGAAATTCTTAAAGACAAACGATCCTCATTACAACAAAGCGACTCATTTTTGGATGCGGATTTTTGCACTCAATTTTGCCATGGGAGTGGTGACAGGAATCCCAATGGAATTTCAGTTTGGTACCAATTGGGCTAAGTTTTCAGAATTAACAGGTGGCATTATTGGGCAAACGCTGGCTATGGAAGGGATGTTTTCTTTCTTTTTAGAATCCTCTTTTTTAGGGATGTTTTTATTTGGTGAAAAAATTCTTGGACACCGATGGCATTTTGTAACCGGATTACTGATTTGTCTGGGTTCCTGGGCCAGCGGATATTTGATTATCGCTACCCATTCCTGGATGCAGCATCCGGTGGGTTATGAAGTATTGGAAAACGGAAAATTTGTATTGACTAATTTCTCGGCTTTGTTTACTAATGTGTGGTTGTGGCCTTCTTATTTGCACAATCAGGCGGCTTCTATGGTAACCAGTGCTTTTGTAGTAGCAGGAATTGGTGCTTTTTATATTTTGTTAAATAAAAATGTTTCTTACGGAAAATTGTTTCTGAAAACAGGCGTTGTTTTTGGATTGATTTCCAGTATTATTGTGGCCATGCCTACAGGCGATTTATTGGCTAAAAACGTTGTAAAATACCAGCCGGTAACTTTTGCAGCCATGGAAGGAATTTTTCATACCGAGGAAAAAGGAGCTGAAATTGTACTCATTGGTCAACCGGATGTAAAAGACAAAAAACTGGATAATAAAATTGCCGTGCCTAATGTATTGAGCTTTTTGACCTATGGTAATTGGGATACTGAGGTGAAAGGTTTAGATCAGTTTCCGGAAGACACACATCCCACTAATATTTCCGGATTGTATTATTCTTATCATATCATGGTGGGTCTAGGAACGCTTTTTATAGGAGTGATGGTATTAGCGACTTTCCAACTCATCAGAAAACAATTGTTTCAGACCAAATGGCTTTTATGGGCCTTTTTATTCCTGATGCCGTTTCCTTATATCGCTAACATAACGGGCTGGTACACGGCAGAATTAGGTCGTCAACCATGGTTAGTGTACGATTTACTACGGACTGCAGATGGTGCTTCGCCTACAGTTTCCTCCGGAAATACCTTATTTACCCTGTTGGGATTTGTAGGATTGTATGCTTTGTTAGGAATGTTGTTTGCTATTTTAGTTGGAAAAATTATTTATCACGGTCCGGAACCAGTAAAAAAATAAACTATGGAATTCTTTTGGTATGTTGTATTAATTGGCATTTTAGCTACTTATTTAGTGTTGGATGGCTACGATTTTGGAGCGGGAATTATTCATTTGTTTTTTGCCAAAACTGAAAAAGATAAAAAAGCCATTACGAATGCTATTGGTCCTTTTTGGGATGCCAATGAAGTTTGGCTCATTGCCGCAGGAGGCATTTTATTTTATGCGTTTCCTACTTTGTATGCTTCCTCTTTTAGTGGATTTTATTTGCCTTTGATGATGATTTTGTGGTTGCTTATTTTTAGAGCAGTAGGATTAGAATTACGGGGGCAAATTCACAATCACATGTGGGAAGTAGTTTGGGATAAAGCCTTCGGAATAGCGAGTTTGTTATTGGCTTTGTTTTTTGGGATGGCTTTGGGAAATGTAGTTCGGGGGGTAAATCTGGGGATGGTTGAGAATGGCATTTCTACTCAGGAACCTCATTTTTTCTTTCTGCCATTGTGGAACTCCACTTTTAGTCCTGTTGACAGCCAACTAGGAATTATAGATTGGTTTACGCTTTTTCTGGGTGTGGTAAGTGTGGTGGCTTTGATGATTCATGGTGCTAACTGGATTATTTATAAAACCAACTCGGAATTGAATGCACAATTGAAACAAATCATTTTCAAAATGAATTTTATTTTGTTAGCACTGGTAATTGTTTCGTTATCGGTTTGGCATATTATCGAAAAAGAACCTTTTCATAACTTCATTAATAATCCGATACTTTTTATCTTCCCGTTAATTACGTTTGTGGGTTTGTTAGGACTTTTTAAAGTGCGAACATTTAAGAAAGACGGAACAGGATTTTTGTTTTCGAGCCTTTTCCTCGTAGGCGGATTTACTTCGACAACTGCTTCCATCTTCCCCGAAGTTTTGCCATCAACCAACAAAGTGAATCCATCTTTGACTATTTATAATGTTGCCAATGGTGAATATGCTCTATCTGTTGGTGTGTATTGGTTTGCTATTGCATTGGCTTTGGTAATTGGGTATTTTATCATTCAATACAAAGTGTTTAATGGAAAAATGGATGATGTAGGATATGGGGAGCATTAGGAAGTATTAAGTTTTATGACAGATAGACAGAAGAAATTATTGTTAGAGTTAAAATCTAAAAAAGAAGATTGTATTCAAAAGGAAGCAGTTGATTTTTGGGATGAGTTAAGCTTGTCACAGCAAAAGAAAATAGAAAAAGGGATTGAAGAATTAAATAAAGGCAAAAGAATTGAATTCAATGAGCTTTTGAAAAAGATTTCTTAAATCAAAGTGTTTTATCAGAACTAACTGAAACCAAACTACTTTCTATTACAGGATAATCAAAGTTAAAAATGAAATCGAGATTATTACTGTTTTTGATACAAGACAAAATCCAGACAACTTAGAAAAAGATATAGGATAAATAAGTTTAAGAGTATCTCGACTAAGATAAGTATAACAATGCAAAAATAATTTGCGTTAATCTGCGAAATTTGCGGTTAAAACTTTTTCTTAGTGACCTTTGCGAAACCTTAGTGTTCTTTGTGGTAAAAAAAGATTTGTGGTTAAAACATCACAATAAAACTTCTTTCACAATAATATAAATCCCCATTACCAGTACAAACCACCCAAAAACAGGTTTCAGTTTGTTTCCGTCTATTTTTTTAGAAAGCAGGATTCCAATAAACATTCCCACAAATGCCATTGCTGAAATCAATAACAGAAAACCATAATCAATAGGAGTGTTGAGGTACAAATCGCCAGCAAAACCTATTGCCGAGTTGATGAAAATAATCAATAACGAAGTTCCCACGGCTTGCTTCATGGGTAAATTGGCAAAAAACAATAAGGCAGGAATAATCAAGAATCCGCCACCGGCACCCAGAAATCCAGTTACAATTCCGACTAAAAAGCCAATAAATGCCAGTTGGGTATAATTGGTTCTATGGTTTTTAATTTCCGTTTTATTCTTTTTTATCATCGATATCGAAGCAGAAATCATCAGGATAGCAAAGACAATCATGATTAATAAATCCTTAGAAACCGCATAAGAAGCAATGGTAAAAAGAGTGTTGGCAATTTTTGGAAAAATAACTTCTCTGATAATCAATATAGAAATCACCGATGGGATAGCAAAATACAAGGCAGTTTTGAGTTGTAAATTACCCAGTTTGTAATGGCTGTAACCGCCGTATAAAGCCGTTGTGCCAACAATAAACAACGAATAACTGGTAGCCAGTTCCGGATCTACTTTGAATAAATACACTAAAATAGGAATGGTAAGAATCGAACCGCCACCACCAATTAATCCTAAAGAAAGCCCAATAATTATTGAAGCAAAATAACCGATATATTCCATGTTGTAATTTTTTTACAAAGGTTGGAACTATTCAGGCTAGTCACAGTAACATTTGTCACATGGACTTGTTTTACATCAATAACTCAATTTGGTTTCGGTGTAAATTCACTAATCCACGCTGCTCCATTTTTTTTAAGAGTCTTGAAACCACTTCTCTGGAAGTATTTAATTCGAGAGCTATTTCCTGATGTGATAAATTGATTTCTTTACAGCCACATGCTTTAGCATGACGTTTTAAATAGAATTCCAGTCGTTCATCCATGGCTCTAAAAGCAATATTATCGATAACTTCCAGTACTTCTTCAAATCGGGTTCGATAGGTATAAATTACAAATTCGTACCAGGAACGATGGTTCATCATCCATTTATCCATCAAGGCCAGCGGAATGGTTACGGCCTCCACATCTTCTACTACTTTAGCGGTAATTTGGCTCGTTTGGTTTTTTGCTGCACAAATTAACGAAATAGCACAGGCTTGTCCCGGTTGCAGATAATACATTAGAAACTCTTCGCCATCTTCGCCTTCCCGATAAATTTTTATTTGTCCTTTGAGGATTAAAATCGTGCTTTTGATGTATTGTCCGGTTCGCATAATCACATCACCGGCTTTAAAGGACTGAAAATTAGAATTGGATTCTATTTCCTGAATCAGTTCATTAGAGAAATTAGGAAAGACTTTTTTTAGTGTGATTTCTGCTTCTGACATGGCTGCTGTGTTAAAAAGGAAACTTATTAATATGATGGTATTTTGGGTAAAAATATAAGACTTTAGTAAAAGTAATTAAAAATTTATGATAGAAATAACTAATCTAATAGTAATAATTTGACAGAATAAGAAATGCTGAATTACAGATATTGCATTAATCCTGACTAAAAACAACTAATCTTTAACAAAATATTAAGGGATTGGAAGTTTTGGTGATTATTGTAATTTCACTAAAACGTTTTCTTTAAAATATTTGCTAAAACAAATTTAGAGTACCCGTTTTTTACAAAAACATCGTAATTTTACAAAAAACACAATATTGATTATGAATTTAACACAAGAAGATTGGATTGCTCAGCTCGAAGCAGATGAGAATGCAGTAATTTTAGACGTAAGAACGGAAGACGAATGTGACGAAGGGATTATTCCTAATGCTATAAACATTGATATTCATAAAGGTCAGGGTTTTATTTCTGAATTAGAAGAATTAGATAAAAGTAAAAATTACTATGTCTATTGCCGCTCTGGAGCCAGAAGTGCAAAGGCATGCGAAATTATGAATGAATTAGGATTTGATAATGCCTATAACTTACTGGGAGGTATGTTAGACTGGGATGGAGAAGTAGTTGCTCCCTAATCACTAAATACATTTTTTAACACTAACTAAAATATTATAATTAGATGAATTCAATACCGGAAGAGTTTAAGATAAAAACATTATTACACCAGGATACTTATTTAGTTGATGGCGAGTTGAAAAAATGGACAGGAAAAACCACTGAGGTTTATTCTACAATTTCTTCTACTGAAGAATATGCTCCTACTTTATTAGGGACTATTCCGTTTATGGGAGAAGCAGAAGCGGCAGAAGTTGTTAATTCAGCTAGTTTAGCATACAATAACGGGCAAGGTTTATGGCCTACCATGAAAGTGGTGGACAGAATCAAATGTATGGAGAATTTTGTTTCTCAAATGAAAACTACCCGTACTGAAGTTGTGAAATTATTGATGTGGGAAATTGGGAAAACCTTAGGGGATTCTGAAAAAGAATTTGACAGAACCGTTGATTATATTTATGACACCATAGAACATTATAAGCAATTAGACAGAAGTAATGCCCGTTTTACTAAAAGTCAGGGGATTAATGCTATGGTTAGAAGAGGACCTATTGGAGTTGTTTTATGTTTAGGACCTTACAATTATCCTTTGAATGAGACATTTTCATTATTGATTCCAGCTTTGATTATGGGAAATCCGGTGATTTTTAAACCGGCTAAAAATGGAGTATTATTAATTTCTCCATTATTAGAAGCTTTTAGAAGTAGTTTTCCAAAAGGTGCTATCAATATCGTTTACGGTAGAGGTAGAGAAATTGCTTCTCCTATAATGAAATCCGGAAAAGTAGATATTCTGGCTTTAATTGGAAACAGTAAATCGGCAATCGCATTACAGGATCAGCATCCTAACAAAAACAGACTGCGTTTAGTTTTAGGATTAGAAGCTAAAAACCCTGCTATTATTTTACCGGATGCCGATTTAGATTTGGCTATTTCTGAATGTATTACAGGAACTTTGTCATTTAACGGACAACGTTGTACGGCATTGAAAGTGTTGTATGTTCACGAATCGATTGCTGAAGAATTCAATAAAAGATTTTCTCAAAAAGTAGATGAACTTATTTTTGGAAATCCTTGGGAAAAATCAGTTTCATTGACTCCGCTTCCGGAAACTGAAAAACCGGCTTATATTCAAGGATTGATTGATGATGCTACTGCTAAAGGAGCTAAAATAATAAACCAAAAAGGAGGACAACACTCTGAAAATTATATTTTTCCGGCGGTTTTATTCCCTGTGAATAAAGAAATGCGTGTGTATCATGAAGAGCAATTTGGACCAGTAGTTCCAGTTATGACTTTCAAAGATATTCAGGAACCATTGAACGATATGGCGGAATCTAATTATGGTCAGCAAGTAAGTTTATTTGGTAAAAATATCAAAACTATTGCACCACTTATCGATGCATTAGTCAACTTAGTATGCAGAGTAAACCTGAACAGTTCTTGCCAGCGTGGACCGGATGTGTATCCGTTTACAGGTCGTAAAGATTCTGCAGTAGGAACTTTAAGTGTTTTTGATGCCTTACGTTCATTTTCTATCAGAACTTTTGTAGCTTCTAAGGATAATGATTACAATAACGAAATATTACAGGAATTATTGAATAGTAAAGAATCTAACTTTATTAATACCGATTACATCTTGTAGTACTATACTAAAAACAAACTAAAAACGGGAAAACCGTCTCAATTGAGGCGGTTTTTTTATTTTTATTTTCGAAAAAAAGAAAAACTATTACAAGTTTAATACAAAGTGATTGAGCAGTTTAGCGTCATATTTATCTTTGTCAAACATATAAAGATAAGAGCCTTTTCGGGAAGACAACATGTCTTTTTCATTGAGTTTTACCAGAATATCCAAAGAATTTATTTTGCTGATAAAATTCCTTTTATCTAATTCTTTATCCAGTATGGCTTCATATAATTCTAATAGTTGACGCATAGTAAATTTTTCAGGCAGCAGTTCAAATCCTACTGGTTTTGTGGAGGTTCGGTATCGCAATCTCCTTACTGCGTGAGCCACCATCTCATCATGATCAAAAATTAATTTTGGCATTTTGGAAATATTAAACCATTCCGCATGATAGCTTCTAATGAGTTCTGTATTATGGTTTTCTATGTTAATTAGTGCATAATAGGCTACCGAAATGGTTCTTTCTTCGGGATCTCTGTCTACTTCACTATAAGCATAAAATTGCTCCATGTAGATGTTTTGCAATCCGGTATAATGATTTAAAACCCTTATAGCAGCATCATTTAAAGACTCACTTTTCTTTAAAAATCCTCCCATTAAAGACCATTTTCCTTTTTCGGGAGCAAAATCTCTCTTGATTAATAGTATTTTTAAACCTTCATTATCAAAGCCAAAAATGATACAATCGACAGATAGTAAGACTTTGTCTTCGGCGCTATAATTATTTAACATCTTCGTTATTTATTTTTGGAGTAAATATAATCACTTCCGAAAAAGTATCATAATTAATCTTGGGTGAATACTTAATGAACTTTTTTAACCAAATCTGCTATCTGAAAATTTATGATTTAAGATAAATCCAAATCAATTTTGACCGCAATTATCGAAACAGCAGAAACAAATAAATATTAGTATTTTCTCCAAGAGAATCACGTAATATAGAATACGCTTTGGTTATATGTGCTTCAACGGATTTAATGGAGAGATTCTTATATTCTGCAATTTCTATATTAGTGAGCCCTTCTTCCTTACTTAGTAAAAATATCTCTTTACATTTAGGCGGAAGATTTTGAATTTCACGTTTTACCAGTTTGATAATCCGCTCCAGTGAATGTTCATCTTCATTTTCTACAATATCATTCAGGGCATCAATATATTTTTTTTCCAATGGATAAACCGTTTTCTGACTACGATACTGATCGATAAATTCATTATAAACTGATTTGTACAAAAGACTGGTAATTGAAAAATCTTCTTTTAAATTTTTTCGCTTGTTCCAGATACGCATAAAAACATTTTGAACAATATCTTCAGATAAACTATGATCATGAGTAAAACTATAAGCATAAACACATAATTTATGATGGTAAGTGTTGACCAAAAAAGTATATGCTTTAGGATCTCCGGATTTTAAAGCATGAATAAGTTGAGTATTGTCAGAATAAAGCTCTAGCATTGTGTGAAATGGAAATAATTTGCTTAATTTTTACGCAATGTATAAAAAAAAACATAAAAAAGTTAGGGTAGTGTAAATTCAACACGTATTAATAAAAAGCAGTATCGAAATGATAAGTAATAAAATTGAAAATATAATAGTTAAGTTTTTAACAAATCAGGCTTCGGCATCTGAGTTGACTGCATTAGAACTATGGATTCAGGATTCAGAAAACAAAGCATTATTTGATGAGTTTGTTAAAATTAATTATGCAATCGAATATAATATGAAAGAATTTGATTCTCATAAAATAATAAGTAAGCTCTCAGAGGCTTTTGCCAGAGAAAAGAAAGAGAGGAAGCTTAAAAAGTTACGTAAAGTTATTTATTATTCAGCTGCAGCAGTTGTTTTAGGAATTCTAACCATGGGTTATTTTTACAGAACAAGTTTTTTCCAGCAGCCTGCAGTAGTTCCTGTAATAGTAAACAACACTATTAATAAAGGAACTGACAAAGCGATATTGACACTTGAAGACGGATCAGTTGTAACATTAGAAAAAGACAAAGTTTATAAGAAAGACAATGTAGTTAGTAATGGAAAAGAATTAGTTTATAATAAGAATCAGGGAAAATCAGAATTAGTATATAATTATTTAACAATACCAAGAGGAGGGCAGTTTCAGATAAAATTAGCTGACGGAACTAAAGTATGGTTGAATTCTGAGTCTAAACTAAAATTCCCGGTCGCTTTTGCAGAAGGAAGTGTGCGTGAAGTAGAATTAATTTACGGAGAAGCCTTTTTTGATGTGTCTCCAAGTTCAGAACATAAAGGAGCAAAGTTTAAAGTTTTAAACAAAAATCAGGAAGTAGAGGTTTTAGGAACGGAGTTTAATATAAAAGCTTATAAAGATGAAGATAAAATTTACACCACATTAGTAGAAGGAAAAGTAGCCGTAAGTGGTTTTAATTCGAAAAAATACATGGTTCCTAATCAACAAACCATTATTAATCTTAAAAACGGAGCTATGACCATTAATCCCATTGATGCTTACAATGAAGTGTTATGGACAAAAGGAATTTTTAGTTTTAAGAGTAAAAATTTAAAAGAAATTATGACGGTTATGTCCCGCTGGTATGACGTTCAGGTGGTGTTTCAAAACGCTGAACTTGAAAAAGTTAAATTCAATGGGGTACTTAGTAAAAATGATAATATAAAAGAAATCCTAACTATAATTAAGAAAACTAACTTTATAAATGACTATGAGATAAAAGACCAGAAAATTATAATAAAATAAAAAAAAAGGGAACAAAGTAATACCTGGACAGTACGATACTTTATCCCCTAATGAGATTATTAATTAACATGTAACCAATAAACACAAATATATGAAAATTGAATTTACTAACCATTTTTTCTTTTTAAGGAGAAAATTTTTACTAACCAGTATGAAAGCTTTTATATTGTTTTTTTGTACGACCGCTTTTAGTTTTTCTTCAAGTAAAGTTTTTACGCAGAATGTAAACATTGTTGTTGATAAAAATAAGCTTGTAACCATTGATGAGGTTTTTGACCTTTTAAGGGAGCAAACTGATTTTACATTTATTTATCAGGAAGATATGTTTAAGAATGTTCCAAAAATAAAACTTAAAAAAGGAACCATAAATGCTAATAAGTTGCTAAATGAAAACCTTGCCGATGAAGGTTTTAATTTTGAACTTATTGGAAAAAATAAAATTGTAATAACTAAAGTTAAGCCAGAAGCTAAGGCACAACAGCAAATAAAGGTTTCGGGGATTATAAAGGATTCTAATGGAGCGCCTATTCCGGGAGTAAATGTTGTTGTTAAAGGTACTTCAAATGGTGTTCAGACTGATTTTGAAGGGAAATTTTCCATAGATGTAGCCGGATCCAATACAGCTCTTATCGTTTCATACATTGGTTTTATCAGTCAGGAAGTTAAAGTAGGCAATCAAACTAATATTGCCGTTACACTTTTAGAGGATTACGCTAAGTTAGACGAAGTAGTTGTAATAGGTTACGGAACACAAAAAAAATCAGACTTAACCGGATCTGTTTCTGTTGTAAATGTCGAAAGTGCTAAAAAAGCAGTGACGTATGATGTTGCTAAAATGCTGCAAGGTCAGGCACCTGGTGTTAGTGTACAATCATCAGGAGAACCGGGAGGATTTGTAAATATTAAAATTAGAGGGGTAAATTCCTTTAGTAATAACAACCCATTATTTGTTATTGATGGAGTGATTGTAGATTCGCCATTTGATTTTGCACCAGGAGATATTGAATCGATGCAGGTATTGAAAGATGCATCATCAGCAGCTATTTATGGAGTGCGTGGAGCCAATGGAGTGGTAATTATTACTACTAAAAAAGGAAAAGTAGGTGCAATGGAAATTAAGTACAAATCACTTTACGGAGTACAGAATGTAGCAAAAAACTGGTCAGTAACTGATAGAGTAGGTTATCAAACCATTACCACTGCAGCTGAGCAAAATGATAATTTGCCTGTGGCTCCGGGAAATGATCCTACAAGTCCTTTTTACATCAATAATGTAAATACCAATTGGCAAAAAGAAGCTTATGGAACGGGTACGGTTCAAAATCATTCCCTTACATTTAATGGTGGAGCAGAATCTCTTGGGTACAATTTGAATGTTGATTATTTCAAAAACACTTCTTATTTAGAGACACCACAGGATTACGAAAGATATTCTATGAATTTGAATTTGCATGGAAAAAAAGGAAAATTCAAATACGGTTCAAAAATTGCCTATACCGAATCAGACAAAGAATCTTTTAATAGCTGGGTGGGAGAATCGGCTATTCAGGCATTAGTGACTGCTATTCCTACAATGCCGGTTTATGATGATAATTGGCTAGGTGGATATGGAGGAACATACAGCGATACTCAAAAAGCAATTTCGCTGAATGTTATTGGGTATAATAATTTAATTTCTAATACAGGAAAAAGAAACCATTTTATTGGTGATATCTGGGGAGAATTGGAAATAGTTAAAGGATTAAAATACAAATTAGATGTAAGCTATGATAAAGTACACTGGTTTGACAAACGATATACTCCTGAATTTGAATTGGGATGGTATTATAGAGTTCCAAGTGACAGAGCAACTCTTAACATTGCTACCGGAAATCAAATCAAAACTTTTGTAAATAGCATTCTTACTTATAATGTAAGTTTAGGAAAACACAATATTGATGCTTTAGTGGGTTCTATCGACGAAAGAAATAATCATTACAACCATTTTTCATCAGGTGTAGGATATGATGCTACCGATATTAAAAAATTACAATTTGCAGAGAATACGAATACTAATGAATACGAATATACCATTACCGGAAAATCGTATATCAGCAGATTGAATTATGGTTACGACGATCGTTATTTACTTACGGCAAACTTTAGACAGGACAAAACTTCTTTGTTCAGTAAAAAATTCAATTCGGCTAATTTCTACTCTTTTTCAGGAGCCTGGAAATTGAGTAATGAAAAATTCATTCATTTACCGGAATGGATTAGCAATGTGAAGTTAAGAGGAGGATACGGAATTATTGGAAACAACACCATTCCGCAATATTTCTTTGCGACTACGATGAACAGTTTTGCCAGCTATACTTTTAATAACGAATTAGCTCCTGGTGCAACAGTAGTAAACGCTTTAGATCCAAATGTACATTGGGAAGAAACTAAAACAACCAATGTAGCTCTTGAATTAGGAATGTTTGACAATGATTTGCAGTTTACAGCAGAGTATTTTCTTAAAAAATCAAATGATTTATTGATTAGAGTACCATTACCATTTTCTTCCGGAGCTTTTCCATCAGATGTTACAACAAATGCCGGAGCAGTAGAAAACTCAGGACTGGAATTCTCAATGGTTTATAATAACAATAAAAACGAATTCAAGTACAGCATTGCAGCTAATATTGGTACTTTAAAAAATAAAGTAACTCAAATTGGTTTTTCTGAAAGTGGAAATCCTATACCGGGTCTTGCTGCCATGACAGAAGTAGGAAGATCTATAGGCGAAATTTATGCATACGAAACAGATGGTATTTTCCAATCTCAGGAAGAAATCAATGCAGCACCTTCACAAACAAATGTTCAGGTAGGAGATATCAAATTCAAAGATCAATTAACAGTAGATACTGATGGTGATGGCGTTTTTGACGAAGCTGATGGAGTTATAACTGATAGAGACAGAGTATTTCAGGGAGTTACGATACCTAAATACAATTATGGTATCAATCTAAGTGCTTCTTATAAAAACTGGAATGCTACTATGTTTTGGCAAGGAAGCGGTGGAAACAAAGTATTTAATGGTTTGTACCGTGACTTAATGGTTGGTAAATATGGCAACCATCATACGGATATGTTAGATTATTGGACTCCAACAAATATTGATACTAATATTCCAAGACCATCAATCCAGGATGCTAACGGAAACACCCGTGATTCGAATCGTTTTATAGAAAGTGGCAACTACATTAAATTACAAACAGCCGAAATCAGTTATAATATTCCGGTTAATAAAACCAGTTTTATTCAAAACGCAAGAATATATGCTAATGGTCAAAACTTATGGATTATATCTAAATACAGAGGTTATGATCCTGACTTTATTAGTGATGGATTGTTCTCAAGAGGATATGACGGAGGTTCTTTCCCTAATCCAAGAACCATCTCTTTAGGTATTGAAGTGAATTTTTAATCAGGAATCAATTTAAAACGAATCAAAATGAAATATAAAATATATAATTATTTAGCTGGTTTCTTTTCACTGGCAATAATAACAACAAGTTGTGTTAACGATGAAGATTTAATTCAGGTTGACCCTAATAATAATGCTGTAGACTCTTTTTGGAAAACTGATTCAGATGCTTTACAAGGTGTCAATGCAGTCTACGGAAGTTTACTTACTGATGGAACTTACATGCGTAGTACTCCTTTGTTATTAGACTTAAAAGGAGATGATACCCGTAGTAATAGCCCTTGGCCGGCTATGGCTAATGTGGGAAGATTCAATTCTAATGTTAGTGACGCCGCCATTTACGGCTGGGCTTATGAGACTTACT
Organism: Flavobacterium flevense; assembly: GCF_900142775.1. GTDB lineage: Bacteria > Bacteroidota > Bacteroidia > Flavobacteriales > Flavobacteriaceae > Flavobacterium > Flavobacterium flevense. The sequence goes on from NZ_FRCC01000009.1 coordinate 161,391, forward strand.
ATCAGGGGATTTTCAGAGCAAATCAGGTTTTGACCAATGTACCCGCTATTGATTTTGCCGATGCAGCACTTAAAAACAGAATTTTAGGACAGGCCTATTTTTTAAGAGGATTGTATTTGTTTCATGCCGTTAACATGTTTAAGAATGTACCTGTTCCAACAGAGATAGCTGCCATTTATCCGCAAAAAACAGAAGCCGAAGGTTGGGCTCAGGTTATTGCTGACTTTAAAATGGCAGCCGAATTGTTACCAATATCATATACTGATGTTTCAGGTTTAGATGCTGGAGAAAAAGGACGTGCCACTAAAGGGGCTGCTTTAGGATATTTAGGAAAAGCCTATTTGTTTACTAAAGATTTTACAAATGCAAGAGACGCTTTTAAGGCTGTTATTGATTTAGGGGTTTACGCATTGGTATCTAATTACCGTGATAATTTTACGGAAACCAATGAAAACAATTCCGAATCTTTATTTGAAGTGCAATTTAGCAGAGAAGCCGGAGGAGTGGACTTAGGTTGGGGAGGTGCTCCCGCTTCCGGATGGGGGAAAACTTCAGCCAGAGCTATTACTTATGGACCAAGAGGTTTTGGATTTACCGATGTTCAGCCTACATGGGCTTTATATAATGACTATCAGCTGGAAAAAACAATTGCAAATACAACAGATCCTCGTTTAGATGCTACCATGTTTTATAATAAACCAGGCGGTATGCAATTATACGGGCAAGATTTTGCCACTAGATATGCTTCAAATACGGGAGATTTAAACGATTTGTTTTGTAGAAAATATCAAAACTCTGATGGTCAAAGAGCAGACGAATTTGACTGGAGATCCGGAATCAATGAACGTTTATTGCGTTATGCAGACATTCTGTTAATGTATGCCGAAACTTTGAATGAAACAGGCAATACCCCAGATGCTTATACCTATATCCAAATGGTGAGAGACCGTGTTAATTTACCAATTTTAAGTGTTGTGAAACCAAACATGACAAAGGAGCAAATGCGTGAGCAAATAGGGCACGAAAGATTCTTAGAATTCCCGCTTGAAGGACACCGTTTTGATGATATTCGTCGTTGGGGATGGTTACAGGATCCGGCAAAATTAGCCTGGTTGAAATCCAGAGATGCTGAATTTAATTCGTATGCACCCGGCAGAGAATTTTTCCCAATACCTCAATTAGAAAGGGATAATAATCCGGGAACGATTCCAAACGATAGTTATTAATGTTTAATGAATCCGTTTTCTATTAAAAAATAAAATTCTAAATAATCATGTGGTAAATTTTAAAGGGTTTACCACATGAGTTTTATATCTGAATAAAAGATGAAAAATTCAAAATCCATTTTAAAAAAAGCGTCTTTTGTTGGCTTTCTTTTGTTTGTACTTGCTGCAGTAAGTTGTTCCAAAGACGATCCTACAACTGAAGAAACAGTTCCTCCAATTGTAGTTGTACCACCAGTGGTTACCCCTACATTTAATGGACCTAAATATGCGGATAATTATACCTCGATTGCTTCGTGGAGTAGCAGATCACAATGGAATTTAGCTAACGTTCATGATCCCACTGTTGAAAAATCTGGAGAGTATTATTATATGTATCAAACGGATGCTTCTTATGGTAATGCACATGATGGACATGGACATTTCCCTTACCGACGTTCTAAAGATTTGATCACTTGGGAATTTATGGGGACAGCTATGGCGCTAGCTCCGGCCTGGGTAAAAGATTCTTTGAACAATAAAAGAGCCAGAATGGTTCCTGCTTTACCGCCTATAGCTAATCCAAGATATGGATATTGGGCTCCTTTTGTAAAAAAAGTAGGCAATAAATACCGAATGTATTACAGTATTGTAGTAGATGAACCTATTACAGGAACAAGTTTTGACACTTCATGGTCAGAAAGAGCTTTTATTGGACTAGCTGAATCCGATGATTTAGCATCGAATGTATGGGTGGATAAAGGAATGGTTGTTTGCTCTGAACCGGATGGTTTAAAACCGTATTCTTATACGGGAGCAAGAAATTGGGAAGATGCATATTTCAAATTCAATGCGATCGACCCTACTTTTACCATTACTCCGGAAGGCGAACATTATTTAATTTATGGTTCCTGGCATTCTGGAATTGCAGCTTTGAAACTCAATCCTACTACCGGAAAACCGGATCAGTTAAAAACCCTGAGCGATTACGGAACCCGGATTGCTTCGCGTCATCCTACCAGCCGTTGGCAAGCTTCTGAAGGGCCTGAAATAATCTATAATCCGGATACACAATATTATTATCTGTTTTTAGCTTATGACGAACTTTCGGTTGCTTACAATACCCGTGTGGCACGTTCCAGAAGTATAACCGGACCCTTTTTAGGTATTAACGGTGCTAATATTACTAATGGAGCCGATTGCTGGCCTATGCTTACACATCCGTATTCCTTCAATAATCACACTGGATGGGTAGGTTTTTCTCATTGTTCCGTATTTCAAAATCCAGATACTAAGGAGTGGTTTTATGCTTCTCAGGCTCGTTTGCCTGAAGGTGTTCCGGGAATTAATGCCTCTAATGCCGTTATGATGGGACATGTTCGTGCTATTCAGTGGACTGAAGATGGCTGGCCTGTAGTGGATGCTGAACGCTATGCCGGAGTACCTAAAACCACTATTACCGAAGCTTCTTTTGTAGGTCAATGGGAACAGATTACCATGAATTACCAATACAAAACGATTCAAAAATCAGTTACCATCAATTTAACTGCCGATAAAAAAGTAAGTGGAGCCCTAACAGGAACCTGGTCTTATGATAGTGGAAACAAGACCTTAATTGTAAATGGTATAAAATGTAAAGTTAGTGATGCCTGGGATTGGGAAGCTTCAACCCGAAAAGTAACGCTGAGTTATTCCGGACTAACAGCTGATGGAAGACCTGTTTGGGGTAAGAAAAAATAAATTGAAATAAATGACCCTTTAATCAGGACAAACGCATGAGTTTTATTTTTAGCCACGAGCCGAGCAATAGCGAATAGACAAAGCAATTACACCAATTTTTTATCTGCTTTTGGAAAATTCGTGTAATTAATGACGTCTCAATTGGTGTTGTTTCGTGTATTCGTGGCTGTTTTTTTTATTTTTGAAATAAGATGTGTTTATCCTGACTTTTACCTATTAGAGAGGGTTTTTGTTAAAATATAATCTGAGTGTATTTATAGCTTGCTTTTATCTTTTTATTTTACCTATATTTACAAATGTTAAACGTACACTTATAACCAATAAAAAATGTAATCAGAATGAAAAAAAATCTGTTGTTATTGTTGATTTTTACTTTTTGTAATCAACTTGCTTTTTCACAAAAAGAAACCACAATTCTTAGTATTAAAAAAGCGGAGAAACCTGTTGTTATTGATAAAAATATTTATGGTCACTTTGCAGAACATTTGGGGAGATGTATCTACGGAGGTTTTTTTGTAGGCGACACTTCTAAAATCCCTAATACAAGAGGGGTTAGGAATGATATTATTGCGGCTTTAAAAGAATTAAAAATTCCAAATTTAAGATGGCCGGGAGGTTGTTTTGCGGATACCTATCACTGGAAAGATGGTGTAGGTCCACAAGAAAAAAGACCCACAATTGTAAACACCTGGTGGGGTGGAGTAACTGAGGATAATAGTTTTGGGACACACGACTTTTTGAATTTATGTGAGGAATTGGGAGCTCAGCCTTATTTATCAGGAAATGTAGGAAGCGGAACCGTTCAGGAACTAGCTGATTGGGTTCAATACACTAATTTTTCAGGTAAAAGTCCAATGAGTGATTTGCGTAAAGCAAACGGAAGAACGGAACCTTGGAAAGTGAAATTTTGGGGTATTGGTAACGAAGCCTGGGGTTGTGGAGGAAATATGACTCCGGAATATTATGCCGGTGAATATAGAAAATTTGCAACGTTCATGTCCGATTGGGAAAATACTGGTGGATTAACACGCATTGCTTCTGGAGCAAATGGAAGTGATTATAATTGGACAGAAGTTTTGATGAAAAACATTCCATTAAATATGTTGGGCGGAGTTGGAGTGCATCATTATGCAGTAATCAACTGGTCTAAAAAAGGAGATGCTGTTGATTTTAATGAGGATGGTTATTTCAAAACAATGACTTCCGCTTTAAAAATGGAAGAATATGTTACTAAACATGCTGCTATTATGGACAAATACGATCCTGAGAAAAAAGTAGCTATGATGGTGGACGAATGGGGAGCCTGGTATGAAGTACAACAAGGAACTAACCCTGGCTTTTTATACCAACAAAATACCATGAGAGATGCTGTTTTAGCAGGTTCAACTTTGAATATCTTTAACAATCATGCTGACAGAGTACGTATGGCTAACTTAGCACAATGTGTAAATGTATTGCAAGCGGTAATTTTGACTGATAAGGCTAAAATGATTTTGACTCCTACTTACCATATCATGAAAATGTACCGTGTACATCAGGATGCTGAATTATTGCCTATCGATTTCAAATCTCCGGAATATACTTTTGAAGGTAAAACACTTCCTGCAATCTCGGCTTCGGCTTCAAAAGATAAAAGCGGATTGGTACATATTTCATTAGTAAATATTGATGCTAAGAAAGAAAACAAAATCGAAATCGATTTGGCTGAATTAGGATTAAAAAATGTTACAGCTACAATTTTGACGTCTAAAAAATTACAAGACTATAACTCATTTGATAAACCTAATGCAATTGAGCCTAAAGAATTCAAAGGGTTTAAAAATGCTAAAGGAAAATTAGAAGTAAGTATTCCGGCATTTTCTGTTGTAGTACTAGAAGGAAAATAAAATAGTACCATGAAAATCACCACTTTATTATTTAGTGTGAGTCTTTTATCAGCAGTTGTTTCTTGTAAAACAACTGCTGTAAAAGAAACAACTGCTACCGTAAATCAGCCTTCGCTGAAAATGAATAATCCTATTATTACTGATAAATATACTGCTGATCCGGCTGCTATAGTTTATAAAGACAAAGTGTATCTGTATGCGGGACATGATACACCGCCAAAAGAGGTGAATTCGTATCGAATGAACGAATGGCTGGTGTATTCTTCTTCGGATATGGTCAATTGGCAAGAACATGCAGTGCCTTTAAAACCTACCGATTTTGCTTGGGCAAAAGGAGATGCCTGGGCTGGACAAGTTATTGAAAGAAACGGAAAATTCTACTGGTATGTAACGGTTTCTCACGGAACAATTCATGGAAAATCGATAGGAATTGCAGTTTCGGATAGCCCTACCGGTCCTTTTAAAGATGCTTTAGGAAAAGCATTAATTACTAATGATATGACTACCAAAACGAATATCAGTTGGGATGATATTGACCCAACGGTGATTGTAGATGATGACGGTCAGGCGTATCTTTTTTGGGGAAATACCGTTTGTAATTATGTGAAATTAAAAGAAAACATGATTGAAATGGACGGCCCAATGCAAACGATAGATTTACCTAATTTTACCGAAGCACCCTGGATTCACAAGCGTAAGGACTGGTATTATTTGTCTTATGCCTACCAATTTCCTGAAAAAATCGCCTATGCTATGAGTAAATCAATTACTGGTCCTTGGGAATACAAAGGGATTTTAAACGAAGTGGCCGGGAATTCAAATACAAATCATCAGGCAATCATAGATTTTAAAGGTAACTCGTATTTTATTTATCACAACGGTTCTATTCCTACAGATGGAGGAAGTTTTAGAAGATCAGTTTGTGTAGACCGTTTGTATTACAATCCGGATGGTACTATGAAACGTGTGATTATGACCTCAGAAGGAATAACAAACTAGTTATTTCAAACTTACAGAAAGTGAGTAAATCCTATTTTTAGGTAAAATCTAATAATTTTCATTTTAAAGCAACAAAATATGAAATTGTACACAAGAATACAGTCATTAATTTTATTGTTAAGTGTTTTGATTGGTACATCAATATTAGCTCAGGACATCTCCGTTCACGACCCGGTGATGATCAAACAAAAAGATACCTATTATTTGTATTGTACCGGACGCGGAATCAGTGTTTTTAGTTCCAAAGATTTAAAAAAATGGAACCCTGAACCTGCTGTATTCAAAGAAAAACCTGTTTGGGCTGATGCTGTTGCGGCTGATTTTAAAAATCATATTTGGGCACCGGATATTTCCTTTCACAACAATACTTATTATTTGTATTATTCCGTTTCCGCTTTCGCAAAAAATACTTCGGCGATTGGGGTTACAACTAATACGACTTTAGATCCGAGAGATCCTGCTTATAAATGGGTAGATCACGGAATTGTAATTCAGTCTGTTCCTAATCGTGATTTATGGAATGCTATAGATCCTAATTTGACTTTCGATGATAATAATACACCATGGTTAGCTTTTGGTTCTTTTTGGGAAGGATTAAAAATGGTAAAATTAAACGCTGATTTATTGTCTATTGCTCAGCCTCAGGAGTGGTACACTATTTCAAAACGGGAAAGAGGTACTGGATTTGCAGATGCTCATCCGGGAGATGCAGCTTTAGAAGCTCCTTTTATATTCAAAAAGAATGGCTATTATTATCAGTTTCTTTCCTGGGATTTTTGTTGTCAAGGAGAAAAAAGCACTTATAAAGTAGTAGTGGGGAGATCTAAAGTAATTACCGGTCCCTATTTAGACAAAGAGGGTAAATCTTTAAACGACGGTGGTGGTACTATCTTGATACAACCAAATGAAAATTGGTACGGAGCGGGACATAATAGTGCCTATACTTTTGATGGGAAGGATTATATTATTTTTCATGCTTATGAAAAAAAGAATAATGGAAAACCAAAATTAGAAATCAAAGAGTTGAAATGGGATGCCGATTTGTGGCCAAGTCTGTAATAGTTAAAATTTAATATCCTGTTTTAATGAATTCTTTATCACAGATTAATATAGATTAATTTGTTATTGAATCAAAAATCTTTCTAATCATTCTATTCTGTGACAAAAAAAGGCTTTTTAATAATTTCGAAATTAAGTAATAAGAATAATTTATTGTCATTTAAAAACACCGCCTACCTTATATGATCTTATTTGTTATTAAGTGAGATACTAGAATAAGATAAAAAAAACTTATATGACTTATATGGTTAAAAAAAACGACATTATTTTATTCCCATTACTTATATCTTTCTTTTACTTAAAACGATTATAAAAAAAACGGCTTATTATTTTTAATAGTTTGGTTTATTCCAATGTACTATGGGAAAACGATATTGAGAATAGCTGGTGATAACCATGTCAAAATCCATCTCTGAAATTAATTTAATTCAAGTATAACATGCAAACAAACAAATTAAAAAACCTGGCATTATCAGCTATTGTTTTGGTAAGTGTCGCTTCCTGTACAGATAAAAAAGTGCAAAACGATAAGTCTAAAGATGAAGTGACTACTAATGCAAAAACCTTATCTAATAAACCTATTGTGTTGCAAAGAGCAGATCCGTTTATCTATAAGCATACAGATGGGTATTACTATTTTACAGGATCAGTACCCACCTATGACGCTATAGAGCTAAGACGTGCAAAATCTATTGATGAACTTCAAAATGCTGAAACTTTTAGAGTATGGGAAAAACATAAAAGCGGACCAATGAGCCGTCATGTATGGGCTCCGGAAATTCATTATTTAGATGGAAAATGGTACGTGTATTTTGCAGCAAGCGAAGAAAGCGATATTTGGAAATTAAGACCTTATGTTTTGCAGTGTAGCGGTCAGGATCCTTTACATGACAAGTGGGTTGAGCTGGGACAAATGCAGGCAGCTGATGCAGATCCAAAAAGTTTTACTGATTTTTCTCTGGACGGAACCGTATTTGAGCATAAAAGCAAGCGCTATTTCTGTTGGGCAGAAAAAACGGGAGGACAGTTCGCAGCTTCTAATTTGTATTTAGCCGAAATGGAATCACCTGTAAAACTAAAAACAGTTCAATTTATGCTAACAACTCCGGATTATGATTGGGAACGCATCGGTTTTTGGGTAAATGAAGGTCCGGCAGTTATTAAAAACAAAGGAAAAATTTACATTACTTTTTCGGCAAGTGCTACAGGTGCATGTTACAGTATGGGTATGATGGAAGCAGACGAAAAAGCTGATTTACTAGATAGAAATTCGTGGAAAAAATCCCGATATCCAGTATTAAAAACCAATGAAGCAAAAAATATTTATGGTCCGGGACACAACTCTTTCACAGTTGATGAAAACGGAGAGCCCTTAGTAATATATCATGCAAGGGATTACGAAAAAGCGGTTGGTGATCCAAAAGTAGTGCCTGCGACAGATAAAAGACCGTTGAAAGAAATTATTGCAGACCCGTTATACGATCCTAATCGTCATGCGAGAATGATGAAATTAAAATTTGATGAGAACGGTAAACCAGTATTCGAATTTAATTAAAATGCCTGTCCACTAATCGGACTAAAAAAAACAGACCACAGATGACGCTGATTTTAACAGATAAAAAACGGATTTTTCAAACTCTTTATAAATCACAATCTGCGATAATCAGTTAAAATCAGTTTCATCCGTGTGCCATTTTCAATGATTCGTATAAGAAATAGATAGTCATATTAATTAAAAGTGTAAAATCAAGCTTGTCGAAAGAATTTGGTTGACCGACAAATAAAAAGAAAAATTAAAATATGAAATTAAATTTAATTACAAAAAGTACTGTTTGTGGTTTATTACTGAGTAGTTTTTTGGCAACAGCCCAAAAAACGAATTTAGAAGTAGATTTGACCCAATCAATTACTAAAATCCAGCCAACAATGTATGGTGTCTTTTTTGAAGATATCAATTTTGCTGCCGATGGAGGTTTGTATGCAGAAATGGTTAAGAACAGAACTTTTGGATTTGATGCACCATTGATGGGATGGTTGCAACCCAATAGTAATACGCATTCTTTCAATAAAGATTCCGGGATGGCAACGCCTATGCATACTTCTGAAAAGCCTAATAATCCTGATTTTTGCAGAGTTATCATCAATAATGATAAAGGCTACCAGATTATCAATGAAGGTTTTAGGGGAATGGGAATCAAGAAAGATGCAAAATACAATCTTTCTTTAAAAGCGGCGAATCATGATAATGCCATTAAAAAAATAATTATCCAATTTATTGATGCGGATAAAAAGGTTTTGGGAGAAACAACTATTGTCCCTTCATCAGCAAACTGGAAAGATTATTCAACCCAAATTGTAGCGACTGCAACGGAAGCAAAAGCGCAACTCAAAATAACTTTTGAAGGAACAGGAACGATTGATTTAGATATGATTTCGTTATTTCCGCAAGAAACCTGGAATAACAGGAAAAATGGTTTGCGTAAAGATATCGTTCAGTGGTTATATGATTTAAAACCAGGATTTATACGTTTCCCTGGTGGATGTATCGTTGAAGGAAGGACATTGGAAAACAGATACCAATGGAAAAAAACGGTTGGAGCTGTTGAAGACAGAGAAACCATGATTAACAGATGGAATGTGGAGTTTAAGAACAAGCAAGCACCGGATTATTTTCAGTCTTTTGGTTTAGGATTTTTCGAATATTTCCAACTTTCGGAAGATGTAGGAGCAGAGCCGTTGCCTATTTTAAGCTGTGGAATTGCTTGTCAGTACAATACAGGAGAATTGGTTCCAATGGAAGAATTAGATCCTTATGTTCAGGATGCATTGGATTTAATCGAATTTGCAAATGGTGCTGTGACCACTAAATGGGGAAAATTAAGAGCCGATATGGGACATCCAAAACCATTTAATCTTAAGTTTATTGGTGTTGGAAACGAGCAATGGGGACCACAATATATTGAAAGATATAAAGTTTTTGCAAAAGCAATAAAAGAAAAATATCCTGCTATGACTATTGTTTCCGGTTCAGGACCTTCGCCGGATGGAGCAATGTTTGAGTACGGATGGGAGGAATTGAAGAAAATAAATGCCGAGATTGTTGATGAGCATTATTATAAAAACCCGGAATGGTTTAAAGAAAATGCTGCTCGATATGATAATTATGACCGAAACGGACCTAAGATTTTTGCCGGAGAATATGCTGCTCATCCTAAAGGAGTAGAAGATGGTTTGAAAGAGAATAATTGGTTGTCGGCACTTTCTGAATCGGCTTTTATGACAGGTTTGGAGCGTAATGCCGATGTAGTTCATTTAACCTCTTATGCTCCTTTAATGGCTCACGTAGATGCTTTTCAATGGGCTCCGGATATGATTTGGTTTGATAATTTGAATTCGTATGGAACGGCTAATTATTATGTCCAAAAAATGTACTCCAATAATAGAGGAACGGATGTTTTAGCAATTACAAAAGAGGGTAAACCATTGACAGGGCAAAATGAACTGTATGCAACTGCTGCAAAAGATGTTACTACCAAAGAACTGATTTTAAAACTGGTTAATACATCAGCTAAAGCGCAGGATCTTGAAGTGAATCTATCAGGAAAAGGTGTTGAGTCTAAAGGAAAAATGACTCTTTTGACAAGTCAGAATCTGGAAGAATACAATACATTGGCTGAGCCAACTAAAATTGTGCCTGTTGAAAAAGAATATAAAGTAAGTGGAAAGAAAGCCTCAGTAACTTTACCGGCTTATTCTTTTGTAGTGTTGAAATTAAAGATGAAATAATATCTTTTTCAGATAAATATTTTTATAACTAAATAAATCAAATTTTAATAAAATAATATGAAGTGTGAGTGTTACACTTCATGTTATTTTATGCTATATTTGTAGCCATATTTTAAATAATGAAGATGAAAAATTATGTAATAGGTTTAGATTACGGATCGGATTCAGTTCGTGCCGTATTAATTGATACCGATAACGGGCAGGAATTAGCCTCAGATGTTTGCCATTACAAAAGATGGAAAAACAAACAATATTGTAATCCGTCAATCAATCAATTCCGTCAACATCCTTTGGATCACATTGAAGGATTGGAATCGACCATTAAAAATATTGTAACAGCAAGTAAGGTGGATCCTTCTTTGATAAAAAGTATCTGTATTGATACAACAGGTTCTTCGCCTGTACCAGTTACTGAAGATGGAACTCCGCTAGCTTTAACAGTAGAATTTGCTGAAAACCCAAATGCCATGATGGTTTTGTGGAAAGATCACACTGCTATCAATGAAGCCAATGAAATCAACGAACTTGCCGCTAGCTGGGGAGGAGAAGATTTTACAAAATACGAAGGAGGAATTTATTCTTCGGAGTGGTTTTGGGCCAAAATTTTACACATTGCTCGTGAGGACGAAGCCGTTAGAAATGCAGCTTACACCTGGTTAGAGCATTGCGATTTAATGACTTATTTGTTAATTGACAATAAAGATTTAAAAACATTCAAAAGAAGCCGTTGTGCAGCAGGTCATAAAGCAATGTGGCACGAAGACTGGAATGGTTTACCACCAGAGGAATTCTTAGGGAAATTACACCCGTATTTAGCTCAGCTAAGAGGGAAATTATACGACGAAACTTATACTTCAGATATTGTTGCCGGAACTTTAAATCAGGAATGGGCAACTAAATTAGGTTTGACTACCGATACAATTATTGCTGTTGGAACTTTTGATGCACATTCAGGAGCTGTTGGTGCTAAAATTGACGAGTACGCTTTAGTTCGCGTAATGGGAACTTCAACTTGTGATATTATTGTTTCTGCTAAAGAAAACGTGGGAAGCAAAACCGTTAAAGGTATTTGCGGACAAGTAGATGGTTCAGTTATTCCTGGTTACATCGGTTTAGAAGCGGGACAATCTGCTTTTGGAGATGTTTTGGCTTGGTTTAAAGATACTTTGTCCTGGCCATTAGATAATTTGGTTTACAATTCAAATGTATTATCTGAAGAGCAAAAAGCACAATTAAAAGAAGAAGTAGAATCTAATTTCATCAAAACTTTAACGGAGCAAGCTGAGGCAATTCCGTTGTCAGAAAGTATTCCAACTGCCCTTGATTGGGTAAATGGTCGCAGAACTCCGGATGCTAATCAAGGATTGAAAAGTGCGATGACTAATCTATCTTTAGGAACAAAAGCACCACATATTTTCAAAGCTTTAATCAACTCTATCTGTTTTGGTTCTAAGAAAATTGTAGACCGTTTTGAAGAAGAAGGAGTTCGTATTGACAGTGTAATCGGAATTGGGGGTGTAGCGAGAAAATCACCATTTATCATGCAGACTTTGGCAAATGTATTGAATAAACCCATTAAAGTTTGTGCTTCTGATCAGGCACCGGCTTTAGGAGCTGCTATTTATGCTGCTGTAGCTGCCGGAATTTATCCAAATGTGATTGAAGCTGCTAAGAAAATGGGAAGTGACTTTGAAAGCGAATATTTCCCCCAAGCAGATAAAATAGAAAAATATCAGGAATTGATGGATTCGTATTCTGAATTAGCTCAATTTGTAGAAACCCGCATAAAAAAATAATTTTTTCCAATAAAATAAAAGCGGGTTCCTGACAACCAAATTTTAAATAGAAACAGGAAGAAAGTATCACCAAATAAAAATAAAATGTCAAAATACCAAGCGTTAAAACAAGAGTGTTACGAGGCAAATATGCAACTAAATGATTTAAAATTAGTGGTGTATACCTTTGGAAATGTAAGTGCTGTAGACAGAGAAAACGGCGTTTTTGCTATTAAACCAAGTGGAGTTCCTTATGAGGAATTAAAAGCAGATGATATCGTAATTGTTGATTTTGATAACAATATTATCGAAGGAGACAAACGTCCTTCTTCGGATACAAAAACACATGCTTATTTGTACAAACACTGGCCAAATATTGGAGGAATTGCACATACACACGCAACTTACTCTGTAGCATGGTCTCAGGCACAAAGAGATATCCCTATTTTTGGAACTACGCATGCGGATCACTTAACTGCTGATATTCCTTGTGCTGCGCCAATGGCTGATAACCTTATTGAAGGAAACTATGAACATAACACGGGAATCCAGATTTTAGACTGTTTCAAAGAAAAAAATCTTTCTTATGAAGAAGTGGAAATGGTTTTGTTAGGAAATCATGGTCCATTTGCATGGGGAAAAAATGCAGCTAAAGCAGTTTATAACTCTAAAGTATTAGAGGTTTGTGCTGAAATGGCTTATTTGACTTTGCAAATTAATCCGGCTGCTCCAAGATTGAAAGATTCTTTGATTAAAAAACATTACGAACGCAAACACGGAAAAGATTCGTATTACGGACAATAAATTTTAGATTTTAGATTGCAGATTTTAGATTGCAGAAAATAGAATAAAGAAAATAGAATTTCATTTCAACTCCCTCTCCTTTGGAGAGGGGTGGGGTGAGGTTTAAGGAAAACAAGAACAATAAATAAACAAAATAAAAATGATAGATATTTCTAAAAAAGAAATTTGGTTCGTAGTAGGAAGCCAAAATTTATATGGTGAAGAAACTTTAAAGCAGGTTGCTGTGCATTCTCAGGAAATTGCAAAAGGAATTGATGCTTCTTCTCATGTTCCTGTAAAAGTGATTTATAAATCAGTAGCAAAATCACCTAGTGAAATCACTGATATTTGTTTGGAAGCAAATACAAACAAAAACTGTATTGGTATCATTGCCTGGATGCACACTTTTTCTCCGGCTAAAATGTGGATTAACGGTTTGAGTATCCTTAAAAAACCATTATGTCACTTACATACACAATACAATGCTGAAATTCCATGGGCTTCTATTGATATGGATTTTATGAACCTGAATCAATCAGCTCACGGAGACAGAGAGTTTGGTTACATCATGTCCAGAATGCGTAAAAAACGTAAAGTAGTTGTAGGTCACTGGGAAGATGCACGTGTTCAGCAAAAATTAGGAAACTGGTCCAGAGTAGCTTTAGGTTGGGACGAAATGCAAAACTTAAAAGTGGCGCGTTTTGGAGACAACATGCGTGAAGTGGCTGTTACTTGTGGAGATAAAGTAGAGGCTCAAATTCGTTTCGGAATGTCTGTAAACGGATACGACTCATCTGATATTGTTAACAAAATGAAATTAGTTACTGATGCGCAAGTGGATGCTTTAGTAGCAGTTTATGAAGAATCATACAATTTAGCTCCAAAATTACAAGTAGGAGGAGAGCAAAGACAATCGTTATTAGATGCTGCTAAAATCGAATTAGGTTTAAGAGCGTTCTTAGAAGAAGGTGGTTTTGGTGCTTTTACGGATACTTTTGAAAACTTAGGAGAATTAAAACAATTGCCAGGTATCGCAACGCAACGTTTAATGGCGGATGGTTACGGTTTTGGTGGAGAAGGTGACTGGAAAACAGCTGCTATGGTTCGTGTTATGAAAGTAATGAACATCGGTCTTGAAGGAGGAACTTCTTTCATGGAAGATTACACATACCACTTTACACCTGAAAAATCATATGTTTTGGGTTCTCACATGTTGGAAATCTGTCCTTCTATCACTGACGGAAAACCTTCTTGTGAAATTCACCCATTAGGAATTGGAGGAAAAGAAGATCCTGTTCGTTTGGTATTTAATTCGCCTGCCGGAGATGCTATCAATGTATCATTGGTAGATATGGGAACTCGTTTCCGTTTAATTGTAAACGAAGTAACTGCTGTAAAACCTATGGCTGACTTACCAAAATTACCGGTAGCTCGTGTACTTTGGGATTGTAAACCTAACCTTGACATCGCTGCTACAGCTTGGATTCTTGCTGGTGGTGCTCACCATACAGTATATAGCCAGGCGGTAACTACTGAGTTCATGGAAGATTTTGCTGATATTGCTGGAATCGAATTAGTGGTTATTGATAACGATACCAGAATCCGTAATTTCAAAGATACTTTGAATGCTAATGAAGCTTATTACCATTTATTCCAAACTGGATTGTAATCTTTTTTAAATAATAAATGTACCAAGTCATAAAGTCAGAAGTTAAGTTAGCTTTTGGCTTTATGATTTTTCTATTAACCAATAAAAATAAAAAATTATGAATTTATTAAAAAGTTGTGTTCTTGGATTGGCTGTTATTGCTACAGCAGGACTTTCTGTTCAGTGTAAAGGGGATAAGAAAGAAAATCAGGAACAAAATGTTGTTCAAAAAGACAGTGTTACTATTGAGAAATCAGAGTATGGTACTACCGCCAAAGGTGAAAAGATTGACAGCTACAAGTTGAAAAATCAAAAAGGAATGGAAGTGGATATTATGACTTATGGAGGAATTATTACTTCTTTAAAAGTGCCTAATAAAGCCGGAGTTTCAGAAGATGTGGTGCTTGGATTTGATAATTTCGAACAATATACTAAAGACAATCCGTTTTTTGGTGCTTTAATCGGAAGATTCGGTAACCGTATTGGAAAAGCTAAATTTTCTTTAGATGGAGTAGAATATAAATTAGCGGCTAATGACGGACCAAACAGTTTGCATGGTGGACCTGCAGGATTTCACAAAGCAGTTTGGACTGCCGAAGAAGTTAAAGGCGGAGAAAATGCAACTTTAAAATTAAAATACGTTAGCAAGGACATGGAAGAAGGTTTTCCTGGTAACCTGACTGTTTTTGTCACTTATACTTTAACGGCTGATAATACTTTAGAAGTGTTGTATGAAGCAACTACGGATAAGAAAACAGTGGTGAATTTAACACAGCACTCTTATTTCAACCTTTCAGGCGATTTTACAAAAACAATTTTGGATAATGTAGTAACAATAGACGCTGATAAATTAGTTCCGGTTGATGAAACACTTATTCCAACAGGTAAATTAGAGGATGTAGCAAATACTCCTTTTGATTTCAGAAAACCAAAAGCAATTGGTAAAGATATCGAAGTGATCAACGAACAGTTAAAAAGAGGAAAAGGTTATGATCACTGCTGGGTGTTGAACAATCAGGATAAAGGATTCCGTTTTGCAGCTTCAGTTTATGAGCCAACCAGCGGAAGAGTTATGGAAGTATATACTGATGAACCTGGAATCCAGTTGTACACAGGAAACTTCTTAGATGGTACTTTGCCTACAAGAGATGGAAAAACCTATGCACACAGAACAGGTCTTTGCTTAGAAACACAGCATTATCCGGATTCTCCTAACCAAAAAGATTTCCCTACAACGGTTTTAAACCCGGGAGAAACCTATAAAACAAAAACTGCTTTCAAATTTTCTACTAAGTAGTCAAGAAACAGTTTAGTCTACAAAGCTCGTACTATTATATGGTTCGAGCTTTTTTTTTTAGTAGCTATTTCCCGCTATCCGCTATATCTCTAGTCTCGTCTTAGGGACGAGACTAGAGGATGCCGCTACTATCGGGGCTAGGGAGTTGGAGTTTTCGGGAAAATTACAATTCTCTACTACGTATTATATAGTGTAATAGTATCTAAAAACCTTTAGCGAATCTCCGTGTTTTCTTAGTGCACCTCTGCGAAACCCCTCAATTAAAACTCAAAAATCCTACAAAACGTAAAAACATCAAAAAATAATTATCAGATTTTCAGAGTATTAAAAAATAGTTCAAAAATAAGTGATAGAAAAGTATTGTTTAACGGTATAGAGTGACTACTTTTGCACCCGCAACAACGCAGACGTTCTAAGATATACTGACAAACATTTAAATTAAATAGAAAAATTATTTTCTAAAAAAGGTTTAAAAAAGTTTGTGAGATTTAAAAACAGATGTTACATTTGCACCCCGCAAAACGCGCAAGTTATTTGAAATACC
>NZ_FRCC01000007.1 GCF_900142775.1 Flavobacterium flevense
GTGGTATAAGTTAAAGGATTAGTTGTAGTAGCCGTGATTGTTCCAGAACAGTTATCTGTTGTAGTTGGAGCAATAGCTGTAGCCGAACATTCACCCGTTACATCAGCTAAAACTGGTTTTGCAGGTTTGCTAATATCTTTTACAATTACATTTTGAGTAGCTGTTTCTACATTTCCATTTCCATCATCAAAAGTCCATGTGATTACATGAGTTCCCTGAGTGGTATAAGTTAAAGGATTAGTTGTAGTAGCCGTGATTGTTCCAGAACAGTTATCTGTTGTAGTTGGAGCAATAGCTGTAGCCGAACATTCACCCGTTACATCAGCTAAAACTGGTTTTGCAGGTTTAGTTACATCTTCAACAACAACTGTTGATACTGCTGAAGTAGTTTCACAAGAAGTTAAACCATTTGTTATTTTTACTTTGTAATCTCCATTGGCAGTAACTATTAAAGTTGATGCTGTTTGTCCATTTATAACAACATTGTTTTTGTACCATACATAAGTTGGAGAAGAAGCGTTTGTATTAGCTGTTAAAGTTGTAGTCAAACAAGCTGATAAATCACCAGTGATGGTAGCTGTTGGTGGATCATTTACAGTAATTGTAGCAGAACCTGTTTGTGCTTGAGAACAAGTTGTTGAGCCTGCATCTTTGACACTTACTAGTGAGTAAACAAATGAGCCTGCAGTAGTAGTTGGTACTGCCACTGTAACAGAATTACCACTTGTAGTAGTCACTGTTAAATCATTCCCTCCATTTATTTTATAGGTGAAAGTATAGGGAGCTGTTCCTGAAGCTCCTGTGAAAGTTATATTTGGGGCGGTTGCATCTTTACATACTGCATTAGTACCGCTGATAGTTGCTGTTGGTTTTGGATTTACAGTAACAGTTACTGTAAAAGGAGTACCAGTACATGTACCTGATTTTGGAGTTACAGTGTATATTACATTTAATGGGAAATTATTTGAATTTGTTAAAGTTCCACTTATACTGGTTTGGTTTGTTCCAGCTAAGTTACCTGAAATGCCTGTTGCATTAGTAGGAGCGCTCCAAGAGTAAGTAGTACCAGTAGGAACCACTTCTGAACCTCCATTGACAGGAGTAACAGTAAACGAAGTACCACTGCAAATTGTAGCAATTTTATTTGCTATTACTGGTGTAGTGCAGCAAGATTCGACTGTTATTGTTGCTTCACTAGTGTTAAATCCATTTGTACATAAACCAGTATTTAAAATAACTGCTCTAAATTTAGTAGTTTCAGTTAAATTAGTTGCTGTATGTGTTGAAGTAGTATTTGCAATACTTGTCCAAGTTGAAAATGGACTAATTGAATATTCCCATTTTGTTATAGTCGAACTTCCTGTTAAACCACTAACGGATAAATTGGTGCTATTGATACCTGAACAAACTGTTGAGTTTGGGCCTACAGAACCTTTAAGAGGGATTCCAAATGTTAAAGGAATATCGTTGCAAATATTTGAAGTTGAAGAGCCACCACTAACAGATGCTAGTTTTGCAATATTTATTAGTCCAGGATTATTTGAATCACATATATTTATTCCAATACTACCAAACGGAATATTAAATTCAAGAAATTGACCATCACCACTTGTAGTACAGCTATTAGAATTTCCATTAGTAGCACTAAAGTTATTGTTTGCTGTAATGGTTTTTGTGTTAAATGAAGTTGCTTTGTATAAAATAAAAGTTGAATTATTTTTAGCATCAAGTTCTAAAATATATTCTGCACCAGCTACAGACATGGTACCTCCAAAAGAATCAGTTGTTAATCCTGTTGATGCATTATTATCTGTATCCAAATACATTCTGAATAGAGCTGAACCAGAATTACCAATTTTTATACCGATTTTTAATACTTGGCTTTGAGTATTAACTTTTGCCCAAATTGTATTTATTGCACAAGTTGTTGAAGCATTACTGTTTATAATTTGTTTAAACACAGTACCAGTAGCATATTCATCGTTTGCGCTTCCTGGTATTGGGCAATAGTTTCCATCCGTGCCACTTTCTGATTGTCCAAAACCATTAGATATACTGAAAAGTAGTAAAAATAGAACAAAAAGTATTGTTTGTTTTATTTTTTGGTTGGGTAAAGTTGTTTTCATAATAATCAATTTTAGATATTGTTGGAGCTAAGTGTTATGTCTCGTATTGAAAAATAGGTCAAGCTATAATTTAAAGCGAATCTAAATACATTAAATTTCCAGAATAAATTTAATCTTCAAACAACCTAAAAACTCGTTAAAAAGCATTTTTAATTGTGAAACAAAACTTATAACTTCGTTAAACTTCTCTTTATTCTTCAATTCAATTCTGAAAAATCTGTTAAAACCCGATTTTGTTTTTTTACTTTATTAACCGATAAATTGTTAATAAAATATTCGTTTTCCATTTTTTTAAGAAAATATATTTTTGGTTTCAAATTTAAATCAAACTTAAAGCTAATAAATGAATCCTGAAATAAAAAAGTCGACAAAATGCAAAAAATAAGGATAAAATGCGTTAAAAATTAACAAAATGAAGTTTTGTATTACAAAATAATCGGTTTTTTAAAACATTGAAATCAAGTTTACTGATAAAGGAGCAGCTGTTTTATTTTGTTTCGACTTATAATTTATTCCAAGATTAATTGTATCTTTCTGTGAAAGAAGTTTGCAAAACAGACCCTCATAAAAATAAGTATATGAAAAATTTAATATTAGTAAGGCATGCTAAATCTAATTGGGATATGCCTTTGAAAGATAGAGACAGACCTTTAGATCAGCGAGGGCTATATGATGCTCATTTAGTTTCTTCGAATATTCAAAAACATATTCCGGCAAAATATATCATCTGGAGTAGTATTGCTAAAAGAGCTTCGGATACAGCGGTTATTTTCGCGCAGAATATTTTATATCCTATCGAAAATATTTTGTACAAAGAAGATTTGTACACTTTTGATGAAAAACAATTAGAAGAAGTTATCAAATCGTGTAATAATAGTTTTGATAGTGTAATTCTTTTTGGGCATAATGCTGCCATTACAAATTTTGTTAATAAATTTGGAGATAAATTTATAGAAAATGTGCCTACCAGCGGCTTTGTTTCGCTTCAATTTGAAAACGATAGCTGGGAAGAAATAAAGAAAGGAAAAACTAAAAAAATAATAATTCCAAAAGATTTAAAATAAAAAATGTTTGATCAAAAGTATATTGACAGAGAAAAAAGTTGGTTAGCATTTAACGCCAGAGTACTCCAGGAAGCCGCAGACGGTTCGGTTCCATTATTAGACAGATTACGGTTTTTAGGAATTTTTTCCAATAATTTAGATGAGTTTTTCAGAGTTCGATTTGCTGCAATTCGCCGATTAAGCTTATCGGGAAAATCCGGTGAGAAAATTTTAGGAGGAATATCAGCACAGCAATTAGTAAAAGATATTACTGAAATTGTAATTGAGCATCAAACCGAAAGTCTCGCAATCCTTAGAGAAATAGAATCAAGATTAGAGACAGAAAACATCTTTATTATTGATGAAAATGAAATTTCGACTGAACAGGAAGTTTTTTTAAAGGATTACTTTATTCAGACTTTGAGTCCTGAACTAGTGACAATTATCTTAAACGATTTGGCCGAATTTCCTTTGTTAAAAGATAATGTAGGATATTTAGCTGTAAAATTAGTAATGAAAAAAGATGATGCTGTTCATTATGCCATCATCGAAATTCCTAAAACAATGAATCGTTTTGTTGTTTTACCTTCAAAAGATCATAAACACTATGTTATTCTTATTGATGATGTCATCAGGCATAACTTAAAAAGTATTTTCAATATTTTTGATTGTACCAGTATTTCTGCCCACATGATTAAAATAAGCAGAGACGCACAATTAGATATTGATAGTGATTTGAGTAAAAGTATGCTTGAAAAAATTTCGACCAGTGTAAAAGAGAGAAGGATAGGGGAACCCGTGCGTTTTATTTATGACCAAATGATTGAGGATGATACCTTAGAGTTTTTTCTGGATAAAATGAAAATTGTTTCTACTGATAGTATTATTCCAGGAGGAAGATACCATAACAGAAGGGATTATATGGATTTTCCTAATCTGGGAAGATTTGATTTATTGTATAAAAAAAATATTCCTTTACCTATTCCGGGATTAAATTTAGAAGGCAGTCTCTTAGAAAAAATCAGTCAAAAAGATTACCTGTTGCACGCTCCTTATCAGTCTTTTTCTTATTTAACTAAGTTTTTAAGAGAAGCTGCTTTAGATCCTAAAGTAACTTCGATAAAAATTACTTTATACCGTCTGGCTAAAAATTCTCAGATTATCAGTTCCTTAATTAATGCCGCTAAAAACGGAAAAAAAGTAACAGTTCAGATTGAATTGCAGGCTCGTTTTGATGAAGCTTCTAATATTTCTTATGCAGAGCAAATGCAACAAGAAGGAATTGATCTTATTTTTGGTATCAAAGGTTTAAAAGTTCACAGTAAAATTTGTGTTATCGAAAGAAATGAAAACGGAAAAACGAAGCGTTATGGTTT
The DNA here is from genome assembly GCF_900142775.1 of Flavobacterium flevense. Lineage (GTDB taxonomy): Bacteria > Bacteroidota > Bacteroidia > Flavobacteriales > Flavobacteriaceae > Flavobacterium > Flavobacterium flevense. The sequence goes on from NZ_FRCC01000007.1 coordinate 4,546, forward strand.
TATTTCTACAGGAAATTTCAACGAAGCGACTGCGAAAATTTATACCGATGTAACACTTTTTACCAGTCATCAGCAAATATTAAAAGATATTTCAAAAATATTTGAGTTTTTTAATATCAACTACAGGGTGCATCGTTACAAGCATCTTATTGTTTCACCGCATTATACCAGAACAAAGTTTTATAAGTTTATAGAAAGAGAAATCTCTCATGCACGTGCCGGCAGAATAGCGTATATGAAGCTAAAAATGAATAGTTTGTCTGATTTTGCTATGATTGATAAACTGTATGAAGCAAGTAATGCCGGGGTTAAAATCCAGTTAGAAGTAAGAGGAATTTGCTCCTTAATTCCCGGTATTAAAGGGATGAGCGAAAATATAGAGGCTATCAGTATTGTAGATAATTATCTGGAACATTCCCGTATTTATATTTTTGGTAACGGAGGACAAACAGAAGTGTATATCTCTTCAGCCGATTTTATGACCCGAAATTTAGATGGAAGAGTCGAAGTTACTTGTCCTATATATGATGAAAATATTAAAAATGAGTTAATCGAGAATTTTGATATTGGCTGGAAAGGAAATGTAAAAGCCCGTTTTCATTCGTATAAATTAGACAATAAATACCGTAGTAATGACGGTGAAAATATATTCAGAGCACAAATTGAGACTTACAAATATTACCAAAGAAAAGTAGGTTTATTGGAGAAAATTATTCTTTAATAAAGAAATTAAAACACCAAAGAGAATAATGATTAAAATTAAAAAATATGCTGCCATCGATATTGGATCTAATGCCATGCGTTTATTAGTAGTCAATATTGTGGAGCAGGAAGGGAAAGAACCCCAGTTTAATAAAAGTGCTTTAGTACGTGTTCCTATTCGTCTGGGACAGGATGCTTTTACAGTAGGTGAGATATCTAAAGAAAATTCAGATAGAATGGTAGATGCTATGAAAGCATTTAATCTTTTAATGAAAGTTCATAAGGTGGAAGCTTATAAAGCTTTTGCAACATCAGCCATGCGTGAAGCTTACAACGGGAAAGAAGTTGTAGCACTGATTAAGAAAAAAGCCGATATAAAAATCGAAATTATTGATGGTAAAAAAGAAGCTGCTATTATTGCATCGACTGATTTACATCATTTATTAAAAACGGATAAAACCTATTTATTTGTCGATGTAGGTGGTGGTAGTACTGAATTTACTTTGTTTTCAGATGGAAAAATAGTGAATTCCAGATCGTTTAAAGTGGGTACCGTTCGTTTATTAAACAATATGGTTTGCGATGTAGTGTGGGAGGAAATTGAGAAATGGATTAAATCAAACACAGCCGATTTTGATGAGATTTCTTTAATAGGTTCCGGAGGAAACATCAATAAGTTGTTTAAAATGTCAGGAAAAATGCAGGATAAACCAATGTCTTATTTGTATATCAATTCCCAATATGCCTTTTTAAATTCGCTTACTTATAATCAGAGAATTTCAGAACTTGGGTTAAATCCAGATCGTGCCGACGTAATTATTCCTGCCGTTCGTATTTATCTGAATGCCATGAAATGGAGCGGATCGAGAAACATTTATGTACCTAAAATTGGTCTTTCTGACGGAATTGTGAAAGCCATGTATTTTAATAAAATATAATATGACTGTCCGCTGAGCGGACTAAATAAAAAAAAGCCACTAATTTCACGAAATAACACAAATTGAGATGTCATAATATTCCACGAATCTGCCAAAGGCAGATAAAAATTTGTGTAATCTTTTTTAAAATCAGTAATATTTGTGCTAATTAGTGTAATTCGTGGCAAAAATAAAACTCGTGCGTTTATCCAGTGATTGGTATAAGAACCGGATAGTCTAAAATATAAAAAAAATGAATAAAAACAGATTAGAAGCTTTTAGTGATGGTGTTTTAGCGATTGTAATTACCATTATGGTTTTAGAATTAAAAATGCCCGAAGAGGAACATTTTAGTGATTTGCTTCCTCTTTTTCCTGTATTTATGAGTTATATTTTAAGCTTTATTTATGTTGGGATTTATTGGAACAATCATCATCATTTGTTACATAGCGCAACAAAAGTAAATGGTAAAATTTTGTGGGCAAATCTTCATTTGCTTTTTTGGCTTTCTTTAATTCCGGCTTCTACTGCCTGGATGGGAGAACATAATTTTGCGAAAGCTACGGTCACCGTTTACGGAATTGTGCTTTTTATGTCGGCGGTAGCATTTGTTATTTTGCAAACCACCATTATCTGTTTAGATGGTAAAAAATCTTTTTTGGCACAAGCCATAGGAAAAGATATTAAAGGAAAATTATCAGACGGATTGTATTTAGCAGCAATTATAGTTTCTTTTTTCAACCAATGGATTTCACTGGCCATTTATCTTATAGTTGCCTTAATGTGGTTGATTCCTGATTCCCGAATAGAAAAGAAGATTTTAGAAAATCAAAATTAAATTAAGCATTGATATCTAATCCAAATGTAGAACGTAAAAGGTCTATATTTGGATTTATTTCTTGTAAACGATTGTATTTATCCTGATCGTTTAAGGCTTTCTTGATAGATACATTTTCGTTTACAATGACTTCAATATTAATATTGTGGTTGTGAAGATGTCCTCTCAGGTGTCCTAAAAGACCGTTCATTTCTTTTTCAAAATCCAGCTTAGAACCCTCATTTGGTAATTCAATACTGATAGTTGTTCCGTTTAAAACAGGATCATTTATAAGTAATAAAGATTCCATGATTCTAAAACCTTTATCGCCTAATCTTTTGGCATAATTCGTCCATTGCAAGAGCATTTCGGTTTCTGTAAATTCTTCAGTAGGCAAATCGACAGTTTCCCGTACTACTACTTTTTTACTTTCTTCCAATGCTTTTTTGGCACGAATACTCGATAAGGATAAAGCCGAAAACTGAGGTCCTGTAGCTTCGTTTTCTGTTTTCTTTGGAATTTCCGGAGCTGGTGTAGTGGTAATTGGAGCTTCTTTTTGAACTGGAGCTGAAACAGGAGTTTCAATCGTTTTTTTAGGTTGCTCTGCTATTGAATAATCGTTTTTTCTAAAATAAGTGGGCGGAATTATAAAGGACTCAGCTTTTTTTTTTCTCCGTCAAAAGTGACAGAGGCTAATTGCATTAAGCATAGTTCAACCAGTAATCGCTGGTTTTGACTTAGTTTGTATTTTAAATCACAGTCATTTGCAATAGCAATTCCTTGTAAAAGAAATTCCTGAGTACATTTTTGAGCCTGAATTCCGTACATTTTTTGTGCTTGTTCACCTACTTCTAATAAAGTTAAAGTAGCAGGTGTTTTGCTGACCAATAAATCTCTGAAATGCGAAGCTAATCCGGCTACAAAATGATGCGCATCAAATCCTTTAGCAAGAATATCATTGAATGCCATCAATAAATCAGGGATTTTATTTTCTAAAATTAAATCGGTTATACTGATGTAGGTTTCATAATCCAGTACGTTTAGGTTCTCAGTAACCGCCTGACGGGTTAAATTAGTTCCGCAGTAGGAAACAACACGGTCAAATATAGACAAAGCATCACGCATAGCACCATCTGCTTTTTGGGCAATAATGTGCAACGCATCATCTTCAAAATCAATTCCTTGATTTTGTGCTACTTCAGCCAGATGTTCTTTCGCATCTTTTACGGTAATTCTTTTGAAATCAAATATTTGACAACGCGATAAAATTGTTGGAATGATTTTATGTTTTTCGGTCGTAGCCAAAATAAAAATGGCATGTTTAGGTGGTTCTTCTAATGTTTTCAGGAAAGCATTAAAAGCCGCCGAAGACAACATGTGTACCTCGTCAATAATATAAACTTTGTATTTTCCGGTTTGTGGCGGGATTCGAACCTGATCTATCAGATTACGAATATCATCTACCGAGTTGTTAGATGCGGCATCCAATTCGAAAACATTAAAAGCAAAATCTTCGTTAGGATCATCATAACCGGGCTGATTGATCTTTCGGGCCAGAATTCTGGCGCAGGTAGTTTTTCCAACACCTCTGGGACCTGTAAATAATAGGGCAGAAGCTAAATGGTTGTTTTCTATAGCGTTCAATAACGTATTGGTAATCGCCTTTTGTCCCACAACATCATTAAATGTTTGTGGACGGTATTTGCGAGCTGATACTATAAATTGTTCCATAGAAATTTTTATTCGAAAGCAAATATAGGGTTTGAAAATTCAAAAAACAAATTCAAAAATCTAAAGGAGAGTTTAAATTTTAGATTTTCTGTTCTTTAACAAAAGGACAATTAAAGCTAAGAAAAGTATCCCATTAATTATTAATGAAGTAATAAGGATTTTAAAGTTAAAATCCTCTATTGTGTTTTCTGTACTTAAATTTTGTGATAATTTGTATGCCCTTAATTGTTCCAATTGATAGAACCAATTAGACATTGTTTCGTTTCTGATTTTTAAATTATCAATTTCATTGCTTAATGAATCTATTTTTGTAGTTTTTCTTTCAGAACTTGTAAATAATGGAATTGGAGGTAGGAATCCAGGTGGAATTTCTATTGTTTGAGTCGGTAGGCAATAATCTAATTTTATTGTTTTGTCATTATTGAAGTTAGCATATACAATCCATAAATCTTTTTTAAACGGGAATATTTCACAATTTGAATTTATAAACTTTCCTTTAATGAGGGATGATTTATAATTTCCTTTGTAAAGTTCAATAATTCTAAAAGAATAGGTTCTTTCTATTGTATCAATCTTTATTAATTCTCCATAAAAAACAATATTTGAATATTTAAGTCCTTTCGAAACCATTGTTTCTCTTAAATGTGGTGGACAATCACAACAATAAATAGTATTGAACCATAGGCAAAGTATTAATAAGAAACAGTTTTTCATTTTTAATTTTATACAGATATTAATTTGTAAGATTAACACTAAGTTTATTTAATACTAACTAATTTTCTATTTTTTCCTCGCTTTAATGCTGAGATCTATTAATAACTGAGCCGTTTCAGTAATAGAATTAGCAGCAAAACCGGTTACATAAACTCCTTTCTTTCCGGATTTAGACTGGATACCAAAAACAATGGCTTCATCATCAGGATTTGATTCTCCTTCATAACGATAGATGTGTTTAATCTCGTAATTAGCAGGGTTTTTTAAAATCACATCTTCATGTTGATTAAAGTCATAATTAAAACCATTTTCGCTCAATTCGTCTAAAGCTTTAGAAACCGATTTGTAGTGGTATATAGCATCCATGATATTGGTTTTTTAGAAGTTAAAAAGAATCTTAAATATAACTAATTTATTTTGAATGCGTTGCATAAATACGGACTAATGTACTTTTATCAGAGTTGTTGACATGGTTTAATTATTGTACTTTTGCAGCACAGACCGCCTTATCGCTTTATTCCGAATCAAATTCGATTAAAGAGGAAAGTCCGGACACCACAGAGAAGCATAGCGGGTAACACCCGTCATCTCGTCTTTCGGGACGGGATAGGACAAGTGCAACAGAAAGTATGTACAGGTAATGCTGTAGTGAAACCAGGTAAACTCTATGCGGTGAAATACCAAGTATATCAGCATTTAAGGATTTCTCGTCCGTTGTTGAAGGGTAGGTAGCTCGATCTTGTTGGTAACAACAAGGCTAGATAAATGATAAGGTCTTGTCTCGTTTTTTGGAACGGGACGAGAACAGAATCCGGCTTACAGGTCTGTTTTTTTTATTTTTAAAAGAAAATGACCGATATTGGAAATCCATATCGGTCATTTTTTATTTGGTATATTTTATTGCGAAATCTGAAAAATTATTTTTTCGGTGTTTTTTTAACTTCTTCAGCGGGTTTTACTTTCTTTTTATAAAGAGGTACAAAATAAGTTACCGTGTAATTAAAACCAACTCCAAAATCGCCATTATAGGTTCGGTTGAATCCCGGAATATACAGGTTTTCAAAATTATTGGGTTGTTTGTTAGTAATCAGTCTGTTGAATCGAAGGCTGAATCCCATAAACACATTGTTAAACACCTTAGCCTTCATTCCGGCTACAACTTCAATCCAGCTGGCCGTTAAGCCATTGTATTTTTGTCCCGAAGTAACTGGCGGAATTTCTCCAAAATATTGGTTGGTGTTGTAAATTTTATAGTTGTTTAATTGCTGGTTAAAAGTACTAAAACCATAACGCATACCTATAGAAATAATGTTTTCCATGTCGAGCCAGTTTTCGTAGCCGTTATAATCAAAACCTACTCTTATATACGAACCTTTAGTGGTGAAATTCAGGCGTGCATCATCGGTAGTTTTATTTTCATTTCCTACTTCGGCAGCGATATAGTATTTTTTGCTCCAGCGATAATCTCCCACTAATTCCAGTCCTTTATAATCTTTGTCATAAAAACTACGACTCAGCTTAAACAAATCAATTCCCAGCCGTAACCCGTAACGATCTGTTTTAACAGGAGCTATAATCGTATCTGTTTTTATAACAGTGTCCTTTTTAACAACAACAGTTTTAGCAGGGACAGTATTAACTGTAACCGTATCTTTTATTTTGGGCTTGGGTGCTTCTTTCCTTTGCGCATTTGCAAAAAACAACGAAAAAAGAAAAAAGAGACTAAAAATAGATTTCAAGATGTGTTTCATTTTCGTTAGCGATACTATAATTTCTTACTGCAATAAGTTGCATCCATAATAAATCAGGTGTTGCAGCATCTGTTTGTACAAATGGTGTGATGGGATCTAAAGCAAAATTAGTTTTAAATCCGCAGGCACGTGACACATATACATTTTCGGTGGTGTAATTAAAGGTAATAATATCTTCGTTAGGCAGTGCTGCCGGATTAGTACTTCCAAAATTACGGATGAAACGAAAAGTAGTCGTCTCAGCGGTAGTTTGCAGCGGAATAGCAACAGTACTTCCATTAATTAACGTGCTTCCGTTATAGGTAATACCTTCTTCCATACCATCCGCAATTATCGTCAGATTGGAGACACTCTTTTCTACCGAAGAATTGTTGTAGTCATAAAAAGTAACTACTAGCCGCGATGTGGTAACGGTATTAGCATCACAAATATCATCTTTCTCACAACCGGAGAAGGAGAAACTGAGTATTAATAAGAGCAGAATCGTTTTCTTCATATTTTTTTAGTTGTTAGTGCCTAGTCCTTAGTCCATAGTGAAAAACTAAGGACTAGGTACTAAGGACTATTTATCTTTTTTCCAACAGCACTACATTTTCCACGTGATGCGTTTGCGGAAACATGTCTACAGGACGCACTTTGGTTACTTTGTATTTTTCGTCCATTAAAGCCAAATCACGGGCTTGTGTAGCCGAATTACAGCTTACATAAACTACTTTTTCAGGAGCAATTTTCATAATTTGTTCAATTACGTCTTTGTGCATTCCGTCTCGTGGCGGATCAGTGATAATAACATCCGGTTGTCCGTGTTGTGCAATAAAAGCATCGTTGAAAACCACTTTCATATCTCCTACGTAAAACTCACAATTGTCAATGTTATTGCGTTCGGCATTGGCCTTAGCATCTTTAATCGCATCAGGAACACTTTCGACACCAATTACTTTTTTAGCTTTTTTAGAAACAAACTGCGCAATAGTTCCCGTCCCGGTATATAAATCGTAAACGGTTTCATTGCCTGTCAATCCGGCAAAATCTCTGGTGATTTTGTATAATTCGTAAGCCTGATCAGAGTTGGTTTGGTAAAAAGATTTGGCATTGATGCTAAATTTTAAACCTTCCATTTCTTCCAGAATGTAATCACGCCCTTTGTACAATTTAATGTCCTGGTCGTAAAGCGTATCATTTGCTTTATTGTTCACCACATATTGCAACGAAGTAATTTGCGGGAATTTAGCATAAAGATGATCTAATAACAATTCTCTGCTGGCTTTATCATTTTCGAAAAATTGAATCAAAAGCATGATTTCGCCAGTCGAAGCCGTACGCAACATCAGGGTTCTCAACAAACCGGAATGTTCTCTGGGATTAAAGAAAGTCAGATTATTGGCGTTAGCAAAATCACGCACTTCATTTCTGATAGCGTTCGAAGGATCTTCCTGTAAATGACATTTTTTAATGTCCAGGATTTTGTCCCACATTTTTGGAATATGAAAACCAAGAGCATTTCTGTTTCCTAAATCTTCATCGCTTCCTATTTCAGCTTCGGTTAACCAACGGCTGTTAGAAAACGAAAATTCCATTTTATTTCTGTAAAAAAACTTTTTCTCCGAACCTAAAATAGGTTCAAATTCAGGAAGTTCAATTTTCCCAATACGTTGCAAGTGATTTTTAACCTCATTGTGTTTGTAAAACAATTGTTGGTCGTAGTTCATGTTTTGCCATTTGCAACCACCACAAACCCCAAAATGCTCACAAACAGGATCTACACGATGCTCTGATAATTCGTGGAATTTCACTGCTTTTCCTTCGTAATACGCTTTGCGCTTTTTGAAAGTTTGCACATCCACCACATCACCCGGAACCACATTCGGAATAAACACTACTTTTCCATCGGGAGCCTTTGCTACCGAAACGCCTTTTGCACCTGCATCAAGGACTTTTATCTGATGAAAGACAACTTTGTCTGTATTTTTTCTACCCATGGCGCAAAAATAAGTGTTTGTTGCCTTTTATGAATTCAAATTGGGAAATATTTTTAAAAAGTGTTGATTTTTATCTGGATTCTGTTTTGGTCGTAATTATTAAAAACGTCAGTTCGAGTGTTTTTTGTGTAGTCCTGATCCCGAAACATCGGGACGGGACGAAACAAAAAATGTATCGAGAACCGTTTTTAATGATTTTTTTTATGAGCCAATTCCCGCTTTCCGCTACAAATCCTCGTTTCTCCAGCACAAATTCGGCTGTAAAAGGAGCTTCTTATAGTCGCTCTTTTTCAGCACGAATTTGTAAGCTGTCGCAACTCCGGGTTTTTCGCTGCAATCGGGGGCAGAGGAGTTGTGGGAATATTGAGTTTTTAGATAAAAAGAAACCTCGTTTGATGGAACGAGGTTTGGTTTATGTTTTTAAGTTTTGATAGCCGAGTTGTCTTCCGTGCACGCTTCAATAGGATAAAATACTATTTAAAATTGAACTTTTTGGTTTTGTCGTTGCTCAACTTTGCGGGCACGGATTGCAAATCCGTTATCGTTGCGTTGATATATCCGGGCGGTCTGGGCTGTTTTTCTTTTCAGCTTCTTTTTCGGTCAATGTTGTCTAAAATAATTCTTTCAATTTTATGCGGCTCGTCACATTCTGCATCATTAGCTCTAAATTCGCACCTTGGACAGTCAAAACTTAATTGATATCTATTCGAATATTCAATCATTGGGGTTGCGCATTTTGGACAATGCGCTTTCATATCTGTGATTATCCAAGCATTTTTTCTATTGTCTAATTTCCAACTCCATGTCCATCGCCACTTTTTTAAAGTATCTTCTTTATAACTACAAAAGTCTGGTTTTAATGTTTCTTCATTCTTGAATTTGTCAATGATTACAATTATTAAAATGAATAAGCCAAAAACAATTATAAGCCACCAAATTTTAAGGTCAAAATTTAAAACTTTCCAGACCATATTTCCAATCCATTTGAATATTGACCAAATAGTTGATAAAATTGGTTTTTCTTTTAAATAGTCGTAACCTATTGTCAATAGAAAACTAAATATTGCTGTTCCTATACTTATTGTCCAAGGTGATTTTACCCAATCTTCTTTGCTCTTTGTCATTTATTCTCTAATCCTAATTTTTAAGTGTTTTTCCTTCAAAATAGCCCATAACGTTCCCGCGCTACAAGCAGTTTGGGATTAAATTAGCGTTATCTTTCGGATTTGCCAAATCTTCCAAATACAAAACGATCTTCAAATTAAGCCTAAAGCCCAAATTGCTTTTAGCGTGTGTTATAGGCAGTAAACTTTTTTTACACTAATAAATCACCTATAATATTTGTAACATTACCGATAGCTCTTAGTGGCACAGCTGAACCCATTCCCAAATTCAAATTCTTCTTCATTTCTGCAATTAATTGCTGTAAAACTTGAACAGGATCAATTCCTCCTATTGCCATTGATATACCACCAGTATTCGCTTGTTGAATTTGATTTAAAAAACTTGATAAATTACCAAACTTTGAATTTACAATTCCGATTAATTCTCCAGCTGAATTAAAAAGAGGGCCACCTGAATTGCCGTGATTGACAGAAGCATCTATTTTTATCAGTTCAATTCCATTATTAGGTTCAAAGCCCGCAATATGAGCGCCTAAAGCAGTTATGTTTGTAGTATGAGAGGGAAAACCAACTACAAATGCTTCTTGTCCTATTTGAGTATTATTTGAATTGCCTAATACAACACCTGGACCAAGTGTTTGTTGAAATTCTACAATAGCAATATCAAGATTCACATCATTAAAAATTACTGTTCCAATTTGTCCATTATTTTGTCCAGATAGTACTCCAACTGTTATAGTATTAGCAACAATACAATGACTACAAGTTAATACTCTTTTTCCGTTGTCAATTAAAACTCCACTTCCTGCACTTACGATTTGTTGATTAATTCCTCCTTGATTTATTATTGAAATAACTCGAATTACAGAATTCTGAACATTATTATATTCATTTGAAAAATCCATATTTTGTTTTTATTATGTTAAGTTGTTGGTTTTGCGACTTATTACTTACAACTCACTTATAGGCGAAACAACCCTTCGTATATACATCTAAAATTGGTTAGATTGGCGAAAGTTTCTATCGCTTTATTTGTTTTCAAATATATTTAAATATTCTTACAAAAAAAACATTAAGGCTTCTCTCTCCCCACAAATTTTCCTTTTCCTAATAAAAATGCAATTGCTTTTGGAATATTTTTATCAATGCTTTCGTCCGTTTTTAAATGTGAAATATAGCGGATGATTTCATGCCGTAAAGAAGGACGCAAATTTTGGAAAACAGTATTGGCTTTTTTGTTTTTGTTTAAAGCTTGTAATAGTTTAGGATGAATGGGAATTTCTCTTTTTTTGGGGTCATAAGCAATACTTATTTCTATTTGTTCTCCAATTCGTTTAGGAGAATTTTTAAGCATGGTAGTATTGATATACAAGCGCCATTCTCCTTTAAATTTCATTAAAGTTTGGGTGTAGGGAATAGCATTAACAGTCCCTTTGACAGGAATAGGACCTTTGGATTTTCCTGCTTTTTCAAAAATAGCATTTAAAATTTCTTCAGGTACAAAAACAAACGGATTGATTCCTATAATTTCAATTCTTGCCAAAAAAGTATAGCTTGTTTCTACTGACATAAACCAAGTTTTAACTATTGCTAAAATAGAAAATTAGAACAAAAAAACCTCGTTTCCAATCCTAATGAGGAAAACGAGGTTTAGAATTTTAAAAAGATTGTTATTTCAATCTTTCAATATAGAATACTACAAATCCGATTTTAAAACAGCTCCGTTACTAGCATTGGTTACCAGAGAACGGTATTGTCCTAACCATCTTGAAGTTAATTGTTTTTTAAGAGGAACAAATTCAGCTCTTCTTTTAGCAATTTCTTCATCGGTTAAGTTTACAGATAAAATGTACTGATCTACGTCAATATGGATTTCGTCTCCGTCTTTCACTAAACCAATCATTCCGCCTTCGGCAGCTTCAGGAGAAACGTGACCAATTGAAGCTCCACGAGTTGCACCACTAAAACGACCATCGGTAATTAAGGCAACTGAATTTCCAAGTCCCATTCCCATAATTAATGAAGTTGGAGCTAACATTTCCTGCATTCCAGGACCTCCTTTTGGACCTTCATAACGAATCACAACCACATTTTCAGCTTTTACTTTTCCGCCAAGAATTCCTTCGATAGCTTCCGGCTGTCCGTCAAAACATACGGCAGTTCCTGTAAAAACGCGATCTCCTGTAATTCCTGCGGTTTTAATAACAGCTCCTTGCTCGGCTAAATTTCCGTACAAAACTGCTAAACCACCTACCTCAGAATACGGATTGTCAATAGTGTGGATAATATTAGTGTCTTTGATGTAAGCATCTTTGATTTTCTCTAATATGGTTTCGCCTGTAATGGTAAGATTGTCTAACAAAATATCGTCACCTCTTTTTGTCATTTCTTTCATTACCGCATTTACACCACCGGCAGTATTGATATCTTCCATGTGAACGGTTGATAAACTTGGAGAAATTTTAGCAATATGAGAAACTCTTTTTGAGATTTTATTGATGTCTTCTAAGTTGAAATCAACATTGGCTTCTTTAGCAATAGCCAACATGTGTAAAACCGTATTCGAACTTCCGCCCATCGCCATGTCTACAGCAAAAGCATTTCGTACTGCATTTTCGTTCAGAATGTTTTTTAGTTTGAATTTTTCAGTTTGGGCACTGTCTTTTGCAATTTCGCAAATTCTTCTGGCCGCTTGTCTGTATAATTCTTCACGTTCTTTAGTTAAAGCCAGGATTGTTCCGTTTCCGGGAAGTGCAATTCCCATAGCTTCCATCAAAGTATTCATGGAGTTGGCTGTAAACATTCCCGAGCAACTTCCTCCACTAGGACAAGCATTACATTCAATGTCTTTTAATTCTTCATCGGTGATTTCGCCTAATTCGTGTTTTCCAACAGCCTCAAAAGCGGTAGCCAAATCGATTGGAACTCCATCTTTAGTATGTCCTTTTTTCATTGGTCCACCACTAACAAAAATGGTTGGAACATCAACTCTTAAAGCACCCATAATCATTCCGGGAACAATTTTATCACAGTTAGGAATGGCAATCATAGCATCTAACTTGTGCGCATTCATCACCGTTTCGATAGAATTAGCAATAATTTCTCTCGAAGGCAAAGAAAAAAGCATTCCATCGTGACCCATTGCGATTCCATCATCAACACCAATTGTATTAAATTCAAACGGCACACAACCATTAGCTTTAATTTCTTCTTTGATTACTCTCGAAACTCTGTCCAGAAAAAAATGTCCGGGAATAATTTCGATGTACGAATTAGCAACTCCAATAAATGGTTTTTCAAAATCTTCATCAACTAATCCTGTTGCTCTGAATAAAGATCTGTGCGGGGTTCTTTGATGTCCTTTTTTTACTTCATCACTTCTCATAATAAACCAGGTTTTTTATACTTTTTAAATTTGTATTTTTATTTTTTTTCAGCGCCAAAGATAAATAATCTTTTAGGTTTAACCGTTGCTGATACTGGAAAACCCGTTATAATCTTTTCCCCTAAACGAAGTTTGTTTTATTAAACAGCGTTTTTTATATAATGAGACTATAATTAATTGGTATGCTGCTTTATCTTTGCTTTAAAGTTTTAAAAAGAATGAATAATAATAGCTCAGGAAAAAGTTGGGTAATAATATGTTTGCTACTTATTTTTTCTACCCTTATTTTAAGTTGTAAAAAGAGTAACGAAAAAGGAATTCCTTTTTCTTATCGTGCTGTAAATGATAGCGATACTGCCTTGCTTCGATATACCAAATTAGAAGATAATCGATTTTTTGGTCAATATGAAGTGATTTATGGACAGTTTAGAAAAGATTCCGGTGAGATTAGGGGAATTATTTCCGGTGATACGCTTAAAGGTAGTTTTTATTACCATTCTTATGGCGGCGGTGTTTTAAAAAGATATCCAATTGCTATGCTGAAACGAGAGAATAAATGGCTGTTAGGCAAAGGTATTATTTCAATTTATATGGGCATTCCTTCTTTTTTAAAAACAGAACCTATTGATTATTCGAATCCCGAATTTATTTTTGAAGAAGTAAAGAAATAAGCTAAATGAAAATCCGTCCCGAAAGATACCGGGACGGATTTTCTGTTTTTAGTTTACAGCAATCAGACAATCAGCGAATGTTTCTTCTAAATGTTGGCTGTATGCTTTCATATCGTTTTCAATATTGGCATTTTTTTCCACATCATGAAAATGGTAACTTTTTAGCGGAGTCATTCCGGTAAAGGCATTCATGCGGTGGAAACCAAAAAATGGTCCTTCATCAACGGATTTTTGATCGAAAAATTCTCCGGGAAGTGTAAAAGCGGTGGCAGGAGCATTCCAGGTTGTAGTAAGCATGTATTTTTTACCGTGCATTGTTCCACCGGTTCCATAATTTATTTCCGGATTAATAGATTTTCTGCCGTCGCTGCGATAAATTCCTTTGTTGTGTCCCGCAGTAAAAACTTCGTCTATGTATTTTTTAAAATTGTAGGGCAATTGAAACCACCAAACTGGTGTGTGGTAAATAATAACATCGGCCCAGACAAATTTTGCCACTTCTTCTGCTGCTGAATAGCCGTTTTGTATGCTAGTGGTTTGAATACTGATTCCTTCAGATTGTTCGAAGAATTTTTCAGTTGTTTTAGTAATTGTGTTGTTAAATAAACCGCCTGAATGACCAAAATTCTGTCCTGCATTAATAATAAATATCTTTTTCATAAGTTGTATCCTTTTTTGTTGGGACAAAGTTAATAGGGATATTTGTATTATTAAAATAATATAAATTATACATTTGTATTATAAATATAATAGTTATGGTCAATTTAGAATGGTATCGCACTTTTAAAGCAATCTATAAAACGGGAACACTTACCAGTGCTGCCGATGCTTTGTTTATTTCTCAGCCGGGAGTGAGTTTGCATCTAAGTTCGTTAGAAAGTTATGTAGGTTATAAACTTTTTGATCGAACAGGACGTAAAATGATTCCCACCGAAAGAGGCAAAATTTTATACAACGCCATTGCCGAAGGTTTGAAAATCCTGGAAGATGCCGAGAAAAATTTTCAACGCAGTACTGAAAAGCACACACCAACAATTAGTATCGGAATGTGTTTTGAGACTTTCCAAATTACTTTAGAACAATACATTTCGAGTTTACCTTTTAATGTGATTATTCGTTTTGGTGAATATCCCGAAATGCTCGAAAATTTAGATAAGGGAATTTTAGATTTGGTAATTTCTCCACAAAAAGGAAGTTATCCAGCCATTTCTTATGAGCCTTTTTCGTCAGAAACCATTGTTTTGGTTGGAGGAAGTGAAGTTGATGATTCGGAATTTCAGCAATTGGTCAAACAGAAAAATTACAAAGCAGCTGAGGATTATTTGAAAAACCAAAAATGGTATGGAACAACAGGAGATATGGAACATCTTTTTCGTTTTTGGCAACTTAATTTTGGTAATTTCCCTGATTTCAGACCTAATTATATTGTTCCCAATATCCATTCTATTGTGCGATGTTTAAATGGTGCCAACGGATTAGCTGTTATCCCTGATTTTTTGTGTAAAAAAGAAATAGAAAATGGCACTGTAAAATTGCTTTGGGAAGGACATAAAAAGTTGAAGAACACGCTTTATTTTGCCAATAGAAAAAATACGGCTTACGAGAAAGAACTCGATTTAATTAAGGATTTATTTAAGAAAGTGATGTTGTAAATCAACACAAACAGTCATTACTTACTGTCTGTGTTGAATTTTATTTTTTATAACTTAATAATTACCACAAGTGCTGTACTTCTTTTTTGATATAATGCTCATAAATTTCGTTCATAGCAGCAATTTTTTCAGGATTTAGTAAAGGTAAATCTAAAGTAGAAAGATTAGACAATACATGATTTTCGGTAGAAGCTCCCGGAATAATACAACTTACTTCTTTAAAATTTAAAATCCATTGTAGGGCGAGAGGAGCCAAATTGCTAACTTCAGGAAACAATTTTTTTAATTCGTTTACAGCAATTAAACCCAATTCATAATTGATACCTGAAAAGGTTTCACCTTTATCAAAAGCAGCACCTTCGCGATTAAAATAACGATGATCTTTACTGTCGAAAATAGATTTTTCAGAGAATTTTCCGGTCAGCAGTCCGCTTGCTAATGGAACACGGGCAATTATTCCCACATCTTTTTTCTGAGCTTCTTTAAAAAACAACTCTGATGGACGCTGTCTGAAAAGGTTGAAAATAATCTGGACTGTAGTCACATTTGGAAATTCAATAGCTTTCAATCCTTCTTCTACTTTTTCGACACTAACTCCAAGATTCTGAATTTTTCCTTCTTTTTTTAATTTGTCAAAAAGGTCAAAAATTTCAGGACGATAATATACCTCAGTAGGAGGACAGTGCAATTGTATTAAATCGATAGTGTCTAATTGAAGGCGCTTTAAACTATCCTCTACATATTTTTGCAACACCTTTGGCTGATATCCTTCATTGACATGCGGATTAATCTGACGCCCGCATTTAGTAGCTACATAAATTCGTTCTGAACGCGAACGAACCACTCTTCCTACAGCAATTTCACTCATACCGTTTTCATAAACATCGGCAGTATCAATAAAATTGATGCCTTTGTCAATAGCGGTATTCAAAAGTTCATCGGCTGTTGTATCATTAAATGAAGATCCCCATTTTCCGCCCACCTGCCAGGTTCCAAGGGCGATTTCTGAAATCTCAAAATTTGTTTTTCCTAATTTACGATAGTTCATTGTTGTATATTTTATAAATTATTTAGTATGATTATCCGCTTCTTATATCAAATTATTGAAGATAGCACACAGATAAAACGGATTTTAACGGATTGTCGCAGATTCTAATTTACAAAAAACTATGAAAAAATCCGTTATTATCTGTTCAATCAGTGTCATCTGTGGTCTATTCTTTATTTAGTCCGCTTAGCAGACAGTCCTATTTATTATTTCCTGAATCGCTTTTTCGATAAGCGGACTCATAATTTCATAACCGGCACTGTTAGGATGCACACCATCTTCTGATAATTGTTTTTGTAAACCTTTTTGCTCATCAGCCATTTCAGAATAATAATCTACAAATGAGATTCTGTGAGCCAGTGCATATTCCTTAAGTACGGCATTTAGTGCTATAATTTGGTCTGCCGGTTTTTCTTTTGGATTCCAATAGAAAAAATTAGCCGGTAAAACAGAACAAAGGATTACTTTGATTTGGTGAACCTGAGCCAGTTCAACCATCGAATAAATATTGTTGGTAATCATTTCAGTCGTTGCCGGCCCTGTATTTCCGGCAATATCATTACCTCCTGCTAAAATTACGACAATTTTAGGATTTAAAGCAACTACATCTGCTCTAAAACGCACTAGCATTTGTGGTGTAGTCTGGCCGCTGATTCCTCTGTTAATATAAGATTTGTTTTTAGAAAAATAAGCATGTTTCGTACTCCAGAATTCCGTTATGGAATCCCCTAAAAAGACCACCCGGTTTTCATCAGAAATGGGAAGAGGAAGGGAAGCGTTTTCTTGCTGGTATTTAGATAAATAGGGCCAGTCCTGCATAAGAATATTGTTTTTTACCTTTCAAATGGTGCTAAAAAACAAAGCTAACAATTTTTTTCGAAATTAATATTTACTTTAAAAAAGGCTATTCGAAAGATGAAAGCCAAGATATTTTCGTACATTTGAATTGGATTGCAAAACAACTGTTATGAAATTATATCAAAATTTAGCAACTATTGGTTTTCTTAAAAATAGTTATGTTTATAAATTTCTTTTTGTAGCTTTTATTGGTATTCACATTCCATTGATCGGGATTTTGTTTTTTGTCCTTTATTCAAAAGCTAATTTTTCAACTGCTGCCTTACTGGTTTTTTCATTGATAATGACTTTGCTGGCTACCGGAGTAACCTTGTTTATTTTAAAAAAATTAATGCAACCTATCGAATTAGCTTCTAAAGCGTTGAATGATTACAGGCTGAATAAGACTGTTGCTGTTTTGCCGTTGCATTTTTCTGATGAAGCGGGTTTGTTGTTGTCTAATATTCATAATTCGATTACTGAATCGGAAAAATTTATTATTGAAAAACAGGATTTAATTTACTTGCTATCGCATGATTTAAAAACATTTTCAGGACATCCGGATTCTTTGGCAAGACTGATTTTAGAATCCAATCCTACTGAAGAAATTGCGGAATTAGCCCAATTGATTTGCCAGTCTTCACAGGAGCAATTTAAATATATTGACAAGTTCATAAAAATGCTGAAAGATCAAGATCAGATATTGAAAGTGGTTGAAGACGAGGTGATTATTGATCTGGAAGATGTGATGCTAACAATTGAAAATCAGATGCGTTTGTTGATGAAGACCAAAAAAATCAGCTTGGTAAAAAAACTGGACGTTAGTACCGTAAAATTAAAAATAGATCCCGAATTACTGATTCGGGTGATTTTTAATATCATTCATAATGCTATTAAGTTTTCTTTTTCGGAATCGCAGGTTCAATTTTCCAGTTATACCGATCAAGAAAAGATATACCTGAAAATTACCGATTATGGGGTAGGTTTTGATAATGATAAAAAGGATAAAATATTCAATAAGTTCACTAAAATGGGGCGTTTAGGTACATCCGATGAAACATCTACAGGTTTAGGATTGTATCTTTGTAAACAAATTATTGAAAAAAACGGTGGAACTTTAACCGCTACCAGCGAGGGCGAAAATAAAGGGGCTTCTTTTACAATTGCTTTTGACAGTATAGCATAATTAAGGAGTTGTTTTCTAAAAAAATAATAAGGCAGGTTTCTCTAAAAACCTGCCTTATTTTATATTTGTATGGTAATGATTTAGTCAAATAAATCAGAAGATAAATAACGGTCACCGCGGTCACAAATAATAGCGACTATTACACCTGATTCTAATTCCTCAGCCAGTTTTACAGCCACTGCCACAGCACCTCCGCTGCTCATTCCTGCAAAAACACCTTCTTCCAGAGCTAATCGCTTGGTCATTTCACGGGCTTCTTTTTCGCTTACATCGATAGTGCGATCCACTTTTGACGGATCAAAAATTTTAGGTAAATATTCTATTGGCCATTTTCGGATTCCCGGAATCTGAGATCCCTCAGAGGGTTGTGCACCAATAATTTGAATTTCGCTGTTTTGCTCTTTTAAATAAGTAGAAGTCCCGATAATTGTTCCAGTGGTTCCCATTGCTGATACAAAATGTGTCACACTCCCGTGAGTATCATTCCATATCTCCGGACCTGTTGTTTTATAATGCGCTTTCCAGTTGTCATCATTTGCAAATTGATTCAGCATGATATAACCGCCTTCAGCCACCTTTTTATCGGCATAATCTCTGGAGCCTAAAATTCCTTCACTGGCAGGAGTTAAAATTACGGTTGCGCCATAAGCACGCATGGTTTGGGTACGCTCTTTAGTAGAATCTTCGGGAAGGATAAGTTCTATTTCAATGTTTAATAACTGGGCAATCATCGCAAGGGCAATTCCGGTATTTCCGCTGGTAGCTTCAATAAGTTTGTCTCCTTCTTTAATTTCTCCTCTTTCTAATGCGGAAACAATCATGTTGTATGCCGCTCTGTCTTTAACGCTTCCGCCGGGGTTATTGCCTTCTAATTTTAATAATAATTTTACATTTTTGTTTTTAACCAGATTGGTTGTTTCTACTAAAGGTGTATTCCCAATCAGGTTTAATATTTTTTGCGGATCCATTTATTTTAATTCTTTTATTTTTACTTCGGTGGTAGTGGTATTTGTCACTATTGATCTTTCGGGAATGGATTTAGTTATCCAGGCATTTCCTCCTACAATGCTGCCTTTCCCTATAACGGTCTGGCCTCCCAGGATGGTTGCATTGGCATAAATACACACATTTTTTTCTACAGTAGGATGCCTTTTTGAGTCTTTCATTTCTTTGCTTACGCTCAAAGCTCCCAGTGTAACTCCCTGATAGATTTTAACATATTTTTCAATTACTGCTGTTTCTCCAATAACAATTCCGGTGGCGTGATCGATGAAAAAAGGCGAATCAATCTGAGCTCCGGCATGAATATCTGTTCCGGTAATCCGGTGTGCATATTCACTCATTAAACGGGAAAAAAGCAGTAAATCCAGTGCATACAGTTCATGACTGATTCGGTAAATAGCAATAGCATAAAATCCCGGATACCCCAGATAGACTTCTTCAATACCGTTTGACGCCGGGTCATTTTCTAAAATATATGCGGCATCCTGATTTAATTTTTCAAGTACAGCAGGTAATTTGGCTACAAAATGATCCCAGGTTTCATTGCACAAAGAATAGGGTTTTTTACAGGCAATAGAAGCGATTTCTTTAAATTGTTTTTCTAATTCATCAATGCTTTCGCTCAATGGTGCATTCGCATCAAATAAGGTGTAAAAAATTTTTTCGGTGAAGAGTTCCACTTTTGTTTTAATACCGTAATTAATGGCAGTATGGCTTTTAAGTAAACTAATATTTTTTATAATCTGATCCTTTGTCATCGCTTTTGGATTGTATAGTTAGTAGAAGAGCGCTACTTGATTCTAATCGTGTTGATAATTTAAAACAAATATATTGAACTATTTTGAATAATAAGAACAACATTCAGGATGCTTTCATGCTGTAGTTCTATTTTTTGTGAAAAAGTTTTTCAGGAGTGCCAAAAATGATTTTTGCCCAATTGCAACCGACTTTCCTAAAACAACAATTTTAAATTTATTACTTTTGAAAACTGATACAACTAAAAATGAAGAAAATAATTTTTCCAATTATGTTACTCGCTATTGCGGTAGCTTTTTATGAGCAGACTGCAAATGAAAAAAATGTATATGTTACCGTAGTTGCCATAGCGGTATTTATGTTTGGAATGATGCAGTTAAGTGCTAAAACACCAAGTAAAAATCAAGAAAAACAAGAAGAAGATGCTGAATAAAGGAGATAAAGTTGCCGTACTTGATGATGCTATTAATGGCATCGTTTTGTCTGTAAAAGGGGAGGAAGTTACTGTGGAAACCGAGGATGGTTTTGTAATGAATTTTACAGCAAGTGAACTGATAAAAACCAATGACAGCAGTAATTTAATGGATGCTGTCAGAAGGATCAATATTGAAGAAATTAAAAAGGAAAAAGCGATCCCTAAGCCAAGAAGTTTTGTGAAAGAACGAAAAGAAAAGGAAGTAGGGGTTCCGGAATTTGATTTACACATTGAGAAATTAGTCAAAAACAAAAACGGAATGTCTAATTATGATATTTTGACACTTCAGGCTGAAACGGCTCAAAGACACATAGAATTTGCTATTAAAAATCGTATTCCTAAGATAGTTTTTATACATGGTGTGGGCGAAGGAATTCTAAAAGCCGAACTTGATTTTTTATTAGGCCGTTATGATAACATTGATTTTCAGGAAGCCAATTATCAAAAATACGGACAAGGTGCTACCGAAGTTTTTATCAGACAAAGTAAAAAATAAACCAATAATCAGGTATAAAAAAACGCTCATTAGGAATAAAACCAATGAGCGTTTTTTATTTAGAATACAGCCATAATTAGTCTGTGGTAAATAATTCTCCTAAAATATAACTGTCTCCCAGCGTAAAATTAACTATTCCTTTTTGTAAAGAAACTTTCTTTAGAACAATAGTATGTTTATAGCTGTTGGCTCCATTAGTGGTAGTGGTAACTTCTATTATACCAGTGGCTCCGCTTGCATCGGCGACACCGTCCCATTGCTGATTAAGTGTTGGAATAACAGGAGTCGTAGCCTGACAAAAATAAGCTCCAGTTAATGGCGTACCACTATTTAAAAAGGAACGATAGGTTAACACATTAGTGGTAGTCCCAATAAGTCCCGTTCTTGGAGTATTGAGCGGAGTAACTACGTTAGCAATTAAAGCAGGATCAATGTTTAAGATCAAAGCTTCGCTGGTATTGTAGTTGTACACCTCATTAGTAGCAGTACATTTTTCTAAAGTCTGATCAAAATTAAATGGTAAAGAGGTAATGCTAGTTTTATAATCGCCAAAAGGAAAAGTTTCATAAACCTGATCTCCGCTGGACTTAGCAAAAGTTACATTTTTTAATACAATATTATAGTTGTAACCGGTAATTTTAGTACTGTTGTTAGTGTCATCAGTAGTTTTAGATGCTGTTGTTACAATGCGTATTTTACCCGCTGTCGCTACCCATTGATCAGTAATAACAGGAGTGGCCGGAACTATGGTTTCACAGATGTTAGCTGTAGTTAAAACACCATCATAAAAACGATACACCACTCTGTTAGCCGTAGTGCTGATATCCAGTTCAATAGTATCATTCGCAGCAGTTAGATCAGTAGTGAAATTAGTTTTAGGGATTTCCAGGATTAAGGCTTCCTGATCTTTAAGTTTGTATATAATATTATTGTTAGTACAACTTTGGGTCGCAGTGATATCTTCAAAGCTAATATCTTCCTGAGTTAAATCTCCATCATCGCAAGCAGTCAATAATGCCACAAGTAGTAATAGGTTTAGGACTTTTTTCATTTTTTAAATTTTCACAAAAATAGGTAAAAAATGATAAATGCTATTCCACTTTTGATAATTGATATTTTATAACTTTGCAGCAATGAAAAAAATATACCTCGATAACGCCTCAACTACCGCGATCCGACCTGAAGTGGTTCAGGAAATGACTAAAATAATGCTGGAAGATTACGGAAACCCTTCTTCGACGCACAGTTTTGGCCGAAATGCTAAAAATATCCTCGAACTTTCCAGAAAAGCCATCGCCAGACAGCTGAATGTGAATGCACAGGAAATTATTTTTACCTCAGGAGGAACCGAAGCCAATAACTGGATTTTACGTTCGGCCGTTCAGGATTTAGGTATAAAACGAATTATTAGCAGTAAAATAGAGCATCACGCCGTTTTATCAGCCATACAGGCCTTGCAAAAAGAGTTTTCAATTCAGGTAGATTATGTTAAGCTTTTAGCTAATGGCGAGGTCGATTTAACTGATTTATCGGTTTTGTTGTCACAGGAAGTGAAAACCTTAGTGAGTTTAATGCATGTGAATAATGAAACCGGAACTATTTTAAATTTGGAGCGTACTGCATTGATATGCAGGCAATACAATGCTTTGTTTCACTCGGATACCGTACAGTCTATGGGGAAAATGAAACTGGATTTGCAGGCTGCGGCTGTAGATTTCGTTGTAGCCAGTGCACATAAATTTCACGGGCCTAAAGGTGTTGGCTTTGCTTTTGTTCGAAAAAATGCCGGATTGCAACCTTTGTTTTATGGAGGCGAACAGGAAAAAGGCCTCCGTGCCGGAACCGAAGCCGTTCACCAGATTGCAGGAATGGCAAAAGCACTGGATATTTCGTATGCCAATTTAGAGCAGGAAAGACAACACATAACTGCTGTAAAGCAGTATTTAATCGAACAATTAGAGCAACATTTTGCAGGTTTTGCCATCAACGGAAACAGCGATGGATTTTATAATATCGTGAATGTTTTATTGCCTTTTTCAGAAGAAAAAACTGCGATGATTCTATTCCATCTGGATATGCGGGGTATTGCGGTTTCCCGCGGAAGTGCCTGCCAGAGCGGAAGTATCAGACCATCACATGTACTGGCCGAATTACTTCCGGACCACTTAATAAGAAAACCCAGTTTACGTATTTCATTAAGCCATCATAACACTACAGCAGATGTTGACGGCTTAATCGAAGCTTTAAAAACGGTATAAACCAGAAAATCCGTTTCGGTTTTT
Source organism: Flavobacterium flevense (assembly GCF_900142775.1). Taxonomy (GTDB): domain Bacteria; phylum Bacteroidota; class Bacteroidia; order Flavobacteriales; family Flavobacteriaceae; genus Flavobacterium; species Flavobacterium flevense. The sequence continues at coordinate 28,071 of NZ_FRCC01000007.1, forward strand.
AAACGATACGGATTTTTTTGTGGGTTTTATAGGGTATAACACATTTCTATTTAGCTAAATCTTCAGATTCCATCTGACCAAAATCATCCAGTTTTCTAATTGATGTTTCGAAAGAAGAATAATCTCGATTAAAAAACAATTTGATTAATTCATCAACCTTATTTTTGTCTTCTACAGTGAACATTTCAAGCCATCTTATGGTTTTTGTTTTACCAAATCCTAAAAATGTTTTTTTCTCTTTGGGATAAATGTAACCTATAATATAGCCAGACTCGTTACCATTTTCAGCCATAGAAATCCAAAAAACTTTTTCGTTTTTTAAATCACTAGTTGTAATAGTAGGCGAAGCTTTATCAGGATATTTATTTGCTTTTTTAATCTGTTCATTCCAAGGAAATAAATCGAAAGCTTTCTGAAAATTCTGATAGTCAGTTTCTCCTTTTTGATCTGCTCGATTATGTTCATAGCCAGCCATTTGACATTCCATATAAATTTATCTTCTTGACTCATTTTGTTTGTATCATTTTGATTGCATGACAGGAAAATGCACGCTAAAATTATAGTATAAATTTGATGTTTCATCGATTTTTGGAAAGGTGTTATAACTTTCAGGTACTACAGCGGGTTTGGGATTAAATTAAGCCATTCTTCGGATTTGCCAAATCATCCAAATACAAAACCAATTTTCTATTAAACCAATTGTTCAAATTTGTAGCGTGTGTTAGGACGTATTTTTATAGATATCGTAAATTAGTCTTTTATTATCAATTTGCTTTTAGCTATATGTTTATTTAAAAATAAAGATAATAACAGTGAAAAATAAATTAATTTTAGTAGTTAAAATTGTAGTATAAAATTTATTTCCTACATTTCGCTTGTCAAAACAAGCTTATGCACCCGCTACAACTGTTACTTATTAACGGAAAAATAAATGATAGTTCTAATTATCCACTTGAGATTTGGGGATTAGACAAAGATAATCAAAGGTCTATCTATTATGCAAAGCCATTTAGAAATATTGGAATAAATACATTTCCAACCGCAAAGGAGATAATAGGGTGTGAATTGGCTTTGATGTTTGATTTACCAACTCCTAGATATGGCATCATAAATATTGAGGAAAGTAAATTGACTTGTTACTATTCGGAAAATGAAGTGCGTAAATTTCATAAAGGTTATAAATTTTGCAGTAAAAAAATAGACCAATATGTTATATTTAATCCATATGTTTCTTTCGGTTTTTTAAGAGATTATGAAATAGCAGGCATATTTGCTTTTGATGTGTTAATGCAAAATTCCGATAGGGGATCTAGAGGAAAACCAAATCTTTTAATAAATGATGACAGTTTAGTGATGATCGATCACGAGTTAACATTATCCTTTATAAGTGATAAGCTACCATCAAGGAATTATGAGAATAATATACGTAATTACCCTTTTTATTGTCATACGCTGATTAGTCATTTAAAAATAATAAAAGAAAAAAGTTATATCTTTGACGAGTTTTTAGAACACTTACGTCTTTTAAATATTGACAGTTTAAATAGTGTGTTTGATGATATGGATAGATTTAACATAGAGTATGGAGAAAGATTGGATTATTTTGCGTACTTTGAATGGTGTAAAAACAATATAACGACCATTAAAAACTATCTAATAGGAATGATACAATGAAAGATAACTTTTACACATATTGCCTTTTAAAATATAAACACTCGCCTTTTTTAGACGAAAGTGTTAATATTGGAGTGCTTATATATTTTGGTGATTCTCAAAGATTTTCCTTTAAGTATTCAAAAAATTTAAGCCGCATTAAAAGTATTTATAATAATGTTCCTGAAAAAACAGTAAAAGAATATTTAAGACAGATACACAATAGATTACTGAAATATCAATCAACTAATGAAGATATTTTTCCGTTAAATGATTCTAACTTAAAAGAGTTTTTACAGCATAATATTTTACCAATAGATAGTAGTGTTTTGCAATTTTCTACTTTTAAAACAGATGTTCAAGATATAAATGAATCAATAATAGAAGATATAATTTTTGAGCAATATTTTATTGAAGATATTAAAGCTTCAAATAATCAATCACAAGAGCCAAAAATTATCTCTCATCTATATAGTGAACTTAGAAAATCTGGATTTTATGAGGTTGTTAATAAAAATAGAGTTCAAAAAGATTTTAATGTTAAAACAAATACAGGTAATTTTAATTTTGATTTTGCTTGGAAAAATGGAGTTTGGAATTTAGTAAAACCTGTTGGTTTTGATTTAAAAACTGGAGATGGAATTATACAAAAAGCTCGAAATAATTTAGGGGAATTTACCGATTTAGAAAGTGAAGTTAAGGCACAATATAAATGTGCTATTATTGTTGGTAAACCATCAGATAGGAAACTATATAGTAATTATACAAAAGCTTTAGATATACTTCATAAACTTCCGAAAACGATTAAAATTTTAGAGGAAAATGATCTTAAACAGTATTCAAAAGAGGTTGTTGAAGCAGTTTCTAAAGAAAATAGTGATATTTAATTATATTGACAAATCTTACAAAATTAATTAACTAACTTTATTTCTGAATTATTTCCAGCTGGATTTCGAGTTTCTCGATATAGGTGTTCTTTTCTTCCAGCTCTTTTTCAATCATTGTTGAAAGAATTAAAATAAAACATAACAAAAATAATCTGTGGTAATCTGTGTAATCTGCGGTTAAAAAAATAGCAATACCAATGGCAATAGCAATGGCAAAATGAAATAGACAATTTGAATTTTAGCTACAGATTTTGGAATTTTAACACAATACTAAAAATAATCTGTGTAATCTGTGGTTAAAAAAACTGCAATTGCAATGTTAATGACAATAGCAATAGTAAAAAAACATATTAAAACAGAAAATCCGTTTCGGTTTTTAAACGAGACGGATTTTATATGTTTTTTAGATTTGCTTTTTAATTCCAGATTTCATTTGCTGCTGTAAGAATTACGGGAGCATTGTCGGTTATCAAAATCGTGTGTTCGTGTTGTGTTACAAATCCGCCTTTGTTTCCTACTAGTGTCCAGCCGTCTCTTAATCCAACAGCAATAGTGGAATGGGTTGAAATAAAAGTTTCAATGGCAACAGTGGTATTTTTTTTAAATCGTTCCCGATTAGTTTTTACCCTGTAATTTAAAATATTCTCCGGTTTTTCGTGTAAACTTCTGCCCACACCATGACCTGCTAAATTTTTGATTACTTTATATCCGGATTTTTTGGCTTCGGATTCTATTAGAAAACCAATTTCAGAAATCAGAACGCCACCTTTGATGTTTTGAATTGCTTTTTTCAAAATTTCTTTTGATGCATCAACAAGAGGCTGGTGGTTGTGAATGTCTTTTCCCAATACAAAAGATCCACCGTTATCCGACCAAAAACCGTTAAGTTCGGCTGAAACATCAATGTTAATTAAATCACCTTCTTTCAATATTTTTTTCTCAGATGGAATTCCGTGAGCCGCTTCCTGATTGATACTGATACAGGTATATCCTGGAAATTTGTACGTTTCATAAGGTGCAGATTTAGCTCCGTAACTCTTTAAAATCGTACCTCCGTAATTATCCAGTTCTTTAGTTGACATTCCGGCTTTGGCGTAAGCCCTCATCATTTTTAGTGTTGTGGCAACCACTTCACTAATTTTTTTCATTCCTTCCAGTTCCGATTCTTTTGTAATTGACATCTGCTATTTATTTTATTTGGAAAACAAATTTACGAATTTAGGTAACCTTTTTAATTTACAGTGCTAATTTTATCAGATCACTTTTTTTAATTCACTTTTTGCATTTTTTATAAATCCTTCTTTGTCTTTTTTTATTTCTTCCAGGATAGATTTTCTGTCAGCCGGTAATATAGAATATTTATCTGCCCAGAGGTTTATTTCGATCATTAAAGGTAATAGATCAATTCCTTTTAAGGTGAGTTTGTACAGCACTTTTGCCTTACTATCAGGATGGTTTGATTTACTGATGATACCATTTTCTTCGAGCATTAATAATCGGGCTGCCAGAATATTGGTTGCTATTTTTTCATCTGATTTTAGAAAATCCCCATAAGTACATTGTTTTAATATCATTAAATCTCTGATAATAAGCAATGACCATTTGTCTCCCCATACGTCCAGAGAGCAGCTAATTGGGCATTCGGATCTTTTTTTTGTAGTTGCCATAAAAAATAATTTATAAAATCACTTGCAAATTGAAAGTTGTTTGTATATTTGTACTTGCAAAACGCAAGCAAATTTACAAATTAATTTAGAAACATAATGAAAAATTTATCAATTTTTGATTCTTATCAGCTAAATGGAGTAGCACTAACTAACCGAATTGTGATGGCTCCTATGACAAGAAGCCGATCTAATAATCCAGAGAATGTAGCGACTGAACTTACGGCAAAGTATTATGAACAACGAGCTTCGGCAGGCTTGATTATTACAGAAGGTACTTTTATAAGTGAAGAAGCGGTAGGTGTTGTCAACGTTCCCGGAATTTATACTGCAGCACAAGTGGAAGGCTGGAAATTAACCACCAGAGCTGTTCATCTAAAAGGAGGGAAAATCGTGGCTCAATTGTGGCATACCGGTGCGTACTCACATCCTGATTTGCACAATGGAAAAAAACCTCTGGCTCCATCAGCTGTGAATCCGAATCAACAGGTTTTTACCGCCGAAGGTTTTAAACCCTCTGAAACTTCGCAAGCAATGACTATTGAAGACATCAAAAGAACCATTGCCGATTTTAAACAGGCAGCAATCAATGCTTTCGAAGCAGGTTTTGACGGTGTAGAACTTCACGGTGCTAATGGTTATTTGTTGCAACAATTCTTCAGCAAAAACACCAACTTACGTGAAGATGAATATGGTGGTTCTGTTGAAAATCGAGCCAGAATTTTGTTTGAGATTCTGGACGAATTGAAACAAGTAGTTGATATTAAAAAGGTAGCAATTCGCCTTAATCCATCTTTAAACGGAATCATGGGAATTTTAGTTGATGATGAAAGCATTGCGCTGTATGACTATATCGTAAACCGATTAAACGATTATGGTTTGGCTTACATTCATCTGATTGAACCTTTTACGGATGTTTCCGGTATTTCTGATGCTATTCAGGAAGTGGCGAAGCATTTTCGAAAAATATACAAAGGAACCATCATTATCAACAGAGGATTTAATAAAGAAACTGCAACTCAAGTCTTGAATGATGGCGATGCCGATTTGGTTTCTTTTGGAGTTCCATTTATTGCAAATCCTGATTTGGTTGAAAGATTCAAAACCGATGCTGCACTTAATGCACCAGACCAAAATACCTTTTATACACCCGGTGAAAAAGGATATACCGATTATCCAACATTAAAATAATTTAATATTTCGAAAATAATGAAAACAACAGGAAGTACCGTATTTATAAGCGGAGGAAGTGCAGGAATTGGGTTGGCTATTGCTAAAAAATTAAGCGCAGCAGGGAACAAGATTATCATTAATGGACGTAATGAAGAACGTCTACAAAAAGCCTTAAAAGAATTGGACAATGCTGTCGCCATACAAGGAGATTTATCTATAGAAGCAGATCGAATTCGTATTGCAAAACAGTTAAAGGAAGATTATTTTGGTGTCAATATCATCATTAACAATGCCGGAGCCGCTTTTGGCTATTTGCTAAGCGAAACGACTAATGCACACGAAAAAGCAGCTATCGAAATGAATACTAATTATTTTAGTGTGATTCATTTTACTGAATTGATGTTACCGCATTTAGTCGAAAAATCCGCAGCCGCGGTTATAAATGTTTCCTCAATTTCAGTTTTTGCCAGTCATAAATTTTTACCCACTTATGGTGCTACTAAAGCCGCTTTGCATAGTTATACTGTGGCTTTAAGAGATACTTATGAAGAAGTGAAAAATGTACAAATTTATGAAGTGTATCCGCCATTGGTAAACACAGAATTCTCAGCAGAAATAGGCGGAGCTAACGGAATACCTGCGTCAGAAGTAGCTGATGAATTGTTTTTAGCATTGGAAAAAAATCAATTTGATGTACCGGTAGGAGATACCAAACAGTTTTTTCAAAAAGAACTTTTGTAACCAGAAAATCACTTTCTTACCATTAAAAAAGCAGACAATGAATTTAAAAGGAAAAACAATCCTGATTACAGGAGGCGCTTCGGGAATAGGTCTGGAAGCAGCTAGGCAATTTTTAGATTTGGGTACAAAGGTTATCATCACCGGAAGAAATCAGCAGAAGTTAGATGCCGCTAAAAAATTATATCCACAACTGACCGCTATACAAAGTGATGTGGCAAATCCAGCAGAAGCGCTATTACTTTTTGATACAATAAAAGAAATAGGTGGCATTGATATTTTATACAATAATGCGGGAGTAGGAGTAGCACCCTTAAATTTAGGTTTGACCAATGAAAAACATCTGGAAGGAGCTATTTATGAAATGGATGTCAATTATTTTGGTGTCATTCGGTTGAATAACCTTTTTCTGGATATGTTAAAATCAAGAAAAGAAAGTGCCATTATTAATACCACTTCTATTTTAAGTTATGTACCTTCATTGCTGGAAGCAACTTATTCGGCATCTAAAACGGCATTGGCATTTTACACCCAGTCACTTCGAGAACATTTAAAGATAGCAAACAGCAATGTGAAAGTTTTTGAATTATTACCACCACTGGTTGCTACTGAGATGACTGCAGAAAGAGATGAAAAAAAAATAAGTGCTGAAGAATTAGTAAAAGGCCTGATTGACGGATTAAAAAGAGATCAATACACCATTCGTGTGGGAGATACTAAAGTCGTTTATCTGTTGAATCGCTTTTTTCCAAAGTTTACTTTTGGCTTAATTAATCCAAAGAAAAGTCATCAGTTTTTAAAATAATAATTTCATAAATAAAGTAAAATGAAAGCATTTGTCATTAATAAATACAGCAAAAAAGAAGGTTTACAGCTTGCTAATGTGGCTATTCCGGAAGTAAAAGAGCATGATGTTCTGGTAGAAGTACATGCTTCGGGTTTGAATGTTTTGGATTCTAAAATAAAGTCGGGAGAATTCAAATTAATTTTACCTTATAAGCTTCCGCTAATTTTAGGACACGATGTGGCAGGCGTGATTACTAAGGTAGGGAATAAGGTAACAAAGTTTAAAACAGGTGATGCCGTTTATGCCAGAGTTGCTGATTTTCGCATAGGTACACTGGCCGAATTTATTGCCATAGATGAAAAGGATGTGGCATTAAAACCTCAGAATATTTCTATCGAAGAAGCAGCATCCATTCCATTAGTGGCTTTAACGGTCTGGCAGGCTTTTGTTGAAAATGCAAAACTTCAAAAAGGGCAAAAAGTATTTATTCAGGCAGGATCAGGTGGTGTGGGAACAATTGCCATTCAGTTAGCCAAACATCTGGGAGCTACTGTAGCTACTACAGCCAGTGAAAAAAGTTTTGAAATGCTTAAAAACCTTGGAGCTGATGTGCTGATTGATTATAAAACACAGGATTTTGAAACTATTCTGAAAGAGTATGATGTGGTATTGAATAGTCAGGATACCAATACCTTAGAAAAATCATTGCGAATTGTAAAACCTGGAGGAAAAGTAATCTCTATTTCCGGACCGCCTACAGCCGATTTTGCAAAAGCAATTGGAGCACCTTGGTTTGTCAAAGTCATTTTGTCTCTTATAAGTTCCGGAATTCGTAAAAAGGCGAAAAAACTGGGCGTGAACTATTCTTTTCTTTTTATGAAAGCAGATGGAACACAACTAAGCCAAATTACATCCCTGATTGAATCGGGAGCAATAAAGCCGGTTTTAGATAAGGTTTTTCCGTTCGAACAAACAAATGATGCTTTAGCTTATGTTGAAAGTGGTCGTGCCAAAGGAAAAGTAGTAGTTAGGGTAAAGTAAGTTGTTTTTTGATTGTAATTTTCAGATTTTTAATGACTTATAAAAGTAAAACCGTTTCAGTTATTGAATAGTGGTATTTGTAAATTTAACTTGATACGGAAAATTTTCGTCGTTATCCAGTTTGTCATCCCAAACATGGTTTCTGTGTTCGCTGGCAGCTCCCGTTACTACTAACCAAAGTTCTTTGGCTCCTTCGGGTATGGTGATTTTGGCAGTACCTTGTTTGTCTTTTTTCATTTTACCATAAACTGCAGCGTCATTTTCTTTAATAACAACAAAACCATAACGCCATCCTTCTATAGAAGACCATTGTCCTTTTAATCCTTCGAAATCAACAGCGACTTTGGTTCCTGATTTCGGAATACTAAGTGGGATGGCATTGTAACCATAAGCTTGAGGAATTTGCTTGTTGGCTATTCGATAATAACCATTTTTAGCAACTTCAAGAGATGTATGATGGCTGTGTTTTTTTTGATCCACAGCAGACAATCCTTTAATAAAAGACCTATTGTGGTTTCCTAAAGGATAATCCCAGGCAACATTTTTGCAGGCATATTCAAAAAATTCATCATTCAATTGTTCCTGATTGATTCCTGTAATTCTTTTATAAGTTTGCAGCGGATGTTCCGGAACTTTAGCACCTCGCCATAGTTTTCCTAAAAATTCTATTCCGTGTTTTTGTTTCCAAAATTCCATAAAATACATCGATTGGTATCGGTAATCTTCATGTGAGAAATGTTTGTGTGCATTTTCTAAAAAATGAGGAATCTCCCGTGTGAAACTGCTGTTATTGATTTGCCAGGACATGAATTGTGCACATTGCTCCCAAAATTGCCCCACATAATTTTGATCTCTAAAACCATAATTTCCATCGCAGGCGGTTTGATATTGAAAAGTATGACCAAACTCATGCGCTAAAGCCGAATCGGTTCTTAATGCCCAGGGATTAACCCATAAAGCCCCAATAACATTGTCATAACCCGCTCCGGTGGCCAACCATTCTTCCTGATAACGCAGTATGATAATCATTCGGTATTGATCAGTTTTTGACTTTCCTTTTACCACAAATTGCATCGTGTCACGATAATAAGAATAATACTTTTCGGCTTTTGCCAATATCGTATTGATATCTACAGAAAGCTTGGTGTTAGCAACCTTATCAGGAAATTGTCCAAATCCTTTTTCCCAAAAAACAATAATGTTGTCCGAAGAAGCACTTCTTTGATAACTCCATTCACTATCGTCAGCATCAAAATCATTGTTTTTAAATTCAACAGGAATGTAGATTTCTTTTCCTCCAATTGGCTTTTCGCCAAAAGTATAAGTGAATTTGGAAGAAGCTGTAGTTTTAGAATCGGAAACAGTGCTTGCAGTAACTTGACCAGAAAAACTTAAGATAACAGAAAATATAAAAAGGGTTTTAAAGAAAGAAAAAGGTTTCATGGTTTGGTTTTTTGGTTGTTTTCGGTCACTATCTACTTAAATAAAATTTATAAAATGAAGCATTTGCAACGCAGCTAATTTAATAACTTATCCCAAATACCTTCTCCTTTTAGTTTAATCACGAAATTTTTAGCAGTTAGTGTTTTATCAATCGAAGCATAATTGGTTTCGGTAATGGTATTTTTAAAATAATATTTCCCTTTGCAATCAAATTTTCTCCAAATAGTTTCAAATGATTTGCACTTTTCGGTTTTATAAAAATATTTAGGTTGATCGTTGATTGTGTCAGTTTCGCTTTCCCAATTATATTCTTTTTGAACCATTACAGAATTAAATTTTAATTGTACTTTTTCATTTTCTATTTTATATTTTCCACTATAATAAGTGTCAGCTTCTAAACAATAATCAACACAAATAAAGTTTTCATTATCTAAAAATAAATAGTTACTAGTACAACAATCACATTCTCCAAATGATTCGCATTTTTCAACGTTAAATTCTGGGGCTAAAAGATACAATGTGTTTGATAATGTGAAATTTTCCACATGTTCATTTTCTTTTAATTTCTTGTTAGGAATCTGTTCTTTTTTAGTTCGATTGCAACTAATGGAAAAGGATAACAGTAAAGAAAATAAAGGAATGATGAATACTTTTTTTAGGTTCATTCTATTGATTTTTTTAATGAGCCGCGTTACAAACGCTACGATTTGTTTTTTAATGTAAGTAGGTACTCGATGCAATCGAGCACCAGTTTGGGGGAGGTTGCGAGCTGTGGAACAGAGTACTTTCGGCTAAGATAAAATTTCTTGCGAAATGTAAACGTGTATTTACTACAAAATTCGCAATCTTGCCAAACGCCTGTTAGCGGTTCGTTGTTTTATTCAGTTATTAATGTTCCGTCTTCCGTTAATATTATTTTTCCATTTTTTTCGACTTCAATGGTAAAGTCTGGATCATTATCTTTTCCAATGATATTTCTGTAAACTTTGTAAATATACTTTCCATTTGAGAATGAAATAATGTGATTTCCTCCGCTTCCTTCAGATTCCCATTTCCCATTTTTTAAAATAATGTCTGGTTTTGTTGATTCTTGTTCTCCAATTTTCCAAGAAGAATATCTGTATTTGTAATCAGATAATTTATCAATTCTGATTAAATAGTTTTTAGACTTTATTTTATATGTTGGGCTTTCAAATATTTTTAATGATTTATGTAGAACATCTCTTTCTTTTAATATTAAGTCTTTTCGTAGTTGTTTTTCAAAGATGCTTTGATAAGTTACAGCAAAAATTTTTCCTTCGTCATTAATCCACACAAGACCTGCGTCTAACATTATTCCTCTCCAACCTACTTCTGACCATTGCTCTATCTTTGAATTAGCAATCTTATCAATGATAGTTTTGTCAAAGACTTCGTTAAATCTTTGTTTAAATTCTTCCTTGTTTTTTATGCTAGGTATTGGATATTCTCTGTGTAAAGGGAGATTAATTATACTTGAAATGCTATCAATGTTTTTCTCTTTGAAAAAAGTTATAATATTATTGATATTTGCTACTTTGTACTCGTTAAGTTTTTCACTTTGAGCATAGCCAATTCTAGTTATAAGTAATATTAAGAATAATAGTCTAAATTTCATTTCGTGTGTCTGTTTACAATGACCGCTAACTTTATATAGCAGCCATAAATGGCTACAATCTCCCTAAAATCGGGTTGCTTTGTGTGATAAACGTTAGAGTTTATTTTCTTAGCTAATATATAAAAAAATCTTACAAAAAATAGCTGGCTAACTTTATTTTTTGAATTTCCCTTAGCGTTTCCAACTGGATTTCCAGTTCTTTTTTAATCATTTTTTGGAAGAATTGAAATAAACACATAAAAAAATAATCTGTGTTAATCTGTGTAATTTGCGGTTATAAAAGAAACTGTAATAGGAATGAACTATCGCCATAAAAAAAATACCGCAAATTCACAAAATTTTAATCTGCGAATCTGCGGTAAAATAAATTTATAAGAAGTAAAACTATCGAATTGCTTTTACAAAATCAGCAATTTTTCCGCTTCCATTTTCTTTTAAGTGAGTGATAAATGCGCTACCAATAATAGCGCCTTTGGCATATTGTGTAGCCTGGTTGAACGTTTCGGCATTATTGATTCCGAAGCCTACAATTTGTGGGTTTTTCAAGTTCAAATTGGCAATGCGTTTGAAATAGTCTTCCTGTGTGCTTCCAAAACCAGCTGAAGATCCTGTAACACTAGCCGAGCTTACCATATAGATAAATCCGCTGGAAACGCTGTCTATAAAACGAATACGCTCATGAGATGTTTGCGGTGTAATCAGGAATATATTAATCAAACCATACTTGTCAAAAGTCGCTTTGTATTCTTCCGCATATACATCTACCGGAAGGTCAGGAATGATTAATCCATCAATACCAACTTCGGCACATTTTGCACAAAAAGCCTCCACACCAAATTGCAACATCGGGTTGAAATATCCCATGATTACTAACGGAATAGCAACTGTTTTACGGATGTCTTTGAGTTGGTCAAACAAAATTTGGGTAGTCATTCCGTTGTGTAAAGCAGCGGTAGAACTGGCTTGAATGGTAGGACCATCGGCTAATGGATCGCTGAAAGGCAAACCAATTTCAATCATGTCTATTCCGTTCTTTTCCAGATCCTGGATAATTTGTACCGTATCGTTTAAGTTAGGATATCCCGCCGAAAAGTAGATGGAAAGGATCTTTTTATCTTCCTGTAATTTTTGTTCGATTCTGTTCATTGTATTTTTTTTAAAGCCTAAAATCCGTCGAGTTAGTCATTCCGAGGAACGAAGGAATCACATTAAGTGATTTAGATAGTGAGATTCCTTCGTTCCTCGGAATGACAAACTGTGTGTTAGTTTGTTGTTAATTAGTAACAATATACGCCCAAGCCGTTTGCAGCGATTCTAAGGTTACTTCGATGCGTTTGTAATGCAAACCTTCGTAGGTATCTGCAAGATGTACATCTTCTTCAGAAATATCATATACTAATCCCGTAACAATATCGTCTGGATTTTCGGTAGCAACAATTATTGGGTATTTTTCTATTCCAAATTCTTCTTCAATTTCGATATAGTTAATTACAAAACCGACTAATTTGTCTGGAACTCCTTTTAGAGAGCGTCCAAATATATTTTCCTGAATGTCTTTGTCTTTTAAAGTTCCGTAAGCGAATAATTTTTCCATTTGTTCTGGTTTGATAATTGAACGTTCTTTATTAGTTTTTGCGTTAGGGATGGCAGCGGAGCTCTCCCGATTTTTCATCGGGAAGCGGGAGCATACAGCCCGACCCCTTTTTTTCTAAGGGGTAACGCCCTGTTAAATTTTAAAATGCTCGATATAATTGCTTAAATCCTTATCACCTCGTCCTGAAAGACAAATGACAACTACATCTTCGGGTTTGAATTTTTTATCGTTCAGCACGGCTAAAGCGTGCGAAGATTCGATTGCCGGAATAATGCCTTCGAGTTTGCTTAATTCAAGTCCGGCGTCCATAGCATCATCATCAGTTACGGAGAAAAACTCGGCACGACCTGTTTCGGCCAAATGGGCGTGCATAGGACCAACACCAGGATAATCTAAACCTGCCGAAATAGAATAAGGCTCGGTGATTTGTCCATCTGGAGTTTGCATCAAAAGGGTTTTACAACCGTGAATGATACCTACTTTTCCCAGTTTGCTTGTAGCAGCACTGTGTCCGGAATGAATTCCTTTACCGGCGGCTTCTACGGCAATAATTCCTACTTCGGGTTCGTGTAAAAAGTGGTAAAAAGTACCGGCAGCATTACTACCGCCACCAATACAGGCCACTACATAATCAGGATTTTCACGTCCTTCTTTTTCTTTTAACTGCCATTTTATTTCCTCAGAAATGATACTTTGAAAACGGGTTACCATATCCGGATAAGGATGCGGCCCAATGGCGGAACCAATAATATAATGGGTGTCAACAGGATTGTTAATCCAGTCGCGAATAGCCTCGTTAGTGGCGTCTTTTAAGGTTCTTGAACCCGAAAGAGCCGGACGAACTGTTGCACCCAGCATTTTCATACGGGCAACATTTGGAGCCTGACGGGCAATGTCAATTTCGCCCATATATACAATACATTCCAATCCCATTAAAGCACAAACGGTAGCAGTTGCCACACCGTGTTGTCCGGCACCGGTTTCGGCAATGATGCGTTTTTTACCCAGTTTTTTAGCTACTAAAATCTGTCCGATGGTATTGTTGATTTTGTGTGCTCCGGTATGATTTAAATCTTCTCTTTTCAGGTAGATTTTAGTATTGTGCTTTTCAGAAAGACGTTTGGCAAAATACAACGGACTAGGGCGTCCTACATAATCTTTTAATAATTGGTCAAACTCCGCCTTAAAATCGGGTTCGGCCATGATTTTTAAATATTGTTGGCGTAATTCCTCAACATTAGGATATAACATTTCAGGAATGTAAGCTCCTCCAAACTGGCCATAATAGCCTTTTTCATCAACGTTGTATGACATTTTATTTGTTTTATTGGTAGCAATGCGTTGTAGCGCATCTTTACATAATTGTACGTTTTTTAATCCCGGTTCTATTTCAAATTTACTGTTTACATCAATAGCATAAACCGGTAAATTAGTTTTTATTATTTCATTAACAGCATCTATTTCATCAATTCCTATTCCGCCACTCAGGAAAAATGGTTTTTGAGAAGGATATTGCTCTAAAACTTTCCAGTCAAATGTGGTTCCGTTTCCTCCGGGTAATTTTCCTTTGGTATCAAAAAGAAAATAGTCACAAACGGCTTCAAATGGTGCAAGTACAGAAAAATCAAAATCATCGGCTACCGAAAATACTTTTATAATTTCAATAGGAAGTTTCAGATTTTGAAATTCAGTTTTCAAATTTAAACAAAAATCTACAGATTCTTTTCCATGCAACTGAACTGCCTGTAAATTATGTTTTTGAACTTTATCAATTATATTTTCGATGGTTTCATTGACAAAAACACCGGTTTTTTTAATGGATTTAGCTAACTCAGGAATAACACCATCAAAATAACGAGCCGATTTTTCCCAGAATATAAATCCCATATAATCGGGCAGGAGCGAGCCTGTCTCGAGAATATTATCGGGATATTTCATGCCGCAGATTTTGGTTTTCATTTAGTTCTATTTTTTTTTACCGCAAAGATTCACGAAGTTTTTTCGCAAAGGTTCGCAAAGTTTTTTTCTGCCTTCTAAAATCTGAAATCTAATTTCTAATTTTTTTACCGCAAAGATTCACGAAGTTTTTTCGAAAAGTTTAGAAACTTCCAGGCTTGCTTAAGCTGATAGCTTGTAACTTCCATCTCCCAACTTCTAACTTCTAACTCCCAACTTCTCAATAAACTCCGTTGCGGCTTTACCAGCATTGTCCGTTTTCATGAAGTTTTCACCTATTAAAAATCCTTTGTAACCATAAGGTTTTAGTTCGTTGATAGCATCCACTGAGCTGATACCGCTTTCAGAAACTTTTACAAACTCATTCGGAATTTGATCAGCTAATTGCTTACTGAAATCCAGACTTACTTCGAATGTTTTTAAGTTTCGGTTGTTTACACCGATCATATCCAGTGTAGGCATGATGGATTTTTCTAATTCTTCCTGATTGTGAACTTCTAATAAAACTTCTAATTCTAAGCTTTTGGCAAATTCTGATAAAGATTTGATTTCTTCGCGGGTTAAAACCGCTGCGATTAGCAAAATCAAATCGGCTCCGTGGGCTTTAGCTTCCAGGATTTGGTATTCGTCCACAATGAATTCTTTTCGCAATAACGGAATATTTACTGAGGCTCTTGCCAATAATAAATCGTCCAGAGAACCACCAAAATATTTTCCGTCTGTTAAAACTGAAATTCCGCAAGCTCCGGCACTTTCATAGCCTTTTACTACTTCTTCCACCGTAAAACCATAATTAATTTCGGCTTTAGAAGGCGAACGACGTTTGTGTTCTGCAATGATTCCAGAATTGCTGTTTCTTAAATTGTTGCTTAAAGAAATTGTCTTTTTCTCAAAGAAAATCGAAGCTTCCAATTGTGAAACCGGAATGATTGATTTTTTAAGAATGACTTCTCTTTTCTTGTCAACGATTATTTTATCTAGTATGTTCATTTTTTTAAGATGCTAAGTTTCTAAGATACTGAGGTACTTAGTTTTTATTTTAAAGAGATAACTCTTGTAATTTTTTCAAAGCCACTAATCCTTTTCCGGAGAATAAGCTTTCTTGAGCTTGTTCAAATCCTTGAAAAGGCGTACATCCTGTTACGGTAGCAATTGCCATCGCAGCATTGGCACAAACCACATTATTTTGCGCTTCAGTACCTTTTCCGGAAATAATGTTGAGAAACATCTGAGCCGATTCCTCCACGGTTTTCCCGCCTTCAATTTCGCTTTGTTGGATTAATCGAACGCCAAAATCTTCCGGATTAATCATTCCTTCGGTACTATGTGTAATTACTTTTGTAGCTCCGGTTAAAGAAACTTCATCATATCCATCTAACGCATGTACAATGGTAAAATTACTATCGGTATTTTGATAAAGATAAGCATACATTCGAGCCAATTCAAGATTAAAAACACCTAATAATTGGTTTTTAGGAAAGGATGGATTGATCATTGGTCCCAAAATATTAAAAATGGTTCTTACGCCTAATTCTTTTCGAATAGGTCCCACGTTTTTCATAGCGGGGTGGAATAACGGAGCATGAAGAATACAAATTCCCGCCTGATCCACACATTTTTTTAGAAAATCAGAATCATTACTGAATTTAATGCCTAAACTTTCCATTACGTTACTGGACCCCGTAATAGAAGAAACTCCGTAATTCCCGTGTTTGGTCACTTTAATTCCTGCTCCTGCAGTTATAAAAGAGGCTAAAGTAGAAATGTTGAAAGTGTCTTTTCCATCTCCTCCGGTACCTACTAAATCAATGGTATTATAATCGGATAAATCAATGCGAACACATAATTCCTGAAGTGCTTCTCTAAAGCCGGCCAACTCTTCAATGCTTATGCTTCGCATCATGTAAACCGTTAGAAAAGCTGCAATTTGGCTGCTGTTATAGTCTCCATTAGAAATGTTAACCAGAACATTTTTAGCCTCTTCTTTCGAAAGCAATTCGTTATTGATTAATCTGTTTAATATGTTTTTCATTTTTTTTAAGTTGCTAAGAATCTAAGGAACTAAGGTTCTGAGTTTTTATTAACTGAATACTAATTCCGATAACTATCGGAACTGCTAACTGAGTACTATGAATTCACCCAGTTTTCAAGCATTTTCTTTCCATTAGGAGTCAACACACTTTCCGGATGAAACTGAACTCCGCGAACATCATACGTTTTGTGACGCAAAGACATTAGCTGACCATTTTCGTCAAAAGAAGTCGCTTCTAAACTTTCCGGTAGCGTGGCATCAACCACCCATGAATGGTAACGGCCTACTTCAAATTCGTTCTCTAATCCCTGAAATAAAATTTCATCGTTAACCACCGTTTTTACTTTTGTAGCCACACCGTGATAGACTTTGTCTAAGTTAGAAAGTGTTCCGCCATAAACTTCGCCAATCGCTTGCTGACCCAGGCAAACGCCAAAAATACTTTTGGTAGCGCCATATTTTGCAATAACAGGTTTCAACAAACCGGCTTCATCAGGAATTCCCGGTCCGGGAGACAAAAGGATTTTGTCGAAATGAGCAATTTCGTCTAATTCGAATTCGTCATTTCTGTACACCGTAACCTCACAATTCAAATCTTCCAGATAATGCACTAAATTGTACGTGAAACTATCGTAATTATCTATAACTAGTATTTTCTTCATTTTTTCTCCCCCAACCCTCCGAAGAGGGGAGAACCTATTGAGGGAATATAGGTTTTTAATATTTTTTATTTTTTTATTTTAGTCTCGCTTTATCTCCTTTGGGAAGTCCTGAGGCTTCGGGAGAGGAGGGGATTATATTGTTTCTGCTAAATCCAAAGCCGTATTTAAGGCTCTTAATTTGTTATATACTTCCTGCATTTCGCTTTCTTCATCAGAGCTGGCTACGATTCCGGCTCCGGCTTGAGAATGCAATTGATGGTTTTTGCTCAGGAAAGTACGAATCATAATGGCGTGATTAAAATTGCCTTCAAAATCCATAAAACCGATAGCACCACCATAAAAATTACGATTTGTTTTTTCGTAATCCTCAATTAGCTGCATGGCTCTGTGTTTTGGAGCACCGCTTAAAGTTCCGGCAGGGAAAGTATCGGCAACCACCTGCATAGCGGTGGCATTGTCATGCAAATGGCCCGTAACTTTTGAAACCAGGTGGATTACATGGGAGAAAAACTGAACTTCTCTGTAACGCTCTACATTTACATTGTGTCCGTGACGACTCAAATCATTTCGAGCCAAATCAACAAGCATTACATGTTCGCTGTTTTCTTTTTTATCTTCTGATAATTGTTTGGCTAAAACCGCATCTTTTTCATCATCACCTGTTCTTTTAAATGTTCCGGCAATGGGATGAATTTCTGCTTTACGGTCTTTTACGATAATTTGGGCTTCAGGCGAAGAACCAAATATTTTAAAATCACCATAATCAAAAAAGAACAGGTAAGGGGATGGGTTGATACTTCTTAAAGCTCTGTACACATTAAATTCATCTCCTTTAAAACCTTGAGTAAATCGTCTGGAAAGAACCAATTGGAACACATCTCCACGGAAACAATGTTTTTTAGCTAAAGCTACATTGTGTTTGAATTCTTCGTCAGTTAAATTCGAAAAACCTTCACCTTCTTTTGTGAATTTATACGAAGGAATATTTCTGGATTGCATTAATTGCTCAATTTCAGCAATATTGTTTCGCTCATCCAGACTGTGACAGAAAATATAAGCCTCATTTTTAAAATGATTGATGGCAATAATATTTTGGTAAACTGCATAATATACATCCGGAATGGTATTGCTGTTTTCTTTTTTAGCGATGGTTACTTTTTCAAAATAACGAACGGCATCATAAGAAATGTATCCAAACAATCCATTGTAGATGAATTTGAAACTGTTTTTCTCTGATTGGAATTGTCCTGAGAATTGCTGAATTACTTCCGGAATATTGGTTTGTGCATCGATAGCAATTGTTTCGGTAGTTCCGTCAGGAAATTGTTTGAAAATAGTTTCGTTTTCAATTTTTATCGAAGCAATCGGGTTGCAACAGATATAAGAAAAACTATTATCGTTTCCGTGATAATCGCTGCTTTCCAGCAAAAGACTGTTAGGAAATTTATCTCTTATTTTAAAATACACACTAACAGGAGTGATCGTGTCAGCCAGTATTTGCTTGAATTTTGTATTTAGTTTAAATTGTTTCAATTGGAATAAATTTAAAATTTGTAAGCATTTGTTTTAATTCGTTTGGCATAAAAAAAAGGCCTGTCGTGATGACAAGCCTTTATATATTTATAGATAATAATACCATAGGAGCTTAGTTCACGACTATTGACGTAAATTGTTCCACCACCAAGTATTATTTATAATTGTTTTCATGTTGCAAATATAGTAATGTAATTTTAATTTTCAAATACTATAAAATAAAAAAATGACGTTTAATTCGAAAAAAAAGCAAAATTTTGGCAAAAAAGAAACCCCGACAAGTAAATGCCGGGGCTGTCTTAAGTAAAATGGGTATGTATTAGAATTTTAAAGCTACTGCTAATTCAAATTCGTCATTGATTGTTTTGTCTCCTAAACCTTCAAAGAAATTTCCAGAACCGTATTTAATGTCATATTTAGTTCTGTCAACATTGAAAGCTGTTGTGGCAGTATTTCCTTTTACAGTAATATCAAAATTAACCGGTTTAGTGATTCCTTTGATTGTTAAATCAGCAGTTACATTGTAAATATCTTTTGCTTTACTTCCAATTTTTTTGAAAACTAAAGTAGCTGTTGGGTATTTATCTGTTCCAAAGAAATCATCCGCTTTAAGGTGACCGTTTAATTTTCCTTGGTATTCACCAGTTAAATCAGTGGCAGTAAGAGAAGTCATGTCAACAGTAAAAGAACCACCTGCTAATTTTTTTCCTTTAAATACTACAGCACCATCTTTAAAGTTTACTGTTCCTGAGTGTTCTCCGGTTACTTTTTTACCTACCCATTTGATAGTAGAGGCTTTAGTGTCAATTTTTTTAGTTTGTGCATTTACTGAAATGCTTGCTACTGCTACGAATAATGCTACTGCAATTGTTTTTAAATTTTTCATTTTGTTTTAAATTTGATTTTAATTAATAATTATAGAGTGATAAATAATTCTTCTTCTGATTTTCTGACTTTTTTATAATGTTGTGTGTCATCTGCTTCGTGTCTGTAACCTAATGTTGCAATAAGCGAAGTGTTAAGGTTTAATTTTTCCAACCCTAAAATTTCATTTACCTGTTCCGGAACAAATCCTTCCATAGGCGTTACGTCAATTTTTAATTCAGCAGCAGCATTCAATAAGTTGCCTAATGCTAAGTAAGTTTGTTTTGAAGTCCAGATATTTTTTGAATCATCCGGTAAACTTACAATTTTTGATTTCATAAAATCGCCGTAACCTTCTATTGATGCAACAGGAATGTTTCTTACTGTACTAATAGTATTAATGTAATCATCAATATCCGTATTTTCCAGTTTTGTTTTATTTGCAAAAATAATAAGGTGAGAGGCTTCTGTAATTTGAGATTGTCCCCAGGCTGCAGGTTGAATTTTAGCTCTTAGTTCAGGATTTTCAACAATAATTATTTGGTAAGGCTGTAATCCGTAAGATGAGGAGCTTAAACGAATTGCTTCTTTCAGGATGTTTAAATCTTCTGTTGCTATTTTTTTGGTTGCATCAAATTTCTTTGTTGCGTATCTCCAGTTTTGATTTTCTATAAAATTGCTCATGATTGTTTTATTTATTTCGGTATTTTTCCAGTAATGTATTTAATTGTTCTAATTCTGTTGTGTTTAAATTGCTTGTCATCGCATTTTCGTGTGCATTTACTTTAGGATCTAATTCGCTTAAAACATCTAATCCTTTTTGTGTAATCAGTACTTCAATTTTACGTCTGTTATCAGGGCAAACATTTCGGGTAACTAATTCTTTTAACAATAGCTTATCTACCAGTCTTGTTGTGTTACTGGTTTTTGCCACCATTCGCTCCTGAATCACGCACATATTAGCAGGATTTCCTTTTTGACCTCTCAAAATTCGCAATACATTGTATTGTTCCCCTGATAAATCATAAGGTTTCAAAATCTCATTAAATTTTTCACTTAAAATATTCTGTGTATACATGATATTGAGAATAATTTTTTTTGAAATATTTAATGCAACGGTACTTTTTATTTCATCTTCAATTTTCATTCCAATACTTGTTTTGTTTGTTGGTACAAATGTAACACTTTTTTTATTTGTATATACAAATGTTACAACGAAAAATTTAATTTTTTTTTAGTCGAAACAGGTGATTTGTCTGTGAACTACTGATTTTGCTGGTTTTTTTTGTTTTTCTTTCGAATAAAAAAAATACTGATTTTAGTTTAAAACCGATTTGTTTTTAATAAATCAGTTTTAGGAGGAGTGATTTTATCTCAAAATGTATACAAAAAGGAAAGATAAAATTGCATTATAATTCATTTTCCTGTTGATGTAGCAATTTTCTTGTTTCCTGAATCGATCTTTTTCTTTTAATAGAGGTAAACATAATTCCTAACATCATAATTATTGCGGTTAAAAGAATTACCTGTATAATAAGAGATTGATTCACTAAAGGAATTTGACTTTCCGGAACGATGGATAAAAATAAAAGGATGGTAATTAATCCTCTGGGAGCAACAAATAATAAAGGGAATAAGGGGATTTTCGAAATTTTTAATTGTAAAAAACGCAAAATAAGAATGATTCCCACAATAACTAAAGCCCAAAGAATGGAATCCGGATTAATGATTTCAGAGGTTTTGATCAGGTAACCAAACAGTAAAAAGAACAAAGCTCTGATTAAAAAAGTAGCTTCAATAATTAACTCTTTAAATTTTTGAACCTCTTTGTTTAACAAATCCAGCCTGAACTGATGTGCCCATCGGTAATGTTTTAATTCGTCTAAGTTTCCTATAGATAATCCAAAAACCATGATGAAAACAAGAGCCGGTAAATGAAATATTTTAGAAATTTCATAAATCAATATGATAAGCAAAACAATTGGGACAAACTTGATGTGATGGTCTATTTTATTTAAAAGAAAGGAAAGTAAAATAGTAGCAACAAAAGAAATAATAATGATAATTATAATTTCTAAACAAAAATAAGCAAATGTATGGACTCCAAAACTAGTGTTGAAAGCCATGAAATTAAAAAAGATAACCCCAAAGATATCGGATAAACTACTTTCATAGATGACAAATTCTTTGTGACTTTGACGTAAATTACGAACACTGGGAATAGCTATTGAACTACTAATTACACAAAACGGAATAGCATTGCTTAGACAGGTTTTAAAATCATATTCAGTGTAATAATAAAAAAGATAGGCAAGGGCAAAAGCCATGGCAATTAATGGTAAAAAAGAGCCTAAAGTAGATTTTTTTATCAGACTGATTTTGGATTTATTTAATTCCAGCTCTAAGGATCCTTCCAGTACAATTAAAATTAAACCCAGTGTTCCTAAAATGGGTAGGGTAGAACTTAAATCAGGAAGTTCTATGACGAAAAAAGTAGTTATTTCTTTTACTATCCAACCTAAAAGCAGCAACAAAATAACAGAAGGAATTTTTGTTTTTGAAGCGCTGAGATCAAATAAATAAGAAACCAATAATAAGATGCAAAGTGAAATTATAATTGTCATATATTCTATTTTTTATACCATATAAGAGTCAAGAATGTGAACCAGATGGTATCTTTAAGCTGAAATATGCTTTATTCAGATGTTAAAATATAAAAAAAAATATAATTTAAAGACTTTGCGAATTGGTTTTAAGTTATTTTTTTGAGTTGTTGCACACTCTTTTTTTTAGAATTGTTATAAAAGCTTTAAAATCAGTTGTTTTTTTATAAGGTTACGAAACAAACAGTAATTTAATTTTCATATAATAAAAGGCGGTTTCTAACTTTTAATAATTCGGTCTGTAAAGCGTCAATTTTTTGAAGTAAGTTCAGTACAACGTCGATTCCTTCAATATTTACCTCTAATTCTTTGTGCATGCGTACTATCTTTTCAATTTCATAAATTGATTCTTTGTGAACATATTGAACATGGTCTACAAACTGAATTTCTATCAGACCATTTTCATTCAAAGTATTAAAAAAGTTTACTTCTAATTTATAATGTTGACAGAGTGTATTTAGAGGAATAAAATTTTCGGTATTCATGATGTTCTTAATTTAGAAAGTTCAGTAAATAATTCAGTTTCTTTATTCGAAAGATTCGTTGGGATTTTGATTTGGAATGTAATGTATAAATCGCCAAATTCTCCTTCTTTTTTGTAAACAGGAAAGCCTTTTCCTTTCAGTTTTACCTTAGCACCATTTTGGGTTCCGGGATTTATTTTTAATTTTACTTTTCCGTCAAATGTCGCTACGGTGATTTCTCCTCCTAATACGGCTTTGTATAAATCAATGGTTTCTGTTACATAGAGGTTTTCTTTATCTCTTTTAAAAACAGGATGATTGTTAATTGAAAAAGTAATGTATAAATCCCCTTTAGGACCACCGCCGCTGCCTTCACCACCATGTCCGGCAATTTTGATTGTTTGTCCGTTCTCGATACCTGCCGGAATGGTAAAACGAATATTCTTGTCATTTACAGTAATTGTTTGTTTGTGCGTTGTGTAAGCATCTTCTAAATTTAATTGCAATTCACTGCTGAAATCGGAACCTTTAAAGGCATGACTTCTGCCGCGGCTTCTGCTGTTATTTCCAAAAAGCGAATCAAAAAAATCAGAATAATCGTCACCGTCTCTTCCGTAAGAATTGAAATCTTCATCGGATTGACTTTTACTGTAATATCTCTGTTGCTGATTTGCTTTTTCAAACTCTGAAGCATGTTGCCAGTTTTCACCGTAAGCATCATATTTTTTCCTCTTTTCAGCATTGCCTAAAACTTCGTTGGCTTCGTTTATTTGTTTGAATTTTTGCTCCGCTTCTTTATCATTAGGATTGATGTCGGGATGGTATTTTCGGGCTAGTTTCCGGTAAGCCTTTTTTATTTCGGCATCAGTTGCTTTTTTGTCTATTTCTAATATTTTGTAATAGTCTATAAATGCCATATTGAATTATTTTTAATTACTATTTCGTTAGCGCTCTTATAGAATTTCCTTAGGGAAATATCAAAATCTGATTTGGTTTTTGTTGTCTTACTACTATAAAATTACTCAAAATTCAATTGAAAAAAGCCATATAATACTTTTATTTTTTGGTTTAAAAACAAAAAATGCCTGAACAAATAAATCGTTCAGGCATTTTACTTTTATAAAAAACTAAATTTCGAAAAAATTAGTCCTGGAATGTTTCTGCTAATAGTTTTTTATCTCCTACAATCCACAGTAAGTCATTTTTTTCAAGAACAATATGAGATTCAGGATTGAGCAATCGTTGCCCTTTTCGTTCTATTCCTACTAATAAACCATGAGTGCGTTCTCTAAGTTTTGATTGTCCTACACTTTGTCCAATGAACTCATCATTTGTAAGTTCAATTTGGCGTAAAATAATTTCATCCGTTACTTTTGTCGGGATTTCAATTTCATGTTGCGTTAAAAAGTTAGAGAACTCTTTAATTTGTGCATCCGTTCCAATAACGCATATTTCATCACCGGGAAAGAGTCTTTCGGTTTTATTGGGAATCTGAATAATAATTTCCCCTCGCTTAATGTAAGCAATATTGACACCTACTAATTCCCTCATTTTAATATCACGAAGTGTTTTACCGGCTAAATTTGATTCTCTTGCAATTTCAAAAGTGGCCATGTGTCCGTCCCAGGGCGTTAAATTAGCATAACGGCGGTCTATTTTCTTTTCTTCTCTGTCGTTCAGATTAGTCAGGAAATGGCTTTCAATTTTATGATATTGTTCGTGTAATTTCTTTGGAAAAAATAAATAAATAACAATTGCGGTTACCAGTGCGAAAAAAGCAATAACCGGAGAGAAAAAGATATTTAATAAAAAACCGATATAAAATACTGCCAGTCCCATCCGGAAGAAGAAAAGCATTAAAATAGGCCCACGGTATTTTTTTTCTTCGAATAGCATGTCCACTTCTTTTACGGCAACCCTTCGCAGCGAGAGTGCCCATAAAAACGGCGAAATAATAATCATCGTAATCAATGCTGCAATTGTGTTTCCAAATTTAGAATTTTCGACTAAAGGCAACACAAATTTAGAAGACATCAAAATCACGGATGTAATGATAATAGTGTGCAATATGATTTGCAGTAAATGAGCTCTTATAACTATTTGCCAGGTACTTACAGAACGTATGGCCTGAGCATTTGTACTGTAGCGGGCAATTCTTTTTACCCATTTTCGGGGTAATTTTTTTTCTAAATAACCCGAAAAAGGAACAGCCATTTTCACCATAAAAGGCGTTGTAAATGTTGTTACCGCAGATACCGCCACCACTACCGGATAGAGAAAATTACTGGTTACATTCATCGACATTCCCAGAGTAGCAATGATAAAAGAGAATTCACCTATTTGAGATAAACTCATCCCTGTTTGTACCGACTGTTTTAGCGGTTGCCCCGAAATTAGCGCACCAACAGTGGAGCTGATAGACTGACCAAAAATAGTAATCAAAGTCAGTATAATCACAGGAACAGCATATTCATATAAGGTTTCGGGATTGATTAACATTCCTACGGATACAAAAAATACGGCACCAAATAAATCTTTTACCGGTTTTATTAAATGTTCGATGTGTTCTGCCTGAGTAGTTTCGGCAATGATAGATCCCATTATAAACGCTCCTAAAGCCGGAGAAAATCCAACATTTGAAGCTAAAATTACCATCATTAAACACAAAGCTAATGAAAGAATGAGCATCATTTCATCTGTTAGCAGGTGTTTGGTCTTTTTTAGCAATGTAGGAATAAAAAAGATTCCGCCCACAAACCAGGCAATCAGGAAAAAACCTAGTTTAAGTACAGAAAGCAATAATTCGCTACCGGAAAACTGCTGACTAACAGCAACTGTAGATAGTAATACCATCATTAAAATGGCAACAATGTCTTGTACAATAAGCGAACCGATTACTATTCCGGCAAATTGCTGGGCTTTTACTCCTAATTCATCAAAAGTTTTAAGGATAATCGTTGTTGAGGATATCGAGAGAATCACGCCCAGAAAGATACAATCCATTTCTTTCCATCCCATCCATTTTCCTACCAGATAGCCTATGAGTACCATCGCTATAATCTGGGTTATGGCAGTAATTGAGGCTGTTCCGCCCACTTTCATGAGCTTCTTGAAACTAAATTCGAGCCCTAAGCTAAATAATAAAAATATTACTCCTATCTCAGCCCAGACTTCAACGCTGTGAACATCCTTTATCGATGGAAAAAAATCAAAATGATTTCCCGCTAAAAATCCGGCTATTAAGTAGCCCAGGACTAACGGTTGTTTAATTATTTTAAAAAGCAGCACGGCAATACCTGCGGTCATAAGTATTAAACCTAAATCGCTGATTAAGGGTTTTAAATGTTGAGATGCTTCAACAGCTGCGGAAACTGTACTCATAATAATATTGTTTATTTTTACAATTCTGCTAAATATAGTAAAAGCAGTTTTTATTTCCTATTTCAGAATTAATTATAAATATATTTATAAAAAAAGCTATCGATTAGGATAGCTTTCAAAAATAAATATAATTTTTCTTATTAGATTCCTAAAAAGTTACCCGGAGTAATTTGCAACAACTCTGTTTTGATGGCATCAGAAACATCAAGTGTGCCAATGAACTCATGCATGGAT
This sequence comes from Flavobacterium flevense, assembly GCF_900142775.1. GTDB lineage: Bacteria > Bacteroidota > Bacteroidia > Flavobacteriales > Flavobacteriaceae > Flavobacterium > Flavobacterium flevense. Next base: position 54,476 of record NZ_FRCC01000007.1, read on the forward strand.
TTCTTAGTAATGGCTTCGTTTGTTCTGGTTAAACCTTTTAAAGCTTCATAAGGATTTGGATAGGCTTCACGACGTAAAATAGTCTGAATAGCTTCAGCAACCACCGCCCAGTTGTTTTCTAAGTCTTCGTGGAATTTAGATTCGTTCAGTAACAACTTGTTTAATCCTTTTAACGAGGCTTCAAATGCGATAATAGTATGTCCCATTGGTACACCTATATTTCTTAAAACAGTACTGTCAGTCAAGTCACGTTGCAATCTTGAAATAGGTAGTTTAGCCGATAAATGTTCGAATATAGCATTCGCAATTCCTAAGTTTCCTTCTGAGTTTTCAAAATCAATCGGGTTTACTTTATGTGGCATTGCCGATGAACCGATTTCTCCTGCTTTGATTTTTTGCTTGAAATATTCCATCGAAACATAAGTCCAGATATCTCGGTCTAAATCGATGATGATGGTATTGATTCTTTTTAACGCATCAAAAAAAGCAGCAAAATGATCGTAATGTTCAATTTGTGTAGTTGGGAATGAATGGTGTAATCCTAAATTTTCCTGAACGAATTTAGTACCAAATTGCTTCCAGTCTATTTGCGGATACGCTACGTGATGTGCATTGTAATTTCCTGTTGCTCCACCAAATTTAGCTGCAAACGGAATGTTGAATAACAAACGCATTTGTTCTTCGATACGCTCTACAAAAACGGCAATTTCTTTCCCTAAACGAGTAGGAGAAGCCGGTTGTCCGTGAGTACGGGCTAATAAAGGAATGTCCTTCCATTCTACGCTTAATTCTTTTAATTTCGAAATTAAAGCAATTAAAGAAGGCATGTAAACTCTTTCAAAAGCTTCTTTTGTAGAAAGCGGAATGGCAGTGTTGTTGATATCCTGAGAAGTCAGTCCAAAATGGATGAATTCTTTATATTCAGATAAGCCTAATTTTTCAAAGGCATCTTTGATAAAATATTCAACGGCTTTAACATCGTGATTGGTTACTTTTTCTGTTTCTTTAATCCAAAGCGCATCTGCAGTAGAGAAATTTTTATAAATGTTACGTAAACTTTCGAATACATTAGGATTTACATTTTTTAATTGTGGCAAAGGAACTTCGCACAAAGCAATAAAATATTCAATTTCTACCAATACACGGTACTTGATTAAAGCTTCTTCAGAGAAAAAAGGAGCTAATGAAAGCGTTTTATTTCTATATCTTCCGTCAATTGGAGAAATAGCATTCAATTCGTTTAAAGTCGTCATTGTGTTTTTATTTTTTCGAAAGGCACAAATATAGGCAGAATTTTAGGAATTCCGGGCTATTTTTAGCATTGATTTTAGCGATAAAAAAAAATGGAACACAGATAAAACTGATTTTTACAGATTAGCACAGATTGTGTTTTGACAAAGTTATTTAAAATCCGTTTTTATCCGTTGAATCTGTTGAATCTGTGGGCTGATTTTTTATGTATTCGAAGAATTTATTACTGAAATTCGGCTAATAATCTGTTTTTTAATTGTAGTACTCCTTCTGAAGCTACTAGTGGAAATGTTTCTAATGTATTTCTTAAATCAGGAATCTGGATTGGTTTAGGATCAATATAGAAAACAGGTACATGTGGAGGCACAAAAGCTATTAATCCTGCTGCCGGATATACCTGTAATGAAGTTCCGATAACTGCAAAATAATCCGCACTTTCAGTAATTGTAAGGGCTTCATCAAAAGCAGGTACAGATTCACCAAACCATACAATATTCGGACGCAATTGATTATTAAAAGAATCCGTATCGCCTAAATTCAAATCGCCTTCCCACTCTAAAATAAACTTTGGGTTTTTAGTGCTTCTTACTTTTAAAAGTTCGCCATGCAAATGCAAAACCTTTTTGCTGCCCGCTCGTTCGTGAAGGTCATCTACGTTTTGAGTGATAATATGAACGTCATAATGAATCTGAAGTTGCGCTAATTCCCGATGTCCGGAATTGGGTTTTACTTCCTTCAGTTGCCGGCGTCTTTGATTGTAAAAATCCAAAACTAATTCGGGATTTCTGTGCCAGCCTTCCGGCGAAGCTACATCCATTACATCATGTCCTTCCCAGAGGCCATCTCCATCTCTAAAGGTTTTGATGCCACTTTCGGCACTGATTCCGGCTCCGGTTAAAACGACTAATTTTTTTTTCATGTTTATTTGAGGGATATAATGAATTTTTAATTTTAAAAAAAAATTAACCGCAAATTACACAAATTAACGCAAATTAATTAGTGCTAATTTGTGTAATTTGTGGTTAATAAATAGCAGAACGAGTTTGTAATTGAATTTTAGTTTTCAATCATAAAGAAATATGTTGTGTTCCTAGCTTTTTTTCTTTTTTACTATTTTTGCCCAAAAATTAAACCACAACAATGATTGATATAGATTACCTGAATTTCCTTGAGAACATATTAACGGACAATCGTAAAGAACGTTTTTTAGAAGTATTACACAACCGAACCAAACATTTTACCGTAGCAGTAGAAGATGTGTATCAGTTACACAATACTTCTGCGGTAATGCGCAGTTGTGAAGTTTTTGGGATTCAGGAACTGAATGTTATAGAAGAGCGTTTTGGCAAAAGAATCGATAAACAAATTGCCATGGGAGCTCAAAAATGGGTGGATATCAACAGACATGATTCGGTTTCCAACTGTATTTCAACTTTAAAAGAACGAGGTTACCAAATCATTGCTACTACACCTCATGAAAAAGACAGCACGGTAGAAAAATTTGATATTTCAAAACCAAGCGCTTTATTTTTTGGAACAGAAAAAGAAGGATTGTCAGAAGAAGTGATGAAAAGAGCCGATGGTTTTTTGAAAATTCCAATGGTAGGTTTTACCGAAAGTTTAAATATATCCGTTTCGGCAGCGATTATCATTCAGGATTTGACTAACAGGTTGCGTCGTTCGGATATCGACTGGAAATTAACCGATGCTGAAATTCTGGAAAAACGTTTAGATTGGGCCCGAAAATCCATTAAAGATATTAAACGAATTGAAGCACGATATTTCGAAGAAAATACTAAGTAAGTTGCTGAGAAGCTAAGGCTCTAAGTGAAAAGGAACTCAGAATCTTAGCTTCTTAGGAACTTAGAAACTATTTCTTTATAAAAAGAATCAATCCAAGCACACTCACTATTAAAATACAAAGAGCAGCTAAAACCATGGTTAAATCACGCACATTTTTCCCGGCCCAGTCCATGAATAAAAATTTGTGCAAAATAGCAAATGAATAACCTTCCACGACATCTGAATTTTTAATTTTAGCAGCCAGTCTGGAAGTGGCAGTTTCAATAAAATAAGTTGTTTTTTCGGGAGTATCATAAGCCAGTTTTACAACCGGTAATCGCTTGTTGACAAAACCATATTCTCTGCTTTCAAAATTAGTAATCACTTTCGATTCTAATAATTTCACATTTTCTAAAGAAGCTTCTGATTCTTCAGGGATTTCCGGACTCATCATTTCGCAACAAGCTGCTTTTGGAGCGCCATCCGTAAAATAATAAGCCAGAAATTCAGCATATTGCAGGTCTAAACCAGCAGCAATTGTATTGGTAGCAGCATTAATATAAACCACTTCCGTTTTAGGAGTTTCTTTTTTATTCCATTTCGAATTGCCAACTGATTTTGGTTTTTTGAATTTTCCGCTTGCTTTTTCTTCTAATTCACAACGGTAATAAATGCTGTCATTAAAAGTAATAAGACTCGCATTTTGAAAACGATTCCAGTCTAAATTAAGGTTGTTGTTAGGCAGTTGAATTTCACCGGTTTTAAACGTGGGTTCATACACCATTTGGTCTAAAGTGTAAGGATCCCATTTGGTCGTAGCGTGATAGCCTCCGCTAAAAGCAAAAGTTAAGGTGAAAAGAGAAATCCAAATCCCAATTTGGCGGTGGTATTTCCGGATTCCTTTTTTAGGCTCTAAGCTGTCTGATTTTTTAAATTGTTTCCACAAAAAGCCATAAATTACGATTCCGCTGATGGCAGAAAATCCAATTATCGACAACAAAAAAATCATTGTGATAATGCGAATGCTGTTATTGCTGATCGCATCAATAAACGACCAGTTATGAAACACATCAAAAAACCAGATAAAAAACTGTCTTGATGTGGGGTTATAAGTAGCGAGTTTGCCCGATGAGGTTTCGACATACACTTCCATTGTATCAGGGCGGTCTAAGGTGATTTTGTAAACCGGTAAATACCGATTGACATACTTGTACTGATTGTCAAATTCAGTGATGATTTCGCTGTTCTTCACGCTGCTTTTCTGATCGTTCAGAAAGTAACGGGAGAGCCATTCCGCATAAATCTGATCTCCGTTTTTAAGTTCATTTCCGGTTGAAGTATCAAAATACAATAAATCACCAATCAGGTTTTTTACCTGATAAAAAGTAGTGTTATCGAATGAAACCACCCGGAAGTTAGTGAATTGTTTAATATTATTTTTTTCTAAAACCTGCTGAATAGAAAGTGATAATTGATTTTGAGGAACTGTTTTAATTTCCAGTTTTTCATGTGCAATTTCAGGTTTGAAAAAATGCGCCATAAACGGATGCATTAAACCTGATAAAGTCCAGAAAATAACCGGAATAATCGTAATGATCCCAATGGTTCTGTGCCATTGGTACATATTCTGCTTTATTCTTTTTACGAATTTGGAATCTTTCTTTTTGAAGTTTTTCTTGCTCATTTTTGAGAACTTAAGATGTGTTTTTTTTACCATTAAGAAATTAAGGGAATTTAGCTTTGTGCTTAATTAAACTTAATTTCTTAATGGTTTAATTTTATTATTTGTTTTTCAATGAAAAATTATATTGTAATCCCAATAAAAAAGTTCGGGGAGCAGCAGCTAAATAAGCCGGTTGTGATGCACTTAGATTTCCTCTGGCAACATTGTAAGCATATAACTTATCGGTTAGGTTTAGAATGTTTCCGTAAATTTCAATGCACTTCCATTTGTAACCCGCTCTCAAATTAAAAATATCATAGCCGGAATATTTTACAGTGTTTATCTGATCCTGATAATAACTCCCCACATGTTGCCATTCTACAGAAGTTCTGAAATTAGGAAACCAGACCGGGTAATAATAAAGTTCAGAATTTCCGGACCATCGCGGAGCAGCAGGCATTTCTTTACCATCTAGGTTTTGTAAAGGATCTGTAGTTTTATCCGAAACTTTAAAATCAATATAATGGTGTTGTGCATAAGTTCCTCCTAATCTAAAATTGATTTGTCGGGATGGTTTGTAGCTAAAACCAAATTCAATTCCTTTGTGACGGGTTGCTCCAGCCGAACGATAATCTGTTGAATTGTCTTCCAGTTTTACATTTAGTAATTCGTTTTTTCCTTCCATATAATACAAGGCATAGTCAAAGTTGAGTTTGTTTTCGAATAAACTCATCCAGCCGCCAATTTCGTAATTGTTGAAAGTAGCAGGTTTTAGATTGTAATAAAACTCAGCCGCAATTCCAGTTGTTCCGCCGGTCCCTGTTTTAGTTCTAAAAACCGAAGTAATACTGGGTGGAGAAAATCCCTGTGAATAATTGCCATAAAATCCGGCATTGTCAAACGGATTATAATTAGCTCCCACTTTAAAAGTAGCTTTATCATAGGTTTTACTACCAGAAGAAAGATCTATGGCGTTGTCATAATCTACTTTCATGTTGTCATAACGACCACCTAATGATAACACTACTTTTTCAACAGGGGTAAAACTCAATTGTGCATAAGCAGCACTGTTGTAAATAGCAGCAGTATAATCAGCTAGTTTTATATCCGGTCGTTCCGCAATAATCTGGTAATTATTGACCGTTGCTCCACCGGGATTTAAGTTGGCTTTTAAATCAATTCGGTAGGACCAGTAGGTAACCGGAGAATAGTCATATAAAGCACCTGCGACTAATTTGGTGTTTAAAAAATCAAACTTCTGAGTGTGTTGCCCAATAATTCCATAGCTTTTAAAGTTATTCGAATTAATCTCTCCGATGGCAGTTGTGGGATTATTGGCGGGATTCCAGCGAATTCCATAGGAAGGATTTTGTCCTAATTTATTGTCTCTGTAATACGCCGTTAAATAGCTGCTTGCGTTTAAATTCCAATCGTGTTCCAGTGTCAGTCGGGTACGCAAAGCATCCGATTTTCGATAAGTAAAATCAGAGGTGCTTTTATAATCCCGATTGTAAAAATCATTCTCATTCACACCGCCACTCATATCCGAATAATATTTACCCCACATGGTAGTGCTGATTAATCGGGTAGAAGGTGAGATGTTATAGTCAATTCGAACATTCAGATTGTTTTTATTGTAATCTGAAAAAGTCATCCAGCCATTTTCCTGTAAGGTGGAAATTCCGGCAATATGAAAACCTACTTTTCCAATAGTTGCTCCTCCGGCAGCCTGAACTCTTTTGTAGCCCCATTGATCGGCCTGGATTCCAAATTTAAATTCAGGGTTAATACTGGGTTTTAACGAAATAAAATTAATTGTTCCGCCTACTGCTTCCGGTCCATAAAGAGAAGAAACAGGCCCTTTTACGACTTCAATACTCTGAAGGTTGAATTGGTTAATTTCCAGCAAAGCATTGTGGTTGAAGATCCCCATGGGTCTTATGGGTAAACCATCTTCCAGATATAAATAATACGCATTCGTAGTCATGGGCTGACGAATAGCCATCATGTGTTGTTCATTGCCCAAATTCACCATTAATACACCAGGTGTTTTATTGACAATTTCATAAGCGGCATTCGCTTTCGATTCGTCAATGGTTTTAGCAGTTAATTTACTAATGGCGACCGGCGTTTCTTTGCGTAAAGTAGCGGTACGGTTAGCGGTTATAAAAACATCATGAAGTTCGTGGACATTTGTAGTATCAGATTTGCTTTTGTTTTGAGCAACAACAAATTGGCTTATTGCTAATAAAGCCAGAAGCATTTTTTTCATTTTAAGTGATATAAATTATGAAATAACGAGCTTTTCCCGGATTGAATCCAAGAAAAATTTTATTATAAACGGTTCTCGATACATTTTTTGTTTCGTCCTGTCGGGACTGCACAAAAAACACTCGAACTGACGTTTTTAATAATTACACCCAACGGGTTAAATTTATATCAAAAAGGATGGAGGTCTAAAGGAAGAAAGGGAAACGGAGATTGTTTCTTTTTCTAAAGTATAGAAATTAGGTTTACTAATGTAATTGAATTCAATTAATTTGAAATTATCAGCAACAACGGTGTTTTGAACAAAAACCAAATCTACTTTGTTATCCAGATTGTTTTGCATTCTTTTTTCGTTGTCCTCATATTTTTTAAGACTTTTTTGAAGTTCGCAACGACCATTACAACTGTTATTAATCATTTTTCGTTGCACACAAATGGTTTTTGCAATTTCGTCCTGATTTAATTTGAATGAAGTATAAACAAAGAAACTACCAAAACTAGGTAGTAATAAAAGGATAGAAAGTACTATGCTGAATAATGACTTCAAAAAAGCGGTCTTTTGTTTCGGCTGCAAAAATACAGTTTATTATTTTTTCGCGAATACTTTTTACTTTTTTTAACACAAAAAAATCAGACAAAAACTGACGACAGCTAGTCATAAACAAAATCGGTTTTTTATGGGTCTCAAAAATAGTTAAAACTAAACTTTAGAGCATTTAGCTTTCAACGTCTAAAAATAATTTTAACCGCAAATTACACCGATTAGCGCAAATTAATTTGTGTAATTTGTAGTTAATATTTACTTCAAGTCCATAGTGGTTTATTTAAGAGTATTGAGGCAATACTTTTTCAAAAGCTTTTCTGGCACTTCCTCTAAAATAGACTTCGCCACACAATTGATAACCTAGTTTTTCAAAAATCTTCAACATGGCAATATTATCAAAATTAGTGTCGGCTTTGATACTGTAGATTTTATTGCTCAGGGCAAATGCTTCAATGAAATTTAAAATCGTTTTAGACAAACCTTTCCCTAAATGTGCTTCATCAATAGCGACGCGATGAAAAACCACAAAATCTTCATTAGTCAACCATTGCCCAATGATGTTAGCATATTCGGGTTCGTCATTTATCATTACGGCAGTGTAACCAATGATCTCTTCGTTGAGAGTCAACACAAAACCGGCCTCTTTTTCAATGTCTTTTTGAATGACTTCAGGATTAGGATAGCCATCCTGCCATTGATTGCTGCCGTCTTCCTTACGGCGTTTAATGGCTTTTTGTAAAATAGCCCAAATTTGGGGAATCTCAGTAATAGTGGCTTTTCTAAATTGATAATTCATGAATTAGACTTTTAGGAATATCATTTATTTTAATTATTGTAGTTGTGTGTGAAATCTTTATAGGGATAGATATAGAGCGGTTTCGTTCAACGTTCCCGCACTACAAGTAGTTTGGGACTAAATTAAGCCCATTCTTCGGATTTGCCAAATGATCCCAAAATGCAAACCAATTTCAAATTAAGCCTAATACCCAAATTGCTTGTAGCGTGTGTTAGCGGTTCGGGCTTTTTTCACCTTCATATTGCGAACTAAATTTTCAGCCCTTTTTTTTATTTTATATAAAATGTTCAGCATCTCTGTTTTTTTCTCTTTCTATATCCTTGTCAAGATAACCAATATATGAATTAGCCCATTCTCTGACGTTTTCAATTTTATGATTGTTCAATTGTTTAAATAATTCTTTTTTCGATTCGAGAAATGGTACGACAGAACCAGACCAAGAATAAGTTCCCATATTAGAACTTAAATGGCTGAGAACTTCTTTTATGTTACCATATTCATCTATAAGTCTACGTGCAATTGGATGCCAATTTGTATAATCAACGTTACCATTGTCAAAAATTGGTGTCAACTCTGCAAGTCTTGATGGGGCAAGTGGTTTGTTTTTCTCACACCATCTGAAAATAGAATCTATGTCTCCGTCAAATAATACACCAACACTTCTGCCAACTCCTCCAATATGAGAACCAAGAATGTGTTTTAATCCATAAAATTTAATATAATCTTCTTCAATTGAAAGTAATGCAGTAGATAAGTCTTCCCATATAGAATTGAAGTGATACTTCATTAAAATTTCATAAATTTTTTGAATATTGTGGTCAAGGTGATATGAATTTTCCCAAGTAATGGAGTCTATTACCGAATTATTAATAAACTGAGCAAAATCAATTTCTTTTTCATCAGAGATTATAAATGATATAGCTTCTGTCCATTTATAATCATCTAATTGTCTTTTAAATGTTCTATTAAAACCTAACTTTAAAATACATTTTCTAATGATTGGAATCAGTGAAATCTTTTTTGATTCTTCACCATAACCAATGTCGTAAAATAAATCAAATACTATAGCATAACCTTCGTCACCGTAAACGTATAATTTTTCACTTAATGTATTTAATTCTTCTAAACTTAATTGAGATAAAGCTTGACTATAATTAAAAGAATAGAAATTAGTCATATCACAGACTTTATTGTCGATTAGTTGAAATAATAAATTGAAATATTCTTTTCCAGAATTATCTATAGAAAGAAAGTAAAACAATTGACAATTAAATTCACTTGACTGAAATAGTTGAGAATAAAATTCTTTTTTTGTTTCTTCATCCGAATTTGAAATAAAACCACCAAGAACTGTAAAGTTTCTTTCTTTCAATGGAATCTGTGAAATTATTTCTAAAGAATAATTTATGAAATCACTAACTTTATTTTTATCATCTTTTAATAATTCTGATAATCTTTTACCAAAGTGATAGGAAAAAATTTGTTGATTCTTAAAGAACGAAGGAAATGTTTCCTTCCAAGAAATTTCACTATTAATAAATTCGTCAGCTAATTCACTAATTGCAAGTATTATTTTTTCACTTGAGTAGCTTTCATCATTATCCAAGTGATAAGAATTAGACAATGTTAAATATCTTGTGGAAAAGTCAGTTTTTGTAAGTAAGTCAATCAAGTTATTAATTTCTTCAAATTGTTTTTCAGGAATCAATTGTTTTTCATATTTCCGAGCATATTTCAATCCTTTCAAACCGCTATCCCAATCATTATTTTTTAAGCTCGCTATTTCTTTCAAAAAAGGAATTATCAATTCTCCCATTCTTGTATTGAACAATGTCCTAATACTGTTAGAAATAGCTTCACTAGCTAGTTCAGAGTATTCATTTTTAGATTTAATGATTTCAATAAATTTATGAAGAATATTTTTCCAATATTCTTCAATTTCTTTCCAAGTTGGATTGTTATCATAAAGTCTTTTGCTTCCTTGTTGTTCAGCACCACCCATTCTACTAGAGTGACCAAAATTTAAACCTATTTTCATAGCCTTTATTGCAAACTCATAATAGTGTCTTTCTCCTTTGCTTAAAGCCCATTCAATTATTTCCCAACGTTCGCTTAAATTAGCTTCTGTTCCTGAAAGATGTGTGTTGAATAAATGTAAAAATTGCCCCGTAGCATTATTCGACCAAGTTTCATTTTCTGCAATTGCGAATTGTAAAAGAATTTTTGCACTATCTTTAAATGTCCTATTGTCAAAGCATAATTTTTCTAAAGTCCAAATTATGTTTCTTCTTCCTTCTTTTATTTTTAATAATTCCTCTGTAGTTTTATTAGAAAACTGCCGTTTAAAATTTTGAGCTACTGCAACAGGATTCACTTCTACAAATGAGCGAAAGAGGCGTGAACCCAATTCAGTATTTAAAACTTCCGCGTTGTCAAAAGGGCTATCATTTCCTATTATTTTTTCTACAATTTGCACAGCCTTATCATTGTATCCAAGATATTTCATTTGTTCTGCAAACGCTTTTGATAAATTAGTTTTATCAGGGTCTTGTAAGCCCGCAATTTCTTCTATGACATTAATAAGTCGTTGGGGTGTTAATGGGTCTAACCATTCTTGAGCTAATGACATAGCTAATGGGAAAGGTCTCATTCCAATAAACCGCCCTCTTTTTTCGAAAATTTCCCTTTTCAAATAATAATTACAAGTTTCATTGAAATCATTAATTTTTATGGTGTCATCACCGTTTAGGCTTGTAATATTTTTGCTTTTAGCAATAAATTCTATTTGCGTCGTTAACTCTTCGTAAAAACCAAAATAATTGAAGATTGAACAAGACTTTAAAATAGTTCTATGTTTTTCGTCTTTTCCTTTTGTTCCTAGAAGTTTATCTAACAATTCTTTGTCATCTAATTTTCCTATGAATTTCTCTCCATTTTTTACACTTTCTCCAAGTAAAACTGCCATTAATGGGATACCTTGAGAAAACTCCTTTATTTTTTCAACATTCTCCTTACCGACATTTTCAAAATCGCTATCTACTAATTGAGTTACAATATCGGATAAATCATTTTTCCCAATAATAATATAGTTTGTTCCTTCTGTATTACTATTTTCTTCAGGATTCGAATCTATTGATAGTAGTGACAAGCCATTAAGATTTCTTACTATTAATTTGTGTGTAGAAATATCACAGTTGTCAACGATTAAAATTGCATCTTCTTTGTCAACTTTTATTTTGTTAATTAGTTCAGTGAAATTTATTTGGTTTGGATAATCATTGCAATTAACGTATAAGACACGATTAGTAGAAAGTAATGTGTTATTATCTTTTGGTCTAAATATTTCAAATAATATACGTGTTTTTCCCAAACCTGATAGTCCTAATAATCTAATAGCGGTTGGATTTTGTATAGCAGTTAAAACGTTTGTTTGAATCTCTTGGATTTTTTGATTTGTAATAAACTTTTCTGATTGCGGGTTATTTATTGATTCGTTCCATTCATTCCAAGCAATAAATGGGCGAAATCTACTTTTTTGAGTTTCTATTACATTTTGAATAGTTGGTTTCAAAACGTTTATAACATCGGCAACGAATTGCTTCTTGATGTCTACTTTTTGATGTCCATTTTTCTTTGAAAAATTGTATTCAGTAGGAAATCTATCGTGTCGGAAATCAAAAGGGATTATTTCAGCGTTGTCTTTTGGTGATCCGTTGTTATTAGTGTTAATGAAACTGATAATTCTTTGTTTTCCTAATGAATTTAAGGCAACACCATATTCAGTCATAACATTTGGGTTCGGCGTGGGCTTATTTTTTGTTAGAAAACTAACAATTTTATTTACACGATTAGCCGTTAAATCTGCGATAAAAATATCACAAGAAGGAATTATTTTTTGAATAATTGTATCTGCAATGGCAATTTGTCCAGATTGTCCGCGTACTGCGTCTGTAATTTCAAAGTCAATATTTTTGAAATTTGGATTTTGCTTTGTTTTTTTTACAGCGTCTTTAATGCATTCAGAAATAAAATTCTTGTTGTACTTTGCGTCGGTGCTTAACTGCCAAGAATAAAAAATTTTTATTTTCATTGTATTTTTTAATGTTTTATGAACGTCTTTAAAGCCTGACCGCCAACTCGTATATACCCAAAACAAACCTCGTATATAAACCCAAATCAGGTATCTTGGCGAAGCTTTGTTTCGCTTTATAGTTTTCTCAAATATATTGATTTTTTCTTACAAAGAATCAAAAGAACTTTTTATTTGTTAACCACTTTTGGAATTAAGCAGCAGTTCTATTGATTGGTAAATATTGAAAACCATACGTAGTAAAATAGCCCCGATAGCAGCGACATCTCCCGCCTTTTTTGGCGGGAATATAGCGGATAGCGGGAGGGAAGTGATTATGAAAAGGAGTTGTTGTGCTTGTAATGAAAAAATATTAAAACGATTCTCGATACATTTTTTGTTTCGTTTCACTACACAAAAAACACTCGAATTGACGTTTAATATTAGATTACACCTGAATCACACCCAGATTAAATTGCTTTTCAATAGGAGCGTGGTTAGCGGCTTCGATACCCATGGAAATCCATTTTCGGGTTTCCAGCGGGTCTATAATAGCATCTGTCCACAGGCGGGAAGCGGCATAATACGGCGAAGTTTGCTCATCATAACGCGCCTTGATTTTAGCGAATAGTTCGGCTTCTTTAGCTTCATCAACGGCTTCACCTTTGGCTTTTAGAGACGAAGCTTCAATTTGTGCCAAAACTTTAGCGGCTTGAGTTCCGCCCATAACGGCAAGTTCCGCACTTGGCCAGGCTACAATTAATCGGGGATCATAAGCTTTGCCACACATGGCATAGTTTCCGGCACCATAGGAATTCCCTACAATCACAGTGAATTTAGGTACCACCGAATTACTTACGGCATTCACCATTTTAGCACCGTCTTTGATGATTCCGCCCTGTTCTGATTTGGAACCCACCATAAATCCGGTAACGTCCTGAAGGAAAACCAAAGGAATTTTTTTCTGGTTGCAATTGGCTATAAAACGAGTGGCTTTATCAGCACTATCGGAGTAAATAACACCGCCGAACTGCATTTCGCCTTTTTTAGTTTTGATTACTTTTCGTTGGTTGGCTACAATTCCCACAGCCCAGCCGTCGATACGGGCATAACCGGTAATAATAGTTTGTCCGTAGCCGTCTTTGTACGCTTCAAACTCCGAATTATCCACCATACGACTGATAATTTCCATCATATCATATTGCTCGGTTCTGGCTTTTGGCAGGATTCCGTAAATCTCTTTTTCGTCTAAAGCAGGTTTTACAGCTTTGATGCGGTTGAATCCCGCTTTGTTATAATCACCTATTTTGTCAACGATATTTTTAATTTTGTCTAAAGCATCTTTATCATCTTTAGCTTTATAATCCGTCACGCCTGATATTTCGCAATGTGTAGTAGCTCCGCCCAGTGTTTCGTTATCAATGCTTTCGCCAATAGCGGCTTTCACCAAATAACTTCCCGCCAGAAAGATGCTCGCTGTTTTGTCAACAATAATCGCTTCGTCACTCATAATAGGCAAATAAGCACCTCCGGCAACGCAGCTGCCCATGATAGCCGAAATTTGGGTAATTCCCATACTGCTCATGATGGCATTGTTTCTAAAAATGCGCCCAAAATGTTCTTTGTCCGGGAAAATTTCGTCTTGCATAGGCAAATATACTCCGGCACTATCCACTAAATAGATAATTGGGATTTTGTTTTCCATTGCAATTTCCTGTGCACGAAGGTTTTTCTTAGCAGTAATAGGAAACCAGGCACCTGCTTTTACGGTAGCATCATTAGCAACAACAATGCATTGTTTTCCTTTGATGTAACCTATTTTCACCACCACACCTCCCGAAGGGCAACCACCGTGTTCTTTGTACATTCCGTCTCCTACAAATGCTCCAATTTCGATACTTTCGGCTTTGGTATCTAACAAATAATCCACACGTTCGCGGGCGGTCATTTTGCCTTCGGAATGTAATTTTTGAATGCGTTTTTCGCCTCCTCCTAATTTTATTTTGGAGAATCTTTGTCTTAAATCAGAAAGTAAAAGTTTATTGTGGTCTTCGTTTTTGTTGAAGTTTAAATCCATAGTGTTTGTAGTTGCAAGAAAATTGATGGCTAAAATACAAAACCAATTGAAGTTTTTTAAGCAGATCCGTTTTTTTTACCATTAAGCTCTTTTTTTTACCATTAAGCTTTTTCTTTTACCATTAAGTTTTTAAGAAAATTAAGAGTATAACTTAATTTGTTAATGATTTTTTTTAAACATATAAGTCATATAAGTTTTAGATTTTATCTGAAGAAAAAGCTAAGTTCATATAAGGTTTAGTAATCTGTGAAAATCTGTGAAATCTGTGGTAAAAACATTTTAATTTTTTACCATATAAGTCATATAAGTTTTTTGATTTTATCTAAAGTGAAAGCTAAGTTCATATAAGGTTTAGTGATCTGTGAAAATCTGTGTAATCTGTGGTAAAAACATTTTAATTTTTTACCATATAAGTCATATAAGCTTTTTGATTTTATCTAAAGTAAAAAGACAAAGCTCATATAAGTTCTATAAATCTGTGAAATCTGTGTAATTTGTGGTTAAAACATTTTAAATTTTTACCATATAAGTCATGTAAGTTTTTGATTTTCTAAAGTAAAAAGCTAAGTTCATATAAGTTTTAGTAATCTGTGATAATCTGTGAAATTTGTGGTTAAAAAAACTTTGCGGAATTAAACAAAAAAGAACCGCAGATTCACAAAGTTTAAATTTCATGAATCTGCGGTAAAAATAAAAAAAAATAAAAAAAAATTATTTCTTAGACTCGTTTACAAGTCTTTTTAAAATTGCCCATTGTTTAAGTGCGTCACGAGCTTCCACAGCCGGATATCCTAACATGGTTTTTCCTGCCGGAATATCACAGGTGACTCCTGAACCTGCACCTACTATGGCACCATCGCCAATAGTGGTGTGATCTTTTATGGATGCGCTTCCGCCAATAATGACTCCGTTTCCTAAAGTAACGGAACCTGCAAGTCCGCTGTTTCCCGCCATGATGCAAAATTGTCCTAACTTGCTGTTGTGTCCAATTTGGACCAAGTTATCAATTTTACAGCCATTTCCTAAAACGGTCGAACTGAATTTTCCTCTGTCAATACAGCTGTTAGCACCTATTTCGACATTGTTTCCTATAATTACATTTCCAATTTGTGGTATTTTTACTAAGCCTTTTTCCGGACAAGGACGGAATCCAAATCCATCAGCTCCAATGGTAGCATTAGGATGGATGATACAGTCGTTACCAATGTGGCAGCGCTCTCTAATTACAGTTCCCGACCAGATTACGGTGTTTTTCCCAATTGTACATTCATCAAGAATAGTAGTATTTGGGTAAATGGTAGTGTTTTCTCCAATTTTAACGTTAGGTCCAATATAACTTCCTGCTCCAATTTTGGCTCCAACACCTATAACCGCTGTTTTATCGACTGTGGCAGTAGGATGAATATCTACAGCAAAAAGAGGTAGCGGTGGTGCAAAAAGTTCCAGAATCTGGGACATCGCCAAATCGGCATTTTTTACTTTTATAAAAGCTCTGTTTTCGCCCGGTTCAATTGAAATATCTTCATTTACAACGGCAACACTTGCTTTTGAAGTGGCCCATAATTTTTCGTATTTTTTATTTCCAATAAAAGAAATATGAGAATCAGATGCGACTTCAAGTTGCTCGGCGGCAGTGATTTTTTGAAGCGTAGTGCCTGATATAACGCCTTTTAAGACATCGTTTATTTCTTGTATGGAATAGGATTTCATGGTTTATTTTGAAAATTAGGTTAAATAGAGGGTCAAATAAAGTGAATCTATATAGATAATCCTAATTTTTTAAGAATAGCAATAGAAGATTTAACATCAGATTCTTTTTAATCCATATTTATGCTATTTTAGTTTATATAAAATAATAAAAAGCCATTAAACAATAAAAACTACCGGAGAGGTAGTTTTTATTGTTTGTGAAAAAAGTGATAATACTCTTTATATTTTAACCTTAATTACAATTTTTTTTATTTTTCCATTGCTTATCATTGCTGCATGTACGTCTTCAGGAAATAAGATGGTAAACTGACCCGGATTTAATTCAAAAAACATATCGGGCTGATCAAAGAAAAAACGAACGTCTTTTTCATCGCTGTAGTCACCATTTGGGCTCACACATTTCTCTCTTGGTTTCCAGGCGTATGTTTCCGGTCCGGCAACACAAACTTGGATATCAATGTTTTTATCGTGACATTCAAAATGAACTAGACTTTGTTCCTTAGAATTTCCGTTTCCTGAATTTACAATGATTTTTAAATCATCGGTATATTGGGTTACGCCATCAGCCAGATTGGCTAAATCATTTTCATTTAAAAATTGGAATGCTTTTTCGAAGGCCGGGTGTAAGCCATAATATTTTGCAGCATTGTTTAATGAATCTACAATCATTTTAAAGTTGTTTTAATTTTAGAGGTAAAGTAATAATTCCGTTTTTGGAATAAAAAAATAAAAATACATTTTTAAATCTAATAGCAGGACAAAATTTGCAAAAAAAGAAATAATGCTGCTGTAGCAGAAGATTGAAAATAACCCGTTGGGTGTAATTAGTTTTGATGATAATTTTCGTCAGTTCGAGTAATCCCGTTTTCGGACGGGATTGTATCGAGAACAAGAAAAATTATTATCAAAAATGATTCTCGATACATTTTTTACTCCATTTCATTACGCAAAAAACACTCGAATTGACGTTTTTGATAATTACACACAACGGGTTGAAATTTATTTTTCTTCTGAAGTTGCTGTTACAGGATTTACCCTTACATAACCTCCGTCCTTAAATTTTATTTGATAGGCAGAGTCAAAAAAAGTACTTGGTTGGTAATAATCAGTAGTTATAATTTGGGCTCCGGATTTACCAGCATCATTAAAGTGAGTGTAATCGTTTTTACGGGCTTCTTCGGTATTGCTATCGGCACGGGTTCTAATGATATATCCTTTTTTTACTAAGTCAATTATGGTTTTGTCTTCGGCATTATTTCTAAATAAAGTAGCTGCTTCTGGAGTTCCGGGATTGGCATTTGCAAAAACCATTCGACCTTTAAGGGAAGGATGATTTTGCATGTATAAATCACGTTTTCTACCACTATCATCCAGGATGAATAAAAATTTTCCTTTGGCTTGAGCCAATGTTGGCCAATTATCATTCAGAACCGCTTCTTCAAGAGTAGCATAATTTCCTCGAACCATATCCGGAGTAATAACCTTATCCATTCCTAAATTAGTTTTAATAACCTGATCCACCTGATCAAACAATTCAGCGGTGAAAGTTTCCGGTTCGGTACCGTATTGATTCATTTTACCATCTTTAGGCTCTAAAGTAATAAATACCGGAATGTGTCCGGGATTTGCATCTGACCAGGATTTTAACGCCTGTAAACAATCTTCAAAAGTTAAAAACGAAGTCCTGAAATCGATGTCCGGAATATGCAAAATTTTAAATCCGGGTTGCATCATTTTACCTTCTGTATCATAAGGTTCTTTTGATGTTGCCAGTTCTAAGCCTTTTGGTTTTGCATATTTTCCACCTTTACTATCGGCATAAATATCAATTTCGAGATTGCGTAATCCCATGTTCAGTTGATCAGTAACAGCAATGTGTTCGTATTGAATCCCTTTTAACTGATGCAAAGAATCTTTACTTTCCAGGAATTGGTACAAACCGGGTTCTATTGCTTTTTTATAACTGTTGTGAGAACCAATTACCTGAATTTTATTGATTCTTAATTGGTCGTTTTGAGCTGACACCTGATACAATGCTGCCGTAGAAGCGATCAGTGTTATTAAAGTAGAAAATTTCATGTTTTTTTGAATTAGGGAAAGGTTTTTGAAAAAAAATTAATGCTAACAAAAATAGCATGGAGCAGCCACTATTACTTTGGTTTAAAAATAATAAATCATAATGTAAATGTTATTTTTTTTAATGATGAAAAATCTTTTTAATTACTGTTTACTCAATTCACACCAAGAAAGTTAGTGTGTTTTAGAGCGAAAAAAGCATGATCAAGAGCATTTGGATTATTAATTTAAATATAACCTTAGGGTAAAATGCAGGGAAGTTAATTTTTATTATTTAGCACCTCACTTTGTTATGCTTTCTAAAAAATGGATTATTCTTTCGATTTCGAGAAAATATATAATGACTATTGGGAAAAGTTAACAGCATTTTCGTTAAAAATGACTCAGGATGAGCAGCTGGCTCAAAATGTAGTTCAGGATGTATTTATAGATCTTTGGGAAAGGAGAGAAGAGATTAGCATTGCATCGGTTGAGAATTATTTATTCAGGGCCGTAAAAAATCAGATTTTTAAAAGTTACAGAAATGAAAAATTTGATAAAACCATTCTCGAAGATAAATTTGAAAACTACCTTATAGAAAATCTCTCTACGATAGAATCTGATTTGACTGATAAAATTTATGCGCTTTTAGACACTTTGCCTGAAAAGAGAAAAGAAATTTTATTGATGAACAAGCTTCAGGATATGAATATAGATCAAATTGCCTCCGAATTAGATCTTTCAAAACAAACAGTGAAAAACCAAATTTCATCTGCATTAAAACAACTGCGTCACGGTTTAAAGGAGTTTACTTTTCTTTTTATGTAAGCTTATTTTAAGTTTTTTTTTAAGATAACCTTCTGTTAACAATCTCATAATATTTTCAGATAGTACGATTATTCATTTTGGGTACTTAGTAGTAGAATACTATTCAGGATGACAAAAAAGATAAAACACAGTTTAGAAACTCTTATTGAGAAAAGTTTACAAAAGAAGACAACCAAATCGGAAGAAGATTTACTGGATCGCTTTATGCTTTCGGAGTATGAAAAAGCAAGTTGGGATAAAACTTCAATGGGTAATTCAGTTAATGGATTTCATAGCATTGAGAAATATATAGCTAAGAAAAGAATTTCAAGATATATAGGATATGGAATTGCAGCAAGTATTCTGGTTTTATTGAGTTTAGGATTATTGGTACAACCTAAAGTGATGCCAAATGCAACTAAAATGATGACGCTGAAAACAGGGAAAACGTCTGACTCGGTGCGTTTAACAGACGGTTCGGTGATTTATCTGGCGGCCAACAGTGTTTTTGAATATCCGGAACATTTTGAAACCGAAGAACGCCAAGTGAAACTAATAAAAGGAAAAGCTTTTTTTGAAGTGGCTAAAGATCCTCAGCATCCTTTTATAATTAGTTCAGGAGCGATTAAAACCAAAGTTTTAGGAACGTCGTTTCATATCCAGATGAATAAATCAGGTTGCAATGTTATTGTGGTTACCGGAAAAGTTAATGTTTCGGCTAAAAATCAGAGTGTGGATTTAGTACCTAATGAGCAAGTACTATTTGAAGAAAATAAATTAATAAAATCAAAAGCGTCAAAATTACTGGTTGTTAACTGGTACAATCAGGATGTCGAGTTCAAAAACGTAAAACTGGACGAGGTTCTGGAACTGCTTAAAAGTAAATACAACGTAACATTTGATGTAAAAAAAGATTCCCTTTTAAATACGTCACTCACCTTATACATTGAAAAAAATGCCGAATTAGAAAACATCTTAAAACAAATAAATTATATCTCTAACCTAAAATTTGAAACAAATGGCAGTACCATAACAGTTAACTAAATACCACAAAAAAAAACCACAGTTGCTACGAACAACCATGGTTTACAGATAAAAGTCATAAACTAATAACTTAAATAAATGTATTTTAAATTCTCTTATTTAAAACTAAAAAGCCTGTTCTTTTTAGCAACCATCTTACTATCTTCTCAAGCAGGATATTCAAATAGCATGGTTACCGAAGCTCCAAAAATAAATATTAATTCGCAAAAAGCAACCTTAATCTCTATTTTCTCACAGTTAAGTAAGCAAACAGATTATAAATTCAGTTATGGTCAGGCAGTAATTCAGGATAAAACCAGTTATGATGTAAGTTATGCAACTACTTCATTAAACGTGATTTTGAATGACTTGTCTAAGAAGGCTCATTTTGATTTCTCCATTATAAACAAAATGGTTTTGATAAAAAAGGACGCTGTTCTTAAAAAAACGGTTGCAGACCAACAAATGGTTAAGGGAATTGTTTTAGATGAATTAGGTCAGCCTTTACCGGGTGCTACAATTATAGAAACAGCAACTAAAAACACGGCTGTTACTAATATGGATGGGAAATTTCAATTGAAAGTTGCTCAGGGAAAAACAGTAGAAGTATCTTTTATTGGATATAAAACTAAAACAGTTGTGATTAAAGGATATCTATTGAATATCACAATGGAACCCGATTCTTCTGAACTGAATGAAGTGATGGTTGTAGGTTACGGTAAACAATCTAAAGTGGATGTAACAGGTGCGGTAACCCAGTTAAAAGCATCTAATTTTAAGGAAGGTGTCAATATCTCAGCAGATAATTTATTGCAGGGAAAAGTTGCCGGAGTACGTGTTGTAAGTACCAGCGGAGAACCGGGAGCGGGAGTAAATGTTTCTATTCGTGGGGTAGGATCTATCAGAAGCGGTAGTACACCCTTATTTGTTGTGGATGGTGTGCCGTTGTCTAATGACGATGTGAGTCCGTCAGGGACTAATGTTGGTTTTGGATCTTCGGCGGCTAAGAATCCACTGAACTTTTTGAATACAAGTGATATTGAATCTATCACAGTATTGAAAGATGCATCGGCAGCAGCCATTTATGGAGCCAGAGGTTCTAATGGTGTGGTGATTATCACGACGAAAAAAGGGTCTAAAGGAGAAGCGTCGTTTACGGTTGATTCCTATTTAGGATTTTCAACAGTGGCTAAAAAACTGGATGTGTTATCAGCTGATCAATACAGAAACGCTATTACAGAACCGGCTTTTGATCATGGAGGAAATACAGACTGGCAGGATGTGATTTACAGAACGGCTATTACTAAAAACAATTCCTTGTCATTTGCTAAGCAGACTAACTCAGGGAATTACTATGTTTCTCTGGCACAAATGGATCAGGAAGGTATTGTAAACCAAAGTAATTTTAAACGTACTTCGGCCAGAATTAATGCTGCGGAATCTTTTTTGGATAACCAAAGATTAAAAGTAAAAGTGAATTTAACGGCTAGTGAAACAACTGATAATGGTGTTCCTACCAGTGATGACGGTGGTTCTAACGGGCAATTGATTATTCATACTTTAATGGCAAACCCTACCAGATCAGTATTTGATGAAAATGGAGAGTACACTAATTTTAATATGAATGCCCACTATAATCCGGCTTATTTATTGAGTATTTATGAAGATGAAACCCGTACTTTAAGAGTGTTAGGAAACATCGAAGCTTCCTTTAGAATCTTTAACGGTTTAGAATACAAATTGAATTATGGAGTAGATCGTTCTATTGCTGAGCGAAATACGACCATTTATCCTAACATCACCGATTTAAATGCAATAGGAAGGTATGCTCAGAATAATCTGGAGTCAAAAAGTTCTCTTTTAGAGCATTATTTAACCTATAATCTAAATCGCGGTACACATAAATTAGAAGTATTAGGTGGTTTTTCATATCAAAAATTTGAACGATCAGGAACTGCTTTCACCATTGATGGAATTGCTGATAAAGCAACAGGAATCAAGCCTGAAAACAATCCGGCTTTTTCAGGGGTAAAACCAAATATAACCGGTTTTGCTCAGGAAAATGAATTGCAGTCTTACTTTGGAAGGTTGAATTATACTTTTGACAGAAAATATTTGGTGACTGCTTCGATGAGAGCTGATGGATCAACCCGTTTTGGTGAAAATAATAAATACGGTTATTTTCCTTCATTTGCTTTAGGCTGGAATATTAACCAAGAAAATTTTTTAGTAAACTCTTCTGTTGTTGATAATTTAAAATTAAGAACAAGCTGGGGACAAACAGGGAATCAGGAAGTCCAAAATAAACTTACTAAAGCAAGTTATGCACTTGCAGGAGCCGATGGATATTATCTTTATGATGATCTTGCATTAGTAAATGGTATTTCGGTTACGCGAACTCCAAATCCGGATTTAAAATGGGAAGTAGTAACACAATATAATGTGGGACTTGATTTTAATTTATGGAAAGGGAAATTATACGGAACCTTAGATTATTTTAATAAAACTACAACTGACGCTATTTTAAATATTCCTTCTCAGGTATTGAGTCCTACTAATACGGTTTGGGTAAATATTGATGGAGAAATCGTAAATAAAGGACTTGAATTTATGTTGGGTTCTCAGCTGATGAAAACAGATAATTTCTCCTGGGATGTCGATTTTAATGGTGCGACTCTTAATAATGAAATTAAAAATTTACCAGTTTCAGAAATTCTTTCAGGTACCATTTCCGGACCGGGACAATCCGGAGTATTGGCAAACATCTATAAAAGCGGTTATGCTGCCGGATCGTTCTATTTGTTAGATCATATCGGCTTTGATGAAGAAGGAGCTGATTCCTACAGAGATACTAATGATGATGGGGTAATAAACAATAGTGACCGTATTATTATTGAAGGAGCACTACCAAAATTCACTTATGGATTTAACAGCCAGATGCGTTATAAGAATTTTGATTTTTCATTTTCTATCATAGGGCAATCAGGAGGATATTTGTTAAATAATACAGGATTAAATGCCTTAAATATAAACAACCTGGCATCAGACAGGAATGTATCTTCAGATTATTATAATTCAGGTGCAAATGCGACTAACTCTCCTCAGTTATCGACATTGTATTTAGAAAAATCTGATTTTTTAAGATTGAATACGGCTCGTATCGGGTACAATTTCAAAAATCAAAATTTAAAATGGATGCAAAGTTTAACGCTTTACCTGACAGGTTCTAACTTACTTACTATAACAAAGTACAGTGGTTATGATCCTTTGATTAACAGTCCAAAATCAAGTGGAGGAAATCAGTCTATCGGTATTGATTATTCCAGTTATCCTACATCCAGAACATTCATTCTTGGCGCAACTTTAAAATTATAAATCATGAAATTAAATAAATTAAAATCAAGTCTGTTAGTAGTATTTGCTTCATTGTTTCTTGCAGCTTGTACAAACTTAGATGAGGTGGTACTTGATGAGGTATTGGGTGCAGATGCCTCTAGTGTTGACGGGGCTTTAGCTGCGGCTTATGACCGTTTGGGAGACGGAACTTTTGTAAGTAAAAATGTTTTTGCAATGCAGGAATTCACTACTGATGTGGCCTTATTACCTACACGTGGAAGTGACTGGGGTGATGGTGGAAAATGGAGAGCAATGCATGAATTTACCTGGACTTCAGGGAGTGCCATTGTTACTGACAATTGGAACTTGTTAACTAATGGAATTACAAGATCACTCTCGGCTATCAAAATTATTAATAACAGTAATGACCCTCAAAAAGCACTATTTTTGGCTGAGGCCAAAGGGCTTTTGGCTTTTTACACTTATACTACTTTAGATTTGTATGGTCAGGCTCCTTATCGTGATCCTTTAACTGATGCTGCTCCATTGGAAATATTGAAAGCAGATACCCATATTGATCAGTTAATTTTAGATGTGGAAGCTATCATTCCGGATCTGGCTTCTTTAGGTCAGAACAATACGCATACAGGCCGATTTACTAAAGAGGCTGCTTATGGTTTACTTTCAGCAATGTATTTAAACAGAGCGGTTTTTAAAGACCGTTATAATGCTACTTCCAGTTTTAACTTTACTGAACCAGCTGTTTCAGGTCAAGGAACGGATATGGACAGAGTGATTTATTATACCTCATTGTTAATTGATTCCGGGAAGTTTAGTCTGGAGCAAAATTATTTTGACAATTTTTCGATCAATAACTCAAACGGATCAGAAATTATCTTTGCCATAATTCAAAAAATAGACAATATCAGAAACGGAGATAACGATTTTGCATATAACTCAATGGAGCGTAATCAAAGAGCTTCCCCTGATAACAGAGGTACAAACGGTTCTTGTACTACTCCTGAATTTTACCACAGCTGGGATAATAATCATGATGATCCGCGTTTTGGAAGAGCTTATCAGTATAGTGACGGTACCTGGTTTACTAATACCGAAACAGGTAGTGTGCCAGCAAGCGATTTTGTACCTAATAACAGTAAAAATTTGCCTTGGTTTCACTTTACCAGAGGCATGATTGCAGGTCCACAATACGGTCCAAAATTAACTTCAACAGGTGGTTTTGAAATGACTGCTGACGGAAGAATCAAAGTATCAGAATTGTACATGGAAAAAAGTACGGGAACCAGAATGGATTTTACACCGGAATTGAATTTTGATGATCCAACAAAATCAGTATTTGCTCAAAACCAAATCAATCGCGGGGTACGTTGCTTTAAATGGGAATTTGATCCGGAAGCTGGAAATGGAGCCGGTAAAGTGGATATTCCTTTATTTAGATTAGGCGGAATTTACACGATGAGAGCCGAAGCTTATTTTAGAAAAGGACAAACAGGAGCCGCTTTAGACGACGTCAATGCGTTACGAATTAACAGAACCAGAGAAGCTTTATATAATAATGCACCAGGTAAAGCACTTTTATCTATAAATAGTGAAGTATTGTACAAAGAAATTGGTTTCGAAATGTACTGGGAAATGTACAGAAGACCGCAAATGGTTCGTTTTGGGAAATTTGATTTGCCTTATACTGCTAAACCGGCTTCAGAACCTTTCAGAAGAATCTTTCCTATACCGCAGCAAACATTAGATGTGACAAAAGAGTTTAAGCAAAATTTTGGTTATATCGAATAATAAAATAATTCAGATTATAATATCGAATCCGTCAAATCAGTTTTGGCGGATTCTTTTTTTTATATCAAAAACTAATTACACCCAACGGGTTTATTTATTTAGGAAAAGGCATACTTTGATACGCACCTAAATCCGGAGGGGAAGTTCTGGGTTTTCCGTTGATGTCCAGAGGGATTATGTAAGCCGGATTCCCTTTTGCGAAAGCGGCAGAAGTATTCTCAATATTGAGTTTGTTTTTTGCAATATCAAAAAAGTGCGGATTTTGATTTAAAATGATAGCGTTGTAATGTGTTTTATCCTCAAAATTATATAACGGATTTGAACTGCCGGCTTCCGATTTTAATAAGCAATTATTGAATAGATAGTTAAAAGAAGCTTGGCTGTTTTTATCTAAATAAAGCTCATTAGAATAACTTCCGTAAATAATGCAGTTGTTAAATGTGGCCTGAACTAAATCTGAAGCTACCGGATTAAGTCCCGGTTTGTAATTGTTTAGGGTGACTGCAAACTGGTTTGGGGTGTTCCAGTAATTAGCAAACGTGCAATGGGTAAATTTATAATTACCTCCATAGGTACATGCTAAAGCAGCTTGCCCTGCAGTATTAATTACAATGTTTTCTCCGGTTATGTGTGCGTTTTGAGTTAAAATCCCATAGTTGGAAGCATTATAGATTTGGCTGTTTTTTATGGAAACGGTACTTTCATCATGATGGTCAATTCGTAAACCAATAGAGGCATTTTTAATGGTTACATGATTAATACTGTGATTGGTGCTGCCGTTACGCAACCAGATGGTGCTCCATTGTCCGGGAATGTCAACATATCCCGCTTCCAGACGATCACCTTCAAAGATAATTTCATTTTCTTGTTTGATTGTTTCAGAAGCTTTCCCATTGCATTGTAAACTGGCTGATTGCGGGACTATCAATCCTGAATCAGAATGAAAATATACTCTTGCTCCTGCATCAAAAGTCACTGTTTTTCCTTCAGGAACCGTTGCATAACCATAAATAACATACGGTTTTTGATTGGTAAAATGCAGTTCATTGCCATTTACAGCGTCGTTTTCATCCAGATAAAAACCGCTGAGTGCTGTATCGTCAAAAGTTACGGTTTCGGTATTTCCATTGCTCAAACGCTTTGGATATAAAAAAACAGCATCTTTGACTAAGGTCAGCAGCGCTACTTTTTGCAAATTGGTTCCGCTGTCAAATTCAATATTGTCTGTGTACAAAAAATCATCCGGATTTGCATCAGCAATATTAGGCGTGGTTTCGATAAAAACATACATGCTGTCTCTGGCTAACAAAACGACATTTTTAAAAATTTTGTTGCTTTCTCCCTGCATCCCATCAACAGTCATTCGGTATTTAGAATTTAATCCTTTACTGAATTGAATATTGGGGATATGGATGTCGTTTTTGCTTTGGTTATACACTTTTAAAAGATAAGTGCCGGAGCTAATGGTTGAAAAAACGGTGTCTAAAAAAACAGTGTCTTGTGAGAAACCTAATTTTCCGGAACTGGGTACAGTGGAAAAATCAGAGCGGCATGAACTGATGGAGAATAGCATTCCAAATATAAAAAGCAGCGAAAAGAAACGCATGGGTTTTGGTTTTTTTGTAAAAATAGAAAAAAACTTATTGGTGTCTGCTGAATTTTTAAATCCTTTGCAGAATATGCCTCTCATTTAGAGGATAGTCTCTATTCTTTTCTTTATTTTTACAATCGATTAAAACAAAATTCATGACATTCGATAAAGAAAAAATATTGGAGTACTGTAATCGTATTTCAAAAAATACTTTAATGGAAACTTTAAATATTGAATATGTGGATGCAGGCGAAGGTTTTCTAACCGCTACGATGCCGGTTAATCCAAGTGTCCATCAGCCGATGGGCTTATTACACGGAGGGGCTTCGGTAGCTTTAGCAGAAAGTGTAGGCAGTGCGGCTTCCTTTATATTCATCAATCCCGAAGTGAGCGAAGTAAGGGGTATAGAAATTTCTGCCAATCACTTAAAAGCCAAACGGGAGGGCATCGTTACGGCAACGGCAAGAATCATTCATCAGGGAGCAAGTATTCATTTATGGGAAATCCGTATCACAGACGAGCGGGACAATCTTATTTCGCTATGCAAACTGACTAATATGGTTTTGCCAAAAAGGAAAAAAACAAGCTAGATTTTATTGAGATAAAACGAACCTTTAATAAAAACAATATATGATTGATTTTTTTATAAAAGTAAAGCAGCAAGAAGCTCAGGAATTGCCATTTGCGATTTATAGCAAACCTTATAAAACAGAGGTTAGAGGTTTTTTTCAAAAGAATGATCACCTGTATTTTGCAGAAACTTTAGATGAAACTGGTTTTGTATTTGCTCCGTTCCACGGCAGTCAGATGATATTAATTCCTAAAAATCAATCGGTAATCTGGGAATCAGAAATTGATCCTTTAGAGGATACCCCAATTGCTGATTTGGAAGTTTCAGAAAACGAACAAGGAAAATCGCAATTTGAAAACCTGATTCAAAAGGCGGTTAAAGCTATTGAAAATGGCGAATTTACAAAGGTCGTTTTATCCCGAAAAGAGATTCTGGACGTGCCTGATTTTGATTTGGTTACCGTTTTTACCAGATTGATACAGCGTTTTCCTAATGTTTTTTGCTATTGCTGGTACCATCCTAAAATAGGTTTATGGATGGGAGCTACACCGGAACGATTGTTAAAAGCCAGTCGAAAAAAGTTTTGTTCGATGGCATTAGCCGGAACACAAAATTTTAACGGTACTACTGATGTGGTCTGGGAACGAAAAGAAATTGAAGAACAACAATATGTTACCGAATTCATTTTAGAAAACCTAAAAGGCTTAACATCTGAAGTGGCTGTTTCGAGTCCGTACACCGTTCAGGCAGGAAATGTGTTGCACATAAAAACCGATATTGAAGGAATAATAAATAAGACCTCTAAGCTGACTCAGGTTGTTTCTGTTTTGCATCCCACACCTGCTGTTTGTGGTTTACCCAAAGAAGCTGCAAAAGAATTTATCCTGGAAAATGAAGGTTATGACCGGAAATATTATACCGGCTTTTTAGGAGAACTGAACAAAAAAGATTTTACAGAGAAAAAACAAAAATCAGATTTGTTTGTTAATCTGCGTTGTATGCAAATAAAAGGAAAGCGGGCACATTTATATATGGGTTGCGGCATTACTAAGGAAAGCATCCCGGAAAAAGAATGGAAGGAAAGCGTGAATAAGTCAATGACGATGAAAAGCGTGCTTTGAAGTGGGAAGTTAGAAGTGGGAAGTTAGAAGATGGACGTGAAAATTTTTTTCCACCCTTTAGGGAGGGGAAGGAAAAAAGTCAGAAGTTAGAAGTTAGACGTAGAAATTTTTTTCCACCCTTTAGGGAGGGGAAAGAAAAAAGTTAGAAGTTAGAAGTTAGAAGTGGGAAGGGTTAGACGTTAGACGTAGAATTTTTTTTCCACCCTTTAGGGAGGGGAAAGAAAAAAATTAGAACATAAAGAAGTTAGAATACAAAAAGTAAAAAATAAAAATTAGATAAAGTAACTCCACCTCCTTCGGAAGCGGCCTGGTGGAGGAAAAATACAAACGATGAAACTAGATATATTAGCTTTTGGCGCACATCCTGATGATGTTGAATTAGGCTGTGCAGGTACAATTTTAAAAGAGATTTCTTTAGGGAAGAAAGTGGGTATTGTTGATTTGACCCGTGGCGAATTAGGAACCCGTGGTTCGGCTGCAATTCGGGATGAGGAAGCAAATGCTGCTGCAAAAATTCTGGGAGTTTCTGTCAGAGAGAATTTAGAAATGAGAGATGGTTTTTTTGTCAATGATGAGAAGCATCAGCTTGAAATCATCAAAATGATTCGCAAATACCAACCCGAAATTGTATTGTGCAACGCCATAGACGATCGTCATATTGATCATGGCAAAGGAAGCAAGTTAGTTTCTGATGCTTGTTTTTTATCCGGATTAATGAAAATAGAAACAGAGCTGGATGGTAAGCAGCAAAATGCCTGGCGTCCTAAAGTAGTATACCATTATATTCAGTGGAAAAACATAGAACCTGATTTTGTTGTTGACATTTCGGGATTTACGGAAAAGAAAATCGAAGCTATTTTAGCCTATCGTTCTCAATTTTACGATCCGGATTCTACAGAACCGGAATCACCAATAACATCAAAAAACTTCTTTGAAAGCTTAAATTATCGCTCCAGAGACTTAGGCAGACTCTCAGGGTTAGATTATGCCGAAGGATTTACAGTTGAAAGATGTTTGGCAGTCAATAGCTTAGGTGATTTGATTTAAAAATCTTTGTTTTTTTTCAAAAAATAGTTTGCAGAAGCCAATAAACGTTGTATATTTGCAACCGCAAAGCAAATGGTGGTTGTAGCTCAGCTGGTTAGAGCATCGGTTTGTGGTGCCGAGGGTCGCCGGTTCGAACCCGGTCATCCACCCAAAATGCAAAAGCCTCGAAGAAATTCGGGGCTTTTTTTGTACCCTTATTTTTCGTCAGGTTTTTGAAAAAAAAGAAACAAAAAAAACGCACTTGTTTCCAAATCCGTTCTTTTTAATTGAATGCTAAAACAGCTGTTTTAATTCTCAATACAGTGTAAGTTTTTCATAAAATAAGTTTCCGGTTCGTAAACGGTTCCGTTTAACTCTGAAGTTATCTTTTTCCTGATGACGTAATCTTCAATATCCGTTAAGAACTTAATTCGCATTAAGGAAACCGGCGAACTTTTTAAATCTTCCATTGTACCTTTCATAAACATAAAAGTGCCCACAATTACACGGTTGTCAAAACCGTTTTCATCTCTAATCATGCTTCCGCAATATTCTAAATCAGTATGAATAAGAGTAATTACTTTTCCGTTGTTTAATTGCAAATACAATCGGGAGCTTTTGTTAAAACAATTTGCTTTGATAAATCCTTTGCTTTTTTGAATAAGCTGTACATTTAAAGTGGGTAATCCATCGGTGGAGGCCAGCGAACAAAAAATATAATTGGAAGTTCCGGCAAATACTTTTTCAGACATAAGACATTCTTTAGTTACTTTGTAAGTTCCTATAGAATCCGTAATATTAGTGGTGTACTCACAAGCGGTCTGCGAAAAAGAGTTAAGGGTTAAAAAGAATAAAGTGCTAAGTAATAGTTGTTTCATTTTGATTTATTTTGGTGCAAATTAACACTATTTTATTATTATTGTCATCTGTAGTGAAAAAAGAATATAAATTCCCTCCTGCTTTGATTTTCCATTTAGTTCTGATTTTTTCTACTGTTTCAGGAAAATTACGGGTAGTAATATGAAACTGTTTTCCCTGCATCTGCTGTTTCATTTCGGTTTTATTGTATAAAAAAGCAGTGGTGATTTTAAATGTTCTTCCGGGAAAAGAGATAATTTCATCTGAAGTGTACAAATGAGAATGTTTGTGTAATTTACTGATGTTGTAATGCACAGCGACCTCGTCAAAACCGCCTGATTTCATAATGGCACTATTGGGTTCAAATAAATATTTTTTTGGTAAACTATACGAAGGAAATACTGCATGTTGCTGCATTACAAATTCAAATGCATCAACAGTTTCTTTAGTAATATTGGCTGTTTTTAATGTGACTGCTCCCGTGTAATCTTTATGTAGTTCCCATAAAAGCTCTTTAACCTCATTCTCTAAAGCTATAATATGAATGGCTTTTACATTTTTTAACTCTGATAAACCGGCAGAAATATCCAGTAATGGTGCGGTTTTTATTAAAATAGTATTCGTGTTTTCGAAATAAAAATCAAGATTTTCAGGGACATTCGGCAAACAGTCTTTCAGCATAAAAACTTTGCCTTTGGCATCATTTCGTCTCGAAGGATCGATATAAATCCAATCCCATTTTTGATGGAGTTTTTTTAGAATTTCAAAGCTGTCGCCAGTATGACATTCGATATTTTGTACTTTTAATTGTTCGAAATTATGTTGGACAATTTCAGAAAGTTCAGTGTTGATTTCGCAATGAACTACCAACTTTATTTTTTTAGCAAAATAATAATCGTCTACACCAAAACCCCCCGTTAAATCAATTAATTTTTCGCCTGCAATGAGCTCGCTTTTATATAAAGCAGTTTTTTCAGAAGAAGTTTGTTCTACCGAAACCTTTGAAGGGTAAATAATATTCTCGGTTTGAAACCAACTGGGGAGCTTGTTTTCCGACTTTGATTTTGCTGTAATCTGATTTAAAATAACAGCAAAATCAATTTCCGGAAACGGATTTTTTTTCAACGCTAATTTCGTAACATCATTACTAAGGTTAGCGTTTATGAATTGTTGTATTTCTGTTCTTAAAATTTCTGAAGCCAACTTAAATTCCTCTTGTTAATACTTTTACTACCGGGTTTTCCGGGAAAAATTCTTTTGCAACCACTTTAATAATCGTATAAAGAGGTACCGCTACAATCATTCCTAAAACGCCAAAAAGAAAACCACTCGCCAAAATTACAATAAATATTTCCAACGGATGAGAGTTGACACTGTTAGAAAAAATCAACGGAGTGGTCACATTATTGTCAATTATTTGTGCAATCGAATAGCCAATTAATACGTATAAGGTTGTGGACAGCATATCACCCTGAACTTGCGGATCCAGGTGACCCAGCATGGTCAATACAGCAACTAAGATAGTAGCGATTAACGGGCCAATGTAAGGTATGATGTTTAGTAATGCAGTTATAAATGCGATAATAAGCGCATTTTGTACTCCAAAAATAAGTAGTACAATTAGATATAATACAAACAGAATGGTTATTTGACCAATTAAACCAATAAAATAACGACTTAGCAAATGATTGATTTTTCTGAATGATTTTAAGATTTTGTCTTCATGTTCTTCAGGTAGTATTTTTTTAGCATTTATTGTAAAAAGCTTTTTATCTTTTAAGAAAAAGAAAGAGATAAAAATGATTGAACCAATTGCCATCCCGATGTTTCCAAGGGTTCCTAAAATAGAGTTGAGGAAATTAGGGATGAAATTCAGATTGATTTTCGAAGCAATATTAGATTCTTTTATTAGATTTTCGGTATCAATATGACGATCTGAAAAATAACTGTTCAGGCGTTCCACAAGCTGGGTCAGGTCATTTTGAAGTTTTTCGGTATCTAAAAGTGATAAGTTTTCACTCTGCGAAATAATCAGCGGTACAAACATCATTATAAAACCGGCTAATAACAAAATGAAAAAAAGCATCGTGACTATCACGGCAGCAATGTGGTTGAATTTTAATTTTTTTTCTAAAAAATGTACAATTGGACTTCCAATCATGCTTACAATTAAAGCGATAAAAAGAAAATAAATAACGGGCTGAATCAGGTATAAAATATAAAGTAATAATACAGATCCCGCTGTGATGATTAAGGCACGCAGAATTCCGTTACCAATAGTTTTTGATGTTATCATAAGTATGTTTTAGTTTATAAAGATAAAGAAATATCAAATCAATTTTGACGTAAATTCATATAAAGCAATGCTTGCAGCCTGAACTACATTCATACTGCTGTTTTTTCCAAACATATTGATGTGTACAATTTGATTGGAAATATTCAAAAGCTCGTCGCTGATTCCGTTAATTTCACTGCCAATAATAAGTGCGATTTTTTGACCCGAAGGCAATTTAACTTCTTTTAAAGGCTTGCTGGCTGAAGCTATTTCTAAAGCAATTATTTCGTACTCATTTTGCTGTAAATACGTAATTAAATCGCTTTTTTCTTCGAAAACAGTATGAGGAACATGCAAATGTGTACTTCTGGAAGTCTTGTTTATCTTCCGGGGATTTAACGGGATATCTTTTCCAAGGAAAATAATTTTCTCAATTCCGAAAGCTTCGCCAATTCTAAAAAGCGAACCTATATTTTGCTGGAAATAAATAGCATCACAAACTAAAGTGATGGGAAATTGTGTGGGTGTAAACTGATTTTCTTCGTGTTTTAATTGCACTTGAATTTAGTTTTTAAAGATGTAATTAATAATATTGGCACCCATTTTTAACGCTTTTTCTCTAACAGAAACGGGATCATTATGAACTTCGGCATCTTCCCAGCCGTCGCCTAAATCACATTCAAATGTATATAAAAGTACTATTCTGTTGTCGATAAAAATCCCAAAAGCCTGTGGACGTTTACCGTCGTGTTCATGAATTTTAGGCAATCCATTGGCAAACAAATAGGGCTTTTGAAAAATAGTATGTGTAGCGGGAATTTCGGTTAATTCTTTATTCGGGAATAATTTTTTAATTTCTTTTCTAATGTATTCGTTCATTCCGTAATTATCATCAATATGTAAAAAACCGCCGCCTTTTAAATATTTTTGAAGATTCACCACATCCGATTCACTAAAAACTACATTCCCGTGTCCTGTCATGTGTATAAAAGGATATGAAAATAAATCAGGACTGCCAGGTTCAACCGTTGCGGGTTTAGGGTTAATAGTTGTATTGATATTGCTGTTGCAAAAGCGAATCAAATTAGGAAGAGCAGTAGGATTTGAATACCAATCGCCACCGCCGCTGTATTTTACCACCGCAATTTCCTGAGAGATTGCAGCGAAAGAAATCAATAAGAAAACAAGACAGAGTTTTTTCATTTTTTTAGTTCTTAGTGGTTAGTCCTTGAGTACCTAGTCCTTGAGTACCTAGTCCTTAGTAGTTAGTCCTTAGTGGTTAGTCTTAGTCGAAAAGTTTGATTGTTAAGGACTAACTACTAAGGACTAATCAACTATTCTTCATTAAAAAACACCACACTATGACACGCAACAATAGCAGCTGTTTCGGTTCTTAATCGGGTGTTGCCTAGAGATACCGGAATGAAGTTGTTTTCTAAAGCCAACGCAATTTCTTTAACCGAAAAATCGCCTTCCGGACCAATTAACAAAGTAATGTCTTCATTCGTTTTTAAAACTGATTTCAATGTTTTTTTATCGGTTTCTTCGCAATGGGCAATTAATAAAGTACCGTTATTTTTTTGGTTCACAAATTCTTTAAAAGTAACGGCTTCATTTAGTTTAGGAAGATACAATTCATTCGATTGTTTTAATGCCGATAAGATAATTTTATCAAAACGTTCTTTGTTGATAACCTTTCTTTCGGAACGATCGCAAATTATCGGTGTGATTTCCTGAATACCTATTTCTGTGGCTTTTTCCAGAAACCATTCGTAACGATCGTTCATTTTTGTGGGTGCTACAGCCAGATGTAAATGGAATTTGGGCGTTTCTTTTTTGTCAAATGAATTAATCTGCACCGTGCATTTATTGTCAGAAGCTAAGGTAATTTCGCATTCGAACAAATAACCTCTTCCATTGGTTACAAATAAAATATCGCCGTCTCTTTTTCGCAGGACTTTGATAATGTGTTTGCTTTCTTCTTTGTCAAAGGAAAAAGATGCTGTTTGTTCGTCAATATTTGGATTATAAAATAATTGCATAGTTTAGAATTGAATTCGCGCTTTAGATACTACAGAAGCGTTTTCGAAATTTTGAGATAAAAACTTTTGATAACCTACAATTCCTATCATTGCGGCATTATCGGTGGTGTATTCAAATTTTGGGACAAAGGTTTTCCATCCGTATTTTTGTTCCGCTTCTTTGAGTGTGTTTCTAATTCCTGAGTTGGCTGAAACACCGCCGCCAATTGCTATTTGTTTAATTCCGGTTTCCTGAACGGCTAACTTTAATTTGTCCATCAAAATCTCAATAATCGTATGTTGGATTGAAGCACAAATATCCTGAATGTTTTCGTCCACAAAATTGGGGTTTTTAGCTTTTTCTTTTTGGATAAAATATAAAATAGCGGTCTTTAATCCTGAAAAACTAAAGTCTAATCCGGGTACTTTTGGTTTGGTAAACGGAAAAGCTTTTGGATTCCCTGATTGGGCATATTTATCGACTAAAGGACCACCGGGATAGGGAAGGCCTAAGATTTTTGCACTTTTGTCAAAAGCTTCTCCTACGGCGTCATCAGTGGTTTCTCCGATTATTTGCATGTCAAAAAAATGATTGACTTTTACAATTTGTGTATGTCCGCCACTAATGGTTAAGGCCAGAAACGGAAATTCGGGCTTATCAAAACCTTCTTCGTCTATAAAATGTGCCAGAATATGAGCGTGCATGTGGTTAACCGCAATAAGCGGAATTCCCAGTGCAACTGCCAATGATTTAGCAAAAGAACTACCTACGAGTAAAGAACCCATTAATCCGGGACCTTGTGTAAATGCAATAGCCGAAAGCTGTTCTTTTTTGATATTGGCTTTTTTAAGAGCGGCGTCAATTACCGGAACAATATTTTGCTGATGGGCACGCGAAGCTAATTCAGGAACTACACCGCCATACTGGGTATGAATTAATTGATTAGCCACAACATTTGAAAGTACTTTGTCGTTACATAAGATAGCTGCTGCGGTGTCATCGCAGGAACTTTCAATGGCAAGAATAAAAACCTCGGGATTTAGCATAAAAGCACACAATTTTTGAATTATCTTTAGAAACCGATTTTATTTTTTTTAATTTTACGGCGCAGCCAAAATTAAAGAATTTTTATTTAAGGTTTCGCTCTTTCCCTGGGCAAAATAATATTTGATAAAATATAACAACACAGCATATCAAAAAAACGATTAAAATAACTTCGGGTATAATTCTTGGGCTCATCATCTTCTTATTGATGCTTGGTATCGCATTATCTTTACCGTCGGTTCAAACGAAATTGGGGCGGTATTTCATGAATCGCATAAACAACGATTTTGGTACTAATATTAATATTGATAAAGTAAAAATTTCTGCTTTTGGAGGGGTTAAAATTCAGAATGTTCTGATTTTAGACCATCATAAAGACACCTTGATTTATTCGGGAATCTTAAAAACTAATATATTTGATCTTAATGGATTCATTAATAGTGGTGACTTGCTGTTTAAAACGATTCGTTTAGATGATGTTTTATTTGATTTAAAAACTTATAAAAACGAAAAGAAAACCAATATTGATGTTTTTATTGATGCCTTCGATTCAGGAAAACCATCAACGGGTAAACGTACTCTTTTTAAATCAGCTAAAGCTTTTATAAGTAACGGACATTTTAGATTGACGGATTATAACAGAGAGAATCCCAAAGATGTAGATTTTAAAAAATTAAATATTGAACTTACTGATTTTAAATTGTATGGTCCTGAAGTAAACACCACAATTAATAAATTGTCTTTTTTAGATTACAGAGGTTTATTTGTGGAAAACATCAGTACGGTGTTCAGTTATTCCAAGAAGCAAATCAAGCTGGAGAAATTAAATTTAAAAACCGCTGCTACTACAATTAAAGCGGATGTAGCCTTAAATTATAAAATTGAAGATTTTGCTCAGTTTAATGATAAAGTAAAGTTTGATGTTAAAATTCATTCGGCTGCCATTGGGACTAATGATATTCGGTATTTTTATAAAGAATTAGGTGTTAATCAGTCTTTTTATATCAATAAAACCAATGTAAAAGGAACGCTTAATAATTTATATCTGAATGATTTAAAACTGGTTGATTCGAGAAAATCACGTATTGAAGGTTTTATTAATTTCAAAAATATTTTTGGTAAAAAAAACCAGCCGTTTTATATGAATGGTGATTTTACGAAGCTGACTTCCAGTTACGATAATCTGGTTACGATGCTGCCTAATGTCCTTGGAAAAAAATTACCGGTAGAATTAAAGACTTTGGGTAATTTCTGGATGGAAGGAAATCTGGAATTAACAGCATCAGCAATTGATGCTGCTTTGAATATGAGATCAGAAATAGGAAGAATGCAGGCTGTTTTTTCTATGAATGATATTGATTTTATTGATAAAGCGACTTATAATGGAAATGTTGTTTTAGAAGAGTTTGATGCCGGGACATTTTTAAGCCGTGATGATTTAGGATTGGTTAGTATGGATATTAACGTGGATGGTAAAGGTTTTACCGAAAAATATCTCAATACCCAGTTAAAAGGAATCATCAATAAAGTGGATTTTAGAAAATATACCTACAGCGATATTTCGGTTAACGGAAACTTTAAATTACCTTACTATAAAGGACAAATTACGGTAGCCGATCCTAATTTACAAATGGATTTTGACGGTCTGCTGGATTTAAGTGCTACTGAAAACAAATATGATTTTCATATTAATGTCGTTCATGCTGATTTAAACAAGTTGAAATTTGTTAAAGACAGTGTTTCTGTTTTTAAAGGAGATGTTGTGGTTCAGCTTACCGGAAATACAGTTGAAAATTTACAGGGAAATGTATCTTTCAATGAAACATCTTATCAGAATGTAAAAGACACATATTCTTTTGATGACTTTAATGTCAATTCTACTTTTGACAAAGAAGGGATTCGTACGCTAACTATTGATTCACCGGATATTATTGATGGCAAGGTAGTAGGGCGTTTTCAGTTTAATCAATTAGGCAGATTAACAAGGAATTCTCTGGGGAGTTTATACACTAATTTCAAACCTGAAAAAGTAAATAAAGGACAATTTTTAAGATTTAACTTCACTATTTATAATAAGATAGTTGAAATTCTGTATCCTGAAATCGAATTAGCGACGAATACTGTTTTGAGGGGAAATATAAGGTCCGATAATCAGGAATTTAAAATGAATTTTAATTCGCCTAAAATTAGATATGCCAAAAATAGTTTTGATAACATCAGAGTAGCGATTGATAATAAAAACCCGTTGTATAATGCTTATGTAGAGTTAGACAGTATAAAAACACCTTATTATAAAATGCGTGATTTTAGTTTGATTAACATTACTACACAGGATACTTTGCTGTTTAGATCGGAGTTTAAAGGTGGTGAAAAAGGGGAAGATTTTTTCAATTTAAACTTATATCATACCATCGACAAGGATAATAATAATGTGGTAGGTATCAGTAAATCAGAGATGAAATTCAAAGAAAATATCTGGTATCTGAATCAAAAAGATGATTCGGATAACAAAGTGACTTTTGATAAATCACTTAAGAATTTCATTTTTAATAACATTATATTGTCTCATGAAGACCAGTCAGTTACTCTTAACGGAAATATAGAAGATGATTTCAATAAAGATTTAGAACTGCGTTTTAAGGACATCGATTTGTATAAAATTACCCCTTTAAGCAGTAAGTTTGTTTTTAACGGAAATGTAAACGGAGCGGTTCATTTTAAGCAAAATAACCTCATGTACAAGCCAACGGCTTCATTGGTTGTAAATAATTTGAATATCAATAAAACCGATTTAGGGACGCTGAAATTCAATATTGAAGGAAATCAGAGTTTAGAGAAATTCACTATTGATTCTTATTTGCAAAATGATAATTTAGAATCTTTTAATGCCAACGGAAGTTTTGAAGTGGTCGATAAAAAGACCATTCTGGATTTAAAGTTAAAACTGGATAAATTCAATTTAGGTGTTTTTAGTTCGCTGGGAGGTGATGTTCTGTCTAATATCCGTGGATTTGTAACCGGAAATTCTATAGTAACCGGTGATGTAAATAAGCCCAAAATAAGCGGAAGATTATTTGTAGACAAGGCAGGAATGACGATTCCTTATTTAAATGTTGATTACAAACTGAATGATCGTTCCATTGTAGATTTAGTTGATGAGACATTTTTATTCAGAAGCAATACGATAACAGACTCTAAATTTAATACTAAAGGAATGCTCAATGGTAGGATAGAGCATACTAATTTCTCTGACTGGCGATTAGATTTGGCTATTAATTCGAAAAGACTGGTAGTTTTAGATACTAAGGATTCCGAAGAGGTGGCTTATTACGGTACTGCGTTTATTGATGGCGATGCTACAATAAAAGGACCTACAAACGCTTTGTTTATTAAAGTAGCAGCAAAATCAGAAAAAGGTTCAGAAGTAAAAATCCCTATTAATTCGGCTGAAAGTGTAGGTGAAAATTCTTTTATACACTTTGTAACTCCTAAAGAAAAATACAATACTAAAATGGGTATCGTTGAAAACACCAGAAGGTACAACGGACTCGAATTAGAATTTGATCTGGATATTACACCGGATGCTGAGGTTGAAGTTATTCTGGACAGGAATTCAGGTCACGGAATGAAAGGAAAAGGATATGGCTCCTTATTGTTTAAAATTAATACCCTGGGAAAATTCCAGATGTGGGGAGACTTTCAGGCTTATGAAGGGACTTATAATTTTAAATACGGCGGCTTAATCGATAAAAAATTTGATGTTAAAAAAGGAGGTTCTATTACTTGGGAAGGAAATCCTATGCGGGCTCAGCTGAATTTACAGGCAGTTTATAAAACCATAGCTAATCCGGCTGTTTTATTAGCTAATTCCTCTTTTAACCGAAAAGTTCCTGTAGATGTAATTATCGGAATTCAGGGAGATTTAGCCAGTCCGGAACCTGATTTTACAATTGAGTTTCCTACGGTAAGTAACGTTTTAAAATCGGAAATTCAATATAAATTATATGATAAAGATGTGAGGCAAACACAGGCTTTGTACCTGCTTTCTTCCGGAGGATTTTTAAGTCCTGAGGGCGTGAATCAATCGGATTTTTCAGGAAGTTTGTTTGAAACAGCCTCCAGTTTATTAGGTGATATTTTAAAAACAGATAACGATAAGTTTAAGGTAGGTTTGAATTATGTTTCTCCCGACAGAAGAATTGGAAAAGAAACAGATGGAAGGGTTGTGGCAACTATTTCGTCAAAAATTAACGAACGAATCTCCATTAATGGAAAAGTAGGTGTGCCTTTTGGTGGTATTAATGAATCAGCAGTGGTAGGTGATTTAGAAGTACAATACAGAGTCAATCAGGACGGTACGATGAATTTAAGATTGTTTAACAGAGAAAATGACATCAACTACATTGGTCAGGGAATAGGGTATACCCAGGGATTGGGATTGACGTATGAGGTAGATTTTGATACTTTTAGAGAGTTAGTTAGTAAGATATTCAAAAAATATAAAATAGAAAGAGTCAATACACCTAATGAATATTTTCAGGATTCGAATGTTACACCTGAGTACATCAATTTCAATAATGATAAAGAACCTGAAAAAGAAGACTCTAAAAATAATGCTGAGGGAATAAAAACCGATGAAGAGGAATAACTGACAAAATACTTATTGTTAGTAAGTTAACTGGAGGTCGTGTTAGTAATATGTTGTATTCCTAACAAATGTTAAATAAATATTATTAATAGGTTATTCTTAGTTATATGGTGTAAAAATCAGTTTCTGTTAAAAAAAATGAGGCTTTTTTTGTTTTTTTTAAAACTTATTAACGAAAACGTTTGAATTTGTAGTGATTGGTTAAAATAATAACTCAGAAGGGGTTAAAGTAATTTATGTTTCCTAAATTTACACTTTAATATTTTAAAATAATGCAAAAATCAATAAAAAAAGTAGGGGTTCTCACTTCTGGTGGAGATTCTCCCGGAATGAATGCTGCGATACGATCAGTAGTTCGAACTTGTGCTTATCACAATTTAGAATGTGTTGGTATTTACAGAGGATATCAGGGAATGATTGAAGGCGACTTCATTGAAATGGGACCAAGAAGTGTAAATAATATTATAAATAAAGGAGGAACAATTTTAAAATCGGCACGTTCATCTGAATTTAGAACTCCTGAAGGAAGAAAAAAAGCACACGAAAATTTAGTAAAAGAAGGAATAGATGCTTTAGTAGTTATTGGGGGAGACGGAAGCTTTACCGGAGCCTTAATGTTTAACTCTGAATTTGGTTTCCCGGTAATGGGAATTCCGGGAACTATTGATAATGATATTTTTGGAACCAGTCATACTTTAGGTTATGATACTGCTTTAAATACAGTTGTAGATTGTATTGATAAAATTAGAGATACCGCCAGTTCTCACAACCGTTTATTCTTTGTTGAAGTAATGGGTAGAGACGCAGGACATATTGCTTTGAATGCAGGAATTGCAGGTGGAGCCGAAGAAATTTTAATTCCTGAAGAAGATTTAGGGTTAGACCGTTTATTAGAATCACTTCAAAAAAGTAAAGCATCCGGAAAATCATCCAGTATTGTGGTTATTGCCGAAGGAGATAAAATAGGTAAAAACGTATTCGAATTAAAAGATTATGTTGAGGCTAATTTACCTGAATATGATGTAAGAGTTTCGGTATTGGGTCACATGCAACGTGGTGGAACACCCTCTTGTTTTGACAGGGTACTTGCCAGCCGTTTAGGAGTAAAAGCGGTAGAATCGTTATTAGACGGAGTATCAAACTTTATGGTAGGATTAAAGAATGATACCGTAAATCTTACTCCATTAGTACAAGCAATAAAAGGAAAATCAGAGATTGACAGAGAATTATTAAGAGTTTCTGATATTATAACAACTTAATAAAATTTGTAGCCAAATTAATTATTAAATTTGCAATCACTTTTTTAATCGAATAATAAACAATAATAAATAAAGAAAGAAATGTCAAAAGTAAAATTAGGAATAAACGGTTTCGGAAGAATTGGAAGAATTGTTTTTAGAGAGTCTTTTAACAGAGACAATGTAGAGGTAGTAGCTATCAACGATTTATTAGATGTAGATCACTTAGCTTATTTATTAAAATATGATTCTGTTCACGGTCGTTTTGATGGAGATGTAGAAGTAAAAGAAGGTAAATTATATGTAAACGGAAGAAACATTCGTATCACTGCTGAAAGAAATCCAGCTGATTTGAAATGGAACGAAGTTGATGTTGATGTAGTTGCTGAATGTACAGGTATCTTTACAACTATTGAAACTGCAAGTGAGCACATCAAAGGTGGTGCTAAGAAAGTAATCATTTCTGCTCCTTCTGCTGATGCTCCAATGTTTGTAATGGGAGTAAACCATGAAACTGCAAAAGCTTCTGATTTAGTTGTTTCTAATGCTTCTTGTACTACGAACTGTTTAGCTCCTTTAGCTAAAGTTATTCATGATAATTTTGGAATTGTTGAAGCGTTAATGACTACTGTTCACGCTACAACTTCAACTCAAATGACTGCTGATGGTCCTTCTAGAAAAGACTGGAGAGGTGGTCGTGCTGCTGCAATCAACATTATCCCATCTTCTACAGGAGCTGCTAAAGCTGTTGGAAAAGTGATCCCGGAATTAAATGGAAAATTAACAGGTATGGCTTTCCGTGTTCCTACTGCTGACGTTTCTACAGTAGATTTAACTGTAAAAGTAGCTAAAGAAACTTCTTATGAAGAAATTATGGCAGTATTGAAAAATGCTTCTGAGACTTCATTAAAAGGAATTATGGGATATACTGAAGATGCTGTTGTTTCTCAGGATTTCATTTCTGACAAAAGAACTTCTATCATTGATGCTACTGCAGGAATTGGATTAAACTCTACTTTCTTTAAATTAGTATCTTGGTATGATAATGAATATGGTTACTCTAGTAAATTAATTGATTTATCAGTTCATATTGCCGGATTAAAATAATCTCACATTTTTATATAAAATCCCGTTCGATGCGTCGAACGGGATTTTCTTATTTTATATACCTTTAATTAATGTGAAAATTACATTTTTAAACTAAAAATAATACTCATCTAAATACTAAAGAAAATGAAATTAATTGTTGATAGCGGTTCTACTAAAGCGGATTGGATTGCAATAGACGA
Organism: Flavobacterium flevense; assembly: GCF_900142775.1. GTDB lineage: Bacteria > Bacteroidota > Bacteroidia > Flavobacteriales > Flavobacteriaceae > Flavobacterium > Flavobacterium flevense. Next base: position 97,349 of record NZ_FRCC01000007.1, read on the forward strand.
CCATGGAAAAATATTGTTCACAAGTCAAACTTTAGGACTGAATCCGGAGATACTGGAAGCAGATCAGATAATTTCACGTTTAGATGAACGATTCGATATTCAGCAAAGTAAAAAAATTGCTACTCATTTGTTTTTTTACGGTGCCGGTTGTGGAACTGACAGAATGAAAACCAGTTTGTCAGCTGCTTTTCAGGAATATTTTCCTAATGCAAAAATAGTTGTTGAAGAGGATACTTATGCAGCCGTTTATGCAACTACCCCAAAAGATCAGGAGGCTATTGTTTGTATTTTAGGTACAGGTTCTAACTGTAGTTATTTTGACGGAAAGGAATTGCATCAAAAAGTACAATCATTAGGGTATATTATTATGGATGATTGTAGTGGAAATGTTTTTGGGAAAGAACTTATCAGAAAATATTATTTTAATAAAATGCCTAAGGATTTAGCTACTGAATTTGAAAAAGAATTTAATGTCGATCCTGATTTTATTAAAAATAAATTATACAAAGAAGAAAATCCAAATGCTTATTTGGCAACATTTGCTAAATTTTTAATTCAGCATAAAGACTCTGACTTTTGTAAAAAAATCATTCGTAAAGCAATGAAATCTTTTATAAAAAATTATGTCATGCAATTTGATAACTGCAAAGAAGTACCGGTACATTTTGTAGGTTCTATTGCTTATTATTTAAAAGACGAATTACAGCTGGCTTTTGATAAATATGATTTACAATTAGGAAATGTTTTAAGAAGACCAATTGACGGATTAATTTCTTATCATATCGCTAACAAATAAGAATTATGGAAATTGCTATTATTGCCCATGATGGGAAAAAAGTGGATATGGTTCAGTTTCTGAATAAAAATATTGAACTGTTAAAGCAAGAGAAAATTAAACTTATTGCCACAGGAACTACTGGAGGAAAAGCTGAGAAAGCGGGTTTTAAAGTAAAGAAAATGCTTTCAGGTCCTCAAGGAGGTGATGCGCAAATTGCAGCCCGTGTAGCAGAAGGAAAAACTAAAATGGTTTTATTCTTTAAAGATCCATTGGCCAGCCACGCACATGAAGTAGATATTAATATGTTGCTTCGTGTATGTGATGTGCACAATGTGCCAATAGCTACTAATGAAGCTTCGGCACAATTGTTATTGAGTGCTATAACACTGCTACCATAGAAATCTCAATATTTACATTTTTTGGCAAACAAGCCACTTGAACCGTTTCACGAGCTGGAGCGGTTTTTTCGTTAAAATAAGATCCGTAAACAGTATTAATTGCTCCAAAATCATTCATGTTGATAATGAAAATAGTTGATTTTACTACATTTTCAAATGTCATTCCTGCGGCTTCTAATACTGCTTTTAGGTTTTCCATAACCTGAGTAGTTTCGGCTTCGATAGTAGTCGTTACTAAATTTCCATCAGCAGGATTGATAGCAATTTGTCCGGATGTGTAAAGTGTGTTTCCTGAAAGAATCGCTTGGTTGTAAGGTCCAATAGGAGCCGGAGCTTTTTCTGTAAAGATTATTTTTTTCATGATAATAGTATTTTGATATGAAACAAATAGTTGTTTTTGAAGAGAAATTAACGATTATTGAAATTTCGTTTTTCCCATTTAATATCGCTCAATATACCTGATTTAATTCCGATAAAGAAATTCCAGTTGGCATTATTCCCAAAAGGCATCCAGTTTAAACTCATTCTCCAACTCGATAAATCACGCTCAAATCGCAATTGTGTATAAGTTACTCCTTTTTGAACAAAATCATATCCGGTAGAAACTCCTACTTTCCATTTTGGAGTCAAATCCGTATTGGCAGATATCATTACAGAGTTACCGGTAATTTTATTTTCTCTGTTGTTATTTCCGTATGTAAAGGAATAAGCAAAGGTCATATCCCATGGAATCTTAGACCTGAAAAACTCCGAAATGGTATCTTCGCCTTCTTCTTCGCTGCCGTCAAACATACTTTTCCGGTTGTCAGTTAAGTCAGTTGCTGTTCCAAACAGATCATCTTCACGACCACCGTTTCGGGTAGTCTGATCCGTATTTTTATCTTTTTTATCATCATCACCATCCTTACTGGATAAAGCGTAGTTTAAAGTAATATTAGCACTCGTCATTCTAAATAAACTTCCACCGTTTTCAATGTTGAAGGTGTTGATTCGTTGCCCTGAATTATCAATGGCATACGGGTCTAAAGTGGCAGCAAAATTGGCATTTAATTTGTTTTCGAAAAATTGTGCTCCCGTACTTACCCTTACCGGTGACCATGCTAATGCGGTAACACCATCAGCATCTAAATTATAACTGGTAGAAAGGTTTAAGTTGTTGAGCAACATCACTTTTTTAGGTTCTGTTTTGGTAGAATCTTTATCAGTTACCTTAGCTTCAAAGGTATTACTGATGCTTATTCCCATCGTGTTGGAATTTGTTAATCCCGGAGCTCCAAAAATACCACCTTCAAATCGGGTGTATTTATTGTCCATATTTCCGCTGGCATCAGAGGCATAAGTATCGTAATATTTTTCAAAACTAGGAGTATAAGCATACGATACAGAAGGTCTCATAACGTGTCTGATAGCCTGAATTTTTTTGTTTTCACCAAAGTTAAAAGTACCATAAATTGTGGTTCCTAAACTGGCGGAGAAATTATAAGTTCGATAAGCATCAAAACCATTTACGGTTGTATTTACTACGGCACTTTGATTTTCATCATAAGCTTTACGAATGGTTTTAGTGTACCAAATTTCTTCATAGTTTACCGATGTTGAAGCACTGAAGTATTTAAATATTTTAAAGTTAGTACTCAGCGGAATACTGTGCTGAAACCCTATTTGGGCATCTCTGAACATTTCAGGCTTGAAAAACAGCGAATCAGTTGTGGTAATGTAATTTCGACCGTTTAAGTTATATTGTAAATTGATGTTTTTAAAGAAACCTTTTTTTACTCCGTCTTTTCCAACAAAAGGATACATCCTGTCCAGACTGAATTGCAGTGTAGGCAACGTCATGTTGATGGATTCTGTCTGGGTATTTTGAGAATGTGTAGCTGATAATGATAATCGTGCCTGAGGAATAATATTGAATGTTTTTGAGTAAGAAACAGAAGAACTCAGCGTGTTGTTTAATGAGGATCCAATGTTAGACTGATTGATGGATTGCCGGAAATATTTACTGCTTCCTAAGTTTACAGAAGCAGAAAAACTCGAATTTGGATTGGCTTTAGTATCTCTCGAGTGTGACCATTGAATATTGTAAATATTTTGCTTAGAATAATCCGGATATCCTCTCTCACTGTTAATCAGGTTCTCAAAACGTACATTTACGTTCCCTCTGAATTTATACCTTTTGGCATAAGAGGATTCAAAACGCATACCATAACTACCATTTGTATAATAATCCCCCAGTACCGTTAAATCATAATGATCACTTAAAGCAAAATAATATCCTCCGTTTTGCAAAGAGAATCCTCGGGTATTAGAGTCATTATAACTGGGTAGTATTAAACCGGAAACACTGGTTTCCTTGTTCATTGGAAAAAAAGCAAAAGGCAATGCAATAGGAGTGGGGACATCGGCAATAACAAGGTTTGTTAATCCTGTGATTACTTTTTTTCCGGGTATGAATTTTACTTTTGAAGTTCTAAAATAATATTCCGGATTTTCTTTATTGGTCGAGGTGGTAAAGCGGGCACCTTTTAAAAAGTAAACGGAATCATTCTCTTTTTTGGTAATGGCAGCCTTGACGTTAAATTCTCCCTGATCTGTTTTTGAATTCCAAATTAAAGCTTTTTTAGTTTTAAAATTAAAACGAATCGAATCAGGTTCTATAACATTTGTACCCTGTTTAAAATTAGGGTATTGTGTGTATTTGCCTGCTGAATCTTTAATCCTGCCTGCATAAACCTCATTTTTTTCATAATCCATTATAATTATACCCGACTTTAATTCAACATCCTGATAATAAAGTTCGGCTTCATCATATAAAGTTGTGAGTTTTTGTTTGTTATCTAATTTGGTGTATCCTAGAGCTTTGTATTTTACTTTTCCGTCAAGGAAAGCTTTTTTGGGTTTTATGCTGTCTTTTTTAATACTGTCATTTTCTTTTTTTATAGTGTCAGTACTAACTATGCTGCTGTCTTTAATGGTATCTGTAACTTTGTTTTGTTGCTTGACAACAATGCCTTTTGTTTTTTTAATATCTTGTGAATATATGCTGGATGCCCCAAATGTGAGGAAAATTGATAATAAAACGATATGAAATAAGTTTGTATGCAAAGGTATAAATGCTATTTTTGTAAAATTATGGCTTGTTTTTTGAGTTGTCAAACTTACAGATTATTTTTCGTCAAAAATAGTCAAATACAAAATTTATAAGCATAGTGTTTTTAATTAAATTAACTTTTAAAAATGAAATTTAATAGCAGGAACTTTTTTTTTATAACAATTTTGATGTTGTTGGGATTCAGTTCCGTATTTTCTCAGAATAATAAAGTTTTTACAATCATTTTAGATGCAGGACATGGGGGAAAAGATCCCGGGAATTCCTATCATGGTTTTGTAGAAAAAAAAATAGCACTTAAAACCGTTTTAAAGATTGGTGATTTTCTGGAAAATGAAAAGGGCATGAAAGTGATCTATACCCGAACTTCTGATGTATTTGTTGAACTGGCTGACCGACCTAAGGTGGCAAATAATGCAAAAGCTAATTTATTTGTATCCGTACATTGTAATTCAGTTAAAAATGAAGGACCACATGGTACAGAAACTTTTGTGATGGGATTGTCCAGATATGATATGAATCTGGAAGTGGCTAAAAGCGAAAATTCGGTTATTTTACTGGAGAAAGATTATAAAACTAAATACCAGGGCTTTGATCCTAAAAAACCCGAAACATTGATAGGATTGACAATGGTTCAGGAGGAGAATTTAAATAACAGTATTAGACTAGCTTCCGGAATCCAGAATAATTTTACCAAAAAATTAAAGAGAAGTTCCAGAGGAGTAAAACAACAACCTTTGTGGGTTTTAGATGCAGCCTATATGCCCAGTGTTTTAATTGAATTGGGTTTTTTATCTAATAAAACAGAGGGAGCGTTTTTAAATTCGGATGAAGGGCAAACCAAGATGGCAAAACAAATTGCAGATGCCATTTTGAATTACAAACGTCAGTATTACGGAACAACTGAATCAGCTGCTGAAGCCCACGATGAAGTTGCAGATAAAACGAACAACGATTCCGCTGCCAATTTATATAAAATACAGCTTTTAGCAAGTACGAGAAAAATAAAATTGGAACCAGACAATTTTAAAGGATTAAAAAATGTATCTTATGAGTTTTCGAATAAACTTTATAAATATATGTTTGGAGCCACTTCTGATTTTGCAGAAGCTAAAAAAAAGCAATTAGAAGCACGAAATGCCGGATATTTAAAAGCATTTATAGTCAGAGTAAAAAAATAGTTGATAGATTTAATAGATAAAAAAAAATAAAAGATTTTGGAATTAATAGTTAAAATTAAAAAAGTTACCGCAGTAGTATTATTAATCTTAGTTTGTAATTCTGTTTATAGTCAGTCAGATGTTTTTAAAGTTACACTGGATGCGGGGCATGGGGATCATGATTTTGGCGCTTCGTATAATGGTCATGTGGAAAAAAATATCAACTTAGCAATAGTACTTAAAGTAGGAAAGATACTGGAAAAATATCCTAAGATTGATGTTATTTATACCCGAAAAACAGATGTTTTTATAGGATTAGAGGAGAGAGCTAATATTGCTAACAGAGCTAATGCGAATATTTTTGTTTCCATTCACTGTAATGCCAATAGAAATACATCAGCTGACGGAACCGAAACCTATGTTATGGGTATGAGTAAAATTGCTTCCAACTTAGAAGCTGCTAAAAAGGAGAACTCGGTAATTACTCTGGAGAAAGATTATCACAGAAAATACGAAGGTTTTGATCCTAATTCTCCCGAAACGATGATTGGTTTTACGTTAATGCAGGAGGAATATTTAGATAACAGTATTTCTTTAGCCAGTAAAGTGCAAAATGGTTTTGCAGCTTTAGGCAAAAAAGTAAGAGGAGGAGGTGTGAAACAAGCTCCTTTTATGGTACTGCACAAGGCTTATATGCCTAGAATTCTGATTGAAACAGGATTTGTTTCTAATTATGTTGAAGGAAATATTTTAGACTCAGAAGAGGGACAAAATGATATTGCAAGAGCTATTGCAGATGCGATTATCAGCTATAAAAATGAATATTTTGGAGCAGGAGAGACAGAAGTGACTGTAAAACCCGCACAAAAAATGGCTGAAACAGCAGTTCCTGAACCGGTAGTTCCTAAAAAAGAAACCGTAGTTGAGGCAAAGAAAGATGTTGTTTTTAAAGTACAATTAGCTCTTTCGAGCAAAAAATTAGCATTAGTTCCTAAAAATTTCAAAGGCTTAAAAGATTTGTCTATGGAGCCTATTGGTAGAAATTACAAATATTTTTATGGTCAAACGAGTGATTATGAGGCTTCAAGAGAACTTCTGTCAGAGGCAAAAGCTAAGGGATATACTTCAGCATTTTTAGTTGCCTACAGGGACGGAGTTAAAATAGATATTCAGGAAGCAATTAAATAACGTCAAGTTTTAATATTTATATTAAATTTGCATTAAATACTTATATTTTGAAACTAACAAGAGAAATTAAAACAGCAATTTTAGTAATTGCATCTATATTATTATTTATTTGGGGATATAGTTTTTTAAAAGGGAGAGATCTTTTTAATACATATACTAAATTGTATGTACAATATGATAGTGTAGAGGGCTTAGCTCCATCAGCGGCAGTTACTTTAAACGGTTTGGTTATTGGTAAAGTAGAGCAAATTTCAATAAATCCTAACGATGGAAAACTATTAGTTGAACTGCAAATTAAAACTGATTTTCCTATTTCAAAGTCCAGTCGTGCTGTTATCTATGAGCCGGGATTTATTGGGGGAAAACAAATTTTAATTGAGCCTAACTTGGCAGACAAAACGGTTGTTGAGCAAGGAGATCAGCTGGCAGGAAATGTTAAGCTGGGAATGACGGAATCCTTAAGTAAAAAATTAGTTCCGCTTCAGGATAAATTAGAGAAAGTATTAACGAATATCGATACTTTGGTTACCGGAATTAATACGGTTTTAGATCAGCAAACTCAAAAAGATTTAAAGAAAACCATAGCTGAATTAAGTAAAACTATGGAGCAATTCCATCAGGCTTCGGCGGGAATGAATTCTTTAATTACTGATAACAAAGCGCAAATCAACGGAGCTGTTTCTAATTTTAATAAGATGTCGGGCAATTTTTCTAAAATATCCGATTCTTTGAATAAAGCCGATTTAGGAAAAACAGTCAAAAGCCTGAATGCTACCTTAGCAAAAGTGAACGGAATTATGACTGATTTAGAATCAGGAAACGGAAGTATGGGCAAATTGTTAAAAGACGATGCTTTTTATGATAACCTGACAAAAACAACTAAAGAGTTAGAATTATTGTTACAGGATGTGCGACTTTCACCTACAAGATACATTAATGTTTCTCTTTTTGGAAAGAAAAATAAGCCTTACAAAGCACCTGTTGATAGTACCTCTACTAAATAATAACAATATATGAGTTATTTAGACAATATATTATTTGCAATAATTTTAATTATCGCCTTTGGCTATTTTATTTCTAATATCAAAAAAATTTACCGAAATGTAAATTTAGGAATTGATGTTGACCGAAAAGATAATTCAAAACTAAGATGGAGAAACATGGCTATGATTGCCTTAGGGCAGTCCAAAATGGTTAAAAGACCCATTGCCGGTGTGCTTCATATCATCGTTTATGCAGGTTTTGTAATTATTAATATTGAATTACTCGAAATCATTATTGATGGTTTATTTGGTACACATAGAATTTTTGCTCCTTTTTTAGGTGGTTTCTATGATGTATTAATAGCATCTTTCGAAATATTAGCTTTACTGGTTATTGTTGCAGTAACGGTATTTTGGATCAGAAGAAATGTAATCAAATTAAAACGTTTTATAAATCCTGATTTGAACGGATTTCCTAAAAATGATGCTAATTACATTTTGTATTTTGAAACAATATTAATGTTCTTGTTTCTTTTTATGAATGCTTCTGATTTGCATTTACAAAATGTTTCCGGAGGTTATTCTCATTTTGTTAAAGCGGGTTCTTTTCCAGTAAGTCAATTTTTAGCTCCTTTGTTTAACGGTGTAAACAGTGATTTAGTAGCTTTATTTTATGAGTTATTCTGGTGGTTGCATATTGTTGGGATTTTAATATTTATGAATTACTTATATTATTCGAAACACCTTCATATTCTGTTAGCGTTCCCTAATACTTATTTTGCTGATTTAAAACCTTTAGGAAAATTTGATAATCTGGAAGCAGTTACTAAAGAAGTGAAAATGATGATGGATCCTAATGCAGATCCGTTTGCTGCTCCTGCTGCTGACGCTAATGAAGTTCCTGCCAAATTTGGAGCCAGTGATATTCAGGATTTAAACTGGGTACAATTGCTGAATGCCTATACTTGTACCGAATGTGGAAGATGTACTTCTGCCTGTCCGGCAAATATAACCGGTAAAAAGTTATCGCCTCGCAAAATTATGATGGACACTCGCGACAGGATGGAAGAAGTGGGTAAGAATATAGATGCTAATAAAGGTGTTTTTGTTCCGGATAATAAAACATTACTAAACGATTATATTACTCCCGAAGAACTTTGGGCCTGTACTTCCTGTAACGCTTGCGTCGAGGAATGTCCTGTAAGCATTAGTCCGCTGTCTATCATTATGGATATGCGTCGCTATTTAGTTATGGAACAAAGTGCTGCACCAGGAACTTTAAATGCTATGATGACTAATGTAGAGAATAATGGAGCACCGTGGCCATACAATCAGCAAGACAGGTTGAATTGGAAAAACGAAATATAGTTGAACCGTTTATTCGATAATGTATTTTAACCGATTAAACAATTAACAAATCAACGATTAAACAGAAAGAAATGTCAGAAAATTTGATAGTACCTACAATGGCAGAAATGTTGGCTCAAGGAAAACAACCTGAAGTTTTGTTTTGGGTAGGTTGTGCAGGAAGTTTTGACGATAGAGCCAAAAAAATTACCAAAGCATTTGTACGTATATTAAATAGTGCTAATGTTTCGTTTGCAGTCTTGGGTACCGAAGAAAGTTGTACCGGAGATCCGGCAAAAAGAGCAGGAAATGAGTTTTTGTTTCAAATGCAGGCCATGATGAATATTGAGGTTTTGAATGCTTATGAAGCTAAAAAAATTGTTACTGCCTGTCCGCATTGTTTTAATACTTTAAAAAACGAGTATCCTGAGTTAGGTGGTAAATATGAAGTAATTCATCATACTGAATTTTTAAAATCTTTATTGGATGATGGCAGATTAGCTATTGAAGGAGGTCAATTTAAAGGTAAAAAAATCACTTTTCATGATCCTTGTTATTTAGGCAGAGCCAATAAAATATATGAAGCACCGCGTGATTTAATAGAGAAATTAGATGTAGCATTAGTAGAAATGAAGCGTTCTAAAGCTAATGGATTGTGTTGTGGAGCAGGAGGAGCCCAGATGTTTAAAGATGCCGAGAAAGGAAATAAAGAGGTTAATGTAGAGAGAACCGAAGATGCCCTTGAAACAACTCCCGATATTATTGCTACCGGATGTCCGTTTTGTAACACCATGATGACCGACGGAATAAAGAATAAAGAAAAAGAAGGTGAAGTAAAGGTGATGGATATTGCCGAACTGATCGCTAATGCACAGGATTTGTAAACGGAGTTTCTGATTTACTAAAAATCTAAAATCAACAATTTAAAATCTAAAATCAAAATGTACGTACCATTTGAAAATTTACCGGAAGAATCCAGAATCTGGATTTATCAATCAAACAGAAAATTTTCGGATGCCGAATTTTCTGAAATCGAAAAAGATTTACAACAGTTTCTGGAAGGCTGGGCCGCACACGGTACCAGTTTAGAAGCTTCTTATCAGTTAAAATACAATCGTTTTATAATTATTGCCGTCAATCAGGAAGTTCAGGCTGCTACAGGTTGTTCTATTGATGCTTCGGTAGTTTTTATCCAAAGCTTAGAGCAAAAGTACGGCGTTGATTTATTGGATAAAATGAATGTAACTTTTAAATTAGGAGAACACATTGCTCATAAACCATTGATTGATTTCAAAAAAATGGTAAAAGATAAAGCGGTAACTGAAAACACCATTGTTTTTAATAATCTGATAAACAATATTCAGGAATACAACGAATCCTGGGAAGTCCCTGCAGCTGACAGCTGGCACAGCAGATTTTTTTAATAAAACAAAAGGAGGAAATTTTTTTTCTCCTTTTTTTATGCCTCATTTTCTTTGATCGTTTAACTCTTGTTTGGGGTATAATAAATTGATTTTCCTGTTTTTGCTTTTCTGTCGAAAGGATTTCTCGAAGTGCGTGCTGATTTCTATACGATTGTCTTCGACAGGCTCAGACTGACAATTTCATTAACCAATTACCTATAGAAGCTCTTACTTTTAACTTAATTTAACTCTTTTTTATTCCTTTTTGAGTATTTTCGTAGTACTAAATTTTATACATGAAAATAGCAATAGTTTGTTATCCTACCTTTGGAGGAAGTGGTGTTGTCGCTACCGAATTAGGTTTAGAATTAGCCCGTTTGGGACATGAAGTTCATTTTATTACTTATAGCCAGCCAGTGCGTTTGGCATTATTAAATCCTAACGTTCATTATCACGAAGTAAACGTTCCGGAATATCCTTTGTTTCATTATCAGCCGTATGAATTAGCTTTATCGAGTAAGTTAGTCGATATGGTTAAACTTTATAAAATTGATGTTCTGCATGTGCATTATGCTATTCCACACGCTTATGCGGGCTATATGGCTAAGCAAATGCTTAAGAATGAAGGAATCGAAATCCCAATGATTACTACCCTTCACGGAACTGATATTACTCTGGTAGGCAATCATCCGCACTATAAACCGGCAGTAAGTTTTAGTATTAATAAATCAGATGTGGTGACTTCCGTATCGCAAAGTTTAAAAGAGGATACCTATAAGTTGTTCAATATTAAAAGAGATATTCATGTAATTCCTAATTTTATCGAATTAGAAAAAAACAATAAAGAATATAATGTTCCTTGCCAGCGAACGCTTATTGCTAAACCCGAAGAACGAATTATTACCCATATTTCTAATTTTAGAAAAGTAAAAAGAATACCGGATATTATTAGAATATTCGATAAAATACAACAAAATATTCCAGCTAAATTGCTAATGGTGGGTGATGGTCCAGAGAAAGAAAAAGCGGAGATTTTGTGTCAGGAACTAGGAATATTAGATAAAGTAATCTTTTTTGGGAATAGTAATGAAATTGATAAGCTGTTAAGCAATTCCGATTTGTTTTTGTTACCATCAGAAACCGAGAGTTTTGGATTAGCAGCCTTAGAAGCTATGGCTTGGGGAGTTCCTGTGATTTCCAGTAATTCAGGTGGTTTACCAGAGGTGAATTTTGAAGGAGTTTCCGGGTATTTAAGCAAAGTAGGAAATATTGATGAAATGGCTCAAAATGCATTAAAAATCCTCAAAGATGATGTTGTTTTAGCTCAATTTAAAGAAAATGCTTTGACAGTTGCCCAGAAATTTGATATCAAACATATTTTGCCTTTGTATATTGATATTTATGAAAAAGCCATTAAAAAGTATAATAAAAAAGCAAAACACCTGAGTAAACCTCACAATAAATAATTCTATAGAAATGAAAAAAATCCTTCTTTTGTCAGTACTTGCTTTAGTGTTGTTTTCCTGTGGTTCAAATAAAAAAACTGCTGACTATCCAAAACCAATGTATGAAATTTTGTTGCAACAAAATGATGGCGGTGGCAACATTCATTTTTATGAAATCCTTTCTGAACCCAATGAAATTAAAATGCTGTTGAATGATGAAAAGTTAAAAGGGAAAATAAATACAGCTGATGTACAACAGTCTAATTTTGTGATTTTAAACATGGGACAAAAACCTACATCAGGATATAGCATAACGGTAGACAGCGTTATTGAAACAGATGAAAATATTGTAATAAAAGTAAGGGAAATTAATCCGGATCCTAATGCTATGGTAATGCAAGTTATTAGCTATCCTTACACTGTAGTAAAAATTAATTCGAAAAAAGAAATTATTGTTAAATAGAAGGTTCTTTCTTTCCAAATAAAAAATGACGCCAATAGTTTTAATGGCGTCATTTTTTATTTATAGAATCATTTTTTTAGCTCTGATTTACTTGTAAAACACTAAATCAGTTATTTTTTGTGTTAGTTTAAATGTTTTTTAAAAAACAATTCTAGTTTAGAGAATGGAATAATATCTAATTTGTCATACAAGTCTACATGAACTGCATCAGGAATAATTATCAATTCTTTTGGTTCATTAGCCGTTTTAAAAATGTCTTCACTAAAATACCTTGAATGGGCATTTTCTCCGGCTATCAACAGCATTGGTCGGGGCGAAATTTCTTTTACATAACTTAAAATCGGCATATTCATAAACGAAATGGGATTGGTAATTAGCCAGGCTCCGTTTGAGTTGACAGAATTGACATGAAAACCTCTTGCTGTTCTGTAATAATCAAAATATTCTTTTACAAATTGTGGTTCGTCACCTTGTAAGGTTTCCGGTAAATTACGAGGACCATTTGCCGGTTTCCCGTTTTCGGCATCTTTCCAGCGTTGCTGCCCCAAAGTTTCTAATGTTTTAGTTCTTTGTTCCAGCGTTACAATATCGTTGTATCCTTTAGACATTACTCTTGTCATATCATATAAACTTGTGGCAGCAACAGCTTTCACGCGTTTGTCAATAGCAGTTGCATTTAAAGCAAAACCGCCAAAACCACAGATTCCGATGATGCCAATTTTGTTTCTGTCCACGTTTTTTTGAAGTCCTAAAAAGTCAACTGCCGCACTAAAATCTTCCGTATTGATTTCCGGAGAGGCTACATTTCTGGGTTTGCCACTACTTTCGCCTGTATAAGAAGGGTCGAAAGCCAGTGCTACAAAGCCGCGTTCAGCCATTTGGTTAGCATATAATCCGGATGATTGCTCTTTCACTGCCCCAAAAGGTCCGCTGATTGCTAATGCAGCTAGTTTTGAAGTATCTGTATTTTTAGGAAAGTATAAATCTCCTGATAAAGTAATTCCATAGCGGTTTTTAAAACTTACTTTTTGACGGCTTACTTTATCACTCAGTTTGAAAGTGTAATGTTCTGTAGAGGTATTCATTATTTCTGAATTTGTTTTTGTTTTTTGTGCAAATAATTGTCCGGTTATCCCAAATAATATTGCGATTGCTAATGCTTTTTTCATCTTATTTTCGAATTGTTTTTTGTTAATTTTTTTAATCTAAAAGTCTATAGTCTTTATCATTTTTGCGGGAATTCCGCCAACGATAGTATTGTCAGGTACATTTTTAGAAACAACGGCTCCGGCTGCCACTACAGCATTTTTTCCGATGGTAACACCAGGAAGAACTGTGGCATTTGCACCTATCCATGCATTTTTTTTGATATGGATAGGTTTAGCGGTAAGTCCTTTTCTTTGGTGAGGATTTAATGGATGATTTTCGGTAATGAGACTGACTTTGGGTCCAATCAGGACATCATCTTCAATAGTGATTCCGCCCAATGCCAAAAAGGTGCAGTCAAAATTGATGAAGACATTTTTGCCCATGTTGATGTGTTTTCCGTAATTAATGTAAATCGGTGTGAAAATGGTAATGTCCTGAACTTCCTGATCTAAAACTCGGCTAAATAGTGCAGAAATCTCTACAGGGTCTGCAGCATTATTCATTTGATTGAGTAACGTCTTTACAGCAAAAGCTTCCTCCCTTAATCTGCCCCTTTGCAGGTCATCAGGAAGTATAGTTTGCCCTTCTAAAAGTCTTTTGAAAATATCGTTTGCAGAAAATTCTGAATTTGAAATAGGTGTTGGATCTGACATCTTTTATGGAGTTGATTATCTGATACAAAGGTATCACAGCTTTGAAGTATGCTGTTAAAGATTATCAAACCAAAGATTAAGAAAATCAAACCTCGGATAAGCGAAAAGAAGACGGATTAGTTCCGGTTTGTTTTTTGAAAAAATTATTAAAGTATGTAGGGTAGTCAAATCCGAGTGCATACGCAATTTCTGAAATACTCCAGTCGGTATGCAGTAAAAGTGCTTTTGCTTCGGTGATAATTCTCTCCGTAATATGTGTCGTTGTAGATTTTCCGGTAACTTCTTTTACGGCTCTATTCAAATAATTGATGTGTACATTTAGATGTTGGGCATACTGTTGGGCTGTTCTTAACTGAAGTGGATTTTGTATGGTTTCAATGGGGAATTGCCTTTCCAGGAGTTCCAGAAAAACCGACGTTAATCTTGACGATGCATTCTTGTTGTGTTCGTAATTTTCAGAAGGCTCCATTTTTAAAGATTCGTGAATAATAAGACTGATGTAATTGCGAATCAACTCATCTTTAAAGACATAATCACTTTCCTGTTCAGTAATCATTTTTTGAAAAATAGTATTAAGAAAAATTCTTTGCTCTTCAGAAATTTTTAAAACAGCTGTGCCTCCAATTTTAAAAAAAGAAGATTGTTGTAAACTTTCCGAACGTTCGGAATTTTTAAAAAAATCTTCCGAAAAAAGAATGGTGTAACCCACGTAGCTGGTTGAAATTGTTTCCCACGAATAAGGAATATGTGGATTACCAAAAAACAGGATGGTACCTTCCTGTTCGTATGTTTTATCGGAATAGTGAATTTTACTTTTTCCTGTTGTAAGGCAAATTTTGTAGAACTCTTTCCGGCTGTAGGTACGTGTTTCGGTACCATCTTCTTCTATCTGAAACGCTTTAAAACCTTGTAGTTTCAGCTCATTATTAAACTTAGAAACTTCTCTTATTGTCTTCTCTTTCATTTTACAAAGTTAAGAAATTCAAATATAACAAAGTGGATTAAAAACACGTACAAAGAGGTGGCTCTTATTTATGCAGTGATGAATATTGTATTCGTTATGTGGCAGGAAGCAGAGGTAAAGGTGAGACAACGAGTGCTTGTAATCATTTAGGGTTTCGTTGTGTGAAGGATGGGGAATAAGATTTAAAAAAGAAAGATATGAGAAAAAATATAGTACTGTTTTTGATGTTCTTAGTTGGAATTCAGCTAGGTTTTGCACAGACTTCAAAGAAGATTAATTTGCATGCTCAATTTAAAAAGAATGGACTCCATACTACAAATAGAATTGCCAGTCCTTTAAATAATGAAAAATACAAAGGACTGGAACTAAATGAACAAAAAGGGGAAGGGATTGTCTGGCTTCAAAACCAAAATTTTTCTCAAGGAAGTATAGAAATTGATGTGAAGGGGCAGGATGTTTTTCAAAAGAGTTTTCTGGGGATTGCGTTTCACGGTCAAAATGATTCCATTTATGAAGCGGTTTATTTTAGACCGTTTAATTTTTATGCTCAGGATTCCGTAAGACGAATTCATGCGGTGCAGTATATTGCCCATCCCAAGTTCACTTGGGAGAAATTGAGGAAAGAAAGAAATGCTGAATTTGAAAAAGCGATTCCTAATGCTCCAGATCCTAATGGATGGTTTCATGCGCGAATTGAAATTAGTGCAACCGAAGTAACTGTTTTTGTTGAAAAAAATCCTAATCCAGTTCTAAAAGTAAAGCTATTGAGTTCTTTTTCTGATGGTAAAGTTGGACTCTTTGTTGGAGATAATTCAGGAGGAAAATTTGCAAATTTGAAGATAATACGACTTAAGAGTTGGTAGGCTAAATTAGCTGAAATATTTTTTAAGTTTTACAACACCACTCAGGATGTGGATGTGTTTATAGAAACCTTCTGGAAATTAAAATCCGGAAAGAAATAAAAAGCAACGAAGCCCAAGGATTTTATTCTTGGGCTTTTTTGTTATAAAATGTAACCACAAATTCTCTAAATTATTTGGAGTTTTTGTGGTTTATTATTTGTTAATTTGGATGTAAGATTATTGAATAATTAATTGATAAGAATTTATGAGTTTTAAACTATTAGCTATAAGACCACTTGAAGGTTGTAATGAAGATTTTTTAAAAAATTTAGAAGTAAATAGAATTTATAAATTCTATTCTGATTATAAGTTTTACAACAATGATATAGAGTTAAGTGAAAATAAAAAATTAAATGTAACTCATATTAAATATGAATCAACTACAACCTTTCCTAAAAATCTATATGATGATTTTATTGATATTTCTGCTATCGTTGGTAAAAATGGAAGTGGAAAAAGTGCTTTAGTCCAACTTTTATGTGGTGGAATTTATAATTTATCTATTATGAAAAAATTTATAAAGGTAAAAGACATTAAAAAAGAAAAAATTGATAGATTAAAAGTTCAAATATTTTATTCATTTAAAAATAGAACAATTAATAAAAAATTACTTGAAGATTTCTATGTTTTAGAAATTAATGGAGATGTAATTAGTTTGAATGAAGATTCGAATGGAAAATTTAATTATAAAAAAAATGACTATAATTATTTAAGCAAGTTAATTCCTTTTCTTTTTTATAATATAGTAAATAATTATTCTATATATGGTTTGAATGCGACAGAAGTAGGTTCTTGGATAAATAAAATTTTCATAAAAAATGACGGATATAGGACACCTATTGTATTAAATCCTTATCGAGAAGATGGTAATATTGACGTTAATTTAGAAACTTTTTTTGCTAAAAACAGATTGCTCTCGAATCTTCTAAATTTGAATTTTGATCGATTAGGATTAAAAAAAAATAGTTCAATAAATCCAAAAAAATTTAATGATTTATTCAATAAAGATAAAGTGGTTTCTAATTCCAATTATTTAGAAAATAAAAAAGTAGTTAAGTTGGAATTATCTTTAAATTTTGAAAAATTTAAAGATAAGCAAGGTAATGTAAATTTAAAATATTTAGAATATGCTAAAAAATATTTACATCATGTTTTCAATATATTATATATAAGTAATGAAGAAAAAAGAGATTATACTAAAAATGATCTTATACGATTACTTAGCAATTCGACTATAGTAGAACAATATGTACTAAATTATATTTTTTACAAATTAGAAAAAATATCTCCTTTTATTAATGACAATTTAAATGAAAAAAACTTTTTAAGTTATTTGAAAAATTTAAATGATAATTTTTCAGATTCTCATGTTTTATTTAAAGTTTATCAAGCAATTAATTTTTTAAAATATGATATTTATAAAGATTTTAAGAATGATAATAATTTTGAAATAAATGTAAATGATCATAGTGAGGAAAGTATTTCTAATAAAATTTCTATTCTAATGGAGTATGAAAGGGAAAAATTTAGAGATAAATATTCAGGAAATCACATTATTATTTATCCTTCATTATTAGTTACAAACATTGCATTTTTGCCTCCTCCAATTTTTAATATTGATATTGTTTTCAGTGAAAATCAAGGGAAATTAAGTGACTTAAGTTCAGGAGAAAAACAAATTATTTATAGTATTCAAGGGATTCTATATCATTTAATTAATATTAGTTCAAAGAATTCCTTTAGAAGTAACGTTGAAAATTCTTATCAGTTTATTAATATAATTCTAGACGAGGTTGAACTTTATTTTCATCCAGACATGCAAAGAAAGTTTGTCTTTTCTTTGATTAATGCGATAAAAGGTACGTATTTGCAAGGTATTCAAGGGATTAATGTTTTATTTATTACTCATTCTCCTTTCATATTGTCAGATATTCCTAAACAAAATGTATTGTTTTTGGAAGTAGATGAAATAAGTAAAAAAGCCAAACCAAATTTGTATGAAGGATATAATACTTTTGGAGCTAATATACATGAAATGTTAACTAATGGATTCTTTTTAGGTAGTACAAAAGGTGAATTTGCAATTTCAAAAATAAATGAGTTTTTGAGTTATTACAAAAAAGTAAGTAATCTTAAAATAGGTACTTCAGAATATAATGATGATAAAAAGATTTTTGAAGATGAAAAGAAAGATTATTATGAAAAATTGATTTCAATTATTGGAGAAGATTACATTAGGAAAATTTTAGAAAATCATTTGGAGCAATTGTATAATCATTTTGAAATAATTAATGAAATTTCCAAAGAAGACTTGTTTGAAAGAAAAAAAGCATTAATAGTGGAAATAGAAGAGATTGATAAAAAACTAACTAAAAATGAAAAGGATAAATTATAATCTTAAAAATGAAGATATTGAAAACTACTATTTAGAAATTACTAAAGATAGAGATAAGAGATTTTTACTTTACAATAAAGTGTCAACTATAGATAATTTTCTTAAGACTATTAATAAATCATTTAGTTTCAAGGATATTATCTTAGCAGATTTTTCAAGATTACTATATTATATCACTTGTATTGAAACTCATATAGAAGTAATTATTAAACCACAAATTTTAAACAATTATAAAGGTAATGAAAGACAATATGCAGAAGATTTTTTTAAAGCACGTAATAATACAAAATATAAAAATTTAATTAAAATTGATGAGGATAAAAAGAAAAAAATTTCAAAAGAAATAAATAAAAAAATTTGTTCTATTTTTTGTGGGATCGAAACCATACTTTATGAAAATGGGACTATATGTGAATGTATTTCAGATTTCTTCATGAAACATAGTGAGGATTTAAATATTAAAACATGTTATTATTGTAATATCGATTTTGTAAATATTTTTGAAAATAACACAAAAAATCATTTCACATTAGATCATATTTTGCCTAAATCGAAGTATCCATATTTATCAATTTCTTTATTTAATTTAATTCCTTCATGTTATTCTTGTAATTCAAAATTTAAACGTCAAAAAGAGTTTGAAAAACTAGATTTTTTGAATAAAATTTCTCCCTCTTCAAAAACATTTGAATTAGATAAATTATTGGAATTTAAACTTAATTTTGATATTAGTAGTATTGACTTTGAAGATAGACTTTTGAAAATTAAAGAAATTAAAGATTTTAAAGTCGAACTTAAAAATGTTAAATTGGAGGAAGAAGTTGATATTTTTCTAGATATGTTTGCCTTAAAAGCAAGATATGAATTTCATCAAAATATTTCTTTTGATATGATTAAAAAAAGAAAAAAATATTCTGATTCTCAAATTAATGAAATTGAAAAGCTATTTTTTGATAAAGGTATTTCAATAGATAAGGAAACTTTAAAAAAAGATATTTTTGGCTCTATGATTTTTGCAAAAGAAGATACAAATGAACCTTTTGAAAAATACAAAAAAGACATTGCAAAGCAATTAGGTTTAATATGAAAACCTAATCGCTCGGATATACAATAAATATCTCTTTCAACGGATAGCGGTGTTGTAAACCGTGCCCACAAAGGAGAGTAAGCAATAATTTTGTTGATTGTTTTATTTGTCTATTGGAACGGGCACAGATTACAAATCTGCGCTATTTCTCGTTTGAACTGAGAAAGTAAACCTTGTATTAAAACGAGATTAGGCAATAAAATTTTAAGAAGCTCCAACCTGAAAAGACAATTAAGACTTGAAACAAATGAGAAAAATATTCGGACTTTTGAACTGTATCGTATTATGAAAAGAGGATTTGAATTTCTTAAACAGATAACGGAAAATAACAATCGGGAATGGTTTACTGCGCACAAACCAGCATACGATTTGATTGTGAAAGAAAATAAAGTTTTTTTCGAACACATTTATTCCGAACTTCAAAAACAGGATAGTTTACAAGGAATCCATATTTTTAGAATTTACAAAGATGTTCGTTTTTCTAAAGATAAATCTCCTTATAAAACTAATTTTGGAGTTGGATATTCCCGTACAAAACCAATGTTAAGAGGTGGTTATTATATTCATTTAGAGCCAAATAACAGTTTTGTGGGTGGAGGATTTTGGGCTCCAAATAGTGCAGATTTACTTCGTATCCGTAAAGAATTCGAAATGGATACAACAGAAATCGAAAAAATTACTTCCGACAATACTTTCGTAAAATATTTCGAAGAGCTTAAAGGAGAGGATGGAGTAAAAACTGCTCCAAAAGGCTTCGATAAAAATCATCCTGCAATTAATCTGATTAAGAAAAAACAATTTGTAGTGAAGAGAAAATTTACAGACCAGGAAGTTTTATCGGATGATTTTCAGAAAGAAGTAATTGCAACATTTTTAGCAATGAGACCTTTTTTCGATTATATGAGTGAATTACTTACTACGGATTTAAATGGAGAACTGAAGGGATAATAGAGCAATGTAACAGTCATCCAGCAGCTAGCCACGAGCTTTATCGCGATGCGTCACCTTCGTGTTAGCTGGAAAAGTGGAAACCCGATATATACAATTTCAAAGATTATTTTTTAATTAAAATATATTCATAAAAAAAATGAGGCCGCAAAGCCTCATTTTTCACTAAAAACAAAATCAACTATCTAAAATTCCCATCGTACAAATGCTTCCATTGCTGCATAATGCGCTAATCCAAGCTGATTGTATAATTGAGCAGTTTCCCCATTTCTGTCTTCGGCTCTCTGCCAGAATTCTCTAGCGTCAGATCCTTGAAATACCACGCCGTCTTTTTGAGACTGATGCTTGAAAATTCCGTGCCTTTTTGATAAAACCTGATCCGGACTCATAGGCACTGCCATTTCAATTTCGTCAATTCCCCATTCCTGCCAGGCACCTCGGTACAACCAAACCCAGCAGTCTTTCATAAAATCTTTCGGTTTTAGATTTTTTACAGCTTCAAAAATAGCATCCAAGCAAACTTTGTGCGTTCCGTGTGGATCGGCAAGATCTCCGGCAGCATAGATTTGGTGTGGTTTTACCTTTTCGATTAAATCCATCGTAATTTGGATATCTTCTTTTCCTAAAGGTTTTTTCTCAATTGCTCCTGTTTCATAGAAAGGAAGTTCCATAAAATGAATTTGGCTATCCGGCAAACCCACAAAATGACTAGTTGCACGTGCTTCTCCCTTTCGAATCAAACCCTTAATGTAGCGAACCTCAGGAATATCAATTTCGCTGGCTTTTTTATTCTTTAAAAAGGCAGTTGCTTTTTTATAAATGTCTTCGGCTTCACTATTTTTTATTCCAAATTTCTCATTGTAATCCACTACAAAACTGGCAAAACGCAAGGCTTCATCATCAGCTACGGCAATGTTTCCCGAAGTTTGATACGCTACATGAACCTCATGACCCTGTTCCTGCAGACGCATAAATGTGCCTCCCATACTAATAATATCATCATCCGGATGCGGACTAAAAAGCAAGACTCTTTTTCTTGCCGGTTCCGCTCTTTCTGGTCTGTTGCTATCATCGGCATTGGGTTTTCCACCAGGCCATCCTGTGATGGTGTTTTGTAGTTTATTGAAAATTTTGATATTAATATCGTAAGCAGGACCAGAATCGGCTAATAAATCGCTCATTCCGTTTTCGATATAATCGGCATCGGTAAGCATCAAAATTGGTTTTTTCAAATCCAATGCCAATCCTAAAACGGCTTTTCGAATTAATTTATCAGTCCATTCAATTTTTTCGACCAACCAAGGTCGGTTAATACGAGTCAGTTTAGAAGAAGCTTCTTTATCCAAAACAAAAACAGCATTGTTGTGCTCTTGCAAAAAAGAAGCAGGAATTAAATTAGTCACTTCACCTTCAACCGATTTTTGAATAATGTTTGATTTTCCTTCGCCCCAAGCCATCAAAATTACTTGTTTGGCTTCCATTATTTTTTTTACTCCTAAGGTGATAGCTGTTCTTGGCGTATTGCTCAATCCGGAGAAATCGCCACTTGCGGCAACTCTGGTAATGTGATCTAAGGCCACTAATCGGGTTTTAGAATTCTGTAAAGAACCGGATTCGTTAAATCCAATATGACCGTTTCCACCAATTCCGAGAATCTGCAAATCAATACCACCTAAAGCCTCAATTTTAGCTTCATAATCGGCACAGTAGTCGGCAATTTGTTCTTTGGTTAAAGTTCCGTCTGGAATATAATAGTTTTGGGGCAAAATATCCACCTGATCCAGCAGCAATTCTTTCATAAATCGCACATAGCTGTTGATTGAATCAGGTTGCATTGGGTAATATTCATCCAAATTAAAGGTAATTACATTTTTAAAACTCAATCCTTCTTCTTTATGCAGACGAACCAATTCAGCATACAATCCTTTAGGTGAAGATCCTGTAGCAAGTCCTAAAATACAAGATTCGTTTTTTTCTTGTTTTGATTTGATAAGTGCTGCAATTTCCTGAGCCACGGCTTTAGAAGCTTCAGTTGAATTTTGGAAAACTACAGTGTTGATGTTTTCAAATCGTTTTTCAAATCCAGTCGCTTTGTCTATTGTACTTTTCATCGTTTTATGAATTATATTTTTATTTGAATTATTTTCTTGACCAACTTCTATATTTATGTCCTTTGAAGGCATAAAAAATGATCATTAAGTAGGTAGGTATCAATATCAAATAGGCTATTTGATTCCCGCTTTTGGCTGTAGATGCCGCATTATTTGCCAGATTAGCAGCATTTATATTTTCGACTAATGCACCATAAATCAATGGAAAAATGGCTCCTCCAATGATTCCCATAATCAATATCGCACTCCCTATTTTAGTATATCCTCCCAAATCCTGAAGAGCCATTGGCCAAATCGCAGGCCAGCAAAGTGCATTAGAAAGTCCCATAAGAGCTACTAATATAATTACTAGTGGTAATGCAGGAATTCCTGGTAATTGAACGAGTAGGGCAGGAGAGATAGTTACAATTAAAAGCACGAGAATCAAACCTAAAATTCCGGAAACTTTTAATGCCTGAACCTGAGAAACATATTTTGGAATAAGAGTAATTCCTAAAATATAGCCTATTACCATTGCAGTCATAGTAAATGAAGTTAATTTCAGATAAAAATTACCATCTTCGCCGTAAACACCTAATTGTTTACCTAATCCGCCAATAGAATCTCCTGCTAAAACCTCGGCAGAAAGATAGAGCATTAAGGTAATTACTCCTAAAACGAGTTGGGGAAATTGAAAAGCATTTTGAATTTGCTTAAAAATACTCATGTGGGCAACATTTCCACCTTCGTCCAAATCAATTTCCGGTAAAGGAGAAAATTTAACTAATAGCGCCAAAACAAGAATTACAGCTCCCATATAGATGTAAGGAGTTTGTAATTGTAAAGCCAGTGTATCTAATGCTGCCGATTTAGCTACGCTATCAAGAGCTGCTATTTTTTCGGCAGTGTAATCCTGCATGTTTGATAATACTAAAGCTGTTAGTACTAAAGGAGCTATGAAACCAGCTAGTTTATTAGCAATTCCTAATACACTGATTCTGGCAGCGGCACTTTCTCTGGGACCAATAACCACTACATAAGGATTTGCTGCTGTTTGTAAAATTGCCAAACCAGTTCCCATTATAAATAAAGCGATAAGGAATAGATAGAAAGTACGGGTTTCTGCCGCGGGATAAAACATAAATGCACCAAAAGCAATGGTTATTAAACCAAAAGAAATTCCGTTTTTATAGCCAATATTTTCAATTACCTTAGAGGATGGAATAGCCATTACAAAATAAGCGATATAAAAAGCAAATGTCACAAAATAAGCCTGTGAAGATGATAATTCGCAAGCCAATTCGAAGAAAGGAATTAACGGTCCGTTAAGCCAGGTTACAAATCCCAGAATAAAAAACAAACTGGTTAAAATAAGCATTGGGATTAAGGCACTGCTTCGCTGATTTTGATTTATTGTACATTCAATTGTTGACATAGTTTTTAAATAAGGGGTTGTGTAATTTATTCATTTGAGGGCTTCCCAATAGTTGCCAATATTCCTCCATCAACATAAAGAATGTGTCCGTTTACAAAATCACTTGCTTTTGAAGATAAAAATATGGCAGCACCCTGTAAATCTTCCGGATCTCCCCAACGATTAGCCGGTGTTCTGCTAATGATAAACTCATTAAACGGATGTCCGTCTACTCGGATTGGAGCAGTTTGGCTTGTTGCAAAATAACCGGGACCTATTCCGTTAGTTTGAATATTGAATTTTGCCCATTCCGTCGCCATGTTTTTAGTCAACATTTTCAATCCTCCTTTTGCAGCAGCATAAGCACTTACCGAATCTCTGCCTAATTCACTCATCATAGAACAGATGTTGATGATTTTTCCACCACCGCGATGAATCATTCCTTTGGCTACATTTTTAGAAACAATAAACGGACTAATTAAATCGACATTGATTACTGCTGTGAAATCTTCTACTTCCATTTCAATAATGGGCGTTCTTTTGATGATTCCCGCATTATTGATTAAAATGTCGATTGGTGCTACTTCTGACTCAATCTTGTTGATACTTGCAATTACAGCAGTTTCATCAGTTACGTCAAATACATAGCCGTAAGCCTCAATTCCCACCGATTTGTATTCAGCAATTGCATTGTCTAATGCCTCTTGCGAAAGATCATTGACTACAATTTTTGCTCCTGCATGTCCCAGTCCTTTGGCCATTGCCATTCCTAAACCATGAACTCCTCCAGTTATTAAAGCTGTTTTCCCGGTTAAATCAAATAAGTTAATTGACATTCTTTTAATTGTTTTAGTTAGTATTTATTTTGGCTTTTATCAGTTTTGATATTGCGAAGTTATATTTGAAATCAAAAAAGCTATTTCAATATTTACCATTTAACTTTCGAATTTGTGTAAACAGCTTGTTTTATAGCGATAAATCGATGGATGCTAGGTTTATATAATGATTTATTTAATTAGTTGTTTTGTAATTAATTCTAAAAATCTTCAAGTAGAATATTTGACTCTTTTTATTAGGTAATCATTATCCGATTAAATGGTATCAATAATCAACAGATCGCTCCTCTGGAGCTTCATTTAAAAAAAATACTTTTTTCTACAAACAGTTCACTCCTAACGGAGTTAGTTTTAGTCCCATCGGGACGTACTGTTTGTAGAAAAAAGTGAATTCCCAAAAGAAGCTCCAGAGGAGTGACCTAACAGTAAGGAATGTAAATATTGATTTATAAATATTTATGTAAGTTTTTTATCGGAGAACAATGATAAAACAGCAGCTTATTATAATTAAAAAAGGCGACTAAATCTTTTTGATTTAATCGCCTTTTAATGAAATGGAATAAGAGTTATTTTATGCTTACTACTAAAGGATTTTTTATTTGCTGATTAAAATTATTCAGATAATCAAACCATTGTTTTGAGTTGGTGATTTTTCCAGCTTTATCCCAAGCCGCTCCGGTGTAATAAACAATAGGTTTGTTATTTTCTACAGTAGTTTTAGCTATTATTTGAGTAGCATCAACCGACATATTTGTTACTGGCGTTGTTAATATAGATCCTACTGCTGTGGTACCATTGTTGCCAAGAGTGGGCTCCCAATACCCCATAATACCTTGTTGTTCGTTCAATGATAGTACTCCGGTTTCAGGTCTTCTGATTATTCCTACTACAACAGGCATTGGTTTTGTATCTTCGAAAGTATATACGTTTTCAATGCGATTGAGTTGTGAACCGGCATCTATCGAAATGGTTTTTGTGGCACTTACTTTTATTTCGCCTGCATTCCAGCTGTCAAAACTCAATTGAAAAGTAGTGCGTAAAGGACCGTTATCCAGAATTTTCCATTGCTGATAATTTCCTGAGTAACGAATAGTATCCTTTACAAAAGGAGCCATATTACCGGCTCCCAATGTAAAACCAACATGATAATAGTCTAAACCATCGCCATGGTCTGTATGATAATCTGCCAGTTTATAGCGTTCGTTAAGAATCATTCGGTCTGTTCGTTTTACCCAAACGTCAAAACCATAAGCATTGTCTTTTTCTTTTTCGAGGGCTTTTCCATAAGCGCGAAAGGCAATTTTATCATTTTCCCAGGCAAAATCATCTTTGCGTTCCGGTACATAACGGGCGTATGTTTTGGTAACAAAAGTTTCTGGTTTTCCTTTTTGTATCGAAAGAGAAAGTGTCGATGTAGCTTTGACATCCACTTGTACTAATAAATTTTGAACAGCTTTTTGTCCAATATGTTCCAATTGGTAAGGAACTTGTTTTTTGGTAACAGAATTAATCACTACAAAATTAGCCGTGTCTATTTGAGGATATTTCGATAAAACAGCGTTCCATTTTATTGCAACTACAGCTTCTTTTCGATCTAAAGTAGCATTGTTTTGAATATTTACAGATGCTCTTGATTGTGCTAAAAGAGCCAAAGGGAATATAAAAGCGATTCCAAAAAATAATTTTATAAATTTCATGTTGAGTTGTTTTTTTAGTCTTTTTTAAAATTAAGGTTACGATTCTTCTTTTGCATCATCTATCTTGTCTAAATATTCGCTTGGCATACAGCCATAGTGTTGTTTGAATGCTGTCGAAAAATAAGAAGGCGAGTTAAAACCACACATATACGTAATTTGTGCAATGGTGTAACGCTTACTTTGCATCAGTTCAACCGCTTTTTTAAAGCGTATTCTCTTTATAAAATCCATTGCTGATTCACCTGTGATGGCTTTCAATTTTAGATAAAGATTAGATCTGCTCATTCCTATTTGTTTGCTAAAAACATCTACAGAAAATTCAGAATCGGCTAAATGTTCTTCGACAATACTAATGGCTTGTTTTAGAAATTCTTCATCCAAAACATTAAAAGCAATATTTTCGGGAACCATTTCCTTTGCTGCCGAATAATATTCTTTCAAACGTTTACGGGAACGTAAGAGATTTGAAATTTTTACTGCTAACAATTGCGTTGAAAAAGGTTTGGTGATATAATCGTCAGCACCCATTTCCAATCCTTTTATTTGCTGACTCGTTTCCGTTTTGGCAGTTAAAAGCATAAAGGGAATATGGGAAGTATTGATATTTTGTTTTACTCGTTTGCAAAAATGCAATCCGTCCAGTTCCGGCATCATGACATCGCTAATGATAATATCAAAAGGTTGTACTTCCAATAAATCTAATGCCATCTGACCATCATAAGCAACAGTTACTTCATACATTTTAGAGAAATAATCCTGTAAATAGGCTAGAATTTCTTTGTTATCATCCACAATGAGCAGTTTGATAGCTTGGACTCCTTCGGTAATTTCATTGATTATTTCTTCATTTTCCTCTAATTCCAAATAATTTTCTTTTTCAGTTTCTTTATCAGTTACAACAGCTACTTCCTGCTTAGGATGTTCCTGATGGAAGTCATTTTTATAAACTTCATCAGAAATAGGAAGAATTACCGTAAAAATACTTCCTTCTTCTTTGGTGCTTTCGGCAGTAATTGTACCATGATGTAATTCGACTAAACGTTTTGTAAATGCCAAACCAACGCCAGAACCCAAATTCATTTCTTTACTATTTACCTGGTAAAAACGATCAAAAACTTTTGCTAAATCCTCTTCGCTGATTCCCACACCGGTATCAGCAACTTTTATTACTATTTCATCTTCTTTTTTCAGTAATTCTATGCTTATATTATGTCCTGCTTCGGTGTATTTAAAAGCATTCGATAAAAGATTAAATAGAATTTTTTCCATGGCATCTTTATCGAAATAAAATGAAAGTGCCGTTTCCGAAGAATGGTTTGTAAAATGAATTTGTTTCTTTTCAGAAAGCGGCTTGAAAGATTCGTAAACATCATGTACAAAACGTACAATATCATTTTTATCTACTTTGAGTTGTTGCGTTCCCATTTCGGTTTTTCTAAACTCAAATAACTGGTCAACCAGATTGTACAGTCTTTTAGCATTTAGAAACATCAGTTCGTGTTTCTTCTTGGTTGCTTTATCTGGAAATGGCAGTTTCAATAATTCTTCTAAAGGCGCTAAGATTAATGTTAACGGAGTTCGAAGTTCATGGGATACATTGGTAAAAAAATCCATTTTTACCTGATTGATATCGCGTACTCTTTCCTTGTCGATTCGTTCCTGTTTTAATTGTTGTAAGGCTTTAATTCGTTCTGTAATCATTCGGAAACCAATATAAGTTGCGGTACCAATTACAATTAATAGTAATAAAATAAACCATGTGGTTTTATACCAGGGTGGCAGGATTTTAATTTCTAAGGTTCTAATAGGACTCATTTCTCCATTAGGTCCCATTGCTTTTATTTGCAAATTGTAGTTCCCAATAGGCAAATTGCTATAACTAATTTTTAACTCGTCAGTACGTTGCCAATCTTTGTCAATTCCGTCGAGTTTGTAATAATAATGGGTGCGGTTTGACGAAATATAATTGAACGTATTAAAAAAGATGCTGAATTGTTTGTATTCAGGACCAATTTCAATGGATTCTGCCTGATCAATATGCTCTTCCAGAATGTCAGTTTCATCACCTACAGCAACGGTTTTGTTTAACGCTTCGAGTGCTGTAAAATTAAGTTTTAAAGGGAGTGCCCGTTGTTTTACCATTGATGGATAGAAGTAGGAGAGTCCTTTGATTCCGCCAAAAAGCAGCATACCATCTTTAGCCTTATAAAAAGAATATTCGTTAAACTGTTTGTTTTGCAGTCCGTCACTTTCGTCAAAAGTTTGAACCGATCCTTTGTCGGGATTGAATTTTATCAAACCACTATTGGTAGAAATCCATAGGTTTCCGTCTTCATCAGGAATGATGCCGTAAATAGTTTCTTTAACGAAATCTATCGTTCCTTTAAAACTGATGAAGGTTTCCTGCGCTTCATCATAGAGTCGTAATCCTTCTCGGGTTCCAATCCAAATGCGGTGTTTTTTATCTTCTGTAATGCAATTGACAATATCGTCACTTCGTTTTCCGTGTCCAATATTTCCAAATAAAACATTATCTGGGTAAAATAGGGTTACTCCATTGGTTGTTCCAATCCAGATGCGGTGTTTACTGTCTTCAAAAAGATAGGTAATATCATCCGATGACGGACGTTTTCCTGCCTTATCTAAATGAAGGTGTGTAAAGGATTGGGTTTCCGGATGAAACTGATCTAATCCTGATCTAGTACCTACCCAAATGCGACTTTTAGAATCTTTTAGAATGGCGTAAACCAAATTCCCAGCAATAGAACCAGGATTGTTATCATCATGAAGAAAACGTTGTACAGAACCGCTGTTAGGATTGAGTAAATTGAGCCCTCCGTTATGAGTTCCAATCAGTACATTTCCATTGTCGTCAAAATCAATGGCTTTGATATTATTCGAACTTAGGCTGTTCGTATTGTTTTCATTATTTGAATAATAGCTAATCGTATTGGTGTTTTTATTCCAATAATTAACTCCTTTATCATTGCTTCCAATCCAGAAATCTCCTTTCGCATCTTGTTTGATTACGCCAATAACCTCATCGTTTAAGGAAGGTTTTCCTGAATTTTGGCTGAGTAAATTAAACTTGATATCGTTTTTATGATAATAGTTAATTCCGCCATAATACGTTCCTAACCAAATTCCGTTTTGTTTGTCTTTAAAAAAACAACGTACTGAATTTTGACTGATAGTATAAGGTTGTGCTATTTGATGGTAATAATTGGTAAAAGAATTTTCCTTTAGACTAAAAATAGAAAGCCCTTTGAAAGTTCCTATCCAAAGATTTCCTTCGGTGTCTTTACCCACGCATCTGATATTATTATCAGCAATACTATTTTTGGAAGAATTGTGAAGCAGCGAATTAAGCTGTCCCTTTTTAGCATCATATTGTATCAGTCCGTTGCCTTCAGTTGCCACCCATAATTTTTGATTTTCGATATAAACATCATTAATATAGGTTTTTTTAACGCCTAGATTAATTTTTGTCAATTGATGCGTTTTAGGTTTTAATTTAAAAAGACCAACATCAGTACCTAAAATTATTTGTTGTTGCCAAAGTCCGATATAAGCAATTTTTTTAATTTCATGTGATGAAGCATTGAATTTAATTGAGATAAAATTTTCCGCTTTTGGCGAAAGCATAAAAACATCTCCGGCAATAGACGTTGCCCAAATTTGATGTGCATTGTCTTCTGTTATTGAAGAGATATACCATTCGCCAATGTTGCGCGGAAGAGGGTAATTTGTAAAACTATCGGTATCATAATTATAAACGCTAATACCTTTATTTCCGCCAATCCATAATTGACCTTTGTGATCGGTATATAAGCTTCGAATGTAATAGGATTGCAAGCTGTTTTTATCATTTTTCACAGGACGATAAACTTTAAAACCTTTACTGTCATAACGGTTTAACCCATCCTGAGTTCCAATCCAGATAAAACCCAAAGCATCTTGTTGAATAGCAAAAACAGTACTTTGTGATAAACCTTTATCCACCGAAATGTTACGGAAATAACGATCCTGCATCTGAGCATGACTCTGATTTGCAAAAAGAACCATGCAAAATAGTGCAATAAAAGCAATCTTTTTTCTCATAGCAGTTTGAATTATACTTGTTTTTTTATGCTTATTTTTCCTTTAACAATTTAGTCAATTTGTAACAAAAGACAATGCTGTTTTATTTGCTGTCATATTTGGCTACATCCGGTAATTCGTCAATAACCTCTTGTTTGTTGACTTTATTTCCCTCCATTTCTAATAATACGGAACTTCCTGTAATTTTAGTTTTATGAGTTTTTCCCTGAAAAATGATGGGTAAATTACCGTAGTTGAATAAGGATTGAGCTGCCTTCCCAAAAACCTGTAGTGAAGCAGTTTTTTCACCATCTAATTGTGCGTGAATATCCCAATCTCCCACTTGTAAATGAGATATTCCATTACCGTTTGATATCGTTTTGATCACTTCGGTTTTCCCATCCTTAACTTGAATAATGGTAAGGAATCTGAATTTTTGTTTGGCTTCAGAGGTAATTCCTGCATGCCATTGGTCTTTAAAATCTTTGATTTGCCCCACATCATCAGTAACCTTATTCCAGTTAACAGCAGGTTCAAAGAATTTGTTGTGAACCTTCATTTTTAATGGAGTATTAGCAAAAACACTCGCATTTACATTCCCTAAATCGGTTTTTACGGTGAAATTTTGTTGATTGGCATTCGCTGAATTTTCTCCTTCGATGGTATAATACGGACAGTGAAATTGTGTTGTCCATTTTACAGCTTTATTCGCTTCTAATTCATCGTACAAAACAATATAACCACCATCTAATTGCAACATGTGTCTGCGGTATAAAGTCACACCGCTTTCGCCATAACCATTTTCTTTATTTGGAACTACCTTAATTTGTTTAAATCGATCCAACCAGAAATCGCTTTTAATTTCGCCATAAGCATTGCTGGCATCACCCAAAGCATATTGAATGTGTTGTCCCGAAATAGCTCTTGGAATCCATCCGTAACCTTCTTCACCAATTTTTTGATTCAGACTATCCGCTAAAATGGTATTGTAAGCCTTTGAAGTTCGGTAAAACAAAAGATTGTGTTTGTCACTAAAATTACTGTAATACCCTGTTCCCCCAAAGAGTACTTTGCCTTTAAAATTAATTGTAAATGCATTTTGCGAAGCATGACCATGTCCGGAAGAACCAAACGGACTGCTGAATAAATAACTGCTCAAACTTTTATCGGCTTGCGCCAAATTTTCATGCATGGCTACCACACCCACATCAGCAAATTTTCTGGTTTTAGGCAATAGAGCAGGAGAAGAAGTAGGTAAATTTCTGTTGGGTTTATAATTTAATAATCGAAAGAAAAGATAATCATCTGTACCATGAAAATAATTAGGATGATCTCTCTTAATTCCATTGACATAATCGTTTAAAAACGGATTATTCATTCGGTAAGTAAGCGCATCAGCAAACCAAGCTTCGGCTTTTACAATGTAGGGAACGTTTTCCCACATATCGCCAATAGCGGTTGTAGCTGCACCATTTGGATGGGTGTACAACATATAATACGGTAGATTTTGCATCCAGGGCAATTTAAAATAATCGACTCCACTAAAGTCACCAAACATTTGAGAAAGGTAAATAATAGATTTAAAATTGACCCTGAAATAACCATTTCCTTCATGCCAGCCACCATCAGTTGTGCCCAGTACAGGAAAACGTGCCGACCAAACTTCATACATATACGTAAGCCATTCTTTGGCTTCAGGAACATCATTGATGACAGCCACTGTTGCAATAGCAAGATTGCGCAAGGTAATTTGCCAAACGTGGTTATCACTAACATGCAATTCGAAACGATTAGGCAAATGATTATAGACTCTTTTTGCTCTAAGCGTAATGATGTTTTTGAACTGTTCTTTTTCCTGTGGCGTTAAAAAGTCATAACCTGCGTCATAAAACCAACCCAATGCTTCCAGAACAGCACCACTGGTAAAATCATCTCCGGTTGCCAAACCATCCGGATTCATATTAGCAATGTTTAACGCTCTGCGTTTGGCATCCAGAATAAAGCGTTTGTCCTTTGTTAGCTGGTAAGCAATACATAAATTACGAACCGGATTCCCCACAGCATCTCCAAAACCGTGATACATTCTTTCGACAATAATTTTTTTCTCCAATGGAGTTTTTCCGGTAGTATCAATTATTCTTTGAGGCTTTTCAGTAGGAAGAGGAGCCAGCATTAGTTTTTCCGCGAAAACGATAAATTTTTTAGCTTCCGGATTATCCAGATTATTGCGATAAAAATCTTCACCAATGCGATTCATATCCCACAAAAGAGGATGAGAACCTTCATTTCGTTTCAATACTTCTCTAATTGGCGGAGCTACTTTTTCATTGGCATATTTGGCATCCACTACAAAATCATAAACCGCTGACCAAGTCCATTGATTGCTGCCTTTTAGAGCATAACCATATTTCCAATACCATTTTCCCGGTTTTAAAGCCTGATGTAACGGATAAACAGCCCAACGCTGCTCTGAACTGCTAAGCAAATCTTTTTTGAAATATTTATCGCGGGCCAGCATTACTTTGTAACGTACATTCCCAATGTTTGGATCTTCAGGTACAGTACTGCCGCTTTCCATTGGTTTTACCATTTCTTTGCCATTCGTTCCAGGCCAAAGCAGGGCAGGAGCATTGGTGGGCACCGTAATTCCATTTACAGGATAAGGCCATTCACGTACTCTGGAATGCAATTTTTCTGCTGTTAATTGAATGGTTGCAGACTCTTGCTGACCAAAAGCGTTGCTTGCAAGTATTGACAAGGATAGTGTAATTATTTTTTTAAGTATCATCATGTTTCTTTTTTTAATGGGGTTTACAATCCTGATTCAAATGTATCTCCGTTCTTTTTGCACCATTGCTTTAAATAGTTACGCATGGCAATGAGCTGCTTTTTATATGATTTCTTTACCGCAAGATTAGTTATCTCTCCAGGATCTTTAGTTAAATCGAAAAGCTGTTCTTTAATTTCTCCTTTGTTGTAAACAATGTATTTAAAATCTTTGGTGATTACAGCACGACCACTAATACCTAAAAGATCTTCGTTATCTGCAAAATCAGTTTCAATGACTAAAGTGTCTCTTAATTTTAGTTCAGGATTGGCTATTTTTTTACTGAGATCAATTCCTTTTAAATAATCGGGTTTTGCTACTCCGGTAAAACCACAGATGGTTGGGATAATATCGATCCCGTTACAAACTAACATGTCATCGGTTCGGGGAGCTATAGAACCGTCCATTTTCGAAATGATAAAAGGAATTTTAGCTGCTTCTTCGTATAAAATCTGCTTTTGATTCCAACTGTGTCCGGCATTGCCATCCCCGTGATCGGCGGTGAAAATGATTACGGTGTTTTTTTCGATACCATATTTTTTGAGTGATGCCAATACCATTTCGATATAACCATCCACTTTTTCAACCAAACGATTATAAGCCCAGCGGTATTGGCGCCATTTCTCAGGGGTATAATTTACAGAAGGATAAGTGCGTAATCCGACTGTTACTTGTTGCTCGCGAACAATTTTTGGTTCGTGTGCAGGAATTTCCCAGTTGGCAGGCAATGGCGGACACTGATCAGCTGGTGGTGCATCTTCTAAAACATCCATTTTTAAATCCTCGCCACGAGCCCATTCGCAAATATCATGCGGATTTAAAAAGGAAGCTACCAGTAAAAATGGATTACTTTTATTGTCTTTAATAAAACGGGCACAGAATGAAGGTGTTGCCGCATCATTATAATCCAGAAAATTAGTGTTTTCTATGTATTCAAATCCGTGTTGACTTTTTTTGGTAGTGGGAACAGGTAGATGCCATTTACCCACATAGCCTGTTTTATAACCTCCGTTTTGGAAAATTTTACCCATCATCAATAAGTCATCCGGCCATTGACCGTCTTTTTCAGGAGCATTGCCTATAAAACCGGTTTCATAAGGCATTTTTCCACTCATAATTGCAGTGCGGGATGGAGAACACAAAGGTTGTGCACAATAGGCTTTGGTAAAACGAACTCCGTTTTGAGCCAACTTGTCCATTGCCGGGGTATGTAAATTTTTATTACCGGCTATACTCATCGCATCAGCCGTTTGCTGGTCGGTCATGATGATGAGAATGTTAGGTCGTTCAGCTGTTTGAGCTACACTAACAGAAGGAATAGTGGTTAATCCCAACAGACATAAAAACACTATGTTTTTTTTGAATATCATAATCTTTAATAATTTTAATCGGATGGCTTTTACTTACTAACAAAACACAAAACGAATTTAGTTATCAATGTTTAAATAAGGTTTTGATTTTGTACAAAATGATATTAAATTTAGTTAAAACCTTTGGTTATAGCTTTAATTACTTGTGGTTTTCCGTATTTATACAGCTAATTAAAGATGTTTATTTGTTGATTATACCCAATTTTTATAAAAATAATGGGATTATGTAAGTTTTCTAAATTGTTATTTAGGACTGTCTGCTTTGCGGACTAAATAAAAGGATAGGTCACGGATTTGACGGATTGAACAGATCAAAACGGATTTTTATAATTATTCTTAATTAGAATCATTGTTGTTAGATAAAAAACATAAATAAAATTTTGAACTTAATATTTATGGTACAAATGAATAGGTCGCTCCTCTGGAGCTTGTTTTTGGCGATTCTCTTTTTCTACAAACAGAACGTCCCGATGGGACTAAAACAGCTCCGTTAGGAGCGATATGTTTGTAGAAAAATGTATTTCTTTATAAATAAAGCTCCAGAGGAGCGAGCTATTGATTATTCATCAATTTTAAAAGGACAAGAATAAATTAAAATATTTAATCATTGGTAATAGGAGTTTCATCCCGAAATTATTTTTTAAATTAGTCCAAGTAACGGAGAGTCAAATTGTTATTTATAAAAAAAATGCAGAGCTTTTTAGGCTCTGCATTTAGTATTTAACTTTTAATTGTATTATGAATTTATTGCTTTGGTTTATTGCTTAGCGATTTTCCAAAATCCCTCCATATTAAGAACTCTTCAGGAGTTAGAATTGTTTTTTCTTTTACCGTAATATCTTTTTTCCAGGCTTGCAATTTCTCTTTTCTCTGTTCATCAGTAAGCGTTGCGTCTTCTTTAATGGCTTTTTGGGTTTTGCCATTTTCTGAAATTAACTCATACATTTTCTGTCTGTTGGCATCACTCAGTTTCATCACTGTAAAAATAGAGTCTCTTCGATCTTTCATACTTTTAGGTTTGCTTTGGGCAACCATAACAGTACTAATTAGCATTATGCCGAATAATATTATTTTTTTCATGTCTTGTAAATTTTAAAAAGAAAAGGCCAGGGCAGCATTCTGAGTTCCAACCAATTCTTTTGGTATTTCTAATACAACAGCATTGCCTTCTTGTCTCCAGTTTAGGTTTTTACCAGTAGCAATCAATTTTATTTTTTTTCCTTTTGCTGGTATGTTTTCTTTCCATTTTATGGTTGCCGGTATGGATGTTCCTTCTTGGATACAAAAAATGGCATATTTCTTTTTTCCGTCTTTTGACTGGGTAAACCAAGTGGAGCCATCGTTATAGTTTTCGGTAATTCGGGTGCCATAAATGGCTTCTCCATTTACTTTTAACCAGGCGCCAATTTCTTGTAGTGGTTTATCAACATATTCCGGAAATTCACCTTCAGCTGTTGGTCCCCAACCTAAAAGTAAGTTGCCCCCTTTAGCTACTACTTCAGCTAAAGTATGGATTATCCAGGTTCCCGATTTTACTGGGATCTTTTTAGTATGTCCCCAACCTTTAGCCAGAGTAAGACAGGTTTCCCAAGGATCTTTCAATTGGGTTTTAGGGATCCTTAGCTCTGGTGTGCGGTAGTTTTCATAAGCTCCATGTACAGTTCTGTCCACCACTAAAATTCCTGGTTGTTTTTCTCTCGCCATTTTGGCTATTCGTGGCATATCTACATCCTGTGGGTAAGGTGGATAATAAGACTTGTTGCTTTGCACATAGGCTTTTTCCATTTCTCCGGGATGAGGATTACGTATCCAGCCTCCGTCTAACCATAAAATGTCTACTTTACCATAGTTGCCTAAAATCTCGCCGATTTGATTATAGGTGAAATCTTTGAATTTTTGCCATTGCTTTGGGAATTCGTTAGTGTTATAATTTACATTGCGATTTACTGTTGCAAAACGCGGCCACCAAAAATATTCTGAATGCCAATCCGGTTTAGAGAAATAAGCACCAATCATCATACCTTGTTTGCGGTAAGCATCAAAAATATATTTGGTTACATCCGCTTTTGGGTTACTGGCAAATGGGCCATTGGTAATTTTAAAGTCATTCTCTTTGGTATCGAACATCGAAAAACCTTCGTGATGTTTAGTGGTAAATACCAGATATTTCATCCCTGCATTTTTCGAAATTTCGGCCCATTTTTCAGGATTAAACTTTACGGGATTGAATGTTTTGGATTGATCCCAATACCATTTTTTATATTCTTCGTAAGTCATTGTAGTATCTCTTCGTTTCCAAAGTTCATTAACCAATGGCCAGGATTCATTCATGGCTTTTACGCTGTAAAGTCCCCAGTGTAAAATCACACCAAATTTTAAATCCTGCCATTTATCCAGTTTTTCGCGAACTAATGGGTCTGTTGGATACTCATATTCTGTTGATGCCTCATGAACATCTACCTGAGCCTTTACAAATAAAGGAAGACATACAATGATAAATAGGATTGTTTTTTTTAGCATTAGAATAAAAAATTAGTATTGAGGATTTTGTCTTGTAATGCTTTTGTTTACATCGGTTTCATTCGTAGGGAAAGGATATAATTCGTGTTTTCCACTTACAAAATTGCTAAATGAAGGATAGAAGTAATTAGAACGAATTGCTTTTACGGCGGTATTTGTTTCTGTGATTTTGTCGGCTAAAATTCCCCAACGAATTAAATCGGCTCTGCGCATTCCTTCTCCCGAAAGTTCCCAGGCTCTTTCTTGCTGTATTGCTTTAAGAAAATCTTGTTTGTTTAAACCGCTTGGAAGATTGATTGCAGCAGCTGTTGGTTTAGCTAATAATTGTGCTGTAGCAGTTGCTCCGGTACCTTTTCCGTCTGTACTTGTAATAGTTACTGTTGGGGCAGAAGTATAACCATCACCTG
The DNA here is from genome assembly GCF_900142775.1 of Flavobacterium flevense. GTDB lineage: Bacteria > Bacteroidota > Bacteroidia > Flavobacteriales > Flavobacteriaceae > Flavobacterium > Flavobacterium flevense. The sequence continues at coordinate 134,962 of NZ_FRCC01000007.1, forward strand.
AACGCAGCATTGTAATGGTACTAATACGACCTCCGCTTGCCATTGTTACTGCGGCTGCGGCTGCTTCACTACCGCCACCGCCTGTGATATTAATTACCACCGTAGCTGCTGATGTATATCCTGTACCTTGGCTTCCTAATGTAATGCCAATTCTGCTTCCTGGTACATCTGCACCAAAACCTCTTTTTCGTACCTGATTGATGGCATCATAAGCAATGGTATTTGGACCATCATTTAATTCATTTTCTACTTCGGCACGCATTAATAACAAATCAGAATAACGCATAATTACCCAGTTAATGTGTGTGTAAGATCTCTCAAGAGTAGAATTAGTTTGGAATTCTCTGCTCCATTTGGCTACTGTCCAGGCTTCATCTTGTCTGGCAGTTACACGAGCCAGTTTATTTCCAAGGGCATCAATGGCATAGGTTGCAATTGAAAGGTCTCTTCGTTGATCGGCTGCATTAAAACTAGTATAAAATGGTTTTGGTACTAAACATCTGCCAATGGAAGTGGGATAGAACCCATTTGTAGTAAGTGGTCCGTTGAAATATCCCACCCAAGACGCATTACCTTGTGTTCCTGCAGGATTGTAAAAAGCAGCCTGAAAAATATTTTCAGTAGGCTCTAATACATGTTGGCATTGGTTTTTAAATACCTGAGCATAAGATGGGTTTAACTTATAAGGATTATTGGCCATTATATCATTAATTTGTTGCTGTGCCAAAACATAATAGTCTCTATAATTATCCGGGCGTTGTATGGTTCCATCTGCTCTTAAAGAATAACCACCGGCAAAAAGTGCTACTCTGGCCAGCATGGCTTTAGCTCCCCATTTATTGATGCGTTCATCTGTAGGCATAGCTTCAGGTAATACAGCAGCAGCTTCCTGCATGTCTTTTATAATCTGAGTGTAGATTTCATAGCGATCCACAAGTCCTCCATTTAGATTGTCTCCTGTTTGAGAACTTTTGGTTTTAAAAGGAACATCACCCCAAAGGCGTACCAATTCAGAGTAGTAAAATCCACGTAAAAATTTGGCTTCGCCTAGCATGCGGTTCAATTCGTTTTTCTGACTTTCACTACCATTAGAATATAAATCCATTTGCGGTATTTTTTCAATCACAACATTGGCTCTGTCAATGCCGATATAGAATTCACTCCATGGAGTGAAGAAAGTATTGGTTTGAGAAATTCCCTGATAATGAGGGATGGTTCGCCAGTCGTCAGCACCTGTACCACTAATTTGCATAATGTCAGTATCGGCATCAAAAACCATTGAAAGATTCCAACCGTAAGTTTCTCTGGAGGACATGGTTTCATATACACCTAAAGTAGCCATATAAGCTTCGTCTACATTCGAGAAAAAATTCGCAGAAGTAAAGTAAGAATAAGGTGTTACCTCCAGTTGATTATCACAGGAGCTAAGTGGAAGCAATAGTGAAGCTACACCAGCAACTAAAATTGCTTTTAGGGAAAATATTTTATTTTTCATTTTCTTTAAATTTTAGATTATAGTGAAATGTTTAAACCTGTAATAAATGATTTTGATCTGGGATAAGCACTAAAATCAACTCCGGGAGTCAAGGCATTATTAATTACACTTACTTCAGGATCATAACCTGAATATTTAGTAAATACATGTAAGTTATAAAGAGTTAAATAGAATCTCATGTTAGAGATTTTAGTATTATTTAACCACCTTTTAGGTAAAGTATAACCTAAACTTACATTATTGATACGTAAAAAGGAGCCATCTTCAATTATATCACTATACAAACGACCAGTAGCATTTCCGTTGTATACAGGATTTGTTTTTCCTTCGTTCAGTGTTGCTAACTCAACAGGATCGGTTACTCGTTGTCCTGCTGCATTAATAGTTGTCCATCTGTCAGCAAATTGAGCTAATGAATTGATGTTATCCTGGTTTAATCTTGCATTGTTGAGTACGTTAGCATTATAAATATCATTACCCACTGTAAAATCAAGAAAAACACTTAAATCTAATCCTTTGTAGCTAAAGCTATTGTTTATACCACCAGTAAATTTTGGATTAGCATTACCAATCGCTGTTCTGTCTAAGTCATTAATTTTCCCATCAGGTACTCCATCAGGACCATTAATATCCTTAAATTTAATAAATCCCGGTTGTACTGCAATGTTGTCTTGAACTACATCTGATTTTAGTGTATAAGTTCCATTGGTGGCATTATAATCAAAATCACTTACCTGATACAAACCATCATTGATGTAACCGTACATGATACCAACCGGTTTTCCTACTTCTAATATATAATCGTTTGAAGTGGTATAACTATTAGTAATTAACGAAGTTTCACCTTGACTTAAACTAAGTACTTTGGTTTTGTTAAAGGCAATATTAAAATTGGTATTCCAGGTAAAATCTCCTCTTTTAACATTTACAGTACTTAAAGTAAATTCTAAACCACGACTAGAGGTAGATCCAATATTTTGAAACTGTCTTTGAAAACCTGAACTGACAGGAATACGGGTATTAAACAGTAAATCTTTAGAGCGATTTTCGTACCATTCGGTAGTAAGAGTAATTCTTTGGTTAAATAAACCTAAATCTAAACCTATATTAGAAGATTTAGTAGCTTCCCATTTTAAAATGGGATTGGGTAAGTTATTTTGAAAAGCAGAAACAACCACTTGATTGTTAAGAGGGTAGGAGCCTGTATTGAAAACCCCTAAAGCTGCATAATTAGCAATTCGGTTATTTCCTGCTTCACCATAACTCAAACGAAGTTTTAAATCAGAAAAAGCAGTTGCATTTTTCATAAAATCTTCATTGATTACTCTCCATGCAGCAGATACAGCCGGGAAATAACCCCATCGGTTTTCGCTTCCAAATTTAGATGAACCATCAGTTCTTATACTTGCAGATAGTAAATATTTATTATTAAAGCTATAATTAGATCTGGCGAAAAAGGACATCATTTTGTCTTCTTCGGCAAATGAAGATGGGATTCCGGGAATGGTTCCTAATTCTAATTTATCCCAGCCGGAATTCACATCAGGAAAGGCAGAAGCAGTAACAGAAAGTCCTTCGGAATGATTATAGATGTATTCCTGACCAGCTGTTATATCAAACTTGTGTTTTTTGTTAAAAGTGTTACTGTAAGTAAGGGTGTTGTTATAATTAAAACGAGTTGAAAGATTATCGCTAATTCCACCATTTGGTCCACCACTTCTAATGGCCTGGATTCCTAAATTACCATTAAAAAATTTTCTGGTAATGGCATTGTCAGTAAAACTCGCTAATCCTTTATATATTAATTTAGGACTAATATTATATTGTAGTTGTACACTTGCATTGATGGCTCTTCTGACAGATTCTCTTTGTTGGTTTTCTATAGTAATCAGAGGACTTTGGAATACAGGGGAACTAGGATTGTCTAATGGATCTACAATTAATTCAGAAAGATCATCATCTGCTCCTAGTAGCCCGTTCATAGGACGATATCTTAAGATGTTTTGCAACATACTCAAGCGGGCATTTCCACCTTCAGTTGTTCCTAATCCGGTTATTTTTTGTTTAGAATAATTAACAATGGCGTTTACTGAAAACTTTTTACTTACATTATGATTTACAGCCAGTTTAGCAATATCTTTTCGGGAAGCACTTCCTAGCATGATACCCTGATCATCATTAACAGAATAAAAAAGATTGAATTTAGTGTTGTTTTCGCCTCCGCTAATACTTAATTTATGATATTGGCTTACTACGGGTTTTCCAAAAACCTCTTTCTGCCAATTCTTACCTGGTCTGTTTGCATAAAGTGATTCTAATTGGTCAAAAGCACCGTAGTTATTGGTAAAGGATTCCATTTTTACATCATCACCAGCAGCATTCTCATACAGCAATTGTGCATATTGATACGGATTCATTACCGCAATTTCTGAAGTAACTTGTTTTATTCCCGCATACGCATCATAATTAACGCTTACTCTGCCTGATTTTACTTGTTTAGTAGTAACTAAAATAACTCCATTTGCTCCCTGAGCACCATATATAGAGGTTGATGAAGCATCTTTTAACACATCTATCGATTCAATATCCATAGGATCTAAAAAGCCTAATCCACCGGTTTGCGGAACACCGTCAATGACATATAATGGTTCATTACTTTGAGTAATGGACATTCCTCCACGTATTTTAATGGAAGGGTCAGAACCCGGTGTACCATCGGTCATATTGACTTGCATACCCGCAATACGACCTTGTAAAGCCTGCGCCACGTTTTGTACCGGCACTTTAGCCAGTTCTTCTCCTTTAACAGAAGAAATAGCTCCCGTAAGATCTTTTCTTGATTTAGTACCGTACCCAATTACTACTACTTCATTTAGACTGTTAGCTTCGTCCAGTAATTTAGTATTGATAGTTGTTCTGCCATTCAATTTTTCTTCAGTAGTTTTTGTACCTATAAAAGAGAAAACTAATGTTGCGTTTGCTTTTACTTTGATTTGGTAGAAACCATCTATTGAGGTTACCGTACTGTTTTTTGTTCCTTTTTCTAAAACAGTAGCACCGGGCATTGGCATATTCAGCGCATCGCTTACCATACCATTTACGGTAACATTATCTTGTGCATAAACAAGTCTGCAAGTGGTAAGCAACAAAAATAAAAATATAGTCCTTTTCATAATTTTGTTATTAAAGAGGAATAGAAATGAACTCAATTCCTAAATTGGTAATGATTTAGTTATAATTATAGTTTGATATCCGTTTTTCTTTTTCTCGAGTAAAATTTAAAAAAATATCATTTTAGTTTGTAGAGTTTATGAATACTCTAAAATTGATTTTGTCATAAAGTTTGTTTTAGGGTTTGTTTAGTTGCAATGTTTTTAAAATAGATTAATCGATTATTGATTAATTTTTAATTCAATCCGGTTAATTAACATTTGTAAAGTTATAAATCAGTTGTATTGTATAGTTTTAAAAATGTCTAAAATGCTATTGAATTTGTTGAATACTATTTTTAATTTCTTAAAAATTAATAAAAACTTCAGTAAAATAAGGGATTATTTGAATTTAATTATTTTACAAAAGGAATTTTAAAATTGATTAATTGGATAAAAAAAGACATTGTTATTTTGAAAATAAGGATGAAAGTTTTGGTTATTGTATTTTTGTTTTTAAATTGGTTTTCTTTCCGTTGATATCGAGTAAAACATTGATGTTTCCTTTTTCAAAATCGTTGCCTTTGTTTTCTTTGAGGCTAATTTGAGGAGCTTTATTACCATCATAAGGATAGACTACAGTTATGAATTGTTCTGTTTTGTCGTTGTTTTTCATCTTTTCGAAAACAAAAGCAGGTCTCGTTATTTCTTTGGCGTAAGCATAAGACACTTTTCCTTCTTCTTCATTAAGAGATAGTTTATCCGTGTTTAATGATTGTATCATGAGGTTATTTCCGTCAGCATAAGTAGTGTAAACCTTGTTTTTTGTTTTATCGAAAACAGGTGTGCTGTCTTCTTTTAATTGAAAGTGAACCCCTAAATTTCCTGTGGCTTTACCAATGGCTTTATCGATAATTAAAAAATACTTTTGATCGATAAAAAGAATAGTACGTTGGTGATTTAAATCAGCATAACTTGGGTTGGTATAAGTTAAGATATCCAGATTTTTACTGGTTTCCCATTTGTTTTGTTGGGCTTTAGTAATCACCATATTTTCGTTGTCCAGTGTAAGGGTTGAGTGTACTCTGGTTTGGCGGTACCAATTTCTCATTTTAGTAATTTCGGCATCACCACTGTAGATGTAACAACCTGCATCTGGGGTAAAATTGCGTCCTTTTACCCAAAGTTCAAAAGTTCCATTATCAGGTTGTGCATGAAATTTTCCTTCAGGGCCAGCCTTAACAATCATTACAGTCGATTGGTTGTTCCAGCCGTTTCTGAAAGTGTAAAAACCGGCATTTTCCAGTGCCGATGATAAAAAGTCTGTAACTCCTTCCTGACCATTTGTAGCAAAGTATTTCAGTAATTTGTTATCAGGAAATAGTTTAGCCCAGGATTCAAATTGTTTCATGCGTCCCGTTTTTTCGTTTAACCAAGAGTCGCCAAACATAGGATTGTTATAATCCGGAAAGGAAATTTTAGCTGTTGCTACCGCCATATTTTCGATGGTTTTGACATAGCTTTCAGGGAATTCCTTTGCAACACCAGCCATTTTAGCAGAGTTGTAAGCTTTGAGAAAAATTTCGATACTGGCTACATGATACGTTGGTGAAAGTTCCCATTGCATTCCATCAGCTAAAACCTGTAATTTAATTTCTCGATTCAGGATTTCGATACCACTTTTGCGCCAAGCTTCGGCATTTTTAAGTTCCGGGAAAATACTACCAGCGCCTAAAACCCTTTGTGCTTCAAATAATAAATGATTTCCTTCTTCGCTGTAATGTGCAGTAATATAATCGGCCTGTTGGGTAAAAAGTGTTAAAAACTCCAGTAAAAAGTTGGGAGTGAAATTAGGTGAGTTTACAAATAAATTGAAGGTTCCGGGCAAACTTTGTGTACGATCAGAAACTTCTAAAGGACGCCAAGCATAACGGTCATTTTCTTTAGATAAGCCCAAAGCATTTTTTTTAGCCCAATCTCTGAATTGGAAAATCCATTCTTTGGCATATTTTTCATCGCCACTGCTGCGATATGCCATTCCCATAGGTTGCCACCACGTAACACGGTGTAGTTGCCAGCGGACTTCATTATCTTTTACAGGCCAATATTCCCAGTTAATGTCTTTGCCATAATCATAATAACCATAGCCTTTTTGAGGCTGAAACTTGTGTTCTAAGGCATTATCTGCTTTTAGCTGATTGGCTTTTCCAATGTCTTTTCCTCTAAAACGGGCTTCATCGCCAACATTAAAATCAGGATGTTTGATGTTTTTTCGATTGCGGTAATAGGAGAGTAGTTCTTTAGCAGCTTCTTCATATTTAGCTGCTGTGTATAAACTATTCACTTTTTCTAAACCCGGATAAGCCAGATTGATATTATTAAAACTGGATTTGGTAATCGATTTTTCTTGTGCTTGAACTTTTGTCAGTAGCAATAGGCTAAACACAAAAATACCAAGCATACTTTTTAATTTTTTCATTTTATTTCTGTTTTTTAGATGTTATTTTATATTTGACTAGTCTAAAGCTTCTGATTTCATTTTTTTTGTTGGATTGAAAATTTTCTTAACAATAATTTTATTGAGTTTTATGGAAATTACACTTGCAGATTTGTCTGGTGCAATGGTTGGTAAATCTGTTATTTGTAGATTGCCATCAAGATCTTGTTTTAGTATTAATTTTTTTTTCTCTCCAATCAAAGTAGCACTAACTGCTTTAGCAGATAAGCCTTTTATTTCAAGTTTACCATTGACAGGCCAGTTAAAAACTGACAAATATAGAGTAGTACTATTTTCGTCATCTTTAGCAGTAATACGTCCATAATCTATATTTTCGATTGGGTTAGCATGAGTACCATAAATTGCTACACTGTATTTTTTCATCCAATTGCCTATATCATTTAAGCGGTTAACACTTTCTTGTGGAAAAGTTCCATCGGCCTTTGGTCCAACATTTAATAAATAATTACCACCTTTTGAAGCAATATCGATTAAATTTTGAATTAACATAGTTGATGATTTCCATTTGTTATCATTAGAACGAAAACCCCAGCTATTGTTCATAGTCATGCAGTTTTCCCAGTCTTTACCATCAAGTTCTGCTAGATTTGGGATTTTTTGTTCTGGAGTTTTATAATCGCCTTGAAAATTTGATTTTTTACTTAATCTATCATTGGTAATTACATTAGGATAAGGTTTTAGTACATCTTTTAATTTTTGTGCTTGCTCATTAGTGATGTAAGCCGGAGTATCCCACCAAATTACAGCTACGTCGCCATAGTTGGCTAGTAGTTCTTTTACTTGTGGTATTGCTACTTGATTGATATATTCATCAAAGGTTTTGATATCTTGGACAGGATCCCAATGCCCTTTATGTGCTAAAGTATAGTTGTCAATTTTTGTACTATCAGGATTGTCCCATCCCTGTTTCATTGGTCTGCGATGTGCTGCACCACCAGGGTTTCCCCAATCTTGCTCTTGCGAATAGTAAAAACCTAATTTAAGTCCTTGTTTTTTACAGGCTTCAGCTAAAGGTTTTAATATGTCCTTGCCATATTTTGTAGCATCTACAACATCCCAATCACTAGCTTTGCTGTCAAACAAAGCAAAGCCATCATGATGTTTAGCAGTAATTACAATGTATTTCATTCCCGCTTTTTTAGCTACTTGTACCCATTCGTCTGAATTGTATTTTATGGGATTGAAATTTCGTGCGGTGTCTTTATATACTTGAACAGGAACTTTCATTCTATTTAAAAGCCAGGCTCCATCTGCTACACGTTGTTCTATACCGTTATATTTTCCAGCAAATTGTGCGTACACTCCAAAATGAATAAACATACCAAAACGGGCATCTCGCCACCATTCCATTTTAGCATCTTGCGATAATGATTGTGTCTTGTTTTGCGCAAAAAGGAATTGTCCAGCGATTATTAAAATCAAAATGCTAAGGTTTATTTTTTTTATGTTTTTCATCAAATAGTTATTAAATAAATTATATCTTTTCTAAGATAAATAAGAAGCTGCCTAAGTTAATTTGTGTTTTTCAAAACAGCTTCTTATAGCTTTATTATTCTTTTAAGTTAACCAAAAAAGCAATTATTGTTTGATTAGCTTAACAGTTTTTTTATTGTTGCCTTGCATTATCTCAGCAAGGTATATTCCTGATGCTAATTTGCTCCCAATTGTTATCATTTCATTAGGATTAGTTTCCAAAAGATTTATTCTTCTTCCTGACATATCAAATACACTAACAAAAATAGTCTCTACAGCGTTGCCTGCTACATTTATCTGGAATTCTGTTTTCGATGGATTTGGAGCAACGGTTACTGTAAATTCATTTGTTTCTTCCAAGGGAATTTCAATACTGCTTTTACTGCTTAAAGTACTGCAATTACCCAGATAACAACCATGTGCCAGATGATCTGAAACACCGCTGGCTGAGATGCAAAGGCTCTTGTCATGATTAGGATTACTACTGTGGCATATTTTTACTTTTCCGTCTGCACAAAGAATATCGATTACTGTTATTTGTTTTGCAACTGAAACTGAACATCCCAGAGCATCGGTAATTGTTACTGTGTAGCTGTGTACTCCCGGCGTTGACGGACTTACCATAGTACTGGAAGTTGTAGCACCGTTGCTCCATGTATAGCTGTAAGGTGCAGTACCGTTTAAAACTGTTGCAGTCAGTGTGAGTGAAGAAGGACCATAACCTAAATAGATAGTATTGGCTTGACCTCCGGGGCTTACTGCATAAGCATCGGCAATACTTGCAGAGATTTCACTGTTAATCGTAACGGTAGTTGCAGTCGTGCTGCTATTTCCTGTATTGTCAGTAACCGTCCATGTAATGGTTGAAGTTCCCACATTAAAATTTCCACTGGCATCCAATCCGTTTCCGTTTCTGGCAGTAGCACCTGTAATTTGATAAGTTACTGAGTATACATTGCAATTATCCGTAGCAGTTGCTGCTGGGATACTATAATTTCCGCTTGCTTCATAACAAAGATTAACTGAAGGATTTGAGTTTACCGTAGGAACTTCAGTATCAATAACTGTAACTATTTGTGTTGCTGTAGCTATATTTCCATTTTCATCGGTAGCTGTCCATGTTACGGTTGTTGTACCAATAGGAAATAAAGTTGGAGCATCGTTAGTTATATTTGCCACAGCACAATTATCAGTTGCAGTTGGTTGTGTTAATGTTACTGATGCACCACATTGATTTGTATCATTGTTTAGGTTTATTGCTACTGGTTCAGTGAAGATTGGTTTTTCTGTATCATTAACTTGTATAGTAAAAGAATTTGTCGCACTGTTGCATCCATCGGTTGCTGTCCAGCTAACAGTGGTCTCTCCTTTATTAAAAACTTTATTTGCTAAGGAGCTTGTTCCGCTAGCTGTTGTAGCTCCGGTAAGTATATAGCTGTAAGTTATAGTGTTACAGTTGTTTGTTGCTAATACGTCAAACTCAGTATTCTGGGCTATATAGGTGCATAAGCCTATATTAGTGTTTTTGATATTATCTGACTTTGAAGTTATTTTAATAGTTTCCTTAACTTGACCGTTGAATGAAAAATCATCGATACCTATTAATGGAGTTCCACCGGTTCTATTGGATCCATACCAATATAAACGAAGTGTAATAGGACTCTGAACATTAGATAAAGGGGATAAATCATAGGTTAGTGGTGTGGCAGACGTTCCAAGAAAGCTTTGTGGTGCTGTAATATCAGTTGTAAAACCGTCTATGCTAGATCTCATTACAAAGGTACTAGGATCAGCTGTATTTGCTTTTCTGGCGGTGAATTTAAGATTAGAAAAATCTATTTTGTAGCCATTTGCTGCTTGTAATTTGAATTCAAAATATTGATTAGGATTAAAAGGAGTAGCGGGATCTGAAGCTAATACTTTATTGGTCCATCCGTTTACTAAAACTCTGTTAATTAGTGTTCCGGCTGCGTTAAGTCCGCCTTCAGTACCATAAAAAAAACTAGGAGTTGTACTTTCATTATTTATAATATTAGAATTGGAGACATTTCCTGCGATAACAGGCGAACTAAAGTCAATAGTACCGTTTAAAGTATTGCCCCATATTTGTACTGGTGCGCTGTTATTATTAAGTTCAAAAATTCGAATATCATCATGGTAAATAATACGAGTTGCTACATTGGGTGGGTCGGTAGTAATAGATTGTCCCGGCCGGTACAATCCCCATTTTAGATATCCTGAAGGATTTTCCTCCGGAATATCCTGATTGAAAGTTCTGAAATTACTAATCTCATATCCTAAGGTGTATTCAGTTTGACCCGGTAATCTGTAATAAACTTTGTAATATCCAGTGGCATCCGTTGTCATTTTAGCATCAACCCTAAAATCGATCCATTGATTGATATAGGGTCTGTAGTCTTCTATAATAGCTGGTTCAATATTATCATTGGGAATTCGAAAAGTAATGCTATTGCGTTTGGCACTCAGATACCAGGCAGGATTTTCGCCTCCACTTTGTTTACCTTGAAAAATAATATCACCATTTTGAGCCATACCCGCAGTATAAGGCTCCCAATCTTTCAGCAACAGACTCGTTTCAAAACGACGTTCATCTCCGGGATAATACTTTCCGGTATCAAACATTTGAGCAGTAGCAGCTTCGCTTCGCCAATGGTTGTCAGAAAAATAACCTGAGTCACCAATGGTTACACGATGTGCTATGGCATAATTACCAGTACGACCTGGAGTTACAAGATATTCTGCATCAGCAGCAGTGGCATTTGTTGTGTTTAAATTTGGAATACCTGAGTTTACTGTGCCACTCTCGTAGTCAATAGTAACAAGAGTATTTGTAACAGTTGAAGGAGGAGGAGGAGGTGTCGCTATTAAAAAATTAGAATAAGTAATATCATCAATATTAATTACTGGGGCTGATGATCCTGCTCCGACATTTAATAAATTCATTCCGTTAATAGTAGTTCCTTGTGGCAACAAACCTGTTCCGGGATCAGCATTGGTAAGTACTTTTACATCGTCAATCCAGATATCAAAAGTTCCCGCAACCAAATTATGTGTAGTTGGATTTGTTTCACTACCAGTAATGTAAGATGCTGCACTATTACTGTTGTTCATGTAAAATTTCAGTGTGTAAACCTGATTTTTGTTTATTGTAGTTTGGGAAAGTCCGGTTGTTGTATAATTTGGACTTGTGGATGATGAAAGCCAATCGAGATTGACAGCTGTTGTAGTAGGAGAGAAACGCAATGAAGCGAAAGTTTGTGGAACACTGATGTTGCTACCGCTGGTAAAATTAGTACCATTTCCAAAATACAATAAGAATCTTCCATTAGTTCCTGAGCTGATATTAATTTTGCATTGGAAAGAGGCAACAGTAGTCCCCGAAAAAGGAGCCAGACCAAATTTGGCACCCGATGTAGTTGTACCTCCGGTCATTTTTAGTTCGGCTCCCGTACCGCCTGCTATTCCGGCAGTTGTTAATTCAATAGAGCCTTCGGTAGCCGATGAAGCTCTTACCCCGGCATTACCTCCACCAGTATTTGGTGCAGGCAAATAAGTAGTACTATAAGTTGTTGATGTGTAGGGTGTGGACGAAGCACTACCAAAGTCATACATCCAATTGGAATCTTGTGCTTTTACTTCTAACAAAGCAAGTACAAAAATTAAAACAAGTAAACTTTTTTTCATGGTTATTGGTTTTAGGGTTTTTTAATAAGGAGTAATTATTAGAATTGTATTTCATGTTTATTCTACGCAATTAAGCCGTTATTGTCCTGAATACATTAGCTTCACTAATGATGGTTTACTTTAAATGGTGGTTTATCATTTGTATAAATCAGGATATTTACAGTTTTTTGGTTGAGTTAGTGAGTTGTCATTTTTTTGAGCAGGAGTGTATTTGCCTGCCCAAGAAAATGGCATATTAGTTTTTTAGAATGAATGTGTATTTGCAATTATCATCGGATGGTAATGGAAGAATTAATTTTTTTAATTGCAGCATACCTGTTTAATGCTTCCAGATAATAATAGTCAGCATAATCTAATGGAGTATCAATTTCTGAGTTGTAAAGAAAAGCACCCACACTATGTTTTAACAGAAAATAGCTATTCTCTCCTGGTTTAGCTAAATAAGCATCTGATGATAAGGATTTTAATATTTCTTCAGCATAATCGGCATATTTTTTCCCGTCTTTTACCTGAGTGCTTAAGTCCAATAAAGCAGAAGCGATAACCGCAGCAGCCGAAGCATCTCTTGGCGCGCGCTCCTCAGTGTCCATGGCATTGTGTACATCAAAATCCCAAACCGGTACTTTGTCTTTTGGCATTCGGGGATGATTCATAATAAAGCGGGCAATGTTTTCAGCTTGTTTTAAAAACTTTGGATTTTTACTGTTTTTATAGCATAAAGTATATCCATATAATCCCCATCCTTGTCCACGAGCCCAGGAGGAATCATCGGTTAAACCTTGATGAGTAGCTTTGCGTAATACTTTACCCGTTTTAGGATCATAATCAACCACATGGTAAGAGCTGTGGTCTTTTCTAAAGTGATTTTTCATTGTGGTTAATGCGTGAGTATTGGCTGCAATAGCATAATCAGGTTTGTTAAATTCCTGAGCTGCCCAGTATAAATACTCCAGATTCATCATGTTGTCTATAATCACCGGAAAGTGCCACCATGAAAAATCCCAGGATTTGATAACGCCAATTTTTGGGTCAAATCGTGCCGCAAGATTTGAAGCGCCATCTTTTAATGCAGGAAGATAGATTTTATCATTTGTAATTCTGTACCCATTTCCGTAAGAGCAATACAGCATAAAACCCAGGTCATGTGTGTTTTTAATGTTTCGGATGGAATCCAGTGCAAGTGTAAATCTTTTAGCTTCCTGAGCTAATTTTTTATCAGCTGTAAGTTCGTATCCGTACCACAGACTTCCCGGGAAAAATCCGGTAGTCCAATCGGTCAGGCCAGCCAGTCTCACTGTTCCGTCAGGATTTATCGAACGCGGATTTTTACCGGGTTTGTATGTTTGTGCTGCTTTGTTTAATTGATAGCTAATTACTTCAGACGTTTTTTTAAACCATTTAAACGATTCGTCATTTTGATTGGTTTGGGCAAACGAGCTAATAGTAAGGGTCGAGATAGCTAAAAATAAGCTAAAGTTTTTTTTCATAGTATTAATCCTTTACGTTTATAGTTTGTTTATTTTCAATGTTTTGATAAAGCGAAGTTAGATTGGAATATGAAAACAGACTTTCAATTTCAATTAGAATTATTTTGAAATTGGTTAACTATGGGTAAAAGTTTAAAGATTTAGGAAGTTTATCTTATTTATTTCCTTTGTTTTTATTTACGCAGAATAATTAAAAGAGGTTACTGCATAAAGTGGGATACTTCATTAAGGTGATACCTTTTTACATAAAAAAAATCCGAAAATCAACGATTTTCGGATTTTGTGGAGAGAATGGGATTACAATCGAACACCTTATCCCAATATTAATGTTCATGAATCGTTTAAATAAATAGCACGTAAAGCCTTTGACTTGTTAGGATTATTTAAAATGATTGCTTTTTTAAAAATGTTTTTTAATGGCAATAGTAAGTTTGTTTTTTCATAGTTTTCCAAAAAACAGATTTTTTTAATCGAAAAGCATAAACTTAAAAACAACTCAAGATGTTCGACTATCGAACACATTTTTTATCCTAGATGTAAAAATAAAGATAGGAGAAGTTAAAGACTTTTTTATTGAGGCATTACAAATATTTGAAGTTTCGTGTAAAATGACTAAGTTATTTTGCTGTTAAATTTTAAAACCGCAAATTTACAACAAGCTTAAACAACAGTTATCAGGACACTATTTGAAAATAAGGATGATTATCGATTGTTATTGATGAACAGAAAAAGATTATTAATGGAAAAAATATTAATTTCTATTAGTAAAAATATCAGAAATTTGAATTAGAAGTATCAAATAGATTAATAATCTGTATTTTCCTTATATTTGTGATCATCATTAGAATTCATTAATGATGATTTTTGAATTAAAATATAACCACACTACAAGATTCAATTACTTAATTCACATTATTATAGATTTCATATTTATTACGTAATTCCAATTGAAATACATTTAGATAATTCTCTAAAATCAATTCTATTATATGTTATCTCTCTTTAAAATAATTTAAATTTTATGTCAAGAATATATATTATCACTATAATACTAATTTTAGGGTACTTCCTAAATTCATGTGATTCTGCTAATAAAGATGAAGATTCAATAACTATTGGTTTTTCTCAAATTATAAATAATGATATGTGGAGGACATCAATGGATCATGCTATGAAAGTTGAAGCAGCATTACATCCAGATGTTAAGTTAACAATTTATAATGCTGATCGAAAAGTAAAAAAGCAGATAGAAGATATTGACAAAATGATTGAGCAAAATATGGATGTAATTATAATTGCACCTTATGAATCAGACTCAATTATTCCTGTAATTGAAAAAGCCACTCGGAAAGGAATCCCTGTTATTATTGTAGATAGAAAAGTAAATACCTTAAATTATACTGCCTTTTTAGGAGCTGATAATGTTGAAGTAGGAAAGATTGCTGGCAAGCAAATCGTTTCATTATCCAAAGGTCGTGCTACTGTTGTTGAAATAAGAAGTGAATCCGTGACTTCTCCGGGTACTGAAAGAAGTTTGGGTTTTAAACAAATTATAGATCAGTTTCCTGGTATACATAAAATTAGTATTGATGCTGATGATTTTAATTCAGCAAATAGTAAGTATGTTAAAGTTTTAGATAGTTTGCCTAATATAGATTACGTATTTGCATTTAATGATCTTATAGCCTATAATGCCTGGAAAATTTCTAAAAAGAAAAAGCCTAACAATAAAATTAAATTTATTGGTGTTGATGGACTTAATGGTACAAATGGAGGTTTACAGTTTGTTAAAGATGGTGTTTTTGCAGGTACAATATTATACCCAACAGGTGGAGCTGAAGCTATTAAGTTAGCATTAAGAATACACAATAAAGAAATAGTTCCTAAAAATAATAAGCTAAATACGACATTGATTGATACTCTAAATGCAGAAATTATGAGTAGTCAATTTGACAAAATATCACTACAGCAATACGATATTGAAAACCAGCAAAATTTTATTCAGGATCAATTAGAAAGATATAGTAGTCAGAGAAATCTTTTAAAGATTTCAATTACTTTGAGTATTCTACTATTTTTGTTTGCGATGCATAGCATCTATTCGCGTATAATAATAAGTAGAAAAAAGAAAGAACTTGAAAAAACGAATGAGAAAGTAATTAGCCAAAGAAATAAAATAGAAAAATTTGCTGAAGAATTAAAACAAAGCAATGAAATTCGGCTTAATTTTTTTATGGGACTCTCACATGAGTTCAAAACGCCTTTAACATTGATTATGAGTTATACCGAATCTTTAATTGAAGCTGATGCCATTAAAGGGACAAAACTTATAGATGAGATTAAATTGATTCACAAAAATTCCTATCGCTTATTGCGATTAATGAATCAGTTGTTAGATTTTAGAAAAATGGAGGAACAAAAATTTGTGTTAAGAGCTTCGAACACCAAAATTTTTGATTTTACTAACGAAGTGATGACTAATTTTAGAGGAGAAGCTACACGCCGAAATATTGAATTTGAACTTAGTTGTAAAAACAAAAACCTCGAGTTGTTTATTGATAGAAGCTTAATGGATAAGGTTTATTTCAATTTGCTTTCTAATGCTTTTAAATTCACCCCTGACAATGGAAAAATAAACATTTCAATAGTAGAAAATCAGGACAATACGGTTAAAGTTAGCTTCAAAGACTCAGGCATAGGAATACCCGAAAATGAATTGTCCAAAGTTTTTAATCCATTTTTTAGAGCTTCTAATAATAACAAAAACAGTTCGGGTATTGGACTGCATCTATCTCAAGAATTTGTGCATTTGCATCATGGAAAAATAGAACTAAAAACAAAACACGGTAGTGAATTTATAATCACTTTATTGAAGGGAAATAGTCATTTGGAATCTTCTGAAATTATCAAAACCGAAGAAAATCAAGAGTTAAGTTCCAGTTTAATAATCGATAATTTAGATATTGAATCTGATTTCATTGAAGTAAACTCCAGTTCTGAATCAGAGAAACTTTCTGTTTTAATTATAGAAGACAATAATGATTTGGCTACTTTTTTAAGTTCAAAATTATCAAATAAATATATTATTCATACCTCTGACGGTAGTGATGCTATCGAAAAAGCGACAGAAATAGTTCCGGATATGATCATTTGTGATATCAATTTGGTAGACAAGGATGGCTTCGAAATTAGTTCCGCATTGAAAAAAGATTTACGTTCCTCTCATATTCCAATTATTATTTTAACAGCACAAAGCAATAAAGAATCCGTTTTGAAAGGCTTACAGATTGGCGTCGATCAATATATTACAAAGCCATTTAGTCTTTCTATTTTAAAACAATCCATTTCAAGCTTACTTTTCAACAGAGAAAAACTCCGTTATTACTATACTAATAATATTTATCGTATTGAACCCGAATCTGCATTTGGAAATCAAGAACAATCTTTCATTACAAAAATGAATGATATCATCAAAATGAATGTAGAAAATCCTAAATTTTCGGTTGAAGATTTGGCTAAAAAAATGAATGTTTCTAGGGTTCAATTGTATCGAAAAGTAAAAGGAATTATAGGAATTAATATTAGCGATCATATTAATAATGTAAAATTAGAGAAAGCAGCAGAGCTTTTAAAGAGCAACGAAATGAATATTTCGGAGATTGCCTATTCCCTTGGGTTCTCTTCTCCAAACTATTTTTCTACAGCTTTTAAGAATAAATTTGGCGTTTCACCTAAGAAATTCCAATTATCTATGTAGTTACGCTTTTTAAACAAAGCTTTTTAAGTAACAATTTCGAACTTCAAGTAACAATTTCGAATCTACAAGGTATTCGTAATTAAAAATCTATTTTTTAAAGTCCTTACTAATAAAGGGCTTAGCCTTTATATGTCAAAAAAATAATAATAACCAAATTAAATTGTAACATCATTAAAAATAAGTTGTTTTTTTTACGAATAACTTGTCAAAAGTTTTTAATACAGATACAATGAATAAAATATTAATTTGGTCTATTACTGCAGCTTTAGCGGGTTTCTTGTTTGGTTTCGATACTGTTGTAATATCAGGGGCTGAAAGAAAGTTACAATTATTATGGGGTACTTCGGATATCTTCCATGGTATTGTTGTTATAGGTATGGCACTTTGGGGTACTGTAATTGGTGCTTTTTTTGGAGGTATTCCTACTAATAAGATAGGACGAAAAAATACCTTAATATGGATTGGTGTTTTATACACTATATCAGCAATGGGTTCAGGATTAGCGAACGACCCTTGGACTTTTGCAATTTTTAGATTTATAGGGGGGCTAGGTGTAGGAGCATCTACAATAGCAGCACCTGCTTATATTTCTGAAATCGCTCCTGCTAAGGATAGAGGAAAGCTAGTAGGTCTTTATCAATTTAATATTGTTTTTGGAATTTTAATAGCTTTTTTGTCAAACTACCTATTAAATAATATAGGAGAGAATGCTTGGCGTTGGATGATTGGAATAGAGGCCTTACCTGCAGCAATTTATACTTTATTTGCATTTACCATCCCTAAAAGTCCCCGTTGGTTACTGACAAAATTTAGAAAAGATGAAGCAATAAAGGTACTTCAGAAAATCAGTCCAGATCAAGATCCTGAAAAACTCATGTTAGAGATAAAGGATGAAATGGAAAACACAGTACCTAACGAAAATATTTTTCTTAAGAAATATAGGTTCCCACTAATTCTAGCATTTTGTATTGCTTTTTTTAATCAACTATCAGGTATTAATGCATTATTATATTATGCCCCTAGAATTTTTGAAGAAGCAGGTCTTGGAGAGAGTACTGCTTTGTTAAGCAGTATTGGAATAGGGGTAACTAATATGCTCTTTACATTATTAGGTGTAATTTTAATAGATCGATTAGGCAGAAAACAATTAATGTTAATCTGTTCTTATGGTTACATAATCTCTTTGAGTTTGGTTTCCGCTGCCTTCTTTTTTAGTTGGGAAGGAAGTTTTATGCCTGTTTTTCTCTTTATGTTTATTGCTGCCCATGCTATTGGACAAGGTACTGTAATATGGGTATTTATTTCAGAAATTTTCCCCAACCACTTACGAGGTTCAGGACAATCATTTGGTAGTTCTGTGCATTGGGTGTTAGCAGCTGTAGTGCCTTCTTTAGTACCAATTTTGTTTTCAACTATAGGTGCAGCTGTCGTGTTTTTGTTTTTTGCAATTATGATGGTATTTCAATTGCTGTTTGTGCTATTTATGATGCCAGAAACCAAGGGTGTTTCTTTAGAAGAATTAAGTAAAAAATTAACAAATAAAAATATCAAAATGAAATTAAAGAAACACCTCCCGTTACTATTTAGTAGTGTCCTGTTTTTTCTAATAGTGGGATGTAAGCCCACTTCAGTCAATGTACAAACTACTAGTGCAAATCCATCTTCAGAGGAACAAATGTACCGCCCTAATTTTCATTTTTCACCTCAAAAAGGCTGGATGAATGATCCTAATGGCTTGTTTTATCTCAATGGAACTTATCACTTATTTTTCCAGCATACGCCATTTCAAAGTGTGCCGGATTTTGGTAAAATGCATTGGGGTCACGCCATAAGTAAAGATCTTGTAAAATGGGAAGAACTAACTCCGGCAATTGCTTATGATGAGAAAGGTGCAATATTCTCAGGGAGTGCTGTTGTGGATACCGATAATACATCAGGTTTTGGCGATGGAAAGAATGTGCCGGTGGTAGCCATTTTTACCTATAACGATATGAAGAAGGAGAAAGCTGGAGAAATTGATGCACAGTCTCAGGCAATAGCTTATTCATTGGATAACGGAAAAACCTGGACCAAGTATAGCAACAACCCTGTATTGAAAAATCCGGGAATAAAAGATTTTCGAGATCCTAAAGTCTTTTGGGATGCTAAAAGAAAACAATGGGTAATGGGATTGGCAGCACAGGACAGACAACATTTTTATGGCTCTAAAAACCTCAAAGACTGGACGTTTCTTTCAGAATTTGGTAAAGATGTTGGAGGACACGGTGGAGTTTGGGAATGTCCGGATCTTTTTCCAATAAAAGTAGAGGGAACTAATGAAGAAAAATGGGTACTTATTGTGAACATCAATCCGGGTGGTCCCAATGGCGGTTCTGCGGCACAATATTTTGTGGGTGATTTTGATGGAAAAACTTTCAAAATGGATGATGTTTTTACAAAACAGCTCCAAAAAGAAAAGGTTGCATGGCTGGATTGGGGGCGAGATAATTATGCAAGTGTTTCTTTTGACAATGTTCCGGATAATAAAAGAGTCATTATCGGATGGATGTCTAATTGGGATTACGCAGACAAAGTTCCTACATCCGCCTGGAGAGGAAGTGCTACTATTCCGCGTGAAATTCAGTTAGTAAAAAAAGGAAATGATTATACTTTGGTTAATAATCCGGTAAAAGAAATCAACAAATACGTTTCTAAAACCATCAAAGTAAAAAATATTAAAGGAAAAGGAAAACTTTCGATTCCCGAAGCAGGAAAAATTGATTTAACCCAAGCAATTATCAATTTCAATTTAAAGAATTTAAAACAAGAAACCTACACTTTTACGCTTTCTAATGCTGCTGGTGAATCTTTGGATTTCGGAATTAATAATTCAGATCATTATTTGTTTTTAGATAGAACAAAATCGGGAAAAACTGATTTCTCTGAAAAATTTGCACCCAAAATTACCAAAGCACCATTAGAAGGAAACCAAAAAGAAGCGGCTTTTAAAATTATTTTGGATAAAACATCCATTGAAATTTTTTATAACAATGGCGAAAAAGTAATAACCGAAATCTTTTTCTCGAATCAACCGTTCACAGAACTTTCTGTTTCTTTAAATCAGGAAACAGAATTGAATAATCTTGTAATTAACCAATTAAATATAAACTAAAAACCAAAACTATTAACTTATGAAAAGTAAAATTATTTATTTTCTGTTTTTCTTCTTTCCAGTGCTGTTATTATCGGCTCAGGAAGGCGGGATCAAAGGAACGGTAATTTCGTCTGATGACGGAATGCCATTACCAGGAGCAACTGTCCTTATTTCAGGGACTACCAGCAGTACAGTTACTGACTTAGACGGGAATTTTTCTTTCCAAAAAATAAATCCGGATGCTACTATTGTAATTTCTTTTATCGGATTTGCTCCACAATCTATGGCGGTAAAAGGTCAAAAAGTAATCAATGTAAGTTTAAAAACAGATGACAATAAACTTAATGAAGTTGTGGTTACCGGATACTCAAAACAAAGGAAGGCCGATATTACAGGAGCAGTAGCTGTTGTAGATATGAAAGAGGTTATGAAACAACCGGAACCTAACCCGATTAAAGCTTTACAAGGAAGAATTGCCGGGGTTAAAGTTTCATCGGACGGTTCTCCAAGCGGAGGAAATACCAGAGTGGTTATTCGTGGAGTAGGAACCCTGAATAATACCGATCCTCTTTATGTAATTGATGGAGTGCCCACAAAATCAGGAATGCACGAATTGAATCCGAATGATATTGAAAATATTCAGGTTTTAAAAGATGCTTCATCAGCGAGTATTTATGGGTCTCGAGCTTCAAATGGAGTAATTATCATTACTACCAAAAAAGGAAAAGCGGGTAAAATGAGAATTAATTTTAACGCTTATGCTTCTTTTTCTGATTATTCCAGAAAGCTGAATGTTTTGAATTCGAATCAATTTGGACAAGCCTTATGGCAAGCCAATATTAATGATGGATTAAACCCAAACAATAACAATTTGCGTTATCAGTTTGATTGGTCTGTAGTAGATAATAAACCACAGTTGAATAATGTTTTGGTTCCAGAATATTTAGATGCAAATCAAACAATAAAAGCATCTAATACAAATTGGTATGATGAAGTTTCACAAACTGGTATAGCCAATTCTTATGATTTATCGGTTTCAAACGCATCAGACAAAGGGAGTTATGTTTTTTCTTTAGGATATTATGGCAACCAGGGTGTTGTTAAAACTACCGATTTTGAAAGAATTACTGCAAGAATGAACGGTTCTTATAAATATTTTGACGGGAAATTGGTTATTGGAGAAAACTTCAGTTTTAATCGGACTAATGAAGTAACTGATCCGGGTGTTCTAGATCCTGCTCTTCGTGCTTTGCCTATAATTCCAGTGCGTACTGTTGATGGAAAAGGCTGGGGTGGACCAGTAGGAGGAATGAATGACAGACAGAATCCGGTTCGGCTTTTAGAATATAATAAAGACAATAAATATGATTATTTACGTCTTTTTGGAAATGCGTATGCTGATTTAGAATTAATCAGAAACCTACATATCAAGACTAGTTTTGGTATTGATTATGGTTTTTTCAAAAAGCGTAGTTTACAAAGAAGTTATCAATCGGGTTATTTGCAAAACGATCAAACTTCGGTGAGTATAGATCAATCTGTTAGTGATAAATGGACTTGGACAAATACCGCTATTTATAGTTTGAATTTTGGAAAAAGCAATTTGAATTTGATGGCAGGAACTGAGATGTACAAAGAAACTTTTGACAATATAGGTTTGCGTAAAAACGATTTTTTAATTGAAACTCCTGATTATATGTACCCTGATGCCGGAACAGGAGAATCTTTTACCAGTGGAACTTCAACAGCTTATTCACTATTGTCTTATTTCGGAAAAGCAGATTATGAGTTCGATAATCGTTATTTACTTTCTGCTACAATTCGTCGTGATGGTTCTTCTCGTTTTGGAAAAAACAATCAATTTGGAGTGTTTCCAGCTGTTTCCGCAGGTTGGAGAATAAGTAATGAGAATTTCATAAAAGACAATGCTTCCTTTATCTCTGATTTAAAATTAAGAGCAGGATGGGGACAAACAGGAAATCAGGAAATTAGTAATACCGCTGTTTACTCTCTTTATTTGGCTAGTTATGCTGGTGGAAGTCCTACATGGAATACTTCTTTTGGTACAGCTTATGATATTGCCGGAAACGGAAATGGATTGCTTCCTTCGGGTTTTATTGCAACTCAATCTGGAAATGACGATTTAAAATGGGAAACGACTACGCAAACTAACATTGGTTTAGATTTTGGATTATTTAATCAAAAATTAAGTGGTTCAGTTGATTATTACATCAAAAAAACAGAAGATATTTTGGTTCTGCCACCTTATTTAGGAGTAATTGGCGAAGGAGGAAATCGTTGGGTAAACGGAGCATCGATGGAAAATAAAGGATGGGAAGTTTCTTTAGGATATAATGATGAAACCTCATTTGGATTGAAATATGACATTTCTGCTAATATTTCAGGTAATAAAAATAAAATCACACAATTACCAACTGAAGTAAAAAATAATTACGGAGGAGACGGATTAGAAGACAATATTTTAGGTCGTCCAATAAATTCTATGTACGGTTATGTTGCTGATGGTTTATTTAAAAGTCAGGATGAAGTTGATATTTGGGCTGATCAGGAAGGTAAAGGTCTTGGGCGTATTCGTTACGCAGATTTAAACGGAGACGGAGTGATTACAGATAAGGATCGTACTTGGATAGGAAATCCAAATCCAGGTTTGATTTATGGATTTAATTTAGGATTGGGTTATAAAAATTTCGATTTTTCTACTTTTTGGGAAGGAACAGCGAATGTTGATGTGATTAATAACACCAAATATCAAACTGATTTTTGGAGTGTAGATGATGTTGGTTCAAACAAAGGAACCCGTTTATTGAATGCCTGGTCTTTAGATAATCCAAATTCTACTATTCCGGCATTAACAACTGTAGATAGAAATGCCGAATCGAGATTCTCTACTTATTTTGTAGAGAACGGAAGTTACGTTAAACTTCGTGTTTTACAGGTTGGATATAGTTTTCCAAAAGATTTACTGGAAAAATTAAGTTTAGAAACTTTTAGATTTTATATCAGTGGACAAAATTTATTAATCCTTGATGCTAAAAATTTCACAGGTGTAGACCCTGAGAATGCCGGATTTGGATATCCACAACCTACCACTTTTACAGCGGGTCTTAATTTTACATTTTAATACAAAAGAATCGAAAAACATGAAAAAGATAGTATATATAATAGGATTTTTAGTGTTGGGAGTATTTGCTTCCTGCTCGGATTTTCTTGAAAATGACCCTCGTGGTGTATTGTCAGAAGCTGATATTGTAACACCAGAATCTGTAGAAGGTTTTATGAATGCGGCTTATGCACAATTAGGTAATGATCACTATGATTCGCCTTATAGTTTGTGGCCTTTTGGGAATGTTCGTTCTGACGATGCTTATAAAGGAGGTAGCGGAACTAACGATATTCAAACTTTTCACTTTTTTGAAGTATCTAATAATATCCGACCTGATTTTGGCGAATTAGACAATTTCTGGTACATCAGTTATGTTGGGGTTTCAAGAGCTAATAAAGCTTTGAAAGCATTGGAGCAAATTTCGGAAGCAGATTATCCATTGAAAAAAACACGTATGGCTGAAATGCGTTTTTTAAGAGGACATTTTTATTTTATGTTAAAAATTATGTTCCGAAGTGTGCCTTACATAACAGAAGATATTCCTGTTGAAGATTACAAAACTATTTCGAACAAAGAATTTTCAAATGAGGAACTTTGGAATAAAATAGCTGAAGATTTTGAGGCTGCAGCCAATGATTTACCTGAAACGCAAACACAATTAGGACGTGCTACACAAAAAGCTGCTTATGCTTATTTAGCAAAAACACGTTTGTATCAAGCCTATACACAAGATGAAACCTATACTGTTACAGGAACAAATACCCAACATTTAGAAGAAGTAATTGCAGCTACAGATAAAGTAATTGGTAAAGCAAGTTTAGAGCCTGATTTTGCGAATAACTTTTTGCCTGGAACTTTTGAAAACGGAGCAGAATCTATTTTTTCTATTCAGTTTTCAGATAATGACGGTACCTTATACGGACGATTAAATTTCTCTGATGTATTATCGACTCCTCAAGGTTTAGGTTGTTGTGATTTTCACAAACCAAGTCAAAACTTAGTAAATGCTTTTAAAACCGGAGCTAATGGTTTGCCTGAGTTTGATACTTATAATGATGCCGATTTTAATTATAAAGATATAAATGCTACTACGGTTGATCCTAGATTGTATCATACAGTAGCAATGCCAGGATTACCATATAAATATGATCCTGAGTTTTTATATGTTGAGGCTTGGGTACGTTCTCCTGGAACTTACGGTTACTATGCTTCGTTAAAAGAAAATGTAGCGCCAAATTGTAGCTGTGTAGTCAATATTGATCCTTTTTATGGAAATTCGAAAAACAGAATCCAAATTCGTTATGCCGATGTGATTTTGATGCGTGCTGAGGCCTTAATTGAGTTAGGAAGACAGGCAGAAGCTTTGCCATTAATCAACGAAATTAGAGAAAGAGCAGCACAAAGTACAGGAAGACTTCCGTATGTGAATAACTTTAAAATCAATACTTATGTAGATGGTGTGAATTGTAATTGGACACAAACTTTTGCTCGAAAAGCATTGCGTTGGGAACGTCGTTTAGAACTAGCAATGGAAGGAAGTCGCTTTTTTGACTTAGTTCGTTGGGGTGTTACTGATGAGGTAATGAATGCATTTTACACAGAAGAAAAAACAAAACGTAGCTATTATCAAGATGCTTTTTTTGACGCCAATAAGGAAGAATATTGCCCAATTCCGTTGAAGCAAATTAATTTCAGTCAAGGATTATACAAACAAAATCTGGATTATTAATCTATTACAAAAACGAATATGAAAAATTTTATATATAAGAACTGGACAAAATGGTCTTTGATACTGGCATTGATTTTTATGGTTTCTGCCTGCGAAGATAGTTTCGATAATAATGGTCTTGCTGTCGATTCACCATCTAATGTAACTTCCTTTGAAATAAAGGGAGTTACTGGAACTATCGATCAAAAAACAGCAACAATTGCAGTAACATTGCCTTATGGTACCGATATTACAGCGGTAAATCCTGAAATTATTTTAGAAGAAGGAGCAACATCTAATTTGAATTTAAACTCGGCTATTAATTTTACAACTCCATTAAAATTTAGAGTTGTAAATGGCAATTTATACAAAGATTATACTGTAAATGTTAAGGTTTTGAGTCCAATAAAGAGTTTTAAAATTAATAATGTTGCAGCAACAATCAATGATGTTAGTAAAACCATAACTATGGTATTGCCTGAGAATACTAATTTAACGGCATTGCAACCTGTTATAGAATTGACTGAAGGGGTTTCTATTTCGCCAACATCAGGAAATACTATTAATTTTACTAATGCTGTAACTTTTGTAATTACTGCCAATGGTAAAACGGTAAACTATACTGCTAATGTTGGGGTTCCTGTTAGTGGTTTAACAGTAGCCTTTTTAGGAACTGCCGCAACAAGAGCAGAAATTACCAATATGGATGAAATTGCAACTGTAAACTGGCTTTTTGCTAATTTCAATGGAGCTAAATATATTTCTTTCGACAGTATTTTAAATGGTGCTGATTTAAGTAATGTGGATGTAATTTGGTGGCATTTTGATTCTGCTGCAAATTTACCTACTGTGGCTTACAATCCAGCAGTGACTACAGCTCTTAAAAACTTTAGAACTAATGGAGGGAACTTATTACTGACTTCTTTTGCCTCACAATATGTAGATGCTTTAGGAATTGTACCTTCAGGAAAAGGACCTAATAATGTTTTTGGAGATTTCTTGCCAAACGGCTGGGTAGATGGAAATTCATGGGGAATGTCATTTGTGGGACACGAAAATCATCCTGTTTTTCAAGGCTTGGTTACTTATGAAACTGGAAAAGCTAATTTATTACAAGGCGGTACTTTTAGATTAAATCATACTGCATGGTGGTTTTTACCAGAATGGGGAGGCTACGGTAACGGAGAAGGTTGGAGAAACCAAACTGGTGGAACCAATTTAGCTAGTGAATCTTGGGATAATAACCTTGACGGAAGAGTAACAATTGCTGAATTTCCAAACACAGGAACCAATAAAAACGTAATAGTAATCTCGATGGGAGCTTATGATTGGTATAATGAAGCCAATAGCAGTGGAGTACCAAGTCAAGCCAATGAATTCCTAGGTAATATTAAGCTTTTGACTCAAAACAGCATCAATTATTTAGCTGGAAATTAACTCTTTTAAAATCAACAAAATGAACTATAGAAATATAATTACAATAGCTTCCATTTTCTTTTCGTTATTGTCTTGTAGTCAAGATGATAATTACGTTGGAGGTTCTATTTCGGGTGGAGAATCGGAAATAGCCAATATTTTTCCAGTACCGCCATCACTATGGATTGGAGGAGGAACTGAGCCGTATTACAGTGCGGGTTATACCGGTGATATTATGCCGTTTTTCGATAATGGAAAATTTCATATTTACTTTCTCCATGATGCCATAAATAAACCAGCAGGAAAAGGATTTCATGATATTCATGAATTTCAAAGTACTGATTTAGCTCATTTCAGCTACGAAGGACAAGTGATTCCTTATGGAACAACTACTGAAGCAGATTTTGGAGTAGGTACAGGTTCTGTTGTTAAAGTTGGTAATCTTTACTACTTTTATTATACAGGTCATAATGGAATTGCTGCTTTTTTACAATCAAACCCTAGAGAAAGTGTATTATGTGCCACAAGTCCAGATTTAAAAACCTGGACAAAAATACCTTCTTTTAAAATTACAGCGCCGGCAGGTTATTACGATTTTGATTTTAGAGATCCGCATGTGTTTTATAATGATGAATTGAAAAAATATTCAATGCTGGTTAGTACGCAGACAGATCCTGGAAGAAAAGCAGTTTTATTACATTTTACAAGTGCTGATCCGGCTTCAGGAAAATGGGATGTTCAAACGCCAATCTATACAACAACTCCTCAGGAGAATTATTTAATGATGGAATGTGCTGATGTTTTTAAAATGGGTAATTATTGGTATTTAATGTTTTCTGAAAATTGGAGTGCTACAAAAGGAACACATTACAAAATGGCAACCTCTATAAATGGACCTTGGACAACGCCACAAAATGACAGAATTGATGGAGAATATTTTTATGCTGGAAAGACAGCTTCAGATGGAAACAAAAGATATGTTTTTGGTTGGAATGCAAGAAAAACACCTGAAACGGATTTAGGCAATAAAGATTGGGCTGGAAATATGGTAATTCATGAATTAACACAAAATTCAGATGGAACTTTAGGAACTCAGTCACCCCAAGCAGTAAAAAGCTTCTTTTCTAAAAACACTAATGTTGAGGTCGATGCTACTTTAGGAGCTGTTACTGTAAATAATGGTAGTTATAATTTGAGTAGCACTACCGATAAAGCTATGGTAAATTTTAAGCCTGTTGGTAAAAGAGTAAAAATAAATGCTGAGCTTACTTTAACGAATACAAGTGGTAGTACTGGATTTGTTTTTCATACAAATAATACTGGAAGTTATTATAAAGTTGTTTTAGATGCTACAAAAAATGCTATTATTGGATATAATTCAGCTTCACAGGAAACAACGAGAATGCCATTTGGATTGCAGGCAAACACAAAATACGATGTTGAAATAATTGTCGAAGGCAGTGTGGTGGCGCTTTATATTAATGGAAAAGTAGCTTTGACTAATCGTGTTTACGGAAGAGATAAGTATAAATGGGGACTTATTTCAGAAGGACAAAATAGTACAGTAACTAATCTTCAAGTAACTCAACCCGAATAACATTACAAGAAAAGATTACAATGGAAAACGGAAAAAAACTTAAGGCAGTTTGTTTTGGTGAAGTATTATGGGATGTTTTTCCAACTCATAAGAAGATAGGAGGAGCGCCATTAAATGTGGCGCTTCGATTAAATTCTTTTGGAATTCAAACCACCATCATAAGCAAGGTAGGACTTGATGAAAACGGTTCGGATATCAAAGAATTTATTGCAGAACAAAATAATGATATTGATTTTATTCAGGAAGGAGACAATTATAAAACCGGCGTGGTTAATGTCATGATTAACGAAAAAGGTAATGCCTCTTATGACATTATGTATCCTTCAGCTTGGGATAAAATTCAACTGACTGATGAAATGAAGGAATTAGTTTCAAAAGCAGATGCATTTGTTTTTGGGAGTTTGATTTGTAGAGACGAAGTGTCAAGAACAACCTTGTACGCTCTTTTGGATATTGCAAAATATAAAATTCTGGATGCCAATCTAAGAGCTCCATATTATACCACCGAAGTGCTTGTTGAATTAATGTCAAAATCTGATTTTATCAAATTGAATGATGAAGAATTACGAGAAATAAGTCGTGAATTAGATTCTCCATACAATTCTTTTGAGCAAAATATTAAATTCCTTGCCAAGAAAACAAAGGCTAAACACATTTGTGTGACCAAAGGAGAATTTGGAGCGGTATTGTATTATGATGAAAAGTTCTATTATAACAGTGGTTACTTTATAAAAGTTGTAGATACAGTAGGTGCCGGAGATTCTTTTTTAGCGTCATTAACCATGAAATTACTCAAAGGGAAATCACCTCAAAAAGCATTAAACTATGCATGTGCAGTAGGTGCTTTAGTTGCAGGGCAGGAAGGTGCAAACCCTAAGATTTCAGATGTTGAAATCAGAAAATTCATGATGCTTAAAGAACCTAAAAGTAAATAAAAGTTTTAGTAAAGTATTCGTCAAAAAAAATTATCGTCCTCAATTCGATTACAGTCCTGGATAAAAGCTTATATTCAGAAAATCAATCACAAGGGATTTCATAATACACTATCGAGAATTTAATGTTAAAAACTAAAGTGTAAATTATAGTCCAAAAGTCTGCAACCACTGCAGGCTTTTGTTTTATGAGTACAACGATACCTGTTTTGGACTTAATATTACTTAATTTTCTAGATAAAAGAAAGCCTGTAAATCTTGAGTTTACAGGCTTTTCTGTGGAGTCGCCGGTTATTGAATCTTTTGTTTGTTGCTGTTTTTGTTTTGTGTATTTATACCATTTTTGTTTTGATTTATAGGCTATTTTATATATTTTTGTTTTTCAAATATATAGTGATATATAACATTATTGTCAACTAAATTGTCAACTGAATGAAATATACTTTTAATCTTAAAGAGCCAAAGAGTGATAAAGAAACCTTGATTTTATTTTCATGCTATTTTAAGAATGAAAATAAAAAATTTGTCTTTTCAACGGGAGAAAAAATTCTTCCTGAAAATTGGGATTTCGAAAACAGATTTCCATATCTAAATGGCAAAAAGAAATCAAAATTTGTTCAAAGTATAAAACTTCAGTTGAATCGTTATTCCGATTTATTCTTAGAAACGGAAAGTTTGTACAAAAGAATAAATGAGCCTTTTACTTCAAAGAATCTAAAAAAGGTTTTCGATGAAGAGTTTAAAAAAGCTCCGTCTGGAAAGAATATCTTTTTTGACGCATACGATGAATTTACTTCCGAAAAGCAAAAGGGTAAAGAATGGTCAGTGTCAACAATTAAGAGGTATAAAAATAT
This sequence comes from Flavobacterium flevense, assembly GCF_900142775.1. Classification (GTDB taxonomy): domain Bacteria; phylum Bacteroidota; class Bacteroidia; order Flavobacteriales; family Flavobacteriaceae; genus Flavobacterium; species Flavobacterium flevense. The sequence goes on from NZ_FRCC01000007.1 coordinate 165,310, forward strand.
CAGGAATATTCTAGAAAATTTTGAAACAACTAAGAAATTCAAATTAACATTCAGTAAGATTGATGAAGTATTCCATCGTGAATTTACTTCCTATTGCATGGATGATTTAAAGCATATAAATAATACTTATGCTAGAAATTTAGGACTTTTCAAAACTTTTATGTTTTGGGCTAGAAAAAATAAGTTTACATATAATGATACATTTGTTCAGTTTAAAAAAGTTGAGAGAGTAATAACCAATCAAATTGCATTAACAATAGAAGATTTGAATAAGTTGATGCAACATGAGTTTAAAAATGTGAAACACGAAAGAGTACGTGATGTTTTTGTTTTTGCATGTGTTACTGGAATGAGATTTGGAGAATTATCTTTAATAAGAAGAAGTAATGTAAATAATGAATTTATATTACTTAAAGAAGAAAAGGATGAAACCAAAGAAACTAGAGAAATTCCTTTGACTAATATTTCTAGATACATTTTATTAAAATATGATTATAGGCTGCCATTAATTGCTAATCAAAAACAGAATAAATATATAAAAGAAGTATTTCAAGAAATGGAATACAATAATAAAGTTCAAAAAGTTACTACAAAAGGGAAAGAAAATATTAAAGAAGAAATGTTCTTTTATGATAGAATAAGCACTCATACAGCACGTAGAACTTTTATTACAATGATGAAACGTCAAGGTAAAAGTGACAAATTAATTGCATCCATAACTGGTCATAATGATATGAAAACTCTTAATCAGTATTATCAGATTAGTGAGCCGGAGAAAAGAGAAGCAATGGATGAAGTATTTAATCTAAGTATTCCGTTGAAAAAAATTATATAAAATTTTTAATCGTTTAAAATATGATTAACAAAGTTAAACAGTTGGTAGAAAAATTTCAAAATCAAATACATCAAAATCAAAAGTTATTATTTAAAAATAAATATAGAGAAGCAATAGAATTTTTAAATACAGATTTTAAATTTGATGAGCGTAAATTAACTACTAATCTTGAACAAATAGAGAAATTTACTACTGAATATCGTTTTTTTGTTAATATAAAAAATATTTATTTTTCTTTTAATGAACCTTGTTTTAAAGAGCAGGACTTAATCTCTAAGGAAATAAGTGATTATTTAGATAATATATACTTAGACGAAAGAAATGGCGAAAGAGAAAAAGGAACATATATTGATGAAAAGCAAAAAATAATTACTGATTATCATGATTTTATAATTGAATTAGAAACCTTAAAGTTAAGTCTAGAAATTGATAAAAAAAATGAAAACATTAAAGTACCAGAATTGGAGTCTTTTTTCAAGAAAAAAGAGAATTACGAAAAGCTTTTAAAATGTTTAATCGATAATGAAGTCATAGATGATAATTTTAAATTATTACCCCAAATTCTAAGACAGGATATAATTGCAATTTTTTGTCTATTGTACAAATATAATTATATACAGATAAATAGAAATCAAAATAAATTATGTGATGCTTTAAGTTTCTTTTGTGGTGAAAAAATTGACGAGGGAAAGTTCTCAAAAATGAAGAAAGAAGTTGAAAACGAGAATAATTATAAAACACCTTTATCAAACTATACAAAAAACATTCTCCGAAAGTATGAATATATACATGATTATATAAAATAGCATATTTTGCAGTCAATATTGACTAATATTGCCTAATAGCAGTGGTAATCTTGCATAACATTTAAAAATTAAAATTATGCAAAATCCATTTGAATCAATTCAATCCGAATTAAAAGAGATTAAGGTTTTGGTTACCCAATTGCTAGAACCAAAAGATGATTTATCACAAAAGATGTATACGATAAATGAAGCAGCTAAAATACAACGCTGTTCTCGACAAACTATAAAAAATCGTATTAATTCTGGTTTTATCAAGGCTTCTCGTAAAGGTAAAAACGGAAATTATTTAATAAAGCATCATGAATTATTTAATTCATTAGATGAAGTAAAATCCCTGAAATATAAAAGACAAGCATAGAAACTGGAACTTCTAAGCTTGTCTTTTTATTTACTAATCTAATGTATCCCGCAAAGATACAATAAAATCTTTATTGTATAATGAAAATTGCAATCGACAATGACGTGTCTACGAGCTTGCATGCTCACTCTTCAAATAAAAAACAGAAAAAAGAAGAGGATGAATCTATTTATGATAATTTACCAAATAATATAACAGCGCATCCTAAAGATATTGAAAGTGATATTCGAAAGTACAAGATTTTCATGTCTGATAACAAAATCTTTATTCGAAGAAAGAAAGAAAAAGATGGTGATGAGTCTTTCTATTTTCAGCAAATTTCGAATTTTGAAATTAAGATTTTACAGCATATTCAGGATGAAAAATTCCCTATCAAATTATTGAAGATTAAGAATGTTTCTAATCTTGAAAAGATTTTTGATATTCCATCAGATTTATTTAATACTCTATCTAGTTTCGAAAATAGCATTGCTCGACAAGGAAACTACTTATTTATGGGTAGTGCTTTAGACTTTAAGATGTTAAAGGCTTACTTGTTCGATAAAATGGGACATGGTCACAAGATTGATAGTTTAGGATATCAAATAGGGTTCCAGTTTTGGCTTTGGAATAATAAAGTCAACCTTTTAGATGGTGGTAGCTTAGCAATAGATGAAAACGGCATATTTACACATGGTGGCAAGTCGTTTTATGTGCCGTCAGCTAATAAAATCTACATTAACAATATGTCTGCTTATTTGAGTCAAAAGAAAATGATATCTATTAAGTCTGATGTGACTATGGATATGTATTTACAGATGATGATGGAAGTGCATAAGGACTATGCAATCTCAGCTATTTTATTTACCATAAGTAGTTTGTTTCAGGACATCATTGTCAATGAAATAGGAAACTTTCCAATTCTGTTTTTATACGGTCCAGGATCTAGTGGAAAAGATCAGTTGGCAGAATGCTGTCAAAGTTTTTTTGGAATACCACAATCTGCAATAAATCTTGAAGGAGGTGCTTCTACATTAAAAGGGCAAATAAGGAAATTTGCTCAATTTACCAATATCATTTGTCATCTTTCGGAATATAAAAGAGGGGATAGTAAGTTGGATGGAACCATCAAGGGGTTTTGGGATCGAAGAGGTTATGAATTCGGAACTATTGAAAGCAAAGTAAGTACAGATACCGTCCCTATTTTGTCTTCTACATTATTAACTGGAAATGAATATCCCGAGTCTGAGGCGTTAATTTCACGTTTGCTCTGGCTAGAGTTTCAATCGAAAACTTTTACGCTTGAAGAGACGAAAAAGTACGATATACTAAAAGACTACACCAAAAAAGGAGTCAGCTATCTTACGGACTCGCTATTAATCCATCGCAAACTTATTGAAACAAATTTTAAAAGTAAATTCAGACATACCAAAGAAAATTTTATTAACCAATTTGAAGTTAAGCATACTCGTGTAATTAGTAATCTAGCTGTTTTAGGAGCAACATATGCTATTTTTAAAGATGTAATTTCATTTCCATTTACTTATAATGAAATGATTAAGCATTTTGAAAAGTGCACTGATAACCAAACTCGAAAATTAAATTCATCTAGTATTGGAACTAAATTCTGGGACTGTTTTCTAGCTTCAATGCGTGGTAATAAAGACGATAGAATTGTCGTTTTTAGGGACTTGCGTTTGGACGGTAATAGACTTTCATTTCAATTTACTTCTTGCTACAACAAAATACAACGACAGTGGATGTTGCAATATAGGGAAACCGCTCCCAGCAAAGTTGTTCTACAAGATTTCATCAAAAAAGATGCTTGCTTTCAAAAAGAAGTAAGCAGTATTAAATATGAAAAGGGTAAAAACGCAAGAAACACCTCTGGTTATCAGGTAGATGTCTCTAAGTTGCTAATTCAAGATGAAATAATCAATGCCATTGAATGGCAGATTTGTGAACAATAACATCTCCTTTAATACGATATTGGTTTCCTACCTCTCCTACACTTATTTAAATTATTAATTATCAGTTGTTTAATGGCTTAAAGTAGTAGGAAACATAGTAGGAAGTAGTAGGAAGGTGTAGGAAATGAAAAAATGGCTTCCGACACCTTCCTACGCAAACCTACGCTTTTTAGCCTTTTTTATTTTTTATGTTATTGATAATTAGTAGAGTAGGAAGTGTCGGAAGGGTAGGAAGTGATTTTGTATTAAAGAGCTATAGATAATTACTTATCATAAAGAGAAGATTCAAGAAATGACTGGTTTTTTATTCCCTTTTGTTTAAAATAGAAAGAAAAATAAACAAAAGGGTAATAAATTTTTTTTTCGGAAGCTACATAGCAAGGTGTGTTTAGTGAATCTTTAAACTTTGGTAAGTTTATTATTCACAAAACCTCCTTGCCCTACCGGGAATGAAATACTCCGAAGTCGTATTTCTAAAAAAAAAACAAAATTATATTTTATGAAAAATCAAAATAAAGGAGGAAGACCCAAAGTAGAAGATAAAAGAAAAATTGGAAAAACAATTTGGTTTACAGAATCCGAAAATAAAATTCTAACTACTCTTTTAACCGAGGGAGAATATCAAAGTTATAACGAACTAATTAGAGATATCGTAATCAATAAAAAATACCAAGTTATCAGTCTGGATTCTGATAGTCGAATTCAAAAAAATATTTTGATTGAACAAACCAGGAGAATTGGAAACAACTTCAATCAATTAATTAAACATTTCAATGAAAAAAAACTGGATCATTTTACAAAAGAAGAAATTTTAGCACTACTAAAGCTTCTAAATGATATCAAGATTATTTATGAGCGAATTCAAAAAACAATTAAAGAATGATAGCAAAGATAAGCACGGGGAGTTACACCGTAGGAATGGTAAGATATAATCATGATAAAACTAAGAGTTCTAAAACAAGCGAAAAAGATGCTGAATTAATTGGAACAAAAAATATAATTACACCAAGCTTTGAATCTATTGTTTCTACTATTCAGGATTACAATAGTAAAAACAAAAGGGTAACAAAACCCAATATCCACATCAGTTTAAACTTTTATAAGGATGATTTACTTGATAATGAAAAAATTATTGAAATAGGAAATGATTATATGGCTCAAATGGGTTTTGAAGATCAGCCTTATGCTGTGTATCGACATTTTGACAGAGAGCATCCCCATATCCATATTGTAAGCTCTATGATTAATTCTGAAGGAAAAAAAATCAATGACTCAAATATTTATTACAGAAGCCAGGCTTTAACAAGAAAGCTTGAAGAGAAATACAATATTACCAAGGCTACTTGTAAAAGAGGAGTACTTGAAGAAAATAATATCCATAAAGCTATTTATGAACATTTAGAGCATGGTAAGCATAGTTTAACAGGGATATTGAATGAGGTATTATATACCGTTTTGGATTCCAAACCAACATCCGAAAATGAATTTGATAAGTTACTAGAAAGCTATCAAGTGAAACGATTTGTATCATTAGATAAAAATCAAAATGCTAAAGGGCATTATTTCGATTTATATCCATTAGAATATCTCAATGAAGCAAGCCCTTTTAAAAAATCAAAAGGTATTGAAGGAATCGCTCTTGACCCCAATTATAGCTATGAATCAATTCAAATTCAATTAATGTTAAACAAAAAAGGTAAAGAGCAATTAAAAAATGGAATTATGGGAAAAATTTATTCTGTTTTAAATCCAATTCTTGACCAGCAATCACCTATTAAAACAAGTATTTTAGCAACAAATCTTAAGAAAAAAGGCATTGAATTGATCACTAAAAGAACTCAAACCGGAGAGAATTTAGATGCTATTTATGGACTTTTATTTAAAGATATTCATACAAAACAGACCTATTCTGCTTCAGAAATCAAACTTAAAACTAGAGATTTATTAAACTTATTAGAAGATGATGAAAAGCGAAACAAGAATATAACTTATCACACAGAAGATATCTCAAAAAACACTATAGAACAAAAACTATTTGTTGTTGAATCACAGCCTAACAATGGGGCTATTAGCTCTTTTTTCGAGGCTTTAAGTACAATCCTTACAAGCACCTATAGTTCTCTCGATGATCAACAAACTGACGACAAGAAGAAGAAAAGAAAAAAGCTTAGATAACAAAGGGGATGTTTGTATAAAACTAATATTTTATATTTTTATTACTAATTTATTTTAATAAAATATACTTTTATAAAATAAATTATATTTCATTTTATAAAAGTATAAAATTATAATTGAGAATTTAATTAGATGCGTAAGGGTTTTAAATAGCATAAACATCTTTAATATCTCTTTCAATCGAATTGAATTTTATTGCTTTCTGATATTCTTTTCTTGATAGCATTCCATTAACAATATTAATTTTGGATAAATTTTCTACATAAAAATATATTGCAAAACAAAGTATTGGATGCGCTTCTTTATTGACAATATAATCAGAAAACATAGAATTTAGTATCTCTGAGAAATCCTTTCCCTCTAATTTTGCCGAATCAGCAAGTTGTTCATTCAAGATTGATGCTCCAATTAGTAATACATCGTTTTCCTGATAAAATTTGAGTAAATCAAATCGATCATCATTATTACAAGTTTCTAGAAAACTTTCAATCCTATTTAAAAAATATAAATTATAAGTATCTCTATTATACTCAGAGATGGCATCTACAAATTCTTGAATAACAATGATTGGATCATTATTTACAGTAATTTCTTTCTCCCCTGTTAGAATTAGATTGACTAATGATGTAATTGGTTTGTAAAATTCTTTGATTTCCATTATTTATGTGGTTTAATGATTTTACAAGAATATAGCAGTGTTAACTTTTTCATTGTGCCTTATTTGAAGTTAAAAAAAGGCGTGAAACTAAAGATCAATCTTAACTGAGGCTTGCGACGGCCTGACAACCAGAAAGACTTAGCCCACGCCCGTATAAGGCACGGGCGTAAGTCTATCATAAATTGGTTGTCAAATGAAGGTCGCAATTTCAGTTAACCAATACGATAGCTTACGCTTGTTTGTTTGACAAATTTACGAATTGTAAAATGATTTATGAAAATCAGAAATTAAAAATTCAGCAATCACCTATTAAAAACAAGTACTTTAGCAACAAGTCTTAAGAAAAAAGGCATTCATTTAATCACTAAAGGAACTCAAACCAGAGATAATTTAGATGCTATTTATGGACTTTTATTTAAAGATATTCATACAGAATATACCTATTCTGCTTCAGAAATCAAACTTAAAACTAAAGATTTATTAAACTTATTAGAAGATGATGAAAAGCGAAACAAGAATATAACTTATCGCACAGAAGATATCTCAAAAAATACTATAGAACAAAAACTATTTGTTGTTGAATCACAGCCTAATAATGGGGCTGTTGGCACTTTTTTCGAGGCTTTAAGTACAATTCCTTACAAGCTACCTATAGTTCTCTCGATGATCAACAAACTGACAAGAAGAAAAGAAAAAAGCTTAGATAACAAAGTGGATGTTTGTAAAACAAACTAATTTTTTATATTTTTCTTAATAATTTATTTTAATAAAATAAATTATATTTCATTTTATAATAGTATAATTTAAGCCAAAAACTCTGTATCAATAACAGGGTTTATATCTAAATCAAATTGTTTTAAATATTCTTCTGTTTCATGTTCTTCAAGTTCATCATTGATTAAATCGTAAATACCTTTATAAGCTAGTTCTGTGCATCCGCTAAGAGGATAATTTTGCTTTCTGTATTCAATCTCTAATTTTACAATTCCAACTATTTTAGGTTCTACATATTGTTCCAAAAGAGAATGAAAACACAAACCTTGATACACTAAAGGATACGATTCTTTAATATGGTTAACTAATGCTTTGTAATACGAAGAATGTAATATCATTACTTTGTAATTTTCATTAAACTCAATTTTGTTTTTTTTCGGGTTTTCTAACATAATTTACTCTTAAAATAGTTAATGATTATAGATTAGATTGACAGTTTATTTTACTTAAAGTTAAAAATAATAATTTATAAATTGATACTTAAAATAAAGTATGTGATTATTACAAAGAATTCATTAGATTTTAAAAAAGCATTAATTTATAAGAATTAATACTTTCTAAAAATAAGTCGAAACCCCAAGGCTGAATCCATCGGTAGTTGCAGGAGGATTTCCTAAAATATCCTGTTGTTTTTGAAAACGGTAATTTAATCTAAAAACAGTTTGAGCAGTTGGGCGGAAACTTAAAGCAGGCATTACACTCCAGATATCTTCTCCGATGTTTTCACCAGTTTCATTAAAACGTCCAACATTCCAGTCAACATATTCCAATCGGCAGGCAAGGTTCAATACAGAATTTTCCCAGCCTAAAATATTTTTTTTCAATAAAGGTTGAACAATGTCCACAAATCCTCCAAATTGTTTGTTACCAAATTGCTGTCCATAGGTGCTAGGAACATCTACCTTAATCCATGCACATTCACCTGTTATAAATGTTTTTACTTTTGGCAAAGTAGTGTTGAAGTCTATTGCAAAAACATCAACACGTCTTTTTTCGTCGATAATTATACCTTCATCTTGGTATTTATTATAAACACCTCCCATATAAGATAGTCCCAACTCTCCAATTTTTAGATTTCGAATAGCTATTTTTCCTGTAAACAAAGGTGTTCCACTATTTATTTCTTCAAAACGATCCGGGTTGTTTTTTGCTGCTGGAAGAAAAGTCTTGTTTTCTATGTTTTCAATTATCGAATTATCGAAACTTCCAGAAAGATAAGCTTCATATCCAAGCATCCAATTATTCGAGTATTTTTTGCCAAAAAGCCCTACTCCGACATTACTAAAAGTACTCGGTAACATTTGTGTTGCTGAAATAGGTCTGTCGGTAAATTCCCATTTTGGCCCATCGTGATTCTGATTGAAAGCCCCAATAGGGTTCATGATTATTCCTCCTCTAAAATTAACCAAGGGATGAAATTCAACATCAACAGAGGCGAATTCTATGGCGATTTCTTTTCCGCCATCTTCAAATTCGATTTCGCTCAAGAACTTCACACGTTTACTGATTGCCGATGACATAAATACGGTTAATCGTCTGGCCTGAAATTGATGTCCTTCGGAAACACCATCAGTGTAAAGATGTTGCCAATTAGCTTCTAGATAACCTCCAACAGCTATGGGTGTTTTCTCAATATTTAAAAAAGGACGATTGTAAACCGCATCCATATTCAACGTCGGTTTTGCACTCTCTTTTTGGGTTCTTTTTAGTAAACTAGGGTCTATTTGTGAATAGAAATTTAGAGAAAATAAAAATGTTATATAAAGGAATTTTAATCTCATTTTAATGATATTTTAAGGGTGTTGTTGTCTATTGTAATGGGGAAGTTTCTTAAATTTCTGTCAGCAGGACCATTTTCAACATTTCCTTTGTTACTAAATTCACTCCCGTGTGCCGAACATTGTAATTTGTCTCCAAAAACCTGCAATTCAGCTCCTTGATGAGTGCATTGCATTAATAGGGCACTGTAATTATTCTCGTCAAAACGATACACACAAATAGGATATTGGAGTTTCTCGTTTTGAATAATTAAGTATTTTCTATATTTGGTTGTTTTGTTGTTGTTTATTACAAAATCAGTTAATGGAACCAGAATATCAGAATCGATAATTTCTTTTTCCAAAATTCGGGAAGAACTACAGCTTTGTAAAAGGGTAACGGCAGAAATTCCAGCTAAACAGCCAAAACCACATGTTTTTAAAAATTCTTTTCTGTTCATAATTACAATGATTTTATAAATTTCATTAATGCCTCTTTTTCCGATTGAGAAAGTTTTAAATAATTTGTTTTGCTGTTAGTAGCTTCACCACCATGCATTAAAATAGCTTCTTCAATAGTTTTTGCTCTTCCGTCATGCATCAGAAAATAGCTTCCTCCCTGTGAACCTTCAGAAAGTCCTATTCCCCATAAAGGCGGGGTTCTCCATTCATGTGTTTTTGCACTTCCTTCGGTGTAACCATCGTCTAAACCACTTCCCATATCATGCAATAATAAATCGGTATAAGGAGCAAAGGTTTTATATGAAAGGGCTTTAATAGGTGAATAACCTGTTTTCAATTCCGATTTATGACAACCTGTACAATTGATTTGATTAAAAATGGCTGCGCCCTGGTTTACAACAGCATCATTTTGATTACGTTGAATAGGGGCTTTTAATGTTTGCAGATAAAAAACAACATCATTTATAGTACTTGTGGAAACTTCAGGGTCAATTTCCAAATTAGTGTACGTATCAATAGGTCTGAATACAGATGTTATCCCCATATCTTGATTGTAGGCATTTGCTGTTTGATGTAACAAACTATGAGCTGCCGCTTTTTTACCATAACGCCCTATGTATTTCCCGTTTTGAGAAATTGCATTTGATGCAGGTATTACAAAATCAGGGATATCTATCCAGCTTGGGACACCTGATATTCCATCACCATCACTATCATTCGGATCTGCCATTGCTAAAATATCAGCATCTGTAACAAATTCAATAAAACCTAAACCGGTATTTGCAGGTGGAGTAAATTTTGCAAAAGTTGCGCCAGCAGGAATTTGTTCAGGTATGAATCCTGGTAATCCTCTGTTTTGTAATTGTGGTGCTCCCTGATGTAGAAATAAGTTTCCAGTTTCATCAATTTGTCCAAAACGGGTAAGTGTGGTAGAAGGGTGTCCTTTACCGTCACCTGCATGACAGCTAATGCAGCTTGTTGCAACAAATATAGGTCCAAGTCCTGTTTCGCGGGTAAAAACCTCGTTAAATGCGACATCACCTCTCAAAAAACGGGCTGATTCCTCATGTGATAACCCTTCTACAGTACCATCTAAAACTTCTTCATTAGCAGGAATTTCTGTATAAGTTGGTTCGCAGGATATTACAACCATCGATACTAATATCAAAAGGAATAATTGTTTAAAAATATTTTTCGTTATCATTGGTTTTTATTTTTAGACAAAACTAAATATTTTTTTAGAATAATAAATCAATTAGTAAAGATTTAATTTTAAATGTTTAAAATTAAATTCTTAATTTTACACTCGTGAAATGGTTTAATATTATATTATCAATTTATTTAATAGCCTTGGCATCTATGCCTTGTGCTGATATGGAAGTAAATAGTGCTGTACATTCTTTAAATGTGCATCAGGCTGAACATGATAACCATTCACACGATAAAAGCAAAGATTTGTGTTCTCCTTTCTGCATTTGTAATTGCTGCGGTGCACAGGTTTTGAGTTATTTTCCCGCTATCAGTTATGATTTTCCTGTAATTTCTACAGTTATAAAATCCAAAGAGCCATATTATAAATCTGTTTTTTATTCCAATTTCTACGGAAGTATTTGGCAACCACCTCAAATAGTATAATGATACCCCGCCCATTTTGGCGGGGTTAGAAAGTTGTGACTTTTTCACAAATAATGGCAAATATTTATTTGCTTATTTCTAATTCATTACTACTATTTTCAATGTTAGATAAAATCATACAATTTAGTATAAAGAACAAGTTCATTATACTCTTATTTACCCTTGTACTAATCGCTTGGGGAAGTTATTCTATTAAAAATTTACCGCTGGATGCCTTACCGGACGTTACCAATAATCAGGTGCAAATTATTACCACAGCACCTACTTTGGCAAGTCAGGAAGTAGAACAATTAATCACTTATCCACTCGAACAAGCTGTAAAAACAATTCCTAAAATAATCGAATTACGAAGTATTTCACGTTTTGGACTTTCTGTTGTTACGGTGGTGTTTAAAGACGATGTAGATATTTATTGGGCTCGTCAACAAATTTTTCAACGCCTTGACCAGGCCAAAGAGAATATTCCATCTTATGCAGGTTCACCAGAATTGGCACCAATTTCTACAGGTCTAGGAGAAATATACCAATATGATGTATATGCCAAAAAAGGTTATGAAGACAAGTACGATGCAATAAAATTGCGAACTATCCAAGATTGGATTATCATTCCTCAATTACAAGGAGTCGAAGGAGTTGCCGAAGTTAGTACTTGGGGTGGAAAATTAAAGCAATACGAAGTAGCTATTAATCCAAATAAACTAAATAGTTTAGGAATAACCATTACTGATATTTTTGATGCTTTAGAAAAAAATAATCAAAATACAGGTGGAGCTTATATTGAGAAAGATCAATATGCTTATTTCATTCGGGGTGTTGGTATGGCAACAGGTATCAAAGATTTAGAAAATATAGTTGTTGCTAATAAAAACGGTGCCCCAATTTTAGTTCGAAATGTAGCCGAAGTTAGAGAAGGCATTGCATTGCGTTATGGGGCATCTACTAAAGACGGTAAAGGTGAAATAGTTTCTGGTTTAGCCTTAATGCTAAAAGGAGAAAATTCAAGTGCAGTTGTTGATAGAGTAAAAGAAAAAATGATTCAAATCAACAAAAGCTTACCCGAAGGAGTTGTTGCCGAAGCCTTTATTGATAGAGGAAAATTGGTTGAAAGTGCTATTGGAACAGTAACCAAAAATTTACTCGAAGGAGCGTTAATTGTAATTTTTGTCCTGATCTTATTTCTGGGAAATCTTCGTGCAGGATTAATTGTAGCATCTGTTATTCCATTATCAATGCTTTTTGCAGTAATTCTAATGAATTATTTCGGCGTAAGTGGAAACTTAATGAGTTTAGGAGCAATTGATTTTGGAATTATTGTCGATGGAGCAGTAATTATTGTTGAAGCCACAATGCACCATTTACATAAATTAAAAAGGAAAAAAGATTTAACCCAAGCAGAAATGGATGACGAGGTATATCAATCGGCTTCCAAGATTAGAAATAGTGCCGCCTTTGGAGAAATTATTATCTTAATTGTGTATTTGCCAATTTTGGCATTAGTGGGAACAGAAGGAAAAATGTTTCGCCCAATGGCAATGACAGTAGGGTTTGCAGTGATTGGAGCATTTGTTTTATCATTAACCTATGTGCCAATGATGAGCGCAATGTTCTTGTCAAAAAACACGGAACACAAATCAAATTTCAGTGATAGGATGATGGCTTGGTTCGAAGGAATATATACCCCATTTTTAGAAAAAGCACTGCGTTTCAAAAAAACTGTTTTGGCAATTTCACTGGGATTATTTGTATTGGCAATAGTAATTTTTCAAAATATGGGTGGAGAATTTATCCCTACTATTGAGGAAGGTGATTTAGCAATTAATGCTACTATTATGACAGGTAGTTCGCTTTCGCAAATGGTTAAAACAACCACGGAATATGAAAAAATTCTAAAAGCAAAATTCCCGGAAATTAAAACTATAGTTACCAAAATTGGAAGTGGTGAAATTCCCACCGACCCAATGCCGATAGAAAGTGGCGATTTAATTATTGTGCTTAAAGATAAAAGCGAATGGACTGGAGATTACGATAATTGGGAAGATTTAGCCAATGCAATGAAGTCTGCAATGGAAGCTATTCCAGGTGCTAATATCGAAATTTCACAGCCAATTCAAATGCGTTTCAATGAATTGATGACAGGAAGCCGAAGTGATATTGCCATCAAAATATTCGGGGATGATTTAGAAATCTTGGATGCTAAAGCTAAAGAATTAATTGGTAAAGTCAATAAAATTGAAGGTGTTGGCGATTTAAAAGCAGATAAAGTAACAGGTTTACCCCAAATTACTATAAAATACGATTACAATAAAATTGCCTTGTATGGTTTGAATATTACGGATATTAACCAAATTATCCGTTCCTCATTTGCAGGAGAAAGTGCCGGTAAAATCTACGAAGAAAGCAAACGTTTTGATGTAGTAGTGCGAATGGATACTGCTCATCGTACAGATATTACGGATGTGAGTAATCTATTTGTTCCACTGCCAAACGGACAACAAGTACCACTTTCGCAAGTAGCAACGGTTTCTTATGAGCAAGGTCCAGTTCAGGTTTCTCGTGAGAATGGTAAACGTAGAATTACAGTTGGATTAAACGTTCGTGGTCGGGATATAAAAAGCGTCGTAGAAGAAATTCAACAAAAATTAGACAAAGATTTCAAACTTCCCGCAGGGTATTATGTCACCTATGGCGGACAGTTCGAAAACTTAATTGAAGCTACCAAAAGACTTTCGGTAGCTGTACCTATTGCGTTAGGATTAATAGTTATTTTGTTGTTTTTTACTTTCAATAGTTTCAAACAGGCAGGACTGATATTTACCGCTATCCCATTGTCCGCTATTGGTGGTGTTTTTGCGCTGTGGATGCGAGGGATGCCTTTTAGTATTTCGGCAGGAATTGGCTTTATAGCCTTATTTGGTATTGCAGTATTAAACGGAATTGTATTGATTTCGTGTTTCAATCAATTGAAAGCAGAAGGAATAACCGATCCCTTGCAAAGAGTTTTAATGGGTACTAAAACACGTTTACGCCCTGTTTTAATGACAGCTGCCGTAGCTTCTTTAGGATTTTTGCCAATGGCATTATCGACAAGCGGTGGAGCTGAAGTTCAAAAACCATTGGCAACAGTTGTTATTGGCGGATTATTATCAGCTACATTACTAACATTAATAGTTTTGCCTATTCTGTATTTACTATTTGAAAACGGTATGAAAATTAAAAAAATTAAAAAAAGACAGCCTTTTGTAACCATTTGGTTTCTACTGATTAGCTGCGTGGCATTCTCCCAAAATAGTCAGCCTGTTTCATTACAAAAAGCCATCCAAATGGCAAAAACCAATAACATCGATTTAAAAATTGCTGATAAGGAAATTGAGAAACAAACGGTTCTTAAAAAGACAGCATTTCAAGCCGACCCATTGCAAGTACAATATCAGGGCGGACAATTCAATAGTGTCGATTATGACCACAATGTTTCGATACAACAGTATTTTCCCATTGGTAGCATTACAAAAGCCAACCGACAATTGCAGGAAGAATTGGTAAAACTAGCCGAAAAACGAAAAGCTTTATCCGAATATGAGATTGAAAAAGCAGTAACAATCGCCTACTATCAATATTTGTATGGCGTTTCTATTCAAAAATTAAACACAGATTTGTTAGCCATTTATTCGAAATTCCTAAAAAATGCGGAACTTCGTTTTGAAACAGGCGAAAGCGGCAAAATTGAAGTGATCAGTGCCAAAGCAAAGTCAAAAGAAATAGAAACACAACAAGCGCAACTCGAATTTGATTTGGCTATTTATCAAAAACAATTGCAGTTTTTTATTCAAACAGAAGACAATATTATTCCAGATAGTACAACAGCATTGCAGTACTTAATTAAAAACAATGAAATCCAGTCAAAAGTCGAGACTTTAGTAACGGATTATTATTCACAGCAAATTTCAGTCTATGAAAAAGAAGCCAAAACGTTTAAAGCATTGCGAACACCAAAATTAGGTTTGGGGTATTTTGGACAAACAATTGATACCAAATCTTATTTTCAAGGATTTACAGCGGGTTTACAAATCCCTGTATTTGGAGGTGTAAACTCAGCCAAAGCTAAAGCTTCATCCATTAGTATTTCGCAAGCACAATTAGAATTGGACAAAAATAAATTAGCTTTGAAATTACAAATGCAGGAATTAAAAAACAATTTCGATAAGCAACAAAAAGCATTAGAATATTTTCAAAATGAAGGGTTGCTATATGCAGAACAAATCATTGCAACGGCTCAAAAGAGTTATGCAAACGGCGATATGAGTTATTGGACATACATTAGTTTTTTAAATCAGGCTATCGACATCAAAAAACAAAATGTCGAAGCTACGAATGCTTATAATCAAAGTGCAATTCAATTGCAATTCCCATCCATTTCTAACAAATAAAATTTCTCACGATGAAAAATATATTATTAAAACAAAATAATAAACTAGGTTATTTCTTCAACCTCTTTATTCTATTTTCTATTCTCTTTACTCTAAATTCTTGTGCTGATAAAAAAACTGAAGAAGCAGGTCACGAAGAAGAAAAGTCAGAAAATGAAGTCGCATTAACTGCTGTACAGTTCAAAACAGTTGGTATAGAAACCGGGGCTTTAGAAAACAGAAATCTGAATTTAGTAATAAAAGCCAATGGATACACCACTGTTCCACCACAAAATATGGCTAATATTTCAACCTTAATTGGTGGAACGGTTAAGGATATTTTAGTACTTGAAGGTACGTATGTAAACAAAGGAAAGGTATTGGCAACAATTAAAAATCTGGAAGTGGTTGAAATGCAGGAAGATTATAATTCGGCTATTGCTAATATTGAATACTTGCAATTAGAATACAATCGCCAGAAAACATTGAGCGACGAAGAAGTAAATCCTAGAAAAGTACTTCAGGAAGTGAAAGCAAAACTAGCTGTTGAAAGAGCAAGGGCACAGGCTGCAAAAAACAAATTACAAGCCTTGAATATGACTACAAGCGGCTCAAGTTTAGTGCCAATAGTTTCTCCTATATCCGGTTATGTTGGAAAAATAAGTATTGCCAAAGGAGCATTTGCCGAAACAGGAGTAACGCTTTTTGAAGTGGTTGATAATAGCCAAATGCACTTAGATTTGAATGTCTATGAAAAAGACTTGGGTACTATTTCTGTTGGGCAAACTATCGATTTTATTTTGACAAACCAAGGAAACAAATCCATCAAGGGAAAAATATTCGGCATCAATAAATCCTTTTCAAACGAAAGCAAAACCGTCGCCGTTCACGCCAAAATTAATCCGGCTGATTCCAAAGATTTAATTTCCGGAATGTATGTTTCTGCCAATATCAATATTAAAAATGCAACCGTTCCTGCATTACCCAAAGATGCTGTTGTAAAAAATGGAGATAAATACTTTGTTTATATTCAAGAGGAACACGAAGAAAAAGCCACAGCTAAAAAAGCAGAAGCACACGAACACAAAGAAGGCGAAGCACATGCTGAAGAAGCTGTTGGCGTGGAAGAAGGATACAATGAAATACATTTCAAGGCAATAGAAGTTATACCCGGAACAACCGATTTAGGCTATACCGAAGTAAAATTTGTAGAAGCAATTCCAACCAATGCAAAAATTGTGATTAAAGGAGCGTTTTATCTACTTTCTGCTATGAAAGGTGGCGGAGAACACGAACATTAATATCTCAAAATAAAAGTAAGTATGATTCCATTTATAAAAACAATAGTATTTTTTATCCTTGCGGGTTTATGTGAAATCGGTGGAGGCTATCTCGTTTGGCTTTGGCTGAAAGAAGAAAAATCGATTTGGTATGGCATTATTGGAGCAATAATACTTACTTTGTATGGATATGTAATGACTTTACAAACCGCTTCTTTTGGAAAAGCTTATGTAGTTTATGGTGGAATTTTCATCGTAATGGCTTTACTATGGGCGTGGAAGATTGATAATTTTAAACCAGATAAATACGACTTAATTGGAACAGCTATTATAATTGTTGGCATTGCAATTATTCTCTTTATACCTAGAAAATAAAATAATAAAAAATGAAACATCAACACAAATACGATGCAAACGGCAAGCAGCTTTGTTGCACATTGGAAGAAAAAACAAATCAAAAAAACGACAGACAAACTGGATGTTCTTGTACTGAGAATAATCCTGAAAATCATTCTGATGATAATGATCACAAAAATTCAACTGAAAGTAAATCTACCTTTCAAATGTTTGTACCGGCTATAATTAGTTTTGTATTATTACTAATTGCAATTGGTTTGGACAATTATTTTACTCAATCATGGTTCACTGGCTGGACACGTATTGCTTGGTATATAGTAGCGTATATACCAGTGGGTTTTCCAGTGATAAAAGAAGCTTTTGAAAGCATTCGCAAAGGCGAAATATTTTCAGAATTTTTATTAATGGGAATTGCAACTATTGGGGCATTTGCTATAGGCGAATATCCTGAAGGAGTTGCTGTAATGCTGTTTTATTCCGTTGGCGAAGTATTTCAAATGCTAGCCGTTCAAAGAGCAAAAAATAACATCAAATTATTATTGGATCAAAGACCTGATACTGCTACAGTAATTCAAGGTGAAAATACCATTTCAAAAAAAGCATCTGAAATTAACATTGGAGAAATTATTCAATTGCGCCCTGGAGAAAAACTGGCACTTGACGGAAAATTGCTTTCAGACAGTGCCTCTTTAAATACCGCAGCGCTAACAGGTGAGAGTAAACCTGATACGAAACAAAAAGGAGAAACCGTTCTTGCCGGAATGATTAACCTAAATACTGTTGTTCAGGTGGAAGTTACAACGGCTTATTCTGATAGTAAGCTCTCAAAAATTTTAGAAATGGTTCAGGAAGCCACAGCTAAAAAAGCTCCAACGGAACTATTTATTCGAAAATTTGCTAAAATATATACGCCAATAGTAGTGTTTTTGGCAATCGGAATTTGTTTAATTCCAATGCTGTTTGTCGAGAATTACATTTTCGCCGATTGGTTATACAGGGCATTGATTTTCTTGGTTATTTCTTGTCCTTGCGCATTGGTAATTTCAATTCCATTGGGCTATTTCGGAGGAATTGGCGCAGCGAGTAAAAACGGAATTTTAGTCAAAGGTTCAAGTTTTCTCGATATAATGGCAAATATTCAAGTAGTCGTAATGGATAAAACAGGAACACTAACCAAAGGTGTTTTCAAAGTTCAAAAAGTAGTAGCCGTTGATGTTTCAGAAGATGATTTAGTTAAATATGCATCGGCACTCGAAACCAAATCAACCCATCCCGTGGGAACCGCTATTATGGAATATGCCAAAGGTGCTGAAAAAAATATATCTGTTACTGATGTCGAAGAAATAGCAGGACACGGACTAAAAGGAAAAGTAGATGGAAACGAAATCTTGGCAGGAAATGTAAAATTGATGAAGAAATTCAATATCAGTTACAACGCAGAAATTGAAAATACGCCATTTACAATAATCGTTATTGCCATCAATCAAAAATATGCGGGATATTTTCTAATTGCCGATGAAATCAAAGAAGATGCAAAACAAGCTATAAAAAGTTTACACAAAATAAACGTCAAAACCGTAATGCTTTCAGGCGATAAACAAGCCGTTGTTGATGCTGTTGCTAAAGAATTGAACATCGATCAAGCCTATGGAGATTTGTTACCTGAAAACAAAGTTCAGAAAGTAGAAGCACTCAAAAAAGAGCATCTACATATTGCTTTCGTTGGCGATGGTGTAAACGATGCCCCTGTAGTTGCCCTTGCCGATGCAGGAATTGCAATGGGTGGGTTAGGTAGTGATGCCACTATTGAAACCGCTGATATTGTCATTCAAAATGATCAGCCAACAAAGATTTTCACAGCGATAAATATTGGAAAAAAGACCAAACAAATTGTTTATCAAAATATTGGATTAGCATTTGGCGTAAAAGCAATTGTTCTTGTTCTCGGTGCCGGTGGATTGGCAACTATGTGGGAAGCCGTTTTTGCCGATGTGGGTGTGGCATTGTTGGCAATTTTAAATGCAGTTAGAATACAACAAAGGAAGTTTTAGAACTACAATCTTTAAATTCACTATTCCACTTTACCAATGCAGCCGTCAAAAACATAATTTGAGACTGTCTTTTATAAAAACTAAATTTATGAATAGTTTCTCGAAGATCTTTAGTAATAATATTTTGTATATGTAAATTCCCAACCAATTAACAGCTTAAGGATTAGTAAAGGTATAATCCAATTTTATTATTATGATTTATTCAATGCGGTGATTAAGATGATTAATCACCGTATTTTTTGCGTAGAATAAAACTAATTGTTTGAATTTTAAACATATTCAATTTATTTATAATTCTATTATTACCAGCAGTAGTTTGTAACAAATTTTTACATTTTGTAACAAATTTTTACTATTTTTGTTACAAATGTTTAACTATACTGATAATGCAAAGTATCCACGAAAATATCAAAGAATACATTTTAAAGACAGCAAGAGGTGTTTTAATATTTCCGGAAGATTTCAATTCTTTTGGTTCTTCAGAAGCAGTTCGTCTGGCTTTACATCGTCTTGAAAAAGAAAATACAATTACCCGAATCTCGCAAGGAATTTATGTACGGCCTATAATAAGTCAATATATTGGTGAGGTATTGCCTTCAGCGGAAGAAGTTGCTAAAGGTATTGCTAAAAGAGACAGAGTGAAAATTGTACCCACTGGAGTTTATGCATTGAATGCTTTAGGTTTAAGCACACAAGTTCCTCTGAACTTGGTCTACCTTACAGATGGTGCCCCGAGAATAATTAAAGTAGGAAAACGAACTATTAGATTCAAAAAAACCACTCCTAAAAACTTATTAGCTAAAGGAGAAATTAGTAGTTTAGTAATCCAAGCTTTAAGAGAAATTGGTATCGATAAAATCACTATTAATGAAGAAAAGAAAATTATTGAACTGTTGGAAGGAGAAGATCGATCTAATTTACTACATGATATACAATTAGCTCCAGTTTGGATAAAAAAAATAATGCAAAAAGCACTGTAATGACAAAACTAAGTTTTCATGCGCTTCCTATCACTGAAAAGACAACTATACTACAACAAGTAAGTAATAAACAAGGATTAGCTCCATTTGCAGTAGAAAAAGACTGGTGGGTAGTACAAACACTTACTACTATTTTTGAAATGACTGTGGGAGCTCATTTGGTTTTCAAAGGAGGAACATCTTTAAGCAAAGCCTGGAATCTTATTGATCGTTTCTCTGAAGATGTCGATTTAGCCATAGACAGACAATTTCTGGGATTTGAAGGGGAACTTACTAAAAAACAAATAACCGCTTTAAGAAAGGCTGCAAACAGCTACATATCGGAGACATTTTTTATAGAGTTACAGAATGCATTTACCGAAAAAGGATTTCAAAATTTAAAATGGGAGATCATTAAAACAACTGAATCTGATCAAGATCCAGTGATTATCAATCTATATTATCCAAATAGTATTGATACTCCGGGTTATATTAAACCAAGAGTTCAAATAGAAATAGGATGTCGTTCATTAAGAGAACCATTTAGCACTCAGGAAATAGTTTCACTATTAGACATCGAGTTTCCAAATACTATTTTCTCACAACCAGCAAGTATAATACCTACTGTGAATCCAGAGCGAACTTTTTTGGAAAAAATATTTTTGCTTCATGAAGAATTTAGCAAGCCAAAAGAAAAAATTAGGGTAGAACGATTGAGCCGTCATTTATACGATGTGTATCAGCTATCACAGACTAAGTTTGCTGATGCTGCATTACAAAATAAAGAACTCTATGAGACAATTGTAAAGCATCGTTTTAAATTTACTAAAGTTGGTGATATAGACTATAATTTACACCAACCACAAACAATCAATCCTATTCCTTCAACTGACATCATTGAAGCCTGGAAAGCAGATTACAAAACAATGCAAGAGCAAATGATTTATGGAGATTCACCATCATTTGAAACCATTATTTCTAAATTAACAGAACTAAAAACCAAAATAAACAACTTGGATTGGCAAATTGAAATTAATAAATAAGGAATAGTATGTTATTTTTACTATCCTTATTATTACTTATTTCATGTCGTAAATTTTTGGTATATTTTTGATTAATGATATTAAATAAAAATTTAATGAAAGTAAATGTTATTATTGAAAGAGGAAAAGATGGTACTTATGGAGCTTATATTAGCTCAGATAACGTACCTTACGGACTTATTGGAGAAGGTAAAACAGTTGAAGAAGCAAAAGAGGATTTCTATAACTCGTATGAAGAAATGAAAGAACATTATAAAGTTGAGAATAAAAACTTTATAGAATTAGAATTTATTTTTAAATCATAAATTAAAATGATCAGCGCTTTACAAAAAAATGGATTGACAAATAAAAAATTAGAACTAATGATGCGTAAAATTACTGTTATTAGGTTTTCTAATTTGAAGAATGGTATCAATTTAAAATAAATTATTGTCAACTAAATTGTCAACTAAAAATAAAAAACCTTGTAAATCAATTGTTTACAAGGTTTTAAGTGGAGTCGCCGGGAATCGAACCCGGGTCCAAACAAGCAACTAAAGAGCTTTCTACACGCTTATTTCCTGATTGAGTTTTCGATAGTTTGCCAGGCCAGAAACAGCCACAAACTACTTAGCTTCTTAATTTTCGAAAACCATCCGAAGCTAATGGAAATCTAGGTTTATTTTTACGGTTCCCCTGAACTGAACGCCACAAACCAAGGCTTTCAAGGAGAATCCAGCTTCCCTACCTTGTAGGGACGTGGCGCAATCGTACTATAATTCGGATTATGCAGCTAAAGCGTAGTTATTTTCGCCGTGTAAAAGTTTAAGATCTTATATTTACGAGCAAGGTCTCAATGCTCGACGTGCTTACTGTTCAATTCGACTTGCTGTCAAAACCAGTCGACCCCAGTTTATTTTGAACTCAAACGATAAAATTTGAGTGCGCGAATATACAATTTTATAATTTACTATTGTTATTCATCAGGCTATTGTTAGTACAAAAATTATTCCTCTTTTTCGTCTCTGTCTAATTTAAATGGATAATCGCCAAATAACGGAGCTAATTTTCTAACCTGATAGGTCTTTGTGGTAAACTTATTCGATAGTGCAATAATGGTTACATGTTCTTTTAATAAAGTGATATAGGAAGAAGTATTCCCATGCCACCATCCGTTATGAAAATAGAAATTTTGTCCCGTGTACCAGTTAATCATTCGAATACCAAGACCATAATTTTTTTCGCCCTTATGCTCATTGCTAAAAGGGGTATAAACCAGTTTTAGTAATTTCGGGCTTAAAAAACCAGGTGAATTTCGGGCTAAATCAAATTTTAATAAATCTCTTGGTGTCGAATAAATATTTTTATCACCATAAACAGCATCAAGATAATCTTTTCCTATTTCTACTTTATTGCCTTTATAAGAAGGAACTATGGAGTCCTTATCCCTGTCATAATTAAAAACAAAGGTGTGATTCATTCCCAGTGGTTTAAAAATCATACGATTCATTGCTTTTTCATAGCTCAATCCTGTCGCTTTTTCTATAATAAGTGCCAAAACGGCATAATTGGTATTACAATAGGCGAAACGCGTACCTGTTCTGGATTCAAGACCAATATTTTTAGTAGCCATTAAATGAACAATATCTTTGTTAGTCAAAATATTATGTCTGTCCCAAACTCCGTCTTTTTTATCTGTAAAATAGGCATAATTACGCATGCCGCTACGATGATTTAAAAGCATTTTTACCGTTACTTCAGGGAAAGGGAAATTACGTAAAATGGTATTTACTTTTTGATCTAAACCAATTTTCTTAGCGTCTATTAACTTTAAAATTGCCGATGCGGTTAAAATTTTACTTACTGAGGCTAAATGAAGTGGAGTGGTAGCAGTTATAGGTCTTTCGTCCCTAAAATTGGCCATTCCTTCGTATTTTTCGAAAATAATTTGTCCATTTTGAGCCACAAGAAAACTACCGTTCATACTATTGTTACGCCAGTTTTTATTGTAAAAATGTTGTATAGCATTCTTTTTAGCATTGATATAGGAAGAAGTTAATTTAGGGAGTTTTCTCGTAGGAGGCTCCATGTGAGGCATGGTGTCTTTTGGCTTTTCATCTGAAAGTGTTGCTTTTTTATTCTTTTGGTTACAAGCACTCAAAACTAAAATAAGCAGGAGTAATTGTATTATATTTGTCTTTTTTATAAAATTCATTTCTAGGGGGACTATATTGGCAAATATATAGAATCAAATGTTTTTGCCAGTCGTTTTTTGTAATGTTAACAGAATTTTTTGAAAGTTTTTAATCGATTTTATTCTATGTTTTTGGCTTTCAGCTTTTAATGTATTTGTAGAACAAAATCGACTTTTTATAATAGAACTATCTCGGTGGTTTGAAACTAATGAAATAATAAAATATGAAATTTGGAATTATACAAGAAAGAAAATATCCGGTTGACAGACGGGTAGTATTTTCTCCTGATGAATTAGTAAAACTGAAAGCACTGTACCCGCAAATAAGCATTAAAGTGGAAAGTTCGCCAGTAAGGATATTTAGTGACTCAGAATATCAAAATGCAGGAATTGAGGTGGTGACTGATGTGACTGATTGTGATGTGCTGTTAGGAGTAAAAGAGGTTCCCGTGGAGAGTTTAATTCCTGATAAATCTTATTTCTTTTTTTCGCATACTATTAAAAAACAAGTTTATAACAGAGGCTTATTACAAGCATTATTGGAAAAAAACATTGATTTTTATGACTATGAAACACTTGTAGATGCTACTAATAACCGCCTGATTGGTTTTGGTCGTTATGCAGGAATGGTTGGTGCTTACAACAGTATTCGTGCATTTGGAATCAAATTTGAATTGTTTAAATTACCTAAAGTTGAAACGCTTTCGGGAAAAGAAGAATTAATTCGTCATTTAAAAAGAATTGTTTTACCACCGATAAAATTTGTGGTTACCGGAAGGGGAAAAGTAGGTGGCGGAGTTCAGGAAATGCTCGATGCCATAAAAGTAAAATCGGTTACGGTGGATAATTATTTAACTAAGAATTATACACAGCCTGTTTATGTTCAAATTGATGCTTTAGATTATAATAAAAGAAAAGACGGAGCTGTTTTAGAAATCGCCGATTTTTTTCAAAATCCGCAGGATTACGAAAGTAATTTTGAACGTTTTACAAAGGTTTCGGATATTGTGATTACAGGACATTTTTATGCGAATGAAGCGCCAAAGATTCTGACACAGCAAATGTTGCAATCCAAAGACTGTAAAATAAAAGTAGTTGCGGATATTTCCTGTGATTTAAACGGACCAATAGCCAGTACATTGCGTTCTTCTACTATTGAAGAACCTTTTTATGGATATTTACCCTTAGAAAATAAGGAAGTTGATTTGTTTCATCCTGCTGCAATTGTGGTTATGGCAGTGGATAATTTGCCTTGTGCTTTGCCTAAAGATTCCAGCGAAGGTTTTGGTGAAATGTTTCTGGAAAAAGTAATGCCTGCTTTTTTTAATGGCGACAAAGACGGAATTTTAGCTCGCGCAAAAATAACTGAAAACGGAAAGTTGACCCAGAGGTTTTCTTATTTGGAGGACTTTGTAGAGGTTAGAGGTTAGAGGTTAGAGGTTAGAGGTTAGAGGTTAGAGGTTAGAGGTTAGAAGTTGGAAGTAAAGGAAGTCCATGTTTGCATAAAAAAAGTTAGACAGCAAGTTTCGTCACTTCCAACTTCTAACTTCTAACTTCCCAATTTAAATCATCTCTTCCGGTTTTACCCAGTTATCAAAATCCTCAGCAGTTACATAACCCAAACTAACAGCTTCTTCTTTAAGAGTTGTTCCGTTTTTATGTGCGGTTTGCGCAATTTCGGCGGCTTTGTAATAACCTATTTTAGTATTTAAAGCGGTAACCAACATCAGAGAATTATCGACCAATTCTTTAATGCGTTTGTAATTAGGTTCGATTCCCTGAGCACAATGTTCGTCAAAAGAAACACAGGCATCTCCTAATAATCGTGCCGATTGCAGGAAGTTGGCAGCCATCATGGGTTTGAAAACATTCAGTTCATAATGTCCCTGCATGCCGCCTACGCTAATGGCAACGTCATTTCCCAACACCTGAGCACAAACCATTGTCAGGGCTTCGCATTGGGTTGGGTTTACTTTTCCGGGCATAATCGAAGAACCCGGTTCATTTTCGGGAATCAGGATTTCTCCAATTCCAGAGCGTGGTCCCGAAGCCAGCATTCGAATATCATTCGCAATTTTATTTAAAGAAACCGCCAGTTGTTTCAACGCACCATGCGATTCTACAATAGCGTCATGAGCTGCTAAGGCTTCAAATTTATTTTCGGCAGTTATAAATGGTAATCCTGTAAATTTGGCAATATATTCAGCCACTTTTACATCATAACCCTTGGGCGTGTTTAATCCTGTACCTACAGCTGTACCGCCTAAAGCGATTTCGGATAAATGTGCTAAAGTGTTTTTGAGAGCTTTTAATCCATGGTTTAATTGTGCTGCATAACCGGAAAGCTCCTGTCCTAATGTTAGCGGAGTAGCATCCATTAAGTGGGTGCGGCCTATTTTTACGACGTTGTGGAATTCTTTTGCTTTAATATCTAATGTGTCTCGCAATTTTTCCACTCCCGGAATGGTGATATCAATGATGGATTTGTAAGCAGCAATGTGCATGGCAGTAGGGAAGGTGTCATTAGAAGATTGTGATTTATTGACATCGTCATTGGCTTTAACTAATGGTTCTCCTTCGCCAATTTCAAATCCTTTTAGTACTTGTGCTCTGTTAGCAATCACTTCATTTACGTTCATGTTGCTTTGTGTTCCGGAACCGGTTTGCCAAATAACCAACGGAAACTGATCGTCTAATTTTCCTTCCAAAATTTCATCGCATACTGTGGCAATGGCATCTCTTTTTTCGGTGTTCAAAACGCCTAAATCACAATTAGTGTAAGCAGCGGCTTTTTTTAAATATGCGAAACCCATTATGATTGCTGTAGGCATCGAAGCCGAAGCGCCTATTTTAAAATTATTTCGGGACCGTTCTGTTTGTGCTCCCCAGTATTTATCGGCTGGGACTTGTACTTCGCCCAGTGTATCTTTTTCAATTCGGAATTTCATAGTTGTCTATAATTTAATTGTTTTTTAGAAAATAAGTTCATGATGAAAACGACTCAGGGCAAACGCACGAGTTATTTTCGCCACGAATTACACGAAATAACACAAATAGGAATGATTTTAAAATAAACTACTCCAATTTGTATCTGCCTTTGGGCAGATTCGTGAAATATTACAATGTCTGAATTTGTGTCATTTGTGTCTGTTTTTATTTCCGGATTAGTCTGTTTGTCCTCAAAAAACAACTGCCCTAGCCCTGATGGAAACGGCATCCTTTTATGTCTTTCTTTAAGACATAAAAGATAGAGTGGACAGCAGGAAATAGCTCCCGGAAATCAAAATGAAGCTTAAATGTACGGATAAATGTATTTTTATGAAAATTGAGTGTTGTTTTTATTGCTAAGAAAAAAATTAACTGTTACATTTGTGCCTACATTCAAAATTCCGGAAAACATGTTTGAATTTTCACAGTATTTAGGCTTTTTACTTTTCTTAACCATCCTTACAATGGGATTCTGGTTAATGTTTTTTCTAGTTAGTTTCGTATCCTATTGGGTAGGAGGTGCTACTTGGGAAAGATTCAAAGAAAAGAGAGCAAAAAAACAGCAATCACTATAATTATTGATTGTTCAATAAAAAAGGATTCGTGAAAGCGAATCCTTTTTTTTATGCTATGAATTTAATTTTATTTCTGAAATAAAAAAACCGCCTCAGTTTGAGACGGCTTCCTTTTAGTTGTATTATCCAGGGAATTCTCCACCACCTTCATCGCCGCCATTTTTAGGAGCATTCTTTTCCTTATCTGTTTTCTTCATGTTCAAACGGTAAGTGAAAGACAAATTAATTTGCCTTCTTCTCCACTGAAATTCACTGTAAGAAGAAACATTGTCTAAATTAGTTTCTGATCTCATTTTTCTGGAATTGAAAAGATCACTTACATTCAATGCAATTGTAGCTTTATCTTTTAAAATATCCTTACTGAAGGCCATATTTACCACATAATTACCTAGGCTTTTACCCTGAGCTGTATTTCTTGGACCAAAATACATTCCGGATAATTGCCAATCTACTTTTGCCGGAAGTGTTAAACGGGAACTTACTCTGGTAAACCAGGAAAAAGCTTCGTTGTCTAAGTTTTGAGTTTGTTCTACCCCGTTAATATCTTTATATTTATTTTCTCCTATTGTTTTAGAATTGAAAAGGTTGAAACTACTGTTCAGTTTCCATATTTTTAATGGATTGTAGTTTAGGGTAAATTCGAAACCAATTTTATGCTCTCTTCCCAGATTGACAGGAGTACTCAAAATAACGGGTGTTTCGGTTAATACAGGATTATCGATACCATCATCAGTATTATCAATCTCTTGTTCAACAACATCTCCATTAGGATAACGTACAAAAGTGAATACGTTTTTAGTACTTTCATAATACAAAGAGGTATTGAAAGTTATTTTTTCCCATCTTTTAAGGTAACCAAAATCAAACTTATCGGTAAAAGAAGGATCTAAATCCGGATTCCCTTGAAAGATGTTAATATTACTGGAATAGTTAGTTGCCGGATTTAAGAAACGTCCTCTGGGTCTGGATAAACGTTTACTATAACTTAAAGAGACGCTGCTTTCGTCAGACAGTTCATAGTTTATAAAGGCACTTGGGAAAAAATTATTGTATTTCTTAGTGTTGAAACTACTACCGGGTTCATCTAATAAATTGATATCAATTTTTGTGTCTTCCCAACGTAAACCAAACAAATAAGAGAATTTATTAACTTTAAAACCATATTGCGTATAAATCGCATTGATTCTTTCTTTGTACTCTAAAGTATTTGATAAATTAGGATTAATTGTACCATTATTATTAATGCTGTAAATATTATCTAAGTTGTTGAAATTTCCTTTGTAACCGGCTTCAAACTGACCGCCTTCTCCAATAGGTAAAACATAATCGGCCTGCAATTGCAATTGATTTTGTTTTTCGTCATTGATAGTAATATCATTATTAGGAGCATTAGTACTTCCTAAAACCTGATCTGTGATAGAAGAGCTCTCAGCATCTTTTTCTGTAGCATACGAAAAATCAACCGTTAATTTGTGTCCTTTATCATCGAAGTTCTTTAGAAAATTAGAAGCAAATTCTACATTTTCTCCCGAATCAAATCCGTCATTGATACGTTCACGAGTGGAAGTGAAGATTCTATTTGCATCATAATTGTTGTATTTTACAATGTCGCTTGTATTTCCTCTGTTGTCACGGTAGCTAATGGAATTAGTCCAGAAAGTATTAGGAGCAACAGTCCATTCTAAGCCAGTTTTAGTAGATATTCCTTTTCTAAGACGTTCCGTATTTTTAGTTTCGTCAATATAATTTCTTATCGATTCATCGCTGTTAAAGTATGTTGAATTGGTTTTTCCTGCACCTTCGCTTGTTCTGTAATCGTATCCGGTTGAAGTAAAGAAATTTAATTTTTCAGTTTTGTAATTCAAATTTGCACTTGCACCATAAGTTTCAGGATCTCCAATTGAAGCAATAAAACTTCCGTTAAAACCTAAGTTTTTTCCTTTTTTCAAAACAATGTTAAGGATTCCGGCTCCACCTTCGGCATCATAACGAGCAGATGGGTTAGTGATTACTTCTACTTTATCAATGGCATCTGCTGGAATTTGGCGTAAAGCCTCAGCCATATTTAGCGCATTAGAAGGACGCCCGTCAATAAAAATACGTACGTTTTCGTTGCCACGTAAACTAACATTTCCTTCTACATCCACAGAAACAGAAGGGACATTTTCTAAAACATCACTTACAGTTCCTCCTTTTACAATCATATCCTGACCTACGCTGTATACTTTTTTGTCCAGTTTAATTTCAACAGTGGATCGCTCAGCACGAATGACTACTTCGTCCAGTTGTGCAATGTCTTCAACCAGTGCAAGTGTTCCTAAATCAGTATTTTTTTGAAGATTTTTTTGATTGAATTCAATGGCTTTAAAAGAAATAAATTCAATTTTTATATTGTAGATACCCGGAGCTACTTCGATAGAAAAATTACCTTTAGCATTCGTAATTCCGCCGGTAATAGCTTTTGGATCTTTAGAATTTGTAATCGTTACAGTTGCATATTCCAGAGGTTGTTTACTTATTTTTTCAATTACAGTCCCTGATATTTTTATTTTTTCCTTTGTAGGTTCAGCAATAGGATCTCCTATTGAAGCAAAACTGTTTAGAAAGGTAAAAAAGAAGGTGAGACCTAAAATGAATCTTAATGATTGTCGCATTATTTGAATTTTTATTGTTTGTTTTATGAGTCGAAAAACGGCAGATGGTTTAATCTCTAAATATTAAATAAATGTTAAAACCACATTAGTCCTTGAAAAAGGCTTCCATTTTATCCGTTTCTCTGGCTATAATAGCCTTATTTCCTTTGATAATAATAGGTCTTTCTATCAAAATAGGATTGGCTACCATCGCTTGAATTATAGCGTCATCAGTCATGGTTGTATTTTTGAAATTTTCAATCCAGATTTTTTCTTTTTGACGTACTAATTCAATAGCATTAAGATTGAGTTTTTTTAATAAAGATTTAAGTTCTTCTGCATCAGGTGTTTCGTCCAAATATTTGATGATTTTATATTCCTGATTAGTATTTTCTAAAAAAGCCAGACAGTTTCTTGATTTCCCGCAACGCGGATTATGATATACTTCAATCATGGGGTTTATTTTTATAGTTTGGAATAAAAAGGGTATTTTCGAAGTACAAAAATAGCTTTTGAAAGTTTAATAGTATTACTTTAAATCATAAAATAGATGTTTATAGAACAGGGAGTTCATTCGGAAAATAAATTTTGGAAATATTTAGTGGGTTCAGTACTGATTATTTTTGCCTCTTTTGTGGGACAAATTCCTTTAATGCTGGCGGTAATTGCAAAAATCTTTATTAGCGGAAAAAGCTATCCGTCGACTAATGACGAAATCATGCATTTTTTCGAACCCAATCTTACTTTTTTTCTAATCCTGATTTCATTTGTATTTGCTTTAGCGGCCATTTTTTTTGTGGTTAAATTTTTGCACAGACAAACTTTCCTTTCCGTGACTACTTCCCGGAAAAAAGTGGACTGGAACAGAGTTTTCTTTTCTTTTGGAATCTGGGCGGTATTTTCAATTGTGTCTACATTAATTTTTTATTGGTTAAATCCCACTTTGTACGTTTTGGATTTTAAACCCATTCCGTTTGCTGTTCTTTTTGTGATTGCTGTGGCGCTGGTTCCTGTTCAAACCAGTACCGAAGAATATGTTTTTAGAGGCTATCTAATGCAGGGATTTGCTAATCTGGCTCATAATAAATGGTTACCTTTGCTAATGACTTCCTTAATTTTTGGAGGAATGCATCTTTTTAATCCTGAAGTTTCAAAACTGGGAAATATCATTTTTGTCTACTATATCGGGACTGGCTTGTTTTTAGGAATTATAACATTAATGGATGAAGGAATGGAATTAGCACTGGGTTTTCATGCAGCAAATAATCTTATTGGCGCTTTGTTGATTACCTCTGACTGGTCTGCTTTTCAAACTCATTCTATCTTTAAAGATTTGTCAGAACCTCAGGCCGGTTATGATATTATTTTGCCGGTGGTACTGGTTTACCCAATGCTTTTGTTTATCTTTAGTAGCAAATACAAATGGCATAACTGGAAAGAAAAACTAACAGGAAACATCAATGTAAGCTAATAATTATGAGAAAAGTTACTTATAAAAACATTCACAATTTTTTTAAATTCAACGGGGTTCATTTAAAGAGCAGCGAATTGCAAATTGCCGGTTATTATCTGATAAAAGAAGGCAATGAATATGAAAAAGCCATAGGAGAGTTTTTGCTGGACTGGTTTGACGGAAAACCGTATATTGATTTACAGACTTCCGGAACAACCGGGATTCCTAAGCGTATTAGAAAAAACAAACAAGAGTTGGTGAACTCGGCATTAGCAACGGGAGATTTTTTTAATTTAAAACCAGGAGACACTGCTTTATGTTGTTTGCCTGTACAATTTATCGCCGGAAAAATGATGCTGGTAAGAAGTTTTATTTTAGGATTAGCCATTGATGTGGTGGCTCCAACTTCAAATCCATTAGCAGATTTAAACAAAAAATATGATTTTGTTGCCATGGTTCCTTTGCAGCTTGAAAACTCATTAAACGAATTGCATAAAGTAAGGAAACTCATTGTTGGCGGAGCTAAACTCAATGATTCTTTAACAAAAAAACTCCTAAACACTAACACAGAAGTTTATGAAACTTATGGAATGACCGAAACCATTACTCATATTGCTGCTAAAAAAGTAGGTGAGGGCGCTTTTACTGTTTTGCCTCATGCTAGTATTTCTCAAAATGAAAAAAACTGTTTAGTTATTCATGCACCATCAGTGAGTGAGGAAATTTTGTGTACGAATGATTTGGTCCAAATAATAAATGACAACCAATTTGTGCTTCTAGGTCGCATGGATAATGTGGTAAACAGTGGCGGAATAAAACTTGTTCCGGAACAAATTGAAGAGAAACTCGTTAATAAAATTAAAACTCCTTTTTTTGTAGGAGGTATTCCGGATGCGGTATTAGGAGAAAAATTAGTTTTAGTGATCGAAGGAGAAAAGCAAGAAGTAGCCGAAACTGTTTTTGATGTTTTGGATAAATATGAAAAACCCAAAAACCTCTTTTTTGTTCCAAAATTTGAAAGAACAGAAAGCGGAAAAATAAAAAGAAAAGCGATTTTGAAAGCTTTAGAATAACATTATTTATGCTCTATAATTTCGTTATTTAATTTATCTGCTTGCAGTAAACCAATTTTTTTGTTGACTATTTTAATAAGTCCTTCTTTTTTCAGACTCGAAAGAATGCGTGTTACCTGTTCGTCAGTTGTTCCGGCAAAATCAGCAATTTCTTTTCGGGATAAATTGATGTTGAGTAAATTATTAGTATGACCAAATTTTTTAAGCAAATACAATAAGATATCAATCACTCTTTCGCGTACATTCATTTGGGCAATTTTTTTAACCCTATTTTCGCTTTTATTCAATTCCTCGGCATAAAATAACATCATGTCATACGTAAATTCCGGAATTGATTTCAGGATGGCATGCATAATATCATTGCTGAAATTACACAATACGGTATCTTCAATTGCCGAAGCCGCTATTAAATACCGATTACTGGTTCCAAAACCCCTGAAACCTAATGTATCTCCGTCAGTAGTAAGGCGAACAATTTGCTCTTTACCATAAATTCCTGTTTTTAAAACCTTTACTTTTCCTTTGTAAATAAAATACAATCCTTGAATAGGAGCACCTTCAATCATGAATTGCTGTCCTTTTTTACAGGTATAATTGGTTTTTTCCAAAACAAAATCCTGCATTTTTTCAAGATGCAAGTGTTTTTTAATAAAGCAATTGGCATTGACGCAACTGGTACAATCAGTAGTAATTCCTCTCATTTTGTTCTTATTTTATGAGTTGAACTCAGTTTTTAATAGCACAAATGTAATTTAAAAATAAGTATTAATACGTATTTTTGTTAATGAAATTACTTAGAAGTAGTTGTTTTTATTGATTTAGAAATAAGTATGCATCTTTTTATGAGAATCTTACTTTTTAGATTAAAAATCCATCAGATTGTTATTGTGGTTTATTGCTGTTCCAATTCTTCATACATTTTTAATAATTGTGTTACTGTATTCCAATTCCGAATGGTAGCGGTAAGATTCAGTTTTTTTTCAATGTATTTTTGGTCTAATCTGGTTTTTCCTGCCGAAACAGCGTATTTAATAAAAATTCTGTTTTTATCAAGATGTACTTCATCAGGCTTTACAGCACTCATTTTTAAATCATGAATCCGGTCTTTATGCAGTTCCATGGATACAAACGCAACATATAGTTTCTTAGTATCGGCATTATTTTCCTGTAAAAAAAGATTGTTTTTTTGACAGGCTTCTAAGTCTGATTTATTGATCATTACCACAGGAACATCGTGTCCAAAGGTTCTGAAAATTTCCTGTTTGATTTTAAAACCCACGGCCGCAGGATTCTCTTCTTCTGTAGTTACAAATACATTTCCGCTTTGGATGTATGTTTTTACATTAGTGAACCCCATGTTTTCAAGCATTTTTTGTAGCGCATCCATTTTCATCATGTTGTGCCCGGAAACGTTGATACCGCGAAGTAATGCCAGATGTGTAGTCATTTTTATGATTTAATAATTATTGTAAAAGTAAATGAAGTTGTGCCATATCATCAAATAAAGGAATATTCATTTGCTGTAAAGCATCAAAGTTAGCGTGATTTGTAAAACCAAAAACATCAAAACCAGCTGTTAAAGCTGCCTGAACTCCCGCCGGACTGTCTTCGATTACAACACAATCCTGAACGTCAAATCCCATAGTTCTGGCTGCATGCAGGTATAATTCGGGATTGGGTTTCCAACTATTAATGTCGTAAGCACTAAAAATATTTCCTTCAAATTTATCAATTAGCTGCGTGGCAGTCAAATTGAGTCTGATTTTATCAGCAGGACCATTAGAAGCAACCGCTATCGGAACATTGATTTTGGCTAACAATTCATGAATTCCTTCTATGGGTTTTAAATTTTTTTGAAAGGATTCGAAGGTACATTTTCTAAATTCTGCTTCAAAAGTGTCAGGCAGTTTTTTGTTAGCCAAATCAGCGATATAATCAAAACAAAATTCCAGAGATTTACCTAAAAACAATTGGTGTGCCTCAATTTCATCAATGAATGCGCCATGTGTTTTTGCCATATTCACTAAGGTGCCAATAGAAATAGCTTCGCTGTCTACCAGTACACCGTCACAATCAAAAATGATGCATTTGTATTTCATGTTTTTTTGCTTTTAATCTTATTAAAAATTGGAACACTGATAAAACGGATTGAACAGATAAACACAGATATATAAAATCTTTATATAAGTTATACGGCAACCATACGAGTTTTATTTTTACCACAAATTACACCAATTTGCACAAATATTTTATTCTAAAAAATATCTCACCAATTTTTAACTGCATTTTGACAGCGATTTGTGGAATATTTAAGACATCTGAATTGGTGTTTTTTCGTGTAATTTGTGGCTTGTGTTTGCTGTATTAAATCAATTTTATCCGTGGGCTTTTATTTCGAATATTATAAAAGTTCCAATAAATCCAGTGGATGATTGATGATGGATTGAGCACCTTCGGCTAGTAATTCCTCTTTCGGGCGGTATCCCCAGGTAACCCCTACAGCATACATATTAGCATTTCTAGCTGTTTGCATGTCAATATCAGAATCACCTACATACAATATCTCTTCGACAGAAAAACCTAAATCGTTGCTGATTTCAATGGCAGCTGCCGGATTTGGTTTTTTAGTAGCTTCGCTTTTCAAACCCATTACAATTTCAAAATAATCAGGAAATAGAGTAAGACCAATTTTTTTAGTCAGTTCATCCGCTTTATTCGATAAAATTGCCATTTTGATATTTCTGGATTTCAGTTGTTCTAAAAGTTCCGTAATTCCATCATAGACAATCGTTTTGTTAGTGCAATTATCCCGATAGTTTAGCATCATAGCTTGAAAATGTTTTTCGATATTTTCTTCATTTCTATGAGTTTCCGGAAGGGCTTTGGTTACCAGAACCCGGAGTCCGCTGCCAATAAAATTATTAATAACTTCATAACTATGAGTAGGTAATTGATTCCCCTGAAGTACTTTATTTATAGAATCGGCAATGTCAATTAGGGAGTTTACGAGTGTTCCGTCAAGGTCAAATAGTACTGCTTTAAATTTCATATTTTTATGTAGTGTCAATGTATGTTGGTATTACGGATAATTTTTAACCGCAAAGTTCGCTAAGTTTTTCGCAAAGTTCACCAAGTTTTTTAAAAAAAGTAAACCACGAATTACACCAATTGTCACTAATTTTATCAGCATTTAAATCGAATTATACTAATTGTAGCTGTTGTAATGATTTGTATTCAAGACAGTATTTCGTGAGAATTCGTGTAATTCGTGTGGAATGATAACGTCCTATTTTTTATCCACCACGATTCGGTTTTCCCTGTTCGCTAATTCCCAGGCAATGTTAAAGGTGAGTTGGGTTCTCTTAGTCAAGGCATCGTATTCTATTTTGTCAGGAGTATCTGTTTTTCGATGATAATCAGCATGAGTACCATTAAAAATAAAAACCGATGGAATACCCAGTGCGGCAAAGTTATAATGATCTGACCGACGGTAGAAATTGTTAGGATCGTTTAAAGCATTGTATTTATAATCCAGATTAAGTTGAACATATTTTTCGTTTACCGTTTTGCAAATTTCATCTAATTCACTTGAAAGTCTGTCAGCACCAATTAAGTAAACATAATTATTAGATGCAGCATGAGCTTCGTCACGGCGTCCTATCATGTCAATATTAATATTGGCAACGGTATTTTTTATTGGAAACAAAGGATTTTCGATATAATATCTGGAACCGTGTAAACCATGTTCTTCGGCAGTAACATGAAGGAATAATATAGAACGTTTGGGACCATGACCTTCTTTTTTAGCCAGTTGAAAAGCTTGTGCAATTTCCAGTAAAGCGACTGTTCCTGAACCATCGTCATCAGCACCATTAAAAATAGCATCGTTTTTTGTCCCTACATGATCATAATGAGCCGAAATTACAACTACTTCATCCGGTTTTTCAGTTCCTTCAATGTATGCCCAAATGTTTTCGGAATCACTAAGATTTTGATTTTTCCTGGCATTCAAAAAGGAAGCAGGAACAGGCTGGTAGTAATTTTGAGCTCCTTTTGGAAAAGGGATTTTGTCTTTTTGATATTGGCTAATTAAATAGTTACCGGCTCTTTTTTGTCCTGCAGAACCCGTTTGTCTTCCTTCCATAGAATCGCTGGCCACAATGTAAAGGTGGGTTTTTAATTCGTCGGCAGTAATAGTATTGTTGTATTTGGTTGGATTGTAGATACTTTTTGTACTAATGTCTTTGGTACCCTGACAGGAAGCCAAACAACTAAAGGCAAGAAGGAATATTATTTTTTTCATAATTTAGAAAGGCTGATAATTACAGTGAAACACAAATATCTGAAAATAAATTTGATATCATATAATGCTTACTTATAAGCTTTTTTAGAAATTTAAATCACACTATTTCGCAGCTAATTTTGATTTTAACTCTTAAGTTGTGGTTTTGATAGGCAATAAAATATACGTAATTTTGTAATCTGAATCATAATATTAAATATATAGAAAGAATGCAACAAATACTATCTTCAAAATCAGAAAATTTAATTAGTAAAGAAAGTAATTATGGAGCTCATAATTATCATCCGTTACCGGTAGTTCTTGAAAAAGGAGAAGGTGTATTTGTCTGGGATGTTGACGGAAAAAAATATTATGACTTTTTATCGGCTTATTCGGCAGTAAATCAGGGTCATTGTCATCCTAAAATTGTAGGAGCGATGGTGGAGCAAGCGCAAAAGTTAACTTTGACTTCGCGTGCTTTTTATAATGACCAGCTAGGTGTTTATGAAGAATATGTGACTAAATATTTTGGGTTTGACAAAGTATTACCCATGAATACAGGTGCCGAAGCTGTGGAAACCGCTTTGAAATTATGTAGAAAATGGGCGTATGAAGTAAAAAAGATTCATGAAAATCAGGCACAAATTATTGTTTGTGAGAATAATTTTCACGGAAGAACGACCACTATTATTTCGTTTTCGAATGATGAAACTGCTCGTAAGAGTTTTGGTCCTTTTACCGAAGGATTTATCAAAATTGAATATGATAATCTGGATGCTTTAGAAAAAGTATTGGAATCATCAAATAATATTGCCGGATTTCTGGTAGAACCTATTCAGGGTGAAGCCGGAGTTTATGTGCCAAGCGAAGGCTATTTGGCGAAAGCCAAAGCTTTATGTGAAAAACACAATGTATTATTTATTGCTGATGAAGTGCAAACAGGAATTGCCCGTACCGGAAAATTATTAGCGGTACATCATGAAAAGGTACAACCTGATATTCTGATTTTAGGAAAAGCTTTGTCAGGTGGTGTGTATCCGGTTTCGGCTGTTTTAGCTAATAATGGTATTATGAATGTGATTAAACCGGGGCAACACGGTTCTACTTTTGGAGGAAATCCTGTAGCTGCAGCTGTTGCAATTGCGGCATTAGAAGTAATAAAAGAAGAAAAATTAGCAGAAAATGCCGAGCGTTTAGGAATAATTTTAAGAGATGGATTGAATGCAATTGCTGCTAAAAATTCTTTGATTTCTCTGGTAAGAGGAAAAGGATTGTTGAATGCCATTGTAATTGACTGTGATGAAGATTCTGATTTGGCTTGGGCAATATGCCTGAGATTCAGAGACTATGGTTTGCTGGCTAAACCTACTCACGGAAACAAAATCCGTTTAGCGCCACCATTAGTGATTACCGAAAGTCAAATACAGGATTGTCTTTCTATTATCGAAAAAGCATTAAACGATTTTAAATAAAAGAATATGGATCGGGTTGTAAAGTTGATAAAAAACCGTTCGGATATTGGTGGAGGAACCCGTGGCTCTGATTTAGGAGTTGACGCCTTAGAAATTGCTGCCATTAATCGTGGCAGTGAGTATTTTAATCAGTTTACGTATGAAGATGTAAAAACGCATAACGAAACTATTTATGATAAAACCCGAAACGCATTTGCTAAAAGAATCGAATTTGTTCTGGAGCAATGTACGCGGGTTTCTTATACGATCAAACGCACTTTAGAAGCGCATTTTTTACCTATTGTTTTGTCAGGTGATCATTCGTCGGCATTGGGAACCATAAGCGGGATAAAAGCTGTTTATCCCCATAAAACCTTAGGTGTGATCTGGATTGATGCTCATGCCGATTTGCATTCTCCGTATACATCTCCATCGGGAAATATTCACGGAATGCCTTTGGCGGCAGCCTTAGCAGTAGATAATCTAAAATGCCAGATTAACGAAGTTATTCCTGAAACCCAACAACATTGGGAAGAAATGAAAAACATTGGTGTGGAAGGAGCTAAGATTGATCCGGAGCATTTAATCTATTTTGGGGTTCGGGATACGGAAGAAGCAGAAGACCACCAAATGGCTGAATTAGCTATAAAAAATTTCAGAGTAGAAGAGGTTCGTTATAAAGGTCTGGAGCTTTGTGTAGAAAGAGCTTTGTCGCAATTAGCTAATTGTGATATGATTTATATCTCGTTTGATGTCGATTCTCTGGATTGTGATTTAATTTCGAATGGTACAGGAACACCGGTTTCTAAAGGTTTTGATCAGTATGAAGCTATTGCAATCATTAATCAGATTATTGCTTCCCGAAAAGTGATTTGTATCGAATTTTGCGAAATCAATCCGCTTGTAGATACGAAGGGAAATAAAATGGCTGAAACCGCTTTTGAGATTTTGGAGCAAATTACTTCTTCGTTGATTTTGCCTAATGAATAAGATGGATTTGGGTTTTTATAGTTTCATCCTCTTTAATAACCTATTCTGTTTTAAGAATTTTTAACAAAAAACATTAAATTATTTGTTTTTTCGCAATTTATCAGATGTAAATTATCTTTATTGTATTTCGACACATTTCCACATCATTTTATAGAGGTAGTAATCAAAATTACGTATATTTGCATAAGTATTAATACTTAGTTTTAAAATTGATTTTTATGATTCAAGTAGCAGAAGCTTTAAATTTAATAGCTGAGAACAGTTGTAAAATGCCAATTACAAAAATCAAAGTGGACAAATCACTGGGATATGTTTTGGCAGAAGCAGTTTATTCTCCTATAAATATGCCACCTTTTCGTCAGTCGGCGATGGATGGATACGCTTTTACTCACGGTGAACACAATCAATTTGAAATACTGAAAACAGTTCAGGCAGGTGATTTTTCAGACGATGAAATCAAAGAAAATCAGGCAGTTCGCATATTTACAGGTGCTTTTGTTCCTGATGATGTTAATACTGTGGTAATGCAGGAGCATACAATTGTAAAGGATAATTTGCTATTAATCGAAAAAATGCCTGCGACTCATGCTAATGTAAGAGCAAAAGGGGAGCAGGTTAAAAAAGGCGAATTAGTTCTGGATAAAAATACGGTAATTACTCCGGCAGCTATTGGTTTTCTGGCCTGTTTAGGGATTACAAAAATAAAGGTATTTGATAAACCAAAAGTGGCTATTCTGGTTACGGGAAACGAATTAGTATCAGCCGGGAAAAAATTACCGAAAGGTAAAATTTACGAAAGCAATTCGCTGATGCTTGAAGCCGCTTTAAAGGCAGTTGGAATAAAAAAAACAAGCATTTTTAAGATAAAAGATAGTTTGAAAAAAACAAAAATAGTGATTGAAAGCTGTCTGTCTAATTTTGATGTAGTTCTAATTTCAGGCGGAATTTCGGTAGGAGATTACGACTATGTAAAAGAAGCTTTGCTGAAAAATGGTGTAACGGAGTTGTTTTATAAAATCAATCAAAAACCGGGTAAGCCTTTGTTTTTTGGAAAAAAAGAAAATAAACTAGTGTTTGCGTTACCGGGAAATCCGGCTTCGTCACTGACTTGTTTTTATGTGTATGCTTTGCCTGCTTTGAAAAAGTTAATGGGATTTGAGGCGATACATCTACCGGAAATAAAACGAAAAATCAATAGTGATTTTGAGAATACTTCCGGAAAAACATTGTTTTTAAAAGCATTTTATGATGATGAAAAAGTTACTGTTTTAGAAAGTCAAAGTTCAGCCATGCTGAATACTTTTTCAACAGCAAATGGCTTGATTGTTGTTCCTCATGATGTTACAGAGGTGAAAATGCATCAGGAAGTTGTAATTTTGCCCCTAAATTAAAAGAAAATGGAAAAAGTAAACCTATCCATTCTTTGTGGTGGCAAAAGCAGCCGGATGCAATCAGAAAAAGGATTGGTTCTTTTTAATAAAAAACCATTTATAGAACATATTATTGAAGCGGCTTTGCCCATTAGTAATGAAATACAATTAGTGACAAATACATCCGATTATGATTATTTGCCTTATAAAAAAATAAAAGATATTGAATTAGATAAAGGACCGGTTGGCGGAATTTATTCGGCTTTGGTTCATTCGAATTCAGATAATAATTTGATATTAAGTTGTGATGTTCCGCTGATTTCAACGGAATTGTTATTAGAATTGATAGCAAAACACACATCGAATTTTGAAGTGTCTGTTTTTGGAGATGAAAATAAAATACACCCTTTGATTGGAATTTATTCGAAAAAAATAATACCGATTTTAAAAAAGGCTATTGAAGAGAATGATTTAAAAATGATGCACTTGTTAGAAAAAGTGAATCATCAGATAATAGAAGTTGCGGGAGAACGAAGTAAGCAGTTTAAAAATGTAAATTCGCTTGCGGAATTAAAGGAATTGAATACCAAAATTGGAAGATTATGAAAAAGGCTAAAACACCAAAGTTGACAATTGTAGGAGCTGGTCCGGGCGATGTGGAATTGATTACCATAAAAGCCATAAAAGCTATTGGAGATGCAGATGCAATACTTTATGATGCATTAGTAAATGAGGATTTATTGCAATATGCTGCCGCAGGAACTGAGATTGTTTTTGTAGGGAAGCGTTTTGGATGCCATGCTTATACTCAGGATCAAATTAATGAATTAATTGTGGTTATGGCTCAAAAACACGGTCATGTAGTGCGATTAAAAGGAGGAGATCCATTTGTTTTTGGCAGAGGAAGTGAAGAAATTGAATTTGCTCAAAAACATGGTTTGCAAACAGCTATTGTTCCCGGAATATCTTCGGCATTAGGTGTTCCTGCTTCTAATGGGATTAGTTTGACTCAAAGAGGGATTTCCGAAAGTTTTTGGGTAATTACAGGAACAACATCAGCACATAAATTATCTACAGATGTTAGTTTGGCAGCACAATCATCTGCAACAGTGGTGATTTTGATGGGAATGCATAAACTGGACGAAATTGTAGCGATTTATCAAAACAACAGAACGGATGATTTACCTGTAGCCATTATTCAAAACGGGACGAAAGATACGCAGAAAAAAGTAACAGGAACGGTAAGTTCTATTAGTAAATTAGTGGCTGAACATCAATTATCATCACCGGCCATTATTGTTATAGGTGAAGTGGTAAAGCATGCTTCTGAACTGGCAGTTTTTACGAAAGAAGGGTATAGTGATGACGAATTTATTTTTCAAAATCTAAATGTAACTGAATAATGCTGGATGTAAAATATTTTGGTGCTGTAGCCGAGAAAACAAAAGTAGATGGAGAAACGCTTGCGATTTCCAATCTGTCATTACAGGAATTAGTGGATGAATTAGAACAAAAATACGATTTGAGTTCGCTTTCATATAGCATCGCGGTCAATCAAAAAATGGTGCAGGACACTAACAGTTATATGTTAATGAGTAACGATGTTGTTGCTTTATTGCCTCCGTTTGCAGGAGGTTAAAATTATGGCTATCCGCTACACCGACTTAAAAATAGGTCACAGATAATACGGATTGTACAGATAGAAACAGATTTTTTGTAGCTGTTTTGAATATAAATCAGTGAGAATCTGTTAAAATCAGTTTCATCCGTGTTCCATTTCTATAATTGGTAATAAAGAAACGGATAGTTATATTGAATAATGTTAATTAGTAGTAATGATGCGATACAATCGGCAAATTATACTTTCCGAAGTTGGCGAAAAAGGTCAGGAAAAACTAGGTCATGCTAAGGTATTGATTATTGGTGCCGGTGGTTTAGGGGCGGCAATTTTGCCTTATTTGACGGCAGCCGGAATTGGAGAAATAGGAATTATTGATGATGACTCCATTGAAATCACTAATCTGCAACGCCAGGTCATTTACCGAAATGATGCAATAGGAAAATCAAAAGCATCAGAAGCGAAAGAAATGGCTTTGTCTTTAAATCCTTCGATACAAATTAATGCCATTACGGATACTTTGAATGCTAAAAATGCCATTTCATTATTCGAATATTATGACATTATGGTCGATGCGACTGATAATCTGCACACCAAATATCTGATTAACGATGCCTGTGTTGTAACCAATAAACCATTTGTTTATGGCTCTGTTTTTAAATTCCAAGGTCAGGTTTCTGTTTTTAATTTCCAAAACGGACCTACTTACCGCTGTCTTTTTCCCGACGAAACTTCGAATAGTGAAAACTGTGTTGATGCCGGAGTAATGGGGATTTCAGTTGGAATTATCGGAATGTTTCAGGCCAGTGAAGTGTTGAAAATGCTGCTTGGAATGGGGAATGTTCTTTCGGGTAAATTATTGATTTACAATATGCTCACTAATGAACAGCAAAAATTTGATTTAGTTAAAAACAATTCAATCTCTTTGAGTCGATTGGATTTCGAAAAAAAATACAATACAGTTTTAGAAATTTCAGCGAAACAAGCTTTAGAACACATCGATAATCCGGATGTTCTTTTTCTGGATGTTAGAAATGAGGAGGAATTACCTGAAATAAGTTTACCTAATAGTATCCAATTTCCACTTTCTGATTTAGAAGAAAATTTAGATCAATTGGATTCGAATAAAATGATTTTGGTTTATTGTCAGACAGGTATCAGAAGTAAAAAAGCAGTTGAAATACTTAAAAAAAATCAATTTTTAAAAGTACAAAGTATTGCAGGTGGTGCTTTAAAACTACAAGGAGTTATAGCTAATAACGCTGTCTCTGTTTTGTAAAATAGGAAAAAATATTTTTTACCATATAAGTCATGTAAGTTTTTTTAATTGGATTGATTTTAGTTTTAACAAAAGAGCATATGAGTAGTAAGAATGATTTATAGTAATATAAAAAATAGCATTTTAGCTTATATGATCTTATTAGAAAGAAATAAAATCCGTTTTCATCTGTTAAATCAGTTTTATCCGTGGGCTATTATTTAGCTTTTAAAAATATCAAAATGAGTAAAAAAGTCTTTATACAAGGAGCCATTTCTCCGGAGTTTATAGCCGATTCCATTGCTAAACATCAAGGCAAGCATACCATTGGAGCACATAACATTTTTTTAGGTCAGGTTCGTGCCGATGTTCATGAAGAAAATGTCGTAAAAGCAATTGAATATACTGCTTATGAAGAAATGGCAAATGAAGCTTTGACTGCAGTTAGGGAAAAGGCTTTCGCGCAATTTGATTTGGTTTGTATGCACATTTACCATAGTTTAGGGGTGGTTAAAGCAGGCGAAATTTGTTTGTTTGTCTTTGTTTCTGCGGGACACAGAACTCAGGTTTATGAGGCTACTGAAGTTATTGTGAATTGGATTAAGACCGATGTGCCTATCTTTGGCAAAGAAATATTCGAGAATGAAGATTTCATTTGGAAACAAAATAAATAGGTTGTTCGCTTTAAAAAAAAGGGTGATACGACCCGAGCGATAGTGAATAGGCGAAGCA
Source organism: Flavobacterium flevense (assembly GCF_900142775.1). Classification (GTDB taxonomy): domain Bacteria; phylum Bacteroidota; class Bacteroidia; order Flavobacteriales; family Flavobacteriaceae; genus Flavobacterium; species Flavobacterium flevense. The sequence goes on from NZ_FRCC01000007.1 coordinate 209,408, forward strand.
ATTGCACTAATTTTATTTGTGAAATTAAAACAGGACAAAATTTGTGTCAATTAGTGTAATTTGTGGTAAAATAAATAAATAATAATAATGGTTGATATTACCCATAAAATAAGTACGTTACGTTCGGCAACTGCCATGGCAACTGTAAAAGTAAGTTTGCCGGAAACGATTGAAGCTATTCAGCAAAATTTAGTTCCGAAAGGCAATGTGCTTGAAATGGCTAAAACTGCTGGATTATTTGCTGTAAAAAACACGCATTTATCCATTCCTGATTGTCATCCGTTGCCGATTGAATATACGGCGGTTGCTTATGAAATTAAAGATTTAACGATTGATATTCTTTTTACGGTAAAAACCGTTTATAAAACCGGAGTTGAGGTTGAAGCCATGCATGGTGCGTCTATTGTAGCGTTGACGATGTACGATATGCTGAAACCAATTGACAAAAACATCGAAATTTCGACTATTAAATTAGTGGAGAAAAAAGGAGGGAAATCGTCTTATAAAAATAAATTCCGTGATGTTTTAACAGCAGCAGTTTTTGTTTGTTCCGATTCTATTTTTGCAGGAGATAAAGAAGATCGTTCCGGAAAAGTTATTGTTGAAAAGCTCGAATCTTACGGAGTAGAAACTACGCATTACGAAATTATTCCTGATGAGGTTGATTTTATCCAGGACAGAACTAAAAAATACGTTCAGGAAAACCAATTGGTGATTTTTACAGGAGGTACCGGGCTTTCGCCAAGAGATGTCACACCGGAAGCTTTAGAACCATTATTAGAAAACAGGATTCCCGGAATTGAAGAAGCGATTCGCAATTACGGACAGGATCGAATGCCGTATGCGATGCTTTCGCGTTCGGTAGCGGGAACTATTGGCGACAGTCTGGTTTTGGCTTTGCCTGGTTCTGTTAACGGAGCCAAAGAATCTATGGATGCTGTTTTTCCGCATGTTTTACATGTTTTTCATATCCTAAAAGGGAGTAATCATGATGCCAAATAACACCATATTGACGGATGATTTTGGACGTAAACACAACTATTTGCGTATTTCTTTGATAGAAAAATGCAATTTGCGTTGTACGTATTGCATGCCTGCCGAAGGAATTGCATTGACTCCTAAAAAGGAGCTGATGACAGCCGAGGAGGTTTTTGCTATTGCCCAAGCATTTGTAAATAATGGAGTTGACAAAATAAGATTAACTGGAGGAGAACCGCTGTTGCGAAAAGATTTTCCGGAAATTATAGAAAAATTAGCGCAATTAGAAACCGAAATTTCGATAACTACAAACGGAATTCTAATTGACAGACATATTGAAGTTTTAAAGCAATTTAAAGTCAAAAAAATCAATTTGAGTCTGGATACTTTGGTTTCTGCTAAATTCAATACCATTACACTTCGCAATCAATTCGAAAAAGTAATTGATAATTTGCATTTGCTGCTGAATAATGATTTTAAGGTAAAAGTTAATGTCGTTTTAATTAAAGGTTTTAATGATAACGAAATCATTGATTTTATTAATTTGACGGAGTTTTTACCCATTTCGATTCGTTTTATCGAATTTATGCCTTTTGCAGGAAACCAGTGGGACAGGAGTAAAATGGTTTCTCAATCAGAAATTCTAGACCAACTTTCGGCTCATTTTTCAGAATTCAATTTGGAGAAATTAGAAGATGAAAAAAACTTCACAGCCAGAGAATTCAGGATAAAAAACTACTTGGGAAGCTTCGGAATCATTAGTTCTATTACAAATCCGTTTTGTGACGGCTGCAACAGAATTCGCCTTACGGCAAATGGAAAAATCAAGAATTGCCTGTTTTCCAACTCAGAAACTGATTTATTGACTCCTTATCGAAATGGTGAAGCGATAGAAAATAATATAGCTTCAGCAATTAAAAATAAGAAGAAAGTAAGAGCCGGAATGACTACGGTCGAAGAGGTGGATAATCCGGTTTTAAATCAGGACAATCGGTCGATGATTACTATTGGAGGGTAAATTCGAATTAAAAATAAAAAAAGAAAGACTAATCCTGTTGGTTAGTCTTTCTCTTTTATAGCTATTCTTATTTTTGGATCAGCTATAATGTATTTAACAATTGGAAACCAAATTAGATAGTTTCTCGTTTACTGTTCTTTCTTTATCTTTTTTTTACCTCTAATTACTGTTTGGAATCTCATTTTGCAATAAAAAACCGTTGGTATAAAAAGTTTCGTTGGATTTTACGCATTCATTTTAATGATTTTTTTCATCTTGTATAGTAATCCAATTTGTTTACCGTAGGTGCTACTTTGAATAAATTCTAACAGGCATCAGGGTTTCCCTTTTGGGCTCTTTTCTTCCGAAGTTTATATTTAGTAACGTACAAAAAAGAGTGATAAAGCTTGTTGTTTGTTTCAATATTCTTTTTTTAAGTTAATAAATCAGTGAAGAACTCTGTCGTTAGTCTGCATTGTAAATATTTCACCAATTCCATAACTAACTATGTCTAAAATTAATAAAAAAAAGTTTTAGGCGTTAGAAAAAAAAGGATTATTTATTAAATTTTAACATTTGAATCGGATTAACGGGAGAAGGATTACTGCAATCATAATTAGAGTCGGAGATGAAGAGACAAGTGGTTACAACTATTCTTAAACTACTTTTCTGAGGAACGTATTTTTTCTGATTTGGAAACAATATCCTGAATAATTTGGTCTAATTCATTGCATGAAACGCTAATATTATCCATTAGAAATATTTTTTCTTCCTCTGTATTGTCGTTTTCTTTCAAAAGATTGGTTATGGCCATTAATCGGGACAAAGGAGTTCTGACCACATGCGATTGTATCCAGGTAATTTCTTTTAAAACCTCATTTTGTATTTCGATTTTAGTAGTGTGTTTGATATTGTTTTTGAAACTTTCGTCAAGACCATTAAACAATTTAGGAACCAAGGAACAAACTAAAAAGCTCAGGAAAATAAGATTGGAAAAAACAGCAAAAAGTTCGCTTGTTTTAAAATTGATATTGTGAGGCGGAGTAAGCTCAAGATAATATAACACAATGTAAAAAACAGAGATGTAGACATTAAAAAACGCAGGAGCATATTGGTTTTTAAAAGTATAAATAAAAGTGGCTAAAAAACAGGCGGCAAGTAAATACAGTGTACTGTTTAAACCAACATAATAAATTAAAAAAGAACTTAAAATATATACTGTACCAATAAATAAAAGTTTGCGCTGTTTTATTTTGATACCTTTTTTAATTCCTGTAAAAATTGCCATTCCCACCGATAAAATATCAACTACAACCATCAGGTAAAGTTTTTCTTCAAAAGCCCAAATCAGTGAAGGAATCAAGGCAATGATACTTAATGGAATGATATAAATGATTAGTGTTTGAAAACATATCATCCCGCCAATATTTCAAATCTTTATGCTCTTGAGAAAGATGCAGGATGTTGTTTTTTACAGTTGAAGTGTAAGTATTCCATGTTTTCATAATCACATAGTTTTTATATGTAGGAATTACTGTAAATATAAAAAAATAAGGTAATAAAATACTTATTTTGAACTGATAAATTATGGGTTAATTATTTTGTTGTGTTAATTTTGTTTTGAGGTTAGGATTCTTTTTTGAACCTAAATAAACGATTGAATAGATAAAGTGTAAAAAATGCTTTAATTTTACGCTATAATAATTTAAACCCATTAAAATGGATTGGATCACTGCAAAAGAATACGAAGATATCACTTATAAAAAATGCAACGGTGTTGCCAGAATAGCGTTCAACAGACCCAATGTCAGAAACGCTTTCAGACCCAAAACTACCTCAGAACTTTTAGATGCTTTTCATGATGCTCAGGAAGACACTTCGATAGGAGTGGTATTGCTTTCTGCTGAAGGTCCAAGTACAAAAGATGGTATTTGGTCTTTTTGTAGTGGTGGTGATCAAAAAGCACGTGGACATCAGGGTTATGTAGGGGAAGATGGTTACCATAGACTGAATATTTTAGATGTACAGCGAATGATTCGTTTTATGCCTAAAGCAGTTATTGCAGTTGTTCCCGGATGGGCTGTAGGTGGCGGACATAGTTTGCATGTAGTGTGTGATATGACTTTGGCAAGTAAAGAACACGCTATTTTTAAACAAACTGATGCTGATGTAACCAGTTTTGACGGCGGTTACGGATCTGCTTATCTGGCTAAAATGGTGGGACAGAAAAAAGCCCGCGAAATATTTTTTCTGGGACGTAATTATTCCGCTCAGGAAGCGTTTGAAATGGGAATGGTCAATGCAGTTGTTCCTCATGACGAATTAGAAGCGACTGCTTACGAATGGGCTCAGGAAATTTTGGCTAAATCGCCAACATCTATCAAAATGCTGAAATTTGCAATGAATCTTACTGATGACGGCATGGTAGGCCAACAAGTTTTTGCCGGTGAAGCTACCCGTTTAGCGTACATGACCGAAGAAGCTACGGAAGGTAGAAATGCTTTCCTGGAAAAAAGAAAGCCTAATTTTGAAAAGAAATGGTTACCATAAAAGGAAGTAAGAGGGTAGAAGTAAGAAGTTAGAAGTACCGCAGGAAACTAAATCGATACAATTACATCTCTAATTTCTAACCTCCTTTAATTTCTAATTTTTAAATTCTAATCTCTAACTTTAAATGAAACACTGGATTGAAGCCGCAAGATTGCGCACCTTACCTTTGTCTGTATCAGGAATTATAGTAGGTAGTATGTATGCTCTGGCACATCCTACCGATGAAATATTAACACCCACTGAAGTTTTTAACTGGAGGCTTTTTGGCTTTGCTATTCTAACCACTTTAGGATTGCAAATCCTTTCTAATTTTGCCAATGATTATGGCGACGGAATGAAAGGAACCGATAATGAGGATCGGGTAGGACCCAAACGCACCATTCAAAGTGGTGTGATTACTCCTGCAGCTATGAAACGCGCTATAATTATTACTTCCTTTTTGACGTTGCTTTCGGCAATAGCTTTGATTTATTATGCCTTTGGAGATACTAATATATATTATTCTGTCTTTTATCTTATTTTAGGAATTTTAGCGATTTTATCTGCTATTAGATATACGGTAGGGAATACGGCTTACGGTTATCGCGGCTATGGTGACTTATTTGTTTTTATCTTTTTCGGGCTGGTAAGTACTTTAGGAGTGAACTTTTTATATTCCAAACAAATAGATTTTGAGTTGGTTTTACCAGCTATGGCTATTGGGTTTTTAAGCGTAGGCGTTTTAAACCTGAACAACATGCGTGATGAAGTTTCCGATAAAAAATCAGGTAAAAATACTATTGTGGTGAAAATTGGTGGAGAAAAAGCTAAAAATTACCATTATTTTTTAATTGTCAGCGCCATGGTTCTGATAATGGGATTTGCACTCATCAGCAATTTTAAATTTGATCAATACTTATTTTTACTGGCTTATATTCCTTTAACAAATCATTTAATTACTGTTTCTAAAAATAAAGTTCCTAAGGACTTAGATCCGGAATTAAAAAAACTGGCTTTAAGTACATTCCTGCTTTCGGTTTTATTGTCGTTGTGTATGATTTACTTTTTTTCGGATATAGTTGTTAATGCGCTTTTGGGCGGAAGATAAACGATAGTAATTAGTAATTATTAATCATTTTTAAAAAAATAAAATATGAAAATAACTTATTATGGTCACGCTGCTTTAGGGATTAAAGTAGGTGGAAAACATCTTATTGTAGATCCTTTTATTTCAGGAAATCCTTTAGCGGAACACATTGATATCGATACTTTAAAAGCCGATTATATTTTAGTAACTCATGCTCATGGAGATCATGTTCTGGATGTTGAAGCAATTGCGAAACGCACCAATGCAGTCATTGTTTCTAATGCAGAAATTGCAGGTTATTATGCTGCCAAAGGATTTCAGGCACATCCTATGAATCATGGCGGAAGCTGGAATTTCGACTTTGGGAAAGTAAAATATGTCCATGCGATTCATTCGAGCACTTTCCCTGACGGAAGCTGCGGTGGTAATCCGGGTGGTTTTGTTATTGAAGGCGAGCATAAAAACATCTATATCGCCGGAGATACCGCTTTGACAATGGATATGAAACTGATTCCAATGAGAACCAAACTGGATTTAGCCATTTTCCCAATAGGCGATAATTTCACAATGGATGTTGAAGACGCTATTCTGGCGTCTGATTTTGTGGAATGCGATAAGGTTTTGGGGTATCATTATGATACTTTCGGATACATCAAAATCGATCATAAAAAAGCCATTCAGCAGTTTTTTGATAAAGGCAAAGATTTAATGCTGCTGGAAATAGGAGATAGTATCGAATTGTAATTGTGAGGAACGTGGTAATCTGGAGCTATTTCCAGCTGTACGTTACAATCTCAGGCGGCGAACACCGCCACCTGAGGATTTTCACTTCCATCTGGGCTAAATTTCATCCCGTAATACAACTACATCTGTGAAAAAAACAATTTTTGTGCTATTCATTAGCATTTTTTACCAATCCGGTTTTGCTCAAAAAACAGGTTATTGGGATAAGGAAAGAGCAACTTATAAAGAAGTAGTTGTTTCGGCAAGAGACAGAATCATTTTAGAAACCGATGATTTTCCTGCCGGAACAACAGAGTTGATTTATAGAATTACGCTTTTGGATGACAATCAGCAAATGGCCGGGAGCTTAGTTTCTATCCTCAAAGCCATTCCGGATCCCACAGGAATCAGTCAGGGTTCTGCCGGAGCTGTTTTTTTAATGTCTAAAATTTCAGGAGATGATAAATGCAAATATGCTGTTTTTTCTACTAATGAATTGGCTAAAAACTACAGTTCAAAAGGAGAAACTGCTGAGGCTTGCCTCGCTCAGACTACAGCGGTAAGCAAAGATGCCAAACGTCTTTCTATTGATAAATCTTCTTGTATAAAATCCGGTACAACTAAATTGTATTTTGGTTTCGAAAGTTCCAATTGGATTATGAAACAAAAAATAATTCTCGAAGTAGTGCCGTGGGTAGATGCTAAATTAAGCAGAGGCTGGACTTTAGGAAACAGAAAAAACATCATCAGTCAATGTAAAACTTCGGCTTTGGCCAGAAAAATGGCTAATTCAGATGATTTTTGCGTGTGTATTGGAGAAAAAATCCAAAAACAATATACTTTTCAAGAATTTCAAAAACTGCTGCCTATGGAGCAAACTAAGGCGTATAAGGATTTTGGAGCGAGTTGTTTTGAAGAAACCGGAATTGCAAATACGGTTTTTAATGATTTGAGAACAAAAGCTTCCGCTGATCTTGCAAAAGGGAATTACAGTCTGGCGATAAAAAGCTATAACGAAATTATCAATCAGCAAAAAGCAACTGCTTTAGATTACGCTAATTTGGGTTATGGGTACCTGATTACTAAACAATACGGAAAAGCCGTAAACATCCTGAAAGAAGGCGAAAAACGGGATAATACAGAGTTGTTAGTAAAACTAAACTTAGCTCACGCTTATTTATTAAACGGCGAATATTCAAAAGCTAAAACCATCTATAAAGAATACCAAAATCAAAATGTAACAGACAGTATCAGCTGGACTCAAAAAATAAAAGACGATTATCAGGCTTTTGCAAAAGCAGGAATTCAAAATGAGGATTTCGATAAGGTTTTGAAGTTGTTGAAGTAGAGAAAATAGAATAAAGAAAATAGAACAAAGAGTTGGTTGTTACTATAACAATTATTTCTTTTATTTAAGATTTTAAAAATTAACCATTAAGAAATTAAGTTTAGTTAAGCTTAATTCTCTTCATTTTCTTAATGGTGAAAAAACTTAGCGAACTTTGCGAAACCTTTGCGAATCTTTGCGGTAAAATATTCCCTTTGCGGTAAAACATTTTAGTGGTTAATAAAACAATGAAAGCAACTTATCATAAATACATTCTAAATTTTAAACGACCATCGGGAACTTCCCGTGGCGTGATGACTGAAAAAGAAACCTGGTTTTTAGTCTTAGAAAAAGACGAAAAAAAAGGAATAGGTGAGTGCGGAATTCTAAGAGGTTTAAGTGCTGATGACAGACCGGATTATGAAGCCAAATTACAATGGACTTGCGCCAATATTCATTTAGGAAAAGAAGCGCTCTGGGATGCTTTAACAGAGTTTCCTTCGATACAGTTTGGTGTCGAAATGGCGTTTCAGTCTTTAGCGAGTGAAACCCCTTTTTTATTGTTTCCTTCTGCCTTTACTGAAGGTGAAAAAGCAATCGAAATTAACGGCTTGATCTGGATGGGAGAACCTGCTTTTATGAAGCAGCAAATTGAAGAAAAACTAGCGCAGGGTTTTCGATGTGTCAAACTTAAAATTGGTGCTGTAGATTTTGAAAAAGAACTCGAATTATTGCGTTTTATTCGCCAACATTTTACCGCTGAACAGGTGGAAATCAGGGTAGATGCTAATGGTGCTTTTCCTTTAAATGAAGCTTTAGTTAAATTAAATCAATTATCTGAATTTGAGTTACATAGTATTGAGCAGCCTGTTCAAAAAAACAACACTGACAGGATGGCAGAGCTGTGTAAAACCACTCCATTTTCTATTGCTCTGGATGAAGAGCTGATTGGTATCTTTAAATTCGAAGAAAAAGAACAATTATTACTAAAAATCAAGCCGCAATATATCATTTTGAAGCCGAGTTTTGTAGGCGGTTTTAAGGGAACAAAAGAGTGGATTTCGCTGGCTGAAAAACATCAGATTGGCTGGTGGATTACCTCTGCCTTAGAGAGCAATATTGGCTTAAATGCCATTGCACAATGGACTTTTTTACAGCATAATTTAATGCCTCAGGGATTGGGAACAGGAGCACTTTATACCAATAATTTTGATTGTCCGCTAGAAGTTTCTCAGGGAGAGTTATGGTATAAAAAAGAGCTGGACTGGAGTTTTAATTTTGATGAATTAGACTAAAAAGCTCGCTTAAATATCTTCTAAAATACTAATTTGGTAGCCTGAATCACGAACAATATTTACAATTGAATCCACATTAATAGTTCGGTTTTTGCTTTCGACTCTTAAAATATTATCACAATCTTCCAGATCAAAATTAAAGTGACAATTAGAAAAAGTTTCAGACAGCTTTTGCAAAATTAAAGCTGCCTGATTTTTACAAGTGATATTTGTGCAAAAAACTTCTATCATTTTAAACTGGATTAAACTTTTTTCAGGAATTCACTGAGTTAATTTTGTGATAATACACATAAGAAACCATCAAAACGCCCAATACAATAAACGGGAAAAAAGCATTAAAACCCATTCCGTCAACGGCATAATGGCTGATGGCTGCAAAAATAAAATCGAATGCGAAACCGGCATAAGCCCATTCTTTCAACCGTTTTGGAACTTGCGGAACTACTAAAGCGATAACGCCCAGAATTTTGAATACGACTAAAGCATTCCCAAAATATTCCGGATAACCCAAATGTCTGATTCCTTCTTTTGCCATTTCTGATTGCGAGGTTAACGCAGGCATCACGCCTTCAAATAAGAAAATAAGAATGGTTGCTGTCCAAAAAATAATTTTATTCTTTTTTGTTGTTGTCATTTTATAATTTTTAAGCATTCATTAAAGTTTCAATATCAAATTTACTCATTTGCATAAAGGCCTGCATCACCCGTGGCGCTTTTTCAGGATCAGCCATTAATTCCCCTAAAATGGCAGGAACTATCTGCCAGGAAACGCCATATTGATCATCCAGCCAGCCACACTGATTATAAACTCCGTTAGTACCAAGCTTTCCCCAGTAATGGTCAATTTCTTCTTGAGTATCACATTCGACAACATAAGAATTAGCAGCTGAAAATTGATATTGTGGTCCACCATTCAATCCCATAAATTGAAAACCATTTAATTCAAAACGAACCACTATTGGATTTTCGCTTGTGATTTTAGAATTCGGAAAAATGGAACAATAATATGCTGCTGCTGTTTTGGCCTGACCATCAAACCACAAACAAGGATATAATGAATTCATAGTAATAGATTGTTTTTTCTGATTAAAGTTGCGTCTAAGGCAGTCTTTTTTTTTTTAAATTATCCTTTTTACTTTTTTGTTACAGGTAACATCGGTTTACACCGATTTTATTGTCTGTATAACTTGGTTTAATTTTACCAATATATTGTGGACCTGCCCTGAAGTAGTTTAATTTTCAGGATGGTGATTAAACATCCAGCGGATTCCAAAACGGTCCAGACAACAGCCCCAATAATCACCCCAAAACATATCCTGTAACGGTGCAATATCAGAACCACCTTCGGATAAGGCATTAAATAAACGTTCCGTTTCTTCTCTGGTATCAGGCTCCAGGTTGATAGTCGTATTATTGCCAATGATCACTTTGTGTCCCATTGATTCCAGCATATCTGTTGCCATAATTTGAGTTCCTCCTAAAATAGGCAAGCACACATGCATTACTTTGTTTCCGTCTTCTTCAGAAAGAGGAGGTTGACCTTCCTGAGCAGGAATGTCTTTATTGTACATAATCGAACCCACAAATTCAGTATTAAATACTTTTTTGTAGAAATTAAAAGCTTCTTCAGTGTTGCCCTGAAAATTGAGGTAAATAGATACTTTTGCCATTTTATTTTTAATTTATAGGATTATTAATACTACAAAGTTCCATCATTTTGACATAAATATAAATGTGTAATAATGACAACAAACAGGGGATTTACGTCAAAAAACGGTATTGTATAAAAATAAATAAAAAGGAAACAGGAAAATGAAGTACAGTATAAATAATTACAAAATGTTAATATTGAGGTAGATAAAAGAAAAAGCCAATACAGTTTTTTGTATTGGCCTTTAGTTTTTTTGTTAAAGAGTATTATTTTTTAATTTCTATATTAGCTTCTCCACCTTCAACGGTTACTTTAGTTTCATTTTTCCCGTCTTTAGTCTGGATATCAACACCATCAGTACCCACATTTACAGAAGTGCCATCAGCTTCTTCTTTAGACGCTTCCGGTACTGATTCAGCCGGTACTGATTCAGCTTGCGGAGGCGGAGGTGGTGGTGGATCTTTTTTTTCCCTGCAGGAAACAATTGTCAAAACTGTCAACAGACCTAAAAGCATCGTTAATTTTTTCATTTTATGGGTTTTAAGTTGGTAAATTATTAATCTACAAGATACTAAAATTAATTGATACAAATCTCTTTTGCAAATTTGTTGTTTTTGAAATATTTTTAGCAGGACATATTTTCGATATACGTAGTATTTTTGATACTGATAAAAAGAATGTATATTAAAAAAAGTATTTTTGAATGTTGAATATAAAATAAACAAAATGAAGCATGTTAGTATTTTAGTACCTGAATCTTCTGTTTTACAAGCCATAGCTGATCCTCAATATTTGTTTTCTGCAGTTAATCAGTTTTTGGCTGTAGCCAAAATGCAACCTTTGTTTAAAGTACACTTAGTTGGGCTTACATCTGAAATAAAACTGAATAACGGTATGTATACTGTGAACGCCAGCCAACTGATTCATGAGGTTAAAAACACTGATTTGATTATTATACCGGCTTTATTTGGTGATATGCAAACTGCTATTAACGCAAACAAAGAACTTTTGCCCTGGATAAAAGAGCAATATCAAAGAGGAGCAGAGGTAGCTTCGCTTTGTGTTGGTGCTTTTTTGTTAGCTGCTACAGGATTATTGGATGGGAAAAAATGTTCAACGCATTGGGGTTTTCAAAATGAATTTAGAGGGATGTTCCCACAGGTTGAAGTGGTTGAAGGCAGTATTTTAACGGAAGAATCCCGCCTTTATTCCAGTGGTGGTGCTAATTCGTATTGGAATCTTTTATTGCATTTGGTTGAGAAATATACCGACAGATCTACAGCAATTTTAGCTTCTAAATATTTTGCCATAGACATAGACAGAGAAAGTCAGGCGGCTTTTGCATTGTTTCAGGGACAAAAAAATCATACTGATGAAGCTATCAAGAAAGCGCAGGATTTTATTGAAAACAATATTGAAGATCGTATTTCTATTGATGAACTGGCGGAGCATGTAGCCTTAGGACGTCGCAGTTTTGAAAGACGTTTTAAATTAGTGACTAATAACTCAGTTTTAGAATACATCAATCGGGTAAAAATAGAATTTGCCAAGCGAAATTTCGAAAATAGCCGAAAAAACATCAACGAAGTCATGTTTGAAATAGGTTATACGGACACCAAATCTTTTCGAACCATTTTTAAAAAAATGACAGGACTGACTCCGTTAGAATATCGGAATAAGTATAATAAAATAATGATGAACTGAATTACATAATTAAACGAACACCACCAAGCTCAGAAATTCGATAAGAAAAACGATCTCCCGGAGAACCAATAAACATAAAGTTTTTAGGAATTTTCCATTTTTCAGATAATTCATCGATGATTTCAGGACCAAAAACGCCTTCTAATTCTATAAATTCAATGTCAATTTCAGGATAAGCTCTGTCTAATACTTTTAAATCAATAATCAAAGGGTCATTATTTGCTCCTTCGAGTTTAATGTTTACAATTTTTAATTTACGGGTAGTTTCATTATTCTGAACATACTGCATCACTTTGTTCAGGATGGCTACATCATCTCCTTTAGTAAAAAATACAAATTCCTGAGAGGTGATTTTTAAGTTCAATTTTATTAAATAACGATTACTGAAGATGACTAATTTTCGTAACGGAGTGTAAAAATATTCAAGAGCTTCAATAAGAACTAAAATCAAAAAAGAGCGGTTTAGCATGATAGCAATAAAAAGCAATGCAGGGACTAAGTACTGTAAAAAGGTATAAAAAGAATCTACATTAAGCTCGATGTTTCCAATAAATGCGGTTATAACAAGGCTTACTGCTACTACTACGGCAACACCTCTTGCTTTTTCCGGTCGGGGTAATTTTTTCCGTTTGAATTTTAATAATAAGTTTCCAATACCAAATAATCCCATAACGGCTAAAAAGGAGAAAGTATAAACACCTGCCAATACTACAATATTTCCTTCGGTAACAACTAAAACCGATACGCAAAGCAACAGGAAGCTGATTATAATTCGATAATTAGAGCCTCTTTTATTTTGTTTTAAAAAATAATTAGGTAAAATACGGTCTAATGTCATACGGTTTAACAACCCTGAAACTCCCACAAATGAAGTTAAAACAGCTCCGCAAAGTACTAAAACAGCATCAATAGAAATGAGATAAGCTAGCCAGGTTCCGCCAGTTGTATGTCCTAAAAAGGCTAACAGGGATTCTTTATGTTCGCCTACTTCGGTTAAAGGGATGATACAAATAATTAAAAAAGCTAATGCAGGATTGAAAAAACTAACAATTCCCCACATGTTGCGAAGTGTTTTAGGAAAAACGCCATGTTCCTGCTCTTCAACAAAATTTGCAGAACTTTCAAAACCGGAAATTCCTAACATTGCAGCTGCAAAACCCAGAAAAAGAGCATGTGGAATACCATCAGAAGTAATAGGAAGACTCCAGTTAAAATGAAAGGTGTCTAAACCATGATTGATTAAAAACCATGCGGATGCAAATACCAGTAAACTCAGGGTTATTAAGTGAATAATGAATATGATTACAGCAACAAATGCCGATTCTCCAATTCCTAAAATGGCCAGATAAGTAAAGGCAAGCAATACTACAACAGTGGCTATGTGTACATCAATGAAGGAAAAAATACCGTGAAGGTAATGCATGCCTTCGGAGGCAGAAATAACTGCTGTTGCCATATAGGACAAAACTGTCAAGGTAGCGGCAAGTGAAGCCATTTTTTTAGAAGAAGTATTTAAAAGTACATTATATGCTCCACCGTTTAGAGGAATAGCACCTACAACTTCGCCATATATTTTTCTGAATAAAAAAAGTACTACTGCAACAATTAATAAAGAAATCCAGGCATATTGACCTGCATACATGATTGTTAAAGCCGAAACATAAAGACAAGAAGAACTAATATCATTTCCGCAAATAGCAGTGGCTTGTAATTCATTTAATTTTTTATGGATTTTTTCTTTCATTCCTGTTGTTTTATTCTAGATTTTCTAAAGATAAATATTTGATACAAAACAACCCAATAAAAGCAGGTAATCCTTTTTGTTGTTTTTTAACAATTGCTGTTAAAAAAAATATTGAAATATTCTAAGATGCAGTTTTATTAAAATTTTTAAGAGAAGACAATGCTTTTAGTTGGATTTTGCGTTGCATGTAACCGGTCCACCCAAAAAGAAGTCCCGGGAGTCCAAAAGCTTGTTGTGACCATTTCCAGATATTGAAATCATCATTTTGTTTGACAATAAGACCTGCTTTAAAACGGAATTTAGATTGAATATGGTTTGTAATTTGTCTTTTATTTTTACCAAAAAAATAAACCGCCGTCCATTTTACTTCAGCCGTATGTTTATTAATTGTAATGATTTTATAATCAAGATCCAGGTTTTTATTGCTTTTAGAAATTAGCATTTTCCACATTTTAGGAACTTCATCTGCAGTTAAGAAACCAAATACCGGGTCATGAAATTTTACGTTATCAGCATAACATTCTTCTATTTTAGAAACATCTCCATTAGCAATGGAAGTATATAATTGATGTATCGTTTTTACTGAAGCTGTCATGTTAACCAACTTATAAATGTTCTTAAAAATTTAAAATCCGATATAAATGTAAGAATATATTTCTTTGTGTAAGTTGTTTTAATGTTAAAATTGTAAAAATAATAGTACTTATAGTTGTTTTTTAAATGCTAAAGATATAACGAGCTGATTTCTTTGACGGTATCAAATGTGTTTTTACTGTTTGTATGAGTCATAGTAAAATTGGATTGTTTATTAATGGCTGTAAAATTTCCGGTTTGACTGCTAAAATCATTAGAAGTCCCTTTAATATTAAAGCGTATGGATGCTATATTTGATTGCTTTAATTTAGTCATTTCAGCAGCAGTAAAAACAAAATAAGAATTGAGAGTGTTTTGACTGTTTTCAAAAATACCTTTATCTGTACAGCTGATAAAGCTGTTATCGCTTAAATACACATACACTGTACCGGAAAGTATAAAATTAGTATTGGTGGTAGCAGCTGAGAGCTTTAGAATACCACCATTTTCTGTTTTGGCTATTTGTACTTTGACTTCGTTAGTTAATGCATAATTGGGAGTTATAAAATTCCAGACAGAAGTTGCTTTGTAATTTTTAGCTTTAAAAGTCATTGTTTCCTGACTTCTGGCAGTAATAGAAATAAATAAAAACAGCAAGAGTATTTTTAATTTCATCATGGTTTTATCTGTTAATAGGTAAAATGATCTACCCAATCGGAGGTTTTTATGGCAGAAACAAGATTCTCATCATTCATAAAAACACGTAATTCCTTATTAGCTACTTTTTTAGTATATAAAGCTTTAAATCGGTAAACGGTTATGTGGTCATCGGTGTTTTGATAAACTTCGGCTAATTCTAAATCTTTAAAAGTACCATACCATTGCCTGAATTTAGTACAGGTTTTAGAAAGTTTTTCGATAGTAATATTGTTAATGACTGACTGAGTGGCTTCGCTGTTAGTAAAAGGTTTGAATTTAGAAGTATTACAAGTCATCAAAACACGTTTTCCTAACGCATACGCTTTGTTTTTTTGACTACTGTTGATTTGGGTTGTTGTTAATTTTACAGTTTCAACTTTTTGATGTGCTTTTTTTGATTTACATCCTACTACTGCAATTAGGCTTAAGATTACGATCAGTTTTTTCATTTTAGTTTTTAATTTTTAATAATAAATTAGGGTTTGGGCAATTATCTTTGTAAAAATCCAAATCAGATTTACTGCAAACACCAGGATAGTCTCCCTGGTAATTGCCAATGTTTTTAATAATCTGAAAATGTAAATGCGGAGCATAATCACCATTTACAGAAGAATCTCCCAGGCTTGCCAGTTGTTCTCCTTTTTTGAAAAACGTTCCGATTTGTAGATTTTTTATACTTTCTAACGATAAATGACCGTATAAAGTATAGAAAACAGTATTTTCTAATTGATGTTTTAAGATTATGGTGGGACCATAGTCACCCACAGCATCATTGTTTTTAAAACTATGAATCCAGCCATCTAATGGGCAAATTACTGCTGTTCCTGCCTGAGTCCATAAATCGATTCCTATATGAATGTTACGTTCTTCAATGGTTTCGTTTTTAAAATAGGGACTTCTCCGGTATAAATTTCGTTCTTCCAGATAACCGCCATAAGCCACTTTGGCATCCTGAAGTTTGGCTTGTTGTTCAATGTAAAGCGCAACGGCAGCCGCATCTGTTAGATTTACTTTGGCTAAATCGGAATTAGAAACAGATAAATCTAATGGAAAATAATCTTTTTGCGAATGCGCATTACTTACTAAATGAATAGGTTCTGTATTTTTAAAAATATTTTCGATAATGACTTTTTTTTGAACTTTAAATTAAATCAAAAAAAGTCAGGCTAAAAAATTTTAAAAGGATTTATAACTTTTAATTAGGAAAATTTAGGATTATTTCGGAAAAATTATGCCAGATTCAACTGCAATGCAAAACAGTTTTTATCTTCCTTGGTAATACTAAAAACAATCACATCATCAGAAACATTCTCGTGAATCATCACTTCATCCCGCAAGGAAAGCTCTTTCATAAAATTCATTTCGAAGCTTTTTATTTTTTGCTTCAAAATGATATTTTCATCTACTAAATCCATGCACCATTCCAGATATTTGACATTGTTAACATGATTTACAATATCTAAATCAGATAAAATTACGGTTTTACTGAAAACTTCTTCTTTTTCGGGATTAATATCAATTTTAGAAAACCCTTCCTCAGTAGCCTTTATATCCGGGAATAATTCAAAATGATCGTGAGCGAGGGTAAGTAATTCAGGGCGACGTTTTTGTGTGTTGAAAACAGCCCAAAAAGTCTCGCAACCTGCTATTTTTTCTCCGTTTACATATACTTCTAAAGCACGTACTGATCGGGAATTTTCCAGACTGTTAATCCATGTTTTTACCGTTACGATATCTTTCCATTTCGGTAATGCACTAATTTCTACACGCATTCTGCTCAAAACCCAGGCCTGGTCAAATTCCTGCATATCCGTAAAGCTAATTCCTCCAATTTCAGAATGTGTTGCTGCTGTAAGCTGTAGCAAATTACATAATTCCGTATATTTCAGGTTTCCTGACGGCAAACATTGCGTGAAGTTGATTTCGTAGTCTTTGCTTAATATCGAAGTGAAATTAGGTGCTATTGGCATGGAAATTTATGATTTTAGATTTTAGATTTTTGTTTTAAATGGATATAATCGACTATTTGATGTGTAGGTGTTTCAAAATGAAACCATCGGGTGTTTGCATCTCTTTTGAACCAGGTTAGCTGGCGTTTTGCAAATCGGCGTGTGTTTTTCTTGATTTCTTCGATTGCAAATTCTAATGAAAACTCTTTGTCAAAATAAGCAAACAATTCTCGGTAGCCCACGGTTTGTAGCGCATTTAATTCTTTATTTGGATACAAATCCTTAGCTTCTTTCAGTAAGCCTTCGCTCATCATAATGTCCACACGCTGGTTGATACGGTTGTACATCACGTTTCTTTCGGCTTCTAAACCAATGAGAATAGGAGTGAAGCTTCTTTCGTTTTTCTTTTGATTTAAAAAAGAAGAATAGGGTTTTGCTGTTCCAATGCAAACTTCGACAAATCGCATCATGCGTTGCGGATTGAGCAATGTTTGCGGGTTTTCGACAGTGATTTTTTCAAAATAATCAGGATCGTGCTTTTTTAGTTGCTCCTGCAAATAACCGATACCTAATTTTTCATAGTTTGTGTTGACTTCCTGACGTATTTCAGGATTAATTTCAGGAAAATCATCAAAACCCTGTAGAATTGCATTAACATACAATCCGGATCCGCCTACAAGAACCACATAATCATTGGTTTTAAATAATTCTTCAATGGTTGTGATAGCTTCTTTTTCGAAATCGCCTACCGTATAATTTTCAAAAACTGATTTATTCTGTATAAAATGATGTTTGGCTGCTGCTAATTCTTTTGGATTTGGAACGGCGGTTCCAATGGTCATTTCCTTGAAAAACTGACGACTGTCACAGGAAACAATTTCGCAGCCAAAATAATTAGCTAATTGAATACTCAAAGCTGTTTTTCCTATAGCTGTAGGCCCTACTATGGTAATTAGGTGTTTCATGTTGTTTGTTTTTCTAAAGCATGTCCGCATTTAGGGCAAAAATTAGCATCTTTGGGATATTCTTCGTTCCCGCACTCAGGACAGGGATTTTGATAAATAGTATCTTTTTCATAGTTGTGTCGGGCAATTTCAGCCGTTACAATTCCTGTGGGAACCGCAATAATACCATAACCCAAAATCATTACTAATGAAGCCATAAATTGTCCTAAAGGGGTTTGCGGTGAAATATCACCATAGCCTACGGTTGTTAAAGTGACTATGGTCCAGTAAATACTGACCGGAATACTGGTAAAACCACTTTCTTTACCTTCGATTAAATACATTATGGAACCAATAAGAATAGTACTTATCAAAACAAAATAGATGAAAATGACTATTTTATTCCGGCTGGCGATAAGTGCCTTCTTTAATTTTACTGATTGGGTATTAAATTGAGGATTGTTTAAAATTTTGAATAACCGCAATAAGCGTAAGGCTCTAATAACGGTTAAAATGTTAGTTCCTACCACAAAAAGAGAAACATACATGGGTAAAATAGCCAGTAAATCAATAATGCCATAAAAACTAAAAATATAACGGACAGGCTTATTTATAGAGAAAATCCGAAGTAGGTATTCCAGAGAGAATAAAGCGGTAATGATCCATTCTAATGTAATTAAATAAGAATGGTATTTTAAATTGAATCCGGAAACCGTTTCCATCATTACCAGAAGAACACTAAAAAGTATGAGTCCTAATAGTATTAAATCAAATAAACGTCCTGCTTTAGTGTCCGTCTGATAAATGATTACATAGACTTTTTTTCTAAAAGAAGTGAATATTGATTTTGAATTTGCCATTGATTAAAATCTAAAAATGGATAATCTTTAATGCTTTGTTTTTTCTGATATAAGTTTGAATAATGCGTTGGATCTCCTTATTGCTGTACATTGGGATTAAAATATTTTTTAAAATCTCGGGATTGTTAATCTGATAGTTTAAGTCATAATACGCATACCCTTTATAAACACCATTTTCTACTAACACCGCACTTCGTTCATTAACATTTCTGCCCTTGTCAATAATAATCATATTTTTATTGTCAAAACAGTTTTTGTCTATAAAACTTTGTACTCTCAGGTTGTATTCTGACGGAGAAATTGCTCCTGTACAAGCTCCGTCGCATTCGTTAATAGTCTGTTGAAAACAATTTGTTTTACTCTCGTATAAACCGGTTAGTTTTTGACATAACTGATAATTTTCGGTAATACTGTAGAGCGCATTTTTTCCGTCAGCAGCATTTATATAAGAAAGAATCTCTTTTTTTCTACCGTCGGTTTTTTGAAGTTTTAACCTCAAATATCCATCACTGTCTTTCTCAGAATAAATAGCCCACGAAAAATGATTTTTACGGGACATGCGGTTATAAATCGGTTTGTTTATTTTAATTTCCTGAGCTTCTTTTATCAGTGCTATGAGTTCGTTTCCGGTTTCTTCAAAAGTTACTGTGTAAACTTCCGACTGAATTTTTTTTGAACTTCGGGTGATTCCTGTAAAATGCTGATTGACTCTTTTTTTGATATTTCGGCTTTTGCCAATAAAAATAATTTTACCTTCTTCATTATGAATGTAATAAACACCGGTTTTTGAAGGTAAACTTTCAATGATATCCAGTAGTTTTGGTGCGATCCCTTTTTGGATTTCCGATTTGATTAAGCCGGTAATTATTTCTTTTTCAACATCCTTATCCAATAGCATTTTGAATAATTTTACTGTAGCCATGGCGTCTCCGCTGGCACGATGTCTGTCGGCCATAGGAATTCCTAAAGCACGAACTAACTTTCCTAAACTGTGTGAAGTTTGTTCCGGTAATAATTTCTTAGATAGTTCTACGGTACAAAGGGTTTTTGTATTGAAATCATAACCCAAACGACGAAATTCGGTTCTAAGAATACGATAGTCAAAATCAGCATTGTGAGCTACTAAAACACAGTCAGCAGTTATTTCAACGATACGTTTGGCAACTTCATGAAATTTTGGAGCCGAACGCAACATGGCATTGTTAATTCCGGTTAATTTCACCACAAAAGGCTGAATGGGGATTTCCGGATTCACAAGACTGATGAACTGATCCACAATTTGATGTCCGTCAAATTTGTATATAGCGATTTCGGTAATTCCTTCTTCGTTGAATTGCCCTCCGGTGGTTTCTATGTCTAATATTGCGTACATGTTGAATGTCAAGTTCAATAATCAATTGCAATCTCAATTAAGATAAATCAATAACAATTCTTAAAATTGAAATTTGTTATTGTAATTGCAATTGAACTATTTCTTATTGTTTATCATTTTTGAAGCAATTGCGATAAGTTCTTCAACTTCCGTCAAAAGCCATTTTTTTTCTTCTGGATCTCCAGCTTTTATATAATCTAGAATTTTTAATGAATTTCTGGATTCTTTCAATTCTTTTACCGTCAATGAAACTTTAAAAATAAAATCATTGCTTGTTATTGTTCCTTGTGCTTCACCATAATTGAGGGCAGCACTTCCGGATGATCTAATTAATTGATTTTTATAATAATCCAATTCAAATGTTTTCTCTAATTTTCTAACAAAGAAAATACTTTCTCCAGCAAAACGAACTAATCTGTCTTCTAAATTGTATATTTTATCAAAATTAGGTTCGTTGAGTTCCATTTTATTAATTGTTATTCAGAGTTATTGAATTTGTCATTGTCATTGCCATTGTCATTGCCATTGTCATTGCCATTGTCATTGTCATTGTCATTGTCATTGCTATTGATAATTACGATTTCCAAAGATACTGCTTCCTACACGAATCATCGTACTGCCACACTCAATAGCTACTTTATAATCGCCGGACATACCCATTGAAAGAGATTGTAGATTACAGATTTCAGATTTCAGATTTTGATGAGTATCAAAAATAGATTTCAAATGAGTAAATTCTTTCCTGATTTGCTCCTGGTTATCCGTAAAAGTAGCCATTCCCATCAATCCCAAAATACGAATGTTTTTCATGCTTCCTTCATTGTTCTGAATAAAATCAAAAATCTCATGTAGTTCTTTTTCGTCCAAACCAAATTTAGTTTCTTCTTCGGCAATGTGCATTTGAAGCAAACAATCAATTACACGATGGTGTTTTTGAGCTTGTTTATTGATTTCTTGTAATAATTTCAAACTATCTACGCCATGAATCAAACTCACGTATTCTGCCATAAATTTTACTTTATTGGTTTGAACATGTCCAATCATGTGCCATTGAATATCTTTGGGCATTTGTTCCCATTTTTCAGTCATTTCCTGAATTTTGTTTTCACCAAAAATTCGTTGACCTGCATTATAAGCTTCCATTAAATCAGCAACGGGTTTTGTTTTAGAAACTGCTACCAGCGTTACATGATCAGGAAGAGAAGATTTTATATTTTGTAAATTTGATTGTATGGACATTTTAAACTTTTTGTTTAATTAAAATTATTAAAGAAACTGTTTAGCAACTTTTTCGGCTTTTTTATTTTCTGAATAATCATAAAATCCTTCGCCTGATTTCACACCTAATTTTTTAGCATTTACCATGTTCACTAAAAGTGGGCAAGGAGCATATTTAGGATTTTTAAAGCCTTCGTACATCACATTCATTATTGAAAGACACACATCTAAACCAATAAAATCAGCCAATTGTAATGGTCCCATTGGGTGTGCCATACCTAATTTCATGACATTATCAATTTCGCTCACTCCGGCGACTTTGTTGTATAAGGTTTCGATGGCTTCATTAATCATGGGCATCAGGATTCTATTGGCTACAAATCCGGGATAGTCATTAACTTCTACAGCTGTTTTTCCTAATTTTCCAGCTAATGCCATTATAAACTGTGTGACTTCATCGCTGGTATTGTATCCGCGAATCACTTCCACCAATGGCATTATGGGAACAGGATTCATAAAATGCATCCCAATAACCCGTTCCGGATGTGCTACCGCAGCTGCAATTTGAGTAATAGAAATAGAAGAAGTATTGGTTGCAAAAATGGTGTTGTGCGAACAATATTCGTTCAACTTCCTAAATATTCTCAGTTTTAAATCCAGATTTTCGGTTGCAGCTTCAATCACTAAATCAGCACCTACAACTCCGTCTTCAATATCAGTATAGCAAATAATATTGGTGATGGTTTTCATTTTGTCCTCGGCAGTGATGCTTCCTTTAGCCAGCATTCTGTCCAGGTTGCTAAAAATAGTAGTCATTCCTTTTTCCAAAGCTTCTTCGGAAACATCAATCAATTTTACGGTAAAACCGTTTTGGGCAAAAGTATGAGCAATTCCGTTACCCATAGTTCCTGCACCGATTACTGCTACTATTTTCATTTTTGTAAAAATTGATATTTATATTTTAGCCACGAATTCACCAATTGCTTCGTGATTTCGTGGCTAACTTATTTTTTTATTTTTAAAATTATTTCTTAAAACAAGCTATAATTTGATGTGCTACTCTTAAAGCTTCTGTTGCCTGATCTAAAGTTACAATTGGTGTTGTATTATTAACAATAGCATCTGCAAAAGTTTCTAATTCTTCTAAGATAGCGTTATTTTGTTGTACGTCAGGATTCGAAAAATAGATTTGCTTTTTTACTCCTTCGGCATTTTGTAAAATCATATCAAAATCACCGGGAACTTCCGGAGCGTCTTTCATTTTTACTACTTCACATTTTTTTTCTAAGAAGTCAACGGATATATAAGCATCTTTTTGGAAAAAACGGGTTTTTCGCATGTTTTTCATCGAAATTCTACTCGAAGTTAAATTAGCAACACAGCCATTTTCAAATTCGATTCTGGCATTGGCAATATCCGGAGTATCACTGATTACGGAGACACCACTGGCACTAATGTTTTTTACTTTAGATTTTACCACACTTAAAATCACATCAATATCGTGAATCATCAAGTCTAAAACTACAGGAACATCGGTACCACGCGGATTGAATTCGGCCAAGCGATGCGTTTCTATAAACATAGGGTTTTCGATCATGCTTTTAGTAGCAATGAAAGCAGGGTTAAAGCGTTCAACATGTCCTACTTGTCCTTTTACGCTATATTCATTTGCTAAAGCAATAATTTCTTCGGCTTCTTCAATAGTGTTGGAAATAGGTTTTTCTATAAAAACATGTTTTCCTGATTTGATTGCTGCTCTGGCACATTTATAATGTGAAAGGGTAGGAGTAACAATATCAATTACATCTACAGCGTGAATTAATTTAGCAATAGTATTGAAGTTTGTGTATCCAAATTCTTTTGAAATTTTTTGAGCGTATTCCTGATTTTCATCATAAAAACCAACTAATTCATATTTTTCAGATTGTTGTAATAAACGCAAATGAATTTTTCCCAGATGACCGGCACCTAAAACTCCTACTTTTAGCATGATAATGTATTTTTAACAAAAATAGGAAATTCAAATTAAAATATAGAATAATTGATTTGGATTTTGGATTTTGGATTTTGGAATTTTTACTGCTATTTTTACCAAAAAATAAACTCCACGCATTGAAAGATACAGCAAAACATCAAGGACTTCGCAATCAATTAGTAAGCACTTTGCAGCAAAAAGGAATTACTGATTTAAAAGTACTTGATGCGATAAAAAAAATCCCAAGACACCTTTTTTTGAATTCCAGTTTTGAAGATTATGCCTATCAGGATAAAGCATTCCCTATTGGTGCCGGACAAACCATTTCACAACCTTATACGGTAGCATTTCAATCGCAGTTACTGGAAATAAAAAAAGACCATAAAATATTAGAAATAGGTACCGGTTCCGGCTACCAGACCGCTGTTTTGTGCATGATGGGTGCTAAAGTGTACAGTATAGAAAGACAAAATGAATTGTTTAAACAAACATCGGCTTTATTACCTAAATTAGGAATCAGGCCTAAACATCTCACCTTTGGTGACGGATATAAAGGATTGCCTACTTATGGTCCTTTTGATGGTATTATTGTGACTGCCGGAGCACCGATTATACCTAAACCCTTAATGGCTCAGCTAAAAATAGGAGGCAGGTTAGTAATTCCGCTGGGAGAAGATGTTCAGGTAATGACGCTGCTTATCAGAAAAAACGAAACACAGTTTGAAAAACACGAATTGGGCGAATTTAGATTCGTACCTTTATTAGAAGATAAAAATTAAAATTAAAAACCATTCGGATTTGACACCGAATGGTTTTTTTATGGAGCAATAATAGTAATATAACGTTCTAGACTCTCTTTTTCTATCTGAGCAATAAACAGTAAAAAATCTTCCTTGTTACTGTGAACTTGTGCTGTTTCAAGGGATTGATAATACTGCATTCTATTTTCATAATCTCCTTTTATATTTGCAATGACATAACCGTGTTGCAATAAAATTAAATTCATAATTAAGCGTGAAGTTCTTCCGTTTCCATCAATAAATGGATGAATTGTAACTAAACGCTCATGCATTTCAGCGGCAAGAACTACAGGATGAAGGCTGTTTTTATGAGTTTCATACCATATAAAAAAGTCTTCCATATCTTTAGCAACCATATAGGGTTGCGGAGGCATGTAAGTACTTCCTTTAATCATCACCTGAACTTTTCGATATCTTCCGGCATCTTCGGGATGGATTCCTCTCAAAATTAAATTATGAATAGATAAAACTTCCCGCTCGTTAATAACGGTTTTTTTCTCCATCAAATGTTTAATGTAAGCAATTGCTTCCTGATGATTTATCGCTTCCAGATGTTCTCTCATGCTTTTACCGGAAATAGTTAATCCTTCATTGATTACTAAATCAGTTTCGCGAAGTGTAAGTGTATTTCCTTCTATTCTATTGCTTTCAAAGGTATACTCTAATTCTAACGCCTGAGATATTCTATAGCTGTCATATTGACGATATTGATCTAATTTTGATTTTAAAATATTAATTTCATCTAAAACGCTCTGCAATGTTTTTGAAGTTAATTTTCCCGAAGATTTTTTGTTTAATTTTATTTCATCTTCTGCGACTTTTAAAGCTTTCAAAGCCAGATTATCATCACCTATTTCGTAAAGAATTTTCTCTTTGAGCCAGGCTACCATTAAGGTTTCATAATCTATTTCCAGCAGGTTTGCCAGTTTTAGAATTTGTTCTTTAGTAGGTTTGCGTGTGCCACTTTCAAATTTACTTACCAGTGCCTGATCAATCTCAAGTAAATGAGCCAGTTCTCTTGTTTTGAGTCCTTTTTTTTCACGGGCATTTTTAAGTAATGTTTTCATTTTTAATTGAATTTAAATGTCATGACAAATTTAGTCATTTAAATTCGATTATTCAAACTTACTCTAAAAAAAAATAACTATTAATTAAAAGCTTTTTTGATACGGTCTAAGTCACGTTTGGTGTCCTGATCTTTTAAAGATTCCCGTTTGTCGTAGTTTTTCTTTCCTTTGCAAAGTCCAATTTCCAGTTTTGCAATGCCTTTTTCATTTGTAAACAAGCGCAAGGGGATAATCGTAAGACCTTTGGCCTGTACACTTCGGGCAAGACTTTTTAATTCTCGCTTGTTTAAAAGCAATTTTCTTTCGCTTCTGGATTTATGGTTAAATTGGTTACCAAAAGAATATTCTTCTATGTAAGTGTTGATAGCAAAGAGTTCAGTACCGCTAAATTCACAAAAACTTTCGGTAATATTTGCTTTTCCCAAACGGATAGATTTGATTTCTGTTCCTGCAAGAACAATTCCGGCAGTGAATTTTTCGATTATTTCATAATCAAATCGAGCTCTTTTGTTAAGTATGTTGACAGTTTTTAGCATAGGATTGCAAATGTAGAACAATTACTAAAATTCCACAATTTTTTAATGAAATTGGTATAAATTTGCTTTATGGAAAAACAAACATCAAATGACCCGCTTCACGGAGTAACATTAAAAGTAATATTAGAAAAATTAGTAGATTTTTATGGTTTTGACACTTTAGGCGAATTAATAAAAATTAAATGTTTCACTGAAAATCCAAGCATAAAATCAAGTTTGACTTTTTTAAGAAAAACAGATTGGGCCAGAAAAAAAGTGGAGCAGCTGTATGTGAACTCTTTATCTAAATTTGATTCTTTATAACTTATAAGAAATCATAATACCACCTCT
Organism: Flavobacterium flevense; assembly: GCF_900142775.1. GTDB lineage: Bacteria > Bacteroidota > Bacteroidia > Flavobacteriales > Flavobacteriaceae > Flavobacterium > Flavobacterium flevense. The sequence continues at coordinate 235,766 of NZ_FRCC01000007.1, forward strand.
ATAAGGAAGCCATTCCCCGCTTTTATTATACTTTGTAGCTGATTCATATCTTCCGGGCGTTCCATCAGTATAATATCCTTTGTAAAATCCCTGATGCCATCCACCTCCTAAGAAAGCATCTAATGTTAATTTATCGCTTAATTTTTTTTGATAACCAATGGTGGCACCTATCCGGTAACCCAAACCTTTTTCATATTTATTAGTTCCCCAGTAATTCCATTTCTGTAATTTATAAGCATCAGGTCCGGTATGAGCACCTACATACAAACCATTGTATTTTTCTTTAAAATGGTAGCGGTATTCCGGTGTTAACATGACTGCCTGCATGGGTTTTCCATCAAAAGATTTCCAGAATGACGCAAAAACATCAATACTCAGGGTAGATTTGGCTCCAATGCTTGTTTCTATTCCTACTTGTGGTACTCCCACTAAAGCGGATAATCCGTTAATTTTAATATAAGTCTGACTTTGTAGTGTTATCGAAAATAATAAAATAATGACAGAGAGAGTGAGTTTTTTCATAGTCGTTCATAGCCTGGCATTTTTGATGTAAAATGCCAGTTAGCTACGCAAATATATGTTTTTTAGCTGTAAAGTATTTACTATAATTATATTAATTAGGATACGGGTATTAAATAGTAATTTTACAATTATTAATTTTAAAAAATCGCAATACTGAATTTTGAATCAAAAACTTCATTAGCTTCTATTATTTGAATGCCTTCTTTTTCAAAAATATTCCCTGTAGCATCATTTGTATCTGAGTAACCATACCAAGGTTCGATACAAATAAACGGAGCGTCTTGCTTAGTCCAGATTCCTAAATGCGGAAATCCATTATAAGCAACTTCAAGTAACGTCGTTTTGTTTTTTACTATAGTTAAGCTTTTTGATTTCAGATTTTTAAATATAAGTGCATCATTTTCGAATAAAGCATAATTTATTGCTACTAAATCATCCTGTTTTTCGATTGTTTCCGTTTTGTCTGAAATTAAATCATTCTCTAAAAGATTATAAACCAAAGGTTCGTCTTTTTCGAAAGCAATTGCATAGTTTTCGAAATTTCCTTCTAATGCAAAAGCAGGGTGTGCCCCGATGGAGAAAGGCATTTTAGATTTACTTCGGTTAATTACTTTGTATTCAATGTTCAGACTTGGACCTTCAAGAGTGTAAATAATTTGTAATTCAAATTCAAAAGGATAAACTTTTAAGGTTTCAGTTGTTGATTGAATCGAAAAAACAGCCTTGTCTTCTTTTTTATCTGTTAATTCGAATACTAAATCTCTTGCAAAGCCATGTCTGGATAAATTATATTGAGAATTTCCAATTTTAAAAGAATTGTTTTTAAGTGTTCCCACAATAGGAAATAATACAGGTGAATGTTTTCCCCAGTATTCAGGATTCCCTTCCCAGATGTATTCTTTACTGGTTGAATTAGATTTTAAAGAGCATAATTCTGCTCCTTTATGATTTATTTTTGCTGTAAGTTCGGAATTAGAAATTGTTGTAATCAAAGCGTATTTTTTTAAATAAGTTAAGTCCGCATAAATATATTTCATAAATTTTAATTAAACCTTAAATTATATTAAAGTAATGTGTAATTTTTTTTATTAATTTGTTTCAAATTGAAAATATATGAAAAACATTCGATTGGGAGTTATCTTTCAAATAGCTCTTTTTTTAGGGGCAAGCGCTCTAACAGCTCAGGAAACTACCATTTTAAAGCAAAAATCTAACTATGATTACCACGATGCTTTTGCTCCGTTTTTTTATACTAAAAATGGAACAAGTACACGTTCAGCAAGTGGAAAACCAGGAGTTGCATACTGGCAAAATCGTGCCGATTACATACTGACAGCCAGTTTAAATGAAAAAACAAATGAAATCACAGGTACTGATATTATTACTTATACCAATAATAGTACGGATGAAATGTCGTTTTTATGGCTAAATTTAGATCAAAACTTATTTAAAGAAGATTCCCGTGGTGAAGCAATTGTACCTGTAACCGGAAGTAGAAACGGAAAACAAGGACAAATTTTTGATGGAGGTCATAAAATTAAATCGGTTAAAATAATTAAAATCGATAATAAGAAAGTTAAAGATTTAGAGGCTAAATATCTGATTAGCGATACCCGTATGCAGATTTTTTTACCTGAAACCTTAAAATCTAAAGGAGGAAAAGTAGAATTCAAAATAGAGTTTTCCTATATTTCTCCTAATGAAGGCTCGGATAGAACAGGAGTGCTGGAAACTAAAAACGGAAAAATATTTACTATAGCGCAATGGTATCCGCGTATGTGTGTGTATGATGACATTAGAGGCTGGAATACAAATCCTTATCTGGGTGCTTCAGAGTTTTATTTAGAATATGGTGATTTTGATATTTCTCTTACCGTTCCGTCCAATCATATTGTAGTTTGTTCCGGAGAATTATTAAATCCAAAAGAAGTGTATTCATCAGAAGGATTCAAACGATTCAATCAGGCTAAAGAAAGTGACCAGACAGTGATGATTCATTCTGTTGAAGATGTAGTAGCGGCTAAAGCTCCGGCTTCAACTACTAAAACCTGGCATTATAAGTTGAATAGCGCTCGTGATGTTTCATGGGCATCTTCGGCAGCTTTTATTTTAGATGGAGCCAAAATTAATTTACCAAGCGGAAAAAAAGCATTAGCCTTATCTGCTTATCCGGAAGAAAGTGCAGGAAACGAAGCCTGGGGACGTTCTACAGAATATGTAAAACATTCGATAGAGAATTATTCTAAAAGATGGCTGGAATATACTTATCCTGTAGCGACAAATGTAGCAGGGAATGAAGGAGGAATGGAATATCCGGGAATTGTTTTTTGTGGATGGAAAGCTAAAGGGAAAAGCCTGTGGGGAGTTACTGATCATGAATTTGGACATAACTGGTTTCCGATGGTTGTAGGTTCTAATGAACGTTTATTTGCCTGGATGGATGAGGGATTTAACTCTTTTATTAATACATTGAGTGATGTTGATTTTAATAATGGCGAGTATAAAGGTGAAAAAGAAGACATGCATGAGAGTGCGTCTACTTATACAAGAGCCGATTTAGAAACCATGATGAGTTCACCGGATAATATGAAAGAAGCAAACATTGGTACTTTATGTTATTCCAAGCCCAGTGCGGGATTAGTTATACTAAGAGAACAAATTTTAGGTGAAGATCGCTTTGACAGAGCTTTTAGAACATATGTAGAACGATGGGCTTTTAAGCATCCTACACCGGATGATTTTTTCAGAACAATGGAAAATGTAGGCGGTGAAGATTTAAGTTGGTTCTGGAGAGGATGGTTTCAATACAACTGGCAATTTGATCAGGGCGTTAATGCGATAAAATACATTAAAAATGATCCTAAAAACGGTGTTTTAATTACCATTGAGAATTTTGAAAAAATGCCAATGCCGGTGATTATGGACATCAAAACAAAAAGCGGAAAAACAGAGCGCGTTAAACTGCCTGTAGAGGTTTGGCAAAAAAATGTGCAGTGGACTTTTAAACACCATTCGACAGAAGAAATAGAAAGTATAACGTTGGATCCGAATCATGTTTTTCCTGATATTAATGGGGCCAATAACAGCTGGACTTCTGACAAGGGAATAATTGAGAAAGATATTATTTTAGATCCTTATTTAGGAAGTTATTCTAATTCCAGAATGCCTATTAAAATTGTAATTACAGAGAAAAATACTCTTTTAAATGTTGAAATTACTGATTATCCGGAATTTTCATTAAGTCCTATAGGTAAAGATTTTTTTGAATCTAAACGTGCCGGTTTGAAATTTCAGTTCAACGAAGACAAAACGGGATTTGATATGATTGTAAGTGAAACCAGAAAAATTCCTTTTACAAAAGATAAATAATTGTAATCAAATTGTTAACCTAAGCGGCTATTGAAAACATTCAGTAGCCGTTTTTGTTTTTTCTAAATTATATCCCCGGAATCTTTGCTTGCTAAGGCTAAAAAAATGTACTTTTATTGCTTTTTATTTACTTAATAATTTCAATAACTTCATTTTGGATAAAAAAATTATAATTGCAATTGACGGATTTTCTTCTACCGGCAAAAGTACTTTGGCAAAACAACTGGCAAAACATTTAGGGTATGTATTTATAGATACGGGAGCAATGTACCGTGCAATTGCTTTCTTTTCGATGCAAAAAGGATATATTAATAATGATTTTTTTGATAAAGAATCTTTAATAAAAAGTTTGCCAACAATTCGTTTGCAATTTAAGTTTAATGCCGAATTGGGTTTTGCCGAAATGTATCTGAATGGTGAAAACGTAGAAAAACAAATCCGAAGTTTTGAAGTTTCCGGTTTTGTGAGTAAAGTAGCTGAGATTACAGAAGTTCGCACTAAATTAGTCGAGCAACAGCAGGAAATGGGGAAGGACAAAGGTATTGTGATGGATGGAAGGGATATAGGAACGGTTGTTTTTCCGGAAGCTGAACTTAAAATATTCATGACAGCCAGTGCTCAAACCCGTGCTCAGAGACGCTATGACGAATTGCTTCAAAAAGGGGATACCGTTACTTTTGAAGAAGTTTTTAATAATGTAGTAGAGCGCGATTATATTGATACTCATAGGAGTAATTCGCCCTTAGCAAAAGCTGATGATGCGGTAGAAATAGACAATTCTAATCTGACACGTGCAGAGCAGTTTGATTTGGTTTTAGAGGTAGTAAATGAAATTCTTAGGAGTTGATTGTTGTAAAAACCAGTATTTGATTTTCGGAATTTTATAAATATCAAAATTCTTTCAAATGAGTATTAAATTTAGGCTAGCGTTAATGAGTTTTCTCCAGTTCTTTGTTTGGGGAGCCTGGTTAATTACAATTGCAAATTACTGGTTTGGAACAAAAAACTGGGATGGTACTCAATTTGGTTTAGTTTTTAGTACCATGGGAATCGCTTCGTTATTCATGCCTACACTAACAGGAATAATCGCTGACAGATGGGTAAATGCCGAAAAATTATACGGAATACTTCATTTACTGTATGCAGCAGTGTTGTTTTGTTTGCCCATAGTAACTAACTCCACCACTTTTATATATGTTATTTTACTGGCAATGTGTTTTTATATGCCCACTATTTCATTGTGTAATTCTGTTTCTTATAATGGACTACTCCTTAATAAAAGCGACATTGTAAAAGATTTTCCGCCCATCAGGGTTTATGGAACTATTGGTTTTATTGCCGCGATGTGGATAACTAATCTAACCGGTAATAAAGCAACTGCTTATCAGTTTTACATAGCCGGAATTGTAGCGGTAATATTAGGTATTTATGCTTTTACTTTACCGGAAAGCAAACCGCAAAGACTGATAAAAGAAAATGCTTCTACAGTGGATATACTGGGTTTAGGTGCTTTTAAGTTATTTGCCGATTATAAAATGGCTTTGTTTTTTATCTTCTCGATGTTTCTGGGCAGTACATTACAGCTTACGAATGCCTACGGAGATATTTTCTTAGATGAATTTAAATATTTTCCTAGATATGCAAATTCATTTGTTGTGAAATATTCCACCATCATTATGTCTGTTTCTCAGGTATCCGAAACTTTATTTATACTGGCAATTCCTTTTTTCCTGAAACGTTTTGGGATAAAAACAGTAATGTTAATCAGTATGATGGCCTGGGTATTGCGTTTTGCTTTTTTTGCATTTGGAAATCCGCTGGATGGCTTGTGGCTTATTATTATGTCTTGTATTGTTTACGGAATGGCATTTGATTTTTTTAATGTTTCAGGTTCTTTATTTGTAGAAACCAATACCGATTCTAAAAACCGGGCTTCTGCTCAGGGAATGTTTATGATGATGACGAATGGTTTTGGTGCTGTGATAGGGAGTTTTACTTCAGGATGGGCAATAGATCGTTTTTTTACCAAATCATTTACGAATACTACAGAATTAGCCGGTTTCTTAAAAACGGAACCGTCAAATGTGTTGATGATTGATTTTCTTAAAAATCAGAATATAAAAATTGATACAGACGGAGTTTTAAGTCAGGCTGTTTTTATGAAAGACTGGCAAACCATTTGGTTGACATTTGCTTTGTATGCTTTGATAATTGCCGTGGCTTTTGGCATTTTGTTTAAGCACAAACACGATCCGAAGGTGATTGAAAATTACAAGCATTAAAGATACTTTTAAACGTAATCCTATAAAAAATGAGTTAGGTAATTCCTAACTCATTTTTTGTTTTTAGCTAACAGTTTGGTTTATTTGATACTGATAAGTTTTGGAGGCTTTGGTTTCGCTTCTTCTTTTTTAGGAATATCGATAAATAAAATTCCGTTTTCATATTTAGCCGAAATTTTTTCTTCATCCACATGTTCAGGAAGCGTAAAGGAGCGACTGAAAGACTGGTAGCTAAATTCCTGTTTGGTAATTCTTTCTCCGTCTTTGAGTTCATTGTTTACTTTTTTTTCTGAAGAGATTGTTAATAAATCATTATTCAGTTCAATTTTGAAATCTGATTTTTCAAAACCGGGAGCAGCTACTTCTACTAAAAAAGAATCTTTCGTTTCTTTAATATTTAAATTAGGTAGAGTAGTGTTGGTCATTGAAAAATTATTTCTATTCCAACCTTCGAAATCATTATTAAAAAATCTGTCAAATAAACCAGGCCATTGATTTTGATATCTAACAAGTGTCATAATAATAATAAAATTTTAAGTTAAACAATATTTTTATAGTGTAACAGCAAAGAAAATACCATTTGCAAAATACTGACAATACGTTAGTTGTTGGCTTTTTTTATGTCTTTTTGATTCTGAAAATTTTATTAATTTTTAAGAATGAAATGTCAATTTTTCAGTTTTTAAATGGTTTAAAAGTCAGTGTTTTAAATTACTTCTATAAAATTTGCTTCATGAGGACACTTAGCAGATTCTAAATTTAGGAATATCGATATCTTGTTTTTTTCACTTGTCTAGTTACTGCTTTAATTGTTTTCAAATTGTTAAAAGAAGTGGTTGTTCCCTTTATAATTTGTAGCTTGCTGTTTCAATTGAAAAGACTATGGATTTCTCATTTTTTTATTCAATCATTACCGTTGCAATAGGGCAGTTATTTATATTGTTCTATTTGCATGACGACTCATTCTTAAAATGTTCTAAAGAGTTTATAAAGTAAGCCCTGTCCGCCCAAGGCAGGGAATTTTTCCTATTTCTTTATAAATTAATAATTCATCAATCATTACTAAGCTGATTTATTGTTGTTCTTTTCCAATTCGAAAGTATAGGGGAGGAATAATTTTGGGTACTATTCAATGAAGCTTTAAGTATTGATATAAAAAGAACAAAAAATGATTCAAGCTGCAGAACAAGAAATTGTATTAACAACAGGTATTTATGATTTGATTAAAGATCATGTTAGAAGAAAAAAAGTAACTGTTGAAGAAGAAGAAGTTTTAAAAAATCAATTAAAAAAAGCAAAACAGGTTACACGAAAAAATTTGCCTTTAGACGTGGTAACAATTGATACAAAAGTTACAGTTAAAAATAAAACTACAAATCAGGAGGAAATATATACTCTTGTAGCACCTGATCGTGCAAAAAGACGCAATAATACCGAATCTATTTTAAGTACCATTGGTTTGGCTCTAGTTGGATGTAAAATAGGCGATGTAATTCACTGGAATTTTAATACTGAACAAAAGGAATTAGAAATTGTAAATGTTGAGCGATTAGTATAATTCAAATTACATATTAAATTAAAAAAAGCCGCCTGTTTCTATATTGAAACAGGCGGCTTTTGTATTGTAAATATACTTTAAAAAAAAATTAATTATAAATGCGGGCACGAAAAGAACTTTCTCGCTCTTGTGTTAAAGTATTCTTAGCCGCAAACTTGTCTTTCCGAAGAATGAGGGAACTCCGTAAGTGGCTCGACAAAGTATTTCTATTTGCTCATTTTTACCGGCACGGATTGCAAATCCGCGCTATCGGGTAGTTTTTTATTCAGCAATATCTTCAAATGTTAGTGTATTCTCATTTTTGTCAACTTCTATTTTTCTCCAAGTTGGTGCATTTCCTTTTCCTTGCGGTTCAAAAAGTTCTCTTACGAATTGCTTTTCAGTTTCATAATTTTTAATTCTTTTAGGGCCATTGTAATAATCCTCTCGATTGTCAAAATAATTCTCAATTTTAGAATCTAGATTGAAATTTTTAGAGCTCTTAATTTCGTTAATTATCTTTATTTTATCTTCCGCAGTAATTTTTAAAGTAAATGTATGGTAGTAATCGCCGATTGCTGACATTGATTTATTTTCGAGAAGTTCAAAATCATTATTTAAAGTAATATTTTGTTCAGCTAATAAATTTTCGGCTTCATTTTTTGAAAATAATTCATCTTCAAATATCATACTTACAGCTATATAAATAAAAAATAATCCAACTATTGAAGAAAGAAATATTCCAAGTTTCTTTTGTCCGCTTTTGGCTGGGATTGAATATAAAATATACACTAACCAAATACAAAAAGCAGTAGGAATCAGAACTACTAAAATTAAAATTATTGTCAGAAATATTTCGTCCATTTATTGTTCTTGTTTAAACTGCTTATCTTGTAAAATTATCACTAACTTGTAGATAGGCCTGATTTTATCATACCTATCGGCCCAAAATTGGCTAGCTTTGTCTGATAAACGTCAGTATTTGTTTTCAAATATATCAAAATATCTTTACAAAATGTATTTTGAAAATAAAACGAACTAAATAGCCCTGATGGCAGCGGCATCCTCTTGTCTCGTCTTTTGGGACGAGACAAGAGATAGAGCGGACAGCAGGAGGGAAGTGCTTTGAAAACCAACTCATTGTGCTGTTGAAAAAGAAAAAAAGTGTATAAATGGCGTAGAGTTTGGGTTTAGTGGTGATTATCAGCGGGATTTGTTTTGTAGTTTCGTAAAAAAGAATTAATTTTGCACACCTTTTGGTGAATAAGAGTTTCCTTTAGGTATCAACTAATTATACAAACAACTTCTGTTGTTTTCTATCACATTAAGAAACTCGAGAGAATGCAGAATACAAATATTTTATCAGCATGTCTGAACAAATTAAATCACAAGAAGAGTTTTTAGCAAATTTTAACTGGCACAACTTTGAAGAAGGTATTGATGCAGTAGATGAAAAAAACTTATTAGAGTTTGAAGAACTAGTATCTAAAACTTTCATCTCTACTGACCAGGAAGAAGTAGTTGAAGGAGTTGTAGTTAGAATTACTGATAGAGACGTTATCGTTGATATCAATGCTAAGTCTGAAGGTGTTATTTCTTTAAATGAATTCCGTTACAATCCAAACTTAAAAGTAGGTGACAAAGTTGAGGTATTAATTGACATCCGTGAGGACAAAACAGGTCAGTTAGTATTATCTCACCGTAAAGCACGTACTATTAAATCTTGGGATAGAGTTATTGCAGCTAATGAAACAGGAGAAATCGTTAATGGTTTCGTTAAATGCAGAACTAAAGGTGGTATGATCGTTGACGTTTTTGGAATTGAAGCGTTCTTACCAGGATCTCAAATTGATGTTAAGCCAATTAGAGACTACGATGTTTATGTAAATAAAACTATGGAATTCAAAGTGGTAAAAATTAACCACGAATTCAAAAATGTTGTTGTATCTCACAAAGCGCTTATCGAGGCTGATATTGAAGTACAGAAAAAAGAAATCATCGGTCAATTACAAAAAGGACAAGTATTAGAAGGTGTTGTTAAAAACATTACTTCTTATGGTGTATTTATTGACTTAGGTGGTGTTGACGGATTAATCCACATTACTGACCTTTCTTGGTCAAGAATCAACCACCCATCTGAAGTTCTTGAATTAGATCAAAAACTGAACGTTGTAATCCTTGATTTTGATGATGAGAAAACAAGAATTCAATTAGGATTGAAACAATTAAACGCTCACCCATGGGATGCATTAGATGCTAACTTAACTATTGGTGATAAAGTTTCCGGTAAAGTAGTTGTTATTGCTGATTACGGAGCTTTCATCGAAGTTGCTGAAGGTGTTGAAGGTTTAATCCACGTTTCTGAAATGTCATGGTCTACTCATTTACGTTCTGCTCAGGATTTCGTAAAAGTAGGTGATGTTGTTGAAGCTCAAATCTTAACTTTAGACAGAGACGATCGTAAGATGTCATTAGGTATCAAACAATTATCTCAGGATCCTTGGACTGATATTACTTCTAAATACCCGGTAGGTTCTAAACATACAGGTATCGTTAGAAACTTTACAAACTTTGGTATTTTCGTAGAATTAGAAGAAGGAATTGATGGATTAATCTACATCTCTGACTTGTCTTGGACTAAGAAAATCAAACACCCATCTGAATTTGTAAATGTTGGTGAAAAATTAGACGTAGTTGTATTAGAATTAGATGTTGACGGACGTAAATTATCTTTAGGTCACAAACAAACTACTGCTAATCCTTGGGATCAATACGAAGATTCTTTCGCAGTGGGAACTATCCACAACGGAGAAATCTCTGAAATTGTTGACAAAGGAGCTACTGTAGAATTTGGAGATGATATCGTTGCTTTCATTCCTACTCGTCACCTTGAAAAAGAAGACGGAAAGAAATTGAAAAAAGGTGAATCTGCTGATTTCAAAGTAATTGAATTCAACAAAGAATTCAAAAGAGTAGTTGCTTCTCACACAGCTATCTTCCGTGAAGAAGAAGAGAAAAATGTGAAAGCTGCAACTGAAAATACTTCATCTGCTTCTACTACTAATGCACCAGCTGCAACTTTAGGAGATAACAATGATGTATTAGCTGCATTGAAAGCTAAAATGGAAAAATCAGAGAAAAAATAATTCTCAAACTTTTTTATAATTGAAAGGTCCCGCAATTTGCGGGACCTTTTTTTTTGAACTAATTTTCGGGTAATTTCAAAACTGAAAGAATTTATATCTTATTTTAGAAATAGTTTTCTCAAAATAAGATGTAGAACGTTTTTGATGTATTTTGTCGATTTTTTTTGATATTCTTACTACTTTATTTCTTACATTAGCTTTACTTTACCCCAAATCTAACCCTAAAAAGTACTGTATGATAGTAAAATTACTTTCTTTTATAAAAGCCAATTTTATAAAATGTTCTTTTCTTTTTTTGTTTTTTTTATCCACAAATAGTTATTCGCAATGTGCTGGAGAAGACAATAGCGTAACTATTTGTAATATTCAGGATCCTGCTAATAGCAGTATTAATCTTTTTAGTCTTTTAGGAGGAAGTCCTGCAACAGGCGGAACTTGGATTGATAACTCCAAGCCATTAGAAGAAAGTACTTTTAATGGATTTGTAAATGTTCAAACTTTACGTAATAGCGGTATTTATACCTATACTTATGTTCAGGATCCTTCAAGTTGTACAATTAATACGGCTACAGTTACTCTCAAAATTGGACCATATGCAGGTATTCCCAGTCCTAATGTTACTGCCTGTGATGATGATGAATTGTTTAATTTGTTTCAGGCATTTGACGGAACTCAACTGGGACCACAGCAAAATGGTGTATGGACAGCTATTAGCAATCCAGCTTCTTTAGTGGGAAACACAATTAAACCAAATGTTTTAGGTATAGGAACTTATCTGTACACATATACAATTGCTGCTGTAGATACCTGTCCGGAGCAATCAGCTACAGTTTCAGTATCTATTTTTGAAAAACCTGATTCCGGAGCACCATCTAATTTATTGCTTTGTAGTACCGATGATCTAAGTGTGCATAGCAACCTCAATTTGAATGACAGACTCGCAGGAGAAGATACTGGCGGAAGATGGACTGACTTGTCCGGTACAAATGAGTTAACATCTACTGCTGATAACAGAATTAATGTAGAAAACATCTACAATAACTTTGGAGCCGGAGTTTATAGTTTTGTATATAAGGTTTTATCGTCTAATCCTATTTGTACTTTTTCAGAAACCAGAGTTCAAATTATTATCGAAGATCCATTGGATTTTAGAGGAAGCACCTTAGTTGTTAATTCGGATATTTGTGAAGACAAAATAGCTACAGCTACTTATACAGCCACGTTGACTAAAGGACCTCAAAATATTCCTCCGGGGAATTATATTGTTACCTACAGTCTTTTTGATGGTACAACTACAAGATCTTTTTCAGTAAATGATGAATTTGTGAATGGCGATTTTGTTTTTGATATTGATAAAGTAAATCTTCCGGCTATAGGTAGTTATACTTTTACTATTACAAACATTGTCCGAACAGAAAGTCGTAGAATTTGTACGAATCTTTTAGGAATCATTTCTGATGTGTTGACTATTTCTCCTTTGCCTAAAATTAATACTGCTACTGTTACAATTGAACCAATTTGTAGTGGTTATGATGCCGCAGTTGTAATCTCGGGAGATACTAATTTAGCAAATGGAGGTTATAGAATTACGTACAGTCTTTCGGGTGATAATACAGCTGCAAATCAACAAATAGATTTTACGGCTGTAAATGGCGTTGCAAATTTTGCCATACCGGCTAATTTAATTCCTAATACAGGAACCAATACGGTTTTTACTATCACTAATATTGTAAACAGGACTACAGGCTGTACTAGTGCTGTAAGTTTATCAAAAATATTTACAATTAATGCCACACCGGATGTTTCAGAAATTTCTTTGAGCATTGAGAATGAATGTTTAGAAGGAGATACAGTCGTTCAGTTGTCAGGGTTGGGTGATATAACTAATGTTACTTTTAATTATTCATTGACTGGAGCAAATATGGCTTCAAATCAAACAATTAGCGCCGAAGTTAGCTCAGGAGAAGCCAGCTTTATAATTCCTATGGAACTTTTAGCAAATTCAGGAACTACAAATTTTACACTCCATTCTTTAGTCAATGATTCGAATGCTTGTATTGCAGTTGTTTTAGATAATAACACGACTTCTTTCGCACTTGAGAACTGTACTGTTTTTATTCCGGATGGGTTTTCACCAAATGGAGATAGCAGAAATGATACTTTCAGAATTCCGCAAATTGAATTCCTTTATCCTGATTTTGCATTAGAAATCTATAACCGCTACGGAAATTTACTTTTTAAAGGGAATAAAGATAAACCGGCATGGGACGGTAAAAATTCGGATTATAAAGTGGGAATTGACGGAGTAGCTCCTAACGGAGTTTACTTTTATATTCTGCATCCTAATAAAGGAAATAGAAAACCACTTCAGGGAAGACTATACTTAAACCGATAGTTGATTTTTGTTACACTAAAAATTAAATTTCTAATGAAAAGAAAAATACTTATCATAAGCTTTTTATTATTTATAATAAAAGCATCAGCACAACAAGATCCTGAATACACTCATTATATGTATAATATGAATATTGTCAATCCGGCTTATGCAACCGGTACACAGGCAATGTTAGATTTTGGAGTTTTATATCGTTCGCAATGGGCAGGAATGGAAGGAGCTCCTAAAACCTTCAATTTTTTTGGACATACTTCGTTAACTAAAAAAGTAGAAATGGGGTTTTCATTAATCTCTGACGACATTGGCGACGGAGCAAAAAAAGAAGATAATTTCTATGCTGATTTTGCCTATGTTTTAGATTTGAATACTACAGCCAAATTATCATTTGGATTAAAAGCGGGTTTTACTTCGTTTAAAACTAATTTTAACGGTTTTCAATTTGAAACTGGTGACTCATCAACAGATCCTGCTTTTGAAGAAAATATTAATACTATTTTCCCAAATATAGGGGTAGGAGCTTATTATTTTACAGATCATTACTATCTGGGTTTATCAACACCTAATTTACTTTCATCAAAACATATTGAAGAGCGCTCCGGGATCAATGCTTTTGGTTCTGAAAAAATCCACATGTTTTTCACCGGAGGTTATGTTTTTAATTTATCAGATACTTTTAAATTAAAGCCTGCTTTTATGTCTAAAATTGTTGCCGGTTCAGCGGTTTCCTTAGATGTTTCGGCTAATGTATTATTTAATGAAAAGTTTGAATTAGGCGCGGCCTATCGATTTGATGATGCTGTAAGCGCTTTGATGAGCATTAAAGTTTCACCAGGGATTAATGTAGGTTATGCTTATGACTATACCACTTCTAATTTAGGGCAGTTCAATTCCGGTACCCATGAAGTTTTTGTTTTGTTTAATATCGATCTTTTAGGCAAAGGATATGATAAATCACCTAGATTCTTTTAATATGACAGCAATGAAAAGAATATACCTTATTTTAATTGTATTCACACTACAATTTGCTCAGGCACAAACACAGGATTTACAAAGAGCCAAACGCTTATTCGAAAGAACATATTATAGCGAAGCCATTCCGGTGTATGAAAGGATTATAGATCAAAATCGCTCCTTTGAAGTAGTAAAAAACTTAGCAGACAGCTATTATTATACCAATGATTATGCGAATGCTCAGCGACAATATCGTTTTTTGATTTCGATGTTTCCCGAAGCAGCTGATGCTGAATATTATTTTAAATATTCACAAACGCTGAAAGCTTCCGGAAATTATGACGAAGCCAATAAGGTAATGCGGGATTATTATTTAAGTACCAATAACCAAAAAACGATTGAGAATCTTGAAAAAGACAATCTGATTCTGGAAAACATCTCGGCTTTAGGCAATCGATTTGATATTAAAAATTTGAATATCAACACGCATAATTCAGAATTTGGAGCTGTTCTCTTAGGAAACAAACTAGTCTTTGCAGCTGTAAAAAGAAAACCGTTTACATTCGAAAAAGTATATAAATGGAATAATGAGAGTTATTTAGATTTAATGTCGGTTTCGCTTAAGAATATGAATGTTGATTCCATTAAAAAGTTTGCTGTCGAATTAGATTCTCCTTTGCATGAATCGAATGCTGTTTTTACAAAAAACGGAAAAACAATGTATTTTACACGCAATAATTCTAAAGATGGGGTAAGAGTTAAAAACGAAAATAAAGTTTCGGTACTTCAAATTTTTAAAGCCGAATTAGTTGATGGAAAATGGCGAAATATAACCGCTTTACCGTTTAACAGTGATAATTACTCTGTAGAACATCCAGCATTGAGTACGGATGAAAAAACATTGTATTTTGCTTCAGATATGCCGGGTTCAATAGGTTCTTTTGATATTTACAGTGTACCCATTTTAGGTTCCGATTATGGTACGCCAAAAAATCTTGGATCCACAATTAATACGGATAAAAAAGAACAGTTTCCGTTTATTTCGAAAGATAACAAATTGTATTTTTCTTCGAATGGTCATGCAGGTTATGGCTTTATGGATGTTTTTGTTTCTGAAATAAAAAATAACGAGTTTGTTAAGCCAGTAAACGTTGGTTTACCAGTAAATTCAGGATATGATGATTTTTCATTTGTAATAGATTCAGATATACAACACGGTTATTTTGCTTCGAATAGAAAAGGCGGAAAAGGCGGAGATGATATTTACGAAATAAGCGAAATCCAGCCACTGGTAGTTGAAAATTGCATGCAATATATTTCAGGAATTATTACTGATGTTACTACTAAACTTCCGTTAGAAAAAGCAAAAGTAAGTTTGCAGGATGCTAATAAAAAAGAAATAGAATCCGCTTTTACCACTGCTGATGGACGTTTTTCTTTTTCAGTAGCTTGTGAAAAAAGTTATACCGTATATGCGTCTAAAGAAGAATATACTAATGATTCAAAGTTTCTGAAATTGTATAAAGATAGAAAGAAAGTAAATGATGCTTCGATGGCTTTAAAATCAATAAAAGTTGTTAAGGAAGAGGAACTTGCGATTGAGCAACAAAAGAAAAAGCAACAGCTGGCAGATGCCGAAACCAAGAAAAAAGAGAAGATCGCTGCTATCGTTGCTGCCGAAAAAGATATTGTTAAGGATAAAGAGCGATTACTGATTAAAACTGATCCTATTTACTTTGATTATGATTTATGGTATATTCGAAAAGAGTCTAAACCTATTTTGAACCGAGTAATCGAATTAATGAAAAAATACCCGGAAATGGTCGTAGAAATAGGCTCACACACTGATAATCGCGGAAATGATAAATATAATTTAGATTTATCAACTCAGAGAGCTAATTCAACCCGAGAGTATTTCCTGAGTCAGGGTATTGATAAGAAAAGAATTTTTGCCCGAGGTTATGGAGAAACGGTTCAGATTGTAAAATGCCAGCCAAGTGAATCCTGTACCGAAGAACAGCATGAATTAAACAGAAGAAGTGAATTTGTGATTAAAAATTTATAATAGAATCATTTTATAGGTAGTAAAAAAGGTTTTCGAAATACTATTTTTCGAAAACCTTTTTTTATAAAAAAATAGAAATATTTAGTTTACAAAAAGACTTTCTTGCCATTTTGCACCGCTAATATCCAGTAATTCCAGCGTATATTTTCCTTTTAAATATTTAAATTCATTTTGTTGAAAACTCAATATTGCTTTTGCTCCTAAGGGAAGGATTAAGCTGTGTTTTCCAGGTTTTACTTTTGCTACATAAGCATTTTTAATTTGTGCTAAACTCAGTTTTGAAAGTTGGTTTTGTGTTTGCTCAAAAACGGTATTTCCTTTTTCATCTATCAGTTTTATGCCAATTAGAAAAGAACCATACACATCTGCTCCCTCATCTCTAAATACAGTAAATAATAAAGTTTGATCTTGAAGTTGAAGATTGCTGATACTCACATGGGGACGAACAGAAAGATTGTGTAATTTGCCATATACGCCACCATGAAAATATTGGTTAGTGAATAGGGTTAGTGTTAAAATAAAAAGGGAGCCAACCAGAACAATTCGGTTCATTACTTTTTCTTCTAAAGGCAATGTTCCTGATGCTGCGAAGTGAAACCATTTTTTTAAAGTATAACTTTTATTTTTCCTTATAAAATAGTTGTCAAGGGAATATTTTCCTCCACCAGAAAGAAAAATAGTAAATCCTGCGGCTACTCCTAAAACACCTATTTGCCATTCATCTAAACACGTTGTTCCTAGCCATCCTGAACCTAATAAAATTCCCAAGGCCAAGCTAAATACACCAATACTCATCAATCGGGTAAATAGTCCAAGCATAAAAAATAACCCAACAATACCCTCAATGATAGTAAAGGAAATCATTGCCCACCAAAGAAGGTCAGGATTTGAAACAAGATGTTCAATAATAGGTTTAATACCAAGTGCATTGGGTAAGAAATGATTGAATTTTTCGCCAATATATCCTGCTTCTTCAGGATTGAGTTTGTTTTCTAATAATAGTCTTCTCCAGAAAGCAGAAAAGTAAGTCCAGCCAGCTACCCAGCGTAATGCTGTGGTAAACATTCCGGTATATGATTGATTATTCATAGTTATTTGAATTGAAATTTAATTAAATGAAATACAGAAAACTCCAATAAAAGTCTTATTGAAGCATTGAAAATTTATATTAAAAATCAAATCAGGTATTGTTCATGCAATATGTAAATAGGTACTGATGAAGCAATTTGAAAGTTTAAAAAAGGATTGAAATGAAGAGATAAAGTCTTGTGAAGAATTACAGTTAAATCACAATTGTAATTCCATTTTTGTAAACTTTTTTTATGATTAGAAGTAGAAAGTTTTGTCTTTTCTGATTTTGTAAAGGTTTGGCAAATCGAATTTTTATTTGGTTTTTCCGAAGCCTCTAAATCAGAAAATGGAATTTCTAATATTTGTTTGAATTCTTTTTTTGCAGAACACGGCAGACAAACAAAAAAAGTCATCAAAATGATGATTGCTTTTTTAAAAATATATCTGACCATTCTTTTCATTTTGTTAATTCTTTGCCTTTGGTTGTTCTAATAATTTTTGTTAATCTACAAATATAGTTAAACATTGAGACAGAAACAGTAAATTTTCTGAGACGAAATTCAGTTTGTTTATTTGCAGGAAATTTATTTTTATTGTTTTGCTTTTTTCCAAGTGTATTATTTGTTTTAATTTTCATAAAAAGAGAAGGTTGCATTTGCTATTGAAAACAATGAAAACTAATTAAATCTTTACACTAGCTAAAATCACATTAAAAATTAAGGTTACCCTATCTCATAAAGCCCAGTTTCTTGTTTTTAGAACTGTTTTTTTTATTTTAAGAAAAAAATAAACAGATGTAAATGATTGATATATAGTGTTTAATTGAAAAAGTGATTTATTTTTTATTTGTTTTAAAACCATATCGAAGACATTGTCGTAAATGACTTTATATAACTTTAAAATATACATTATGAAAACCAGAAAATTTTTATCAGTAGCATTTTTTGCATTAGTATTTGGAGTCACTTCTTTCGCTCAAAAAGCAGTAACGGTTGGCGGAGCACCAATGTATCCAACTAAAAATATTATTGAAAATGCTGTTAACTCTAAAGATCATACTACTCTGGTTGCTGCAGTAAAAGCAGCCGATTTAGTAGAAACTTTACAAGGAAAAGGACCGTTCACCGTTTTTGCCCCAACAAATGCCGCTTTTGATAAATTACCAAAAGGAACTGTAGAAACTTTATTAAAACCGGAAAACAAAAAAATGCTGCAAACTATTTTGACTTATCATGTAGTCTCTGGAAAAATGAATGCATCTGATATTGCAAAAGCAATTAAAGCCGGAAATGGAAAAGCGACTCTAAAAACAGTGAGTGGCGGAACTTTGACAGCCTGGATGAAAGGAAAAAAATTATATGTTACAGATGAAAAAGGAGGAATGTCTCAGGTTACAATTGCTGATGTAAATCAATCTAATGGTGTAATTCATGTTGTAAATGCTGTTTTGTTACCAAAATCATAGTTGTTTGTTAATAGATTAATTGTTAAAAAGAAAAACCCATCTTCGTTCTAAAAAACGAGATGGGTTTTTTGATATTAAAGAATATTTGGATTACAAATCCGTAATAATAAATTCACTTCTACGATTCATTTGGTGTTCTTCTTCGGTACATTTTACGTTGTCCGTACATTTGTTTACCAGCTGGCTTTCCCCATATCCTTTACCTGTTAATCGATTTGCATTAATGCCGTTTTGAACTAACCAGCTAATAGTTGATTTAGCTCTTCTGTCAGATAAAGCTTCGTTGTATTTAAAGGAAGCACGGCTATCAGTATGCGAGCGAATATCAAGTTTCATATTAGGATATTGATTCAAAACATCTAATATTTT
>NZ_FRCC01000004.1 GCF_900142775.1 Flavobacterium flevense
TAAGCTTATGTACAAATCCTCCCCCGAGCAATCGGGGGAAGAAACTTTCTAACAAATAAAAATACTTTCTTTATCTCAGTATGTTAAGATATTGTGTAATGTTGACTAGCTAAAGCTAATCACCCATTGCAAAACGACCTTAAGGTGGTTATTGCGGCGGGGCTCACCTCTTCCCATCCCGAACAGAGTAGTTAAGCCCGCCTGCGCAGATGGTACTGCAGTTTTGTGGGAGAGTATGTCGTCGCCTTTCTTTATTGAGCCCCAACCTGAAAAGGTTGGGGCTCTTTTTTTTATAGGTACGAGGTGTTCGCCTAACGGCTCGGTTCGTCCCCTTTCTTTATGAAAACCCTGTTTCTAACGAAACGGGATTTTTTGTTTTATATTATTTTTATAAAAATATTAGAGGTCAAGTTTAAATGAATTAGGTAAAAGTTGGGGATTTTGCAAAAAGATTGGATACTTTAAAATGGAATCTCTTATATTCTTTTTATCACATAGGTTACAATTCCCCAAATAATGAGTTCGTTTTCTTCAGTGACTTTTATAGGAGTATAATTGCTGTTTTCAGGCATCAGGTAAAGACAGTCTTTTTGTAATTTAATGCGTTTTACTGTAAATTCTCCGTCGATAAAGCATATGGCTATTTTGTTGTCCTGCGGTTCAATACTGCGGTCTACAATGAGTACGTCCTGGTCTTCAATCCCGGCATCGATCATCGAATTTCCTTTTACCTTAATATAAAAAGTAGCCAGAGGATTTTCGCTCAACTCTTTATTTAAATCAATATTGTTCTCCATGAAATCAGCTGCAGGGGAAGGAAATCCTGCCGAAACACCATCAGGAATAAAAGGGATTTGTAGTTTGCTTTCGTAATTTGGTTTGTAAAAGCTTAGTTTTTGATCTTTTTTCATTCGCATCGTATTTCCAGTATCTGGTCGAATTTGGTAGTATATTTATTAGAGAGAAGTTTTTGATTCATATCCCAGGTCAGTCTTAAATTCTGGCTTGCCAGTTTTACTTTGGTGTCACCCATTTTAGTATTAAGATGATCCATCACTTTCATTAATGCTAAATGTTTTGGATTTTCTTCTTCGAATAGTTGAAATTGTTTTTGGTTTTCACCAATGAGTTCGCTAACGATTACACCTGCTTTTTTAAACTTCAGATGTTCGTTTCCTTCATGTAATTGTTTAAATAAATCAATAGCGGCATTTGAAATAGTTAAAGTGGAATTAGTCGCATACGGTAAAGTGATTGCTTTGTTGAAATAATATTTAGATGTTTTTACAGTATGCTTATCAATGATGAGCATCACTATTATAGTATGGCAACAGGATTGTTGTTTTCGTAATTTCTCTGCGCAAACTGCTGCAAAAGTAGCGATACGCTCCCGCAGTAAATCAAAATCGGAGATCTGTTTTGGGAAACTTCGGGTAATGGCAATACTTTTCTTTTGCTCTGCAATGGGTTCTAAATCTAAAACCGATTTTCCTTCCAGTTCTGCTTTTAAACGGAGACCAATAACTCCCATTTCTCTTTTTATCCAGTTTTCATGTTGTGGTTGTATAAAGTCCAGAGCTGTATTGATGTTTCTTATTTTTACTTTTTTACGCATTCGATAACCAATGCCCCAGACATCTTCAATTTTAGTCCATTTTAAAGCTTTAATGCGTTTTTCTTCCGAATCAATAACATATACACCCTGAGTTTTATCCTGAAATTCTTTGGCAATTTTATTGGCCACCTTAGATAAAGCTTTGGTTTCTGCAAATCCGATGCATATTGGGATTCCAACCCACTTTCGAACCCGATTTTTCATTTGGAGACCATAATCATGATAATCCTGAATATTTAATCCGTCAAAATTGAGGAAAGCTTCATCAATACTATAAATCTCTATATTGGGTGTAAACTGATTAAGAATTTCCATTACACGGCGGCTTAAATCGCCATAAAGGGCATAATTAGAAGAAAAGAGTTTTACATTTTTTTCTTTTACTAAATCTTTAATCTGGAATGCCGGGGCTCCCATAGGAATGCCGGCTGCTTTAGCTTCGTAACTTCGGGATATTACGCAACCATCATTGTTAGATAAAATCGCAACGGCTTTACCGTTGAGTTCCGGTTGGAAAACACGTTCGCAGGAAGCATAGAAATTATTACAATCGACTAAAGCATACATGATACAAAATTACGCAATAGAGTTATTGCTGAATCCTTTTACAGCGTTAAAAGTTATGATTTTCTGAAACAAATTTATTTTTTGAAATAGAAAGAAAATTGTGCGTGTAGTTGATAACTATGTTATTTTACCTATTAACTGTGTTTTATTGTCTTATTTAAACTAAAACGTTTTCGTAAAAGGTAATATAGCATATAAATATGAAAAGCCACTGTAGTTTAATTCTATATTCGCAAGGTATCTTTGTACCAGTTAAAAGAAATATAAATCTAAAATTTCTAATTATGAAAAAGATTTTAAAACTAAGTTTAGTATTAATAGTTGTTTTAATCGCTATAAATACTCGTGCAACTGGCGTTAAATTTTCTAAAGTTGAAAAAGTAAGCCCAAAAAAAATGGTAACTTTTGCCTTAAATGATGTAAATAAAGCTAATGTATCTCTTTATGATGCAAATGATCAGTTGTTACATACAGAAAAACTGTATACATTGAATTTGAATCCGCTTAAATCAGAAGACAAAATCGTTAAAACATACGATTTGAATCCTTTAGCTGACGGGGTTTATTACCTGGTAGCTGAGTCTAAAACAAAAGTGGTGAAATATGAAATTATTGTTGCTAATGAAACTGCAACTATCATGTCTGATCCTTATTCAGAAGTATACAAAACGGTTGCGGTTAAATAATTAACTTTGGTTAGGTTAGTAGTGAGAGACTCCTTTTAGGGGTCTTTTTTTTGTTCTGTTTTTCACTCTAAAAATGACCTTAATTCATATCGGTATTCAGAAGCATTCTTACCGGTAAATTCTTTGAATGATTTGTTAAAATGGCTAAAATTGTTAAAGCCACTTTCAAAAGCAATCGCTGAAATACTGATGGGTTTTTCGGCTAATAATTTACAGGCATGCACCAGTCGGTAATCATTTACAAATTTGGTAAATGTTTTATGGGTTATTTTTTTAAAATAACGACAGAATGAAGGTACCGTCATGCTGACTTTACCGGCAATTTCTTCTAAACGAATGGGTTCTTTAAAATGATCTTTTACATAATTAAAAATAGAATTAATTCTTTCATTGTCCTGAACGTGCATTTCCATTCGGAAACCTTCGGCGTTTAAAACCGTTGCATCTTCAGTGGCTAATTCTAATTCATTCAAAATTTCGATAATACTTAATAATCGTTCGAATGGAGTTTTGTCTTCCATTTTTCCAATTTTCTTCCCAATTTTTCTTTTGGTTTTTCCGCCAAAAGTAATCCCTGATTTGGCTTGTTGTAATAGGTTTTTGATGTTCACCATTTCGGGAATTTCAAAAAAATGTTCTCCTAAAAAATCAGGTTTCATCTGGATCACAATTTCATTTTTATTTCCCGTTAGTTCGTCAGTAAAACCGCAATGGGGCAAATTGCTCCCTATTAAAGTCAAATCACCATTGGTATAATACGAAATGTGGCTTCCTACCTGGCGTTTTCCGGCTCCACCATTGACATAAATTAATTCAATTTCGGGATGATAATGCCAAAAATGGGAGTTGTAATTAATATTGTATTTGGTCAATGTAAAAGAACTTCCAAAAGAGGGTTCGATGATTTTAAGGGTAGGTAAGGCTGATTTCATTTTTTGGTCAATTTGGTTGGCTATACTAAATTAACAAAAAAATATGTAATATTAACTGAATCAAACGATAACGTTTTAGTAAAAGGTAATATAACATATTAACTGGAGAATCTACTGCCCTTTTTATGGCTGTGCCTGCAATAACTTTACATTGTTAAATGAATATAAATCTTAAAAATAGTAGTATGAAAAAGATTTTAAAAATTAGTTTAGTAACAGGAGTAGTTTTATTAGCTATGAATGTGTATGCTGTGGCCGTTAATTTTTCATTCCGTAATGAATTTCGACAAGAAAAAATGATCTCATTTGGTTTAGACGATACTGATCAGGTTAAAATAAGTATTTATGATACCAACGAAAAATTAATCCATAGCGAGAGCCTTATGGTTGAAGGGAAAATTGTCAGAAGTTATGATTTAAATAACTTTGACGAAGGAGTGTATTATTTAGTTGAAGAATCGAATTCTAAAATTATAAAATATGAAGTTTTAGTTTTAGATGATTCTGCGACTATTATGACTGATCCAATTGCAGAGGTGGATAAGCTTGTTTTGTAATTTTTTTAATCAAAAAATAACTAAAAACATTTTTTGGCACGAATTATGATAATCAAAATATGGTTAGAAATTTTGCTATTTGTTAGTAATTAATTAGTTTGTGTAGTTAAATAAAGCTTCGGGTGGTTCTGAAGCTTTTTTTGTTTTTATACTATACCAATGATTTTATCCATGACCCAGCTGGTATGAGTTGCTGTTTTTCCACTGGAAGGATGAATTCCAGTTCCAAGTAATTGTGCTCTCATATCTTCCACATGGTGCAATTGAACGTTTTCAGGATGATCAATTACCATTGGAACAATTCCGTTTTCATTAGAAAGAACCACAGGATGTTCATCAAAAACAGAAAATTCAATGCTTCCCTGACTTCCATAAATAATGACTTTGTCCTCTCTGGTTGCAGTACCAAAATTCCAGCTTCCTGTTCCTGTAATTCCGTCTTCATGAAGCCAGCAGGCTACAAGAGCATCTTTGGCTGAATATAAATTTTGCTGATTTAAGCTCATTCCTGAAACTTCTTTAATATCACCCAGAAGATAGTTGAATAAATCCAGGCCATGACTAGCTAAATCATCAAAATAGCCACCTTTGGCTACTTTAGCATCGGTACGCCAATTGTACAAACCGGATAAATCCTGTGGAGAAGCGGGCTTGCTTAAATGCCAGTTAATATGCCTGATTTGCCCGATACTATTGGCGTCCAGCCATTTTTTAATTTGTTTAAAACGGGGTAATGAGCGTCTGTAATAAGCAGCAAAAAGCGGAATATTTTTGTTTTCAAAAGCTTCCGAAATAGCTTTACTGTCTTCGTAACTGGGGGCCAAAGGTTTTTCGATACAACAAATCTTTCCTGCTTCGGCTACTTTTAAACCGTACAATTTATGTGAATCCGGAGGTGTAGCAATATAAACAGCATCTACTTCAGGATCATTAATCAAGGCATCAGCATCCGAATAATGTTTTTTGATACCATGTCTTTTAGCATAATCAGCTGCTTTTTCGGCATCTCTGCGCATTACGGCAACAATTTCAAATCCTGCTGTTTTTTGGTACGCAGGTCCACTTTTTTTTTCGGTTACGTCTCCACATCCAATGATTCCCCATCGAATTATTTTTTCATTATTTATAGCACTCATTTTTATCTTTTTAATTACATCCGTCAATGCCACAGCTGTCGGCATCTGGAGTGTTCAAGATAGTAATTTTTGATTCAAATTGCCCTTCTTCCCAAACTTTTTCCAAAGTTTTTATAAAAATTTCTTCATGCTGTGCTCCGGAAATTGCATATTTATTATCAAAAACAAAAAACGGAACACCCTGAATTCCTATTTTTTGTGCCGTTAAGATATCTTCTTGTACTTTATTAGCAAAGGCATTTGAATTTAAAACTTCGGTAATGGATTTTTCATCAAGTCCTGCTTGTATTGCCAGTTTAGTTAAGGTCTCTTTGTTATTTACATCTTCTCCATCTGTTAAATAGGCTTTAAAGAGCAATTCTTTAAGTTCATTCCCTAGTTGATGTTCTTTGGCTAAATGCAGTAAACGATGGGCATGGAATGAATTAGCCATAATAGCTTTTTCAAAATGAAATTCTAATCCTGAATTAGCTGCATTTTGGGTCATGTTTTCTAATGATTCTATAGCCCAATCTTTATCTTTTCGGTATTTTTCAGCAAGATGATCTACTAAATTGTCGTCTTCTTCGGCTATAAAGTTAGGATCCAGCTGGAAGCTTTTCCATTCAATTTCAATAGCATCTTTGTGTCCAAATTTTTCTATAGCATGCTCTAATCTTCTTTTTCCAATATAACAAAACGGACACATAATATCCGACCAGATTTGTATTTTAAGTTTGTTTTCCATTTTAAATAAAATTTATTTGTATATACAAATGTACTAAAAACCTTTTGCAACTATTTCTTTTTTATGCTTTTATTAGGAATTGTGATTTTGGCTATAGGCTGTTTAAAAAGCAAAAAAACCATCAAAATGTACTTTGATGGTTTTTGTATGAGGTATAAAAGTGTATTACAATAAGTCTAAAACAAAAGAAGGGAAGAAACCTAAAGCAATATTCAACACAATAGCAATCACTGCAACAGCATAATAGATACGTGAAGTAGGAGTTTTGGCTTCATTAGGCTCTTTAGTGTACATGGCTAAAATTAGTTTGAAATAGTAACCCACACTAATGATAGAGTTAATCACTGCTATTACAACTAAGACAATAAATCCTGCCTGAATAGTTTGGGTGAACAAAAATAGTTTAGCAAAGAAACCTCCAAAGATTGGAATTCCGGCCATAGACAATAATGAAGCAGTTAGTATTGCTGCCATTAAAGGATTGTTTTTTCCTAAGCCATGAAAATTAGTAAGGTCTTCGTTTTCTCTGGTTTTACAAACATATAAAATGACTGTAAAAGCTGCGATTCCGGCTAAGGCATAAGCCGAAGTATAGTACAATAAAGTTCCGGATGATTTTTCGGTGCTTAATAAAGTCATTAACATAAATCCGGCATGTGAAATACCTGAAAAAGCCAACATACGTTTTACGTTGATTTGGCGTAAAGCCATAATATTACCAACAGTCATTGAAGCAATAGATACAATGACAATAATTAATTGAAATGCCGGAGAAATATCAGCATTCATGGTTTTTACTAATTTGTATAATGTGGCAATAGCTACTACTTTAGCCAAAGTACTCATTAATGCGGTAGTCAGTGCAGGAGAACCTTCGTATACATCCGGTGCCCAGAAATGGAACGGAACAGCGGCAATTTTGAAAAGCATTCCAATAAAAATTAAAACAATCCCTATAGGAAACCAAATTGGTAACTCAGCAGAGCGGGATAATTCGCTAATCTCCACAATGTCAAAACTTCCCATTGCACCATAAATCAAACAAATTCCGAAAAGAAGAATTCCGGAAGCAAAGGATCCCATCAGGAAATACTTTAAACCGGCTTCGTTACTTTTAATGCTTAATCGGTTGCTTGACGCCAAAACGTACAAAGCAATGGATAAAACTTCGATTCCTAAAAAGAACATCGCTAAGTTTCCAAAAGAAACCATAGCAACTGCTCCCGCTAACAGGAATATTTTTATGGCAATAAAATCGGAGATTTTAGTTTGATTTCCTTCATAAAATTTATGTCCTAAACTCACTAAGAAAATAGTAAGAATGATAAATAATCCTGAAAACGCCGAAGAAAATTTACTCACAACTATCATGTTGTTGTAATAAAATTGAGGAGCAGCATTATATTCAGATATATCTAATCCAAGCACCGCCAATAATCCAATAACGACTACCGGAATGATGGCTTTTCTAGCATCAAAAATTTCAAATAAAAGGCATAAAATACCTAATCCTATTATTGCTATTAATGTATTCATATATTATTTTGTGATTCAGGATTGGCACCTGATATTAAAAATAGTCGGTTTATTATTGAATTTTATATAATGTTCTTAAAATTTGGTCCAAACTAGGAGTAATTAGTTCATTAATGGGTCTTGGATACATACCGAAAAAGAAAATGACCGCAATGATAATAACTAAAACAAATGTTTCATGGAAAGTAACATCAGCAAAAACTTTTGTATTAGTTTCTCCCAGCATTACTTGTTGGTACATTTTTAACATATAATAAGCTCCTAATATAATTGTTGTTCCGCCTAATACTGCAAACCATACATTAATTTGATACAAACTATACAAAACCGTAAATTCTCCCACAAAGTTAAAAGTAGTAGGCAAGGCTACAGAAGCCAAAACTAATATCATAAACAAGGAAGCAAATTTAGGTGCCTGAGAACGAATTCCTCCCATTTCGGCAATTACTCTGGTGTCAAATCTTCTGTAAATGATTTCGGCGGCAAAGAACAATCCCACTACAACAAAACCATGAGAAATCATTTGTAAAACAGCGCCACGCAATCCGTCAATGTTTAAAGTATAACATCCGGCAGCAATTAGTCCCACGTGAGCCAATGAAGAATAAGCCAATAATTTTTTCAAATCTTTTTGTCTTAAAGCTACAATCGAACCGTAGATTACACCCGCAATTCCTAAACCGATTAATATTGGTAAATACGTTTTTGATGCAATTGGAGTTATTGGTAATTGCCAACGTAAAACGCTATACAATCCCATTTTTAACATGATACCTGATAAAAGCATGGTTCCCACTGTAGGTGCTTTTTGGTACACTTTTGCCTGCCAGGTATGGAAAGGGATAATTGGAATTTTGATAGCATAAGCTAAAAAGAACGCCCAGAAAATCCAGAACTGTTCCATTTGGCTTAACTCTGCTTGGTATAAATCCTGCAACAGGAAGCTGCCTGCTTTTTGGTACAAATAAACAAAAGCAATTAGCATGAATAAAGATCCGGCAAGGGTATAGATAAAGAATTTTACCACTGCTTTTTTGCGTTCTTCAACATCTCCGTTACCCCAAATTAAAGCAATGAAATAAATAGGAATTAATGCTAATTCCCAGAAAATATAGTATAAAAGTCCATCTGATGCTAAGAAAGTTCCTGTCATAGCAAATGACATAAACAGAATTAAAGCATAAAACGATTTGGCATTTTTATATTCATTTCCAAAAGAAGAATAGATAATTAAAGGTGTCAATGACGAAGTCAATAATAACATGATTAATGACAATCCATCGGCAGTTAAGGAAAAAGAAACTACAGGTTTGTTAATCCAGAATTTAAAAAAACTAATATTTTCTCCTGAATTATAAGCATTCAACAAAGCAATTGATATTCCTAAAGCAACTAAGCTGAATAATAATGCGACTTTTGAAGCCAGTTTATCGCCGGCAAAATAAGTAGCAAATGCACCAACAAGAAGTATAATTAATAGTAGTGATACGTTCATGATATAAAATTATTGAGCTAAAAATAAATAAGTTAGTATGGCACTAAGCCCTAAAACAAATACAAACAAGTAAAAACCAATACTTCCTGTTTGTAATTTCTTTCCCTGGTAACTTAATTCGTTGGTTACTTTTCCTAATCCAAAAACTACAGCAGATAAAGATGTTTCGATATAATCTCTAAAGAATCCGGACAAGCTGTTGATTGAATTTACAAAGATGACATTGTAAATTTCATCTACATAATATTTGTTGTAGAGTACTTTTGAAAAACCTGTAATTTCAGCATCTTCTGCCGGAACCTGATTTTGTTTAATGTATTTTACAAATGCAATTGTAATTCCGATGATTCCTCCAAGTACAGCAACAGCCATCAATGCGTATTCTGTTGTTCCAAAGTGATGTGCTTCGTGCGCTTCTTTCGAAAATAATGGTGCTAAATAACCATTCAGCCAGCTATTTGTTGGTAAACTAATCAAACCGCCAATAGTTGCTAAAATTGCCAAAACAATAAGCGGAAAAGTAATTAATCCCGGACTTTCATGTAAATGACTTTTCTGATGTTCAGTTCCTCTGAATTCTTTAAAGAAAGTCAGATACAACAAACGGAACATATAAAAAGCAGTCATTAACGATGCCAGAGAAGCAATAACCCATAGTGCTATATTGTTATGATAAGCAGTCATTAAGATTTCATCTTTCGAGAAAAAGCCTGAAAAAGGAGGAATTCCTGAAATGGCTAATGATGAAAGTAAAAACGTAATAAACGTGATTCCCATCACTTTTTTCAATCCGCCCATTCTGCGCATATCCTGTTCTCCGTGCAAAGCATGAATTACTGATCCGGAACCTAAGAACAAACAAGCTTTAAAGAAAGCATGAGTGATTACGTGAAAAACTGCAATTTCATAAGCTCCAAAACCTAAAGCTAAGAACATTAATCCTAATTGAGAAACGGTAGAATAAGCCAATACTTTTTTGATATCGGTTTGAACCAAAGCAATTGTTGCAGCAACTAAAGAAGTTACAGCACCTACAATAGCAATGATGTTTTGTACTTCAGGAGCTAAATCAAATACATAATTTAATCTTGTAATCATGAAAATACCAGCAGTAACCATCGTTGCAGCGTGAATCAATGCCGAAACTGGCGTTGGTCCGGCCATCGCATCAGGCAACCAGGTGTATAATGGAATTTGAGCTGACTTTCCACATGCTCCAATAAATAAAGCAAATGCAGCAATCGAAATCATCGTAATATCTAAATTACCGGAAGTAGCAATAGCTGTTTTTAAGGTAGTGTAATCTAAAGTTGAAAATAAAGAACCAATGATGAAAATCCCAATCAATAATCCTAAATCTCCAATTCGGTTCATGATAAAAGCTTTTTTAGCCGCATCATTGTATTCCTGATTTTTATGCCAAAACCCGATAAGCAGGTAAGAACAAAGTCCAACGCCTTCCCATCCGATGAATAATACTAATAAGTTGCTTCCGATAACTAAGGTAATCATGAAGAAGATAAACAAATTCAAATAGGCAAAGAACTTGTGCATATTCTCATCATCATGCATGTAGCTGATAGAGTAGAGGTGAATCAAAGACCCAATTCCGGTAACAAAAAGCAACCACAAAATGGATAATTGGTCTAATAAGAAACCAAAATTCACACGGAAATTATGAGTTCGAATCCAATTGAATAAATCAATTTGGACTGCTTCTTTGGTTTCGTTTATTTGCAGGAAAAAAACAAGTGTAGCAACAAATGAAACTGCAACAGTCAATGTTCCAATAATTCCTGAAGCCGATTTTCCAATCTTTTTCCCAAAGAAAATATTAAATAAAAATCCTAAAAAAGGAGCTAATAATAAGAGTAAAGCTAAATTCGTATTCATTATCGTTTATCCTTTTAAGTTTTTTAAATTATTAATATCAATCGAACCTAAATTTCTAAAAATCGATACCAGAATCGCTAAACCTACAGCAACTTCAGCCGCAGCTACAGCCATAGAGAAAAACACAAATATTTGTCCTTGTGCATCCTGATGATAGGTCGAAAATGCTACGAATAAAAGATTTACCGCGTTAAGCATAATTTCGATCGACATAAATACGATGATGGCATTTCGTCTGTATAAAACTCCAAATACTCCAATACAAAAAAGTATTACAGAAAGGAAGATATAGTTCTCGATGCCTATTTCATTTAAAATATTAGTCATTTTATTTCTCCGTTTTTTCTTTTTTAGACAATAATACAACTCCAATCATCGCTGTTAAAAGCAAGACAGAAGCAAATTCGAAAGGGACCATGTATTCATTTAATAAAACACGTCCTAAAACCTTTATAGATTGATAATCTTCTCCGGTAGCAATATATTCTCCTTCAATAGGTTTTGAATTGATGAAAATCAAAATCAGAACCACACAGATTAAACAAAAAGAAACAATAGCTCCTAATCGGGTAATACGGGGTTTATGAACTTCATTTTGCTTATTCAAATTCATTAACATGATTGTAAATAGGAACAAAATCATAATCGCTCCCGAATAAACAATAACATGAACAATAGCTAAAAACTGTGAATTCAATAGTAAATAATGACCCGCGATAGTGAAAAAACAAATTACTAAGTAAAGCGCACTATGAATAGGGTTTCTGCTAAATATTGCCAGAAAAGCGGTAATTAACGTAATAAACGATAAGAAACAAAATATAATTTGTACAGGAGTTGCGTTAGCAAAATCAGGAATATGTATCATTTAGTTAGCGTTATTAAGTTGAGCATTTTTGATAGCCATATCTAACGGCATCACTAATTTGTCTTTTCCAAAAATAAAATCTTCTCTTTCATAACTGGAAGGAACCAATACTTTTGAAGTAGTCAAATAAATAGCGTCTTTAGGACAGGCTTCTTCGCACAATCCGCAAAAAATACAACGCAGCATATTGATTTCGTATATTTCGGCATACTTTTCTTCTCTGTACAAATGTTTTTCATCCGCCTTGCGTTCAGCAGCTTTCATCGTTATGGCTTCTGCAGGGCAAGATAATGCACACAATCCACAAGCCGTACAGTTTTCTCTTCCTTGTTCGTCACGTTTCAACATGTGTTGACCACGATAAACCGGACTCATCGTACGCACTTGTTCCGGATACTGAATAGTAACTTTTCTCGAAAACAAGTGTTTCAGAGTGATAAATAATCCTTTTACAATTGCAACAAGATACAAACGCTCTAAAAAAGTCATCTCTTTATTAGAGACTTGTACTTTTCTTCCAGATAAGGATATGGTTTCTATTGACATCTTTATTTTATTTTTTTATTTGAAGCTAATCCTGCTTTCCGTTTCAATCTTTTTAGTTTTTAAAGAAAAAACTAAAAAGGATTTTCACTTCAATCAGGGCTAGGGTATTTGGGTGTTAATGTTGTTTTATTTTTTATAGCCTATTTTTGTTCTTTCAATTTTATTTTCTTGTTTGTCCATTAATTCATCAAGATAAGAAAATACTAATTCTATGTCTTTATCGTGATTGATTTCTAAAGTGTCGCATTTTGCGACACCTTAATTTTTTATTATTTTTAAGGTGCCAATTTGGCTCCTCAAGATTTCAATAATCTTAAAATCCTAAAAATACGGCTAATTCATGTCTCAAAATTACAATTCCTGTAATCACAATATTAACAATCGATAACGGAATTAATATTTTCCATCCTAAATTCATTAATTGATCGTATCTGAATCTTGGAATAGTCCATCTTACCCACATATAGAAAAAGATGAAGAAACATATTTTTGCAAATAATACTGCAATTCCTATTACGTTTGCCAAATTTACTCCCCAGTTTTCTACCGCCCAACTCATTCCCGGATAATTATACCCTCCAAAGAATAAAACAGCAAGAATAGTCGATGAGATAAACATACTCGCATATTCAGCAAATAAATAGAATCCCATTTTCATAGAGGAATATTCAGTATGATAACCACCAATTAATTCACTTTCGCATTCCGCTAAGTCAAATGGTGTTCTGTTTGTTTCTGCAAAAGAACAAATCAAAAAGATTAAGAAGGAAAGCGGTTGGTAAAATACATTCCAGCTCATTCCCGATTGTTGCATGCTAATTTCTCTTAAGCTTAAAGTTCCCGTCATCATCAATAATGCAATCATGGATAACCCCATAGCAATTTCATAAGAAACCATTTGGGAACCCGCACGAACCGCTCCCATCAAAGAGAACTTGTTATTAGATGCCCATCCACCAATCATGATGCCGTAAACACCAATAGAAAGTATTGCAAAAATGTATAATAAGGCATTATCAATATCAGAAGCCTGAAGGATAATATCTCTTCCAAAAAGATGGAAATGATCTCCCCACGGAATTACTGCACTGGTCATTAAAGCCGTACTCATGGCTACTGCCGGACCTACAAAAAACAAAAATCGGTTGGGTGTGTCAGGCTCAAATTCTTCTTTCGAAAATAATTTTAAACCATCAGCAAGAGGTTGTAAAAGTCCTCCTTTTCCGGCTCTGTTAGGACCAATACGGTCTTGTAACCAGGCTGCAATTTTACGTTCTGCAAGTGTAGAATACATTGCCATAACCATTGTAATGGCAAAGACAACCAGAATGATAATACTTTTTTCTATAATAATTGTACTGTCCATTTTTTATAGATTACCATTGTTAAATTCTTCTTGCTCTTCTTTATTCAAAGGGATTGCAGTCATACTGATCTTTTTACGGTCTTGCTCTCTTCCTTTCAGAATTCCTTCTTCGGTAGCAATATGAACTGTATCCATTTCTCGGGTATAGTTATTCTGATTGATAACCGAATCTTTATCAAATTTTCTTGGTCCTTCAATAACCCAGTCCGTAACTTCTTTTTTGTCAAAACGACAAGTGTTACAAATAAAATCCTCTACTTCGTGGTATTGATCTTTACGTCCGGTAACTCTTTGTATTTCGTTTCCAAACATCCAAACCGTAGTTTTACCGCAACATCCCGGAGTCGTACATTCTCTGTGAGCATTAAAAGGTTTGTTGAACCAAACTCTGGATTTAAAACGGAACGTTTTATCAGTCAAAGCACCTACAGGACATACATCAATCATGTTTCCTGAGAATTCATTGTCAATAGCTTTCGAAATACAAGTCGAAATATTAGCATGATCGCCTCGGTCTAAAACTCCGTGAACTCTGTTGTCTGTCAATTGATCTGCAACCTGCACACAACGTTGACATAAAATACAACGATTCATGTGTAATTGAATATTTGGACCAATATCTTCCGGTTCAAATGTTCTTTTTTCTTCTATAAAACGGGTTTTTGATTTTCCGTGTTCAAAGCTTAAATCCTGCAAATCGCATTCTCCGGCCTGATCGCAAATAGGGCAATCCAATGGGTGATTGATCAATAAAAATTCTGTCACCGATTGACGTGCTTCACGCACCCGGTCTGAATTTTTACTATTCACTTCCATACCATCCATGCATCCTGTTACACAAGATGCCATTAATTTTGGCATTGGTCTCGGATCGGCATCGCTACCTTTGGCAACTTCAACTAAACAGCAACGGCATTTTCCACCGCTTCCTTTTAGTTTAGAATAATAGCACATCGCAGGTGGAACTGATTCTCCTCCTATCATACGAGCCGCCTGCAAGATGGTTGTTCCTGCTTCAACTTCAATTTCTTGACCGTCTATTGTTACTTTCATTTTAATATTGTTTTTTTAGTTTCAGGTTTAAAGCTTCAGGTTTAAGTACTTGAAACTAAAAAAACTTGAAACTTGAAACTATTTTATACTGTTTGTTTGCTTACCAAATGTCTTACTTTATCAAAAGGCTCGGCAACAAAATGATTTCTATCCTTAATTCTTTCCGGGAAACGAACATGATATTCAAATTCTTCTCTAAAATGACGAATGGCTGCTGCCACTGGCCATGATGCTGCATCTCCAAGGGGGCAAATGGTGTTTCCTTCAATTTTACTTTGAATACTCCATAGTAAATCGATATCTTCTTCGCGACCCTGACCATTTTCAATACGCCACAATACTTTTTCTAACCATCCTGTTCCTTCACGGCAAGGTGTACATTGTCCGCAAGATTCATGGTGGTAAAAACGAGAGAAATTCCAAGTGTTGCGTACAATACAAGCGGTGTCATCATAAACGATAAATCCTCCTGAACCTAACATAGAACCTGTTGCAAATCCGCCATCACTTAAAGATTCATAAGTCATTAAACGGTCTTCGCCATTAGCTGTTTTAAAAATTAAATCGGCTGGTAAAATTGGCACTGATGAACCTCCCGGAACTAAAGCTTTCAAAGGTCTGTTCGAACTCATTCCGCCTAAATATTCGTCAGAATTCATGAATTCGTCAACGCTTAATCCTAATTCTATTTCGTAAACTCCAGGGTTTTTAACATGTCCGGAAGCTGATATTAATTTAGTTCCTGTAGATCTTCCAATTCCTATTTTTGCATAATCATCACCTGAATTGTTTACAATCCATGGCACTGCTGCAATAGTTTCTACGTTGTTTACTACTGTTGGGTTAGCCCAAAGTCCGGAAACAGCCGGGAAAGGTGGCTTGATACGTGGATTTCCTCTTTTACCTTCTAATGATTCGATCAAAGCGGTTTCTTCTCCACAAATATAAGCTCCTGCTCCACAGTGAACGTGTAATTCTAAATCATAACCTGTTCCTAGAATATTTTTCCCTAACCAGCCTGCAGCTTTAGCTTCGGCAATGGCTCTTTCTAATATTTTAAAAACCCACATGTATTCTCCTCGAATGTAGATATAAGAACGGTTTGCACCCAAAGCAAAACTGGAAGTAATCATTCCTTCGATCAACAAGTGAGGAATAAATTCCATCAAATAGCGATCTTTGAATGTTCCTGGTTCTGACTCATCGGCGTTGCAAACTAAATGTCTTGGTTTTCCTGATTTTTTGTCAATAAAACTCCATTTCATTCCGGCTGGGAAACCCGCTCCACCACGACCACGAAGTCCTGATTTTTTCACTTCCTCGACCACTTCGTCAGGAGTCATTGATTTCATGGCTTTTTCTACAGAAGCATAACCACCTTCTCTGCGGTATACTTCGTAGGTTTTAATCCCCGGAACGTTTATTTTGTCTAATAATATTTTTTTTGACATCTTATTTATCGTGTAATATTATTTTATTATCTCGGCAATCAGCAATAATCTGATCGATTTTTTCTTTAGTCAAATGTTCTTTGTAGAAATCGCCTAATTGCATCATCGGAGCATATCCGCAAGCACCTAAACATTCTACACCTCTTACTTCAAAAAGTCCGTCAGCAGTAGTTTCGCCAATGCCTACACCTAATTTTTCGCAGGTATAATCCATTAAATCTTCGGTTCCTCTCAAGCAGCAGCAGGATGTTTGGCAAAATTCAAACATGTATTTCCCAATCGGTTTCAGGTTGTACATCGTATAGAAAGTAGCTACTTCGTAAACTTCGATAGGTAAAATTCCAAGAATTTCGGCAACCTTATCCATTAATGCAATACTCAGCCAGTTATCGTGTGCATCTTGAACTTCATGTAAAACAGGCAATAAAGCCGATTTTTTCTTGTCTTCAGGATAATGACTAAGCAATTCGTTGATGCGAGTCATCAATGATTCCGTCATATTTATTTCTTGTTCGTAATGTTTTCTTTCCATTCTTAATTTTAGATTTCTGATTTTAGATTTTAGATTTTTCAATCTGCACTCTATAATCTACATTCTGTATGAGTTTTAGATTTTAGATTTTAGATCTTTTCAATCTGAAATCTAAATTCTAAAATCTGCAATCATTTAAGCGTCTAATTCTCCGGCAATTACATTTAAACTGGATAAAATAACAATGGCATCTGATAATAATGCACCTTTTATCATTTCCGGATAGGCTTGGTAATAAATAAAACAAGGTCTTCTAAAATGCAATCTGTATGGTGTTCTACTTCCATCAGTAACCAAATAGAATCCTAATTCTCCATTTCCTCCTTCTACCGGATGGTAGATTTCGGCAACCGGAACAGGAACTTCTCCCATTACAATTTTGAAATGATAAATTAACGACTCCATATTATGGTAAACATCTTCTTTAGGAGGCAAATAATAATCAGGAACTTCGGCATGGTATTCATTTCCTTCCGGCATTTTGTCTAATGCCTGACGAATGATGCTTAAACTTTCCCAAACTTCGGCATTACGAACACAAAAACGATCGTAAGTATCACCTGATTTTCCTACCGGAACTTTAAAATCAAAGTCTTCATAAGAACTATAAGGTTGCGCCACACGAACATCATAATCAACACCTGTAGCACGTAAATTAGGACCTGTAAATCCGTAAGCCATTGCTTTTTCAGCAGATATAGCTCCTACATTAACAGTTCGGTCTATAAAAATTCTATTTCTTTCGAACAGGTTTTCAAATTCTTTCCAGGCAACTGGGAATTCTTCTAAGAAAACGTCTAGTTTTCTAA
Source organism: Flavobacterium flevense (assembly GCF_900142775.1). GTDB lineage: Bacteria > Bacteroidota > Bacteroidia > Flavobacteriales > Flavobacteriaceae > Flavobacterium > Flavobacterium flevense. Next base: position 17,770 of record NZ_FRCC01000004.1, read on the forward strand.
AAGCTTCTGGTGACCAGTCTCTTTCAAAACCACCAATTCTTCCCATATTTGTAGTTAAACGAGCACCACAAATTTCTTCGTATATTTCGTATACTTTTTCTCTAAATTGGAAAACATAAAGGAAACCGGTATAAGCACCGGTATCAACTCCTAAAATGGAATTACAAATCAGGTGATCGGTGATTCTTGCTAATTCCATTACAATAACTCTTAAATATTGGGCTCTTTTAGGAACTTCAACACCTAGTAATTTTTCTAATGTCATCCACCATCCCATATTGTTGATAGGAGAGGAGCAATAGTTCATACGATCCGTAAGAGGCGTAATTTGGTAAAAAGGACGATTTTCGGCAATTTTTTCGAATGCTCTGTGGATGTAACCAATAGTAGGTTCAGCATCTAAAATTCGTTCCCCATCCATCAGCAGAATATTTTGGAAAATTCCGTGAGTAGCTGGGTGAGTTGGACCTAAATTCAAGATAGAAAGCTCGTTTCCGTCTTCGTTTAGCTGCTCTTTTATTATTTTAGCATAGCGATGCTCTGGTGGTAATAATAGTTCTGACATTTATAGAATGTGAAAAATTATATATTGTTTTTTTAGCAATTGTCTACTGTTCTTCCAAAGAAACGGTCGTCTTTATCGGTTCTTCCGCCGTCTTCCATTGGGAATTCTTTACGCATTGGAAAAGAAATCATTTCATCCATATTCAAAATACGTTTCAATTGTGGATGACCAACAAAGTTTACACCGAAGAAATCATAGGTTTCTCTTTCCATCCAATTTGATGACAAGAAAACATTCGAAATTGTTTTTATTTCAGGGTTTTCCCCATTAATAAAGGCTTTGATTCGAATGCGTTTGTTTTCGTACCAATTGTGCATGTGATATACAATTGCAAACTGTTTTTCTACTGGATTATCCGGATAATGAACACCGCATAAATCAGTTAAAAAATGAAAACGTAAATCAGGATCGTTTTTTAGGAATAAAATGATAGCGGTATTTTTATCAGCATTGATTTCGAAAGAAAAAATATCTCTTTCCTCCTGGAAATTAAATACATCTTCACCAAAAGTTGCGGCTAATTTTTCTTGTATAGCGGTGTTTTCTAATGCCATTTTATTTGATATTATAAGAAGCTAATAATTCTTGATACTCTGGCGAACTTCTTCTTCTTACCGATTCTGATTTTACCAGTTCTTGTAATTTCATCACGCCATCAACAATTTGTTCCGGTCTTGGTGGACATCCTGGAACGTAAACATCAACCGGAATTACTTTGTCAATTCCTTGCAGAACGGAGTAAGTATCGAATATCCCGCCTGATGAAGCACAGGCTCCAACAGCAATTACCCATCTAGGTTCAGACATTTGTTCGTAAACCTGACGTAAAATAGGAGCCATTTTTTTAGAAATTGTTCCCATTACTAACAACATATCAGCCTGACGAGGAGAAAAACTTACACGCTCAGAACCAAAACGCGCCAAGTCATAATGAGATGCCATAGTGGCCATGAATTCAATACCGCAACAAGAAGTCGCAAAAGGTAATGGCCAAAGTGAATTAGCACGTGCCAATCCTACAACATCATTTAGTTTTGTAGCAAAAAAACCTTCACCTACAACACCTTCCGGAGGGGCAACCATATTTATTTTTGAATCGCTCATTTTTATTTTTAGATTTTAGATTTCTGATTTTAGATTTAGTAACCTGAAAGTTGAAATCAAATATTTTAAAAAATCAATAATTATATTTTTGAGAAATGAAGTTTTCAAATCTAAATTCTAAATTAAAACAATCTAAAATCTAAATTCTGAAATTTCTTTATTCCCATTCAATCGCTTTCTTTTTGATGATGTAGAAAAAACCAACTAAAAGTAAAGCCATAAATACAATCATTTTTATCATTCCTTCTATTCCCAGTTCTTTAAAATTAATAGCCCATGGATATAAGAAAATTACTTCAATATCAAATAACACAAATAATATAGCAACCAGGAAGTATTTAACGGAGAAAGGAATACGGGCATTCCCTACAGATTCGATTCCGCACTCAAAATTTTTGTCTTTTATAGCTGATTTTCTTTTAGGTCCTAATTTCCCGGAAATAAGGATAGTAGCTACTACAAACCCAACTGCCAGTAAGGCTTGCATTAAAATAGGAAAATAATTGAACTGTTCTGATTGCATAATAAAATATTTTGTGCTAAAATAAGTCACAAAGATATGCTTCAATGTTATAAATCACAAGTAGTGAATGTAAAATCATATTCGTTTTGAAGGGGTTTTTTAGTAGTTTTTAATGATTATAAATAAGGATTTCTATCTTTCTTAAAAAAACCTAAAAATTTAACTTTTAATTATATAAAAAAAAGCGTCCCGATAATTATCGGGACGCTTCTGAGCATTCGTAACAAAAAAAATATTTTGTTTAGATTACTGCAACTTTAGCAGCAACTTTTCCTTTTCTTCCTTCTTCTTCTTCGTAGCTAACTCTGTCACCTTCGCGTAATTCTTCCGCGTTGATTCCTGAAGCGTGAACAAAAATGTCTTTTCCTGTTTCTTCGTCTGTAATGAATCCGTAACCTTTTGATTCATTGAAAAATTTAACTGTACCTGTACGCATTGTAATAGTAATAATAATTTATAATAAGGCAAATGTAATGTTTAATATAATACGAAAATGATTAATAGCAACTTTTTTCATAAAATAATTGATATTCAGCCTATTCAGTCCGTTTCGAAAGATATTTATTATAAATCTAATTGTATGCGTAACTCCTTTAATTGTGCGGTATCAATGGCTGCAGGAGCATCAATCATAACATCTCTTCCGGAGTTATTTTTAGGGAAAGCAATAAAATCTCTAATGGTTTCCTGTCCACCTAAAATAGCCACTAAACGATCCAGCCCAAAAGCTAATCCACCGTGTGGCGGTGCTCCAAACTGAAAAGCATCCATCAGGAATCCGAATTGTGCTTTGGCTTCTTCTTCGCTGAAACCTAAATATTTAAACATTAATTGTTGGGTTGCTTTATCGTGAATACGAATAGAACCACCGCCAATTTCATTTCCGTTCAGCACCATGTCGTAGGCATTTGCACGCACTTTTCCTGGTTCGGTTTCTAATAAAGCAATATCTTCCGGTTTTGGGGATGTAAACGGGTGGTGCATAGCGTGGTAACGCCCGCTTTCTTCGTCAAATTCTAACAATGGAAAATCGACTACCCAAAGCGGAGCAAAAACTGCCGGATTACGCAATCCTAAACGCGTAGCCAGTTCCATTCTTAAAGCACTTAACTGTGCTCTGGTTTTGTTAGCCGGTCCTGAAAGTACAAAAATCATATCTCCGGCTTTAGCTCCGGTAACTTTTGCCCAGTTTCCTAAATCGTCCTGATCGTAGAATTTATCTACTGATGATTTGTAAGTTCCGTCTTCGTTGCATTTTACATACACCATTCCGCTTGCACCTACTTGGGGACGTTTTACCCAATCAATTAAGGCGTCAATTTCTTTACGGGTATAATTTCCGGCTCCCGGAACTGCAATTCCTACTACTAATTCAGCAGCGTTGAAAACTGGGAATTCTTTGTGTTGTGCAAATTCGTTTAATTCGCCAAATTCCATTCCAAAACGAATATCCGGTTTGTCATTTCCGTAGGTTTTCATTGCATGCTCATACGTCATACGAGGGAATTTGTCTACTTCAACTCCTTTTATCTCTTTTAGCAAATGACGAGTCAGTCCTTCGAAAATATTTAAAATATCTTCTTGTTCTACAAATGCCATTTCGCAGTCAATTTGTGTAAATTCAGGTTGACGATCCGCACGTAAATCTTCGTCACGGAAACATTTCACTATTTGGAAATATTTATCCATTCCGCCTACCATCAATAATTGTTTGAAAGTTTGTGGCGATTGTGGTAATGCATAAAATTGTCCTTCGTTCATTCTACTTGGAACAACAAAATCTCTCGCTCCTTCCGGAGTAGATTTGATTAAATAAGGTGTTTCAACTTCGCAAAAATCCAGATCAGATAAATATTTACGTACTTCCATTGCCACTTTGTGACGGAAAAGCAAGCTGTTTTTTACCGGATTTCTTCGAATGTCCAAGTATCGGTATTTCATTCGAATATCTTCACCACCATCCGTTTCGTCTTCAATAGTAAATGGAGGAGTCAGGGCTGCATTTAAAATAGTTAGCTCTGAAACTAATATTTCAATTTCTCCCGTTGGAATATTTTTATTTTTAGCTTCTCTTTCGATAACAATTCCTTTAACCTGAATTACAAATTCTCTTCCAAGAGTTTTTGCCAGTTCAAATACTGTTTTTTCAGTACGGCTTTCGTCGAAAATTAATTGTGTTATTCCATAACGGTCTCTTAAATCGACCCAATTCATGAATCCTTTATCACGTGATTTTTGAACCCAACCCGCAAGTGTAACTTCGGTATTGATATGTGAGGCGTTTAACTCGCCACAGTTATGACTTCTATACATTCTTGAAAAATTTAATTATTTGATTTGTAAGTCTGTTGAAAGACCGGCTGCAAATTTAGAACTAATTATGTACATTGAATTGAGAAAATTGATTTTTTAATAGCAGCGGTAATAAGTAGTTTTAATTTCCAATGTTAAGTTTTTGCTCAATGTTATTAAATTGTTACCAAATTGTTTTTTAAATGTAAATTAATATGTAATTTTGATAAAAGAAACCACGTAAAATTTTACATTATGAAAAAATATATAGTTATCGGAGCAATTTTAATCACAGGGATGATTTTTGCACAAGCGCCTAAACCACAATTAGAAGCGGTGGGAAACAAAGTAAAAGCAACTTATTTTTATGAAAACGGACAAGTTCAGCAAACAGGTTTTTATAAAGACGGGAAATTAGACGGAAAATGGGTTTCCTATGATAAGGAAGGAAACAAATTAGCTATTGCTGAGTACAAAAAAGGAGAAAAAGTGGGGAAATGGTTCCACTGGAATGCTTCAACTTTAAGCGAAGTGGATTATTCGGACAATAAAATTGCCTCTGTAAAAAATTGGAAAAAAGAAGCAATAGTTAATGTGGATTAAATTTACAATTGTTGATTGAAAAAAAGGCTTTTCCTGAAATTTTAGGAGAAGCCTTTTTTTTCCTTCATTATTTTTTTTCTTTATGGCTTTTTAATTTAAAGCTGGTATATAAAGTTATTATCGAAAGTATAATCCAGAAAACATCTACAAAAAACGGTTGAAATTGATTGTTGTTATAAGATATCCAAAACCAATTTCCTGTTTTGATACCATTTGCAATTGGAATCAAAAAACCCAGAATACTTCCGGAAATCAAACAAAACTGATTGGTAAAACGATTGTTTTTCTTTAGAATAAAAAAGATGCTCAACAGTAACCAACTTATAAAATATACCGAATAAGTATGATCTTTGCCCAAAGGATAATACATTTTAGTAACAATAAAGGTTACTGCCGTAACCGGAAGCATACTCAGGCAAATGGCTAAGTATATCCGAACTACAGCTTCATTGAATCGTCTTTTTTTCACGGGCATACTTTTCTTATCTCTGGCTACGAGCCAAATCATAACTCCCGAAATGATTACAAAACAGCTTAGAATTCCCAGTACAAAACTGATAATTTTTAAACCATAACCGCCATAGTCCCCAAAATGGATGCGGTACAAAATGTTTTTGACACTGTCTAAATAGGTCGTTTGCGTCAGAGGATTTTTTTTAGATACCACTTCGCCGGTGGCAACTTTATAAACCACTTCGCCAGCACCGGTAAATTTCTTGTCATATTCGGTTTCTCCTTTTACTACAACATGCATATTGGCATCACCATAGTTTTGGATTTCAACATGGGTAATATTAAAATCATCCCAGTTTTTTTTAGTAGCAACAACCATTTCATTAATACTAAATGATTTGGTTAAAGCTTTATTTTCGAATGTGTAATCGGTTCCGGTGTATTCTAATTCTTTGTATAATTTATTTTGATCTCCCTGATAAAGCAATTGAACGCTGGGTGCTACAATGACTAATTTAATCATAAAAAAAGCACCTGTAACGGCATATACAAATTGGAACGGTAAACCCAGCATTCCCAGAGAAGTATGTGCATCAGTCCACCAGGTTTTTAATTTTTCTTTAGGACGGAAAACATAAAAACTGGAAATAATTTTTTTCCAATGCAATAAAACTCCGGTGACTATGGCAAAAAGAAAAAACAGCGCAATAAATCCCGACAGATAATAACCTACAGGATAAGGGATTTGTGCCAGAAAGTGCAAACGATAAATAAATTCGCCCAAATTGTATGATTCCTCATAGGTTGTAGTCTTATAGGTTGTGTTGTTAAGGTATAAAAATTGTCCTTCTTTGGCTTTTTTCGAAGCCAAGCTGTCTTTTGTTGCCTCAAGATACGCTGCAACATTTTTTTCATTATGGGGTTGAGAAATGGTGATTTTTCTACCTTGTAAATCATAAGCCGTATCTAATGCTTTTAAAGCCTGATCGTAATTTAATTGTATCTCATTTGAAATTACTGCCGATTCCCCACGTTCCCAACTGGCAATGTCATCTCTGAAAAACGAAAAGGAACCAGCGAAAAAAATTACATACAAAACCACGCTAATCACAATGCCGCTAACAGTATGGGTATGGAAAAAGATATTATAATTTCGGTTGTTCATCGTTTATTTTGCTATTGGATTATAGGTTTGACCTAAGTACAGTATTCCTGAAAAGAGGCAACTTAGTACTATGTAAATGAGCCAGATTTTCCAGCCATTCTTAGCTAAAAATGCGATTACCATCAATGCCACCCAAAGAATAAAACCGCTAAAAGCCATTGTTATGATGATGTTGGCTCTGTTAAACCAGCTGGCTAAAGCTAAATGGAAGCTGATAGAAACCAAATAACCGCCTAAAATTGCTGCGGTTATTTTGGCAAAGCGTTGCCATTTAGATTGTGTTAAATATTTTGGATTTGCTGGCATGATTTAATTAGTTATAACATTTCGATTAAAGTGGCCGTTGTAAAAAGTAGAATGACAAATGCCGGTTTTATAATTTTTAATGGACTTATAATGATAATCAGGCTTCCGATAGTCATTAATAATATGCAATAAGTTAAAGCTCCTGAGCCTATAGCTTTTTCGAGTAACAAAATAAAAAAAGCACTCAGCAATATGACTAAACCAACATATTTTGTGGGTCTGGTATTTTTTTTAATCCATTGTTCAAATGCTCTGTTATACGAAACATAGGTTTTTTGCGAAGTATAATAAAGTGCGTAAAAACCAATAAATATCAGAAAACTTACAACTGAAATCATAACTTATATATTTAGGATCAGCTTAGCTAAAAAGGTTTAGCTAAGCTGATTTGTTTATACTATTAAAATTTATAAGAGAAGCTGGCTGATGCACTTCTCATGTTCCTTGGATGCACTGTTGACCATCCATCGTAAGTGTCTACGTTAGCAATGTTGTCAATTTTTAATGTTAAATTGAATTTGTCGTTTCCGTAGAAAACCGATGAATTCAATACAGTGTATTCAGGAATAGTGAAAGTTCCGGTTACCAGACCGTGAGTGATTTTGTTTTCACCCGAATAGTTTCCTCCAAATCCCAAACCAAATCCTTTTAGTGCATTATTTTGGAAACGGTAACTTGCCCATAAGTTAGCTGTGTTATAAGCTCCGGCACTGGTTGGTCTGTAACCCACTGTGTTGATATCCCCTTTAAGAACGTTAGCATCTACATAACTATATCCGGCTACAATGTTGAAACCCTGAATAGGATTGGCAATAATTTCGGCTTCAAAACCTTTATTTCTTTGTCCTCCATCCTGAAAGTAAGTAATGTCAGTAGCTGAATTACGAATGTTATAAACACGGTCAGTAACCTTAATGTTGTAGTAGCTTAAAGTAGTATATAATTTGTCTTCCAATAAATTCAGTTTTGTTCCAAATTCTAATTGGTCTGCATGTTCCGGATCAAAAACACGTGGCGTTCTGGTGGATCCATTAACATCTTCGGCAGGAGCTACGTTAGTAAATCCGTTCATATAGTTGGCAAAAAGAGAGACTTTATCCAGAACAGGCTGGTAAACTACTCCAAATTTTGGAGAAAGCGCCGTTTGGTTATAACCTCCATTTTGAGCATTCATAAAGCGATCTACACGCAAACTTGCCATTGCAGATAAGTTAGGCAGGAAATTAATAACATTGGAAACATAAGCACTGTAAACTTCTTGTTTTTGTCTGGAATTATTAACTGTTGCTCCTGCTAATAAAGCATCGGTTGCATTTTTACTCAATTTTCCATTGTCACCGGTTCTGATGTATTGTGCTGGAGTGGTAATTTTAAATATTACTTCATTCACTGTTTGTAAATTATCATCACCAATGTATACCGAACCATTCTGAACATATCCTGTTCCATTGTCAATAATTTGACGATTAAAGTAATCTAATCCTGCTACAATTCGGTTTCTCATGTTTCCAATTTTGAAATCGCCAATAAAGTTTTGTTGGATGTCAGTAGCTAATGTAGTTGAGTTTTGATAATTTAAAAGTCTGTCGAAAACAAGCCCCTGATTAATTCCTTCATATTTTCTTACTGTAGAATTGGGTAATAATTGGTCAGTATTGTCAAATAAATAACTATAGTATCCTTCTGATTTTGCCGATGTTCTGGAAACAGCGGTTTGTGAAGTCCAGGAATCATTTATTTTATAAAACATTTGCCCTTGTAAGTTGAAAGAAGGCGTTTTAATTGATAACTGATTGTTTGTGTAAGAACGTTTGTTGTCGTATCCTAATTCATCCATATTTTTAACTCTTAGTGGAGTAGAACGGGTTAAAAACAACATCGTTGCATTGGTCGCTTCATTGCTTAAAAATTCTGTATTAATTAAGAATGAAAGTCGGTCTGATGCTTTATATGATAAAGACGGAGCTACAAATATTGCTTTTCTGAATCCGGCATCCTGAAAGCTGTTTTCGTTATGATATGCGGTATTGATTCGGAAATTAACTGTTTTTTCTTCATTAAGCGGAGTGTTAATATCAGCAGTTACACGGTTTAATCCGTAAGAACCTGCGGTGTAGTTGATTTCTCCTCCAAAATGATCATAAGGAGTTTTAGTGGTGATATTGATTAATCCTCCATAAGAAACCAGAGTGCTTCCAAACAAAGTTCCTGAAGGTCCTTTGATTACTTCTATTTTATCAATGTTTGCGGGATCCAGACTTCCGTTAGATAATCCCGGTAAACCATTAAGAGCTCTAGGCTGAACGGCAAAACCACGTAGTGAAAAATAACCTGCACCGTCAGAACCTCTACCGGTTGATGTCCACAAAGGCTGGATACCGGGAGCATTTTTCAAGGCATCATCAATGTTAGTAACCACCTGATCTTTTAATAATTCAGAGGTAATTGTGGTGTAAACCTGAGGATTTTCAAGATTTTTTAGCGGTAATCGTGATACTTGCGGGTTTTCTTTGCGGGCAAAATTATTTTTTTTATTCCCATTAACGGTTACTCCGGAAAGTTCTTCTGAGTTGATATTGATGGTCGCGTTTTGTATTAACTCCTGACCTGCAGCTAAAATAATTTTAAACTCTCTTGTAATGTATCCGAGAGCCGAAATTTTCAAAGTATAATTTCCCGGCTTTACATTTTTGATTTTATAGATTCCATTAGCATCTGTAATGGTACCAAATCGGGTTCCTTTCAGGATTACAGAGATGTTTTCGGGAGATTGATTGTCATTTAAGCTTACTTGTCCTGTAATTGTTCCTTTTTCCTGAGCCTGACTTGCATTAGAAAATAACAGAAAAAATAATGAAGTTAAAATAACCAGTGTAAATTTTGTTCTCATTTTTATTTAGAATTGTTTTTAATAACGCAAAAATAGTTAGCGAAATCTTAAAAACCAAAATTAATTTTAATTTATTCTAAATAAACAATATTAATAATGTTTAAAAACAAAACTTGTACGTCGATAGTACACTTTGCTTGTCTTGAAAACTTGTGTGTTAGGTTTTGTTTGTTAGTTTATGATAATTTATTAAAGTGTTAGTAAGAACTCTTCATAATTTTCTGGAGAAACTATTTTTGATGTTACATTGGCATAGTTTACCGAAAAAGTGACAGGAATTTTATACTTGGTTTTAGCGTTCCATTTTATTTCACAAGCTAAAATGGAGTTATCGCTTTTTTCAATATAATCTATTTCCTGTTGCTGTGTTGTCCTCCAAAAATAAGAGTTGGCTTCATTCTGTTGAATATTAAGTTGTTTGACACGTTCACTTATAATGTAGTTCTCCCATAAGCTACCCGTATCTGTCCTTAGAGCCAGCGGATTGAAATTTGCCGTGACCGCATTGATGATCCCATTGTCATAAAAATAGATTTTTTTGCCTTTTTTTATTTCGTTTCGAACATTGTTCGATAAAGCGGGAAGTTTAAAAATCACAAATGCTTTTTCGAGTAGGTCGATGTATTTTTCGACAGTTTTGTTGTCTATTTGGATGAGTTTAGCCAATTCGTTATAATTAACCTCGCTACCTACTTGCAGTGCTAATGCTTTTACGATTTTTTGAAGCAATACCGGTTTTGAAATTTGTTCCAATAAAAACAAGTCTTTATACAAATAACTGTTGGCAATCAGTTTTATATGTTCTTTGGCGTCTATCGGATTGGTAATAATTTCTGGATAGTTGCCGTAGATAAGACGTTGTTCCAAAGCTCTTTTTTCTTCTAGTAATCCACTGTGGGCGACCATTTCTGAAAATGCAATTGGAAATAAAAACATTTCATATTTTCTTCCTGTTAAGGGTTCGTTTAGTTTGTTGGCCAATTCAAAACTGGAAGAACCTGTTGCTATAACCTGCACTGTTTTAATCTGGTCAACAATAATTTTAAGTACAATTCCAATTTTTGTTATGCGTTGCGCTTCATCAATGACTAGAATTTCGTTATCACCGATGATGTTTTTTAGTTTGCTAACGTTTGGATTTTCGAATAAAACAAGTACATCCGATTCATCTCCGTTCAGGAAAAGTGTTTTTTTATTTAAGTCGGCAATTAAGTTTTGAACAAAAGTTGTTTTTCCCACTTGCCTTGATCCAAAAACAAGCAGTGCTTTTCCTTTGAATAAACGTGCTTTGGCATAGGCTGTTTGTTCTCGTCTTATCATAATGAGTTGATTTTGAGAATCAAAAGTACTTAATTTAAATTTTTATTCCAAAATAATTATGTTTTTATTGGATTTGATTCCAAAATAATTATGTTTTTATTGGATTTAATTCCAAAATAATTATGTTTTTTATGCTGGCTATTTGTCTTGCAGCTTGTAAAAATGAATTACTTATTAAACAGTTCGCTCCTACGGAGCTAAGAAAAGGAAACAACATCTATAGCTACAAACATTTCACTCCTACGGAGTTGCCCAAAGTCTTATCAGAACTTGCTGTGTGTAGCAATAATCAGCATCGATAAAGTAAGCTCCGTAGGAGCGACCTATTTCAAAATATGTTTTGATGAGATTCTGTGTTGGAGTAAAGTCAGGAGATATTAGCCTAGCATCCGATTTTAATAATATTTTGTTTTTAAGACGGCTTTGTGGAGCGGATAACTTGTTTACCACTTTTCGTCTAATCATTAAATGTTTTTTAGTTTTATTTTTGTGAGCTTTATATAATAAAAACCATTCCGGCAAAAACCAAAAAACCACCCAAAATCAAATTTCGGGTGGTTTGTTTAAATATTTAAATTCTAAAGATTAAACCGTATGTTTCGGGTTAAAACCGTCTTCGCTTAATTCTTTGTGATCATAATCGGCCACCATTTCGGCTTCATAATCTATTTTTTCTCCTTTAGAGAATTTAGCAATGATTTTTTCCATGATTTCATAAATCACCGGAACGATAATCAGGGTTAAGAATAATGACGAAATTAATCCTCCAATAATTACCCAGGCTAATCCGTTTTTCCATTCAGCTCCAGCTCCGGAGGCCAGTGCAATAGGGAACATACCAAAAACCATCGCAATTGTAGTCATCAAAATAGGACGCAAACGAGCGTGATTGGCCTGGATTAAAGCAGTTCTGATTGTTTCTCCGGCGGCTCTTCGCTGATTCGTGTAATCCACTAACATAATCGCATTTTTACAAACCAGTCCAATCAACATGATGATTCCTAAAATGGTAAAAATGTTTAATGAATTATTAGTTAATGCTAAGGCTAACATGGCTCCAATGAACGAAAGCGGGATAGCAAATAATACCACAAACGGGTGAGCAAAACTGTCATATAAACCTACCATAACTAAGTAAACTAAGATAATAGCGGCTAATAAAGCAATTCCCAGCGTACCAAAACCTTCCGATTGATTTTCCTGATCACCACCCCAAATGTAACTTACACCGGTAGGCTTTTCTAATTTGTCCAGTTTTTCCTGCCATTGGGTTACAATAGTTCCTGATGGTACTCCAATATTCTGACCTTGTACTGTTACAGAGGCCGTTTTGTCTCTACGTTCTAATTTACTAGGTCCTGAACCTTCGGTGATAGTAGCAAACTGAGCTAATTTAATTTGTTGTCCTAAGTCATTCACAAAAATCAGATTACTAACATCAGTAATATTTTTTCTGTCAAAAGCGTTGTACTTGATATTGATATCATATTCATATTCACCAGCTCTGAATTTACCATCCGTATTTCCACTAAAAGCAGTTTGCATGGTCATACCTACTGTTTGTAATGTGAGTCCAAGAGCCGCCATTTTATCACGATCTACCTGAACATTGATTTCCGGATTTCCTTCTTCAACGGTTAATTTAATTTCAGTTGTTCCGGGAATAGTTCTTAATTCAGCTTCGGCTAATTTGGCAAATTTCATCGCGCTTTCCACATTTGGACCCGTAACAATTAATCCTAATGTTGCATCTTCAGCTGTACCCAGGATACCTACAGGAACTGTTTTTACTTTGGCACCAACCAATATTTTTTCTAACTGACGTTTCATTTTTGCAGCATAAACAGAGGCGTCATCCGTACGCTCCGATTGCTCAATCATTTTAACATCAATCTCCGCTTTATAAGCTGTAGCCTGAGAAGCTCCCATTCCTTCAGAAGTTTGTCCCACCGTTGTAATCTGGCTGTGAACATATTCCTGAGATTTTAAAAAGGCTTCTGCTTTTTGAGTCATAAAGTTGGTTTGTTCTAATGAAGCATCTTTTGGCATTTCTATTTGAACTAAAAACTCACCACTATCAGATGTTGCAAAGAATTCACCACCAATGAAACCACCACCCATTAATCCGATAGTAGACGAAAAGAACAATACCAATACTACCAGAATCGTTTTGATATAATGGTTAAGACACCATTCCAGAATTTCAGTAACCCAGTTAGTAAAACGAGTTAATAAACTTTCGAAACCAAGAATAATTCTTCCAAAAAGGTTTTTTCCTTCAATATGTTCTAATTTTCCAAAACGGGAAGACAACCATGGAATAATTGTAAACGACGCTAAAAGAGATAATAATGTCGAAATTACCACGGTCATACAGAATTGTGTAATAATATTGGATACCAATCCTGTACTCATAGCAATAGGTAAAAATACTACCACAATTACTAAGGTAATCGAAGTTACGGTTCCGCCAATTTCGGCTGTTCCGTCATAAGACGCACGAATACGGCTTTTGCCCATTTCCATGTGCCTGTAAATATTCTCTAATACCACAATGGCATCATCCACCAGAATCCCTACCACCAGAGATAATCCTAATAAACTCATTAAGTTTAAAGTGTATCCTAAAAGATAAATTCCGATAAATGTTGCAATTAACGAGGCAGGAATAGAAACCATTACTATTAATGAGTTTCGAATACTATGCAGGAAGAACAACATTACTAATGCTACCAGAATTACGGCAATAAGTAAATCATGCAATACAGAATCAGCAGCTTCGAGTGTAAAAACTGTACTGTCTTTGGCAACAGCCAATTTCAGATCATTTACTTTATAATCTTTTTCTAAGATTGCAATGGTTTGAATTAATTGCTCACTTACTGCTACGGCATTTGCGTCAGATTGTTTTACAATTTGGAGTACAATAGCGCTTTTTTGATCTACACGGGCAATTTTTTCAGCAATTTTTTGTGTATCCTGAACATCGGCGATGTCTTGTAAACGAATTTGAATTCCGTTTTTAGATGAAATTACTAAGTTTCTTAATTCGTCTACATTTTTATATTTTCCTGCTAAACGAATTAATATTTTTTGCTCACGGGTTTGAATGTTTCCTGTAGGGAAATCCAGATTAGAAGCTAAAATAATTTGTTGCACCTGAGGGACAGATAATCCGTAACCCTGCATTCTGGTAGCGTCAAGATTCACCTGAATTTCACGTTCCTGTCCGCCAATAATGTTTACTTGTGCTACCCCTTGTACACGGGATAAAACGGGAGCAATTTTTTTATCAATTAAGTCATAAAAAGCAGCTTCATCCATTTTACCATTGGCACCAATAGTCATGATAGGTAAGTCACTCAGCGAGAATTTTGTTAAAGAAGGCGCATCGGCATCATCCGGTAAATCACTCAGGATGGCATTGATTTTTCGTTGCGCATCATTCATGGAGTTGTCTACATTGGCATTGGATGTTAAAGTTACCGAAACAATGGAAAGGCTTTCGTAAGATTTAGAATCAATCTTCTTGATGTTTTCTAACGAGGCAATTGCATCTTCAATTTTCTTAGTAACGGTATTTTCAATCTCACTTGGAGAAGCTCCCGGATAAACAGTAGAAACCGTAATTACATTAGTCTCAAATTTAGGAATCAACTCATAGCCCAGTTGGCTATAGCTGAATAATCCTCCTAGAATCAGTATCGTAAAGAGCACGATAACTAGCGAGGGACGTTTTATGGATATTTCTGCTAATTTCATATATTTCTTTTATATTTTATGGAGTTCTTAGTTTTTAGTTTTTAGTGTTGAGCACTCCTGTTTTTTGCTAAGGACTAGGTACTAACTGCTAATTACTTAATAACCTCTACTGATTTACCGTCTTGTAAATTAATTTGACCCGTAGTAATCACCGTTTCACCATCTGATAAACCGTCCAGAACTTCCACTTTATCACCTAAAATTCTTCCAGCAGTAATTGTTTTTAATTTTGCAATTCCGTTTTCAACAACAAAAACCTGATTGCTGCTTACACTTCCTACAAAGGCATTTCGGGGAATTACCGTCAAAGCTTGTTTCTTTTGTGATGATTTAAATACAGCTGTACCATACATACCTGCTTTCAGGTCGTTGTTAGCATTATTTGAAATTTCGATTTCAACCGGGAAATTTAAACTGTTATCTGCTTTAGCAGCAATAAAAGTAATTTTACCTTCAAATTCTTTATCAGGATATACACTTGTTTTAATGGTAACATTGCTGCCTGTTTTTAAACTTGCTACCTGAGATTCGTTTACAGTAACCGTTAATTTTAGTTTGTTAACATTTACAATTTCAAACATTTCAGTAGGAGGCATTGCTGCTAACATAGAACCTGGTTCGATAAGTTTTTTATTGATAATTCCGCTTATTGGTGCTTTGATACGGGTGTCACCAATATTAATTTTAGCCTGTTTGTAATTAGCTTCAGCATTAATTAAAGCTACTTTAGCCTGATCCAGTTGTTGTTTTGTAACCCCGCCTGTTTTATAAGCATTATCAAAACGATTGTAATCTGATTTTGCATTTTGATAAGCCGCTTCTGTCGCTTGTGCACTTACATTAATAGCATCTCCTCTCATGATAGCCAGCGTTTGTCCTACTGATACACGATCTCCTTCTTTAGCTAATACTTTAATAACTTTTCCTGATTTCTCAGCAGCAAGTGTTAGTTGTTGTTTGGGTTCAAAGTTACCATTGGCAACAAAATCTAAATTGATTTCTTCTGTTTTTACAGTGGCTACTTTTACTGAAACGTTAGCGTTTTTCTCAGCAACAATAGCAATTTTCTCTTCGTTTGCCTCTTTATTTTTAGTCAAAATAAATCCTATTAAAGCCAGAGCAGCAATAATTACAATTCCGATAGTTATGTTTTTTTTCATCTTAGTTATTTAATAATGTTCTTAGTTCTCCTTTTGATTTTATTAGTTTGATTTCTGCCAGTTTATAATCTAAAACGGCTGCAGTATAATTGTTTTGTGCTTCGGTAGAAGCATTCTCAGCATCAAGTAAATCTGTTAAAGATGCTAAACCTTGCTGGTAGTTGTTATTGATGTTTTTCAGAATTTCATCCGCTAATCTCATGTTTTCTTTTTGATTTTGCAGCGTGATGATGCTGTTCTCAATTTGCGTTTTTGCGTTTTTATAATCTAAATCTAATGATAACTGTGTGTCTTTAATATCTTCCTGAATCGTTCTTAGTTCAACATCAGCTTGTCTTATTTTAGCTCTTGTTCCAAAACCTGAGAAAATAGGAACTCTTAAATTCATTCCGATGGTTGAAAAATCAGACCAGTAAACACCATCAGACGGTTTTGCAAATAATGGCATTTGAGGACCCTGACCAATGTAGTTGTAGCTTGCCGAAAGAGAAAGTGTTGGGTAATAACCTGCAATAACTGATTTTTTTTGCAGTACTAGCAATTCTTCCTGTTTTTTAAGCAGTAAATATTCAGAGCGATTACTGACATTTGGGCTGTCTGAAAAAGCAGCTCCTGTGATTTCAAATTCTGTTTGCGGAATTTCAATTGGGGTATCCATTGGCATTCCCATATAAAATTTCAAAGCATTTTCCTGTAATTGTAATGAGTTAGTGATTTGTTGTTTTTGCGTATTGATATTAGAAAGATTTACAGTCATTCTGTCTAAATCAATTCTTTTAGCTAAGCCGTTATCAAATTGACCTTTTACAATGTCACGAACTTTAGTAGTCGTTTTTAAATTACTTTCGGCAAGTGCCAGTTTTTGACGTAAAACATATACCTGATAATAATTATTTGCGACTCTTTCAATAACTTGTTCTTCAGTTAATTGATTGTTAATCTGGTAAAATTCACGTGTGGTTTTCGCAGCTTTTAAACCGGTAAAAACAGATTGATCAAATAATGCCTGTGTTAATGATACACCTGCGGTAGAAGTCCATTTTTGTCCTAATGGTGCTAAAAGTGTTGTTCCCGGAGCACCAAAGAAATCTCCCGGTAAAGCATTTAACTGCAAAATAGGATTGTAAGTCATATTTCCGTTAGCCGAAATTTGTGGTAAGGCTCTGGAGCGAACTTCCTGGATCTGGTATTCGCTGTTCTCAATTTGTAATTGTGCTTTTTTAGCATCGGCTTTGTTCTCTAATGCATATTTTATGGCATCCTTGAGAGACAGCGTTGTTTTTTCTTGTGCATTTGTAATCGTTACAAATGATAGAATAGTTAGTATTAGTAATTGCTTCATTGATTTAGTTATATTTAAGTAAATTTTTCTCTAATTCGATAATTCCTTCAGGAGTTGACATGGCTCTGGTATGATATTCTAAGGCTTTCAATTCTAATTGATAGGCTTCTCTTTCAGATTGAGTATTCTCGTTAATATTGAAAATTAAGTAGTAGTAAAACTTAACATAAGCTTCAATATCAAGCTCTTTTCGATACAAATTTTGAGCAATCCCTTTTTCAATATTTTGTCTAAAGCAAAATTCGCATTCTTCAATTTGAAACTTTAAAGCATTTCGATAGATTTCAGGATAATGCTTTTTTAGTTGATAAATAGGTGAGCTTTCAGAGGATTTAAACATTTCGCCAAACATGCGTCTGATTTCAAAATTTTCTTCAATGGCATTGTAGTTTTTAGAAATAGCATCATTTATGAGTTCATGAACTTTTGTGTGAATTAAATGTACGCTCTCTTCAATTAGTATTTCTTTGTTGCAAAAATATTTGTAAATGGTTTTTTTAGAAATGCACATTTCGCCCGCTATGTCATCCATAGTGATACTTTTAAAACCTAGTTTTAAAAACATTTCGCCCGCTTTAGATATAATCTTCTCTTTCATTTTATTTTTAATTCCTTATTATTAGTAGCATTGATTAAATGCTAAATTCTACATTGGCTACCAGTTTAATATCTTGTCCGGTTGCTAATCCGTTATTGGAGTGAAAAGAATTAGATGCTAACCCAAAATCATTTCTGTTAATATCTGCTGTGAGTTCAAAAGCGATCTTTTTTTCTCCGTCTAAATAGTCGTTTTCTATCAGTTCAACATCAAGTTCCACTGTTTTAGTGATGTTTTTGATGGTTAAATCTCCCTTTAGAAAATTAATATTTTTGTTAATTTTTTGAAAAGAGGTAGATTTAAAGCTAATGGTAGGATATTGATTGACATCAAAAAAATCATTCAGTTTTAAGTAATTGCTAAATTGTTCCAACTTAGATTCTCTGTTTTTAACATCTAATGAAAATGCTATTGTGGCATCTTCAATTTCGTTATTTCTAAAGTCGGCATGTCCTTGAAAACTATTAATGTTTCCGCCTAAATAAGCAATTATTGAATGTCTCATTCTGATTAAAACATCCGATTGATTTGAATTAACTTTCCATTTTGTTTTCATGATGCCCTCTGTTTGTGCAATTTTTTTCCGTTTTATAAAAAGCTTTTTGTCTTTAAAAGACGCTTCGGAATTTAATTGTTAAATATGGCGCAAATATAGAACGGAAACTTTGAAAACCAAAATAGTTTCCATTGTATTTAAGATAATTTAACATTTCATTGATAATCGAAGTTTGTAATCAGGAGTGAATGCTGTAAATTAGCCCAAAATTATGTTTATGCACGCCTTAAGTCAATATCAGGAATTCGTAACAGAATATCTTAAATCACAGTTAGAAGTTAAAGAGCCTAAAAATCTATACGAGCCCATACATTATATATTGCATCTTGGCGGGAAAAGAATTCGTCCTGTTTTAACGGTGATGAGTGCGGAAATTTTTGATGTTTCTTATGAGAAAGCGTTGCCGGCAGCTTTAGCTGTTGAGGTTTTTCATAATTTTTCGTTAGTGCATGATGATATTATGGACGATGCACCGTTGCGAAGAGGAAATGTCACCGTACATGAAAAATGGGATACTAATACCGCTATTTTGTCCGGTGATGCTATGCTGATTCTGGCTTATCAGTATTTTGAAAAATATGAACCGGTAATTTTTCAGGCATTAGCCAAGTTATTCAGTAAAACAGCGCTTGAAGTTTGCGAAGGTCAGCAATGGGATGTTGATTTTGAAACGCGAAAGGATGTGACCATTCCGGAATATTTAAAAATGATTGAATATAAAACTGCTGTTCTTGTAGCTGCCGCAATGAAAATGGGTGCTATTATAGCCCAGACTTCCGATGAAAATGCTAATTTAATTTATGAATTTGGTCTGAATTTAGGATTGGCGTTTCAGTTACAGGATGATTATCTGGATGCCTTTGGTGATCCGGAAACCTTCGGAAAGCAAGTAGGAGGTGATATTATTGAAAATAAAAAAACCTATTTGTATCTAAAAGCAATGGAATTTGCTAACGGGATAGACAGACAGGAATTAGCTGATTTGTTTTCGATTCAAATGGAAGAAAATGAAGCGAAAATTACTCAGGTAAAAGAAATATTTGTTAATTCAGGAGCTTCGGCTGCCACTAAAAAAGCGATAGCGGCATATACTTTTAAAGCTTTTGATACTTTGGATAAGATGAATATTGATGAACAAAAGAAACAAATTCTTCGCTCTTTTGGGGAGAATCTGATGGGGAGAAAAGTGTGATAAATTGCAGTATCAATTTTAATGACAATTTCAATTTCTAAAACGAAGCTTTTTTGTCACTGCTATTGAATTTTGCCATTGCCATTGCCATTGAAATTGGAATTGGAATTGAATTTTGAAATTGAAACTATGTATGTTACTCCGTTAAATACCGATTTGTTGTTTGAAGAAGCACAAAAAGATTCTTTGTATCTTAAATTGGTTGAACAATTAAATAAAGATTTTAATCTGGCTAATGAAGGAGTTGATTTTCCTATGAGTATCACACCGGATGAACTCAAGATTCAATTGCACGAGAAAGTCTATCGATTGATTCAGTATAAGTTTGCTGAATATCTGAATTTGCTTTATGTAATTGATGTATCCGAAGACGAAATCAAAAAACTGGATGGTTCCGATTTAGTTGTCTTAGCCGAACAAGTTGCCTTTTTAATTCTGAAAAGAGAATGGCAAAAAGTGTGGTTCAGGAATAATTTTAAGTAAAGTTTCTAAGATGCTAAGGGGCTGAGAGGCTAAGTTGTGTCTCATTCTTTTTAAATCTTAGAATCTTAGTTACTTAGAGTCTTAGCAACTTTCTAAAAATAAAACCTAACAAAAGGCATAAACGCATCGCTGTAAGCACTTTTGTTGTCATCATGTAAAACATTGTAACGGGCACCTATCGTTACATTTCCGTTGCGGTAACCGGCACCTAAAAATAAGCCGGTGTTCCAGAAATTATTACTAAAACCATCATTACTGCCAATTCCTTTGACATTCACTCTTAATTGTTCCAGTTCGGCTGAAAGCTGGATTTCAGGAATGGGATTAAAAAGGGTAATTAAACTTCCGCCGTAAAGATTAGAATTGTAAACATCTTTTTGTTTTACATAGGTATATTGTGCACCAAGACCCACTGCAAAATATTCATTAACATTATAAATAGCGCTGGGCGAAACGGAAATATCAGTATACCTGTTTCCGAAACTTAATCCTAATCCGCCACCAAATTGCACTTTTTGCCAAAAATCATTACTCGATTTAAAGTTAGAACGCTGATTTTGAGCCGATAATTGGGTCGAAAAAAATACTATTAAAACAGTCAAAAATAAATTTGATACAGCTAAGGCATGTTTTTTTATCATAAGTGCTAAGGTATTTAACATTTTAATAGTTAAAAGTGTTTTAATTTTCAAGTAAATTTAGTTGATTATTGTACTTTTGCCAAACTATTTTAACAAAAAGTATATTCACTCATATTATGGATAGGTTTTCATTTTTAAATGCAGCGCATACCGAATTTTTCGCTCAATTATACGATCAATATTTAGAAAATCCAGATAGCGTAGAGCCTAGCTGGAGAAGTTTTTTTCAGGGTTTCGATTTTGGAATGGAAACTTATAATGAGGAAAATCCAATTCAATACAGTAATCAGGCAGCTCCTGTAGCTTCTGTTTCTTCGGCTCCTGTTGATAACAGTAAAATATCTGAGCAACTTCAAAAAGAATTTAAAGTTGTAAAATTAATTGAAGGTTACCGTTCCAGAGGACATTTGTTTACTAAAACAAACCCGGTTAGAGAACGCAGAACTTTTTCTCCAAGTTTAGATTTAGAGAATTTTGGTCTTTCTTCAGCTGATTTAACTACTGTTTTTGATGCGGCAAAATTATTAGGCTTACAGCCTTCTTCATTGTCTCAGATTGTTGATCACCTTACAGCAGTGTATTGTCAGCATATCGGTATTGAGTACATGTACATTCGCAGACCCGAAATTGTTGAGTGGATTCAGGAAAGACTAAACATTAATGAAAACCGCCCTACTTTTTCTGCTGAGGAAAAAAAGGGAATTTTAAATAAATTAAATCAGGCCGTTTCTTTCGAGAACTTCCTCCATACTAAATATGTAGGCCAAAAGCGTTTTTCTCTTGAAGGAGGAGAATCAATCATTCCTGCTTTAGATGCTTTGATTGAAAGAGCTGCCGAAAAAGGAGTAGAACAATTCGTTATGGGAATGGCTCACCGTGGTCGTCTGAACGTTCTGGCTAACATTTTTGGTAAATCTACTCAGGATATCTTCTCTGAATTTGACGGAAAAGATTACGATCAGGAATATTTTGACGGGGACGTTAAATACCACTTAGGTCTTACAGCCGATAAAATTACCAAATCAGGTAGAAAAATCAACATCAACTTAGCTCCAAACCCTTCGCACTTAGAAACTGTAGGTGCTGTTATTGAAGGAATTACAAGAGCAAAACAAGATAAATATTTTGAAGATGATTTCTCTAAAGTATTGCCTATCGCCGTTCACGGAGATGCTGCTATTGCAGGACAGGGAATTCTTTATGAAATTATCCAAATGGCACAATTAGATGGTTACAAAACTGGAGGTACCATCCATATTGTAATCAACAACCAGGTAGGTTTTACAACTAACTATTTAGACGCACGTTCTTCTACCTATTGTACAGATGTGGCTAAAGTAACTTTGTCTCCGGTATTACACGTGAATGCTGATGATGCTGAGTCTGTAGTTCACGCCATGCAATTTGCACTGGATTTCCGTATGCAATTTGGACGTGATGTATTTATTGACTTATTAGGATATAGAAAATACGGTCATAATGAAGGTGATGAGCCTCGTTTTACACAGCCGGTATTGTATAAATTGATTGCTAAACATAGAAATCCAAGAGATATTTATGCTGAAAAATTATTATCTGAAGGAGTAATCGATGCTAATTTGGTTAAAACTTTAGAAAAAGAATACAAAGACGACTTAGATCATAATCTTGAAGCATCCCGTAAAAAAGATTTAACTGTAATCACCCCATTCATGCAAAATGAGTGGAAAGGATTCGAACAGGTTTCTGATGCCGGTATGTTACAAAAAGTAAATACTAAGGTTGAAAAATCAACTTTAGATGCTATTATTGGAACAGTTTCCAGCTTACCATCTGATAAAAAATTCATTAATAAAATCACTAAAATCGTTACCGACAGAAAAACAGGTTATGATAACAATACCATCGATTGGGGTACTGCCGAAACATTGGCTTATGGTACTTTATTGACAGAAGGTTTTGATATTCGTATTTCTGGTCAGGACGTTGAGCGTGGAACTTTCTCTCACCGTCATGCGGTTGTAAAAGTAGAAGATTCTGAAGAAGAAGTGGTTTTGTTAAATCATATCGAAAACAAAAAAGGAAACTTCCGCATTTTTAACTCTTTCTTGTCAGAATACGGAGTTTTAGGATTTGATTATGGTTATGCACTGGCTAACCCAAATGCATTAACAATCTGGGAAGCACAATTTGGAGATTTCTCTAATGGAGCCCAAATCATGATTGACCAGTACATCTCTTGTGGAGAGGACAAATGGAACAATCAAAACGGATTAGTAATGTTGTTGCCTCATGGATACGAAGGTCAGGGAGCTGAACACTCTTCGGCACGTATGGAGCGTTACTTACAATTATGTGCACGTCACAACATGTACGTGGCCGATTGTACAACGCCGGCTAACTTCTTCCACTTGTTGAGAAGACAAATGAAAACCAAATTCCGTAAGCCATTAATTGTTTTTTCTCCAAAAAGTTTATTGCGTGATCCAAGATGCGTTTCTACAGTTGAAGAATTAGCAAATGGTGAATTTCAGGAAACTATTGACGATACTGCCGTAAATAAAGCCGATGTGAAAACATTAGTTTTCTGTACCGGTAAATTCTACTATGATATTGTTGCCGAAAGAGAAAACAACGGGCGTAATGATGTAGCAGTAGTTCGTATCGAGCAATTGTTCCCATTGCCGGTAGAGCAATTAAAAGCAATTATCGCTCAATATCCTAATGCAGATGATTATGTTTGGGCACAGGAAGAGCCTAAAAACATGGGAGCTTACACGTATATGTTAGCTAACTTTGATTTAGTTAAATGGAGATTAGCTTCATTAAAAGCATACTCAGCACCGGCAGCAGGAAGTTACACAAGAGCTAAACGCCGTCATGCTGATGCCATCAGAATGGTATTTGATAAAAATTTATTTAGATAGTCATTGCGAAGAATCAAGCAATCTCATTAAATATTTTTTTTCAGAAGCTATTTCCCGCTATTCGTTACAAACGAAGTTCATTGAACTCCGCTTAAAATGAAAGTCAAGTGAAATAATCTTTTTATTTTTTAAAGAAAAAAATAAAAAGGATTTTCACTGCTATCGGGGCTAGAGTTAAATACACAGAATAACGATTCATAATTAAAAAATAAAATTCATAATTTAAAATATTACGACATGATTTTAGAAATGAAAGTTCCATCGCCAGGGGAATCTATTAAAGAAGTTGAAATCGCCACTTGGTTAGTAAAAGATGGGGATTATGTTGAAAAAGATCAAGCAATTGCTGAAGTAGATTCAGACAAAGCTACATTAGAATTACCAGCTGAAGCTAGTGGTATCATTACCCTAAAAGCAGAAGAAGGTGACGCAGTAGCGGTAGGAGCAGTAGTTTGTCATATTGACACTGCAGCAGCTAAACCATCAGGTTCAGCACCATCAGCAGCGCCTGCAGCAGAGGCTCCAAAAGCCGAAGCACCAAAAGCAGCACCTGCACCAGCGGCTCCGGCAGCACCGGCAGCTACTTATGCAACCGGAACTCCGTCTCCGGCTGCTAAAAAAATATTAGATGAAAAAAACATCGCTCCGGCAACTGTATCAGGAACTGGAAAAGGTGGAAGAATAACTAAAGATGATGCGGTAAATGCTGTGCCATCAATGGGAACTCCTACAGGTGGAAGCCGTGGAGTAGAGCGTACTAAATTGTCTATGTTACGTCGTAAAGTAGCGGAGCGTTTGGTTTCTGCTAAAAACGAAACAGCGATGTTGACTACTTTCAATGAAGTAAACATGACGCCAATTAACACCTTGCGTAATGAATACAAAGATGCATTCAAAGCTAAACACGGTGGTGTAGGTTTAGGATACATGTCATTCTTTACAAAAGCAGTAACCAGAGCTTTAGAATTGTTCCCTGATGTAAACTCTATGATGGACGGTGATCATAAAATCGCTTATGATTTTGCTGATATCTCTATCGCAGTTTCAGGACCAAAAGGTTTAATGGTTCCTGTAGTTCGTAATGCTGAAAACTTAACTTTCCGTGGAATTGAAGCTGAAATCAAAAGATTAGCTATCAAAGCACGTGATGGTCAAATTACTGTTGATGATATGACAGGAGGTACTTTTACAATCACTAATGGTGGTGTATTTGGATCTATGTTGTCTACACCAATTATCAATCCTCCACAATCAGGAATTTTAGGAATGCACAACATTATTGAGCGTCCAATTGCTGTAAATGGTAAAGTGGAAATTCACCCTATGATGTATGTAGCACTTTCTTATGACCACAGAATTATCGATGGTCGTGAGTCTGTTGGTTTCTTAGTTGCTGTAAAAGAAGCTTTAGAAAACCCGGTAGAATTGCTTTGCGGTGGAAACCCTAAAAAAGCATTTGAATTGTAATAAAATAAAATTCAAAATATTTAAAATCCCAAATTCCAAATTTCATGGAGTTTGGGATTTTCTTTTTATATTCGAGAAATAAATAGAAAATTATGAAAATCAAATTACTATTACTCACCGTTATTTTTGGGTTAACTACTGTATTTGCTAATCCTCCAGCTAAAAAACGGATTTTGGTTTATACTAAAAACGGAAAAGGCTATGTCCATAAAAATATTCCTTTTAGTGTAGAAGCCTGGAAGAAAATTGGTGAAGCAAACAACCTCATTGTTGATGTTTCTGATGATCCGGCGGTAATGACAACCGAAAATCTGGCTAAGTACAGCTGTCTGGTGTTTTCGAATACCTGTAATGATATTTTTAATACTGAAGAACAAAAACATGCTCTTGTAGCTTATATTCATGGTGGTGGTGCTTATGTTGGGGTTCATAGTGCATCAGATTCCGAAAAATCCTGGCCTTGGTATGCCGAAATGGTGGGAGGGAAGTTTAAAAGGCATCCCGCTTTTCAATCTTTCGAAATAAAAGTAATTGATGAAAAGCATCCTTCCACTTTGATGTTAGGGAAAAAATGGATAAAAGAAGACGAATGCTATTATATGAATGAATTCAATCCTAATAATCATGTGCTTCTGGCTGCTGATATGCGAACGATAAAAGACAGCGAAAAAGAAGTGTATCCGGGACGCACTTTTGGCGATTACTTACCCTTGGCCTGGTGTCATGAATTTGAAGGCGGCAGAGTGTTTTATACCGCTCTGGGACATGATAGTAAGGACTACGTTAATCCGGTGTTTATTCAGCATCTTACAGGTGGTCTTTTATGGGCTTTGGGTGAAAATTCAAAAGAATCCCATTCGAAGAAAAAAAACTAAAAGTAAACAGGTTTAAAAAAGAGTTAATCGCAGATTCCTATTTTTTTAATTTGAATCTGCGGTTAATTAATGATATGATTTTATTTGAATTCTACCCAGTCAAATAAGGCATAATTTTGTGTAGTAGGAATATGATCTCCTATGAAACTTAAGTTTTCGACACTGCAAAATATTTTAAACTTGGTCTGAGTGCCATAAGTAAGTGTCTTTGTAGTTAGAATCTGGTTGTCAATTTTCCAGGTGGCAACATATTTTTTCTTGTTATTTAAAGCTAATGTAATCGAAAGAGTGTACCATTGTGCTCGTTTTATTTTATGCTGAAAAGAATAAAATGGATTTCCTTGCGAAGTCATATATACTATAAGTTCATCTGAAGCTGCATTTAACTCCTGTCGAATCGCCTCATTGCCATAACCTATTTCAAAATCGAGTTCGTGCGTATCATCATTGTATAAAAAAGCACCTATACTGGCACAGTCACCTACACCCATTTCCGGGACATAAACACGCCAGGAATAAGTACCCGTAGCATAAGTTGCTACCGATTTTACCTTAGTTCGATCCCAGGTATTTGCATTGGTAAACATCTTTAAAATTCCGTTTTCAGCGAAATAATTAGGAACACCTACCTGAGTAGCATCTTCCCATTCGTTTAAATCATTAAAATTCCAGGTTTTTAAAGTGCTTACAGGAGTTTTTGGTGTAGGATTTCTGGACATTTCTGATGTGTTGTTGGTCGCAGTGGCATTTGTTTGCTTTGGTGCTTCTTCCATTATATCTTCACTGGCACAGGAAAACAAGAGCATTCCTATTGCTAAACAAGCCGCTTTGCAGTAATTTTTAGTCATATATGCTGATGTTAGTTAGCGTAAATATAAATAATTATTATAATAATCGATAATAGCTTTTCCTTTCAATAATACATCAGCGCCAATAATACCATCGACGGTTTTTGATTTGTAGGCTGTTAAAGCTTCATTGACATGAGATAAATCAAAAATAACCAAATCAAAGCTGTGGTTTTTCCAGGAACCTAACTCTAATTTATTTTCTAAAGCAGTCTGAGTAAGCATTCCTGTTGCTCCGGCACCCGAGGCTCTGGTTATTGAATCTTGGGCGTTTAAATTAAATAAAGCAATATGTTCAAAACCTACACAGCTGTTAGATGCTCCTGTATCTAAAATAAAGTTACCTCTAACACCATTGATTTTGGCTTTTATCAACAGGTGCTGGGTTTTAGTAATTTTGAATTTTACTTTTTTATATTTTTCCTTTTTTAGGATTTCGTGCAGGTTTTTCATTTTCTAAATCGGATAATCAGCCAAATTAAGGCAATTGGGAGTACAATTCCCAAAATAATATAAATATAATTTAATGGTGTGCTTTATTTTCTCTGCTCTAGTTTGTACTGCTTTTGCGAATCTTTGCGTAATAACCTAATTTTGCTTTTTTAAATAAAAACCACTTTGGAAACAAAATCTATAATTACCGATACCCATACTCATTTATACAGCGAAGATTTTAAGGAAGACAGAGACGAAATGATGCAACGTGCCCTGGCGGCTGGTGTGACTCGTTTTTTTATTCCTGCGATTGATTCGGTTTACACAGCGGCAATGTATGATTTGGAACAAAAATATCCGGACCATGTTTTTTTAATGACAGGCGTGCATCCTACACATGTGAAAGAAAATTATTTGGACGAATTACAATTTGTGGAAGCAGAATTAAAAAAAAGAAAATTTTATGCCATTGGCGAAATTGGGATTGACATGTACTGGGATAAAACCCATTTAAAAGAGCAACAATTGGCTTTTAAAAAACAAATCCAATTGGCAAAACAATACCAACTGCCTATTGTGATTCATTGCCGTGAAGCTTTTGACGAAGTTTTTGCCGTTTTAGAAGAAGAGAAGTCAGAGGATTTATTTGGGATTTTTCATTGTTTTTCAGGAACTTATGAGCAGGCTTTACAGGCTTTGTCTTATAATATGAAATTAGGTATTGGTGGCGTTGTGACCTTTAAAAATGGGAAAATTGATCAATTTTTGGATAAAATCGACTTGCAACATATCGTTTTAGAAACGGATGCACCTTATCTCGCTCCGGTTCCTTTTAGAGGAAAAAGGAATGAAAGCAGCTATCTGGTGCATGTAATTGATAAGTTATCACAGATTTACAATGTTTCTGCTGATGAAATTGCCCAAATAACAACTGAAAATTCGAAAGCAATTTTTGGGATTTAAAGTAGAATTCGCTAAAATTTAATATTTTTTTTGTTCATTTGTTTTTCTAATAGTACCAAAATGCAAAAGTTTGACGAGATTCGGCCGTATTATGATTCCGAAATAAATAAAGCGATAAGAAAAGTACTTCATCATCCGATGTTGAAGTCATTAATGAATTTTTCTTTCCCAAATGTGGATGACGAAGTATGGAAAGAACAATTGATGAAAACGCATTCTATTCGTGATTTTCAATGTAATTTTATCTATCAATCCGTTCAGAAAGTATTAGAAAAAAGTTCCGAAGGTTTGTCAACTTCCGGATTCGAACATTTAGAACCTAATACTTCTTATTTGTTTATCTCTAATCACAGGGATATTTTACTGGATACTACTTTGCTTAATGCTACTTTGTTCGAGCATGATTTGGTGATGACCGCTTCGGCCATTGGAGATAATTTAGTAAAACAGCCTTTCCTGAATGTTTTGGCTAAGCTGAATCGAAATTTTCTGGTTAAGCGAGGTTTGTCTCCACGAGAAATGTTGCAAAGTTCTAAAACATTGTCAGAATACATAAGCCATTTGTTGCAACATGAAAACCGTTCGGTTTGGATTGCACAACGTGAAGGACGAACAAAAGATGGTAATGACATGACCAATCCCGGGGTTTTAAAAATGCTGGGGATGGCAAATGACGAGGCTAATCTGATGAGTTATTTTAAAAAAATCAAAATTGTTCCCGTTTCAATTTCGTATGAATACGATCCTACCGATGCTTTAAAAATGCCTCAATTATTGGCGGAAGCAAATAATGAAGTGTATGTAAAACAGGAGAATGAGGACTTTATGACTATTTTAAGCGGTGCTTTAGGTCCTAAAAAACGTATTTTTATTCATATAGGAAAAGTTCTGGATACTGAAATTGATACTATTATTGCTGAAAATGACAATGTAAATAAACAAATTCAGGCTTTGGCGCAAGCCATAGACGATTCCATTTTGAGCAGTTATAAATTATGGCCTACTAATTATATTGCTTATGATATTTTAAATCAAACGGATAAATATTCGCATTTGTATACCGAAGATGAAAAAGCAGTTTTTAAACGCAGGTTAGAAAAAAGAATTGATGCCGAAAACCCTATAGCATTGCAGGGAATATTAGCGATGTATGCTAATCCGGTAGTCAATAAACTGAAATATACTCATGAACTCAAGGACTAAAATTCTTTTAATTTACACGGGCGGAACCATTGGTATGCAAAAGGACCTGAGTTCCGGAGCATTAAAAGCGTTCAACTTTAGTAAATTATTACAAAAAATTCCTGAGTTAAAACAGTTGGATTGTGAGATAGAAACGCTTTCTTTTGAAACGCCAATTGATTCCTCTGATATGAATCCTTCACATTGGATTTCGATTGCCGGAATGATACAATCAAATTATGCGGCATTTGATGGTTTTGTAGTGCTTCATGGTTCTGATACCATGTCATACACCGCATCGGCTTTGAGTTTTATGTTCGAAAATTTAGCTAAGCCGGTGATTTTAACCGGTTCGCAATTGCCTATTGGTGATTTGCGTACAGATGCCAAAGAAAATCTGATTACAGCCATTCAAATCGCCTCTTTACAGCAAAATAATAATGCCGTTATTACCGAAGTTTGCCTTTATTTTGAATATAAATTGTATCGCGGCAACAGAACGACTAAAATTAATTCTGAAAATTTCAATGCTTTTTGTTCCCCTAATTATCCGGCCTTAGTAGAATCAGGAGTGCATTTAAATCTGAAATCGGATTTGTTTTTAACAAATGATGGTGCTAAGGATTTGATTGTTCATGATTCTTTTGACACCAATGTGGTTATTTTAAAAATGTTTCCCGGAATGAGCGAAAGTGTTTTTAGTGCCATCTTGAATATTCCAAATCTTAAAGGGATTGTGCTGGAAACCTATGGTGCCGGAAACGCAACCACCGATGAATGGTTTATCAAAGCCCTGACTCAGGCAATAGCAAACGGAAAACATATTGTGAATGTAACACAATGTCCCACAGGTACAGTAAATATGGGGCAATATGAAACGAGTTCGATCTTAAAACAAATAGGAGTCATCTCAGGTAAAGATAGTACTACCGAGGCTGCAATTACTAAATTGATGTTCTTGTTGGGTCAAAATACAGCTCCAAACCATTTTAAAACAGTTTTTGAAACTTCTTTACGAGGAGAAATGACATAATCTTTAAAAAATATTTTTCTAAGTCAGATTTTTTCATGTTATTTGCAATCCCAAAAAGAGAGGTGTCCGAGTGGTTGAAGGAGCTAGCCTGGAAAGCTAGTATGTGGGTAACTGCATCGAGGGTTCGAATCCCTTTCTCTCTGCAAAAAAAAATAATGCTTCCTGAAAGGGGAGCATTTTTTGTTTTATAGCGTGACAAACTTTTTGTTTGACTAAGCGTATAAAGTAAAAAAGGATCAGGCATAAAATGCCAAGCATTCATTTCTTTGTGAGACGCCCCTCTTGGGATCAATGAAGTTAATCCCTTTCTCTCTGCTGATTAAATTCCAAATGCAAAAAAACCTCGAAAATATTATTTTTCGAGGTTTTTTGCATTAAAACGATTCATGTTAAAATCTTCGAATAAACAGAATCAAGGATTTAGTGCAAAAGTTTTAATTTAGAAAAAGATTCTGATACTAATAATGAGTATTAATCTTCAAAATTATTTAGTTTTAGAATAGCTTTTGAATATATTTACAGTAACAAAAACATATTTAAAGTTTTTTACATTATTCCTCAATTCAAAAATTAACAATTTCCTTTTTCAACCGGGTTTTATATTCATCAATTTTATAAAAATCACATGCTAAGAAAATTTAGTTGTCTCCTACTGATCGCTTATATCTGTTTATTTACTTCGTGTATTACTGATGCTAAAGATAAAAATAGTATTAAGGTGGGATTTTCACAATGTATAAGTGGAGACGCGTGGAGAGATGCTATGGAGTATACAATGAGGTTAGAAGCTTCGTTAAATCCTAATGTAGAACTGACTGTTTTCAATGCAAACAGAGATGTAAATAAACAAATCAAACAAATCGAATCGATGATTGAGAAGGATTTGGATGTTATTATTATATCTCCATTTGATTCCAAATCATTGACCTCAGTATTGGATAAAGCATTTTCTAAAGGAATTCCGGTTATTTTGCTGGACAGAAAAGTGAACTCAACAAGTTATACAGCCTATATAGGTACTGACAATATTGAAGTGGGACAATTAGCAGGAAAGTATCTGGCATCTTTATCTAATGGAAAAGGGGTCGTGTTAGAAGTGAGAGGGAATCCTAACACCTCTCCGGGACTGGACAGGAGTATAGGGTTTCACAAAGTTATCAGTCAATTTCCAGGTATAAAAGTCATCAGTTTAGTTTCTAAAAATGATCAATTGCCTCAGGCAGAATTCAATAAAATTATTGAGCAAAATCCCAATATTAACTATGTATTTGCTTATAATGATATCATTGCCTATCAGGTTTGGCAGGCGGCTAAGAAAAAAGAATTCGAAAATAAAATTAAAATTATTGGTGTCGATGGACTTAATGGGCCAAGTGGCGGAGTTCAATTAGTTAAAGACAAAATTATTACAGCCACTGTTTTATACCCAACAGGAGGTGCAGAAGCCATAAAATTAGCTTTACGAATTTGTAATAAAGAAATTGTTCCTAAACATAACGAATTGAATACGGTTTTAATTGATTCTATAAATGCAGACATACTAAGTAATCAGTTTGACAGGATAACGGTACAGCAATCAAATATTGAGTCGCAACTTAATGTAATCAAGGATCAGGAAGAAAAATACATAACCTTATACAATCTAATCAAACTATTGAGTTTCTTTTTAGTGATTATTTTTTGTCTGGCTGTTTTTAGTATTTATTCGGTTATTACAATTCGAAATAAGAAAAGACTTTTGGAAGTTAATAATTACAAAATCACAAGTCAAAAAAACGAAATCGAAAAATTTGTTGAAAAACTGAAAGAAAGCAACGAATCTAAAATTAATTTTTTTACCGGTATCTCGCATGAATTCAAAACTCCGCTGACTTTAATTTTAAGTTCGGTGGAATCATTGCATGATGAATTTCAGAATAAAAGCAATACGGTTAAGAAAGATTTAGACATTATGTACAATAATTCGATGCGATTACTCCGATTGATTAATCAACTATTGGATTTTAGAAAAGTAGAGGATAAAAAATTCACGATTAAATTATCGAAGAATAATCTGTGGAAATTCTCGGTAAATATGTTTAAAGAGTTTAAAAGAGAAGCTAAAAAAAGAAACATTAATTATACGATTGAAACCGATAATGAAGAGATTGAAGTATATTTTGATGTTAATCTAATGGATAAAGTATACTATAATTTATTGTCAAACTGTTTTAAATTCACTCCTGATGGTGGTGAAATAGCAGTAAGAATTACCCAAAACACTAAAAACGGATTTGTAAAAATTAGCTTTAAAGATTCTGGAATAGGTATCCCGGAAAAAGAAATTAAACAAGTTTTTAGTCCCTTTTTTCAGGGAACTAATAATTACCGGAACGGTTCGGGAATTGGGCTTAATTTATCTAAAAGTTTTATAGATCTGCATCAGGGAATAATTGAGGTCAAATCAGTTAACGGAGCGGAGTTTTCTGTGTATTTGAAATTAGGGGAAAGCCATTTAAATAAAGCAGATATCGTTAATAGCTCCTATCATTCTTTTGTGACTGATGAAAATGAATACGAGTATTTAGAAAATGAATTTTCATTAAGTAATGAATCACTAATTGTTGAGAACAAACAGTCTCTTTTAATTGTCGAAGATAATATTGATTTATTAGATTTTATGTATTCCAAATTGAAAGAGGAATATATTGTTACAAAATGTAATGGAGAGAAAGCTATTGAAAAAGCACTGGAATTAATGCCTGATATTGTTGTTTGTGACTTGAATCTTCCGGAAAGAAATGGTTTTGAAATTTGTGAAACTTTAAAAAAGAATATGATTACGTCGCATATTCCCGTAATTATTCTGACTGCTATGGATGATAGTAGCACTTATTTAAAATCTTTAGAAGTGGGAGCCGATTTGTTTTTGACCAAACCATTCAATTTTAAAGTTTTAAAACACTCCATAAAAGGTTTGCTGTTTAATAGAGAAAAGTTGCGGTACTATTATACTAACAATATTGATAAAATTGAAAGCGATAGTTTAAGTTTAATCGAAAAGGAGTTTTTAAATAAAATTAATGTAATTCTGGAAAATAATATTGATAACTCGTCGTTTTCGGTTGAAGAGCTGGCAAGCAATTTGAATATTTCAAGAGTTCAGCTCTACAGAAAAGTAAAAGGGGTTTTAGGGATAGGAGTAGGCGATTACATCAATAATTTCAGATTAGACAAAGCTCAAATTTTACTTAATACAACAGCTATGAATATTTCTGAAATTGCCTATTCTTGCGGTTTTGCTTCACCCAATTATTTTTCGACTGCGTTTAAAACTAAATTTGGAGTAACACCTAAAGATTATCGAAATAATTAATGACCTGAAAATACTCTCATTCCGTTTTTCTGAGTAATCTAATGGATTATAAGTTGGTTTTGAAATACCATGCTTATAATCCATTTTTTGTTTTCACATTTATGTAATCACTGCAGGGTTTGAAATTGTAATGATTAATAAAATGCAGAAAATCTTGAAGCTGCATTTTACTTAATCAATGTAAGAGGAATAAGTTTGTTAATTAAATCTTTGTTTTTAAAGATTCTTTTATTGATTACTACACTTTTTTTTAACAGTTATTATTTATTCGGATGCTGAAAACCTAATATTTTGAGATAAAAAAAATGGAATATGTATATAATCCTTTTCTTTTTTATGGATAATCTTTTTTTTACGCTTCCGGCATGTTTCAATATTAGAATAAAATGTAACTTTTTCGAAATACTGATTAGAATACTTTTCGAATAACAGATTTAAATAACTGTAAATCAGTTAATTACATGAATGAAACCATTTTAGAGATAATGGATACATTATGAAAAGGTTGTGATAATGTTAAATAATACATTTGGATATACTTAAATCACACAATCTGAGGAGTATAATAGTAATCGGATTTATTAAGATAAAAAGGTTACAACTGTTACAAAATTTAATTTAATAATTTTTGAAAATGAAAAAGATATTAATCTGGTCCATCACTGCAGCTTTAGCAGGTTTCTTATTTGGTTTTGATACTGTAGTAATATCAGGAGCCGAAAAAAAATTACAATTATTATGGGGCACTTCAGATGTGTTTCATGGTATTGTAGTAATAGGGATGGCGCTTTGGGGTACCGTGATTGGTGCTTTTTTTGGAGGAATCCCTACTAATAGAATAGGGCGTAAAAATACCTTAATATGGATAGGCGTCTTGTACACTATCTCTGCAATAGGTTCCGGATTAGCTAATGACCCCTGGACTTTTGCCTTTTTTAGATTTATAGGTGGTTTAGGAGTAGGTGCATCTACAATTGCTGCACCAGCTTATATCTCAGAAATAGCACCGGCTAAAGACAGAGGTAAACTAGTAGGACTTTATCAATTTAATATTGTATTTGGGATTTTAATTGCTTTTTTGTCGAATTATCTTTTAAATGATATTGGAGAGAATGCCTGGCGCTGGATGGTGGGAGTAGAAGCGTTTCCTGCAGCTATTTATACCGTTTTTGCGTTTACCATACCTAAAAGTCCACGATGGTTGCTTACCAAATTCAGAAATGATGAAGCCATAAAGATGCTGCGAAAAATCAATCCTGATCAGGATCCGGAAAAGCTGATGTTAGAGATAAAGCAGGAGATGGAAAACACGGTATCTAACGAAAATATTTTTCTTAAGAAATATAGATTTCCTCTCATTCTGGCATTTTTAATTGCTTTTTTTAATCAGTTATCGGGTATTAATGCCTTGTTATATTATGCTCCAAGAATTTTTCAGGAAGCTGGTCTGGGAGAGAGTACTGCTTTATTAAGCAGTATTGGTATAGGTGTGACCAATATGCTTTTTACGCTATTAGGTGTTATTTTGATAGATAAATTAGGAAGAAAGCAATTAATGCTGATTTGCTCTTTTGGATATATTATCTCTTTAAGTCTGGTTTCTGCCACCTTCTTTTTTGGTTGGAACGGGGAACTAATGCCGGTATTCTTGTTTTTGTTTATTGCCGCTCATGCTATCGGACAAGGAACTGTGATTTGGGTATTTATTTCAGAAATATTTCCTAACCACTTACGAAGCACCGGACAATCATTTGGCAGTTCTGTGCATTGGGTTCTAGCAGCTGTTGTACCGTCTATGGTTCCTATATTGTTTTCGACCATAGGTGCCGGAATTGTGTTTTTGTTCTTTGCGGTTATGATGGTATTCCAATTACTCTTTGTGCTGTTTATGATGCCGGAAACCAAGGGTATTTCATTAGAAGAATTAAGTAAAAAACTAATTAAAAAATAAATAAATGAAAAAAGTAGTAAAAAAAATACCGCTTAGATTACTGTTGTCTTTATTAACAGTTTTCATTTTAACAAGCTGTAAAAAATCGGTGTTTGCTGATAAAAAAGACTATTCAGAAGCTGAATTGTATCGACCTAATTTTCATTTTACTCCTCAAAAAGGCTGGATGAATGATCCTAATGGAATGTTTTATTACAACGGTTACTACCATTTGTTTTTCCAGTATTATCCTGATTCTAATGTTTGGGGACCTATGCACTGGGGACATGCTATAAGTACAGATATGATTACCTGGACAGAAAAACCTATTGCACTTTATCCGGATGAGAAAGGATACATTTTTTCAGGGAGTGCAGTAGTGGATATTAAAAATACTTCCGGTTTTGGAAGTCTAGAAAATCCACCAATAGTGGCAATGTTTACTTACCACGATATGAAAAAGGAAAAGGCAGGAGAAACTAATTATCAATCTCAGGGTATTGCTTATTCTCTGGACGAAGGTTTGACCTGGACAAAATATGAAGCGAATCCGGTTATTAAAAATCCGGATATGAAAGATTTCAGAGATCCAAAAATGACTTGGGATGCCATTCATCAACAGTGGATTATGGCTCTGGCAGCCGGAGATAAAACAATGTTTTATAGTTCTAAAAATTTAAAAGAATGGAAATTACTTTCTGATTTTGGAAAAGCAATTGGTGCTCATGGAGGAGTTTGGGAATGTCCGGATTTTTTCCCTATGACTGTTGAAGGAACTGATGAATATAAATGGGTTCTCCTTTTAAGTATCAATCCCGGAGGTCCTAACGGTGGTTCAGCTACTCAGTACTTTGTAGGAGATTTTGACGGAAATAATTTTAAACTTGACGAATCTTTTTCGAAAGATATTAATGGTGATAAAGGAGTTTGGATTGACTACGGAAGAGATAATTATGCAGGAGTAACTTTTTCTAATGTATCAGAAGTTGACGGAAGAAAATTGTTTATAGGATGGATGTCAAACTGGAATTATGCTCAAAAAGTACCTACAGAAACATGGAGAAGCAGTATGACTATTCCCAGAGAATTAGTGCTTGTAAAAAAGGATGGACATTATAGTGTTAATTCAAGACCTGTAAAAGAACTACAAAATTATGTGGGTAAAACCATTAAAAAAGAAACTCTTAAGATTGATAAAGAGACTGTAATTGTTGATAAATCAGTGATCAATTTGTCAAGTATGGACATTCATTTTTCTTTAAAAAATCTAAAAGAGGATACTTATACCTTCTCTCTTTCAAATGAATTAAAGAATACGGTCAAATTTGGCTTTAATAAAAAAGAGAATTATTTTTTTATTGACAGGACTCAATCAGGGGATTTATCTTTTTCACCTCTTTTTGCAAATAAAATTTCAAAAGCACCTATTACAGAAAAATTTGATGCTATAGATGTAAGAATCATAGTTGATAAAACATCAATTGAGATTTTTTACAATAATGGAAAAACCGTGATGACTGAAACTTTTTTTCCTGAAAAACCAATGGAAACATTTTCTGCAACCAAAGAAAAATTCGGTTACACACTGGAAAACTTAACTATTAACCAATTAAATTTTAACTAAACTATCTAATTATGAAACACAAAATTATTCTTTACTTAATCTTAATGGGATCATTTTTCTCATTAACAGCCCAGAACATAGGGATAAAGGGAGTTGTAACTTCTTCCGAAGACGGTATGTCACTCCCGGGAGTATCGATTTTAGTATCAGGAACAAATAAGGGAGCTACAACTGATCTGGATGGTAAATATGAACTTAAAAATATAGATTCAAAAGCAACTTTGATCTTTAGTTATGTAGGTTATACTAATCAAACGATACAAGTAAATGGTCAGGCAACAATTAATGTTGTCTTGAAAACGGAATCGCAGCAATTAACAGAAGTTGTGGTGACTGGATATTCCAGAGAGAGAAAAGTAGACGTAACAGGAGCAGTTGTTGTCGTTGAAATGAAGCCTATTGAAGGGCAAAGTATGAGTTCTGGTAATGCCATGCAGGCGCTTCAAGGAAGGGTTGCAGGTTTAGCGGTTGAAAAGTCAGGAGATCCCAGCGGAGCAAGTAGCAGAATATTAATCAGAGGGGTGAGTACCTTGGGAAATACAGACCCGTTGTATGTAATTGATGGAGTGCCAACAGTAAGACCTGAAGTGTTTGCCAGTTTAAATCCCAGTGTAATAGAGTCAGTTCAGGTATTGAAAGATGCTTCTGCTTCTTCTATTTATGGTTCCAGAGCAGCTAACGGAGTTATTATTGTTACTACTAAAAACGCCGCTAAGGGAGATGTTACTTCCGTTTCCTTTAATACAAGTGTTTCGATACTTTCTGAGAAAAAACAACGCTATAAAATGCTTAATGCCTTAGATCGTGGTAAGGTATTATGGCAAGCATCCGTTAATGATGGTGCAGATCCGGCTGGTGGATATGGTGAAATCTATAATTTCGACTGGAATAATGATTTCAATAATCCGGTTTTAAATAACGTAACTGTAAAACCTTTTGTAGGAGGTGACACTACAGTACCTGTAGGAGATACTGACTGGCAGGATACTGTATATAAAACGGGTTTGCTTATCAATAACGATTTGTCCGTTTCAGGAGGTTCTGAAAAAGCTAATGCGGTTTTAAATCTTGGGTATCTTGATAATAGTGGTATGTTGAAATTTACTAATTATGAAAGATATTCAGCGAGATTGAATGCTAATTTTAAATTGTTTAATGACAGAGTGAAATTTGGAGTTAATTCTCAATTTACACAATCTGATGAACTAAGTGCAGCTAATGATGTAGGGAATGCTCCTACACCAGGTTTAGCCATTTCACTGGCACCTACCATTCCTGTTTATACCAGTACTGGAGCTTATGGAGGACCAATAGGTTCAGGCTATTCAGATAGAAATAACCCTTTGTTAATGCAATATTTAAACAGATGGGATAATTCCAGAAAAATGTCTTTATACGGTAATATTTTTACGGAAATTGATATCGTAAAAGGATTAAAATTCAGAAATAGCATTGGTATGGATTTTAATGATTTTAAACGAAAAAACATTGAACCAATTGTAAACAACGGATTTATTACACGAAATGTAAATAGCTTATCATTAGATACAAATAAGTATTCAAGTTTGACGATTTCTAATACATTGACTTATGATTTAAAAATTTCAGAGCATAAAATTGGAATTCTTGTAGGAACTGAATCGACTAAAACAGATTTTAATTCATTATTTGCCCGTGCAGAAGGATTTGCAGTTGAATCAGAATCTTATTTCACACTCGCTGCAGCTACTGGTGCAAGAACGAATAATGGTATAACAACGGGGAGTAGATTACTTTCTCATTTTGGAAAATTAAATTATGCTTTTTCAGATCGTTATTTAGCTTCTTTTACCATTCGTAGAGATGGTTCTTCCCGATTTGGTAGTGATAACCGATTTGGTATTTTTCCGGCGGTTACTGCTGGGTGGAGAATTAACAATGAAGAGTTTTTAAAAAATAGTACAGTAGTTTCAAATCTTAAATTACGTGCCGGTTATGGTGAAGTAGGGAATCAGTCCATTGGAGATAATGCACGTTTTGGATTGTTCGAAACAAGATACGGTCCTAATCAAAATGTATATTTCCCTGATTTTTTTAATATTTATTATAATGTGGGAACAGCTTATGATTTGAACGGAGCCAATACAGGGAATTTACCTTCTGGTTTTGTTTCCATACAAGGTTTGAATTCAGGTCTTAAATGGGAAACGACTAAAGAATATAATGTAGGACTTGATTTTGGTTTCTTAGAAAATAAATTATCCGGGTCGTTTGATTATTTTTCCAGAAAAACAGAAGGTATCTTGATTGTACCGCCTGTAGCATCTACAGTTGGTGAAGGACAACAACGTTCAGTAAATGGAGCAAATACGGCTAACAAAGGATGGGAGCTAAGTGTAGGATATGCTGATACCCTTGAAAATGGATTGTTTTTTAATGTAACAACTAATTTTGGAGCAACAAAAAACAAAATTACCCAACTACCGGAAGAAGTAAGAGCTGCCTATCCGGGTACAGCAACTAACTCAATTGTGGGGCATTCTCAATTTGAAATATTTGGATACAAAACCGATGGTTTGTTCCAGAGTCAGGAAGATATAGATTCACATGCTACACAAGTGGCTTCCAGATTAGGAGGTATTAAATACATTGACCTTGATGGTAACGGTGTAATTAATTCTGATGACAGAACTTTTATTGGAAGTACATTGCCTAAATTGGAATACGGAATCAATATTAGTTTAGCGTATAAAGATTTTGATTTCTCTGTGTTTGGTTCAGGAGTTACAGGTCGTATTGGTCAGGATCCATATATTTATTATAATAATTTTGTTCAGGGTAGAGAAAACGCCGGTCCCGGTACTTTGAATGCATGGACACCTACGAACACTAATACCGATGTACCTTCTCTTTCTTTGGCAAACAATGATAATCAGGCGTCTGATTACTTTTTCAGAAAC
Source organism: Flavobacterium flevense (assembly GCF_900142775.1). GTDB lineage: Bacteria > Bacteroidota > Bacteroidia > Flavobacteriales > Flavobacteriaceae > Flavobacterium > Flavobacterium flevense. The sequence continues at coordinate 58,282 of NZ_FRCC01000004.1, forward strand.
AATTCTTATTTCAAAGTAAGAAATATGCAGCTTGGATATACACTTTCTGAAAAACTAATGGCAAAGACAGGTTTTATTACCAGATGTAGAATTTATGCACAAGGAGAAAATTTATTCTGGTTTACACCAAAAGGCTATATAGGACAGGATCCAGAGCGTACAAGTATAGACAGAATACCTGTTCCTACTACATTTTCATTAGGTCTAAACATTAATTTTTAAACAAGTATCATGAAGAAATATAATATAATAGTTATTAGCTGCCTGTCAATTTTATTTTTGGCATCATGCAGTTCCGATTTTTTAGATTATGAACCTACAGGAGTTTTAACTTCTGAAAGTGTTGCAACAGCAGAAAACGCTGATGCTTTGGTTACAGCAGCTTATGCTGCAATAGGTAATGACGAGATGGTAGGACCAATAACCAATCAATGGGTGTACGGAAGTGTACGTTCAGACGATGCTTACAAAGGCGGTGGAGGTCGTAGTGATGTAGATGTAATTGACCGTTATGAACAATACAATACTACTATTGCTGATTTTGGAGACTGGATGTTGCCAAGAACCTGGACAAATCATTACAAGGCGATTTCAAGAGCTAATTTTGCTTTAGCTGTTATTAATGAATTATCAGAAGCAGAATTTCCAAAAAAGAAAGTAAGACAAGCAGAATTACGTTTTTTAAGAGCGCATTCACATTTTATGTTGAAATTACTATTTAATAAAGTGCCTTTTATTACAGAAGATCTTTCTAAAGAGGAAATTTTGAAAACTTCTAATGATTTATCAAGTGATGCACTATGGAATAAAATAGCCGAAGATTTTCTTTTTGCTTTCGATAACTTAGAACAAGCACAAGATCAGGTGGGAAGAGCTGATAAAAATGCAGCAGCAGCTTATTTGGCAAAATTAAGATTATACCAGGCTTATGAGCAAAACGAAGATCACCAGGTTACTAATATAAATGCGGCCAGATTACAAGAAGTGATTGATTATGCCAATGCAGTAACGGGAGATTTAGAATCAGATTATGCTAATAATTTCTTAGACGGGCATGATAATGGTCTGGAATCTATTTGGGCAGTTCAATTTTCAATCAATGATGGAACAAATGTAGGAAGAGTTAGTTTTGTTACCGGATTAAACTCTCCTCACGGAACACCTCTTTATGGATGTTGCGGTTTTCACTTAGCAAGCCAGAATATGGTAAATGCATTCAAAACAGATGCTAATGGATTACCATTATTAGATACTTTTAATGATTCGGATATATTTAAAACAATTGATGCTAATGGAAATGCGCCTTTGAGTGCAGGAATTACACTTGATCCAAGAATTGATCACACAGTAGGAGTTCCCGGAAGACCATTTAAATATAAAAATACGCTGAAAAATGCAGGTGATATGGTTTATAAATTGAGTTGGGCCAGAGATCCGGGTGTTTATGGTTTTTTTGGAAATATGAAAGAACAACAATCTCCGGACTGTTCTTGTTATGTGAAAAACGGACCATTCATCGGTACCTCAAAAAATGTTGATTTTATCAGATATGCTGATGTGTTATTATTTAAAGCAGAAGCATTAATTCAATTAAACAGATACACAGAAGCCTTGCCTATAATCAACCGAATCAGAGCTAGAGCTGCAGCAAGTGCTACTAAACCATTGGCTGCGGGAGCATCTAATGTGTATAAAGTAGAACAATATCTTTCTTTTCCTTCCAAAGAATATGCTTTGAAAGCATTGATGTTTGAAAGAAGATTAGAATTTGGTATGGAAGGTCCTCGATTCTTTGACCTTGTAAGATGGGGTATTGCAGAACCGGTGTTAAATGCATATCTTGATGAGGAGAAAACGAAAAGAGATTTCCTTTCTAATGCTAAGTTTACAGCAGGAAGAGATGAATATTATCCAATACCTCAAAGAGAAATTAATTTCACAGGAGGATTGTACAATCAAAATCCAGGATATAATTAAGGTTAATAATTGTTGTTAAATTAGTGATTGAATCAGATTAAGGGTGAGTATCTACTTGCCCTTAGCTGTTTCTTGTTTTTTTAATCTAAATAGCTGTTGCTTGTGTTTTGGTAACAAATATTTGCATTGAAAATATTCGAAAAAAAGCATTCTAAAAATAAGGATTATGAAAAAGGGACAACTAAGGTATTTGAATAGAATCATGTTTTTTTGTGGTTGTATGTTAGCTATAGCTGATGTATCGGCACAAGCCATCATTCCCATTGCTACTGAAAATAATATGTTATTGATGCAAACAGACGATAACAATAGATTGCGAACGGTGTATTTTGGGAAACCACTTGAAAACGAAAGGGAATATAAGGCCGTTGTTAGTAATTATAATTACGATGAATCGAATGCCGGGATTTATAATTCAGCATACACTCCTGCGGGAACCTGGAATCTTTCTGAGCCTGCCATTCAGGTAAAACATGCTGATGGAAATCCGTCATTGGAATTAAAGTATGCGAGTCATAAAAAAGAACAGATAGATGCCAATACTTCGGTAACCAGTATCCTTTTAAAAGATCCTGTTTATCCCTTTGAAGTGACTTTGTTTTATAAAGTTTGGAAAAAAGAGAATGTAATTGAGCAATGGACAGAAATAAAACATAAGGAGAAAAAACCGGTTTTGTTGCAAAAATATGCTTCGGCTAATTTATATTTTGCCAATAAAAATTTTTATCTCACGAGTTTTCAGGGAGAATATCTAAAAGAAATGCAACCTGTTGAAACCAGGCTTTTACAGGGAATAAGAACTGTAGATTCTAAACTGGGAACCAGAGCAATGTTGTTGCAAACGCCTAATTTTATCTTGTCATTTGGTAAGCCAGCTTCCGAAAATGAAGGGACAGTGATGTTAGGACAATTGGCTTGGAGCAGTAATTTCAAATTGGATTTCGAGATTGATTCGCACAAAAATCTTCGTCTTATTGCAGGAATCAACCCGTTTGCATCGGAATATTCATTGGCTCCAAACGAAACCTTTAAAACTCCTTCTTTAATTTATGCATTGTCGAATAACGGTACAGGAGAAGCCAGTAGAAATTTGCACAATTGGGTCAGAAAACACAGGATATTAGATGGTCAGGGAGAACGCCTTACTTTATTGAATAATTGGGAGGCGACCTATTTTGATTTTGATGAAAATAAAATAGCCGATTTGTTTAAAGATGCTAAAGATTTAGGTGTCGACATGTTTTTGTTAGACGATGGTTGGTTTGGGAATAAATACCCACGAAATAACGATGATGCAGGATTGGGTGACTGGCAGGAAAATAAAAAGAAATTACCTAGCGGGTTGGGTTATTTAGTTAAAGAAGCTAAAAAAGAAGGCGTGAAATTTGGTATCTGGATTGAACCTGAAATGGTTAATCCCAGAAGCGAATTGTATGAAAAACATCCTGATTGGGTAATACGACAACCGGAAAGACCTGAGATTTATTATAGAAATCAACTGGTTTTGGATTTGTCAAATCCCGAAGTACAGGATTTTGTTTTTGGAATCGTGGATGATTTGTTTGTAAAAAATCCTGAATTAGCGTTCATCAAATGGGATTGTAATGCGGTTATTTATAATGCTTATTCGGCTTATCTAAATAAAAAAGGAATTCCTCAATCTAATCTGTATGTAGATTATGTCCAAGGATTATACAAAGTATTGCAGCGCATTCGTGCTAAATATCCAACAGTTCCCATGATGCTGTGTTCCGGGGGTGGTGGTCGTGGAGATTATGAATTTTTGAAATATTTTACCGAGTTTTGGCCTAGTGATAACACTGAGCCTTTAGAGCGTATATTTTTACAATGGGATTATTCTTATTTTTTTCCTTCTATTGCAACAGATAATCACGTAACCGACTGGGGAAAACAACCGCTAAAATTCCGGGTGGATGTAGCTAGTATGGGTAAATTAGGGTTTGATATTGTAGCCAGTAAATTAGATACAAATGACAAAATATTTTGTAAACAAGCGATCAGCAATTATAACTCCTTCAAAGATATTGTGTGGCACGGAGATATGTTTCGTTTGGTAAATCCACATGAGAATGATATTGCAGCCTTAATGTATGTTAATGAAAATAAAAGTAAAGCGATTGTTTTTAACTATTTGGTAAACAATAGATTTAGTATTACAGCAACAAAACAGCCAGTAGTTTTAAACGGCTTAGATCCAAAGAAAAAATATGCGGTAAAAGAAATTAATCTGTATCCGGATATTTCCTCTTCATTAAAAGGAGATAATATCTTTACAGGTGATTTTTTGATGAAAGTAGGCTTTAATCCTCATGTTACTTTACAAAGGACTAGTGTAGTTCTTGAGATTAGTGAAGTTGAATAATAAAGTGTAATTTGTATTGTTTGTAGAACAGCTTATGTTCTTAATTTTAAAATTATGAAAAATAAAAAAGAATTAAAAGCAGTTTGCTTTGGAGAGGTGCTTTGGGATGTTTTCCCTACACACAAAAAAATTGGAGGTGCTCCGCTGAACGTGGCGCTGAGATTAAATTCTTTTGGAATTCAAACCACCATCATAAGCAAGGTAGGACTTGATGAAAACGGTTCGGATATCAAAGAATTTATTGCTGAACAAAATAATGATATTGATTTTATTCAGGAAGGAGATAATTACAAAACCGGCGTGGTTAATGTCATGATTAACGAAAAAGGTAATGCCTCTTATGACATTATGTATCCTTCAGCTTGGGATAAAATTCAACTGACTGATGAAATGAAGGAATTAGTTTCAAAAGCAGATGCATTTGTTTTTGGGAGTTTGATTTGTAGAGACGAAGTGTCAAGAACAACCTTGTATGCTCTGTTAGATGTTGCAAAATATAAAGTTTTGGATGCTAATCTAAGAGCTCCTTATTATACTACCGACGTGCTTATCGAATTAATGTCAAAAGCTGATTTTATCAAATTGAATGATGAAGAATTACGAGAAATAAGTCGTGAATTAGATTCTCCATACAATTCTTTTGAGCAAAATATTAAGTTCATTGCTAAGAAAACAAAGGCTAAACACATTTGTGTGACCAAAGGAGAATTTGGAGCGGTATTGTATTATGATGAAAAGTTCTATTATAACAGTGGTTACTTTATAAAAGTTGTAGATACAGTAGGTGCCGGAGATTCTTTTTTAGCGTCATTAACCATGAAATTACTCAAAGGGAAATCCCCTCAAAAAGCATTAAATTATGCTTGTGCAGTAGGAGCTTTAATTGCCGGGCAGGAAGGTGCAAACCCTAAGATTTCAGATGTTGAAATTAGAAAATTCATGATGCTTAAAGAACCTAAAAGTAAATAAATTTTCATCAGTTCTCTGTTTTTTCAGACCACTGTTAAATGAAAAATAGTCTTATAACCTCGAAACACCATACAGTTTCGAGGTTTTTTAATATAAAGCAATTTCTTTAAAAGGATTTTCTTTTTTACAAAGAACCTCTCACAATCAGGCTGCTTTTGTTTTCTATTTGTTCTTTTCTTTGGTTGATAATTAATTCGGCCAGTGTGCGTCCCATTTCTTTAAAATCAGTTGAAATAGTGGTAATTCCTTCGGAGACTACTTTTTTTAACGGAGTATCATTATAGGAAATGATACCAAAATCTTTCCCAATAACTAATTTTTGCCTTTTCGATTGTTCAATCACATTTACTAAGTGGCGGTCATCAGGAATGATATAAAGGTCACCCGTTTGAATTTCATGATTCTCAAAATCCGAGCTAATATCATAATGAAATTGATGCTTTTGGCAAAATGCTGTAAATCCTTCTCTCATCCCGATGGGCTGTTTGTAACTGGAAAAAATTAAGATAAGTTTTTTGTATTTTTTAATTTTATTTTTTCCCGATTCTAAAGCATTAAAAGTGTCTTTAGCGTGATTTTGATGTACCGATGGATAGTTTTTTAATTCTGCATTTGTCTGATCCAGAATCAGTACATCTTCAGGTGGTAGGGTTTTGATTATCGAGGCGGCATGAACCAGATTAGTAGGCATGATGATGTATTTCGAATAATTGCCATTATTGTCATGGATGAGTTTTTTAAAAACTTCGGGATTAAAATAATGGAAGAAAATATCTATTTGCGCATTTCTGTTGATTGTGTCCAGAAACGAATTGTAAAGGTCTTCCTTAAAGGCATTCAATTCATCAAATAATAAAAAAATACGCTGTTCGAAACTAAAGTCTTCACTTTTTACATAATAGCCTTTGCCTAAAATAGCATAAATAATCCCTCTTTTTTTAAGTTCATCATAAGCCAGTAAAACAGTATCTCTCGAAATCCCGAATTCCAACGAAACTTTGTTTACCGAAGGTAGTTTATCACCTCTTTTTAAGCGTTTTTCGGCTATTGATATTTCAATAGACAAAATAATCTGTTTGTATTTTGGTAAATTCTGTCTTTTGTTAATAGCTATTATTTTCATAATAAAAATGTAAGGGTATAAATATAATAAATAACTGGTATGTAGTGGTGTGGTTTTATACTCCATTTTTTTTTAAAATCACATTTTTAACGGATGTGGAGTGAAAATGCTGTTTTTACCGCCCTATCTGGTAGATAAATCTAAAAACTGGTTGGTACTGGTTTGTTTCTGTACATGTTGTACATATATTTGTTATTTACTCCATAAAAAAAACATTAAAAAAAAATAGATTTGCTATTTTATTATGGTTTTTTGAAAAGCAATTTTTGTCTGCAATATTAATTTGGGTTTTTATAAAAGAAAAGTGATGAATGTAAATTTAGGGAATCAATTAAGTAAACAGATTTCAATAGTTAAAAATTTGTTTTTAATAATGACTTTTTTTTCTGTTGCAGTGAATGCTCAGTTAAAGACTCAAATAAGTGAAATAGGTTTGGGCTGGAGTAATAACTCCGTAAACACGGTGGTTTTTAGAAATAAGGCGCTTACTACTTTTAAAAATATTCAATTTACGGCTTACTACAATCCCGAAGGGAAAATGGTGCTGGCAAAGCGTAAACTGAATTCTCAAAAATGGGATGTAGTAATAACTCCTTACAGTGGAAATGTAAAGGATGCACACAACGATATTAGTATTGCAATAGACAGTGACGGTTACCTTCATGTAAGCTGGGATCATCATAATACCCGTTTGCGATATGCCAGAAGTACAAAACCTTTTAGTTTAGAATTAGGAGGAGAAATGCCCATGACCGGCAAAGATGAGGATAAAGTGACTTATCCTGAGTTTCATAATCTGCCTAATGGGAATTTGTTGTTTTGTTACCGTTCCGGTGCTTCCGGAAGAGGGAATATGGTCATGAAATTATATGATGTTCCAACTCAGAAATGGACTTCTTTGCAAAATAATTTAATTGATGGCGAAAATCAGCGTTCTGCCTATTGGCAAATTTGCGTAGGCAAAAAAGGAATTTATATTTCCTGGGTTTGGAGAGAAAGCTGGGATGTTTCCACAAATCATGATATTTGTTATGCCTTTTCGGACGATGATGGAAAAACCTGGCAGAAGTCAACTGGAGAAAAATACAATTTACCCATCACTGAAAAAACTGCCGAAATTGCCTGGGAAATACCTCAAAACAGTAGTTTAATCAATCAAACCGCAATGACTGTAGATGAGGATGGGAATCCGTATATTGCTAATTATTGGGCAGTTAATGGACTGCCTCAGTACAAAATTGTGTATTTGAAAGCGGGAAAATGGCACTTAATGGATACTGATTTTCATCAAAATGCATTTACTTTAGGCGGTGGAGGAACTAAAAAAATTCCGATTTCACGTCCTAAGATTGTAGTCAACAAATCTATGTTGTATCTCTTATACCGCGATGAAGAAAGGGACAATAAAATAACATTAGCATATACTAATTTGCATAAAAAACAATGGAAATCAGAAGATATTAGCCCTCTTACGGTAGGACAATGGGAACCTAATCTGGATCAGGAGCTTTGGGCAACGAAAAAACAATTACATATTTTTTCTCAAAATGTAAGTCAGGCAGACGGAGAAGGCTTAGTTAAAGTAAAACCCCAGCCAGTACAGGTTTTGGAAATAAAAAAATTACCCGTACTGAATTAAATTATAAAAAAGCACTAAAAACCACTAAATAAACAAAAATGAGAAGAAAAATAATTTTGTCGCTTTTGTTAGCCGTGCAGCTTATTACAGCACAGCAACAGCAAAATGAATGGGAAAATCCAACTATCGTTGACAGAAACAAAGAAGCGGGGAGGGCTACTTTTGTTTTATATCAAAATGAGGATGTGGCTACTAAAAACAAACCCGAAGCATCGGCTTATTATCAAAGTTTAAATGGCGACTGGAAATTTGATATTGTTAAAAAACCGGCCGATCGTCCACAGGATTTTTACAAAGTCGATTTGGATGATAAAAGTTGGAAAACAATTCCAGTACCGTCTAACTGGGAAATGCACGGATTTGATATCCCAATTTATACTAATATTACGTATCCCTTTCCACGAAATCCGCCTTTTATAGGAGGTGATTACAATCCGGTTGGGAGTTATCGAAAAACATTTTCCGTGTCCGAAAATTGGAATGGCAAAGAAGTATTGCTTCATTTTGGTTCTATTTCTGGTTATGCCCGCATTTTCTTAAACGGAAAAGAAGTAGGAATGACTAAAGCTTCAAAAACGGCTGCCGAATTTAATATAACTTCATTTTTACAAAAAGGAGAAAATCTTTTGGCAGTACAAGTGTTTCGCTGGCATGACGGAAGTTATCTGGAAGATCAGGATTTCTGGAGATTAAGCGGAATCGAGCGCGATGTGTATTTGCAGGCAATCCCTAAATTGACTGTTTGGGATTATTTTGTCAATGCTGATTTAGATGAAAATTATACGAATGGACTTTTTAAAACAACGGTTCAGTTAAGAGCTTTTCAGCAAAACAAAATCAAAAATGCCAATCTAACCTTGACTTTGTTAGATGCTCAAGGCAAAAAAGTGTATAGCGAAACTAAAAAAGTGACCAATACAGCTAAGGAAGTAGCGTTCAATTCCGTTGTAAATAATGTGAATAAATGGAGTTCAGAAACACCTTATTTGTATCGTTATATTATCAAATTAGAAAATGCTAATGCTGTCGAAAATTCGGTGTTGTCGGGTAAAATAGGTTTTAGAAAAGTTGAAATTAAAAATGCCCAACTTTTAGTTAACGGAAAAGTAATGCTGGTACGTGGAGTAAATATTCACGATCACCATGAGACTAAAGGTCATGCTCCTGATCGTCCTACAATGCGCAGGGATTTAGAATTGATGAAGCAAAACAACATCAATGCCATCAGAATGAGTCATTATCCACACGATCCTTATTTATACGAGCTATGCGATGAATATGGTTTTTATGTAGTGGACGAAGCTAATATTGAAAGTCATGGAATGGGTGTGGACGGACAAAACATTTCGGTGGAGTCTAAACATCCTTCTTATGTACCCATGTGGTTTCCGGCACACATGGATCGTGTTCAGCGCATGCTGGAGACCAATAAAAATCATTCTTCCGTTATTATCTGGTCTATGGGGAACGAATGTGGGAACGGCCCGGTTTTTTACGAAACTTACAAATGGTTGAAAAACAGAGATACTTCTCGTCCGGTACATTCGGAACAGGCTAAAGAAAATGCCAATACGGATATTGTTGCGCCAATGTATCCTACCATTAAATACATGAAAGAATATGCTGCTGCAACCGATAAAACACGACCTTTTATCATGTGTGAGTATTCACACGCTATGGGAAACAGTAATGGAAATTTTCAGGAATATTTTGATATTATCAACAGCAGTCCACATATGCAGGGTGGATTTATCTGGGATTGGGTAGATCAGGGAATCAAAACTCAGGACGAAAACGGAACTCCTTTTTATGCTTACGGAGGAGATTTAGGAGGTAAAGATTTGTATAATGATGAGAATTTTTGCGCTAACGGATTAGTAAATGCAGGGAGAATTCCGCATCCGGGATTGGCTGAGGTGAAAAAAGTGTATCAGGATATTTTGTTTAGTTTGAAAGGGTCAAACCAATTGACGATTAAAAACATATTCCATTATACCAATTTAGATCAGTACCAATTTAAATTTGAATTACTTAAAAACGGACAGTTAATTCAGGAAAAAACATTCAATGTTGATTGTGATCCGGAAGAAAGTGTAACCATTGATCTGCCTGTTGAAGATTTGAATTCAAATGGAGAATATTTCTTAAATGTGTATGCTTACACTAAAACAGCAACCGATTTAGTGCCGGTAAATCACGAAATTGCCAGAGAGCAATTTGCTATTGGAAAAGGCAATTTCTTTGGAAAAAGTGCAACAGTAAATGCTAAAAAGTCAGCTTTAAAAATCAAGAAAAAAGGCAGCATTTTAGCATTCGAAACAAAAACAATTGCCGGTTCTTTTGATTTAGAAAAAGGAGAAATTAAAAGTTACAACTTCAAAGATGAGAATGCTGAAGTTATTACTCATTTCCCAACACCTTATTTCTGGAGAGCACCAACAGATAATGATTTTGGAAACAAAATGCCAACAAAATTAGCAGTTTGGAAAGACGCACATCTACATCCTGAAGTAAAATCGGTGACGGTAGGAAAACAAACAGATTTAGGTTTACGAATTGCCGTTGAATATGCTTTGGCTGGAGCCAATGTACCTTATTTTGTGAGCTATCTGATTCAGAATAACGGAGAAATAAAAGTGACGGCAAGTATGGATATGACTGATAAAGACTTACCGGAATTACCGCGTTTCGGAATGCGTTTGCAACTTCCGGGTTCGTATGAAAATTTGAGTTATTATGGTCGTGGCCCATTAGAAAATTATTCGGATAGAAAAACAGCTTCTTTTGTTGGGACGTATCAGGATAAAGTGGCAAACCAGTTTATTTGGGAATACATTCGTCCGCAGGAATGTGGTTATAAAACCGATACAAGATGGTTTAGTTTGCAAAATGATAAAGGAGCAGGGTTGAAAATCACAGGTGAACAAGCTTTAGGTTTTAGTACGCTAAATGTTTCAACAGAATCTTTAGATCCCGGAACAACTAAAATGCAACGTCACACCACTGATGTGAAACCGCAAGATGCTATTTTTGTGCATGTAGATTTAGCACAACGTGGTGTGGGTGGAGATAACAGCTGGGGTGCACTTCCGCATGAACAATATTTGCTTACAGCTCCAAAATACAGCTATAGCTATACGTTGAGTTTGTTAGATTTAAATAAATAATAAAATTTAAGAAGTCAGTTCGAGGTTTAATTTGTTCTAAAAAGATAAATCTTCCAGTTCTTTGATTGTCCTTAGCTTCCGGAGTCGAGCGTCAAATGTTTGAAGAATACGTAAAAAGAAAAGCTGTTTGAGCGTTAGCGAGTTCTTTTCTTTTAGTATTCGAAAACTAATTTGACCGATGAGGAAGCGTAAGACTTGAAATCGAAGATTCATGAATACCAAAAAAAACAATAAGAATGCATGAATATTTTTTTGTTTCTTTTTTGATCAAGCAAAAAAGAAAATTAGTAAACCATAATTCCTTTAACTGATAATATTAAGATAAATGAAACAAATACAATCCGCATTTTTTGCTGCTTCAATAAGTTTAATTCTAGTCTTGTTTTCGTCGTGTAGTGTCACTAAAAAAGTTGCTGAAAATAACAGCGCTTACTTATTTGTGTATTTCACAGGAAATGCAAAAACAGAAGAAGCCATTCGTTTTGGACTAAGCAAAGACGGTTATAATTATTATGCTTTAAATGATAACAAACCCGTTATTGCTTCCGAAACAATTAGCACTACTGGAGGCGTTCGTGACCCCCATATTTTAAGAGGTGCTGACGGCGTTTTTTACATGACAGTAACCGATTTACAAACAGCCAATGGTTGGGAAAACCAAGCTATGGTACTTTTAAAATCGAATGATTTAGTCAATTGGACTGCTGCAAAAGTGGATATTTCAAAAGTTTTTGAGGATTTCAAAGATGTAACCCGTGTGTGGGCACCACAAACTATTTATGATGCTAAGGCTAAAAAATACATGGTGTACTTCTCGATGTTACAACCCGGCGGAACAGATATTGTGTATTATGCGTATGCCAATAAGGATTTTACCGCTTTAGAAACGGCACCAAAGCAATTGTTTTTTAGTCCCATAAATCGTTCTTGTATCGATGCTGATATTATAGAAAAAGACGGCAAATTTCATTTGTTCTTAAAAACAGAAGACACTGCTGATAAAGGAATTAAACTAGCTATTTCGGACAAATTGACTTCAGGCTATGTTTTGCAGGACGGATATGTAGATCAAACCAATGAATCAGTGGAAGGTTCAGGCGTCTTTAAACTAAATAATTCTGATACTTACATTCTGATGTATGATATGTATCGAAAAGGCAAATATCAGTTTACTTCTTCAACGGATTTGAAAAATTTTAAAGTAATTGATGAGAATGTTGCTATGGATTTTCATCCAAGGCACGGAACGGTTTTACCAATTACTAAAACCGAAGCTGATGCATTAATCAAAGCATATGGCTGGGTTCTAAATGATGGAATTCTAAAATCACAGTCGGAAGCTGTAAAGCAAAATAATGTTATCATTGATACTGAAAATAAAAAAATCCTGCTTCCGGTAAAAAACGGAACTGATTTGGCACATTTTGATCCTCAGTTTAAAGGAAATACGGGATTGTCAGTTAGTCCTTCCAGAGCTCAGGATTTCTCAAAACAAGCTGTAAAATATGATTTTGAGCTGGAAGGTTTGGCAAAAGTATCTTATGATGTCGAAGCGGCGGTTAGAAATAACCCTTCGCTGACTGGTTATTATGCTGATCCGGAAATTCTGTATTCCAATAAAGACAACCGCTTTCATTTGTATCCTACCAGCGATGGTTTTCACGAATGGAGTGGCGATTACTTCAAGAGTTTTTCGTCAACTAACTTAGTGGATTGGGTGGATGATGGCGTATTATTAGATTTGAAAAAAGACGTTTCCTGGACAGATGTAAAAGCCTGGGCACCTGCAGCAGCCGAGAAAAAAATAAATGGTCAATACAAATATTTCTTTTATTACACTGGCGATGCAAAAATAGGTGTGGCGACAAGTGATCACCCTCAAGGGCCGTTTACGGATATTGGAAAACCATTAGTAGCTGCAAAACCTAACGGAATTACCAGAGGTCAAATTATTGATCCGGATGTATTCACTGACCCTGTTTCGGGAAAAAGCTATTTGTATTATGGAAACGGATTTATGGTGGGAGTCGAATTGAATGATGACATGATTTCGGTGAAAGAGAATACGTTGACGGTTTTAAAGCCGGATAACACTTTTAGAGAAGGAACAGAAGTTTTTTATCGAAAAGGGAAATATTATTTCTTATGGTCAGAAGATGATACCCGAAGCGAAAATTACAGAGTGCGTTATGCCACTTCGAATGCTCCGTTGGGTGGTTTTAACATCCCTAAAGATAATTTGATATTGGCTAAAGACCCTTCTCAGGGAATATATGGTACAGGTCATAACTCGGTCATTCAGATTCCTGGAACGGATGAATGGTATATGGTGTATCATCGTTTCACCATTCCAAAAGGAATTACAATGGGGCGTGCAGCAGGATACAACAGAGAAGTGTGTATTGACCGACTTTATTTTGATGAACAAGGAAATATCATTGCGGTTAAACCAACATTAGAAGGAATTCAACCAGTTAAGAAATAAATAAAACCATTTTTATGTTTTTAACCATTAAGAAATTAAGTTACATTAAGTCTAATTTCTTAACTTCTTAATGGTGAAAATAAAAATCAAAAGTAATGAGATGAGAAACGATATTAATTTGTTGAAATGTTTGTTGGTGTTTTTTTCGTTTTCAATTTTGGCTAATGCCCAAAATACAGCAGCGAAAATTTCGATAAAGAATAATTTGAATTTTGATCGAAAGGAAATTATGTCTGTTTCAGGAAAGCAACTTTCGAATTTGATAAAAGGAAAAAAAGAAAAGGAACTTCGAATAAAAAAAGAAGCAACATCTGAATTTATTGTTTTACAATGGATTGATTTCGATCAGGACGGAATTCAGGATGAGTTATTATTTCAGGCTGAGGTTCCGGCTAAAGCCAAAGTCAATTACCAAGTGGTTTTTGATGGCACCATTCCGTTGACTGAAAGCAAAATCACAACTTATTCGCGTTTTGTACCGGAACGTACAGATGATTATGCGTGGGAAAATGATAAAGTAGCTTTTAGAACCTATGGTCCGGATGCTCAAAAAAGAACAGAAGAAAAACGTCCTGAAGGAACACTTAGCAGCGGAATTGATCTTTGGTTAAAAAGAACCGATAAATCCATCATCAATAAATGGTATGGCGAGAACGTAAAAAAATCAGGCTATTATCATATCGATCACGGCGAGGGTTATGATCCGTATCATGTGGGTGCGAGCCGCGGTACTGGAGGAACGGGAATTTGGGAGAACAACAATTTAGCTGTTTCTAAAAACTTTGTCAATTATAAAACCCTTGCAGTTGGACCATTACGTACCGTTTTCGAATTAAATTATGCTTCGTACAGCCCTTATGAAGTCAAGGAAACCAAAAGGATTTCATTAGATTTAGGTTCGAATTTTTCTAAGTTCGAAATTACAATGGATTCGGATAAAGCAGTTCCTAATATTACAACCGGAATAACTTTGCATGATAACAAAGGCGAAGTAAAAATCAATAAAAAAGAAGGTTGGTTTCGTCATGCTGAAAAAATTGATGGCGTTTTTCTGGGCGAAGGAATTGTAATCAATCCAAAATTGCTTAGTGATGCTTTTCCGAATGTTTCTAAAGAAAAAGATCAAAGTAATTTAGTAGTAATTGGAAAACCAAAAAACAATCAGTTGACTTATTATGCCGGTTTTGTGTGGCAAAAGAGTGGACAAATTGCAGGTGAGGCGGATTGGGATACTTTATTACAAAAACAAGCTAAAATGTTAGCTAATCCCCTTAAGATAACGATTAAAAAAAATAAATAAATCTTTTTTTGTAGTTTCGCTACAAACTTTACAAAATACTAGAATGGATATAATTGCAGGACTAAAAGATAAGGTAGTCGTAATAACAGGAGGTGCCGGAGTACTGGGATCCGGATTTACGAAAGCATTAGTAAAACAAGGAGCTAAGGTTGCAATACTGGGTAGAGACTTAGTAAAAGCACAAAAATTAGCCGAAGAAATTAATAATGCCGGTGGAAAAGCCTTAGGTGTTTCTGCTGATGTTTGTGATGAAGCGAGCTTAAGAAAAGCACATGCAGCAATTAATGCCGAATTAGGATTAGTTGATATTCTAATCAACGGAGCAGGAGGAAATCACCCAAAAGGGACTAGTGCTGATGTATCTTTTGACAGAGAAAATAAAACGGAAGGATTGCAAACTTTCTTTGGTTTAGATACGGAAGGTTTACGTTTTGTATTCGACCTGAATTTTATTGGAACTTTATTACCCACTCAGGTTTTTGCCGCTGATATGATCGGGAGAGAAGGCTGTAGTATTTTGAATATTTCTTCGGTAAGCGCTTTCCATCCTTTGACAAAAGTGGTTGCTTACAGTGCTGCTAAAGCGGCTATCAGTAATTTAACCGAATGGTTGTCGGTTTATTTTGCTAAAGAAGGAATTCGGGTAAATGCAATTTCCCCTGGTTTTTTCTTAACCGAACAAAACAGAACTTTATTGACGAATGAAGACGGTAGTCTGACTGAAAGAGGAAATAAAATCCTTTCGCAAACCCCAATGGGAAGATTTGGTCAGCCTGAGGATTTAGACAGTACTTTATTATGGCTTTGTAATCCGGATTCTCGTTTTGTAACCGGAATTGTTGTTGCTGTAGATGGAGGATTTTTAGCTTATAGTGGCGTTTAATATATTTATAATTTATACAAAATAATGGGAATAGAACAAACCTGGAGATGGTACGGACCAAAGGATTCTGTGCCACTTTCTCATATTAAAATGGCTGGTGCAACCGGAATCGTAACGGCTTTGCATCATATTCCAAATGGAACTGTCTGGACAATTGAAGAGATTCAAAAAAGAAAAAAGGAAATTGAAGATGCTGGGTTAACATGGTCAGTTGTGGAGAGTATTCCTGTTCACGAAAATATCAAAACCAGAAAAGGGGATTATAAAAAATACATTGAAAACTATTGTCAAAGCATTGCTAATTTAGGAGCTTGCGGAATTGATACTGTTTGTTATAATTTCATGCCGGTATTAGACTGGACCAGAACTGATTTGGCTTTTGAAGTAGAAGATGGTTCTAAAGCTTTGCGTTTTGACCGAATGGAATTTGCAGCTTTCGAATTGTTTTTGCTAAAAAGAAAAGGAGCTGAAAACGATTATACAGCTGAAGAAGTTGCTAAGGCTACTAAAGTTTTTGAAGCGATGACTGAAGATCAAAAAAAGCTTTTAGTAAAAAATATTATTGCAGGACTACCAGGAGCCGAAGAAGGTTATACAGTAGAGCAATTGCAGGTAGCTTTAGATGATTATGCTGAAATAGGCGATGCTGAACTGAGAAATAATCTATACGCATTTTTAAAAGAAATTATTCCTGCAGCTGAAAAAGCAGGAATTGTAATGGCCATTCATCCTGATGATCCGCCTTATGCTATTTTAGGTTTACCAAGAGTGGTTAGTACGGAGGCTGATGCAAAACAACTGATCGAAGTTGTAGATAGCAAAAGCAATGGTTTGTGTTTTTGTACCGGTTCTTACGGCGTAAGAGCAGACAATGACTTGGTAGGAATGGTACAACGATTGGGTCACCGTATTAACTTTATTCACTTAAGAGCAACGAAACGTGATGAAGTTGGTAATTTCTATGAAGCAGACCATTTAGATGGTGATGTGGATATGTACGGCGTGATGAAAGCCATTGTGGAAGAACAAGATAAAAGAATCGCTAATGGCCGTCCTGATTACCGATTGCCTATGCGTCCTGATCACGGTCACCAGATGCTGGATGATTTAGATAAGAAAATGAATCCCGGTTATTCTGCAATTGGTCGATTAAGAGGTCTTGCTGAGTTAAGAGGTTTGGAAAGAGGAATCAGAGGAAACCAAAAATAAATAATATTAAAAGGAGCAATTTTTTTGCTCCTTTTTTGTTTTAATATTTTAAGAGTTCTATTTTAAAATAGCTAATTTTACCATTAAGGAATTAAGGGAATTTAGACTTAATGAATCTTAATTACTTAATGGTTCAAAGACAATCTATTAATAGTAGAATTTAAAAATAAAGAAAACAGCAAACCAAATGAATCTACTTTCGAATCCATTCAAGAAAAAAATATTTTTTAGTGTTTTGCTGCTATTGCCTTTCTTTAATGCTTTGGCACAAGAAGAAATAGAATCCAAACCCGAAATGCAGGAAATAAAAGTCGATTCTTTGTATCGGGAAGACCAGTTTTATTTTGGATTCAATTATAATACCTTGCAGCAAAAGCCTGATGGTATATCACAGCAAAAATTCTCAATAGGAATTTCAGGAGGTTTCCTGAGGGATATGCCCATAAATAAAAACAGAACCAAAGCTTTTGCCACCGGTTTAGGGGTGAGTTATAACAATTATAATCAAAATTTAGGAATTACAGGAACAGCCGAAAATGCTGTTTATACTGTTTTAGATTCCGATTCTGATTTTGATAAAAATAATTTCAAGCAGTTGTTAATTGATGTTCCTGTTGAGTTCAGATGGAGAACATCAACTTATGAAAGTTATAAATTTTGGAGGATTTATGGCGGAGTGAAATTCAGTTATCTGGCTTACAGTAAATCGGTTTTTAAAGATGGGCAAGGAAAAACAGTGATTACCAATAATCAGGATTTTAATAAATTTCTATATGGCTTGTATTTGTCTGCGGGATACAATACTTTGAACGTATATGCGTATTATGGTTTGAATCCAATATTCAAATCAGCCGAAATTGAGGGTCGAAAAGTAGATATGAAAGCCCTGAGTGTAGGTGTGATTTTCTATATTTTATAGCCATAAAAAGAGCAGAAGTATTTGCGGAATACTTCCTAAAAGTACACCAATAATCAGTTCTATAGGTGTATGTGCTTTCATAATCAGTCGGGAAGAAGCCACAAAGCCGTTCATCAAAACCAGAAAAACAATCAGTAAGGTATTTTGATTATGGTTATGAATACTTAGTCCAAAGACAAACAATGTCAAAGCACTCAATGCCATCATGTGTAAACTGGCTTTTTTATTAAAAAACAACAGAATTAATGCAATAAGCGTACTCATCAAAGCTCCCAGAAAAAAGAAATGAAGTTCAGGGTAACGCTCTATTGTAATGCTTTTTCGAACCAAAAGAATAATCAGAAAACATTGAATAACTAAAGGTAATTTCCGTTCCGATAATTCAGCAGCCATGATCGAATTAATCTTTCCTGTTAACCGAAGCAGAAAAAAGAATAATACCGGAATTATAAAAGTTATGGTTGTTACTTCCAGCAAAACAAGGTATTTTTCTTTATTCAAAAAATAGGAATGGTTAGAAAAAAGATAGAATAACGTGGCATAAATGGGAATAAATACCGGATGGAACAGATAAGAAAAGAAAGGAAATATTTTTTTTGGCATTGTAAAAACAGCTTAGTTTCACAAATATAACGAATCTTATAAAAAGAGATTGTTTTGTACCATCGTAATTATGCTGTGTCCCTTTTTTTAACGCCCACTGTGTGGTTTCAATTTAAAAAGAAGTCTTACTTTTGATGCTATAGTTTTTAAGCCTATTTTAAATCCATGAGTATATCCATTAAAAACAGCATTGCAATCCTCAATGCCACCTGGATTGGGATAAATCCTGATACAACTGTAGATACTATTTCCATTGACAGCCGGTCACTGCAAAATAGTGAACACACTTTGTTTTTTGCTTTGACAGGTCCTAATAATGATGCCCACCATTATATCAATGATTTAATTGCAAACGGAGTGCAAAATTTTGTTGTCACGTTTATTCCTGAAGAATGTAAAGACCGGGCAAATTTTTTAATTGTCGAAAATACCCTGGTGGCGCTGCAACAATTTGCTTCTTATTACCGCAGTCTTTTTCATTTTCCCATAATTGGTTTAACGGGAAGTAACGGAAAAACCATTGTAAAAGAATGGCTTAATTTTCTTTTAAGTCCGGATTATAATGTGATTCGAAGTCCTAAAAGTTACAATTCTCAGGTAGGGGTTCCTTTGTCAGTAATTGCAATTAATGAAAAACACAATTTAGGGATTTTTGAAGCAGGAATTTCTACCGTGAACGAAATGGATAAACTGGAAAAAATCATCAAACCTACCATTGGTATTCTGACCAATATTGGTTCTTCTCATGATGAAGGTTTTACTAATTTAGAAGAGAAAATCCAACAAAAAATGCTGTTGTTTCAAAATGCAGCAGTTTTGATTTACCAAAAAAACAGTGAAGTTGAAAAATATATTTCTGCAAAAACAAATCCTTTTTCGTGGAGCTATAAAGAAGAGAATGCCGATGTTTTTGTATTTAAAAAAGAAACTGAAAACCAACAAACAACATTATTCTATACCTATAAGAACAATAATTACCAATTAAAAATTCCTTTTATAGATAAAGCTTCTGTCGAAAATGCTGTTTCCAGTTTGATGGTATTGCTGTATTTTGGTTATGAAAGCAGCGTCATCCAATCCCGAATGGAAATGCTTTTTCCTGTCGAAATGCGTTTAGAAGTTAAAAACGGAATCAACAATTGCAGTATTATTGACGACAGTTACAGTTCGGATTTTCAGTCTTTGAAAATTGCGTTGGATGTTTTGGAAAGTCAGAATAAGTTTAAGAAGAAAACCGTTATTCTTTCGGATATTTTTCAAAGCGGATTTCCTAACGAACAATTGTATGCAAAAGTAGCACAGTTGATTATTTCGAATAAAATCAATCGGGTAATCGGCATTGGAGAAACCATTTCAGAGTTTAAAGATCAGTTTTTAAATTGCATTACTTTTAAAACAACAGCCGATTTTATTGCCAATTTTGATAAGTTGGATTTCTCCAATGAAAGCATTCTGATTAAAGGCGCGCGTTCGTTTCAGTTTGAGGAAATTGTTACTTTACTGGAAGAGAAAACACATGAAACAGTTCTGGAAATTAACCTGAATGCGATAAGTTACAACCTGAATTTCTTTAAATCTAAGCTGAAACCAAAAGTGAAAATTATGGTGATGGTGAAGGCTTTTGGTTATGGAAATGGCGGACTCGAAATAGCCAAATTACTGGAACATCATAAAGTAGATTATTTAGGTGTGGCTTTCGCCGATGAAGGAATTTCGTTGAAAAACGGCGGAATCAAATTACCCATTATGGTTTTGAATCCTGAAAACACCAGTTTTTCGGCAATTATTCAGCATCAGTTAGAACCCGAAATTTATAGTTTAAAAGGCTTGCATGCTTTTTTAAAAATAGCCAAACAAAAGAATTTGCAACATTTTCCCATTCATATTAAAGTAGATACAGGAATGCATCGTCTGGGTTTTGAAGAAAATACAGTTGACGAGTTGATTGCAACATTAAAAGGAAATTCTACCGTTAAAGTACAGAGTATTTTGTCCCACATGGCTACCAGTGATGATGCGAAACATTATGATTTTGCGCTTTCGCAAATACAGTTGTTTGACCGATTATCATCTAAAATTAGGAATGAATTAGATGTTAAACCGATTCGCCATATATTAAATACCTCGGGAATCAGTAATTTTCCGGAAGCACAATTTGATATGGTTCGTTTGGGAATTGGGTTGTATGGTGTTTCGAATGATGAAAATGAACAAAAAGAGCTAGAGACTGTAGGTACATTAAAATCGATAATTTCGCAAATCCGAATCATTCCGGCTGGTGACAGCGTGGGTTATGGTCGTCGATTTATGGCTGAAAAACAAACTAAAGTAGCTACTATCCCTATTGGTTATGCTGACGGAATTTCGAGAGCCTGGGGCAATGGAATTGGATTTGTTAGCATTAAAGAACAACAAGCACCTATTTTGGGAAGTGTGTGTATGGATATGTTAATGGTGGATGTAACCCAAATTGAGTGTGCCGAAGGAGACGATGTAATTATTTTTGGCGAAAGCCCAACCGTTTCTTATATAGCTCAAAAACTACATACCATTCCTTACGAAATCCTGACTAGTATTTCTCAGAGGGTCAAGCGGGTATTTTATCGTTAGTTTATTTTTTAGTTCAAAATGCTTTTTTTGTTAAAAAATATGTTAATTTAGATTCTCAATCAAGTTCAATTTTAAAACCAGGATACCTATGGGATTTTTTAGCGATTTTAAAGCCTTCTTAATGAAAGGTGAAATAGTAACTTTGGCAACAGCCGTAATTGTAGGTGGTGCTTTTGGAAAAATAGTAACCTCTTTTACTAATGATGTTTTAATGCCGCCAATAGGTTTGTTATTAGGGAAAGTAGATTTTAAAAATTTAAAAGTAGTATTGCAGGAAGGAATTCCGGCAGTTGTTGAAAACGGAGCCGAAATAGCCCCGGCAGTTGCAGAAGTTTCCATTAATTACGGAGCTTTTATTCAAACTGTTTTTGATTTTGTAATCATTGGTTTTTGTATTTTTATGGTGTTGAAAGCCTATGAAAAAACTAAAAAGAAAGAAGAAGCTGTCGCTGCTGCACCAGCCGGACCTACTCAGGAAGAATTGCTTATGCAAATTAGAGATTTATTGAAAGAGAAGAAATAAATACCGCCACACTATATGTTCAACTAAACCATCCCATAAAGGATGGTTTTTCTATTTTTGTTATATTTATAACTTTTTGTTACTTTTTGTGAACGTGCTTGTTTTCGTTTGAATATTAATTACTTTTGCAGTTCAAAATTAGAATTTAATAAAAAATATATATTATGAAATGAGCATAACAGAGATTCAATATTAAAATTGAATAATGTTTGCGAATTACATATAACCAATTTAAAAAAATAAAAAAGCATATGAAAATAGCAGTTGTAGGTGCAACCGGAATGGTTGGTGAAGTGATGTTACAGGTATTAGCAGAAAGAAATTTTGTGACTGCTAATGACGAATTAATTCTTGTAGCTTCTGAGCGTTCAGTAGGAAAAGAAATGGAATTTCAAGGTAAAACTTATAAAGTAGTAGGATTAGCTACTGCTGTAGATATGAAACCGGAAATTGCTTTGTTTTCAGCTGGTGGAGATACTTCATTAGAGTGGGCACCAAAATTTGCTGCAGCCGGAACTACTGTAATTGATAATTCTTCTGCATGGAGAATGGATCCAACTAAAAAATTAGTAGTTCCTGAAATCAATGCTGGTGAATTGACTAAAGAAGATAAAATTATTGCTAACCCAAACTGTTCTACAATCCAGATGGTTTTGGCTTTAGCGCCTTTGCATAAAAAATACAATGTAAAAAGAGTTATCGTTTCTACGTACCAATCCATCACTGGAACGGGAGTAAAAGCGGTAAAACAATTAGAAAATGAATACGCCGGAATTGACGGAGATATGGCTTACAAATACCAAATTCACCGTAACGCTATTCCTCAATGTGATGTTTTTGAAGAAAACGGATACACTAAAGAAGAAATGAAATTAGTTCGCGAAACTAAAAAAATCTTAAGCGATAATACCATTGCAGTTACTGCTACTGCTGTTCGTGTGCCTATTGTTGGTGGACATTCTGAGGCAATCAATGTAGAATTCTCAAATGATTTTGATATCAACGAAGTAAGAAGCATCCTGGAAAGCACTGACGGAGTAATTGTTCAGGATAACCTGAAAGAGTTTGAATACCCAATGCCTCTTTTTGCTCAAGGTAAAAACGAAGTTTTCGTAGGTAGATTAAGAAGAGATGAGTCTCAACCAAATACTTTAAACATGTGGGTTGTTGCGGATAATTTAAGAAAAGGTGCTGCAACTAACACAATTCAAATCGCTGAATATTTAGTAGCTAACAAATTGGTTTAATACCAATAAATTTATAGAAAGGAAGCTTCTCGAATTTTTTTTGAGAAGCTTTTTTTATGGGTTTTATTGAAAATATTACATTTTAATTTTTACAATTTTATTATCTCTAATAACGACAAGTTCGCTTTTGCGTTCTTTTTTGAAATCAATCATTTTCTCATAGGCTTTTTCAAGTCCTTTAAGAATTTTATTTCTGCGTTCTATTTTAGCTTCAGATGTCATAAGTAACTTTTTAATTCGTTAAATTTTTGTTCGTCGAGAATATTCAATTCATCACTGCTCGATTTGTCAGCTATTAATTTATGTTTACCTTCTGAGTTATCAAAGATAAGGACTTGATCTGTAATAGGAATGTAAATTTCGAATAAGTTTTTAATTCCTTTAATATATCTTCGTTCAATAACATCTGCAGGAATGTTATGACCTCCTTCCATTACTCTTGTTTTAACTCTTTCTTTAGCTAATTCAGTATTT
Source organism: Flavobacterium flevense (assembly GCF_900142775.1). Taxonomy (GTDB): domain Bacteria; phylum Bacteroidota; class Bacteroidia; order Flavobacteriales; family Flavobacteriaceae; genus Flavobacterium; species Flavobacterium flevense. Next base: position 81,793 of record NZ_FRCC01000004.1, read on the forward strand.
TTAAGCCAAAAGAAAAGTAAGGTTACATTATAATTTTTGCTTTTAGCTTCCAAAACTTTGTTTTTATAACTTCTCGTTGAGAGTGTCGTTTCAAAAGCAAAATTTTCATTTTGTTGAAGAAGTTCATTAATTCGATGAAGCATTATTCTTCCAGCTTCAAACGAAACTTTTTCGGGTTGAAAAGGAGAAAGGCCTTTGGCAATTTCATCAGCATTTACAAACTCTTTACAATCTAAAATTTCAGGTAGAATTGTAAATGAAGCTGTAGTTTTTCCAGCTCCATTGCATCCTGCTATTATATATAGATTTCTCTCTTCCATAGTAGTAAATATAGCTAATTCAAATGAATATTTCTTTTGTTAAAACTGATGGTTTTCTTTTTTATGATTTCTTACCTTTGCAACCAATGAAAAGGAAGCAACTTCTATTTAGTTTTACTCTGGCAGCAGCGGTATTGTTCTCGATACTGTTCCAGTCTTTTCATGGTTATGAGCATTTAGAAAAACAACTTTCTCATAAATTCTGTGTTCACGACCACCAGCAAAATAAAGCAGAACTTACTCATGAGCATAAAATAGTCGAACATTGTGCGATATGTCAATTTGCATTTGGGAGTTGTCTTTATCCTAAATTTATAAGTTACCATTTCTTTTCTGATTTCAGGGCGATTCCTTTTTTTAGTAAAGAACAGCAAACTATTTTTTCTTTCACGGGAAGTTTGTATGCGCACCGAGGTCCTCCTTCTTTTGTGTAAAACACAAATTTAATTCAACAGCTTTCGACTAAATAAAAGTATAGCCCACAGATTATACTGATGCAACGGATTGATACAGATTTTTATCTGTGTAAAATCTTTTTGGATATCAGTGCTAATTTGTTAAATCCGTTTTTATCCGTGGGCTAAATAACCTGCGGGAATTTATCTTTTGTCTTTATTTATAAAACACAACAATCTTCTTTAATGAAAAAATATATTATTGCCCTATTCTTGGGGTTTTCAGCTATGCTACAGGCTCAAAATGTAGTTTCAGGAACAGTTACGGATATTTCAAACCAACCCATAATTGGTGTTTCGGTTTATATTCCTGAATTACACAAAGGAACTATTACCAATGCAGATGGAAAATACATCTTAAAAAATCTGCCCAACGGAACTTTGAAACTCAGTTTTCAATATGTGGGTTACACTACAAAGCATCAGTTTATTGATAAGCTGCAAAAGGAAAATGTTTTGAATGTACAATTAGAAACTTCGACTTTTGAGATGGATGAGGTAATTGTTTCTACTGCTTTTAGCAAAATCCAATCGCAAAATGTGATGAAAGTAGAGCACGCCACAATGCGGGATTTGGAAAAAAACGGAACATCAACGCTTATTGAAGGATTGGCAACCATTCCGGGAGTTTCTCAGGTTTCTACGGGAACTTCTATTGGGAAACCGGTCATTCGGGGTTTGAGTGGCAACAGGGTTTTAGTGTATTCGCAAGGTGTTCGAATAGAAAATCAGCAATTTGGTGATGAGCATGGTTTAGGATTAAATGCTTCCGGTGTAGAAAGTGTCGAAGTAATCAAAGGACCTGCTTCGTTGCTGTACGGTTCGGATGCATTGGGTGGTGTTTTGTATTTTAATCCCGAAAAATTTGCAGAAGCACATACTTTGAAAGCCGATTATAGTCAAAAATTATTCTCGAATACACTGGGAAGTAATTCCAGTATGGGAGTAAAAACATCTACTGAAAACTGGAAATTCTTGGCTCGCGGAAGTTACAATACCCATTCGGATTATCAAATTTCAGGCGGAGATCGTGTAACCAATACCCGTTATAACGAAACCGATTTCAAAACAGGAATCGGATACAGCAACTCTGTATTTTCTTCGGTTTTGCGATACAATTTCAATAAACTGGATTTAGGAATTCCAGAAGATGGTCCCGACGCTTCGGGAGCAGAACAATCTAAAAGTAAAAACACCCTTTTTCCAAGACAGGGAGTTGATAACCATTTGTTGAGTTGGAATTCGGTTATTTATTTAAAAAACTCTAAACTGGATGTTGATTTAGGATATATTGCCAATGATCGAAGCGAATTTGAAGACAGCAACGAGGCTATTTTGCAAATGAAATTAAAGACTTTTAATTATGATGCCAAATACTATTTGCCTAAAATAGGAAATCTGGAATCCATATTTGGAATTCAGGGAATGCACCAAACCAATACTAATTTTGGCGAAGAATATTTAATTCCGGATGCGACTACGAATGATTTTGGTGTTTTTGGAACGGCTAATTACGAATGGAAAAGCAACGTAATTCAGGGAGGACTGCGATTTGATAACCGAAAAATCACTACCGTAGCTCACGGAATTGCTGGTGAAGAAGGTTCTTTTGAAGCTATTAATAAATCGTTTGACAGTTTCAATGCTTCCTTGGGGTATAAAACGAATCTGGCCGATAATTTAACGATGCGACTGAATGTTGCTTCTGGTTTTAGAGCGCCAAATTTAGCCGAATTAACGTCGAATGGTGTTCACGAGGGAACTAATCGTTATGAAATAGGAAACAGCGATTTAAAAACCGAACAAAACCTGCAAACCGATTTGAACCTGGAATACGGAAACACGCATTTTGAGTTTTTTGTAAATGGATTTTACAACCATATCAACAATTATATTTATACCTCACCCACCGGAGAGCAGCTGGAAGAGAATGCTGTTTTTGAGTATGTTCAGGACAATGCTAAATTGTATGGAGGAGAAATAGGACTGCATTTACACCCGCATCCGTTGGATTGGTTGCATTATGAAACGAGCTTTGAAACCGTAACCGGAAAGAAACAATCCCGAAGTGTAGGGAGTGATTATTTACCTTTAATTCCGGCTAACAATTGGAACAATACCATTAGAACTGAATTCAAAATTAAAAACTGGTTCGAAGAAGGATTTGCCAGTTTGAATGTCAATACCACTTTTGATCAGAATAATGTAAGTGGTTTTGAAACAGCTTCCAACGGTTATACCTTAGTGAATTTAGGTTTTGGAGGAAAAGTAAAATGGGGTAAAACGGCTTTTAATGTCAATTTGAACGGAAACAACTTATTCGATAAAAAATACATCGCTCATCTTTCGAGATTAAAAAACGATGGAATTCCTAATATTGGACGAAATATTGTATTGGGAGTGAATTTTAATTTATAGATAATTATTGGCTTAGTAAAAAAAGAAAGGCACACAGATTACGCAGATAAGCACGGATTTTATTTTAATCTGTGGAAATCTGTTTAATCCGTTAAATCTGTGTGCCCATTTTTATATTCGTATAAATGAAAATCCTATTTTTGTGTAAATCAATAGTTCCGTTGCTATGCGAAAAACAATTATTATAACCACAATTATCAGTTCTGTAATGACCTCATTTGCCCAGACTTCAAAACCCATTCACTATCCTGAAACCCGAAAAGATGCAACAGTAGATGATTATTTTGGAACTAAGGTAAATGATCCGTACCGTTGGCTGGAAGACGATCGTTCAGAAGAGACTGCTGCATGGGTAGTTGCCGAAAATAAAGTAACGAATGCTTATCTGGAACAAATTCCGTTTCGAAATCAACTTAAAGAAAGATTGGAGCAATTATGGAATTATGAAAAAACAGGAGCGCCATTTATAGAAGGTAATTTTACCTATTATTTTAAAAATAACGGACTGCAAAATCAATCGGTTTTGTATAGAAAAGATACCTCGGGTAAAGAAACTGTTTTTCTGGATCCCAATACTTTTTCTAAAGATGGAACGACTTCTTTGGGCGAATTTGCTTTTTCTAAAGACGGTTCTAAAATGGCTTATTCCATTTCCGAAGGCGGTAGTGACTGGCGAAAAGTCATCATCATGGATGCTCTGAATATGAAAGTACTCGAAGATACTTTGGTTGATATAAAATTCAGCGGTTTGTCCTGGAAAGGAAATGAAGGGTTTTATTATTCGAGTTATGAAAAACCCAAAGGCAGCGAATTATCGGCTAAAACGGATCAGCATAAATTGTATTTTCATAAACTGGGAACATCCCAAAAAGAAGATAAAATCATCTTTGGCGAAAGCCAAAAAAGAAGGTATGTGGGCGGAACTGTTACCGAAGATGACCGCTATCTGGTCATTACAGCGGCGACTTCTACGTACGGAAATGAATTATATATTCAGGATTTATCAAAAGTTGGTAGTCCAATTGTAACCGTAGTTGCTGATTTTAACAGCGACAACACTGTTATTGATAATGAGGGAACAAAGTTGTTGATCGTCACCGACAGGGATGCACCTAATAAGCGAATTGTAACGGTTGATGTCAATAATCCTAAACCGGAAAACTGGAAAAATTTAATTCCGGAAACAACTCAGGTTCTGGAACCGGCTACCTGCAGCGGATATATTTTTGCACATTATATGAAAGATGCGGTTTCGTTAGTAAAACAATATGATTATTCCGGAAAATTACTGCGCGAAATTCAGCTTCCGGGATTAGGTACAGCAAGCGGATTTAGTGGAAAGAAGAAAGATATAAAGGTGTACTATACCTTTACTAATTACATCACGCCCGGAACTATTTGTGCATTAGAACCGCATTCCGGTAAATCAGAAGTTTATCTAAAATCCAAGTGCCAATTTAAAACCGAAGAGTACGAATCGAAACAGGTTTTTTATACTTCGAAAGACGGAACTCGAATTCCGATGCTGATTACGCATAAAAAAGGATTACAGTTAAATGGTCAGAATCCAACTATTTTGTATGGTTACGGCGGTTTTAATATCAGTTTGACTCCGGCATTTAGTCTTTCTAATGCAGTGTGGATGGAAAACGGAGGGATTTTAGCTATTCCCAATTTACGTGGAGGAGGAGAATATGGTAAAGAATGGCATGATGCAGGAACAAAGATGCGAAAACAAAATGTTTTTGATGATTTCATCGCTGCCGCCGAATATCTGATTGCTGAAAAATACACCTCTTCTGATTTTCTGGCTCTTCGCGGAGGCTCAAATGGAGGTTTGCTGGTAGGAGCCGTAATGACGCAACGCCCTGATTTGGCTAAGGTGGCTTTGCCCGCTGTTGGCGTTTTGGATATGTTGCGTTACCATACGTTTACCGCAGGAGCAGGTTGGGCTTATGATTATGGAACCGCTCAGGACAGCAAAGAAATGTTCGAATATCTTAAAGGATATTCGCCATTGCACACTATTAAAAGCGGAGTGCAATATCCCGCAACTATGGTTACCACAGGCGATCATGACGACAGAGTAGTGCCGGCACACAGTTTTAAGTTTGCCGCCGAATTGCAATCCAAACAATCCGGTAATAACCCTGTTCTCATTCGTATTGATGTAAAAGCAGGTCATGGCGCGGGAAAATCAGTCGCGGCCACCATACAGGAAAATGTAGATATCCAGGCTTTTACGTTATTTAATATGGGGATTACTCAGTTGCCGGAATAATATTTAGGAGCAGAACGACACCGTTTTCAACAACGCCTCGTCCCGCTGTACGCTGTATCTCTTGTTCCGCAAGCTCCACAAGAGGATGCCGCTTCCATCGGGGCTATTTACAAACTTCTTCCGAAGAATGTGGGATCTCCACAGGCTGCACCACGGATTGTGTTGTTACTTTGTAGAAATTCTAACGGAGTTCCTTCCTTCGTCAGGAAGACAAACTGGGTGGTGATCTTCATCCGCAAACTTGTCCTCCCGAAGAATGAGGGATCTCCACAAGCTGCATCACGGATTGTGTTGTTACTTCGTAGAAATACTAACGGAGTTCCTTCCTTCGTCAGGAAGACAAACTGGGTGGTAATCTACTTCCGCAAACTTGTCCTCCCGAATAATGAGGGATCTTCACAAGCTGCATCACTAATTGTGTTGTTATTTAGTAGAAATACTAACGGAGTTCTTTTCTTCTTTAAGAAGACAAACTGGATGACTTTATTGAAATAAATCATTTAAAAAATTCAAATCGGGATTAATTATTTTAATTAAATCCAATTTCTTTTCTCTTCGCCAGCCTTTGATTTCTTTTTCCCGGACGATAGCTTCTTGAATCCAAGTGAATTTTTCGTAGTATAGTAAATAATGAACTTGGTAGCGAGAAGCAAAAGTTGGATTATTAAATTCGATATTATCTTGGTGTTGCTGTAACCGAATTTTTAAATTATTGGTCACACCAGTGTATAAAACAGTTTTCGCTTTATTGGTAATGATATAGATGTAATAGGTATGATAACCTTCTTTGAATTGCATGATGCTAAAGTACAGAGTTTTAGCACTTAAAACACATCTTCTCTTCCCCTTTTAGATTTGATTTAAAAATTTTGACACACAAACAATAATCATAATGTTTTATTAATTTGTTCGCTTTTTGAATTAGGGTTGGTTAACTTTGAGAGACAATCATAAAATAATTATACTATGAAAATACAATATAATACAGACAAAAACGTAGAAGGTCACGAGAGAGCAGAAGCTTATTTTTCTTCTGAATTAGAAAGAGAATTAGCTCGTTTTGAAGAAAAAATCACTCGTATTGAAGTGCATGTAGGAGATGAAAACAGTGCCAAATTTGGATTAAACGACAAGCGTTGTCTGATTGAAGTGCGACCTGCAAAACTTCAGCCTATTGTGGTTACAGAACATGCTGAAACAGTTGAGAAAGCCTTTAGTGGTGCTTTAGCAAAAATAAAGAAAACGCTGACTACTACTTTTGATAAACAAAAAGTACATTAAAATAAATCCTATTTTGGATTATAAAAAGACAGTTACATTGCGTAGCTGTCTTTTTTTATTTTTCAAATAATAAGGAAGCCAGTTTTTCATCTCTTTTATAAATATCATCATAAAAATGAATCTGGTTCTCATTATCAACCCAGGCCGTGAAATACCCAATGTAAACCGGAATTTTGTTTTTTAATGTGTACCACGTTTCTTTCCCACTATTCATGGCTTCCTCAATTTTTTCAGGAGTCCATTCAGGATCATCTTTCAGAATTTCAATAGCCAGTTCTTTAGGTTTGGCTAAGCGAATACAACCGTGACTAAAAGCACGTGTTTCTCTTTCAAACAGGCTTTTGGATGGTGTGTCATGCAGGTAAATATCATTCGAATTTGGAAATAAAAATTTGATTAATCCCAGTGAATTTTTAGGACCTGGTTTTTGTCTGATGTTGTTGCCATTCCATTCCATGTTATGTTCAGCCAGATAATTGGGGTTTTTGGCTATGCCCGGAAGAATTTCGTTTTTCTTAATACTTGAAGGAATATTCCAGTACGGACTAAAAACAATGTATTTCATAGGAGCGCTAAAAATCACGGTTTTATTCATGGTTTTGCCCACCACAACTTTAGAACGTAAAACTACTTCCTGATTTTTAAAATAAGATAATTGAAAAGCAGGGATATTAATAGCGATTAATTCTTTTGATTTTGGGATGTCACTTGATACCCAGCGGCAACGTTCCATGTTGATTATAATGGTTTTAATGCGTTCGCTTATTGGAACATTTAAGTCAGTAATTAAATTTTTTGATATGATACTGTTGACCAAAAATCCTCTTCTTTGTTTGTAGTTTTGTATTCCTTTAGATAATTCTTTGTCATAAACTGCACTGCCTGAATTATTTTTAAGATCATTAGATAGAAAAAGTCGTTGTCTGATTGCTGCAATTGCTGTGGCGCTGTCTCCTATTTTGTAAGAGTTAATAGTGGTGTCTACAGGAATAGGATTCCATCCTCCTTGTTTTTCTGTTTTTCGGTATTGCTGAAGCGCTTTTTTAAGTAAAAAATACTGACCAATAAGATTTTTTTCTTCTTTGTTAATCAATGAAGGATTCGTTAAAAGAGAATCCAGATAGCTAATATACGATTGTCTTTTTCGGGGAATATACCATTCCACGGCTTTTGATTTTTCTGAATCTAAGCCTTCATATACATTCATTGTATAGAAAAAATACAAACAGGAATGCAAAAGTTCTGTTTCAGTATTTGGTTTTTGTTTTTCGGCAGGATTGTTATGAATTGCTTCAAATTTTTCTTTGTATGGCACATTTGTTTCAACTCCTTCGTCTTTTAAATTATTGGTTTTGTCATATAAAAGATAAGCAAATTCATTGATGCCATTTTTATCAAACCATACATAATGGTATTGGTGTTTTCGATAAAGCTGCTTTACATCTGATTTGTATTTTTTTAATAGCGGATAGGTATCAAAAAACGAATCCACTGCGGTACTGTCAAATGCACTTTGGTATGCTTCAACTTCAGCTACAGGGCTGGGATTTTGGTTTTCTGATGATTTATTTTTACAGCAGAGCAATGTCAATGTAACACACAGAGTGATAATTAAAAACAGGGTAATTCTTTTTTTCATCAGGGACAATTTAAGCTTTTATAAAATGAATAAACGCAATGAAAATTTACAACTTTTTTTTATATTTTTTTAACCTATGAGTTAGTTTTTACATAAATATTACAATTTGGAAAAATATTTTTCTCATTGAAAAGCTGTAAAATCCTTAAAATCGATAATTTTTTATATTAAAATTTTCTCTGGAGCGTTCAAAAGGGGTGGTTTGTTGTGGAGTTTCTTATTTTACAGCCCATTTAGGCATAAATGTAAATTATTTTTAAATTTGCCCCCAAAAATTAATGGGTTAAAGTTAGAAAATATGAAAATAGAGAAACGTTGGATCATTTCTTTTGTTGTAATTAGTATTGTTTGTATTTCGGGACTTTTTTGGGAAGTGCCTTTAGAGCCAGAAAACGTACATTCGCAATTTGGTACCATAGACCAGATTGTTCCGGCTGATGTGGCCTGGATGCTTACTTCTTGTTGTCTGGTTTTGATTATGACGCCGGGATTAGCCTTTTTTTATGGAGGAATGGTAGGAAAGAAAAACGTGATTTCAACTATGTTACAGAGTTTTATCTGTATGGGTGTAGTAACTTTAATCTGGGTTGTTGTGGGCTTTAGTATGGCTTTTGGAGAACCTCTTGGAATTCAGATTGGAGACGGTTTTTACAGTTTTGTGGGTGATCCTTCTACTTTTACTTTTATGGATTATGTTGGGGTTTTACCTCATAAAGAAATTGCAAAAACAGTTCCTTTTATGCTTTTTGCTTTGTTCCAAATGAAGTTTGCAGTTATTGCTCCGGCAATTATAACAGGTTCGTTTGCGGAGCGAGTTCGTTTTATTTCGTATTTACTTTTTATCTGTTTGTTCAGTATATTTATTTATTCGCCTTTATGTCACGCTGTCTGGTACCCAACAGGGATTTTAGGTTCTTTCTTTGGAGTTAAGGATTTTGCCGGAGGAACAGTAGTACATATGAGTGCAGGATTTGCTGCATTAGCAGGTGTTATTGTTTTGGGAAAAAGAAAAAACAGCAATCATGTACCCACAAATATTCCGTTTGTTTTATTAGGAACGGGAATGCTATGGTTTGGATGGATTGGTTTTAATGCCGGTTCTTCTATGGAAGCTAATGGTGTTGCGGCAATGGCTTTTGGGACAACAACTACTGCATCGGCAGCGGCGATGTTAACCTGGATCTTTTTTGACAGGATTAATGGTCGAAAAGTTTCTGCACTTGGTGCTTGTATTGGTGCTGTTGTAGGACTGGTATCCATTACACCTGCAGCCGGTTTTGTTTCGGTTCCTGAAAGTATGTTTTTTGGCTTTATTGCTGCAATCGTTTCTAATGTGGTGGTGTATTCTAAATATTTAAAGGGAATCGATGATACACTGGACGTTTTTGCCTGCCATGGAGTAGGTGGAATTATGGGAATGATTTTGACTGCTATTTTTGCTCATGGAGAAGATGCAAGTTTGTTACACGGTGGTTGGGGTGTTTTTGGGCATCACATGACTGCTTTGTTACTGGTTTCGATTTACACTTTTTTCGGGGCTTACATCCTTTTTAAAATTACAAATAAAATTATTCCGATGCGTGTGTCAGAGGAAAACGAAATTATAGGATTGGATTTGTCACAACATGATGAAACACTGTTTCCTATTGAATGTGCGGAATAAAAGTTGATTTTTTAGTATAAATTCTTAACATAGGGCAAGTTTTTATTTTTATAAAAGCTTGCCCTATGTCTTATTTATTTGCTTAATTTTGCTCAAATATTTAAAAAACAGTGGGAAGTAAAAATAAATTAAAACGATTTAAAGAGAACGAAACATTTAATAATGTTTTTCAGCCAACAAGAGAAGAAGTAGTAGGTAATTTATTTCCTTTAAGAGGAAAATGGAATGCGGATTTCTTTAAGAATGACAATCCTTTAGTATTGGAATTAGGTTGCGGAAAAGGAGAATATTCTGTTGGTTTAGCCGAAAGATATCCTGATAAAAATTTTATCGGAATTGATATCAAAGGAGCCCGTTTTTGGCGTGGAGCTAAAACTGCTGTCGAAACCGGTTTGCATAATGTGGCTTTTGTTCGTACTCAGATCGAATTGATTAATCATATTTTTGCGGAAAATGAAGTAGACGAAATCTGGATTACTTTTCCGGATCCTCAAATAAAATACAAACGTACCAAACACCGAATGACCAATTCGGAATTTTTACAGCTGTATAAAAAAATCCTTAAAAAAGAAGGTGTTGTCAATCTAAAAACCGACAGTGAATTCATGCATGGTTATACGTTAGGATTGCTTCACGGTGAAGGTCACGAAGTTTTATATGCTAATCATAATGTATATGTAAATTCAGGTAGTCCGGAGGAAGTGACTGCTTTTCAGACGTTTTACGAAAAACAATATCTCGAAATTAACAAAGCAATTACTTATATTCGTTTTAAAATAAAAGATTAATTGCTCTGATGAATAGCTTTCAGACTTTCCTATAAATAGGCTTATGAATTTAATTATATCCTTGTTTTCTGGTTTTATTTCGGCTTTTATAGGAATTACTCCTCCCGGTTTGCTGAACATGACAGCTGCTAAGGTAGGAATGAAAGAGGGAAGGCGTAATGCTTTCTGGTTTGTTTCGGGAGCAGTTCTGGTTATTTTTGTTCAGGTGTATCTGGCGGTTTTGTTTGCCCGGATTATTAATACACGTCCGGATATTATTTTGTTGTTGCGGGAAGTAGGATTTGGAATCTTCGGAACATTAACGGTTTATTTTTTATGGATTGCCAAGAAACCTAAAATCAAGCAGCCTAAAATTAAAAAATACAGTGAGAAAAAGCGTTTTTTTCTTGGAATGTTGCTCTCTGTACTCAACTTTTTCCCGGTACCTTATTATGTTTTTGTGAGTATTTCATTGTCTTCTTATGCGCTTTTTTCATTTGACATTACCTCCGTTTTTCTTTTTGTAAGTGGCGCTGTATTAGGTTCTGCTGTTGTTTTTTATTTTTACATTATCTTTTTTGAAAAAATAGAAAAAAGAGCCGATTATCTTCTTAAAAACATGAACACTATTATAGGATGTATTACAGGTGTAATTTCGATAATTACCTTGATTAATATTTTAGAACATTATTTGAAATAATTTTATTTTTTAAGAATTTACGTATTCAAAAAAGCGCAATTAGTGCCGTGTTGACGGTTTTTTGAGTTTTATAACGAATGTTTTTTTTAGGTTAACAAGAAAGTTGGATTATTTTATATCTTTAATTTTTTATCCTGAGAAATTCTAATCGAGTATGTTTTTAAGTATTGTGTTTTTTGTAACGGGTTTGTTAGGGTTTCTGACATTTACTGTTGTAATTACACAGTATAAATCGAATAGAAAAGTAAATTTTTATCTTTTAGTATTATTCTTTTTTATTGCCTTGCGCTTTTTTCTTTGCGGGATTTATAATCTGATACCTTTCTCGATTGATGAGGAAATTGCTTGTGTTTTCAGAACTTTTGGTACCATTGTATTTCCTTGTATGTTTCTGTATTTTAGGAATTTAATTAGTAATCGAAAAAATCCCGTTCCCGCAGATTTGTGTCACTTTATTATTCCGGTTGTATTTGGATTTACAAGTATTTTGATTCGTAAATATGCTCCTTATTTACAATTTTATATTTATTTTTTGTTCTTGTTAATTCCGTTATACTATTTGGTTTTGAGCTACATGGCGTTAAAAAATAAGGTTTGGTTTAAAAAATCTAAAGTTCTTATTGTTGACAGGCAAAAATTATTGATTAGAAATTGGTCTTGTTTTTTCTTTACGGTTTGTCTCCTGTTTGTAATCCGTTTAGAAGTTTCGCTTTTGTTTGATGTCTTTGTTTCGGGTTTTTCTCATGGAACAAGTTATTTGTGGATTTCGGCGATTATCAGTTGTGTTTTGTTCTTTAAAATTTTGTTGACAGATGAGGTTTTGTTTCTCACTCATAAAAACCTGAATAAAGAGGAGCGAAAAGATAATTTCGAATTGGTTTTTGATGATCTTTGGATTAGTTCTAATGACATTGCAATTGATAACATTGAGGATTTGAAATTACAAGAGCGTGTTGAGAGTAATCTGTCAGCCTATATTCGTAAAGTGGAGATAATGGCTTTAGAGCATTTTTGCTTTAGAAATCCTTCCGTTTCCATGCGCGATTTTGCAATTAGTTTAGGGATTCCTAAAAGTCATTTGCTGTATCTTTTTAAATACCATTCGGGTGTTAATTTTATAGAATTCAAGAAAACGGTTCGCATTTATGATGCCATTAGTTTAATTGAATCTGGTTATTTAAATTTGAATACCGTAGAATCGTTGTCTGAAAAAGCGGGTTTTTCTTCCTGCAATGCTTTTTTAAAGAGTTTTAAGGAAATTACAGATGTTGATCCTCAAGACTATAATGCAATTGTTAAAAAGATATGAAGGATTTAGAGCATATAAATTTTTTCGAAAGAGTTTATGAGGTAGTTAGAAAAATACCTTATGGCAGAGTAACTTCTTATGGTGCTATAGCAAAATTCCTTGGGGCAGCACGTTCGGCAAGAATGGTAGGCTGGGCAATGAATGCATCGCATTCCATGGAAGATGTTCCTGCACACAGGGTGGTGAACAGGAAGGGATTGCTTACAGGTAAATTCCATTTTGACGGAACAAATTTGATGCAGCAATTATTGGAAAATGAAGGAATCAAAGTAGTCGATAATCAAATTGTTGATTTCGAAAAAATATTTTGGCATCCCGAAGAATAAATTTATAAATAAAAGCCATAAAATCACAGTTAAAGGCTTTATAGTTAGAACTAATCCTGACATCGATAATTACAATTTAAATACTTTAAATTAAGAACTTAATCTCTTATCTTTGCTCCCGAAACGTCGGGACTCAAATCAGTTTAAATAAAATAAGCATTTAACTGAAAAATAGCAATTGAAAAACAGTATACTTAGTAATGAAATTAGATAGAAAAGAAATTCTTAAAGCATTAGAGACCATCACTATTGCGGGAGAAGGAAAAAATATGGTAGAAAGTGGTGCTGTTAGCAATGTAATCACTTTTGGGGATGAAGTAGTAGTCGATTTAGTTTTAAATACACCAGCCATGCACATTAAAAAACGTGCAGAGGATGATATTAAAAAAACAATTCATAATCTCGTTGCTGCAGAAGCTAAGATAAAAGTTAATATCAAAGTTGAAGTTCCTGAAAAACCTGAAATTAAAGGAAAAGCCATTCCGGGAATTAAAAATATTATTGCTGTAGCTTCCGGAAAAGGAGGAGTAGGGAAATCTACTGTTACAGCAAATTTAGCAGTTAGTCTTGCTAAAATGGGATTTAGCGTGGGTGTGCTTGATGCTGATATTTACGGACCATCAATGCCAATTATGTTTGATGTTGAAAATGAAAAACCAATTTCCATTCAGGTAGATGGAAAATCAAAAATGAAACCTATTGAAAGTTATGAAGTAAAAATGCTTTCTATAGGATTTTTTACATCACCTAATCAGGCCGTTATCTGGAGAGGTCCAATGGCTTCTAAGGCTTTAAATCAGATGATTTTTGATGCGGATTGGGGCGAATTAGATTTTATGTTAATTGATTTACCGCCAGGAACAGGTGATATTCATCTTTCAATCATGCAGTCTCTTCCGGTAACCGGAGCGGTTGTGGTGAGTACTCCGCAGGCAGTAGCTTTGGCTGATGCCAAAAAAGGAGTTTCCATGTTTATGTCAGAAGCTATAAATGTACCAGTATTGGGAATTATAGAGAATATGGCTTATTTTACACCTGAAGAATTGCCAAATAATAAATATTATATCTTTGGTCAGGAAGGAGCTAAAAATCTTGCAGAAGATTTAAATGTACCTTTTTTAGGAGAAGTTCCAATTGTTCAGTCTATTCGTGAAGCTGGTGATTACGGTCGCCCGGCTGCATTGCAAACAGGCTCAGTAATTGAAACTGTTTTTGAGAATATAACACGCAAAGTCGTGGAAGAAACAGTAGCCAGAAACGAAAGTTTACCTGCTACAGAAGCAATAAAGATTACTACAATGGCTGGTTGTTCAGCAGTTAAAAAATAATTTAATAGAAGAAAATGACAACAGAAGAATTAACAATTGAAGTTCAAAAGGCGCTTGATGAAATCAGACCTTTTTTAGAGTCAGACGGAGGTAATATCAGCCTTATTTCTATTGAAGACGATAAGCATGTAAAAGTGCGTCTTGAAGGAGCGTGTACTAATTGTAGTGTCAATCAGATGACACTTAAAGCAGGTGTGGAAACTACTATTAAAAAGTTTGCTCCGCAAATAGAAACTGTTGTAAATATCTTGTAAGAAAGGCTGGTTTTGCCTGAAAGAATTATTTGCTAAGACTGTTATATATTAAATCAATCAATTCCAAATAGTAAAAATGGATGTATTAATAAAAATCAAAGATAGAGAAGGAGTTATTCATGAATTACAAGCTCCTACTGATATGGCAATGAATGTCATGGAACTTTGTAAAGCTTATGAATTACCTGTAGAAGGTACTTGTGGCGGAATGGCAATGTGTGCTTCCTGTCAGTGTTATGTTTTAAATGATGTAAGTTTGCCGGAAATGGGAGAAGATGAAGAGGCAATGCTTTCAGAAGCATTTTATGTGAAGTCTAATAGCCGTTTAGGTTGTCAGATCCCAATTACTGTTGACTTAGAAGGTCTTGAATTAGAATTAGCTCCAGAGAGTTAAAAAATTTATTTCAATACTATAAAAATCGGCTGTTTTTCTAATTGAGAAACAGCCGATTTTAGTTTTTTAATATAGTAACAGCTTTTGGCAGCAAGCGATCTGTAAATAAACGATATGCTGATTCCGATGGATGTAAGCCGTCATTGGCAACTAAGGATGGTGTGTTTAATCCCTGGCGTGTAATATCAGTGATATTTATAAAAAGTATCGCATTAGATTCACAATAAGATTTTGCAAAGGCATTGTATTGATCAATTTCAGTCGAAATACTGGTCTGATTGCCGTAACTTTTTCCAAAAGGAGTGTAAGCATAATCAGGAATAGAAACCACAATTACATTGGTCTTATCTCCTTTGGCAAGCTGAATAGCCTTAGCTACTAATTCCGGAAATTCTTTTTCGTAAAGGCTAAAACTCTTTCCCTGATATTGATTGTTTACACCTATTAACAGGGTAACTAAATCATATTGAGGAGTTGGATTTTTAGATTGAATTGCCGAAATTAAATTGTTTGTTGTCCATCCGGTCTGAGCAATTATTTCCAGAGATAAATTGTTTTGCAGGTTAATATTTTTTAAAGATTTTGTGAGTTGTTCGGGAAACCTGCAAGTTACACATACACTTTCACCAATGGTGTAACTGTCACCCAGAGCCAGATAGCGTATGGTTTCTGTTTGGGTAGGAAGTTGTAGTGAGTTGTCTGTTGAAGGCGGTTTTATTTCAGATGGCGTCGGGATATCTTCACTGCTGCAGCCTGTGGCTAGTAGATAACTAAAAAACGTAACTAGTATTTTTAAGGTCGTTCTCATGAGTAATGAAATTGATTTTAATACTAGTTACGTTTTTTTTATAATTACGGATTGAAGTTTAAGCCATTTCAACTTTCATCGTGATGATTTCTTCGATAGCATCCCAGAGGTCAATTCTTTTTTCTAATGCTAATATAGAAACTTCTTCTACTTCTTTCCATTTTTGAGGGTCTTCCTCGCAAAGTTCTGTAATCATTTGCATGGCCATAGGTCCGTGTTCGTCAGCATCTAATTCGATATGTCTTTCAAAATAGTAAACCAATTTGCTTAAATCAATTTCCGGGAATTGTTCTTGGAAATTTTTTAAAATAGCATGAAACATTCCAGGGATTAAATCTTCTCTTCCAAAAGTGAATGCTGCTGCAATTTCGTGTGGTTTTCCTTCTTCAATCACACGGAAAGTGAAATCTAAAAATGCTTTGATACTGGGATGTAAGTCACTTTTTTTAATAGCAACAAATATGTTTTGTAACGATTGAATTTCCGATAGGAAAATTTTGATTTTATTAGTATCCGCTCCACAAGCTTCCATTGCCTCAACATACATCTCGTAATGACTCTGACGCTTGCCATCAAGTGTTAAATCAGTTTCTTCTGCTAAAACAATTTCGTTGATTAAATATCTTGTTTCCGGATTTTTAGTTGCAAACCACGGAGTTGTAGTGCAGGTTAATTGAGATTGTAATGCTTTTAACAATGACATAAAATCCCACACGGCATAAACATGACTTTCTAAAAACGTATGCAAGTCTTCGATAGTTTTTACCTTGTTATAAAGCGAATGCTGTAATAAAGCGCTCTTTTGGGATTCGATACTGTTGTTGATATGCTGAATATTCATTGTGAAATAATTTTGTGTAAAGATAAAAAAGCTGCCAGTTCTCAAAAGTATTCTGCATCGATTTTATCAATACTTTAATAAATGTTTATCTAATATTATTTACGAATTTATTCCGGATTAGGTTTTTTTTAGCTACTGAAAAAAGGAAGGATTATTTAAACGCCGAAATTCCGGTAATATCCATTCCGGTAATTAATAAATGGATATCATGCGTTCCTTCATAAGTAATCACCGATTCTAAATTCATCATGTGTCTCATTATCGAATATTCACCTGAAATCCCCATGGCACCCAGAATTTGGCGCGCTTCACGGGCAATTTCGATAGCCATGTTTACATTATTCCTTTTTGCCATAGATATTTGTGCTGAAGTTGCTTTTCCTTCATTTCTTAAAACACCCAATCGCCAGGTTAATAGCTGTGCTTTGGTGATTTCAGTAATCATTTCGGCTAATTTTTTCTGTTGTAATTGCATTCCTGCAATGGGTTTGTCAAATTGAATTCTTTCTTTGGCATAACGCAAAGCGGTATCATAGCAATCCATCGCTGCCCCAATAGCACCCCAGGCAATACCATAACGTGCTGAATCCAGACAGCCCAGTGGAGCACTTAATCCGGATTTATTAGGTAAAATATTTTCTTTAGGTACTTTAACATTGTCAAAAATCAATTCCCCGGTTGCCGATGCACGAAGCGACCATTTGTTATGTGTTTCAGGAGTAGAAAAACCTTCCATGCCGCGTTCTACAATCAATCCGTGAATTCTTTCGGTTTCATCTTTTGCCCAGACAACGGCAATGTCAGCAAAGGGTGCATTCGAAATCCACATTTTAGCCCCGTTTAACAGATAATGATCCCCCATGTCTTTAAAATTGGTGGTCATGCTTCCGGGATCAGAGCCATGATTGGGTTCGGTCAGGCCAAAGCAACCCATCCATTCTCCCGAAGCCAGTTTGGGTAAATATTTTAAACGTTGTTCTTCACTGCCGTATTTCCAAATAGGATACATAACTAATGAAGATTGAACCGAAGCCGTAGAACGAACACCGGAATCACCCCGTTCTATTTCCTGCATAATCAAGCCATACGAAATTTGGTCTAAACCTGCACCTCCATATTCTTGTGGAATATAAGGACCAAAAGCACCAATTTCGGCTAGTCCTTTTATTATCTGTGTTGGAAATTCTGCTTTTTGGGCATAGTCTTCTATGATGGGCGAAACTTCGCGTTTGACCCATTCCCGTGCGGCATCACGCACCAATTTATGTTCGTCCGTCAATAATTCATCAAGGTTGTAATAGTCCGGGGCTTGAAATAAGTCAGGTTTCATAATTTGGGAATTGAGTGTCTAATAAAGCTACGGAAAAAAAGAATAGTTTGTCACGTTTTAAGAATGTTTAACGTTTCATTTTCTTGTGTTCATTTATTAAATAATAAATTATTAAGGGTTATTGTTTCTTTTTTATCGGTGCAAATAATAAATAAAAAATCCATGCAAACCATGATATAAAAATCACTGCCAATAGCCAGGCTATTTTTTCATTTCCTGTGGTTTTTCGGGAGCATAAAATTATCAATATGGGTAAAAACCAGCAGAAAGCTACTATGGCTATTATTATTAAAACTGAAAAAGCAGAAGATTCCATACGTTTTATTTTTAGAGATTGAAAAATCAGATTACTAATGCTTAAGGTTTTTTTTTTTTTTTTTTTTCAATATAGCAATTTGAAATTTATCCAGTAATTATTTATCAAAGTTTAATTCAAATTTAAGAAATTATTTATGTGTTAATTTGTTGGGTGTAATTATCAAAAAATGTCAAAGGAATGTTTTTTTTGCGTAATGAAATGGAGTGAAAAATGTATCGAGAATCGTTTTTGATAATGATTTTTCTTGTCCTCGGTACAATCCCGTCCGAAAACGGGATTACTCGAACTGATGAAAAATTTTTATCAGAAACTAATTACACCCAACGGGTATGTGTTAATTTGTTTTAATTCGAAAAGAGGATTGTAATAAATTATAGCAAAAAAACCTCGTAGAGGTGTACTCTTTGTAGATAATAATACCGCAAAGGATATAAGCTCTGTAGGAGCGACCTGAAATCTATAAAACAGTTCACTCCTACGGAGTTTCGTTTTCGAGACGAATCACTTTTTCTACAAACAGCATACCTCTCCGAGGTTGTAATTAGAAATGTTTTTGAGGTGAATCTTTTTTCTGCAAACAGTACACTTCTACGAGGATACTGATTTCGAAATGAAATTTATCTTATGCATATTTGAAACAGGATTTTTTTTCAGATAAAAGTTTTACATCTTCAAGTAAAACTCCTTCGTCAAATCAATATATTCCGGAGTGTAAATGTGTCTTGCCGTTTCGATGATTAATTCATCAATAGGAAAAGGGGTAGTTTTATTTCGGCTAAAAGCCAAAAGGCTGCGTTTGATTTCGGAAGTTGGCGTTCCTTTTACGCGGGTAATTTTTATGGGATATAATTCGTATTCATTGGCAAGAGCCACGAAATTTTCTTCTTCTTTGTAAGGAATAATAACAGAAAAAATTCCGTTTTCAGAAAGTAATAATGCAGCGGCTTCAACCAAATCTTTAAAAGGCATAGCATCCTGAAAACGGGCTAAGTCTCGCTGATCGTTGCTGGATTTGTAATCTTCGCTGTAAAAAGGGGGATTAGAAACAATTAAATCGTATTCGTCTTCCGGTTCTTCGACAAATTCGTCTAAACCGGCATGAAAACAAAACAAACGATCATTCCACGGGGAATTTTCAAAATTATCTGTCGCTTGTTCGTAAGCGTCTTCGTCAATTTCTAAAGCATCAATTTGTTCTGCATGACTTCTTTGTGCTAGCATCAAAGCAATAATTCCGGTTCCGGTTCCAATATCTAAAATGCTGAAAGGTTTGTTTTCAACAGGAGTCCAGGCACCCAATAAAACACCATCGGTGCCAACTTTCATAGCACAACGATCTTGTTCTACAGAGAATTTTTTTAACTGGAATTTTGTCAAAATAAGAATTTCAAAAATTAAACCATTAAGAAATTAAGGTATTTAAGTAAAAAACTTGATGAACCTTAATTTCTTAATGGTTCACAATATTTTTTAAAGATACATCTCAATCAATCCCTCAGGAAGATCCATGATGATTTTTTTGTTCTCGCGATCTACTTTAACCAGGAAATGGTCAATCATCGGAATAAGAATTTCTGCTCCGTCTTTTAATACTTCAAAAAGGGGCTGGGCAGTAGTGTCATTAATGGACTGAATTTCTCCCACGAATCCTAGTCTTTTATCTTCGATTTCGAAACCAATTACTTCATGGAAATAGAATTTATTACCGGAAAGCTTAGGTAACATGTTCAAAGGCAGATAGATTTCACTGCCAATAAGTGCGTCGGCATCATCTTCTGTATTGATGTCTTCAAAGTGAACTCTGAGGAAATCATTTTTATGTAAGGAGCTGTTTTCAATAAAAAAAGGAACCAAGTGTTTGTTGCGTTCAACAAACACTGATTCCAGGTTTTCGTATAACTCAGGTTCGTCTGTATCCAGATAGATCAGAACTTCTCCTTTAAAACTAAATTTTTTGGCGATCTTGCCTAAATAGAAACAATCTTCTTTACGCATTTTCGCTTCTAAATTATGCTTGAGCTTCTTCGTTGTTTTCTTCAGTAGCAGCTTCTTCAGCAGCAACTTCAGTTTCTTCTTCTACAGCAGGAGTTGCAGCAGCAATAGCATCAGCTTCAGCTTGTGCAGCAGCAGCGATACGTTTTGCGTTTACTTCTTGTTCTGCTTTTAAAGCTTTAGATCTGGCATCAGCTTGCGCTTTTGATAAACCGTCTTTTTTAGCATCAACTTTTCCAGCTTTAGCTTCTAACCAAGCAGCTAATTTTGCATCAGCTTGTTCTTGAGTTAAAGCACCTTTACGAACTCCTCCATCAAGGTGGTGTTTCAATAAAGCTCCTTTGTAAGAAAGAATTGCTTTAGCAGTATCAGTTGGTTGTGCACCATTGTGCAACCATTTTACAGCGCTATCCAAGTTTAATTCGATAGTTGCAGGGTTTGTGTTTGGATTGTAAGTACCGATTTTCTCTAAGTATTTACCATCTCTTTTTGAGCGAGCATCAGCTGCTACAACCCAGTAAAACGGTTTTTGTTTTTTACCGTGTCTTTGTAATCTAATTTTTACTGACATAATCTATATGATTAAATTTTGAGGTACTCGACCTCGATTAATTAAGGCTGCAAAGATACATTATTTTTCTATATGACAAATATTTAATTTAGTATTATGATACATAATTGTTTAACTGTTTTTCGAATCGTTTTTTTTTCAGAATAATCAGAATGTTTTAGCTTTAATAGTTTATTTTTGTGGGTAAATTTTTTTATCTATGAAAAAACATTTTTTGTTTTTAATTGTACTCTTTTCTTTATTTTCCTGTCAGGAAGATGTGAAATTCAATAATCCCGCTTTTCAGGGAATGAAAGATAATGTTTTTTGGAGAGCTGTTCAAACGACTGCCAGAGTGAACTCAGGGGGTGCATTGGTAATTGAAGCTTACACGGCAACAGAAATTGTTACTTTAAAAACAAATTCGGCAGCTACAGCAACTTATTTTATTAGCACGCCTCGAATCAACACTGCAACTTATGTCTATACAGACCCAAGCACTCAAGAAAGCACTACATTCTCTTCTGGGTCCGGAGTTGGGGTTATCGATGGACAAATTGTAATTACCGAATACAACCAGGTTGACAAAACTATTTCAGGAACATTCAAGTTTAATTTAGAAAACACTTTTGATAATCCATTAGCAGGACCTAATTTGAACTTTCAATATGGAGTTTTCTATAAAATTCCAGTAACTGTAGAATAAACCTGGCTGCGGCTATTTTGTTGGTTTTTACTTTATTCTGTATTTTATCTTATTTTCTTTTGTATCAAATATTAAATAAAAATATAAATAAGCTTATTTATAGTGGGTTATAAAAAAATAAGACTACATTTGTCACAATTATTATAAATAAGTATATATGAATATTTTTGTTGGAAGCCTTCCATTTAGTATTGAGGAAGCAGATTTAAGAGAGTCTTTTGAGGCTTACGGAGCAGTTGATTCTGTTAAAATTATTACTGATAAATTTACTGGAAGAAGTAAAGGATTCGGTTTTGTTGAGATGCCAGTTGATGCTGAAGCTCAAAAAGCAATTGATGAATTGAACGGAGCTACTGTTCAGGGACGTGCAATTGTTGTTAATAAATCTGAGCCGAAACCAGAAGGTGAAAGAAGAAGTTTTAACAACAACCGTGGAGGTGATTCTCGCGGAGGTTACGGAAACAGCCGTGGTGGAAATGACCGTGGTGGTAACAGAGGAGGATATTAATATTTTTTCTTTTATATAAAAAAAGGGGACAATGTAAATTGTCCCCTTTTTTGTTTTCCTCATCCCGTCCCTCTCCAAAGGAGAGGGAGAAAAATAGTTTTTTTTAGATATTAGCAGCTAGCCAGTCTCCAACTTCTTTAGTACCATAAGCTTTTCCGCCGTCAGCTAAGTCTTCAGTAACAACTCCTGCTTCTAAAGCTTTGTTTACCGCATCTCTCATTGCTTTTCCTTCTTCCATCAATCCGAAGTTTTCAAACATCATAGCAGCAGATAATACCGTAGCCATTGGGTTAGCAATGTTCAAGCCAGTTGCTTGTGGGTAAGAGCCGTGAATAGGTTCGAATAAAGATACTTCAGCTCCCATAGATGCAGATGGCATTAATCCCATTGATCCTGAAATTACAGAAGCCTCATCTGTTAAGATATCTCCAAATAAGTTTTCCGTAATTAATACGTCATAAGAATTTGGCCATTGTACTAAACGCATTGCAACTGCATCAACAAATTCGTAAGAAACAGTAACTTCTGGATAATCTTTTTCCATTGCCTGAACTGTTTCTCTCCATAAACGTGAAGTTTCTAATACGTTAGCTTTATCTACACAACATAATTTTTTAGAACGAGTCATAGCTAATTCAAAACCTTTTTTAGCTAAACGTTGTACTTCAGCTCTTGTGTAAACACAGTTGTCAAAAGCAGTATCTCCGTTGTCTCTTCTTCCTTTTTCTCCAAAGTAAATACCTCCGGTTAATTCTCTTAAGAATACTAAGTCAGTTCCTTCAATTCTTTCTCTTTTCAATGGAGATTTATCTAATAAAGAAGGGAATGTAAATGTAGGTCTGACATTTGCAAATAAACCTAAAGCTTTACGCATTTTTAACAAACCTTGTTCCGGACGTACAGGTGCAGAAGGATCGTTGTCGTATTTAGGATGTCCAATAGCTCCAAACAAAACGGCATCAGCATTTTTACAAACTTCATGTGTAGCATCAGGATAAGGTTCGCCTACTGCATCAATCGCAGCAGCACCTGTTAAAGCTGGTTTCCAGGTAATTTCATGTCCAAATTTTTGTGCAATTGCATCTGATACTTTTACTGCCTGATCAATTACTTCCGGTCCGATTCCGTCCCCTGCTAAAAGTGCGATATTTAACTTCATTATTATTTTGTATTTATATTAATTTACTATTTGTTTTTTCCTCCCTGTTTCATTTAGTCTCCCTTCCCTTTGGGGAGGGCTGGGGTGGGGATTACACCACGTTAAGCATTTTTTGAGTAGCAATAATAGCCGCTACCGTCTGATCAGAGTCTAAGCCTCGTGTTTTAAATTCTTTTCCGTCATTTAACCAGGTAATGATGGTTTCGCATAAAGCATCCGAACTACTTCCGGGAGGGATTCTCACAGCGTAGTCAATCAGTTTAGGTAAAGTCATTTTTTTAGTTTTATACACTTTTGCTAAAGCGTTCATAAAAGCATCAAACTGACCATCGCCTTGTGCGTGTTCCTCAATAATTTGTCCGTCAATTTTAAGACAAATAGTTGTTGAAGGACGCATCCCTTTAGCATGAGATAATAAATAGGATTCTACCGTTATTTTTTCCTCATAAGTATGGCTGTCTAAAACATCTGATATGATATAAGGTAAATCTTCTTTAGTAACGGTTTCTTTTTTGTCGCCCAATTCAATAATTCTTTGGGTAACCAATTTTAAATCTTCCTGGTTTAATTGTAAGCCTAATTCCTGAAGATTTTTTTCAATATTTGCTTTTCCGGAAGTTTTTCCTAAAGCATATTTTCTTTTTCTTCCAAAACGTTCCGGCAATAAATCATTAAAATATAAATTGTTTTTATTGTCTCCATCAGCGTGAATTCCTGCTGTCTGAGTAAAAACATTATCGCCTACAATAGGTTTATTAGCCGGAATTCTATATCCTGTAAAGGTTTCGACTAATTTACTTACTGAATATAATGAAGTTTCTTTTACACCAATTTCAATCTCAGGCATAAAATCATTAATTACAGCAATTGTACTGGCTAAAGGTGCATTTCCGGCACGTTCTCCCATTCCGTTTACGGTAACGTGTAGTCCGTGAATACCTGCTTTTAAGGATTCCATTACGTTAGCAACACTTAAGTCGTAATCGTTGTGTGCGTGGAAATCAAAGTGAATTCCAGGATATCTTTTAGTAATCGCTGAAATAAACTGGAAAGTTTCCGAAGGAATAAGTACGCCCAAAGTATCCGGAAGCAAAATTCTTTTTACAGGTTGGGTACTAATAAAATCTAAATATTGGTACACATATTCGGGTGAATTACGCATACCGTTACTCCAGTCTTCCAGATAAACATTGGTTTCAATTCCGTTTTTATGAGCCAGAGCGATGCTTTCGGCTATTTCTTCAAAATGTTGTTCCGGTGATTTTTTTAATTGATGGGTCAAATGATTCAGAGAACCTTTAGTTAAAAGATTTTGAACTTTAGCTCCTGATTTTTTCATCCATTCGATAGAAAGTCCTTTATCAACGAATGTTAAAACCTCAATTTTGTTAGCATATCCTTTGGTTTCTGCCCAAGTCATAATTCCTTTCACGCCTTCAAATTCTCCTTCGCTTACTCGAGCCGAAGCAATTTCGATACGATCAACGTGTAATTCTTCTAATAATAATTGGGCAATGGTTAGTTTTTCTGCAGCAGAAAATGATACTCCTGAGGTTTGTTCACCATCACGAAGTGTCGTATCCATTATTTCAATTTTTCTTTTTCCCATTATAAATTTGATGCTAAAAAAGGTTCTGATTTCCTGATTTTGAAATCATTTTATGGTATGTTTGATAAACGCTAAAAGCAGCTGCTAGTCACAATCCTGAAAAGGTTGCTTTAGCAGCTGCATTTTTATATGATACTATTATTTAGTAAGGAAGTTTGTCAGCAAAGCTTACAATTTCTTCTTTGATGTTTTGTAAATAATCAATGTCATCAAAACCATTGATCATATTGTTCTTTTTGTATCCGTTGATGTCAAAAGATTCTTTTTCACCTGTAGCTTTCAATGTAATAGTTTGCTCCGGTAAGTTGATTTCTAATTCTGTTTTAGGATCAGCTTCGATAGCAGCAAAGATTTTATCTGAAAATTCAGGAGAAACCTGTACTGGTAAAACTCCGATGTTTAAACAGTTTCCTTTGAAAATATCTGCAAAGAAAGAAGAAACCACAGCACGGAATCCGTAATCATAAACTGCCCATGCAGCGTGCTCACGAGAAGAACCTGAACCAAAGTTTTTTCCTCCTACAAGGATTTTTCCGCTGTAAGTTGGATTGTTTAATACAAAATCAGCTTTTGGAGTATCGTCTCCATTGTATCTCCAGTCTCTGAAAAGGTTGTCTCCAAAACCTTCACGTTTTGTAGCTTTAAGGAAACGAGCCGGGATAATTTGGTCAGTATCTACGTTTTCTATCGGTAGTGGCACTGCACTACTGGTAAGTATATTAAATTTATCGTATGCCATTTGATTTTTGATTTTTGATTAACGATTTTTGATTTTTGATTTACCGTAGGTAAAAACAATCGTAAACGCTAATGTTATTTTGTGTAACCTAAATTGTATTCTAAACTGAATGTTATAAAAGAATTTGTCGATTAACGAAATCTGAATTCAGAAATCGTTAATCTGCATTCATCAATCTTTTATAACAAATCTCTTGGGTCAGTTAATTTTCCGGTAACTGCTGCTGCTGCTGCCATAATAGGAGAAGCTAACAAAGTTCTTGAACCAGGACCCTGACGACCTTCGAAGTTTCTGTTAGAAGTACTTACTGCATATTTTCCTGCAGGTACTTTGTCATCATTCATCGCTAAACAAGCGGAACAACCTGGCTGACGCAATACAAAACCAGCTTCAGTCAAGATATCTAAAATTCCTTCTTCTTTAATTTGAGCCTCAACAACGTGAGAACCCGGAACTAGCCAAGCAGTTACGTTATCCGCTTTTTTACGACCTTTTACAATTTCAGCAAAAGCTCTAAAATCTTCAATACGACCATTAGTACAACTTCCTAAGAAAACATAATCAATTGGTTTGCCAATCATTACATCATCTTCTTCGAAGCCCATGTAAGCTAATGATTTTTTGTAAGTTTCCGCACCACCTTCAACCTGATTGGCAGCCGGGATATGTTTAGAAATACCAATTCCCATACCCGGATTTGTTCCGTAAGTAATCATTGGTTCAATATCTTCGGCATTGATGTTTAATTCAGCATCAAATTTAGCACCTTCGTCTGTTTTTAAAGTTTTCCAGTATGCTACTGCTTTTGTCCAGGCTTCTCCTTTTGGAGCATGTAATCTACCTTCTAAGTAATCAAATGTTTTTTGATCAGGAGCAATCATACCTCCACGAGCACCCATTTCGATAGAAAGGTTACATACAGTCATACGACCTTCCATTGTCATTTCTTCGAAAACATTTCCTGCGTATTCAGCAAAATATCCTGTACCTCCGGAAGTAGTCAATTGAGCAATGATATAAAGTGCAACGTCTTTTGGACCAACACCTTTGCTTAATTTTCCATTTACGTTAATACGCATTTTTTTAGGCTTCGGTTGCATGATACATTGTGTAGAAAGAACCATTTCTACTTCAGAAGTACCAATTCCGAAAGCAATAGCACCAAAAGCACCATGAGTAGAAGTATGTGAATCTCCACATACGATTGTAGCACCTGGCAAAGTAATTCCGTTTTCAGGACCTACTACGTGTACAATTCCATTTTTTTGATGACCTAACCCCCAGTGAGAAATTCCGTATTCTGCGGAGTTATCTTCTAATGCCTGTAATTGATTAGCAGATAAAGCGTCTTCAACAGGTAAGTGCTGGTTAATGGTAGGTGTATTGTGATCGGCAGTTGCAAATGTGCGTTCAGGATACAATACTGAAACGCCTCTTGATTTTAATCCAAGGAAAGCTACTGGACTTGTAACTTCATGAATGAAATGACGATCAATAAAAAACACATCTGGTCCGTCTTCAATTTTACGCACAACATGCGAATCCCATACTTTGTCAAATAATGTCTTACTCATTTTTTAATTTTTTTTAGTGTATTTCTGTGTTTTGTACTGCCCTGTTTTTGAAGAGGGTGGTAACAAGAAGGCAAAAGTATAAAAATGAAATCATGTATTCAATTAATATTATCGATTATATACGATACCCAAACAATATTAATAAGATGATGAGCTTTTGTTTTGCATGCTTGTGTTTTAGAGAGTTAGTTTTTTTTATTTCTATTTTCTTTTATTAAGTTGTGTTTGTAACAGTTGTTAATGGATTTGTCTTTTGTGAATTTTTAGGCTTTTTCAGCTTATTGTTTGTTTTTGTTTAATAAAATGTTAAATGTGTGGTTGAAAATATAATAATCAATAATGTTTGTGTAAGCTAAGTCCTTTTGGGAAACGTTTTTATATTTGAAAATAAATCAGCTTGCTAATCTCTTTAAGGGGTGTGTTTTTTTGATAAAATATTACGACAACCAAAAAAAATAGAAAATTAAATTCAGTAGTTCTTTTTTATACTCCATTATGGTTTAGATTATCAGGAGTTATGTATTTTATATGCTCTATCTTTGTAGTTTAAAACCTTGAAAATGTTTAGCGATATCTTACATAATTATAAATTAGTTAAAAAGACTGTTATGGTGTTCATAACACTCTTAAGTATGCTGAATTCTTATCCCGGTTTTAGTCAGATGCGTACTGTTTACAAAGATATTGAAACTAAAAATGTACTGTATTATAAAGTAGAAGAGATAGTGAATATGGTTTTTGGGGGTACTACAACACGTTACACAGTATCTGATTTAAGTTTAATAAGCAAGATTGAATTAGGACCTGAAAATATTAGAATTATCACTCCTGTTTATAAAGACGAAAGATACAAGAAGAAATATTATATAGAGACTAAGAATTTAGATAAAAAAACAGAGAAAAACAGAGAGCCAACCAGTTTACTCGAAATTGCCATTGAAAGTGGGGAAATCGAAATTTCTCAGAATGCCGAGATAGAACAAAGTAAATTAGCTCTTGTAATTGGTAAAATAACAAAAACAGAAGTTGTTCCTGTAGTAGAGAATGAGTCTAAAGGAGAAAAACAAGATT
The DNA here is from genome assembly GCF_900142775.1 of Flavobacterium flevense. Taxonomy (GTDB): domain Bacteria; phylum Bacteroidota; class Bacteroidia; order Flavobacteriales; family Flavobacteriaceae; genus Flavobacterium; species Flavobacterium flevense. Next base: position 110,134 of record NZ_FRCC01000004.1, read on the forward strand.
ATATTTTAGTAAATGTTGTGCATGTTTATGAGAGGGTACTTGAAAAAGGTTATAAATCGGCTTTTATGTTTCAAAAAGTAGCCGATCATTACTACTTTAAAGATCAAATGGAAAAAGCAGTAAAATGGTATGAAGAATTATTTGCTTTAACTAATGATTTAGATCCCATGTACTATTATCGTTTTGGAAATGCATTGTTAAAAACCGGAAATACAGACAGAGGTAATGCTATAATTGAAAAATTCAATCAATTGGGGGAATAAAATAATAACTTAAAAACTCCTCTTTTTTGTTCATAACTTCCCTTTATTATCCTCTAAAAAAAAACTAAATTTGAAATTCAAATTTTGTGATTCATCATTAATTTAAAACATTTATAACCAGTTAAATAAATAGCCAAAACTTGATAAAAGTTTCGGCTCCCTCTCCTTTGGCGAGGGCTGGGGTGAGGCTTATGTACTTAATATTCGATACCGAAACAACCGGATTACCAAAAAATTGGAATGCTCCAATAACTGATTCTGATAACTGGCCACGCTGTATTCAAATTGCCTGGCAGTTGCATGATGAGATGGGAAATCTTATCGAAAATCAGGATTATTTGGTACAACCAGACGGATTTAATATTCCTTATGATGCGGAGCGTATTCACGGAATTTCAACCGAATTAGCTCAGGCGGAAGGAATTTCTTTAAGTGAAGTTTTAGAGAAATTTAATGTTGCATTAGGCAAAGCCAAATTTATTGTGGGTCAGAACCTGGGTTTTGACGTCAATATTATGGGGGCTGAATTTCATAGAATGGGTGTTGATTCGCCTATGGCTTCCATGCCGGTTTTAGACACTTGTACGGAGGTTACCGCTTCTTTATTGAAATTGCCGGGAGGTCGTGGAGGAAAATTCAAGTTGCCTACTTTAACAGAATTACACGAATATTTATTCAATGTTCCTTTTGCAGAAGCACATAATGCTACTGCCGATGTGGAGGCAACCACGCGTTGTTTTCTGGAATTAATTAAAAGAGAAGTTTTTACTAAGGAAGAACTGGATGTTCCTGCTTCTTATTTTCAGGAATTTCAAAATAAGAATCCGCAGGAAATTCAACTCATCGGGTTAAAACATATTAATTTAAAAGCAGCTTCAGATAAAATCAGGGAGCAGCTGAAAAAGGCAGAGCAAAACGTTTCGCAAACTTCCATTTCGGAAGCGGATAAAAGGGATTTAAATCAGGCGAAATTTGCACATTTGCACAATCACACACAGTTTTCGGTTTTACAATCGACCATCGGAATTGGACCTTTGGTTTCGATAACAGCTAAAAATGGTTTTCCGGCTGTTGCCATGACAGATACCGGAAACATGATGGGTGCTTTCCATTTTGTGAGTGCAGTTATGAATCACAATAAAGGGGCTTCCGCCAAAAATAAAGCTTTAGTAGAAAGTGGTGAGGAACCAACAGAAACTGAAATCAAACCAATTGTAGGTTGTGAGTTTAATATTTGTGAAAACCATTTGGATAAATCCAAAAAAGACAATGGTTATCAGGTTGTTTTATTGGCAAAAAATAAAAAAGGTTATCATAATTTGGCTAAAATGGCTTCCATTGCTTACATAAATGGCTTTTATTATGTACCAAGAATTGATAAAAGCATTGTTGAAAAATACAAGGAAGATATCATGGTTTTATCCGGGAATTTATACGGAGAGATTCCGAGTAAGATTCTGAATATTGGTGAAAACCAAGCCGAAGAAGCTTTGCTGTGGTGGAAAGAACAATTTCAGGATGATTTTTATCTCGAAATCATGCGCCACAATCAGGAAGATGAAAACAGGGTGAATAAAACCCTGATTGAGTTTGCACAAAAACATGAAGTAAAATTAATTGCGACTAACAATACCTATTATTTAAATAAGCAGGATGCTAATGCACATGATATTTTATTGTGTGTAAAAGACGGGGAAAAACAGGCCACGCCTATTGGTCGCGGACGTGGTTATCGCTACGGATTGCCTAATCAGGAGTATTATTACAAGTCGGAAGAAGAGATGAAAAACCTCTTTGCCGATTTGCCGGAAGCCATTATTAATATTCAGGAAATTGTTGATAAGGTCGAAATTTACTCTTTGTATCGGGATGTATTGCTTCCTAAATATGATATTCCGGAGGAATTTATTGACCCCGAAGATGAAAAAGATAATGGAGTAAGAGGGGAAAATGCTTATTTGAGGCATTTGACGATGGTAGGAGCCGAAAAAAGATATGGCGATATTACACCTGAAATTCAGGAACGATTGGATTTTGAGTTATTAACGATTTCGAATTCCGGTTATCCGGGTTATTTCCTGATTGTTCAGGATTTTATTGCTAAGGCGAGAACCATGGATGTTTCGGTAGGGCCCGGTCGTGGATCGGCAGCGGGATCGGCAGTTGCTTATTGTTTGGGAATTACTAATATTGACCCCATTAAGTACGATTTGCTTTTTGAGCGTTTCCTGAATCCGGATCGTGTGTCGATGCCCGATATTGATATTGACTTTGATGATGAGGGACGTGGTCGTGTAATGGATTATGTTATCAAAAAATACGGAGCCAATCAGGTGGCACAAATTATCACTTATGGTAAAATGGCAACCAAATCGGCAATTCGTGATACAGCGCGTGTACTGGATTTGCCACTTTTTGAAGCAGACAGAATAGCCAAGCTGATTCCCGCCATGATGCCGGGTAAATGGAATCTGGCTCGTTTCCTTTCTGAATCAGAAGATGAGGTTAAAAAAGCATTAAAAGGAGCTGATGAATTTGAACTTGTAAAACAATTAATCGGAATTGCCAATGAAGATGATTTGGCAGGAGAAACGATTCAGCAGGCGAAAATTTTGGAAGGTTCGATGCGAAACACTGGTATTCATGCCTGTGGAGTAATTATCACGCCATCGGATATTACCAATTATGTTCCTGTAACTACTGCTAAAGATTCTGATTTATATGTGACTCAGTTTGATAACTCGGTTGCGGAGAGTGCAGGATTACTGAAGATGGACTTTTTGGGCTTGAAGACCCTTACTTTGATAAAAGATACGGTTAAACTGGTAAAATACCGTACGGGAATCGAGTTAGATCCGGACAACTTCCCTATTGATGATGAAGCTACTTATGCGCTTTTCCAGCGTGGAGAAACAGTCGGGATTTTCCAATACGAGTCACCCGGAATGCAAAAATACATGAAGGATCTGAAACCCACGGTTTTTGGAGATTTGATTGCGATGAATGCATTGTATCGACCGGGACCTTTGGAATACATTCCTTCTTTCGTTCGAAGAAAAAACGGTGAAGAGGAAATCAAATACGATCTTGATGCCTGCGAAGAATATTTAGGAGAAACGTACGGAATTACCGTTTATCAGGAGCAGGTAATGCTTTTGTCGCAGTCGTTAGCCGGATTTACTAAAGGTGAAGCTGACGTATTGCGTAAGGCGATGGGTAAAAAACAGAAGGATGTACTGGATAAAATGAAACCTAAGTTTGTCGAACAAGCTTCGGCAAAAGGACATGATGCAAAAATTCTGGAGAAAATCTGGAAAGACTGGGAAGCCTTTGCAAGTTATGCCTTTAACAAGTCGCACTCTACCTGTTATGCCTGGATTGCGTACCAAACCGCTTACTTAAAAGCACATTATCCGGCAGAATATATGGCGGCAGTACTTTCGAATAATATGAATGATATTAAGCAGGTTTCGTTCTTTATGGAAGAATGTAAACGAATGGGCTTGCAGGTTTTAGGACCTTGTGTGAATGAATCGTATTATAAATTTACTGTAAATGATGATTATGCCGTTCGTTTTGGGATGGGAGCGATTAAAGGAGTAGGAGCCGGAGCGGTTGAAACGATTGTAGAGAACAGGAAAAACGGAAAATACAAATCGATTTTTGATTTGGCTAAACGAATAGATTTGCGTGCCGCCAATAAAAAAGCGATTGAAAATCTGGCTTTAGCAGGTGGATTTGATGCTTTTGAAGGAACCACCAGAGCCCAATATTTTCATGATGAAGGCGACGGAGTTACTTTTTATGAAAAAGCGATTCGGTATGGTTCTAAGTTTCAGGAAAATGAAAATTCGTCTCAGGTAAGTTTGTTTGGGGAAACCAGTGAAGTGCAAATTGCAGAGCCTGTTGTTCCGCCCTGTGAAGACTGGAGTACGATGGAAAAACTGGCCAAAGAGAAGGAAGTAGTGGGAATTTATATTTCCGGTCATCCGCTGGATGATTTTAGATTTGAGATGAAATATTTTTGTAATGCGAAGCTGGAAGCGCTTAAAAACTTAGAGGCTTATGTGGGTAAAACACTCACTTTTGGCGGAATTATTAATAATGTTCAGCATCGTGTGGCTAAGAATGGTAAGGGATGGGGAATGTTTTCGCTGGAAGGTTATGATGAGAGTTATGAATTCCGAATTTTTGGCGAAGAATACCTGAAATTCCGCCATTTCCTGATTCAGAATAATTTTACGTTTATGAAATTAACAGTGAAAGAAGGCTGGATGAATCAGGATACGGGGAAAAAAGGAGATCCAAGAATACAATTTGTTGAAATAAAACAGTTGCAGGATGTGTTAGAAGCTCTGGCTAAACGATTGATTGTACTGCTGAATATTAAGGATTTGCAACCGGAATTTATCCATAAGTTAAGTCGTCTTTTTAGTGAAAATAAAGGAGATAATCAGGTGACTTTTGAGGTAATGGAAATAGAAAAAATCAAAAAACTCATAGAAACAGTAGCGGCTGTTGAAGAAAATGAAGAAGTAGTTTTTGAAGATGAAAACGAGGATGCAGAATCTTCGGATATGTCAGAAAACAAAGCCGTTCAGGTGACTGAGGTGGAAGAAGTTAAGGTTGTGACTAAGCTGAGTATGGTAAGCAGAAGGCTGAAAATTAAAATTTCGACTGAATTGTTGCAGGAATTAGAGAAAATGCAGGTGAACTTTAAGTTGAATTAAAGCACCAGATTCCCTAGCCCTGATGGAAGCGGCATCCTTTCTAGCCGGGGTTCGGCTGGAAAGATAGAGCGGACAGCAGGAATAGCTACTGATAATAATTAACAATACATTAATAGCCAAAACTAATTTTGGAATGGTGTTTTGTTGGTTTTTAATTTCTAAATTTGCATAGTGTTTAAGGAATTAAAGACTTTAAATTTATAAACTTTAAATAAAGAAATATGGCATTAGCAATAACAGACGCTACTTTTGAAGAAGTAGTATTGAAATCAGATAAACCTGTAATGGTAGATTTTTGGGCAGCATGGTGTGGACCTTGTAGAATGGTAGGTCCAATCATTGACGAATTGAGTACTGAATATGACGGAAAAGTTGTTATAGGGAAAGTAGACGTTGATGCAAACCAGGAATTTGCTGCAAAATACGGAGTGAGAAACATACCTACGGTATTGGTTTTTCATAACGGAGAAGTCGTAGGGAAACAAGTAGGGGTAGCTCCTAAACAAACTTACGCAGATAGTTTAGACGCTTTGTTGTAATCGTAAGATTATGATTTATATGAGAAAAAGGTTTGGCGAAAGTCAAGCCTTTTTTTTGCTTTAAACTGAATTCAGGAGTCTGTTTTCTTTTTTCTTGTTTCTTTTCTCTATTATTTTCAATCTTTTAATACATTTGAGAGATGAAGATAGCATCACAAATAGAAAAAATATCCAGTTTCCAACATTTAGAATTGTTGGCTAATCAGGTTGTGGAAGGTTTTATTTCGGGTATGCATAAGAGTCCGTTTCATGGGTTTTCGGCCGAGTTTGCGGAACATAAAGTGTATAATGTGGGCGAAAGCACCAAACATATTGACTGGAAGCTTTTTGCAAAAACAGATCGATTGTACACCAAACAATTTGAGGAAGAAACGAATCTGCGTTGTCATATTATCATCGATAATTCCTCTTCCATGCATTTTCCCAAATTGAAAGGAAGTCAGCATTTTTATGAAAACAAAATTGGATTTTCTGTTTTGGCTTCGGCAGTTTTGATGAATCTTTTAAGGAAGCAAAGAGATGCAGTAGGCTTAAGTGTTTTTTCGGACACCTATGAGTATTACGCACCCGAAAAAGGAAGTGACAGACATCACAGAATGGTGTTGAATGCTCTGGAAAATTTGTTGAAAGAATCTGTAGTTAAAAAAAGTACTGATACGATTACTTTTTTACATCAGATAGCCGAGAAAATGCACCGCCGCTCGATGGTTATTTTATTTACTGATATGTTTCAAACGGGTGATGAAGCCAAATTATTGAGTGCATTACAGCATCTGAAGCACAACAAACACAAAGTGGTTTTATTTCATGTTTTTGACGGTAAAACCGAGTTTAGTTTTGATTTTGACAATGCACCCCGAAAATTTATTGATGTAGAAACAGGCGAAGAAATTTCAGTTTTTGCCGAAAATGTCAAGTCAGCATATGAAAAACAAGTGGCTTTATACTTTAAAAAGCTTGCTTTAAGTTGCGCTCAAAATAAAATCAAGTACGTTCCTGTAAGTGTAAGAGAAGATTTTGAAAAAATCATCTTAACCTATTTAACTGAAAAACATAACTTTGGCTAAAGGGTCAAAAAAAATATTGTTATTTTTAATAAAAACACTTGTGTAAACAGAAATCTATTGTATCTTTGCCACCGCAATAAAGCAGAGGTTTGGTAGTTCAGTTGGTTAGAATACATGCCTGTCACGCATGGGGTCGCGGGTTCGAGTCCCGTCCAGACCGCTAATATTGGGAAAGCCTTTCGTAACAGAAAGGCTTTTTTTTCCACTATACGGTATTTAAAGCTAGTTGTGTTGTTTGGTTAGCATTTGTAACGCTAACCGCGGGTTTAGTAGTTAGACCAATGAAAAGCTTTTCACTTAATTGTGAATGGCTTTTTTGATTTAAATACGTGTTATACTGTCTAAATTCAAGTTTTATAAAATTGATTTAAAAAGTAAATAGTTTTTTGTTTAAGGCTTGTTTTTAAAGAAAATTATATTGTATATTTGCACTCGCAATAAAGCAGAGGTTTGGTAGTTCAGTTGGTTAGAATACATGCCTGTCACGCATGGGGTCGCGGGTTCGAGTCCCGTCCAGACCGCTAAAATTGTTAAAAGCGATTCATTTCTGAATCGCTTTTTTTGTTATATATTTCCTGTCATCTCGTCTTTTGGGATGAGACGGGTTCTAGTTCTCTAGTTAGGACAAGAACGATAAATTTGCAAGAAGCCTTTCTTAACGGAAAGGCTTCTTTAATCAAAACAGAAGCGCCCTATACTCCCAAACAATAGAAATAAATATTCCAAAGTAAATTACACAAAGCAGGAACTGAATAAAACTGGAAGCTAAAATTCCTAAAACAGATCCGGTTGCAGCTCTTAGTGCTTCTTTTGCATTTTTAGAATCAAAAAATAACTCCCCAATTAGCGCACCTAAAAACGGTCCAATTATAAATCCTAACGGAATAGGAGCTAATAAACCAACAACAAGTCCAATGTTTGTTCCCCAAATTCCCGCCTTACTGCCACCAAATCGCTGAGTCCCTTTGGCAGGTAAAACATAATTAGCAATCGAAAAAAGTATCACTATTAACAACGTGATTCCCAGAACCCAGTAATTAGCCGGGATTACATTTGTAAAATAAAGCAGCACAATTCCAAGCCAGCTAATGCTTATGCCGGGCAGCACAGGTAAAAAACTGCCCAATATCCCAACAAGCATACATGCTAGACCAAGTATTAAAAGAAAAATATCCATAAACTAATTTTTTAGTAATTTTGAAAAAATAAATTACAGAAAGTTAAAGATTATTTGCTTTCCAAAGCATCTCAAAAAAAATAATTGTATTTTTATAAAATATTGTTCCAATTCAAATTCTAAACCTTGAAGCATTATTACTTTTTTTCACTTTTCATTATAGTTACTTCCTGTCAATACTTCGAGAAGCAAGTGCCGTCAGAAAAAGAATTATTGCAAAAGGAACTGAAAGCCATTAACTGGAAAGAAGTAGATGAGTACCCTTCGTTTGCTGATTGCGATAAATTAGAAGATAAAACACAACGCAAACAATGTTTTTTTGAATATTTAACCCAATTAATACAGGAAAAATTACAAGTAGACACACTTTCTGTTTTGTATCCTGAACTCGATACCATTGAGGTAAAAGTAACTGTTTTTCCTGATTCCAGAATGCAATTTGAACCACAATTTCCTAAAGATTCCGTGGCTTATGACACCATAAAAATCGACAGCATTTTGCACGTGAAATTAGTAGATTTCCCAAAAGTTAATCCGGCGATTAAACAAGGAATCCCTGTTAAGACACAATTTATTCTTCCGGTTATTATTAAAGTTGAGTAGTTTTTTTAGGAGCTTATTCCAGCTTTCGCCTTTATCTCATTCCGTTTCACTTCATGAGGATATCGGCTCTATCTGGGCTAAAACCGTCTGCCTTTCCATTCATATTTTCCAAATAACGAGTACAAAGCAACTCCCACACTAAAAAAAGGATACAATAAACTGCTAACAACCAAATAGCGCATTTTCTGTTGGGTTAAAAATTGATGGGTTTGGTAAATCAAAATACTATCAACAATAAATTTGGAAAAAATCAGCATCAAAAAAACTGAGAACGAAATAAATCCTGTTATCCAAAATCCATAACTCAGCATCACAATCAAATTTCCGGCAAAAACCAACAAGCCTAATAATTTACCAAAATAACTTTGATACGAACTCGTTTTAGAAGCCCAGCGGACTCTTTGGTAAAATAAAGTTTTCCAATTCTCGACTGGTTTTGTAGTAACAATGTTATTTTCGGATTTTAAATAATGCACTTTTTTACTCCCAAAATTTCGGGAGAGTATTGCTTTTTGCAACAGGAAAACATCGTCTCCACTGGCAATAGCATCATTTCCTTCAAAACCATTCAGGACCTTAAATAGTGATTTAGTATAAGCGAAATTAGCACCATTACACATAAAACCTTTCTCTATTCCAAAACTGCCCATTGTTGCTCCTTGTAAACTAGCCAGATCCAATTGCTGAAAATGCTGTAAAAAAGAATTATTGCATTCATAAGTCACTGCTCCTGCAATCATTGCAACGTCATGTGTCTGAATGTAATTGTCTAAACTTAAAAGCCAGTTTTCAGGAACTTTACAGTCTGCATCGGTGCTGATAATCCATTCGTTTTTTGCAACTTGCATGGCGGTGCTTATAGCGTCTTTTTTAGGAGAATTCGACACGCGAAGATTGTCAATTTGTGAAATCTGAAATTTAAAATCTAAAATCTGAAATTTGAAATCTGATTCATCATCCACCAGAATCACTTCAAATAAATCCGTTGGATAATTCATTTTCGAAATGCTTTCTAAAAGAGCAGGTAAATTTTCGGCTTCATTCCGGAAAGGAACTACAATTGTAAAGCTGGTTTTAGGCTTTAAGCCAATAGCATCGTAGTTTTTTATTTTGGTAAACCCATAAATCAGTGTTCCAATTGAAATAATGTAAAATAAAAACGGTAAAAATAAAATAATTGTAATCATGATTATTTTATTAGGTTATAGCTCCCTATCGTCTGGAGAAGTCTGGGGTGAGGGCTTAAAATTCAACACATAATAACTGCCAATAACCACAGGAATTACCACATTAAGAAACCACATCAGGGTAGAAATAAAAACCACAATCCATTCGTTTACTCCTAAAATCCCAAAGAAATATATGGCAACACCACCTTTTACAGCAAAATCCAAAAACTGAAAAGTAGGCAAAGAGGAAGCTAAAAAATAAACGCTGGCAATGGTAGAAATTAGGATTAAATAAGGCAAATGAACATCAAAAGCCAAAAACAAAAAGTAGTATTGATGTGAGAAAACCAGATAACGACAAGTTCCTAAAAGAATATTTTTCCGGTGAATACTTTTAGGAATTTCATTGATTTTATGAATGAGTTTTTCTATCGAAAAGCCTTTTATTGTTATTTTTTTGATTGAAAAAAGTAAAAGAAAAACGGCAATCAAAATCCCAAAAAGTATCAGAACCATTTTTGGGGTGATTACCTCATACAGCGTGTTGAAATACAACAATCCAAATATTCCGAAAATAACCGTCAAAACCATTTGGATTCCGTTGCAAATTAAATTCAGGAAAACTACTTTTTTGGTTTCTGATTTATTGAAAAACAGCGCTTTTCCGGCATATTCGCCTACGCCATTTGGTGTAAATAATCCGGCGGTTAAAGCAGCTAAGACTTGTTTAGTGGATTCAGAAACGGAGATTTTACGAATGTGCTGTGCCAGATTTTGCCATTTTAAAATTTCAAAATATCGATTTAAAACACTCAGCAACAAGATAAAACTAATTCCTGTAATGGATTGATTTTTTTGGAATAAAGCAATGAATTTCTGCCAATCGAGTTGGTCGTTATTCGCCAGTTGGTTGTAAATAAAATAAAAGGCGCCACCTACAATCAAAACTTTGATTAGAAGTACCAGGAATTGCTTAGTTTTGTGAGGAATTGAAATCATAACGAAGAACTATTGCGCAAAGAAACGCAAAGACTCACAGAGTTTCACAAAGAATTTTAAATTTTTTAGCTGTGTGATAAAGTGTTTCACAAAGTTGCGCGAAGTTATCACAGAGATTCACAAAGAATTTTAAATAAGTTTTGTGCATCTCTGTTTTTTTTCTTTGCGAAACTCTGTGTAACAAAAAGAAGTATTGCAAAGAAATGAAAAGTAAATCCCGAAGAGATGTTAAGGATTAAAATTAGTTTTTATGATTGTTCACTAAGGGGACTAAATAAAAAAGGCTACAGATGACACTGATTGAACAGATAAAAACGGATTTTTATCACTCTTTAGTGAATTACAATCTGCGATAATCCGTAAAATCCGTTTCATCAGTGTGCCATTCTCAATGAGGGTATAAGAAACGATAGTAATTAACTTTGCGAAACTCTGCGTAACAAAAAGAAGTATTGCAAAAAGAAATGAAAAGTAAATCCCGAAGAGATGTTAAGGATTTAAATTAGTTTTTATGACTGTTCACTAAGGGGACTAAATAAAAAAGGCCACAGATGACACTGATTGAACAGATAAAAACGGATTTTTATCACTCTTTGGTGAATTTCTGCGATAATCCGTAAAATCCGTTTCATCAGTGTGCCATTCTCAATGAGGGTATAAGAAACGATAGTAATTAAATTTGCGAAACTCTATGTAACAATAAAAGCGTACAAAAATAAATAATGACAAAAGAACGCATCATATTAGGTATCGATCCGGGAACAACCATAATGGGTTTTGGTTTGATACGGGTTATCAATAAAAAAATGGAATTTGTTCAGTTGAACGAATTGCAGTTGTCTAAATATGATAATCACTATCAAAAGCTGAAAATCATTTTTGAGCGTACTATTGAATTAATTGACACGCATCATCCGGACGAAATTGCCATCGAAGCGCCTTTTTTTGGTAAAAATGTGCAATCTATGCTAAAGTTGGGTCGTGCCCAAGGAGTAGCCATGGCGGCGGGACTTTCCAGAGATATTCCTATTACCGAATACGAACCTAAGAAAATAAAAATGGCGATCACCGGAAACGGAAACGCCAGCAAAGAGCAGGTGGCAAAAATGCTGCAACAGCTTTTAGGACTGAAAGAATTGCCTAAAAATCTGGATTCCACCGATGGATTAGCAGCTGCAGTTTGTCATTTTTTCAACTCAGGAAAAGTGGTGGCTGGAAAAAGTTATTCGGGCTGGGATGCTTTTGTGAAACAAAATGAAGAACGAGTTAAAAAGTAATCAGTATGCAGTAGTTAGTCAGCAGAACTGACCACTGATCACTGTTGCTGACCATCAATTTATGTCAGGAATCTACATACATATCCCTTTTTGCAAGCAGGCATGCAATTATTGTGACTTTCATTTTTCTACATCAATGAAGAAAAAAGAGGAGATGGTTTTGGCTTTGGCCAAAGAAATAGCAATGCGTAAAAAGGAGTTTGCTAATCAAATGGTTGAGACCATTTATTTTGGAGGAGGAACGCCAAGCAGATTGCAGATTTCAGATTTGAAATTGCAGATGGATTCGATTTATGAAAATTATAAAGTTATCCAAAATCCAGAAATTACCTTAGAAGCTAATCCTGATGATTTATCAGAGGAATATCTGATTGAACTTTCAAAAATTGGGATTAATCGTCTCTCTATCGGGATTCAATCTTTCTATGAAGAGGATTTGAAAATGATGAATCGCGCTCATAATTCGGCGGAAGCCAAAAAATGTTTGGAAATAGCTACCAGATATTTCGATAATATTTCTCTGGATTTAATTTATGGAGTTCCCGGGATGAGTAACGAAAAATGGCAACATAATATTGAAACCGCTTTGAGTTTTGGAATCCCGCACATTTCCAGTTATGCCTTGACGGTGGAACCCAAAACCGCTTTGAAAAAACTGATTCAAACTGGTGAAATTGCTGAACCAAAAGACGAAGTAGCTTCGGAACATTTTATGATTCTGGTAGAAACATTGGAAAACAACGGATTTATTCATTACGAATTATCCAATTTTGGAAAGCCTGATTTCTTTTCTAAAAATAATTCGGCGTATTGGCTGGGTAAAAAATACATCGGGATTGGTCCTTCAGCCCACAGTTATGATGGGATTTCCAGAAGTTGGAATATCGCCAACAATGCATTGTATCTAAAATCAATTCAGAATAATGAATTGCCTGCTGAAACTGAAAAACTATCTGTTGAAGATCGTTATAACGAATATATTATGACGGGTTTGAGGACTATTTGGGGTGTTTCACTGGATAGAATTGCATCTGAATTTAGTCAAAACTTTTTGGATTATTTATTAAAACAAGCTCAAAAATTCCTGAATGATGATTTACTTTTTATAGAAAATAACATTTTGAAACCCACGCCAAAAGGAAAATTTTTGACGGATGGGATTGCATCAGACTTATTTTATTTAAATTTGGAATAATTGTTTAACCGCAAAGAACACAAAGAAGGCACAAAGTACGCTAAGCTTTGTGAAATTTGCGTAAACTTAGTGCCCTTTGCGGTTAAGAAAAATGAAAGCGAAAATCAACAACTTCGAAGTCGATTTATCAAAACCCATTGATATTTCTATTCCGTTGACCAATACGGATGCGAATCCTATTGCCTGGTATCTTGAAAAACCGGAAATAAAACCTGTTTTTTTTGGTGAATGGACGGGGAGTGTCAAAGATGGCGCTTCGACCAATTTTAATAATATCTTTTTTAATCCGCATGCTCACGGCACACATACCGAGTGTCTGGGGCATATTACTAAAGAATTTTATAGTCTCAATCAATGTTTGAAGCAGTTTTTCTTTGTGGCTGAATTGATTTCGGTGCAACCGCAAACTCAGGGAGAAGATTTGTTAATTGCTAAAAATCAGCTTGAGCATCTTTTGAAGGGAAAAACTCCCGAAGCTTTAATTATCAGGACGCTTCCTAATTTGGAAAACAAAAAGCATCGGAATTATTCGAATACCAATCCGCCTTATTTGTCTGAGGAAGCGGCGATTTTCATTCACGAAAGCGGAATTCAGCATTTATTGATTGATTTACCAAGTGTGGATAAAGAGCATGACGAGGGAAAACTGTTGGCTCACAAAGCCTTTTGGAATGTAAAAGATGTTGTTCACCTTAATGCTGATGCCCGATTGCATTGTACGATTACCGAAATGATTTTTGTTGAAGATGAGGTGCGAGACGGAAGTTATTTGTTGAATTTGCAAATTGCTTCTTTTGAAAATGACGCTTCGCCATCAAAACCTGTTTTGTATAAAATATGATTACTATATCTACTGATAAAAATAAATTAGACGTTGCTTTCATTCAGGATTTCCTGAAAGATATTTACTGGGCAGCGGGTCGTACTATTGAAGAAGTGCAAACAACAATTGAACATTCTTTTTGTTTCGGAATTTATTTAGACGATCAACAAATAGGTTTTGCCAGAGTAATTACCGATTATGTGGTTTTTGCCTATTTGATGGATGTTTTTATTGATGAAAAACACCGCGGAAATGGCTATTCATCACTTTTGATAGATGCTATGATGAAAGAACCGCAATTGAAAAACATAAAAATTTGGCGATTAGCGACCACTGATGCTCATTTTTTATATGAGAAATTCGGATTCAAATTGTTAGCACATCCCGAGAAATTAATGGAAAAAGTACTATAATGGATTTAGAAACATTTTACGAATATTGTCTTTCGAAAAAAGGCGTTACGGAGCATTTTCCTTTTGATCAGGACACTCTGGTTTTTAAGGTAGGAGGTAAGATATTTGCGCTTTCCTCTTTAAAACAATGGGAATCAGGGCAGCCATCGGTTAATTTAAAATGTGATCCCGATACAGCTAAAGAATGGAGAGTTCAATTTGAGGCTGTAAAGCCGGGTTTTCACATGAATAAAAATCATTGGAATACCGTTGCGATTAATTTTGATGTTTCTGATTTGTTATTGAAAGAAATGATAGATGGTTCTTATTCTTTGGTTTTCAATAGTTTGACTAAAAAAGTGCAAAATGAACTTTTAGCGGCTAATTAGTTGGTAAGTGTATCTGTCTTGTTTTTAGTGTTTTACGTTTATTTTAGCGTATTTAAAAAACAAAAGTCAGTAAAATTTGTTTTTTAAAATTAAAATCCACATATTTGTCATGTAAACGTTTACATTGTGTCAAATTTAAAGTCAGTAGCAAAGCATTCAAAGGTTTCCATAGCCACAGTATCTAGGGTGATTAATAATGATCCTAAGGTAAGTAAAGCTACTATGCTCAAAGTTATGGCTTCGATTGAAGCCTTAGAATACAAGCCTAATCGTGTGGCACAGCGTTTAAGAAGTACTAATAATAAAACCAAATTATTAGGCCTTATTATTCCGGATATTCAAAATCCATTTTTTGTTGATGTAGTCAGAGGTGTTGAAGATTATGCGTATCAGAATAACTTTGCGGTTATGATAGGTAATTTTGGACAGGATGAAAAGAAGGAAAAATTGTACTTAGATATCCTTCAGTCGGAAAACATTGATGGACTTATTGTAGCTCCCATTCATGGTAAAGACAAAGGAATTGAAAATTTAGTAAAAAAGAATATTCCGGTAGTTTGTATCGACAGGGGCTTGACTGAGATTGATGTTGATGTTGTAAAAGTTGATAATGAACAAGGAGCTTTTAATGCTATTGATCATCTATTGAGTATTGGTCACCGAAGAATTGCGTTTATTTCAGGTAATTTTAAGATTCCTACTTATATTGAGCGTTTGGCGGGATATAAAAGAGCCTTAAATGATTACGGAGTAGCATTTGATGAAAAATTAATTTTTTCAAGAGATACCGATTATAAGAGTGGATTTGAAATTGCTAATAAAATTTTAGAATTAAAAGACAGACCAACAGCTATTTTCTCCGGAAATAACCTGTTGACTTTAGGAGCTTTAGAAGCTATTCATGCAAAAAGCATCAAGATACCTGAAGAGATTTCGATAATAGGTTTTGATGATATGCCATGGTCCATTTCATTAAATCCGCCATTATCAGCTGTGCGTCAGCCTGGTTTTGACATGGGAAGAAAAGCTGCGGAAATGCTTTATGAAAGAATGCTGAACCCAGCTAAAAAGAAAGAAAATATTATATTAAAAACAGAATTAATACTGAGAAAGTCAACTACTCGATTGGAGTAGTTTTTTTATCATTAAAAATGTAAACGTTTACATTTTTTAAAAAAAGCTTTTTCCAGTTTAAGAATGGTGAGTTAAAAGAGAAAGAATGAAAGAAATTGTAATTTTAAATCCTAATCGTGTCGTTTTCGGGGAGGGAAGTATGCAGCGATTTGTTAGTGATTTTGTTGAAAGAGGACTAAAAAAGATGTTCTTGTTAAGTATAGCAGAACTTAATACTACACTAGCTCCTTTTTTACAGCAATTACAAGCACATGGAGTTGCAGTTTTTGTTGACGAATCTATTGTTGGTGAACCTACATTTGAGGATTTTGACAAAATTTTGCTAAAAGCAAAAAAATTTGATGCCGACAGTATTGTTGGTATTGGTGGAGGAAGCGTGCTGGATGTTGCTAAATTAGTAGCGGCACAGTTAAAGAATTCACAAACCTTAGAAGAAGTTAAAGGCAATGGCAACCTAAAAGAAAGACAAACTTACGTAGCCTGTATTCCTACAACTTCAGGGACAGGAAGCGAAGTTTCGCCTAACGCCATTTTTGTAAATAATCAGGGAGAAAAAGTAGGTGTTATTAGTCCGTATTTAGTTCCTGATGCGGCTTATGTTGATCCTGTTTTGACGGTTTTGTTGCCTAAAAAGATAACAGCGGCAACAGGAATTGATGCTTTAACGCATTGTTTAGAAGCCTATACCAATAAATTTGCACATCCTTTTGTGGATTTGTATGCTCTAGAAGGTGTCAGACTTATTGCAAAATACCTGAAAAGAGCCTGTGATGATGGAACTGATTTAGAAGCCAGAACTCAGGTAGCTTTAGGGAGCATGTATGGAGGAATGTGTCTGGGACCGGTTAATACGGCTGCTGTTCATGCTCTATCTTACCCATTAGGAGTTGAATATCATATTCCGCACGGATTGTCAAATGCTTTATTGCTGCCGTATGTGATGGAATACAATATCGAAGCCGATGCCAGTAAATATGAGCGAATAGCGGAGGTTTTAGGAGCAGAAAAAAAAGCTACTTCAAAGGAAACGGCTTTAGAAGGAGTAAAAATCATGAAACAATTAATTGTCGATTGTGGTTTACCGTTAACTTTAAGCGAGGCAGGAGTCAAAGAAGAATCGATTCCTCAATTAGCAGAAGGAGCTGTCAAAGTACAACGGTTATTAAAAAATAATATTAGAGAAATTGCGGTGGATGATGCTATAGCCATTTATAAAGCCGCTTTTTAACAGAATAAAAATGAAAAATATAAAGAAATATAGTGGAGTAGTTGTACCAATGGTGACCCCATTGCGTGCTGATAAGAGTATTGATTTAGACGCTGTAACTACTTTGGTTAATCATTTAATCGAAGGGGGATGTCATCCTTTTGTATTAGGAACTACAGGCGAATCCAGTTCTGTTACTTTCGAAAATAAAGTAGCATTAGTTAAAAAAACAGTTGAAGCAGCTAGCGGAAAAGCAATGGTATATGCTGGGATTTCGGGGAATTCTTTTCAGGAATCTTTAGATCAGGCTACAATTTATACTGATTTAGGAGTGGATGTTTTAGTAGCTCACGTGCCTTATTATTATCCGCTGAATCAAAATCATATTTTAAATTATTATCAGCAATTGGCATCGGCTGTTTCTTTGCCGTTGATTGTTTATAATATGCCTATGACCACTAATATGTCTATTGATTTAGAAACCGCAGACGTTTTGAGTCAGCATCCTAATATTGTGGGTTACAAAGAATCAGAAAGAGGTGAAGAACGTATGGCAAAAGCTATCAGCTTATGGAAAGACAGAGAAGATTTCTCCTATCTGTTAGGCTGGGCAGCCAAATCTTATGAAGGGATGCTACTGGGAGCCGATGGATTAGTACCAAGTACAGGAAACTTAACGCCTCAGTTGTACAGCACAATTTACGAAAGTGTGCTTTCAGGAAATAATGAAGCGGCACAAAAAGCACAGGAAAAAAGCGATGCTATTTCTAAAGTATATCAGGAAAACCAAATTTTATGTAATGCTATTCCGATTTTGAAATTCTTGTTGGCAAAATATAATTTATGTACAAAAGAAGTTTTACTGCCGATGATTGCTCTGAATGAAGCCGAAGAAAAGATAGCGACAGCAAAAATAAACCACTACGGAAACGATTTAAAAAGCTTAAACAGTATTGAATAATGGAGAATAGAAAGCCAATATTAGGGATAACAATGGGAGATCCCGCAAGTATAGGACCTGAAGTAGCGGTAAAAGCATTATTAGATCCAAAGGTGTATGAAGTATGTCAGCCTGTTTTAGTAGGGGAAGCCGATGTGTTTGAAAAAGCAATTGGGTTTTGTGGTCTGGATTTAAAAATAAACAGAATCTCAAAAATTGCCGACGCCAGATTCGAAAAAGGAATTGCGGATGTTTTTGATTTAAATTATATGAATATCGCCGATTTAAAGATGGGCGAAATCACTGCCGAAGCAGGCGATGTGGCTTTTAGAACGGTTGTTAAAAATATCGAATTGGCCTTAGCCGGAGAAATTGACGGAACAGTAACAGGACCAATCAACAAAGAATCTATCCAAAAAGCAGGACACGTTTTTGCCGGGCATACCGAAATCTATGCACATTATACCGATACCAAAAAATACGGAATGTTATTGGTAGAAGAAAACTTAAGAGTTATTCACGTTTCCACGCATGTGTCATTGCGACAAGCTTGTGATTTGGTTAAAAAAGACCGAATCCTGGATACCATTTCGTTGATTGATGATGCTTGTAAAAAATTAGGAGTTAAGAATCCTAAAATTGGAGTTGCAGGATTAAATCCGCATGCCAGTGATGGAGGACTTTTTGGTTGGGAAGAAGAACAAGAAATACTTCCGGCAGTTCAGGAAGCGCTAAAAAGAGGATTTAACGTAGAAGGACCTATTCCTGCCGATACATTATTCCCTAAAGCTATTGGTGGGGTTTATGACGGCTGTGTGGCTATGTACCACGATCAGGGACATATTCCTTTTAAAACAGTAGGATTCAACTGGGATCAGGCTAAGGGACAAATGAAGAGTGTAAGAGGTGTCAATATTACATTGGGATTACCCATAATCAGAACCTCGGTAGATCATGGTACTGCAATGGAAATTGCAGGAAGAGGCATTGCCAGTCCGGATGCTATGGTACTTGCCATAGAATATGCAGCTAAACTTCATAAAAATAAACAAGACAATCAATAGAAGATGATAGCGGTTATATCAGATGATTTTACAGGTGCTGCCGAAATAGGCGGAATTGCGCTTCGAAACGGATTTTCTGTTACGATAGATACTTGCGTAAACAAGGATTATACCTGTGATGTTTTAGTAATTGCAACAAATACAAGGTCTTTATGTAAAACTGAAGCTCAAAAACAAATCAAAGATGTTACAGAAGAATTACTTAAATTAGGTCCCGATTTTATTTATAAAAAGACAGATTCTTTACTTAGAGGGAAAATTGGAGACGAACTGGATGTACAATTAGCTATTTCCGGAAAGAAAAAAGTATTGTTAGTGCCTGCCAATCCTTCTATGAACAGGACTATCGTTAACGGAATTTATTATATCAATAATATTCCATTGATGGAGTCTGATTTTTTTGGAAATGAATTTGATAAAGGAACTACTTCTAATGTTTTAGACATGATTGGGGGCGATTATAAAGACCAGTCATTTTCTGTTTCTTTGGGGCAAAAAATACCACAGGAAGGTTTCATAATTGGGAATACCCCCACAAATGAAGATTTGATGGGTTGGGCTAATGTGATTGATGATACCATGTTACCTGCGGGTGGAGCCAGTTTTTTTAATGCTATTTTGAAAAAAATAAAAAAAGAAAAAGACTTAAAGAAAATCCCATTGTTGTTTGGTAAAAAAGCGTTGTATGTATGCGGAAGTAATCATTTACCAAGCAGGGAAGTAGTTAAAAAAGTTAAAGAGGATGGTGGAAGTGTTTTGTACATGCCAGAATCTATTTTTTGTAAAGAAGATTATCAGCAAACTATTGACGACTGGGCAGGCGAAATTAGTGTTGCCTTAGAAAAAAAAGATAAAGTAATTATTGCCATTGATACCTTAGATTGTGATGATGTTGATGACATTCCGTTTCGAATAAAAGAAATTTTTGCAACAGTCATAAAAAAGGTGCTTGCAAGGGTAAAAGTGGAAGAATTATTGATAGAAGGTGGTGCAACTGCCTATTCTATAATCGAAAATTTAGAATATAAAAAGTTTTACCCGGAACAGGAATTAGCACAAGGAGTGATAAGAATGAGAATTGAGCAGGAAAAAGAGATGTTTTTAACCCTAAAACCAGGAAGTTATCAATGGACTGAGTCTATCTGGAAATTTTAATTTTTATAAATTATGAATCAAGCTTCGTTACATTTTATTGATTATTTTATTATTGTTTTATCCCTGATTGCAACTTTTTGGGTTGGAGTTAAGTTTTCTAAAAAAAACACGAATACGGAACAATATTTTGCTGCCAGCGGAAGTATTCCGGCCTGGGCAGTGGGGATGTCTATTTTTGCCACATTAATCAGTAGTGTAACCTTTTTGGCTTATCCGGGAGAAGGATTTAAATCGAACTGGATTTTGCTGGTTCAGGGATTTATGGTTCCCATAGTTTTGCTGTTTTCTATTCGTTTTATTGTGCCTTTGTATCG
Source organism: Flavobacterium flevense (assembly GCF_900142775.1). Classification (GTDB taxonomy): domain Bacteria; phylum Bacteroidota; class Bacteroidia; order Flavobacteriales; family Flavobacteriaceae; genus Flavobacterium; species Flavobacterium flevense. Next base: position 130,571 of record NZ_FRCC01000004.1, read on the forward strand.
CAATGTCATTGGTTTAAGTGCTTATGAATATTTCGAAAAGAGATTTGGCTATCTTGCCAGAGTCTATGGATCTTTAGGATTTATATTTGCTCATTTTTCTAAAATGGGTTCCGTACTGTTTTTATTGGCGTTAGCCTTGTCTTCCATGACAGGTTTTGATGCTTTAACTATTATCTGGGTAATAGGAATAGCCATTATTTTTATAACGCTTTTTGGCGGAATGGAAGCCGTTATCTGGCTGGATGTTATTCAGGGATTTTTATTGATTTTAGGAGGTATAGTAGCTATTGCGGTTATTATTTTTAAAACGGATGGTGGTCTTGGAGAAATAGTTAGTTATGCTGTGGAGCATGATAAAATAGGTTTTGGTCCTTATGATTTTGATTTTGTTAATCTTACTTTCTGGGTTATGGTGATTAATGGTACTTTTTATGCCATTCAAAAATACGGAGCTGATCAAACCATTGTACAACGTTATTTAACGGCTAAGTCTGATAAAGATGCAATTAATGCTTCTATATTGGGAATTGCCATTACCGTGCCTGTATGGACAGTTTTTATGTTTATTGGTACAGCATTATTCTCTTTTTATGCTTTAAATCCATTAGAGTTACCGGCTGGTATTAGTTCTGACGCTGTTTTTCCTTATTTTATTACAACACAATTGCCACCCGGTTTGATAGGTTTAATTTTATCAGCATTAATTGCCGCTGCTATTTCCAGTCTGGATGCCGATTTGAACTGTTTAGCAGCAGTAGGAGTTGATGATTATTATAAAAGAATCAAGCCTAATAGTTCAGGTGCTGATCAACTTAGAATGGGGAAAATTCTGGTAGTATTAGCAGGATTAGCCGCTATTATGGTAGCATCAGTGTATGTGTATTCAGGTGAAAACGAAGGGATTTTGTCAACTGTTTTTATGTTGTATGCTATTTTTTCCGGAGGTATTGCAGGGATGTTATTGCTGGGGCTTTTTGTAAACAGAGCTAACAGACAAGGATTGAATGTAGGTATTGTAGCCTGTATTTTGTTTACCGGTTTTGCTTTACTAACCTCTACATCAACAGGATCAGGCGAAAATAAACATCTTTTGTTAGATATGGGGATTTATAATTACACCCAACACAAATACATGTTAGGGGTTTACAGCCATTTAGTATTGTTTAGTGTGGGCTGGATCGCCAGTTACTTCTTTCCAAAAGCTGATGTACCTAACAATCTTACCTATTATGGTTATTTAGAGAAAAAAAGAAAAGGACTGATTTAGAATCGAAATAATAAATAATATAAAAAGCCTTAGTTATTTGTACAAAATAGCTAAGGCTTTTTTATGTATTTTTATACCAAATATAAGCGGTAATTTAGTAAAATCATTATGGGTATAATGCCGTTGTATATTTTATTTAGTTCAATTTTTTATTGAACTTTTTTGAAATAACAAACGGTATTATCGAAAATAATTCAGACTAAAGTTGGGATAATTAACTCTTATTTATGAAATTACGTATTACTTTTGTACTATTGAAAATGATTATCCAAACCTACAGCTAATAAATTAAGTCTAAAATGAAAGATCAGATTAAAAAATTTTTAAACGAAGAGCAAGATCCTAAGGCTATCGAAAAAATCACTTCAAAACTGAATGATTTATTGATGAAGAATGAAGAAATAGGCTATATAGGAGTACAGAAAAAACCGGCACTAACGGTTTTTCCGGATAGCATTGTTTTGACCAATAAAAGAATCATTATTTGTCAGCCTAAAAATTTAGGACTTTCAATGGATTTTATCGATTATACCTGGGATCAGATTGAAGGTACATTTGTAAAAGAGAATATCTTAGGTTCAGAGTTTTCTTTTTCTACCAAAACAGATATGACAGTTTCCATAGATTATATTCCGAAGATTCAGGCCAGAAAAATATTTACGTATGCTAAAGAACAATTGGATATTATAAAAAACGGAGCAGCTCATAATACTGCTGTTGTTGCTGAAGAAATTACTGAGGTTCCAGAAGAAATTGAAGAAATGGAAACCGAAGAGGTCACTCATTATGCTGAGATTATGCCGGCAGTTTCTAATCCTGTTGAGACTGTTCAGGAGAATCACACTCCTGCAACAGAAAAACCAAGCAGCGAATTGACGCAGGATGAACTTTTTGCAAAACTACAGAATTACAAAAAACTCCTTGACAACGGATTGATTTTACAAGGAGAATACGATGCATTCAAAAAAGAAATATTGAGTTTGATGTAAAATGGAATACTTATTTTAAAAAGCAAAAAATCCGGACAAATTAAAAACTTGTCCGGATTTTTTTATTTCAATTTTGTGAATTATATTTCTTAGTAAGCTCCAATATAGTAACTACCTGAAGCTGTTTTTAATTTAGCTCCTTTTTTGATTGTTTTGGTTTTTGTATTTACAATATAAATATTACCATCTTTCCCGGCCGGAGTTAATGGAAGATATACGTTGTCTCCAATAACACCAATATTCTGGAACTGACGTAAAGTTGTAGATAATTCGGCATCTTCCTCAATTTCTGTAGTTAATTTAACCGCAGTTTTGTCATTAAGATTAATTAACGCAACATATCCACCTGCTGTGTCTTCCATAGTATAAAGAACTACAGCAATACCATCTTTAACATATCTCCAGGCTTTAATACTGGCGCCAGTGATACTCAAAGCTGTATTCAAATTAAAATGATATGCTTGATCATACTCGTTAGTTGTTTTGTCAATACGAAGAATATCGGGACCTGAAGTTGCAGTAGCTTGATAAATATGACCATCAGTACCTACATATTGTGTCATGGTACGGTAACCAAGATTGTCTATCATAGTATTATTTGAAGAGATGATTTTAGCATTTCTTAAATTAGGATAATCTATTACATAGGTAAGGGTTCCTAAATTTCTTTCGTCAGTTCTGTCCCATCCATTAATAGCTCCGGAAGTTGGATTTGTAGTTACAGTACCGTTGATATCATGCCTGCGTACACCTAAGCCAATAAATAATTTAGTTTTTGCTTGGTTTAGCACAGGAACATCAGCTCTCCATACATGGTATCCTTGTGATTCTAATTCAGTACCAAGATCTATGTTAATGCTGCCAGTATTCGTAATAGCAGTGTTGTTTAAATCTATATTAGCAATTTTTATCGTTCCTTTAGGATTGCGGTAAACAAAATTTGGAGCTGTTCCTGTATATGGATCTAAAGCCTCACCAAAAGATACACCTACACCAATTCCCTCAGCTGCTTTAACCCAACGAGGGGATGTTCCTAAAATTGTAGCAGTATTTAATTCAAAACCTACTTCTTCGTATTTTCCTGCACCTGAAACACTGTATTTATTGAATACACCACCTTCAGTTCCGGTGTATTGAATATTGTATAAAAATTTACCATCTGCAGAAGCCTGAACACGTGCTGTACGGCTGGACTTTAAAGCAAATCCATTAACATATTTATCACCTTCCATTTTAAAAAGATCTACTTCATAGTCAGGGTTTTCAGCATTTTCTGGTGTTATGGCGTAAGCACGAGTTCCTCCATTACCAGCAGTACCATTTGCATCAGGAAAAGAACCTGTTAAGGAAATCCAGCGTGTTCCGTCATTTCCTGAATTGTCTCCTGAATCGTTGTTGTCATCATTACTACAGCTTCCTAATGTCAGGGCAGTAGCGATACTAAATAATGCTATTTTAAATAGATTTTTTTTCATGATATATATTTATTTGATTATAAAAATTTACTAAAGGTGTAATTCAATTTGAAATAGATTCCTCTACCTGGTTTTTGAATTTGGAAGTTGTCATAGATTTCTGCATTCAATAGGTTTTTTACATCTATACTGGCTACCAGTTTTTTAGAAGGGAATCGATAACTTACTCCTAAATCATGTATAAACTGACTGGGAGTTAAAGACCAATCAGGCTGTCCCCAAACAATGTAATATTCGCCTACATATCCTATTGTATAATAGGCGTTAAGTATGGATTTTTTTTGAAAAACATCATTAAAGCGATATTGAACATTGGCATTAGCGGTTAGGTAGGGTTCGTTAGGAACTTGTTGACCAAAGAGGCTATGTGCATTTCCATTTTCATCTCGTTCTTGTTTAAAAACGTTGTTGAATTTGGAGAAATTTAAAGAAGCATTTAATCTGTTATTATAGATATAAATAATTTCTGCTTCAAAACCACGTGCTTGTGTCCGGCCAAGATTTACATATCGGGTGGTTTGAATATCAGCATCAGCTTCATCTTCAATTTCTGAGACATCAACAGCTTGTTGGGTTATTTTTTTATAGCCATTACGCCAAAAAGCATTGGCATAAAAAGATATTTTGTGTTTACCAGAATCTATTGCTCCATAGCGAAAACCTAAGTTATAATTGATGTTTTTTTCTGGTTCTAAGCTAAGATTAGGCAGAATGTTAATCTCAGGAGCTCCAAATAATTGGTTTTCAGTAGGCATGATATAAGAGTTCTCAGTAGAACCAATAACAAATAAATCAGAAATTACATTGTATGATGCAGTAGCTCCGTAGCCAAAATTATAATTAGAGGTTGTAGTGTCTCGTTTTACAACTGCATTTACACCGTCTGTAGTAACAATTTCTGATTTTGTCTGATTGGTTCTGTTGGTTGTATATTTTCCTAAAAAGTTGGTTTTTAGCTTTCTGTTGAAAGTTTCAGCTTCATAATTCATCGAAATAATGTGTTTAGAAACCAGACTCCTTGTTGCTAAATCCTGAGAAGCCGGATTTAATAAATCTTCATCTTTTCTGTTAGTCGCTTCGTATTTGTGGTTTATAGAAATACGGTGTCCGTTAGCAATCATGTAACCCAGATTAGATCTTGCATTCGTGATTTTTCTATCGGTATTCGTAATCGTTTTTGGTCCTTGTTGCCCTCCATTTGTTCGTAATGGTACTCTTTCTCCAAATTCAACAACTTCTCTAATAGTGCCATCCCAATTGTAAGCAAAACTCACAGTATCTTGTAAATACGTACTTCGCTCGCTTCTTACCGCATTAATATTTAATGCTAAGTCTTTTAAAAGAAAATCTTTCTTAGTGTAATTAAGTATTAAAGCATGTGCTTCCGTTTCATTAAAACGACCTACATATGGAACTGCCATAGTTATTCCATGAGGAATTTCTCTGTAGTTGCTGGAGCCATTATAGCCTATGAAAAATTGATCAGCCCATTTGGTATCGGTAAAACCCACTTCAAAACGACCTCCCACGGATTTATAATCGTTGTTAAAACGTTTTGCCCGATAAGGTCTGATGATTTGTTGCAGATGATTTACGTAAGTTGTAGATCGGCCCCAGGTTTCAAAACTATTATCAGTATAAGTGTAAAATCCTGATCCTCTAAAAGAAATTCCGGTTTTTTTATCGCGATAATTAGCGCTTAAATCAGATTGAAAAGTATTGAATGATCCATAAGAGACAGCGGCAGTGGCATTATTTTGAGAAACATCCTTTTTCAAGACTACATTGATAGCACCACCTACATAATCACCTGTTAAATGAGAGGGTAATATTCCTTTGTAAACCTCGATACGCTCAATCATTGAGGGAGGTATGTTGTTCAGATTGAAAGAAGAACCAAAAGTGGAAACCTCAATTCCATCAAGAAATATTCCTATAGTACTCCCGGACATGCCGTTAAGGTTGTATTCAACATTCGAACCAATTCCTCCATTTTGCCTTACCCGTACACCAACTGAGCGGTCTAATAATTCATTGGTTGTTAAATTTCTTAGTGATGCATCTTTAGTTTCAATAACATTTACAGCAAAACCAGTAGTTTCTATTTTTTCTTTTTTTGATTTTCCTTTGATACTTACAGCATTTAGTTCTTCAGCCTCTTCAATTTCCTTCCTGTTTTTTTTTTCTGTTACAGCCGTTTTTTCTTTTGGTTGTTTTTCCTGCGAAAAGACCATTGTAGAAAGTAAGAGTATTACTGTAGAAAAAAGTAGTTTTATGTTCATTATCGAATTTAAATATGTTTTTTATCTAAAAATTATTCTTAATTAGATTTATTATAAATAGATTTGCGCAAAAATACTATCAGCATCCACAAGATGAATAGGGAAAAACGGATTATTACTTTGTAAAAACGGATTATTATTTTGAAATTTAAATCGAAAATTCCAGGACATCAGCAACCTTTCATTTCAATTGAAACAGGCGATTTATACCATCAGAAAAGTCAGTTTACTGAAGAGAGAAGCACTTTGAAAATGGATGAAAATGATGAAATTACTATTCATAACCAAATTTCTGAAGGGATTTTGATTATGGATATTAAAATGCGTTTTTCAACAGAGCAAACCATTCAGACCGAAATGCTGGGGGAATCGATAGTAATGAATTTTATTTGTTCGAATAATTTAGGAACCCGGATAGAGGAACTCGAAGGGGAACAATATTCTATTGAAAACACCCATAATATTTTGTATGCTTCTAAATTGAACGCTACTTATAAAATTCCGGCTTTAGAAGAAATAAATTGCCTGTACATTATTTTATCTCCTGATTTTTATTCGAAATTAATTAACGAAGATTGGGGACTGCACAAAAAATTCTCTAAAAATATCAATCAGAAAAAAACAGGATACTTAACCCCTAAATATGCTCCTTTTACTCCGGGGATACAGTGGATTATTCACGAAATCAAAAACTGTACTTATGATGGTTCGATGAAAAAAATATATCTGGAAGCTAAAATTAAAGAACTCCTTCTTTTACAATTGGATTCCTTAATAGAGAAACCAAAAAATGAAGAACAAGAAATAGGAGAGGAGGATTTAAGCAAACTTTTGAAAGCGAAATTGATTTTAGAAAAAAATTTCACAAATGCACCGTCTCTTTCGGAGCTGTCCCGATTAATTTCTCTTAACGAATTCAAATTAAAAAAAGGATTTAAGGCGCATTTTAAAACTACCATAAAAAGTTATGTTACGGAACTCAGAATGGAATATGCCAAAAAACTATTTAAAAATGAAGTTTCTAATGTAAGCGAAGTAGCTTATAAATGTGGTTATAAAGATGTATCTCACTTCTCGGCTGCCTTTAAATTCTTCTACGGATTTACTCCGGCCAGTTTTAGAAAATTAAACGCAGGAGCAAAAATCTACCTTTTGTACTTGGACTTTCTGGACATTTTTTATTTAGACCTACTGTCAATAGATTATTGTTTGGTTTAAGAAACTTTTAAAATTTATCAAATCATATGGATTCCCCTCTTTTGGAGGGGTGCCCAGCGGGCGGGGTAGTTTTTTATATTAGGGAGCTTCTTAAATTCAAATCTAAAATATTTCTTCTTTCGAATATTAGCTTATTGTAAACAAATATTTTTATAACCCAATATTGATAACAATACCTTAATTTTTTTCAAGGTTTTACTTAATAAATGACGCCTAGTTTTGCGTGAAAATTAATTAAAACAAGAACAATGAAGAAAAATTATTTAGTCGTGCTGTTTTTTTTACTGGCACTTGCAGGTTATGCTCAAAAAGGAGTAATATCCGGAAAAGTGCTTGATGTTGATGATAAAATGCCGTTACCTGGTGCAATGCTCCAGCTGGAAGGGATGAATAAATACACCATTTCAGATTATAACGGGCGTTATGAATTTTTAAATGTACAGGAAGGATCTTATACTTTAAAAGTGTCATACATAGGATATACTGCCGGATCAGCTACACTTACAGTGACTAAAGGAGGAAATACGGTTTATAATTTTGCACTAAAAGCTTCAGGAACAGAGTTGAATGAAGTGGTAGTGGGAGATATTTTAAAAGGACAGGCCAAAGCCCTGAGTCAGCAAAAACACAATAAGAATATTGGAAATGTAATTTCTTCTGATCAGGTAGGTCGTTTTCCGGATGCCAATATTGGAGACGCCTTGAAGCGTGTTCCGGGTGTTACCATGCAAAATGATCAGGGAGAAGCCAGAAATATTATCATTAGAGGTTTAGCGCCATCACTGAACTCAGTTACTTTAAATGGTGACCGAATCCCATCGGCTGAGGGAGATAACAGAAATGTGCAAATGGATTTGATTCCGTCAGATATGATTTCGACTATCGAAGTCAATAAAACCCTGACTTCTGATATGGATGCCGATGCTATTGGAGGTTCGGTAAATTTGATTACACGAGCAACTCCTAATGGTGAGCGTATTTCGGCTACAGTGGCTGGAGGTTATTTACCTATTCGAGAAAAAGCATCTTACACAGCCGGTTTGGTTTACGGAAATCGTTTTTTGAACGATAAATTCGGAGCGGTTATTAGCGGTTCGTACAATAATGTAGATTATGGTTCGGATAACGTAGAAAACGAATGGACAAAAGATGATTTTGGGAACGAATTTCTACAGGCTTCTGAAATCAGAAAGTACGATGTACAACGTATTCGCCGTAGTGCTTCGATTGCTTTGGATTATAAATTCGATGAAAATAACACCATTTTTGCGAATGCTATTTACAACTGGAGAGACGATAGAGAGAACCGTTTCAGAACTACTTATGATGATATTGAAGCGATTTATGATGGTGAAGATATCATTGGTTTTGAAGGTCGTGTAAAACGCCAGACTAAAGGTGGTGTGGATAATAACAGAAATAAAAGCAGAAGACTGGAAGATCAGCGTGTTCAGAATTACTCACTTCGTGGAGAGCACTTAATCAATTCTAAGCTGGATTTAGACTGGTCAGCTAATTATGCTAAAGCCAGAGAATACCGACCGGGAGAGCGTTATATCGAGTACCGTCAAGAAGGTTTGGATATTTTTCAGGACTTTTCTGAAAACAAATTTCCTTTAGTAACTTCATCAGGAGAAGCATTGGATCAATTAGAATTGGATTCCGCATCTGAAAATACCGATGATACTTCCGAAAGTGAATTTGGAGCCAAAGTAAATATCCGTGTGCCTTTTACGATTATTCCATCTGAAAAAGGAAGGTTAAGAACCGGTCTTAGATTACGACTGAAAGAGAAAATGAGAAACAATATTTTCTATGCTTACGAACCTGTTAATGATGATATGGCTTTGTTATCGGATGTACCAACGAGCTTTTTTGACGGAAAAGGATTCAATCCGGGAGATAAATATGTGCCGGGAACTTTTGCTTCGGCTGACTTTTTAGGAAATCTGGATTTAAATAATGCTTCACTATTCGATAAAGAAGCTGATCCAGCTGAATATTTGGCGGTAAATTACAATGCAAAAGAAAATATCTATGCTGCTTATGTAAGATGGGATCAGGATTTTAATGACAAATTATCGATGGTGTTAGGTTTCCGTTCCGAAACGACTCATATCGATTATACCGGAAACCGTGTATTAGACGAAGAAGAATTAGAAGGTGAAATCACTACAACTAATACTTACACCAATCTTTTGCCAAGTATTTCATTCCAATACAATGCTACTAAAGATTTGATTTTAAGAGCAGCGGCAACTACCGCTTTGGCCAGACCTAATTATTATGCTTTGGCTCCGTTTGTAAACAACATTGCTTCGGATATGGAAATTACTGCCGGAAATCCGGATCTTGATGTTACCTATTCTTATAATTATGATTTCATGGCCGAGAATTATTTCAAATCAGTTGGTTTGATTTCAGGAGGTGTTTTCTACAAAAGATTAAATGATTTTATCTACAATTATAGCGATAATCAATATACAACGGATAAGTTTACTGCTGATTTTCCAAATCAAAGCAACCCAATCCCAACAGGAGAAAACTGGTCATTTGTACAATCGAGAAACGGAAAAAGCGTAGATGTTTACGGATTTGAAGTGGCTTTACAACGTCAGTTGGATTTCTTTGAAAGTAAATTTTTAAGAGGATTTGGAGTTTATTTGAACTATACCTACACCAAATCAGAAGCAAAAGGAATTGCGGATGAAGACGGAAACGAAAGAAAAAACATCAGCCTTCCGGGAACAGCACCGCACATGTTCAACGGTTCATTGTCATGGGAGAACAAACGTTTTTCTGCCAGAGTTTCTACTAATTTTGCTGCCGATTATTTAGACGAATTAGGAGCTGATGACTATCAGGATAGTTATTATGACAAACAATTTTTCTTAGATGCGAATGCTGCTTACAAAATCACGCCAAACATTCGTCTTTTTGCGGAAGCGAATAATTTAACCAATCAGCCGTTGCGTTATTACCAAGGCGTAGAAGCAAACACAAAACAAGTAGAATACTATCAGGCACGTTTTAACTTTGGTTTGAAATTTGACTTTTAGTTCCACAGAAAATATAATTAATTTAAGATAGGCCACAGATGACACTGATTGAACAGATAAAAACGGATTTTTCATAGCTCTTTGTAAATCACAATCTGCGATAATCCGTTAAAATCAGTTTCATCTGTGTGCCATTCTCAATAATTGGTATAAGAAAATATGAAAACAACATACATAGCCATTGCATTTTTAGGATTAACAGCGGCATCTTGCGGGAGCAAATTGGCAGCCGTTAGAAAAGATGCTTTGAAACCGGCAGTAGTTACACAGCCATTACCACATGATACCGATGATCCTGCTATTTGGATCAACCCTACAGACGCTACAAAAAGTATTATTATTGGTACCGATAAAGATACCGATGGCGGATTATACGCCTTTGATTTGAACGGGAAAATCATTGGAAAATCGGAAGTTTTAATGAGACCTAACAATGTTGATATTGCTTACGGTTTAGTAATTGACGGCAAAAAAACAGATGTTGCTGTAACGACTGAAAGGGAAAATAACAAAATCAGAATTTTTAGTCTTCCTGACTTGAAGCCTATTGATAATGGAGGAATTCCTGTTTTTGAAGGCGAACTAATGCGCGACCCTATGGGAATTGCCTTGTACACACGCCCGAGCGACCAAAAGATTTTTGCTGTGGTAGGAAGAAAAGAAGGACCTGTTAATGGTTATTTGTGGCAATACGAATTGACCGATGCCGGAAACGGAAAAGCGGGTGCAACGGTGGTACGTAAATTTGGAAACTACAGTGGTAAAAAAGAAATTGAAGCCATTGCCGTGGATAACGAATTAGGTACCATTTTATATTGCGATGAACAATTTGGAATCCGAAAATATGTAGCTGACCCAGCCGCTAAAAACGATAACGAGTTAGCCCTTTTTGGTCAAAAAGATTTTAAAGCGGATAACGAAGGAATTGCTATTTATAAAAAATCAGCAACCGAAGGTTATATTTTGGTTTCCAATCAGCAAGCCAATACTTTTATGGTGTATCCAAGAGAAGGAGCTAACGGAAATCCAAATGAATATCCGTTACTGGCTGAAATTCCAACTTCAACCATAGAATGTGATGGAGCTGATGTGACGAATGTAAATCTTGGCGGTCAGTTTCAAAACGGACTTTTTGTAGCCATGAGCAACGGAATGACGTTTCATTATTACAATTGGGACAGTATTCAGCAATTGATTGATGCTGCTAAAAAGTAAGTTGTTTTTAATACGACCCTATCAGGGTTTTAAACCCTGATAGGGTTCTGAAAATCTTTAAATCGCCACTTTTAGCAATAAAAAGGCGATTTTTTTTGTTATCCCCTGCCAGTATTACTGTTTAACACCTGCTCTATTGGTACGAAGTACTAATAGTATTGGTAGGTCGAACCAATAGACCACCTACTTCGTACTAATAATAGAGGTACTTAACACCAATAGTATTGGTAGGTCGAACCAATAGACTACCTACTTCGTACTAATAATAGAGGCAGTTTAAACCAATAGTATTGGTAGGTCGAACCAATAGACGACCTAGTTAGCACCAATAATAGAGGTACTTAATACCAATATTATTAGTACTTCGAACCAATAGACCGCTTACTTCGTACTAACAATAGAGGTATTTAACACTAGTTTTTTAGGGAAATAGAATGGACTGCTAGTATAAAGCAAATAAAAGAGGATATTCGCTTGTATAAAAATGAATAGAAATGGCTTTTAAGCCATTTTAAAATTTAAGTTTTCAATAGGCTTTAGCCAAAATCTAAATACGGATTGGGCTAAAGCCTTTTTCTTTTGCAAATGTTTATCATCTGGCTAAAGCCAGACGCAATTGATGAAAACTTTAATTTTTGTAAGATTTATTTATATATTTGAGAAATCATACAGTAAACAAAACATGTACATATACCATTTAAAATAAAACAGTTTGTTTTAAGTGTATATAAATTCAATAAAACGATACCGTTGAAGCAACTTGAAATTAATAATAATCGAGCTCCATATATTTTTCGTTATCGTCCAGATAATAACTTTACATTGGATGAAATTTCGAACAGTTACATATATTTTCCTAACTCTGAAAAATTAAATGACCCATTTGATGCAAATTCAGAAATGTTAGATATTGTTTATACTCCATCCGAATTTCAAATGCTATTTGAAACAGTTTTTGAAAATATGCCTTTAGAAGCTCGTCAATATTTTAAGAAGACTTTTGAAAACAAGCCAGAAGAATTATTTGCTTTTGTCAACAATAGTAAACAAGAATTTATTGGTAAGTTTGGAATAGCATGTTTTACGATTAGTGAATTGAATCTTCTCTTATGGGCTAGTTATGCAAATAATCATAAAGGACTATGTATTCAATATAACATAGAATACGATAAAGAGTATTTTTCAGGCATCAGGCAAGTAGAATATTTTAAAAACTTTGAAAAAATAAAATATCATCCAGCTTCTAATCCAGATGGATTTCAGGATGTACTATTTAAAAAGTTTCATCTTTGGAGTAACGAATTTGAACTTCGATTATTAAAAGTAAATGAAGGCAAATTTCATCATAAAAAAGAAGCGATACGAAATATTATTTTTGGATTGAGAGCTTCGGATGAGTTCAAAAGTGAAATTGTAGAAATTATCAGATCAAAGTATCAACATGTCAAACTTTATCAACCTTTGATTTTTAAGGAATCGTTTGAAATGGGATATCAAGAACTTATACTATGAATTTCCCCGCTCGTGCGCGAATCCTTTCGCGTTCGTCCTTGGTAAAGTATATTAAACGAAAACCCGAAACTTTCCAGTTATCGGGTTTTGTGTTTTATAAAAATACTGTGTTTACACTTCCGGAGCTCCGTCCAGAATTTCCTCATTCGCATACGACTCAAATTGTACAAAATTTGCTTTGAATTTTGCGGCTAATTCAATCGCTTTTGTGTCATACAAGTTTTTGTCCTCCCAGGTGTTTCTGGGATTTAATATTTCGACAGGAACATTAGGACAAGATTCCGGAATAGCCATTTTAAAAATAGCATGATTGTGGTAATCAACATGGTCTAATTCCCCGTTTAAAGCTGCCGTAATCATGGCTCGGGTGTATTTTAACTTCATTCGACTTCCCGTGCCGTAAGGACCGCCGGTCCATCCTGTGTTGATGAGCCACACTTTTACATCGGCATCTTTCATTTTTTTGCTCAGCATTTCAGCATATCTGGTAGGATGCAAAGGCATAAATGGTGCACCAAAACAAGCCGAAAAATTAGGCTGAGGTTCTGTTACTCCAGCTTCGGTTCCTGCAATTTTTGCGGTATAACCGGATATAAAATGATAAGCCGCCTGACCCGGAGTCAGTTTTGCTATTGGAGGTAAAATCCCAAAAGAATCGGCAGTCAGGAAAAAGATATTTTTTGGATTTCGACCAATAGAACCCGGCTGTACATTGTGAATAAAGTCAATAGGGTAACTCACTCGTGTATTAGGAGAAATGGAAATATCGGTGTAATCGACTTCGTTAGTGTGTTTCTTGTAGACGATATTTTCCAGCAGGGCTCCTTTTTTTATCGCTCTAAAAATATCAGGTTCGTTTTCTTCGTTCAGGTTAACCACTTTAGCGTAGCAACCGCCTTCAAAATTAAAAACAGTGTTTTCGCTCGTCCAGCCATGTTCGTCATCTCCAATTAATTTTCTATTTGGGTCGGCAGAAAGTGTTGTTTTTCCGGTGCCTGATAATCCAAAGAATATTGCGGTTTGACCATCTTCGCCCACATTGGCACTGCAATGCATGGATAAGGCATTTTTAAAAACCGGAAGAATGAAGTTTAAAGCAGAGAAGATCCCTTTTTTCATCTCGCCTGTATATCCGGTTCCGCCAATGATGATGGTTTTTCGGGTAAAATTCAATATGGCAAAATTGCTCTGGCGTGTTCCGTCAGTTTCAGGATCAGCTAAGAAACTGGGAGCACAAATCAGCGTCCAGTCGGCAATAAAATTAGTTAGTTCTTTTTCATCCGGTCTCAAAAACATATTGTAGCAAAATAAATTTGCCCAGGCTGTTTCGGTAATCACGCGAACATTCAATCGGTAATTAGGATCGGCACATACATAAGCATCTCTTACAAAGAGCTCTTTATTCGCTAAATAGGCTGTTAGTTTGTTATAAAGCGCATCAAATTTTGCAGGTTCAAAAGGAATATTGATATCGCCCCACCAAACTTCGTTTTCGGTAATGCTGTCTTTTACAATAAAGCGATCCTGAGGCGAGCGACCCGAAAATTTCCCCGTATGAATGGCTAATGCTCCGGTTACCGTTTCAGTTCCTTCACCACGACTCAGAGTGATTTCATGAAGTTGATCAGCTGTTAACTGATAGTGAATTTTGGCGTTTTTAATTCCGATATTTTCAAGAGAAAACAAATTATTGACAATCATAAGGCAGCTTGTTTAGTAGTTGTTAGGTTTCATATTAAAGATAAAACATATATTTTAGTTCCTCTTTTGAATTCCTAATTTTTATCTGACTTTTTTGTGATATTATACAGCAAAACTGCCCAGGCACTGATTAATAAAAAGCCACCAATGGGCGTTACAAAACCAATGATTTTGAAGTCAAAAAAAGGAGTAAGCTCGTTTGTTGCCAGTAAATAAATAGAACCCGAGAATAAAACCACTCCCGAAAGCACTAAATTATAAATATTGTTTTTTGCTTTCGAAGTTAAATCAGGAATTAATCCAATGAATAAAAGAAACAAAGCGTGATACATCTGGTAGCGAACTCCAGTTTCAAAGGTGGCTAATTGTTCGATGCTGAGTACTTTTTTAAGAGCATGAGCACCAAAAGCACCTAAAATTATAGCAATCATTCCTAATATAGCCGCTGTAATAATCGTTTTTTTATTCATTTTTGTTCTGTTTGAGTTTCTTACAAAAGTATTCGAAATCCAAGGAAACCAAAAGCTTTTTGGCCGATAGTTTGCCGTAATTTGTGCTAAAGTTTTGTGAAATTTTATTTGACAAGTCGATTGATTTTTTACCGCAAAGCTTGCAAAGTTTTTCGCAATCTCGAAACTTCGGGACGTAAAAGTTCCTCAGAGTTACGCAAAGATTTTAAATAAAAAATAATTTGCGACCCGAGCCATAGGTTTTATTTAGCTTTTTAAAAATGATTTAACCGCAAATTACACAAATTAGCGCTAATTAATTTGTGGTAATTTGAGTAATTTGTGGTGAATTAGACTCTTAATGTTTGTGATACTTTAATCAGCGGTTATTTTTATTTAATGGCTATCCCTTGTCTTCCCACAAACATTTCCTTATTTTTGAGTACTATTTTCCAGCTATGAGAGAAATTCTAATTATTGGTGCCGGTCGATCCGCTTCATCGCTGATTCAGTATCTTTTGGATAAATCCCAGGAAGAGCAATTGCATCTTGTTATTGCCGATTTATCATTGGAATTAGCGCAAAAGAAAACCAATAATCATCCTAATGCGACTCCTATTGCCTTAGATATTTTGGATAAAAGTCAAAGAAAAGCCGCTATTGCAAAAGCTACTATTGTCATTTCGATGTTGCCGGCTCATTTGCATATTGAAATCGCCCGAGATTGTGTGCTTTTCAGGAAAAATCTGGTGACGGCTTCTTATATCAGTGATGCGATGCTGACTCTGGATGAAGAAGTGAAAGAATACGGACTCATTTTTATGAACGAAATGGGCTTAGATCCCGGAATCGATCACATGAGCGCGATGAAAGTCATTGACGAAATCAGAGAAAAAGGCGGAAAAATGCTGTTATTCGAGTCTTTTTGTGGCGGACTCGTAGCTCCCGAATCGGATACGAATCTTTGGAATTACAAATTTACCTGGGCACCCCGGAATGTGGTTTTAGCAGGTCAGGGTGGTGTGGCCAAATTTCTTCAGGAAGGAACCTATAAATACATTCCGTACACCAGTTTGTTCCGTCGTACCGAATTTCTGGAAGTAGAAGGTTACGGACGATTTGAGGCCTATTCGAACAGAGATTCTTTAAAATACCGAAGCATTTATGGCTTAGACGATATTCTCACTTTGTATCGCGGGACGATTCGCCGTGTTGGTTTTTCCAAAGCCTGGAATATGTTTGTGCAACTGGGCATGACCGATGATTCGTATATCATGGAAGACTCTGAAAACATGAGTTACCGCCAGTTTATGAATTCGTTTTTGCCGTATCATCCCACTGATTCCGTGGAGATAAAGACCCGTTTGCAGCTCAAAATTGATCCTGACGATATTATGTGGGACAAATTATTGGAGTTGGATTTGTTCAATGACAAGAAAATGGTAGGTCTTAAAAATGCCACTCCAGCCCAAATTCTCGAAAAAATCCTCAATGACAGTTGGAAACTCCAGCCCGATGACAAAGACATGATTGTGATGTATCATAAATTTGGCTATGAAATCAACGGCAAAAAAGTACAAATGGATTCCCAAATGGTTTGTATAGGTCAAGACCAAACCTATACCGCAATGGCAAAAACCGTGGGATTGCCTGTCGCTATGGCAACCTTATTAATCCTGAACGGAAAAATTACCACTCCCGGAGTACAACTCCCTATCCTTAAAGAAGTGTATTTACCCGTTTTAAAAGAATTGGAACAATATGGTGTTGTTTTCAAGGAACAAATGCTGCCGTATTTGGGGTATAAGTATAGTTAATAATTTGGCGTTTTTATTAAGTGATAAAATTAGATTTATTAATTTTCTTTTTTGCTTGATCAAAAAAGAAACAAAAAAATCAAGTCTTACGCTTCCTCATCGGTCAAATTAGTTTTCGAATACTAAAAGAAAAGAACTCGTCCCGAAGCATCGGGACTCAAACAGCTTTTCTTTTTACGCATTCTTCAAACATTTGACACTCGATTGCGGAAGCTAAGGACACATCCCAATGCAACTAAACGTTATTTAGATTATTTTTTTAGAAATAAAATGATACTTTGAAAGAGCTAAACTTTACAATCAAAGAGTGTTTTATTTAAGAAGTTTGATAAGATGATAATTTGGGCGTTCCCTCGTTAAGAAAATAATATTTTAATTCTGGATTTTTCAACGAGGTCAGGCTGTACGCTATATTCCCGATTAACAAAAACTACGGCTAAAAAGCCTTGTTTTTCTAAATCGGGAGATGCCGGTTCCATCCTTAACGCAATTCAGCGGTACCATTATTATTTTGTTTTTAAAGACATGATGTAATTTGTAATCATTTATTGATATATTTGGTTTGCGCAAAGTATATTAATGATTACTATAATCTAGCTTAATTTAGCAGAATATAGTGACTATATAATAATTTTTATAAATAAGTTAGAAGGTTCAACAACTAAATAAATCACAAAGTATGGCTAGTGTTAATAGTTTAAATGGTACAATGACAATAAAAAATCATCCAGATGAGTGCCCTTATTGTCATAAAAAAATAACACCTGTAAATATTTATGGTTTTCGAAATTCAAAAACCAACTTATTAGACGTTTTACAGAAATGTCCAAATGAACAATGCTCACAGACTTTTATTGCATACTATTTACATATTGGTGGTAGTTCATTTGATTACATTGGGAAAACTACTCAAGGAAGTTTGCGAGGAAAGGTTTTTTCTCAAACCATCATTGAAATTTCTCCTGCTTTTAATATTATTTATAATCAAGCTTTTACAGCTGAACAACAAGGTTTAGATGAAATTTGTGGTGTTGGTTATCGCAAAGCATTGGAATTTTTAATTAAAGAATATGCAATTAAAAATAAACCTGAAAAGAAAGATGCAATTGAAAAGAAACTTCTTGGACCTTGTATTGCTGAATATGTGGACGATAATAGAATTAAAGCAGTTGCAAAAAGGGCTGTTTGGTTAGGAAATGACGAAACACATTATATAAAAAAATGGGAAGGAAAAAATCTTGAAGATTTGAAAAAGTTAATTGAATTAACTGTTCATTGGATTGAAATGGAAGTTTTATCCAAAAGTTTTGAAGAAGAAATGCCTGAATAGCCTAATCGTAGATAACGCCCCAATAAAAAATCCGTTTACTCTTAAAAAAGGAATAAACGGATTAGTTTTTATTATTTTTGTTAAAATCTGTAAGCTATTAATAAATTAACTTTTGGATTGAATTGCAATAGGTAAGCTATATAACGTTCGGACAGCTTCTCCATTGATTTCCCCAGGAGTCCATTTAGGAGAGGTTTTTAAAACACGTATTGCTTCTTCACCAGCTCCATATCCAAAGTTATCTCTAATGATTTTAAAATTGGATAAATTTCCGTCTTTTTCGACAATGAAAGTAAGGTAAACTTTTCCCCTTAATGTATTTCCATCAGGTGTTTTAGGTGTTACAAAATTATCTCCTACGAATTTATAAAAAGCATCCATGCCTCCAGAGAATTCTGGTTTTTCCGTTAAACCAGCTGTGTTGTAGATTGTATTAGGATCTTGCTGTTTTGTTTTACTATTTTTTGGGTCAAATTCATCAATGATAAATGTTTTGGGTTCTTCTTTTTCTATTTTTTCTATTATTTCTTTTTCAGATAAGGGTTTGTCATTGTTACTACGAATAACTAATGGCGGAGCAAGTTGTTTTTGTTTTGCTGTTAAATCGGAATATTTTTTCTTTGCAACTACTTTTCCTTTTTCGTCTTTAATTTCAAAAGTGGTTTTCTTGTAATATGCTTCTCCGTTTACGTAGACATTTTTTCCTTCTTTTTGTGGAGTTTCTTGTGCTACTACTTTAGTGCATAAAGAAAACACGAGTGCTGTCAATAATGGAATTAGAATTCCTTTTTTCAGCAAAGCTCTTGTTGTAGATGTGTTTTTTGTCATCATAATTAATCTTTTTTTGGTTACTGAATAATTTAAATTACTGGCCAAGTAATAGGTTGGGTTCACGTTTGCTTTTGATAAAAGTAAATTTTGATAAAACGGAACATTGTTATGCGATTTCACGACTTTCTCGTCTGCAAGGAATTCGTGGTTAAGTTGGATTGCTTTTTTGTAGAAAATAAATATGGGATTGAACCAGAAAATTACTTTCAAAATCTCGATAAATAGAATATCTAAAGTGTGTTTTTGATTTACATGGATTAATTCATGGGTGTATAATTCATCTTCAATTTTTCGATCATTATAATCCGTTTCATTGATAAAAATGTAGTTTAGAAAAGTGTACGGAAGTGTTTTTTCTTTTAGTAAAACCAGTTTTGCATTTTTGTAATTTATCGTAGGATTTGATTGGGCTTTAGCGTTTAATTTCCAAATGTTTACAACAAACCGAAGTAATAATGACAATGTAATTACACTATAAAGACTCCAAGCGGATATTAGCCAATAATTAGTAGTATCTTCAATGACAGGCATACTAGTTTCTTCAGTCATTGGAATAATAGTTGGCATAGTTTCTTGTTGAGGTATTTGCTGAATGATTTCGATAGTTATAAAAGGAATAGCAAATGAAAACAGCAAACTAAACAACAAGTAAAACCTGTTGAACTGATGCATTTTTTCTCTTTCCAATAGTGAAAAATATACTACCAACAGCGCAGTTAAGGAAAGTGTGGATTTGATTAGAAAGTCGGTCATTTTTTCTTTTTTTGAAGTTCAACGTCAATTATTTTTTTTAATCCTTAATGTTTTTTGCCCGAACCAAAAGCTAAATTAGTGTTGTACAATACGGTAACGGCTTTATAGTTGATTTCTCCAGGTTTCCATTTAGGACTTAGTTCTAAAACACGAACGACTTCTTCGTTTACGATATGTCCTGTGTTGCTTTGCGTTCTTATATTGCTAAGACTCCCATCTTTTTCTATTTGGAAAGTTATATTAACTTCGTTGCTCTCTAGTAATCCCTTTGGTTTCTTTATGTTTTTATTGAAAAATTCTTCAAATTTACCATCTCCTCCAGGGAACTCTGGTTTTTCAGTTAGTTCTGCTGTGTTATAGAGTTGTTCTTTTTTTTCTGTTTCTTTTCCATTTACTTTTGTAATAATTTCTTCCTTTTTTTGATTTTGGGTAGCATTTACATAAAAAGTAATTTCAATTGTATCTCCTGGAAATTTCTCAGGGTTATTCCTCTTTTTTTCTTTCTCGTAATATGAAGGTGTCTGTAAGGAGTAGCTAAACATTTCTGGATTTTCTTTTGTTCTAAATTTTTCCTCCACAAATCCTCCAAAAATATTTGCAATTTCTGTATGTAGTACTAGTTCTTTTTGTGAATTGGTCAATAGTAGGCCATCCAGAGAAAAAGAACAATCTTTTTTGTTTATCAAATTCTCTAATTCTTCTCTTATTGGTTTTCTTTTTTCGGGATAGAGCCTTGTCCTTTCATAAATTAAATATTTATTTTTCTCTTCTTGGGTTAAAGCTTCATATTTTTTATTCAATAGTAATTTTTTGTTTTGATCTCTAACTATTACTTGTACTCCAGCATAATAAGTGTCTTTTTTTTGTTCGTTCACAACATTGGATTTTGTTGTTTCTTTAGCATTGTCTAACGGTGTCTTTTGGTCTGTTTTTTTGACACATGAAATGAAAACAAGTCCAGAAAGAAAAGGTATTAAAACCAATTTTTTCAAAATGGATTTAGATAGAGAGGTGTCTTTTGTCATCATAATTAATCTTTTTTTTGTTACTGAATAATTCAAATTACTTGCCAGGTAATAGGTTGGGTTTGCATTTGCCTTAGATAAAAGTAAGTTTTGGTACAACGGAACATTGTTATGCGATTGCACGACTTTCTCGTCGGCGAGGAATTCGTGATTGAGTTGGATTGCCTTTTTGTAAAAAATATGAATGGGGTTGAACCAGAAAATCACTTTTAAAATTTCGATTAGTAAAATGTCTAGAGTGTGTTTTTGATTTACATGAATTAATTCATGCGTGTATAATTCATCTTCAATTTTTCGATCATTATAATCCGTTTCATTGATAAAAATGTAGTTTAGAAAAGTGTACGGAAGTGTTTGTTCTTTTAGTAAAACCAGTTTTGCATTTTTGTAATTTATCGTAGGATTTGAGTGGGCTTTAGCATTTAATTTCCAAATGTTTACAACAAACCGAAGTAATAATGACAATGTAATTACACTATAAAGACTCCAAGCGGATATTAGCCAATAATTAGTAGTATCTTCAATGACAGTCATACTAGTTCCTCCACTCATTGGAATACTAGTAGGCGTAGTTTCCTGATGAGGTAACTCCTGAATGATTTCGATAGTTATAAAAGGAATAGCAAATGAAAACAGCAAACTGAACAACAAGTAAAACCTATTGAACTGATGCATTTTTTCTCTTTCCAATAGTAAAAAATATACTACCAACAGCGCAGTTAAGGAAAGTGTGGATTTGATTAGAAAGTCGATCATTTTTTCTTTTTTTGAAGTTCTACATCGATGATCTTTTTTAATTCTTCTAATTCTTTTTCGGATAAATTAGTTTCCTTAGTAAAGAAAGAAGCAAATTGCGATGCCGAATTATTGAAGAAGTTACTAATCAATCCATTGACATGTTTCGAGAAATAATCTGATTTTTTGACCAATGGATAGTATTGTCTGGAGTTTCCAAATTCAGTGTAAGCGACAAATTTTTTATCCATCATTCTTTTTAACAATGTAGCTACTGTGGTTGTTTTTGGTTTTGGTTCCGGAAAAGCTTCGAGCAAGTCTTTCATAAAGGCTTTTTCCAGTTTCCAAAGGTGTTCCATTAATTGTTCTTCTGAATTGGATAATGACATTTGTTCTATGTTTTTAGAGTTTGTTCTACAAATGTAGAGTAATAAATTGAATTTCCAAATTTTTTTACAAAAAAATCCATTCACTTTGTTTAAAATGAACGGATTAAACTATTTTTTCTTGGTCACTTAGCGTCTTTTTGGCAAAATCTATTTCGATAACCCCGATCGATTACTATCATTTTACCAAAGAAAATTCATAGTAATTGATTGGCGGTGGTTTGTTCTGTTTTAAATCGAAGCGTTTTTTTTGTAACGATTCGCTTGCGTTAGGGATTGAAGAGTAAATCCTTTTGTTTTTTCTTTAAAAACAAAAGATTGAAATGAAAAGCCCGACCTCGTTGCTTGCATAAATGTTTTTTAATTACTCACTTTCTGCAACGAGGGAACGCCCAAATAAAAAATCCGCTCATTGCTGAACGGATTTTGTTTCTTTTACTTAATGTCTTTGCGAAAAAACTTAGTGTCCTCTGCGGTTAAATTACTTTGATAACTCCACAAAATATTTATAAAATAACGGAATGGTTTCGATTCCTTTCAGGTAATTGAAAATCCCAAAATGCTCGTTAGGGGAATGAATGGCATCACTATCAAGTCCAAATCCCATCAGGATGGTTTTGCTTTTTAGTTCTTTTTCGAATAAAGCGACAATAGGAATGCTTCCACCGGAACGCACCGGAATGGCAGGAATGCCAAAGGTTTCGGTGTACGCCTTATTTGCGGCTTGGTAGCCAATGCTGTCAATAGGAGTTACATAACCCTGTCCGCCATGATGCGGAGTAACTTTTACGCTAACTGCTGCGGGAGCAATTGCGGTGAAATGTTTCGTAAATAATTCGGTAATTTCCTCCCAGTCCTGATTAGGGACCAGTCGCATTGAGATTTTGGCGAAAGCCTTAGAGGGAATTACGGTTTTGGCTCCCTGACCGGTATAACCGCCCCAGATTCCGTTGACATCCAGCGTAGGACGAATGGCGTTTCTTTCATTGGTAACATAGCCTTCTTCGCCGTAAACGGCATTAAGGTCGAGTGCTTTTTTGTAGTTTTCAATATCAAAAGGGGCTTTGGCCATTTCAGCTCTTTCAGCCAGCGATAATTCTTCTACCTTATCATAAAATCCCGGAATGGTAATGCGATTGTTTTCATCGTGAAGCGAAGCAATCATTTTACTCAGAATATTAATAGGATTAGCTACTGCACCACCATATAATCCCGAATGTAAATCGCGGTTAGGACCTGTAACTTCAACTTCTACATAACTCAAGCCTCTTAATCCGGTGGTTATGGAAGGTTGCTGATTAGAAATCATTCCGGTATCTGATATCAGAATAACATCATTTTTTAGTTTTGCTGTGTTGTTTTCGACAAAACTTTTCAGGTTAACGCTGCCCACTTCTTCCTCGCCTTCAATCATGAATTTGACGTTGCAAGGCAGGGTATTGCTCTGAATCATGTATTCAAATGCTTTGATGTGCATGTACATTTGGCCTTTATCATCGCAAGCACCACGGGCAAAAATAGCTCCTTCGGGATGAATGTCGGTTTTTTTGATTACGGGTTCAAATGGAGGAGAAGTCCAGAGTTCCATTGGGTCCGGTGGTTGCACATCATAATGACCATAAACTAAAACGGTTGGTAAATTAGGGTCAATAATTTTTTCACCATAAACAATAGGGTAGCCGTTGGTTTCGCAAATTTCGACTTTATCACATCCGGCTTTTTCCAGACTTTGCTTTACCGCTACAGAAGTATCGATTACATCCTGAGAATAGGCAGAATCAGCGCTTACAGATGGGATTTTTAATAGTTCGATTAATTCGTTGATAAAACGGTCTTTATTTTGTTGGATATAGGTTTTGATGTTTTCCATTGATTAGGCTCTATTTTGCTACTTTCAAAAATACAAAAAAGAGAATAATAATTTTTTTTAATTTTTGCTTTGAATATTGGAAAGTATGCTTATATTTGCACCCACAATAGCGCGCGGATATGGCGAAATTGGTAGACGTGCCAGACTTAGGATCTGGTGCCGCAAGGCGTGTAGGTTCGAGTCCTATTATCCGCACAAACATTAAGACTTAATTAGCTGAAATTAGCTTTTTAAGTCTTTTTTTTTGGGTTATAGTCAAAAAAAAAAGAGGAAGCTTATGCCTCCTCTTTGTAATGATAAATTGTTTTAAATTAGTTATATCCAGGGTTTTGCATTGCAGTTTTTTCTGCAGCAGTCAATGGTCTTCCATTTGCGTATATTCCATCTAAGAAAGTTTGAGGAATAGGTCTTAATATGTGATAATCCTGAATGTTTGGTGAAGCTTCAGGGTTGTAAGCTCTAGCTCTGGCTACTAAAGTTTTTGTTCTGCTTAAGTCTTCCCAACGGTGGAATTCGCCGCAAAGTTCTCTGGTGCGTTCATTTAGAACAAGACAAAGCATACGATCATAATCAGTTGTGTAACCTAATCGGGTGATTACGGCCTGATCGGCAGCTGGAAGTGCATTAATTGCACTAATAGTTAAATCAGTAGTAGCTGTTGTAGTTGCAATGTTGTTAGATTCATAATATGAATTTTCAGGTATGAATGAAACAGCTCTTGTTCCTTGTCCTGCGGCTGTCCATGCAGCTGATCCGTCAGTATAAGCAGCTCTGTTTTCGCCTGATTTATAAGTGGCACGATTACGAACATCATTAATGTACGGTAATGCATCTGCATAAGAGCCGGTTCCTAATTTAGCTAAACGAATTTTTGCTTCAGCTGCCATTAATTTAGTTTCAGCAGAACGAGCTAATATGATGTCTCGACTTCCTTTTGTAGCGTTAAAATCTAAACGTGACCCATCCATGTATTTACTTAAAGATGGAAATCTTACGTCTTTCATCAAACCAAAGTTGTCAGCAGCATACGCTACAAATACACTTGGAATTGTTTTACCTGTTTTAGAATAGATTATAGTTCCATTGTTTCTTGTTAAGGCAAATCTATTATCTGATGGACTGTTCATTATATACATGATACCTAAGTCGCCATTAACGTATCCGCTTCCTGAAGCAGCTTTATTGACAATGCTTTTTGTTTGGAAACTTTTCCAAAAACGGGAATCGTTTACTTTATCAAATATGTCATAAGTAAAATAAGTGGGTGCTAAACGGCTAAACGGTCTTCCTCCGGATGTATTACGCTCCATTTGTGGTAATTGATCATAAGTAGAAAGGAAATACAAATGTTGTTGGTTTCCTCCGGTTGTTAATTGGTTGGAATTAAAATCGGCTGATAAAATTAATTCTGACAATTTTTCATTAGCTCCATTCGCAGCTTTAAAATCCCATAATTCAACATAGTTGGCAGCTAGCGGATGACGTGAAATTACTTCATCTGATAAAGTAACTACTTGCTGTAAATCAGCTGTTTTAGTTGCTGAATTCCAGGCATCGTTGATTTCGCTGGCACGGGTTAGATAAGCTTTTGCTAAATAATGAGCAGCGGCATCTTTGGTAATTTTATTTGGACCACCTGTATTAACTAATAAATTGTATGCCTGAGTAAAATCGTCAATAACCTGATTTAGAACTTCCTCTGCAGTTGCTCTTGTATATTCAAGTTCGACTGTATTGCTAACGGTTAATTTTAATGGTACACCACCATATTGTCTCACTAATTTTAAATAATTGTAAGCTCTCATAAAATAGCCTTCTCCTAATGCGATTTTTTTAACAGCATCATTAGTTGAAGTGATTGCTGTTGCGGATTCAATCATTTGGTTGGCATTTCCTATGGCTACATATAAATTATCCCAATTGGTATTAGCAGCTACAGTATTGGAGTTGGATACGGTTACAAATGATCCAAATCCGGAAGCATAAGAATTCCATAGTCCATTGGATGGATCCCCACCCACATGGAACTCGTCTGTTCCTGATTGATTTGCTGTAAGGGGAACTTCGCGATTCATATCTAAAGCAAATGTCTGATAATAGGTTCCTACAGACAGTGCAAGGATTCCTTCTTCGGTATTGTAATAATCTTTACTGTATGCAGTAGTTAATTTTTCGTCTAGAAAATCCTGACTACAAGAGCTACTAAGTCCTAATGTAGCTACCAGCATTAGATTGATATATAGTTTTTTATAATTTTTCATAATTTATTTTTTTTAATTTATTAGAATTGAACATTTAATCCTAATGTCATTCCTCGGTTAGAATAAGAAGTTTGTGTATCCAGGTCAATCCATTTAACTTTAGAAAAAATCATTCCCGGATTAGCTGCCTGTACATAAACTCTTAGTCTTGATAATCCTAATTTTTCAACAAATTTTTCTTCAAAGTTATAGCCTAAAGAGATATTTCTTATTTTTAAGAAAGATCCGTTTCTGTAGCCTAGAATTGTATTGTACAAATCTCCGGTACCTGCTGAAAAGAAAGGTCTTTGGTACTCAGCATCAGTATTATCGTCTGTATAATAATCCAGTTGTCTTTGGCTGGTTTTTCCACTTAAATTTTCTCCGCCCACATTGTATAAATATCCAAAACGACCAATAACGAAGAACGATAATTCGATGTTTTTGTAATTAAAAGTATTAGTTAAACCAGCAATGTATTTAGGCTCTGTACTTCCTAAAATTTTACGGTCATTATTCGCATCAATTTTATAATCGCCGTTTTGATCTACCGGTCTGGCATTACCAAATGTGAAAACAGTACTTCCCGCAGCGTCATTAAATTTAGCCATTTCTGCGGCATCTTCAGGTCTCCATATTCCATTAGATTCAAAACCATAGATAACGCCTCTGGTTTGTCCAATAAACAGGCTGTTGTTAATGTCGTCAAATTTACCATTTTGTAATTCAACAATAGTACTCTTTTGATAAGAAGCACTTAAGCTGGAGCTCCACTCAAAGTCAGTGGTTTTAACGTTTACCGTGTTTAAGGTAAGTTCCACCCCATTTCCTTTAGTTTTTCCAATATTTTGTAATGTAGTATTATAACCAGTAATTGTTGGTATACCTCTGTTGAATAATAAATCATCGGTTTTTGAAGTGTAATATTCTAAACTTCCTGAAACTCTGTTGTTGAATAATCCAAAGTCGACACCATAGTTATATTGCGTAGTTCTTTCCCAGCCTAATTCTACGTTTCCTAATTGACTGCTATTTACAACTCCGGAAGAGGTAGAATATAAAATTTGAGCTAATGGCGGTTGAGTTTGGTAAGGGTCTACTGAGGCATTTGCAGTGACTCCGTATCCTGCTCTAAGTTTTAACGCATTCAGCCAAGTGATGTTTTGAAGAAACTTTTCTCTGTCTATTCTCCATGCAAGAGAAGCACTTGGGAAAAAGGACCATTTGTAGCCAGGTGCTAATTGTGATGCTCCATCATAACGTCCTGAAGCAGTTATTAAATATTTGTCGTCAAAGCCATAAGTTAATCTTCCCATGTAAGAAAACAATCCTGATTCTGTAATATTAGAAGAGTAGCCGGCTAAAGTTACATTTGCAGTTGTTAAAGCATTCCATTTGTTGTCTGGGTTTTTAATGTTTTGTGCAGACATTGCACTTTCTTCATTAAAATATTGTGTCTGGCTTTGTAATAAGGTTACACCAAAATCATGTTTGTCTATTGTTTTGTTATATAAAATCAAATGATCCAGAGTATAAGATATCGTTTGATTTTTTGATAATGAAGCAAAACTGGTTCCGGAGCGAGCAGATGATTGACCGTCCAGGAATGCTCCGTTGCGATAAGAAGTGATATCTGGTCCAAAATTTACTCTGTATTTTAAACCATCTAAAGCTTTTGAAAAACCTCCAAAATCCAATTGAGCATTAAGGCTTCCGAAAAATCGCAATGTTAAACGTTGATCCTGAGAGTATTTGTATTCTTCGTATACGTTTCTGATGGTAGAGTCTCCTCCTGGATTTTGTATTCTGTTTCCATCGGCATCAAGAGGTACGGCGTAAGGAAGATTCTGTCTTGCAGTAATGTAAATCCCGTCAGATGATGCTACTGCAGATCTACCTACATTTGATAGACCATATTCGTTTAGACCATAACTAGTGTTAAGGCTAACTCCCATAGAGAACCACTTTGTTGGTGTGATATCAACATTTGCAATACCATTATAACGTCTATAGCTTTGTCCTTTCAAAGTTCCTGTATTGTCTAAAAACCCGAATGATCCATAAGCTTTCATTTTTTCGGTACCACCACTAACGCTCAAAGTATGTTGTTGGGTAACTCCTGTTTGGGTAACATATTTTGTCCAGTCGGTTGTGCTTACTTTCGAACCGTCCCAGCTTCCTCCGGCCCATCCTTTTTCGATATTGGCCCAGGCAGCCGGATCGGTTGTAGCTAAAAAGATGTCTTTGTCATTGTCAATGTTAGGGTTGTTTCCTGCAGGAAAAGCACCAGGATTAGAGTAATGTCTCGCCCATCTGCGCAATTCAATATACTCTCCGGCATTCATCAATGGTGCTCTTTCGTTAATTGTTTCTGTGCTAACTGCTGAGTCATAATTGATAGTAAACTTTCCGTTTTTTCCTTTCTTGGTGGAAACAATGATTACCCCATTGGCTCCACGAGATCCGTAAATAGCGGTTGCAGAAGCATCTTTTAATACGTCAATGGATTCAATGTCAGTAGGGTTAATAAAATCGATACCTCCTGAATTTAATGGGATACCATCTACTACATACAAAGGGGAATTTGATGCTGAAATAGAACGTGATCCACGAATGGTAATATTTCCTACGGTTCCAGGACGTTCGTTTGAACCAATGTCAACACCGGCTGCTTTTCCCTGCATCGCTTGTACGGCATTTTGTACCGGTCGTGATGCAATTTCTTCAGCGCCAACACTAACAATGGATCCTGTTAAGTCTTTTTTCTTTCTGGTTCCATAACCTACTACAACTACTTCCTCAAGGCTATTGCCTTCTTCTTCAAGACTAAAGTTAATACTCTTTTGAGTTCCTACTTTAGCTTCTTTTGTTTTCATTCCAATGAAGGAAACGACTAAAATGTCTTCTGGGTTAGCTTTGATGGCAAATTTACCGTCAAAATCTGTTTGAACACCGGTGGATGTGTTTTTAATCAATACATTGGCTCCCGGTATTGGCATACCTGTATTGTCTTTAATGGTTCCTGTAACAGTATTGGTTTGGGCTATAGCACACATATTGGTTAGAATGATGCTAATTAAAACCACATACTTTAAGAATTGATGTTTCATAAAAAATGATTTTGGTTTGTTAATGGGTTTGTTTGTGTGATAATAATATGATAAAAATTGATTTGTATTTTTTGAAATTACAAAAAAAAATCCATAAATTATTATTAATACAAACATAAAATTAACTTTTATTTAACGTGTCCTGTACTTTCCTGTTTTTTTGTAAAAATGAATGTTTTTATCTAAAAAAAGATTTGAAATAAGATCTGGAAATGGTATTTCGGAGTTTGTTTTTTATATTTAACAGTACTATTTCTATCTAAAAAATGTGTTGGTTCTGGTTTTGTCTTTTTGTTTTAAGATTTACAGCAAAAAATATCAAATCAGTCTTGTTGCATTTGTCTTAATCCGGAATTACCTAGACAGTGCAGGATACTGATTTGTGATGAATACAGTATTTTAGTCAATTATTTTAAAACAAGCTTGATTTATGATTCAAAAAAACAAGATGGTTTTGCTATTGTTTTTAATATGCAGTTACCCTATTTCAAAAGCAGCTACTATTTCTCAGAATCTGGTTTCGGTTTCAAAAGAAATAGCAGAAAAAAAAGTTTTTTACTTTGGTAAAAAAGTAAAAAGATCCAAAGAAGCCTTTATTCTTAATAAGACAATAAATTACGATTCCTCTCTGGGTTATGGGTTTGATTTTAATACTGCTGAAAATGTAAAATTAAATTCAGATTCTTTTTCTATTGATACACCTGTCTATTTTTCGGTACAATTACCGGAGGGAAACTATCAGGTTTCGGTAACTTATGGTAGTGCTGTACAAAATACTAATACGACTATCAAAGCAGAATCAAGAAGATTGATGCTCGATCAGCATCCACTTAAAAAAGGAGAAACTACTACTAAAATTTTTAATGTAAATGTCAGAACTCCTAAAATCAATGAAACAGCTGAAATCAAACTGAAAGACAGGGATTTGGGACAGTTGAATTGGGATGATAAACTAACTTTGGAATTTTTGGGAACTGTTGCAATCAAGAGTATTTCTATTATTCCAATAAAAGAGGTAACCACCGTTTATTTAGCTGGTGATTCAACAGTAACTGATCAGGATTTAGAACCCTGGGCTTCCTGGGGACAGTTTATAACGAACTATTTTGACAAAAATATTGTTATAGCAAATTATGCTGCGTCAGGATTAACATTACGCTCGTTTAAAGCCAGTTTGCGATTAGAGAAAGTCTTATCAGTTATCAAGCCGGGTGATTATTTAATAGTCGAATTTGCTCATAATGATGAAAAAGAAAAAGGGGAAGGAATAGGTCCATGGGAATCTTATTCGGCTTCTATTCGAGAATATGTTCAGGCAGCCAGAGACAAAGGCGCTTTTCCTATTTTGATTACTCCGGTGCAACGTCGTGCTTTTAATGCCGATGGAACTTTAAAACCAACACACGGTGATTATCCGGATGCGATGCGAAAAGTGGCTCAGGAAATGAATGTTCCTTTAGTAGATATTTCAAAACTGACTACTACATTATATGAAAGTTGGGGCGATGAGCCTTCCCGAAAAGCTTTTGTTCAATATCCGGCTAATACTTTTCCGGGACAAAAGGAAAAATTAGAAGATAATACGCATTTTAACTCTTTTGGAGCCAATGAAATTGCACTTTGTGTAATCAAAGGACTTCGGGATTTAAATAGTCCGTTGGCACATTATATTCTAAAAGAAGTACCTCCGTACAATCCAAATCATCCTAATGCTTTCGCAAAATGGACTTTGCCTATGAGTAAGCGTTTTGAAATCGTAAAACCAGATGGAAATTAATTTTTATAACCAAAAAAATATGTTTTTAAAAAAATCATTACAAACTGCTGTTGCATTATTGCTACCATTCTTATGCGTAATAAACGCCAATGCACAGCAAACTAAAAAAGTTTTCCTTTCGGGAACGGATTTTGAACATCCCGTAAAATGGGATTTTATGTGTACTGCCGGAAATAACAGCAAGCAGTGGTCTAAAATTAATGTACCGTCAAACTGGGAATTGGAAGGTTTTGGCGAATATACCTATGGTCGCTGGTACAAAGAATTAAATCAAAAAGAACCTAGTAAAGAAGAAGGTTTTTACAAACACGAATTCCAGATTGCTGCTTCCGATAAAGGAAAAGTTATTTATATCGTTTTTGGCGCAGCCATGACGGATACGGAAGTTAAAATCAACGGAAAATCGGCAGGACCAATCCATCAGGGTGGTTTTTACGAATTCAAATATGATATTTCGTCATTGTTGAACTATGGAGGAAATAATGTTTTAGAAGCACATGTTTCGAAACATTCGGCTAATAACTCCGTTAATGCTGCCGAAAGAAAGGCCGATTGGTGGCTTTTTGGAGGGATTTACCGTCCGGTGTGGCTGGAAATTATGGCAAACGAAAATATCGCTCACGTTGCTGTGGATGCTAAAATGGATGGAACTTTGAATGCCCATTTAGATCTTCAGAATATTTCTGAAAAAAGTACTGTTGCGGCTTCAATTACTGCTGTAGGAAGTGAGAAAGTTATTGGAACACATTCTTTTGATGTGAATGCTAAAGAAGCTAAAAAAGTCATTAGCATGCAGTTTCCAAATATCAAACCCTGGAGTCCGGAAACGCCTAATTTGTATAATCTAAAATTAGAATTAAAACAGAACGGCAAAACCATTCATGAAATTACAGAACGCATTGGTTTCAGAACTTTGGAATTCATCAAAAAAGACGGAATCTACGTGAACGGTAAAAAAATCATCATGAAAGGTATCAACCGACATGAAATTTGGCCGGAATCAGGCAGAAGCACCAGCAAGCGTTTGAGTATTATGGATGTCAATTTGTTGAAAGACATGAATATGAATGCCGTACGTGGTCACTATCCTGCCGATAGTCATTTTCTGCAAGTTTGTGATTCATTGGGAATTTTTGTTTTGGATGAATTAGCAGGTTGGCAAAATTCGTATGATACGGAGACCGGAACCAAATTAGTAACAGAAATGGTAACGCGCGATGTCAATCACGCATCCGTTATTATATGGGACAACGGAAACGAAGGCGGATGGAATTATAAAGTAGATCAGGTTTTCAGAGATTTAGATCCTCAAAAACGTATTGTAATTCATCCTTGGTCCGATTATGATGGTTGGGATGTACACCACTATCCGGCGTATCAAACCGGGATTCATCGTTTTGTAAAAGGAGAAAATGTCTTTTTTCCAACAGAGTTTATGCATGCTACGTATGATAATGGCGGTGGTGCCGGATTACAGGATTTCTGGAATCATTTTAAGGAAAGCCCTTTGTTTGCCGGTGGATTTATCTGGGTTTTTTGTGATGAAGCAGTTAAAAGAAGTGACTGGACAGGAAAAGAACAATTTGATTCGAAAGGATCTCTGGCTGCCGATGGAGTTCTTGGTCCTCACCGTGAAAAAGAAGGGAGTTTTTATGCTATTAAGGAAATCTGGGCACCTATTCAGTTTGCGCCAGTAAGTATTACTTCTAAGTTTGATGGTTCGTTTTTTATTAGTAACGATTATATTTTTAGTGATCTAAACACTTGTACGATGGAGTACAAAGTGGTTAAGGGAGACAAAGAGGCTTTTTACGGTAAAAATACCAGTTCTATTTTAGAGAAAGGAAAAATTGAAATTCCAAGTATTGAACCAGGTGAAACTTCGAAGATAAAAATGCCTGTTGGAGCAAACTTTTTCGAAGGAGACTGGGTAGAAATTACCGCTCATGACCAGCACGGAAGAGAAATCTATACCTGGACCTGGACTATTCACAAAGCCGATTACTTTGCTGAGAAATTTTTATTGAAAAAAGAATCAAAAGCAAAAGTGAGTATCAAAGACGAAGCTGCTTCGGTTACATTGATTAGCAAAGAAGTTCAGGTTACATTCGATAAAAAAACTGGAAAAATCACTACAGTTAAAAATAAAAACGGAATTGTGCCTTTGACCAATGGGCCAACACCAATTGGGATGATAGCCGAAGTGAAAAATATTGAATCTGCTGTAGAAAATAATAATGCTGTAGTTACAGTGAATTATAAAGGAGGAATCAAAAATATCAAATGGACCATGACTGCCGATGGGCGATTGAAAATGGAAATGTTAGCGCTTAAAGATGCAGGAGCTAATAATGGTTTTGATGGTGCATTTTTTCAGGATAAAGTAGATGCTTTTGGTATTACTTTTGATTTTCCTGAAGAAGGAGTAGAGAGTATGAAATGGCTTGGGAAAGGACCTTATCATGTCTGGAAAAACAGAATTCAGGGAACGACTTATGGAATTTGGGAGAAAGAATACAATCAAACCATTCCGGGAGAAAGTTTTGAAAACATGGTATTACCGGAATTTAAAGGCTATCATGCTGATTTTTATGGAGGAGCTTTAAAAGCTAAAGGAAATAATAGTTTTAAAATGTTTTCGGCTTCCGAAAAAGTGTTTTTAAGATTATTTACTCCGGATTTACCTAAAAATGCTTTTGAAGGTGCTTATCCGCAACCCGCTTTCCCGGAAGGAAATATTTCGTTTATGTATGAAATTCCGGCCATGCGTTCCTTTAAACCAATTGAGCATCACGGGCCACACAGTCAGCCGGCAAGTATCCGAATTAAAAGTGGAGACGAAGGAATTCAGATGAATTTATGGTTCGATTTTAGATAAATAATAATTTATTTTGACACGAATTCTCGAATAATTTTTTAAATATTATTGCCAGATTACGCTAATTAATTTCGACAAAGTCGAATTGTATTTGTGACAATTATATAGAAAGAAAATTAATAAATAAAAATTATTCGAGAATTCGTGGGTACAAAAATAGAGAAGAAGTATAACAACAAATACTAAAAAATGAAGAATAATAAATTAATGTTATTTGCCTTTTTAGCACTTTTTTTAGTGCAATTTAAGGCTGATGCACAACAAAAAATAACAGTTTATACGGTAGGAGATTCTACGGTTAAAAATGGTCGTGGCGATGGAACAGGAGGTCTTTGGGGCTGGGGCGATTACATAGGGCAGTTTTTAGACAGTACTAAAGTCACAGTAGAAAATCATGCACTGGGAGGAACAAGTACCAGAACCTATCAGAATTTAGGCTTATGGGATGCGGTGTATAAAAAACTGAAAAAAGGGGATTATGTTTTAATCCAATTTGGTCATAATGATGACGGACCGCTAAATGATACCATAAGGGCCAGAGGTACCATAAAAGGAATTTCTGAAAAAACGGAAGAAATTGATAATTTGATTACTAAAAAACGCGAAACAGTACATAGCTACGGCTGGTACATTCGTAAAATAGTAAAAGAAGCGAAAGAAAAAGGAGCTATTCCGGTGGTGATGTCACCAATTCCAAGAAATACCTGGAAAGACGGAAAATTGCCAAGAAACAATACTTCTTACGGATTATGGGCAAAGCAAATTGCAGATCAGGAAAAAGTAACATTTATTGATTTGAATGATCGAATGGCTAAAAAGTTAGAGCAATTTGGCGAAGCAAAGGTAACTGGAACGTATTTTTATAAAAAAGACCATACCCATCCATCAGCAAAAGGAGCTGTGGTAGCTGCAACTTCTATAATTGAAGGTTTGCAAGTTTCTAAAAATCCTTTAAAAAAGTATATTCTGGAAAACCCGAAAATCAAATTGCCTCGAAAAATTAATATTTTCCTGATTGGTGATTCTACAATGGCAGATAACAAAAATGAAAATGCAGTAGGCTGGGGTGTGATGTTACCTCGCTATTTTGACACTACCAGAGTGAATATCGTCAACAAAGCCAGAGGTGGAAGAAGTTCACGTACTTTTGATTTTGAAGGACTTTGGGAGAAAACCAAAAAAGAAATCCAGCCGGAAGATTTCGTTATTATTCAGTTTGGACATAACGATGCCGGTAAAATTGACAAAGAAAAATTTAGAGGTTCTATCAACGGAATTGGCGATGAAACCCAAGTAGTCAATCGTGCAGACAGTTTGATGGAAACGGTGCATACTTACGGTTGGTATATGAAGAAATACATTCGTGAAGCCAGAGAAAAAGAAGCGACTCCAATTGTGATGAGTTTGACTCCAAGAAACGAATGGCCAAACGGAAAAGTGGAACAAAGAGACGAAACATATATTAAATGGTCGCAACAAGTAGCAGAGCTTGAAAAAGCAGATTATATCAATTTAAGTAAAAAAGTAGCTCAAAAATTTGAAGCTTTAGGACCGGAAAAAGTAAAAGAATTTTATCCTAAAGATCATACCCATACCGGTAGAGCAGGAGCTAATATTGTTGCCGAGACCGCTGCAGAAGAGTTAAGAAACCTAAAAGGAAGCAAGATTAGAGATTTTGTTTTAAGTAAAAAAGAAATTGATAGTTTGCCTTCAGATGCAGTGGAGTAAATAAATTAGTTTTTGTGTTTTAGTTGTCCTTAACGTCCGCAGTCGAGTGTCAAATGTTTGAAGAATGCGTAAAAAGAAAAGTTGTTTGAGTCCCGATGCTTCGGGACGAGTTCTTTTCTTTTAGCATTTGAAAACTAATTTGACCGACGAGGAAGTGTAAGACTTGATTTTTTTGTTTCTTTTTTGATCAAGCAAAAAAGAAAATTGGAAAATCTAATTTTTTACCTTTGACAAAAACGTCATTGATAATATAGAGAACTATAATTTAGAATGACTTCTCGATACAATTTTGAACAATAAAGCTATCGCATTATCATTCAAAATCACTCGAAGTGACGAACTAAAAAAAATTAGAATAAGTTTTAAAATATGAGATACCCTTAATCAAACGGTATCTCATATTTTTTTTGTCCTTTTGGGAAAATGGCTAATTGGTCAATTACAATTCCGGTTTGATTTACCTCGATTTTTATAGTGTGTTTTCCTGTGTTTTCTATTGTTACCGGAAGCCTAAAAATAGCAGCATTCCGCAATACATTCGCTTTCCATGCAGCGTTTCTGTCATAGCTGTTTAGCTTGAATGTTTCAGAAGTTTTTCCATCGAATGAAATAGTCGCCTGATGATCTGAATTGTTAGCATGCGTGGGAATAAAGCGAACTTCAATTTCGTATTCTCCTGTTTTTTTAGTTTCGAAAGTATAAGTTACCGAAGGTTTTTCGGTTTCAAAATAACTTGATTTTAAAGGAAACAGCGTGATAGCAGCATTGCTGTAGCCAAATCCTTCAATCAGTTTCCATTGGTAATTTTTAGCGCCTTGACTTGCTGTAAAATCCTTTGCCTGAATGGCAATTAATTCAGTTGTATTAGTTTTGCTTTCTTCAATTTTTTGGGTGTTATCATATTTTATGGGTTCAAAAACAGGCAATTTTCTCGGTGCCATACTCATCATATTGTTCCATTTTCCATTACTCATTCCGGTATTGTAATACTGAGTCAATTTTTCAATTTGCTCGAAACCTTCTTTCGATAAATTTTCGAATTTTTCCTTTTCTGTTTCGTCTTTACTTTCTAAAGATAATTTCCAATAGAGAAATTTATGATTGATATAAGTGGCTGCTTTTACAGGATATACAACCAACTGGAACCAGGCATCTTTTCGTTCATTAGGAATAGATACAGACAAACCATTTACTTTTTCAACTAATTCATCATAAAGTTGGATTCTTCGTTTGGCTTCATCAACAGTAAATTCAGAAGGATTAATTTGGGTAGTAGGTTCTGTTTGGCTCCAGCCCATGAATTCGGGTTTTCTCAACATGGCTAATCGGTAATATTCGCTCATTATATGGCTTACCTCATTAGCAACGGCATCGTTAAATTCTCTTGCTGCCCAGTTTGTCAAATGCTCATTGATTCCATCCGGTTTTATGGAGTTGATATCCCAAGCTAAATCCATGAAAAATTCCAAATCATATTCGGCAGGTTTGATATCGCCTACATTCACAATCCACATTTTTTGATCTCCATTGGCGTAAGCCTTTGACATTTCTGACCAAATTAAACCGGGTTGTGCCGTGGATAACCACAAATAATCATGCGGTCTTCCCCAATAACTTAGATGGTAATAAATACCGCCGCCGCCAATTCTTTTTTGCTCTTTTTCGTCGCTAATTCGTCTGATATAACCGTAGTTATCATCCGTCCACATCAGTGTCACATCTTCAGGAACCTTAAGTCCTTTGTTGTACAATTCTAAAACTTCTTTATACGGAATCATTACTTGCGGAATAGAAGTAATGGGTTTTTTAAAGGTCGAAGCCAGCATTTCGCGTTGTTTAGTAATGACTTTTTCAACCATTTCTTTAGCTTCTTCAGTACTTTTAGCACCTTCCATCTGGCTGTCATGAACCCCGCGAATTCCAAGTGTGAAAGAGGCTTCTGCTTTGCTATCACGAACTTCATTCAAACGATCTTGCCAATATTTATTGATGTTTTCGCTATTGGTAAAATAATTAAAAGCACCCATGGTTTCTTTTTTCCACTCGTCAACATTGTTTCTCAACATGGGTTCGGCATGCGAAGTTCCCAGCAGAATATGGTATTTTTGAGCCATTTCTTTGTTACCTTCGATTTTAAAAAATGCTTTAGTCGATTCGTGCATCGCTGGCCAAATCGTGTTGGCTTTCAAACGCAACAGTAATTGAAATATTTTTTCATAGGTTTTAGGACCAATATCCCCCGTTTCTTTTTCGAATGTTTTAGCCGCCCAGGGTTGCAATCCCCAGTCTTCATCGTTTAAGAATATCCCACGAAATTGCACCGAAGGATTTTCGGTAACGCCGCCAGCAGGAAGATTCAAAACTAATGTTTCTTTTTTAATAGGGTTTACATCAGCCCACCATTTCCATGGTGAAATCCCTAATTTTTCGGCAGTTTCAAAAATTCCGTAAACCGTTCCGCGAACATCACTTCCTACAATGTACAAATTGTTTTTTGTGTTACTGATGCTGAATTTTTCCCAGGAGCCGGATAAATTTTTATTTGTTTTTTTATAATTTTTTAAAAGATTTTCATCAATTTGTCCAATGTAAATTCCGCTTTTAGAAGTCGTTTTTTGAGTCGAAATAATCTCAGGTTTTTGCCCTGTGATCTCCTGAATGTCGTTTGCCAGTTCATTTACTGCCCAAACCACTAGTTGGTCTGTATTTTGATCGATGTAAATGGATGAAACTTCATTTTTGTTGGCAATAAGAAAGCTGTTTTTGCTTTCCTGACTCCAAAAAAGTTGTGTTGTAAAGACAAATACTATTAGAAGTGAATTTTGGATTTTGTTTTTCATTAAATGATTATTTTGAAGAAGTTTTGACGGTTTTTTAATAGCCGTCTAAAATAAGATAATAACTTCTAAATAAGAAGCTATTTCGTGTTTTTTATAGCTTGTAATCGATTACCGAAAACTGAGTTTTTTTCTTTATTTTTGGAGTTCGCTATGTTCTTTATTGAAAGAATGTATAATTAAATTATTAGACGATGAAGTATATTTTAGTATTGTTTTTTTGTGTTTTTTCGAATGTTAGTTTTGGTGCAGAATTAAAATTAGATTCAGATAAAAAGTTAATAGTTGCTCAGGATGGAAGCGGTGATTTCAAAACCGTTCAGGCTGCAATTGATGCAGCAAATACCGATGAAGGAGCTGTTGAAATTTATATTAAAAAAGGAATTTATAAAGAGAAGTTAGTTATTCTGTCATCTAAACCAGGATTGAAATTAATAGGTGAGGATAAAGAAAATACGATTATTACCAATGATGATTATTCAGGAAAACCAAATCCAAATTCGAATCGAAATTTTGGAACTTCCGATTCCTACACACTTTTAGTTCGCGCCGATGATGTTCAAATAGAAAACTTGACCATTGAAAATTCCTGGTGCGAAAAAGGGCAAGCGGTTTCTTTGTGTGCAAAAGGGAATCGTTTTATAATAAGAAATTCGAATATTTTAGGTTGTCAGGATACTTTGCTGACTGACGGTGATGGGTATTATCAATACTATGAAAATTGCTATATCGATGGGACAACTGATTTTATTTTTGGTCCAGCCAGAGCAGTATTTGTAGATTGTACTATTCGCAGTAAAAAAGATTCCTATATTACAGCAGCATCTACTCCCGAAAATCAGGAATTTGGTTATGTTTTTTTTAATTGCGTATTGATTGCTGATGCCAATGTGACCAAAGTTTTCTTAGGCCGTCCGTGGCGTCCTTATGCTAAAACAGTATTTATAAAATCAAAATTAGGAAGCCATATTTTGCCGGAAGGTTGGAATCCATGGGCAGATGAGCGTTTTCCTGATAAAACGAAAACTACTTTTTATGCGGAATATAAGAACAAAGGAAAAGGAGCAAAAACGAATAAAAGAGTTTCCTGGTCACATCAATTAACAAAAGAAGAAGCTGCAAAATATACTTTGAAGAATATCCTTCCTAAGGATGATTTTTGGAAAACAATTCGATAATTTCTCAGCTGCTCAGCTCCGCAAAGTCTGTGACTTTGAGGATGCGTTAGTCTGTCTCTGACAGACGTATAGAATATTGTTTTGTAAGGCAGGTAAAAATAGAGCCACGAATTCACGAATTAAATTATTAAAATTCGTGAA
The DNA here is from genome assembly GCF_900142775.1 of Flavobacterium flevense. Classification (GTDB taxonomy): domain Bacteria; phylum Bacteroidota; class Bacteroidia; order Flavobacteriales; family Flavobacteriaceae; genus Flavobacterium; species Flavobacterium flevense. Next base: position 170,374 of record NZ_FRCC01000004.1, read on the forward strand.
TTCGTGGCTTTCTCAGCTCCGCAAAGTCTGTGACTTTGAGGATGCGTTAATCTGTCTCTGACAGACGTAAAAAGTATCGGTTAAAAACCGATTGTCACTACCTCAAAGTCGGAGACTTTGCGGAGCTGTCATAGATAAAAAGGCACGCAGATTTTGCAGATTTTCGCAGAAAAATTATTTAAAAAAAATCTGCGAAAATCTGTAGAATCTGCGTGAAAAATTATTGTTTGGACGGGTAAGGGTTTTTAAGAACCGCGTTGCAAACGCTTCATTTTGTTCTTAAAAGTAAGTAGGTACTCGTTGCAAACGAGCACCAGATGGAGTCTCCGGCTTTGAGTTATTCTGTCTCTGACAGACGTATAGAATATTTTTTTTAATGCAGTTAAAAACAGAGCCACGAATTCACTAATTATAAAAAATTTAATTCGTGAATTCGTGGCTTTCATTTAAAATAAAATACCTATTAAGGAACCAATTTAATATTCGGTTTTGGAGCTGGTTTCATTCCGGTTCCCATATAAAAACTGGTATGTGGCGGCTGATTGTAACCTACATTTTGCCAGGCTATCGCTAAACGATATTGCGAATCGTGCATTAGCGTATATTGTCTGATTGCGGTTGGAATTGTGGTAGAATAGATCCGCAATTCACTATTGTCTTCACTTCTTAAAATCAACTCTTCTCTCCAATCGCCCAGTATATCAGCCGAAAGGGCAGGAGTTGATTTTGAACCATTATTAGAACGGGCACCTTCGGCAGTGAAAATTCTGCCTTTTCCGTATTTGTCAATATAATTCGAATTTAAAATTTCTCTCGAAGCATCGCCATCCCAGTAAATTAAGAAATTGGTAGAACGAGGTGCTTCCCCAATTTTATTCCCTTTGATGTCATACAAACCTTTAGAACCTGACCACCACATTTGAGCACCCACTCTGCTCGAATCAATGTTATCAGCAACACCTCTTCCTATATCCTGATCTTCCATTGCGGTAAACAATACTTTTCCATCGGCAGCCGAGAACAAAGCTACTCCGGGACCTTTAGTGCCTTCTTCGATTTCGTGTACGCCAAAAACTTCCTGACCGGGAATTTCGGGATCTAAATCGCTTACATGAAGTGCATCCCCATGTCTGAAACCGGTGGTGTACAAGCCTTTTCCATCATTGTCAACAACCATAGCACCAAAGATAATTTCGTCTTTTCCGTCATGATCTACATCGGCTACAGAGAGTCCGTGATTCCCCATTCCCGAATAAGGATTTCCTCCATTTTTACTGTCAAAAACCCATTTTGAAGTTAATTGTTTGTCTTTAAAATCCCAGGCGGCCATCACAATTCGACCATAATATCCTCTGCACATCACCACACTTGGATGTACACCGTCAAGATAGGCAATACAAGCCGTAAAACGATCGACTCTGTTTCCGGTGTTATCGTTTTTTCCGTTTCCGCCTTTTCCACCCCATTTTCCTATGTCGCCTCTTTCAGGAATATAAGGAACAGTGTGGACAATTTTCCCTGTTTTTCCGTCAAAAACAGTCAGGTATTCCAGGCCTTGTAAAATTTTACCATAAGTGGGTGAATTTTTATTCAAATCCCGCCAGTCTTTTGATGCGTCTCCCACCACATTGTTGGCACTATCAGTCGTACCATCGGCAGTTTTACAAACCAATTCGGCTATGCCATCACCGTCTAAATCATAGACCATGAATTGGGTATAATGGGCACCTTCGCGAATGTTTTTGCCTAAATTAATTTCCCATAAAAATTTCCCCTCTAAGGTGTAGGCTTGAAAAACAGGAGTGTCGCTTATTCCTGTAAAAGAATTGTCTTTCCCAGCACCCGCCATGTGAACCACTAAATCATAACGTCCGTCTCCGTCTAAATCTCCCGTAGAACAGTCGTTAGGAGTATAACCGGATATCCCTTTTAACGGAATGGATAAATAGTTTTTATCGGGACTATTGGCCGGAATGCTGAAACTTCCTTTTGTTTGTTTTTCGACTCCGTTTACAACAGTTTTTACAAACCAGCTATTGTTTTCAGTGGGATTGGCTTTTTCATCAATTAGATTGGTTGCGTCAGAAATAGGTTTGTCGTTGACACGAATGGGAGTGTTGGTTCCGCTTTTTCGATACAAGTTAAAAGCTAAATTATCAGCATCGGTTCCTAAAACTCTCCAGCTAACATAAAAGCGTCCGTTTTCTTTTACGGCAATTAGCCCTCTGTCTAAGGATTCCATTTGCCTTTGACTGAATAATAAAGTGCTCGACAGCTGAAAAGCCAGTAATGCTATCAGGTATTTTTTCATTTTGGTGGTTAAATTGGTTAATAGGGTTTTGATTAAATTGTCTTTTGGACTTTAAATAAGGCTTAAGGTTTAAATCATCTAAAAATTTAATGTAGTTTATATCAGGTGTAAACGTCCTTAGCATCCGCAGTCGAGTGTCAAATGTTTGAAGAATACGTAAAAAGAAAATCTGTTTGAGCGCAGCGAGTTATTTTCTTTTAGTATTCGAAAACTGATTTGACCGACGAGGGTGCGTAAGACTTGATTTTTTTGTTTCTTTTTTGATCAAGCAAAAAAGAAAATTTAAAAAAAAATCCTGAGAGTTTTTAATTCTCAGGATTTAACTTACTAAAACATTTTTTCAAGACCTTCCCAGCGTACATTCCATTTTCCATCTTTAGGGAAACCCGGATTTTTTTCGGTAGTACCATCCCAACCGGCACACATCATGGCTACGGTTGTAAGTAATCCTCCATTTCCCGGAAGATAAATTGGTAAACGATCTTCCTGATAATTGTGTCCGTTAGCCAAATAAGTATTGGTTTGCACTTTCATAAACAACGCATCAACCGCTTTGTCACGCATTCCTAAACGAGCTGCTGTCATAGCTGTCATTGGAAAATCCCATCCCCAAGTGTCTTCCCATGACCATGTTTTCCAAATCAAATCGAAGGTATTCTTCATGATTTTTTTGTCTAACAAAGTCGTTTCCGGCAACATTCCGTAGGTTCCAAAAACGGATGGATGGTCGGTTTTGTATTCCGGATTCGTATAAGAATCGGTAGCGCTTTCGGTAGCTAAATATACATTTTCCTGAACAGGAAGTTTAGATAATTGAGCAATAACATCTTTCCATTTGGCTACTTCCGGTTCTCCTAAACGTTTTTTCCATTCTAAAGCGGTGTTTAAAGCCCAGTTCCAATACGCCAATTCATAAGTTGGGTTGAAAGTTTCAACGGCTTTAAAACGTTCTTGAGCAGGAATTACTCCAGGCCCCAGAATATACCTTTTTTTCTCTTTGTCATAATAAGCAAAAGAAGCCATAAAATCAGCCGTAGCAAAAACACGTTTTTTGTATAAATCTAAAGTAGCTTTGTCTTTGTATTTGCGGTACATTAATTCGGCATAAGTAATAAAGTGTGGCTGTTGCCAAATTAATAATGCTCCAATAGAAGATGGTGCTTCGTTACCATCCGGATCAGTCATTTTTTGCCATCTTACGCCTTCAAAACCTTGCCTTTCGGCAATTTTTTTAGCATTGTCATAGACTTTGTTGTACCAAGGCAAACTTTTTTCTAACAAACCAGCTCTTCCCCATAACGGAAAATGAACTCCATGCCACCAGTGCATTTCTAAGTGGGGTTTTCCGTACCAGCTGTTGTAAGTCAGCCCCGTTTCCTGTGGCGGTTCATTTCCTGTACATTGCAATTTGGTTAAGTATTGCGATAAAATTACTCTTCTTTCTAATTCAAAAGCGCGTTCATCAGTACATTGTGAAAAATCAACTGCAGCACCGCTTTTCCAGAATTTTCCCCATCCGGCAACGCTGCTCGATTGTACCGCTGCAACATCCGGAATACTTAATTTTCCTTTATGAGCTGGTGCAAATTCGCAACTGAATTCAAATTGGTTGCTTTTAGAAGGAGTTAAAAGATAATAATGCGCTTCTTTTTGAGCAATAGCTGCATTTCCTTTCCATTTTAAACCAATATTATAAGTTATCGAATCCATCTTGTGTGATACAATAGCTTCGTTTTTTCCATTGTTCGAAAGGGTGCTGGTGTATTTGAAATCAGATTTCCATTGGTTTCCATTGTCTCCCCATTTCATGGTTGGGAAAGGAATACGAAGGCGGATTTTCAATTGTCCTTTTTTCATTAAATCAGAAGCAACTTTGACTCCAATAACATCTTTTTCCTGATGCGAAGCGGTCCAGACTTTTACAGGAGTTCCTTCAAAAGTAAAAGTACTTTCGATTTCACCTGTCCACACATTAAGAACTTGTTTAATGTTTTTAATATCAGATGGTTTTGCCAGTGTTCCGTCATTTTTGTAGAATTCAAAACCTAAATTCCCCAGTTGCAATCGGTGTGCATTGGCACGGAAATATTCTACGGCTTTTGCAGCATGCTCCGGTGTTTTTTGCTGAACAGAATAAGGAACTTTTCTGCCATTCTGGTCAAAGTCTCTCAGTGTTTCTTCAAACTTATAATTTTCGGTGTTGGGAACAGCATCCCATCCCCATTCGGATTGCGTACCTAACGGAACACCCGCCTGATAATAATCCGGGAACGTTTGTAAACCGGTAGCATCAACGGTAAACGCAAAAGTTCCGTTACCAACTGATAACGAATTTAAAGTGTCAATTTTTGTGATATTTACATTATGTCTGCTTACTAATGCTTTTCGGTCAATTTTATCCTGTGCTTTTGCTGTGGTTAATAACAAACACAAGGAGAGTGTGATGAATACTTTTTTCATATATTATAATTTTTGATTGATTTTAAAAATAAAAGCGGAAGCGGTTTCATATTTTCCGCCTTGCGAAGCGGTAAATAGGTAAGTAGGCTTTCCGTCTTGAAATAAGAGTTGGGGTCTTTCGACTCTGCCGTATCGGTTTAAATGTTTTGGAGCAGGAGCTTGTGTGATATATTTACTCAGTTCCTGATAACCTATCAAGGGTTCTGACCAGTGTTTACCATCTTTGGATTCCATATACAATCCTTTGTCCATGCCAAAGACTCCCATATCCCGAGCCAGCATTTTAAATTTGCCGTTTTCAAACCATACATAAGCATCTTCACATTGCTGATTGTTTCCCATAGTATGAAAATCAACCACAGGATTTCCTTCATATTTGGTATAAGGTCCTTCCAGAGATTTGGCTGTAGCCAAACCATATTTTCGGTTTCCTTTGGTTTCAAATTTTGGATGAACATAACCATCCGTATCCAGCGATTTGTAATACAACCAATACTCTCCATTAGGATGTTTGATAAACGAAGGATTGGTAGTCAATAAATCGTCCCATTGCCCTTCTTTTCCGGGTAATAATAAAGGTTCGTCCGGTCTTGTCCATGGCCCGTAAAGCGAATCAGCTGTAGCCAGACCAATGCGTTTGGTATTCATTTTTCCATTAGAATTTCCTAAAAAAAACAAGGCATATTTTCCATCTACAAAATGAATGCTTGGATTGTGACAAGTGGTTGCATCCCAATAACCTTCACCTCTTGGCGAAAGCACTGTACTCACATATTCATAAGGGCCTTCGGGTGTATTAGCAACAGCATGAGCAATTTCAGAACTGTTAATCCATCCGCTCATACCTTTGGATTTAGGCCAACGGGAAAAAAACACATGAATCTTTCTATCCGGTCCTTCAATAGGACTGTTGCACCACACATAGTAATCTTCAAATTCTAAGGCGCGACCTACTGGCGATAAGCTTTTGGCAAAATCGGATAGTTTTGGTTCCTGGTCGATAGTTAAAAAATCATGAGCATGCACAGGAAGCATGGCTGCTAATGAAGCCAACAAAGTGGTGCCTAAAAATTCTTTTCTATTCATACTTAGTTTCTGTTTAACGTTAAACTCATAATTCCAATAATGACTTCATTGGCAATGGCTTTAATTTCTATATTTTTTAGCGTTTTATTTTTGTTCAGCGGTATATCAATAATTGTTCCGGCACCGCCTTCTACACCAAAATCACTGAATCCTTTTATGGATTTAAAATCTTTGAAATCGCGTGTGATGTTTCCGGTTTTTAAATACACTCTTGGAGGTTTTTGCGCATTAGTAGTAAAAGCATAACCATCAGTATAATAATCCTGCTCTATTGGCCACCAGTTTTCCGGATTTTTAAGTTCCAGTTTTTCGCTGCTTCCATCGCTGTAAGTCACTATAATTTCACCGTTAATAAAACGGCTTTGCATTGGATTTGTCGTTCCAGCCATCATCAAATAAGCCTGAGATGCCGTTCCCGACAGCGGGATTGAAAGCGCATTAGGGAAATTATCCCATTGCGAGACAAAAGCGATATTTTTATCAGTTGAAGGCGTTGTAAACGGAACACCTTGCGGACTAATAATCTGATTATTCGTTCCTGCTTTGGCTCTTAATCCGGAGTCGTCAATTATAGGTTTTATAAAAGGATAACACCAGTTCCCGATTCCCTGTGTTGGGATTTGAAGACTTGGCGATTGTGCTCTTGGACTCATGTATTTGTTTTCGAAAATATTCGTGATTTTATCATTAAAAAACGCGTCTAGTTTTACAGCTTCCCATTTTGCTTTAGCATTACTTGCAATGTCCCAGTTGGTAAAACTCAATTTTGTTGTAGTTCCATCTTCTAAATTCATTTCCAGCTGATTCGTTCCTGAATCCAATTGACCTAACGGAATTTCCATGTTGTTTTCTGAATTGGTTTGTAAACTAAATTTCGTTTTGCTTCCTTTTTGATTCGAAATAAAGAAACCGTTTACCGCTTTTTCAGTATTGTTTTTGATAATTACTACAGCATTTTCTCCTTGTATCGCATTCGAAATTACTTCGAGATTAGGTTTGATGTTAATATCAATGGCCTGCCACCAAATCATTTCTTTTTGTTTTAGTTTTACAAAAAATGATTTGTTGCCAATAGTATTCGCCACCGCAGTAATTTCATTAGTATTGATAACCGGATTTTTTAATGCATTTTGAGTATCTTTTATTTCTAAAATACTAGCGTTTTTTGTTGCAATACGAATGTTTTCGCCTTCGCAAATGGACGAAATTGGAGCCAGTTGCTCTAAGGTTTCGTTACTCCACACAATCTCAATTTTGTAGGAACCAGCATACGGATTTTCGATACTTATTTTTGGGCTGCCAACTGTTCCGTCAATCATTTTCCATGGTACTTCTTTTCCATTAACAATCACTTTGCTAATTGTTGAATGAGTAGCGTTGACTATTAAATTTAAGTTCATTTTTGTCGAAAAATGAGGTGTAATTTGGTAAATGTCAGTATCGTTTTTTCTTTCGAAAGAAAAAGCTATGTCAGGAATTTCAAGCGAAGCATGATTCCAGGCTTTTGGTAAGCCCGGCTGTATGGTTAAAGTGTTTTTAAGCGCATCAGGCTGAATTCCGAAAAGTCCTTCTACTAATGTTCGTCCAGTCATCCCAACTGGATCGGCAAAATCGCGGTACAATTCGCCACGAATGGCATCCTGAAATAATAATTGTTCAAATCCTCCCGGACAGGCACCCAGATACATGCTTTCGATTAAACCACTTTCCCAAAGTTGGTATGCTTTTTCCGATTGTCCGCCTTGCCAGTACGCTAATGCGGTGTGCAAAATTTCGGCAAGTGCCACATTATTGACAGACCAGGTGTAGGGTTGCCAGTTTGTGGTGGAAATTAATTCCAAATTGTCTTTATCCAAACCTTCTGCAGCAACGGGAATATGAGGAATTTCGGTATCTACAAATCGTAACGCCTGATACGCCTGAAAAGGATTGGCTATTTCACTGTCTAAAGCGTGGTAAACCGTCCAGATTCCGGGTGTATCATGCGTCAGTTGGTTGCCTAATAGGTCTTTGTATTCCGCAAAAATACCTTTGTTATTTTTCCATAATTTTTGCTGAATGGCCTGATGAATGTGTGCCGCTTCTTTGGCATAAGAAGAGCCGTCTTCGCCCACAATTGGAGCTAATTCAGCAGCCATTTTATTCGCATAATAATTGTATGCGGAAGTGTAGGTTACGCCACCACCACTGTAGCCCAAACCGTCACTCGCCCAGATCGCTGCATAGGCATCATACATGCCATCGCCATCTACATCATAATTTCTTTTTTCCCAAGCCAAATGTCTTTTGATAACAGGCCACATTTTTTTCAGGAAATCGATATCGCCAGTCCATTTAAAATGACGAATTAACTGGTCAATAAAAACCAGATTCATATCATAATGATGCGCTACGTCATTTCGGTTTGGATGGCGACTAATGTAACCACTGCTAAACATCGAAGTACCAATTTTTTCTAATTGGCGGGCATAATTTCTAACTGTATCAGGTACAACCGGACCCGTTTCAGGCTCAGTAACTTGCGATTTTCCATAACTTTCAAAATGGGTTTTTGCTCTGTCGTGCCAACCTAAAGGATCAGCAACATAAGCACCACGCCAGGCATTTAAGTGCATACGCCAGGCAATTGCTCCGTGTAAATAAGCCGGATTTTCCCAAATAGCATCCGCAGCCATGGCTAATGCTCCGCCCAAAGTATTGATGTAAGGGTCAGGAGTGTTCACTTTAATTCGGTTTGCCAAAACTTCGCTTTGTGCAAGGGCTTTTTGGAATTTTTCGGCTATTGCTTTTTGGCTTGTATTGTCAATTTTTGCAGTGTTTTCAAACAGCCAATAATTTCCTTCTTTCGAAAATTGGTTCAATTGTCCAATAATCATTGGAGCTGAATCTACTTTAGAAGTGTAATTTTCTAAAGGTGTTTTTAAGAAATTAGCACTGGACAAATGCGTTTTTGAATCCGGGAAAACAGCATTCATTATTTGCGTGTTTTCGGTTACTTTTTTACTGCTTTCAGAACCATAGGAAAGCGTAAAACTGTTTTTATTAATTAAGTATTTATTGTTGATACAATATTCCGGATGCAAGTAAAACACCGATTCAGGATCACCACCAATGTCTCCGTTTCTGGAGAATTTTTTTCCGCTGGCTCCACCATAAGCCCAAACCAACGAAATGTTTTCAGGGATATTATTGCCAATAACTTTTAAGATAAAACCATCGCTGTCTGCCAAAGCTACAACTTGAATCGTCAATGAAGATTTACCAAGTAAAGCATCGTTTATCTCATATTCTACAATTCCGGGAGTATATTTGGTGTTTATTTTATCGGCTTCGGTAATCCATTTGCTGTTTTTACCGTTGATAATTCCCAGTTTCAAATTCCCACCCATTCCTGGCATGTAAGTAGCAAATTCAGGTAAATCTCCGGCTTCAACTCTAAAAGCAGTATTGTTACCGTATAAAGCACGATTGAATTTTCGGGTTCCGTTTTTTAGAACGAAACTTTTGCCTTCGGGTGCGTAATGGATTTTTCGTGCTTCTCCATGCCATACATTTTGACTTTGAGCAGTCAGATTGGGTATAGCAAAAGAAAGACAAATAAGAGAAATAGAAACTTTAAACTTCATTATAGAATTATTTTTTTTTTGCCACGAATTACTTCGTCTATTCGCTATCGCTCGGGTCACGAATTTTATTTGTTGTTTATTATCCTTTTTATTTCTCAAATTTTATTTTAATTTGTGAAATAATAAATAATTTTTTGATGCTAAACCTCAATACTTAAATTAGTGAATTCGTGGCTTTATTTTTTATTTGTTTACAGATTTTGAAAAATCTACATTTTTAGTGTTTTCAATTTTTATCGTCGAATGATCCAATGCATTTATAGTTACATTGTCCAGCATCCAGTTGCTGCTGTATTTAATGCTTCCGGCAGTTTCGGCTGTAATGTGCACATCTTTTAGCGTTACATTTTCTACAATGGATTCTTCTAATCCTGCTACTGAAATCGCTTTTTTGGCTCCTTTGATGTCAATGTTTTTCAGATGAATGTTTCTAAAACTTGGAATTCCTTTTGACTCCGGTTCCACTTTAGTAAGCATTTTTTTCCAGTGTGGAGGTAGCGTTTCTTCGGTGTAACCTGCAGGAAGTTTAGAATAGCTGTAAGCGGGATTCCAATTCATCGAAATGGTGATAAAAGTACCTACACTTTCCATTTTTATATTTTCCATATAAATGTCTTCTACCGTTCCGCCTCGATTAGTAGCTGATTTTATATTTAATCCGTTTTTAGTGCCGTATCCCTGAATGTTGGAAACATAGACATGACGAATGCTTCCTGAAGTTTCACTGCCCAGAGTGAATAATCCTGCACCCTGACGGGCAATGCAATCGCGTACCACCACATATTCTGTTGGGCGGTTGACTCTTAATCCGTCCCAGTCGCGTCCTGCTTTTAGACAAAAATTATCATCATTACAATCAATATCGCAGTTTTGAACTAAGATCCATTTTGACGAATCAATATCTATTCCATCGGTGCTTGGTCCGTGTCCGCCAATGTTGTTTCTTATTTTGATGCCATCAACGGTTACATATTCTGAATACAAAACCTGAACCGTCCAAAATCCTGCTCTTTGAATGTTTAAATCTTTTAGAAATACATTTTTAGAATTCGTGATTAAAATGGTTCTTGGACGCTTGGCATCATAATCTACAATCCATCGCAAGTCTTTGGCTTCGTATTCTTTGCGTAAATTCCAGTAGTAATCCCAATATACTTTTCCCTGACCATCAATAGTTCCTTCGCCATCCAGTGTTACATTTTTTTGATCTAAAACATTGATCAAAGCTGCTGGCCATTTCATTTCGATTCCTGCCACCCGAGTATCAATTTCGAGATAATCGGCAATATTTTCGCTACCTAAAATAGTTACGTCTTTTGGCACATTAAAATGAACGCCTTCTTTGATAAATAAGGAACCTGTTAAGTAATTTCCAGGTTTGAAAGTAAGGGTTCCACCGCCATTTTTACTGCATTCGTCTATAGCTTTCTGAATACTTTTAGTCGAAAGTGTTTTACCATCATTAATAGCTCCGTAATCATTTGCATAATAAATTTTGGAGTTGAATTTATTTTCTTTGGCACCCACTTTGTTGATCCAATCCGGTTTAAAATCTTTGGAATGACTGCCGACTTGCGCTGTTGGTTTACATGCAAAAAGCAAAAATAACAGCGAACTTAAAATGATGTGGTATTGTTTCATTACAATTGATTTTATTTTCGAAAATCTTTATTTTATATTGAAATTGTATCCTGTACTTGCCTGATTTTAAGTTGAAATAGTGTAAATTGATAAAATGGAGATAGTTTTGGATAATTTAGTTTTGATTTTCGAACAACTTAGAACTGTTTTTAAATTTAATATTGGCACACGGATGAAACAAATGAAACAGATTTTCACTGATTGTTATCCGATTAATTTATTCTCCGGCTGAATTTACTTCTGTAGCATCTTTACTAAATTGAACTTCTAAACCTTGTTTTAATTTATCAGCAATATTAGGATGGATTTGTAATACGTTTTCTTTCTCCTCAGGATCTTTTTCGATATTAAAAAGTTCAAAAACAGTTGGGCTGTTTTTATGTCTTGTTCGGATTAATTTCCAGGGTTTTTCAATGATACTTTCCTGTAAATGCCCACGGATATAAATAGATTGATTAGGTATAGAATCATTAGAAATTATCGAATTCCAAATGTTTTTTCCTTCTATAGTTTTAGGAAGTGATTTGGCTCCAGCCAAAGACAAAATTGTAGGCATTAAATCAGTAACCGAAATGTAGTTTTGGTTTAAAGAAGGATTGATTTTGTTTTTCCAATAGATGATGGCGGGAACACGTATTGCTCCTTCGTAATTAGAAGTTTTCCAGTCCCGCAACGGATAATTACTCCCTAAAACGTCATTGGCTGCATGTCTTCCTTTATATTGGTTTCCCGGAATCCATTTGTCCATAGCGCCATTATCGCTCATAAAAATAATAACGGTATTCTTGTCTAAATGCTGTTGTTTTAAGGCTTTTAGGATTTGCCCGATGCTGTAATCTAAATGTGCCATAGCAGCAGCATAATCTCTTCGGGAATTATTTTTGATGGTTTTTAAATAGGGCTTTTTCCATTTGTCTTCTTCCTGCAAAGGAAAATGCGGAGCGCTATAACTCAGCTGAATGTAAAAGTTTTTAGAGGGATCTCTTTTAGTTTTAAGCCAGGAAATTGCTTCGTTTTCGACCAAATCAGTAACATGTCCTTTTTCGGTTATGAATTCGCCATTTCGATGCCAACTAGGATCTCCGTTTTTGTATTCGTGAGAATATTGATCTATTTGTCCGTGTAAAAAGCCATAAGAATAATCAAAACCATAGGCTTTAGGTCCGCTGGATGGATTCAAGCCCAAATGCCATTTTCCAAACAAAGCCGTTTGGTAATTTTGTTGGTGTAAAGCTTGTGGTAAAGTGGTCACATCGCTGGGAAGACTTAAATTACTTTTGTCGCTTATAGGAGCTACAATTCCCATACGGCTGGAAGGTCTTCCTGTAAAAAAACTAGCTCTTGATGGAGAACAGGTAGGAGCAGCGTACAAACGATTGAGTTGGGCACCATTTTTAGCTAACCAATCAATATTAGGAGTATGAATTTCGGAACCATTATAACCTACATCATTCCAGCCGGCATCATCAGCAACAATAACTACAAAATTAGGTGTAGCAGGAGAATTGTTTTTTTCTTTTTTTGGCTGACCAAAAGATAAAAAGCAAGTTGATAATGCTACTATGCTGTTGATGATGAGGCTGTTCATGAAATGATATTTTTAAAATTTATTTACTAGGTTTTAATTGTAAGGAGCTGTCGTTGATTTCGAATTCATTGTTTTTAAGCATTATAATAATTTCTGAACCTGCTAAAATCACAGGACCATAACCATGAGCTGCAAATACATTGATTGGTCGATAGTAGTAAAAGGCCGGGTCAAATCCCATTCCGGTTCCTACACAAGTTCCTTCTACTTCTCCTTTGTCGTTTACTTTTGTGGCAACAGCATTCCAGGCTAATAAAGCTGCCGGAGCATAAGCTGCTTTGTCAATATAGCCTCTGTTGATGGCGCGAGTAATAGAAAAAGCATAAATAGCAGTTGCCGAAGTTTCTAAGTAAGTGTCATTGCGATCAATCAATTGATGCCAAAAACCGGTACCGTCCTGATAAGCAACCAGTCCTTTGATGTGTGCTCTTAATTGATTTAAAACCCCATTGTATCCAGGGTGGTCTTTTGGTAAAACTTCTAATAATTCGACCAAAGTCATCACTGCCCAACCATTGGCACGAGCCCAATGAAACTGCGGATGCTCTTCCATTGATTGTACCCATCCGTGCATGTATAAGTTTTTCTCGCTGTTGTACATTCTGTCTGAGAATTGTTTCACTTGTTTCACGGCATCATCATAATATTTCACGTCGCCTGTTAGTTTCCCCATTTGTGCCAAAGCAGGAACCGACATGAACAAATCATCCAGCCATAAAGTGTTGGGTTGCGGTCTGTTTCTGGCTAAAGTTCCATCGGTCAGGCGAAATTCTTTAGTACTGATGTAATTCATGAAATGATCAATCAATGGTTTTAAATCAGCTTTTAAACCCGCTCTTTGTGCTTTAATCATGGAAGCCGTAACAGCACCACCATCATCAAGAGCATGTGGTGTTAAAAATCCATGAATTGGGGAAGGAAACTTAGGGTTTTTTTGAATTTCTTTCTTGTAATACGGTGCGATATCAGCGATTAATTTTAATCTTTTATTGGTATAATCAGCATATTTTTGATCTCCGGTTGCTTCAGTTGCAAGAAGCATTGCTGCATAAGTTACACCCCATTCATAACTGGTCAATCTAAAAGTTCCCGGAGCAAAAATGGTGTTTTCGTCCAGTTTTTTTAAATCAGTAACTTCTTGTTTTGTTTTACTATCTATCAAACTGGCAGGAGTTGTTTTTTCTAAAAAAGCATATATTTTATCAATCGTCGCTTTAATTTCCTGTGTTGATTTTGCTCCGTAAGGTGTTGGGTAATCCGGTTGTAAAAGATGCAATGGTGCGGTAACATCATTAGCAGGTTGTTGTGCATTTGCCAATGTTGGGATTGCCATTATGACTGCTGCAACGCCTATTTTAATTCCAGTTGAGAATGGTTTGGTTTTCATGTACTTAAATTTTGGTGGTTAGATAGATTAATAGCTATTATTTTACGGCAACATCCCATACTTTTGATAGTTGAGAAGTCCCTTTTGATCCTTGAACTTTTAAAATTACAACATATTTGCCAGCTTCTTTATACTGATGAATAGGATTTTGAGTGGTAGCGGTAGTTCCGTCTCCAAAATCCCAATTCCAGGAGTTGATTTCACCTTCCGATTCATCAAAGAAAGTGACTTCTCTTTTGTTCATGTTTATAATTTTATGCGACCATTTGGCTTCAATATCTTTTTTGAATTGCTTTTCCAAAGGCATTAGTTTAAAAGGCAGGCTGTAGGAAGCGTTTCCGTACATTTTGTGTTCTTTGGAAAGGTTCCAAAAACCGTTGTTTTCGGTTTTATTCACATCATCATAATCGATTATTGCCCAGCAAAGATCGATGTTTTTATTTTCGGTTAAAATAGATTCCACTGCTCTGGACGGATCATTTCCGGCATAATCAAAAGGGGTAATCCAGAATTCTAATGTTAGTTTTCCGCCTTGTCCGGGTTTAAAATCATAATGATAAGATGCATTTGCATAAGGTAAATTTTTAATCCACGGCTGGCTTCCCCAAACCATAGTCCAGTCTTTATCTACGGCAGGAGTAAAAATATGATAGTTTTGTGCATGCACTCCGTGGTAGGAGAAATAAGCATCCATGGTATTAGTCAGTGCAGGATTTGGATGAAAACGATCAATAAATGGTCCTCCTGACTGATCCGCATCGACTATTAATTCGAAAGTATCATTGTGTAATCCGGGAAGTGAAAAATCCCAATAATCATCATAAGCTTCATAAAGAAAATACAAACGATTGAGTCCTTTTACCCAGCCTACTTTTACACTAACATCCAGATTTTTTGGGTCGGCTTTGGGTTGTTTTCCACTGTCATCCCACAATTGATCCATGCCTGTAACATAATTTTTAGGAACTATTTTCCAATCTTCATTATTACCGTCAATGGTTGGGATTTTATTGGCTGGAAACTGAAAAATCTGAAAGCTTCTGTTATCCTGGGATTTGGCAGCGATGCTCATCAAAGAGAATAGCATCATCATCAAAATGTGTTTTGAATTTAGACTAATACATAAAGTTTTGATTTTCATTGCTATTAATTTTTCTTTTATAATTCAAAAGCCCTAGCATAAATGGTAGGGCTTAAAACTAAAAACTCACACTAAAACTAAACTAAAAACTAAATTATAATTTTCCAAAAAGGATGAAATTTCTTTTTCTAAATGCTAAAAAAAATGAATTTGCTTTTAAATAAGCCAAATTATTTATACATCAATATTAGCTTTTTAATCTTGTATGAGAATCCTGTACTATCCTGTTTTTGAGTAATAAAAAAAAGAGTGTATAAAAAAACACCCTACAATAAGATATTCTTATGCTGTAGGGTGTTTAAAAAAAAGGAAATTTTATTTAATTAAAATTAAATGTATTGATTGATAATGTTTTCAAAAAGCTCTTGTTTTCCGCTTTTTAAATCCAATTCTCCGTTTTCTAAGGCAATTTTGTATAAATCGTTTAAACCTAATTTTCCGTTTTCAAAATCTTTACCTTTTCCGGAATCGAAAGAGCTGTATCTTTCTGTTCTTAATTTGTCATAAGGAGAAGAAGTGATGATTTTATCAGCAGTTAGTAATGCTCTTGCAAAAGTATCTGCGCCACCAATGTGAGCTAAAAATACATCTTCCATATCCGTTGAGTTTCTTCTGATTTTTGCATCGAAATTAACTCCACCACCTTGTAATCCACCCGCTTTTAAGAAAACAAGCATAGCTTCAGTAGTTTCCTGAATGTTGTTAGGGAATTGATCTGTATCCCATCCGTTTTGGTAATCTCCACGGTTAGCATCTAAGCTTCCAAGCATTCCTGCATTAGCAGCAACTTCAATTTCGTGTTGGAACGTGTGTTGTGCTAAAGTAGCGTGATTTACTTCGATATTGATTTTGAAATCATCTTGTAAACCGTATTTGTTCAAGAAACCAATTGCTGTAGCCGAATCAAAATCATATTGATGTTTCATTGGTTCCATTGGCTTTGGCTCAATAAAAAAGTTTCCTTTGAATCCTTGTGCACGTGCATAATCTCTGGCTTTGATAAGGAATTGTCCCATGTGGTCTAATTCACGTCCCATGTCAGTGTTTAGCAAAGACATGTATCCTTCACGACCACCCCAGAAAACATAATTTTCACCATCTAAAGCGATTGTTGCGTCTAAAGCTAATTTTACTTGTCCACCTGCTCTGGCTAATACATTAAAATCAGGATTAGTAGAAGCTCCGTTCATGTATCTTGGATTTGAAAAACAGTTTGCTGTTCCCCAAAGCAATTTAATTCCAGATTCTGCTTTCTTTTGTTTTAAATACTCAGTAATAGCTGCTAATCTGCTTTCTGATTCTGCAAATGTTGCTCCTTCCTGAATTAAATCATAATCGTGAAAACAGAAATAATCAAATCCCATTTTGCTAATGAATTCAAAAGCAGCATCGGCTTTGTCCTTTGCAGCCTGAATTGGGTCATTAGACTGATCCCAAGGGAAATTTTGTGTTCCTGGACCAAAAGGATCAGAACCCTGACCACAGAACGTATGCCAATATGCTATAGCAAATTTAAAATGCTCACGCATAGTTTTTCCGGCTACAACCTGATCCGGATTGTAATATTTGAATGCTAACGGATTATCTGATTCTTTTCCTTCAAATTTGATTTCGCCAATACCCTTAAAGTATTCTTTACTTCCAATTATTGCCATTTTTTTTGTTTTTAGTTATTTGTTTATAATGAGTTCTAATTCTTTTTTCCAATTTTGATAGGCTATTAAATAAGGTGTACTGTTTTGTAAAGGCATGTAGGTCATTACATGATCGTTTTTGATGATGTTTTCACCAAAAGTTTCGTAATCACCATCAATTAAACCAACTGCTCTTGCGGCACCAACAGCTCCTGTGGTATTGTAAATCTCTATTTCATGTCCAATTAGCGTAGCTACTGTATTAGAGAAAATTTCGGAGCGGAATAAATTGTCGTTTCCGGCACGGATAACGTTTATTTGTGCTTTATCGGCTTTCATGATTTCCATTCCGTAAACAAAAGCAAAAGCAATTCCTTCCAGAGTAGCACGATACATATGTCCGTGTCCGTGTTTGTTGAGGTTTAAATTCAGGAAATGACTGCCAATATTCTTGTTGTTGAACATTCTTTCTGCACCGTTCCCAAAAGGAATCACAACCACACCGTCAGAACCTACGGCTACTTCTTCGGCTTTGAGATTCATGTTTTCATAAGAATCCATTCCGCATTGATTGCGTAACCATCGGTATTGAATTCCAGCGCCATTAATGCACAATAATTTTCCCACTGTAGGTTTTTCATTGGTATAATTAACATGGACAAAACTGTTGATTCTGGATGTTTCTTTCGATTTTAACTGGTCTGTCACAGCATATATTACTCCTGATGTTCCACCGGTTGCAGCAACTTCACCAGGTTTTAAAATGTTTAGTGATAAAGCATTATTCGGTTGGTCACCTGCCCGATAGACTACCGGAATACCAACAGGAAGTCCTGATTCCTTTGCACCTTTTTCATTCAGGAAACTTTGATTTGTAAAATTGTCTACAATTGTAGGTGTTAGTGAAGCGTCAATTCCGTAGTATTTCAATAACCATTCGGCAACTTCATTTTCTTTGTAATCCCAAAGCATTCCTTCTGAAAGACCGTTTTTAGTTGTGTTGATTTCGCCTGTCAATTTGTAAGCAATAAAGTCGCCCGGCAGCATGTACTTATGGATTTGAGCATAAATTTCAGGTTCGTTTTCTTTAACCCACGTTAGCTTAGACGCCGTAAAATTTCCCGGAGAATTCAATAGGTGAGAGGCACATTGCTCTTCGCCTAAATCTTCGAATGCTTTATCTCCAATTTCTACCGCCCGGCTATCACACCAGATGATAGAATTTCGAAGTGATTTTCCGTTTTTATCCACTACTACTAATCCATGCATTTGATAAGAAATACCAACACCAGTTATTTTAGAAGCATCAATATTGGCTTCTTTTATAGCTCTTTTAGTCGCAATGCAGCAGTATTCCCACCACATTTCAGGATCTTGTTCTGCCCAGTCTTTATGATAGGCGGTAATTGCCATTTCATCAGCCGGTTCGTGTAATGCGATTATTTTTTTTCCTGTTGCTGCTTCTACAACGGCAACTTTTACAGAGGAACTTCCTATGTCAAATCCGATATAATACATAATTTATAATGATTCTCTAATGGTTAATTTTGTTGGAACATAATATTGCATTGGTTCATCTTTGGTAACAAATTCGGCTGCTTTATTTCCTAATTCATTAAAGTCAGTTGTGACAACAGAGATGCCTTTATAAATAAACTTTTTCATTGGGGTTTCGTTATAGGATAAAAAACCAACATCTTTTCCCGGTTCTAAATCTTTTTCACGACATTGTTCTAAAAATATGCCTAAAATCCTGTCGCTTACACTGATGTACGCAATATCTTTTTCGATGATAAACTCTTTTGGATTAGTAATTATTTCATGATTAAGATTGAAATCAGTACAGAATTTTTTGAAAAAAGTTATTGTTTCTTTGGGATGATTGGTAAATGTTGGATAAACAAAAACCGTTTTTTTATATTTTTTAAACAAATGTTCTCCTTGTTCTAAAGCCTTATAAAAAGCTTTGCCAAAATCCTGAAAAACATAATTATTTTTTGATTTCGAATGAATATTCCAATCAATTAATAATAATTTTTCATTAGAAATGACGGATAGGGTAGGAGCTATTTCTTTATTGTCAAAATTCATCACAACATACTTGAAATATTTCCCAATACTGTTGTTGATGATGTTTTTAAAATTATCTATGTTATAATGATGAAACTGAACGTCAACAATAATATTATCGGCTAAATTGTTTACAAAGGAGTGGTATAAAACCTCTTTGTAGGCTTTGAAAGTGTCTAATACAAGCAAAACTTTTCTGGTTTCTCCCGCTACAAAATACCCTTTGTTAGGCACCGAATCAATAAGTTTTTGTTCTTTTAAAATGGTATAAGCCTTAAAAACAGTATCCCTTGAAAGCTGATTTTTTTTGCAAATGCTATTTACTGACGGAAGTTGTTCTCCTTTTGCTAAAATATTTTCGGCAATAGCATTGTTAATAGCATCAACTAACTGCTGGTATTTTGGAATATCACTTTCGTGATTGATAGTAAAGGCAAAGTTAGTTTCCATTTTTAACGTACTGTTCTGTTCCGGTATGCAAATATAGATTTAATTTTTATATAAAAAATAGTTTTGGAAATTTTGTATAAAAAAAAACTCTCATTTGCTGTTTTGCGAATGAGAGTTTTGTAAAAAAAAATGCGTTAGGATTAGTTTTGTTGCAACTTGTATTTCAGTCCAATTTCTAAGCCTCTTAATTCGGCCAGGCCTTTCATTCTTCCTATTAATGAATAGCCGGGATATTGTTCTTTGCCTTCTTCTAATGAATGTAGAAAACCGTGGTCAGGACGCATTGGCAAACTTACTTTTCTTTTGTTCATCAGTAAGATTAGTTTTTCCATAACTGCTTCCATCGGGTTATCTCCGTTAAGATGTTCCGATTCTCTAAAAATATTTTCATCCGTTCTAATTACATTTCGAAGATGTAAAAAATGAATTCTGTCACCAAAATTTTCAATTATTTGAACCAAATCATTTTTAGGATCCGCACCAAGCGAACCGGTACAATAACATAAACCATTTGCATTAACGGGAACAGCTTCGGTGATTTTTTTAATATCATCGGCAGTACAAACTACTCTGGGTAATCCCATAACCGGAAATGGAGGGTCGTCAGGATGTATGGCTAATTTTAGTCCTAATTCTTCGGCTACAGGTGCAACTTCAGATAAAAAGTAAATCAGATTTTCTCTTAGTTTATTGTCATCAATGTCTTTGTAATTGTCTAATAAAGACAGAATTTGTTCTGCTGTAAAATTGATTTTGCTTCCCGGTAACCCCAGAAGTACATTTTTAAATAAAAGTTCTTTTTCTTCGGTGGATAGGGTAGAGCCAAAATTCAGGGCTTGCTCTTTTTGTTCCAAAGTATATTCGTTTTCAGCATTGGGTCTTTTTAACAAATGAATGTCAAAATAAACAAAAGCAATATGATTGTACAGTAACGCTTTTGTACCGTCAGGATTTTCAAAATTATGATTAGTACGAACCCAGTCCAGAATAGGCATAAAGTTATAGGTAATCACTTTGATTCCACATTGGGCAATGTTTTTCAGGCTGGTTTTGTAATTTTCTATGTATTGTTTAAAATTACCGCAAGCTCGTTTGATTTCTTCATGAACTGGTAAGCTTTCGATTACGGTCCATTCCATTCCGGCTTCCCGGATAATTTTTTGTCTTTCCTGTATGGCTTCAACTGTCCAGATTTCTCCCACAGGGATTTGGTGTAAAGCCGTTACAATGCCGGAAACGCCACATTGTCTGATGTCTTGTAAGGCGATGGCATCAGTAGGGCCAAACCATCGCATCGTGTGTTGCATTTGTATCATTTTCGAAAATTAAAATCCGATACTGTTTCCTCCGTCAACCGGAAGGACAGTTCCTGTTACATATTTAGATTCTGATGTTGCATAGAAATAGGCGGCGTCTGCAATGTCATCTGGTTCTCCTAAGAATCCCATTGGAGTTCTTCCCAAAACTTTATTTTTTCTTTCCGGATCACTATCTAATGCTTTAGCCGACATTTTAGTTTTAATAAAACCCGGAGCGATACAGTTCACGCGAATTCCAAATGAAGCCAGCTCCACAGCCATAGCACGAGTCATGGATTCGATGGCACCTTTACTTGCTGAGTAAGCAATTACTTTAGGGATTCCGTATTGAGAAGCCATCGAGCTGATATTGACAATGCTTCCGTTTTTATTTGCTTTCATGTTTTTTACTACTTCACGGCTTACTGCAAATACACTTAAAAGGTTAGTGTGTATAACAGACAGGAAATCTTCGTCAGTAACATCAGTAAATTCTTTCTTAAGATTAATTCCTGCGTTATTTACTAAAATGTCTATTGGTGCGTCTTTAGCGAGTTCGGCAATCATAGCCGGAATTTCGTCTAAATTATTTAAGTCAAAGATTACAGGTATTGCATTTGCGCCAATTTCAGCACAGGCTTCTTCTGTTTTTTCTTTGGTACGTCCTATTATATAGGTCTTAATTCCGTTATCGCATAATTTTTTAGCGGTTGCAAAACCCAAACCTGAATTTCCTCCGGTAACAATAGCTGTCTTTGTATTCATAAAATTATAATTTTTTGGAAGTCAAAAGTAATAGTTTATTTGGATTAAAATAAAAATTAAATTCTTAATGTGAAAAAAATATTAAGTTATTTCAATTTATTTTAATGTGTAATTATCTGATATTGTGTTAAAAAGCAATATCTTTAATAGCGTTTTCGTGCCTGCTAATTTAAAATGTACTTCAGTTCGGGAGAATTATGAGATGATATATTTATTCTTTAAAAACAAACCTCAAAGAGTTTAGAAAATTTAACAAAAAAAATTAATTTGATTTATAATGGAAGGCAATAATAGGTCATTTTCGAAGTTAATCAGGCGTTTTTGTTAAATGTAAAAAATATGTTAATTTAATATACATGTATTTTAAACATTTATTTAAATCTTCATTGAAAACAAAAAACTCAGTAAATACAGGGGTTTGTTAATTTTTATAATATTAATAGATAGATTACGATATGTGTATTTTATTTTAATTTTTTTTAATACATATATAAAAAACAGGATACAACAGGATAGATGTATTAAGCTGAACCTATAACTTTGAAAAGTTAAATATTGATAAAAAATAGTTAAAAAAAACACAAATAAATTATTCACCACTTATAAGCTAACCAAGAATGAAGAGAAAATTGAATTACTATTTATTAATCCTGCCGCTTCTGGCGTTATTTTCCAGTTGTAGTCGAGACGTATTTGATGAATACTATGCACGTCCGGATTATCTTGAAAATCCTATTTATCAACGATTAGATGAATTAGGTAATTTTAAAAATTTCACTGCCTTAATTGAAAAAGCAGGCTATAAGGATATCTTGAGTAAATCAGGGTATTGGACTATGTTTGCGCCAAATGATGATGCATTTACTGCTTATTTCCAGGAAAGCGGCTTTTCTGATGTGACTAAAATAGACGAGGCAACAGCTGCTAAAATAGTTAGGTATGCCCTTGTTTATAATGCTTTTAGAGAAGATCAATTATCTGATTATCAGTCTTCTGCTGGATGGGTGCCTGATAATTCTTTTAGAAGAAGAACGGCCTTTTATGATAGTTTTGTAACTAAAACAATTGATGGTTTACCAAAAGTAATTGTAGGTTCTAACCGTAATGGGGTTAATAATTATGTTGCTGGGGACAATAATAATAAATACGTTACTTATTTTACCGATGAGTATTTTACGGCAGCAGGTTTGAGTGCTACAGATTTTAATTATTTCTATCCTGATAAAGAATATACGGGATTTAATCTTTTTGATGGTGGTGTAAAAGAAGCTGACATTATTGCCGAAAATGGTATTATTCATGAAGTAGATAAAGTAAACCTTCCTTTAATGAATATTGATCAGTATTTAGAATCAAAATCTGAATATAGTGAGTTTAGACAAATGTTAGAAAATAATTTGGTTGATTATGTCTTTAATCAAGCAGCTACTACTACTTATCGAAATTTCACAGGAAATTCTGAAGATGTTTTTGTTAAAGCCTACGATCCTACTTTAGTATTTGCACCTAATAATGAAAATTTTATAAAATCTGAAGATAATGATGGTCAGTCAGATGCTTACACTATGATTGTGCCAGAAGATGAACCATTAAAAGAATTTATAAGAACCATCTTGCTTAAAAACTATGCTTCTCTTACTGCGCTACCTCAGTATGTTTTTCAAGATTTTTTTAATGCTCACATGATACAACGTGCAGTTTGGCCATCAACTCCTGGAAGTTATACTAATGGTTTAGGTGAAGATATACGATTTGATTTTAATACTGATATTACTGATAAGAAAATATTGAGTAACGGCTTTTTTTATGGAGCTAATAAAGTTCAAAAATCAAATTTGTTTTATAGCGTTTATACTTCAGCTTATTTAGATCCTAAGTATACTTTTGCTACCAGAATTTATAATGATGCTACTGGATTTAAAGAAATGATTAGCAATATAAATCAGAAGTTTACAATTTTTTTACCTTCTGATGCTGTATTGAGAAGCCTAGGATTTGAATACGACGGAAGATTTTCATCATGGGTATATATTTCTCCTGTAAATGGTGCTGCTGATTCAGCAATTAATGCCAGAAATAGATTGATTAGGGTGTTGTATAATTGTATTGTATTAACTCCTGATGGAGAGCTGGATAATATAGCAACGACTTCAGGAATGATTCGTACAGGTGACAATGAACTTCCGGGTGAATATATAAAATGGGATCATAATAGAATTTATGCTGCAGGAAATCAAACAGGAGGAGTTCAGACTTATGTTAATATTATAGGAAGTGAAGAACAGCAAAATGGGACTACTTATTATATTGATAATGTGCCAAAATATTCTGAGGAACTTCAAGGCTTAGTAATTGCTCGTTTAGCAGCAACTAATCCACAGTTTAATAGTTTTTATCAATATTTACGTAATTCTTCTATTTATAATTCAACTACAGGTAAGATAGAAGGTGTAGAATTGGGTACCTCATATACTTTTGTAATACCAAATACTGCAGCTATTGCAAAAGCAATTCTAGCGGGTGATTTACCGTCTAATCCAGCAACAGCATCACTAGGAGAAAGGGACGTGATTGCAGATTTTATCCGTTATCATATTATAGTAAATAAGACAGCTTCGAATGATGGTCTTGTAACAGGTCAATACGAAACTTTAAGAAAAGATCAAATTGGAGATCCAACGTATGTTGGTATAATTAGCAACGCTGGAAGTTTATCATTTAAAGATGAAACAACAGTTAATAGTATCGGAGGAGAAAATCCTGCAGCTAATTTTATTCCAGCAAGCAGTAATAACTTAGCAGATAGATCTTTAATTCATTTAGTAGATAACTATCTTACACTTCCTAAAATTCAGTAATAAAATGAGAAAACAAATTACAAATATATTACGCAATTTTACATTTGCCCTCGTTTTACTGATGGCAATGCCAGCATTATCACAACAATCTAGTACTGCTATGTTAGTTCGTGGTCAGGTTATTGATGCGGGTGATAATCAAACTATTCCTGGAGCTACTGTAGTCGAACAAGATGCTGAGAGTCGTACAGTAGGTGGTGTGGTTACAGATTTTGATGGGAATTTTGCAATACGAGTTAAAAATCCAAATAATAAATTAGTAGTTTCTACTATAGGATATAAATCTAAGACGGTTGCTATTAACGGAAAGCAATCTGTTAAAGTATTCTTAGTTTCTACAGTTGAGTCCTTAAAAGAGATTGTGGTTACTTCGGCTAAAACTTCTGATAATGGATTAATGCGAATTGCAGACCGCGATCGTACTACGAGTTCGGTTTCTATTAATGCAGCGGATTTAGAAAATACGCAAGCAGCTTCTATTGATGAGGCTTTACAAGGGCGTTTGTCTGGTGTTGATATTGTTGCTACCAGTGGAGATCCAGGTGCTGGAATGCAAATTCGTATTCGTGGAACCTCTTCTATTACAGGTTCTTCAGATCCATTGATTGTAGTTGACGGTATGCCTTATGAAACTTCAGTTCCTGAAGATTTTAACTTTGGTTCTGCTGATGAACAAGGATATGCTGCATTAATTAATATTGCTCCATCCGATATTGAAACCATTACTATTTTAAAAGATGCGGCCGCTACTGCCATTTGGGGGTCTCGTGCAGCTAGTGGTGTTTTATTGATTACTACTAAGCGTGGATCGGTAGGTGCTCCAAAGATCACTTATACGTATAGAGGAACTTATTCTAAATTGCCTCCTACTATTCCTATGCTAAGTGGAGATCAATATTCGCAATTGATTCCTGAAGAGTTTATGAATAGAAATGGAGTGCCTTTGAATACTTTAAACGTAAAGGAATTTCAATATGATCCACAGGATGTATATTATTTTAATAACTACAGTCAAAATACTAATTGGATAGACGCAATTACTCAAGCTGGTATTACAGGAGAGCATACTCTTGCTCTGTCAGGTGGTGGTCAAAAAGCAAGATATTATACATCCGTAGGTTATTACAAATCAAAGGGGGTAACTATAGGTACTGGTTTAGAAAGATTGAATGCTAGATTGAATTTAGACTATAATGTCTCGGATCGTATTAAGTTCAAGACAGATTTGTCATACACAAATACAGATACTCAGCGTAATTATGTAAATGGAACGAGTAGTGGAGATCGTTTAAGAGGAGTTGCTTATACTAAAATGCCTAATATGAGTATTTATGAATATGATGAATTAGGAAATCTTACTCCAAACTATTTCTCACCTGCAGCAAACGTTCAGGGTACTTATGCAGGTACTTACAATCCGCTTGCGATGGCTAAGTTAGCAATTAACGATCAGGTAGAAAATCGTATTGTTCCACACTTTAATTTGAGCGTAGGTATTGTTCCAGGAGTATTCATGTCAACTTTTGATTTACAGTTTGATTATAAAAGTACGAAAACAAAATCTTTTTTACCTCAAAATGCAACAGGTCGCCCTTTTACCGAAACAGTGGTAAATAGAGCTTCAGATGCTGATGCCGATGAGGCTAGTATTATTACAAAAACTAATTTTATATACACGCCTAAAATAGGAGAAAAACAAACTTTTCAAGCTTTAGTTTCATTACAATCCAATGACTATCGTTATACGTCTCATCAAGCATTAACCTCTAATACGGCTTCGTCTTTGTTGACGGATCCATCAAATCCATCTCGTACGCAAAATTCGGAATTGTTTTTAGGTACGGGTAATCTTCAGGCCAGAAATGTTGGAGCTGTTTTTACAGCACAGTATGGTTTATTAGATCGTTATTTGATAAATGTAGGTTTAAGAGCTGATGGAAATTCAAAATTCACAGGAAAAAACAGATATGGGTATTTTCCTTCTGTTTCTGCTCGTTGGAGAATATCAGGTGAGCCATTCATGAAAAGTTTTGAAAAAATTGATGACTTAAGTATGAGATTGAGTTATGGACATTCAGGTGGAGCACCTCGATTTGATTATCGTTTTTTTAATGTCTATAATAATTATCAAACAGAATATCTAGGTCTTAACGGTGTTGTTCCTGGTAATATGGAGTTGACCAATTTAAAATGGGAAACAAAAATTGGTAAAAACTTAGGATTCAATCTTCAAATGTTTAACAAGCGTTTGAGCATTGATGCCGAAATATACCAGACCACTTCTAAAGATCTTCTTTTTAGGGATCTTGATGTAACATCTGTTTCTGGTTATAGTACTATTTCAGATCAAAACGTAGGTACAATGGAAAGTTCAGGATGGGAAATTGGTCTTAATGCAACTCCATTTAAATCAAAAAAGTGGAAAATAGATTTTAATTTTAATATTTCGAACAATCAGAACATGATTACAGAAATATCTGAATTTGTTGCAACTGAAAGTGGAAACACCGATAGAAATGGTCAGTTTAAACGTTTCTTACAGGTTGATAACCCTTTTGGTTCATTCTATGGATACCGTTTCAAAGGAGTGTATACTGATCTTGACGCAACAAGAGCTAGAGATGCTAATGGAAATGTGATTGCAGGTCCTAATGGAGAAGAGGTGTTTATGCGTTTCAACTATCCTAATACTGATTATGTATTTCAACCAGGAGATGCTATCTATGAGGATATCAATAAAGATGGAAACATTGATAGCCGTGATGTGGTTTATTTAGGGAATAGTAACCCTAAATTTGCAGGAGGTTTTGGGTCAAATGTTAGTTTTAATAATCAATTGAGGTTAATGCTTTTCTTTACCTATCGTTTCGATTTTGATATTGTTAATGGAACTGATATGAGTACTACTAACATGTATGGATGGAGTAATCAAAGTACTGCTGTTTTATCTAGATGGCGTAACCCTGGTGATGTAACGAATATGCCTAGAGCGATTTATGGTGCTGGGTACAATTGGTTAGGTTCTGATCGTTATGTAGAAGATGCTTCATTTGTTCGTTTACGTTCTGTAACTTTAAGTTATAATTTAGGTAAAAATATATTGAAGAAATTAAATCTAGATGAGATAAGAGTTTACGTAACAGCAGATAACTTGTATACTTTTACAAAATATAGAGGTCAGGATCCAGAGGTAAGTATGGGGTCAGGAGCTTTTGGAATGTCTATAGATAATGCAGCGACACCACCTACAAAACGATTTTCATTTGGTTTAACAACTCGTTTTTAAATAAAAAATATTTGATTTATGCAAACTAAAATAAAAACAATATTAGCAATCTTTATACTTTTTGTTGCGGCAAGTTCGTGCAATGATTATTTAGATTTACGTCCACAAGATGGAATTGTACGTGATGAATTTTGGAAGACAAAGGAGGATGTACAAGCAGCTGTGATAGGAATTTATTCCTCAATGTTAAGTTCGCCTCCAGGTGTTGGTGATTTAACAATGACTCAATATTTATTCATGCACGGTGAATTAAGAGGTGGAATGGTTACTGAAGGTCCTAATGTTACCGATGACGCAAGAGATATTATGAATACCAATGTTCTTCCCTCTAATGGATTGACAGATTGGGGTGCATTTTACAGAACGATTAATTATTGTAATACAGTTATTGCTTTGGCTCCAGCTGTTAGAAATGAGGATCCTACCTTTACTCAAATACAATTAAATCATTTTCTGTCTGAAGCTCTGGCTATTAGAGCATATTTGTATTTTACATTGGCGCGTACATTTAAAGATGTGCCTTTAAAATTGGAACCTACTTTAAATGATCAAGATAATTTTCAATTACCTACTACGCCACAAAATGTGGTTTTTGATCAGGTAATTGAAGATTTAAAATTAGCAGAGGAATATGCGGTAGAGGATTATGGAGATGTTGCTTCAAACAAAGGACGCATAACAGTTTATGCTATAAACGCTATGTTGGCAGATGTGTATTTATGGACAGAAGATTATGATCAAGCACTTATTGCAACAACTAAGGTAATTGACTCAAATAAATATTCTTTAATAGACGCATCTAATAGCTGGTTTAATACGGTATATGCCAGAGGAAATTCTAGTGAAAGTATTTTTGAATTTCAATATACTACAGCAAATTTGGGGCCTTTTTATAATATCTTTTTACAGAGACCTCAATTTATTGCTGGGCCAATTGTGTTAGAAGAAGTGTTTGGAGTTGATTTTGATAATCCAGAAAATGCTGACATACGTGGAGTACGTGCTTCATTAGTTGCGGGTACAAATGAGATATATAAATTTACTGGATTAAATAATGCTGATCGTAAAGCGTTGCAAGATTCTGATACGCATTGGTTTGTGTATCGCTATGCTGATGTGAAGCTAATGAGAGCAGAAGCCTTGGCTAGATTAGGAGGAATAAATGAAAACATAGAACAAGGTCAAGAAGCACTTGATATTATTGAGGAAATTCGTTTAAAAAGAGAAGCAATTGAATTGACTGAAATGACAGTTTTTCCAGATAACACAAGTGGAATTTTAGATTATATTTTGGCTGAGAGAGCTAGAGAATTTGCTTTTGAAGGGAAACGTTGGTATGATTTGTTGCGAATGGCTCGAGCTAATGATTATGAGCGTATTGATTTATTAATAAGTAATGCAATTGCGACTGCTCCTCCAGCTCAACAACAAACTATAATTGCAAAACTTAGAGATCCTAATAGCCACTATTTACCTATAAATACATTTGAACTTTTTACCAATAAAGCATTAGTACAAAATCCGTTTTACAAATAAAAAAAATTAAGTCATGAAAAGATTATTAAGATTGCCTAGCCTGTTGAGACTTACTTTACTATTTTTAATAGCTTTAGTGTTTCAAAATTGTTCCGAACCAAAAATAAAAGAGAGTACAGATGAAACTTTGAATATAACGGAATATTTAAGAGATAATCCAGATTATTCTATGTTTTTAGAACTTCTTGATTTGACAAATTATGCTTCCTTTATGAATACTTACGGTACTTATACCATATTTGTTCCAAATAATGAGGCTGTACAACAGTATTTGAATAGTGTGGGAGCAACATCATTAAGTGAAGTGCCTTTATTAGATTTACAAAATATAGCTAAACTGCATATTCTAGACAAAGTTGTTAATACTAATTCATTTAATGACGGTAAAATTGCTACACCAAGTTTGTATGGTCAGTTTTTAATAACTGGCGCTGTAAATGCTGATGATGGTTCTAGTATAACAGTAAATAAAAGTGCTAAAATTGTAAGTCCAAATATAAAATTAGGAAATGGTGTAGTTCATGGTATTGATCAAGTATTGCGTGTTGCTGATAAAACTTTAGCACAAACTATTGAAGAAGATCCTAATCTTTCTTTATTTACCGAAGTTTTAAAAGCTACGGGATGGTATGAAAAATTAAATCAACCTATTACTTACGATGATAATAATATTGGAAGTTATTTAACTGTATTAGCTCAAACTAATGATGTTTTTAATGAAACTAAATGGAAGAATCCTGCGAATAATAACGAGGAAATCACATTGAATACTTTAGAAAATTTAAAATTGAGATATAGTAAACCTGTTGATCCTTCAAAACCAGCAGATCCTACTGATTTAAAAGATAGTTTGAATTTATTTGTACAGTATAGAATTTTGCCAGGATTAAATTATATGGCAGATATTGCAACAAAGTCTTCATTTGAAACTAAAGCACCTCTTGAGGTTATTAGTGCTAGATTGAGTAATGACACTATATTGTTGAATGATGATGTTTTTAACGGTATTCGTGAAAAAGGTGTTGCCATAGTTAGAAATATAAGTGATGTTACTGCTTCAAACGGTGTTTTACATTATGTAGAATCAAACTTTAATATTAAGAAAAGACTTCCTGCTCCTGTATATTTTGATCTTTGTGATCAACCTGAATTCAAACAAAACACCGCTGTTTATCGTGTACCCGGAAAATGGGCTACTTATACTGATGAACAATTATCAGGTATAACTTGGGAAGGAAAAGCAACAACTGTAACTTATACGGCAGGAAATACTACTGCATGGCGTGGAGATGTTATTGAATTACTCCGTTTAAATTCAAGTTATTTCACATCAATAACATTTGATACGCCAGTAATAATTAAAGGACGATATAAAGTTTGGATTTCATTTAGAACAAATACAAGATCTTCAGCATCTGTAAGGGTATTAGTAAACGATATGCCAATGTCTAGACTTATTAATTTTAGAGAATATTATAATTCTACTATTCCTGAACGTGTTTATGAATCTCAAGGATATAAAACAAATTTATCGCCTGTGGATAGAAACTATTGTACTAGACTTGTAGGTATTGTAGAAATTCCTACTACAGGAAGACATAAATTGAAATTTGAAAGAATATTGGATAGTAGTAATGGTCAAACCTGGATTGATGTAGCTGAATTCCGTCCTGTTGAAATGGATCAGTTGTATCCAAGACTTCAATCAGGAGGAGATGGTTTAGTTCCTTAATAAAAGTTCAAGTTAAATAACAATTCAAATACAAACTTAATTAAGTAAAAATGATTCTATTAAAATATAATTATAAGAGATTTTTTGCTAGTGTTTTAACACTAGCAATAATCTCATGTTCTAACCCTTGGGATGACCGTGAAGACAATGGTGATTCTAATCTAGATAGTAATTTGACTGAGGCAATTACAAATACAACTGAGACTACCCAATTTGCAGAATTATTAGTAGAAACAGGTTATGATAAAGTTTTGGCGGCTTCAAAAACCTATACTGTTTTCGTACCTACTAATGCAGCTATGGCAGCGGTTAGTGATGCAATTTTAGACGATCCAGAAGCTTTAAAACAATTTGTAGCAAATCACATTGCTTTAACAGCGTATTCTTCTGAAAGAAATGAAGAGGAAACGCAAATAAAAATGTATAGTAATAAATACTTAACATTTCAAGGTAATACTATGATTGATGACGCAACTATTGTAACAGCAGATCAGTATGCGGCTAATGGAGTATTTCATATTATTGATACACCATTGATTCCAAAATTAAATATTTGGGAATATGTAAATTCAGTTTCAGAAAGTAATCAAACAGCTGCTTATTTATTAAGTTTAAAAGCATTTAATATTTATCAATCAGATAGTATTGGAAAGGTAGTGTCTGAAGAAAATGGTGCTGGGTATCTTGCAGACTCATTGACCAATTCCTATTTAAGAAATGTTTACAATCTAAACAATGAGAAAAATTCGTATACGTTTTTCTTAATGGAGGATGATGGATATAATGCTGAAGTAGACAAGATGAAACCCTATTTGATTAAAACTTCAATTGATCCTATAGTTAGAGATTCAACCGCTACTTATGCCCAGTATTTTACGTTGAGAGATATGGCTTTTCATGGAAAATATGAATTAGATGAATTACCAGCTACTTTAGTTTCAAGATTTGGCGTAGAAGTTCCTGTCGACAAAACTCAAATTGTAGAAGAAATTCATTTAAGTAATGGAATTGTTTATGTAATGAGAAAAGTAGATGTTCCTTTAGAAAAGCGTTTGCTTACTACTAAAATTGAAGGAGAGAACAATGGTCCATATTTTAACTTTATTCGCTCAAGAATGTTTTATCGAGACCGTACTGATCTTTCTGGATTGTTCTTTCAAGACATATTTGTGCAAAATCCAGGTTCTCCTTTGCCTTGGATAACTTATAATGCAAAAGATTTTTACAGTACTACTTATAAGGTATATTGGCGAGCTATAAATGATATTCAAACAAATGTTTTTCAACAGCGTTTATTGATATATGGAAAGTCTGAAGTTGTTAATGATGCGACAGTTTTTTCACAAACAATTGCTTTATTTCCGTATATGAATGTAGAACTTGATAACTATGAAGAGGTGTTTATTGGAGAATTTACATTAGGAGAAGCTCAGGATATCGATTTTATTTCATTAGTAGGTGCCAATACAGGAACTAACGGAAACAACTCGCTGACATTGGATTATTTGAAATTTATTCCTGTAATTAAATAATATCTATAAAAAATTAGTTATGCTAAAAAATATAAAACTAAGCTGCTTAGTAGGTCTTTTTTTTGCTAGTGGACTATACATACCAATGTATGCACAACAAGCACAAGATTCTACAGCTACAGCAACTACTACTATAAATAAAAATGTAAAAGGGATTTTGGTAAAAGGTATTGTTAAAAGTGCCAAAACTAAAACAGCTTTGTCAGGAATAAATATTGCTGTTGAAGGTTTTTCAGCAGTTATTACAAATGATGATGGTAGCTTTGAGATAAAAGTTCCTAATTTAGAAGCGCTACTTAAAATTAGTGGAGAAAATTTTCAAACTAAGGTTTATGCCTTAAGAAGTCAAGAGTCTGGAATTGAAATTTTCTTAAATGAACCTAATTATACTCAAGCCTATCAAGTTGCTAATACGGCAGCTGGAGACCAAATGCAGTACAATAATACAAATGCAGCTAGTGTTGTTAATTTCAGTAAAGACCAATGGTCAAATCCTATAAATGAATCTGTTGGTGGATTTCTTCAGGGAAAAGTTGCTGGTTTAAATACAGTTAGGAATTCTAGTACTCCAGGGGCAGGCAGTTATTTATCATTGCGTGGTTTTAACTCACTGTATGCTACTAACAAACCGTTGATTATTGTGGATGGAATGATTTATGATGACGAAGATTACGGTTCAGGAATTATACCAAATAATGTTTCTTCTCCTTTATCTAATTTGGATGTTAAGGATATTGAGGATATAACTGTTATAAAAGACGGTTCTTCATTATACGGTACAAAAGGTGCTAATGGAGTGATTAAAATAACAACGATTCGTCCAACTGAGTTATCTACTAAAATTGACTTTACAATGTACGGAGGGGTAAATCAAACTCCAGATCAATTGCCATTACTAGGTTCAGATGCTTTTCGTACTCATCTCTCTCAACTAGAAGCTACTCGTGGATTGTCTCAACAACAAATTGCTGCTTTGCCATACATGAATGACGAAATAGGTTCGGCGGGTTATTTTAAATACCATAATAATACTAATTGGCAAGATCAAGTTTTTAAGCAAACAACAAGTCAAAATTACTTTCTAAAGATTCGAGGAGGTGATGAAATCGCTAAGTTTGGTTTGTCTGTAGGTTATATGGATAGTAAAGGTATTGTTGATCAAACTAATACTAAAAGATATAGTACTCGTTTAAATGCAGCATTAAAATTAACAGATAGACTTTCTGTTGATGCTAATTTATCATTTATTAATAATGTACAAGAGCAGTGGGATCAAGGTTTTGCTTATAAGACAAGTCCTATGTATTTAGCGTTAACTAAATCGCCTTTTTTCGCTATAAATGATATAAATGATTTGGGAGAAATATCGCCTAACTTGTCTGATGTTGATGATTTTAATGTAAGTAATCCAAATGCAATTTTAACAAATGGTTTTGGAAAGAATAATAATTATCGCTTCTTTGGAAATCTTAAATTCAAGTATGCTTTAAATAAAGCTTGGGATATTAATACAATTTTAGGTTTGACGTTAAACAAAGAGAGAGAAACTTTCTTTATACCAGATTTAGGAGTGGCTGACATAGTACTTAATACTGCTATTGGGAACAACCGTTCAGGAAGTGAAGTCCAACAGTACAATAGTCTTTTTACAGATACTTATGCTAATTATTTTAAGAAGTTTAATAATGATCATAATCTAGACGTTCGTTTTGGAATTAGAACACAAAATAATAAGTCTGAAAGTGATTTAGGTTTAGGTTACAATTCTTCTACTGATGATTTTACGATGGTAGGTGCTGGATCTAACTTATTGCGTCAGGTAGGTGGAGCTCTAGGAGAATGGAATTGGTTGAATGTATATGCTAATGCAGATTATAACTATCGTAATAAATATTTCTTAACTACAAGTTATGCAGTAGATGGTTCAAGTAGATTTGGAGATAAAATTTCAAACGGAAATGATAAATACGCATTAATGACCTCTATAACAGGAGCTTGGTTGGTGTCTTCTGAAGGCTTTATGAAGAATGTTAAATCTATTGATTATTTAAAATTGAGAGCTAGTATTGGACATAGTGGGAATGATGATATTGGTAATTTTACCGCTCAAAAATACTATGAGTCTCAAAATTTATTGGGAATGCAAGGTTTAGTAAGAGGAAATATCGGAAATCCAAACTTACAATGGGAAACGGTTAAAAAATTCAATTTAGGTGCTGATTTAGGTGTTTTTAATGAAAGAATAAATGCTTCTCTTGATGTCTTTTCTAATAAAACCGATAACATGATTGTTTATCAAACGATTAGTAATTTAAGTGGTTTTGATGATGTTGTTTCTAATAGTGCGTCGATGCGTACTATAGGCGCAGACTTATCATTGAATGCACGTGTATTCAAATCAGCAGATTTTACTTTTGATTTTGGATTGAATATAAGTCGTTATAAAAATGAAATTCAAAGTTTGCCAAATGGAGATATTCTTACTCAATTTGCAGGGGCTACTTATCTAACTTCAGTAGGAAAAGATGCTAACTTATTTTATGGTTTAAAAAGTGTTGGAGTATTTAGTACTACTGCCGAAGCAAATGCAGCTGGTTTAAATAGACGTTTATCAAATGGCGAATTAGTTGCATTTACTGCGGGAGATATGCAATTTGTTGATAAAAACGATGATAATATAATTGACAATAATGACCGTATGGTTATTGGTAATCCAAATGCTGATTTGTTAGGTAGTTTTTCAACAAATATTGCATACAAACGTTTTAGTCTTCAAGCCTTGTTTAATTTTTCTCTTGGAAACGATATCTACAATGGCTTGCGTTATAACTTAGAAAAAATGAGTGGTTATGAAAACCAAAGTATCGCTGTAGCTAATCGTTGGAGAGCAGAAGAACAACAAACTGATATGCCAAAAGCAGTATGGGGTGATCCAATGGGGAATGCTGAATTTTCCAACAGATGGATTGAAGATGGTTCTTATTTAAGATTAAAAACATTAGTGTTGGGGTATGATTTTAAAGTTAACGATATGAATTATATTAAGTATATCAAGCTTTATGCTACGGCTAATAACTTACTAACTTTTACTAAATATCTTGGGTATGATCCTGAGTTCAGTGCTACTTCATCAATTTTTGGTCAAGGAACTGATATAGGCTTAGCTCCTCAATTTACATCGATTCAATTAGGATTGCGTTTAGGACTTTAATTATTTACTCTCATAGAAAGAACATACAGATGATAACAACGATTAAAACAAAAACAACAAAAAGTATCGTATCCATTTTATCGGTTATGACACTATTATTTAGCCTTGGCTCATGTCAGGACTATCTGGATGTGCAACCTGAAGATAAGCTTGTAGGGGATCAATTATATCGAGATATTTACGATGCTGATGCAGCCGTGATAGGAGTTTACGGTAAGTTTATGGCTCTTGCTGAAAAACACGTAATTCTTAACGAAATGCGTGCCGATTTGATGACTACTACTAGAAATTCCACTCCTTATTTAAAGGAACTTTCGCAGCATAATGTTTCAGCCGAAAACCCATACATTAGTCCTAAAGAGTTTTATGAAGTGATTCAAAATTGTAATGATATCTTAAAAAATTTCGATATCATGTTAGCTGATAAAAAATTTACGCAATCCCAATATGAACAACGTTATGCTGATGTAGGGTGTATTCGTTCATGGGTTTATTTGCAATTAGGTATTCACTTTGGTAGCGTTCCTTATATTACTGAGCCTATTGAAACTTTAGAAGATGTACAAAACATATCTAAATACCCAAGAATTTCTTTTGATCAACTTATTGATAAATTAGTAGTTTTTACAGAATCATTAACATATAAAAAATTATACGATTCACAAAGTAGTTTAGTTATAACAGTTGATACTTATAATACGGCGAAGTTCTTTATTAATAAAGAATGTTTATTAGGAGATTTAAACCTTTGGAAGGGTAATTATTTAGCTGCGGCTTCATATTATAAAAACGTTCTAGAAACTTCTTCTAATAGTGCAAATATTAATGAGTTGTTTGATGTTTACCGTCTTAAAGGGGCTGATGTTACAACAAATAATGATTTAGCTGTTGGTTATGTTAGATTTTCTGAACAAGATGCTAGATCTTTAATTAACAATAATACCCAAGGTTGGAGGTCAATATTTCCTAGAGAGAGAGATGCAACTTGGAATATTGAATGGATTTGGTCTTTGCCTTTTGATAGTGATTTTGCTCCTGCAAATCCTTTTATAAATATTTTTTCAAAAAATTCAGGAAGTTATTTAGCTATGCCATCACAAAGAGCTATTGATTTATGGAATAGTCAAAGACAACAAAATGATTTTCCTTACGATGCTCGTGGTTCAAAGTTTACTTATAATATGGTAGGAGATGATCCTGTAATTATGAAATATCTATACAAATTTGAAGCCGCTAATGATCAGTTTAAAAGAGAAGGTGATTGGTTTTTGTATCGTGCAGCTAAATTGCATTTGCGATATGCCGAAGCAGCAAATAGAGACAACCAGCAAAAAATTGCTTATGCTCTATTGAATGTTGGTATATACGAAGCATACAGAGATGGGCTTACGACTTCCGATGATGTAACTAATGTTATGCAAACTAAAGAGCCTTTTCCTTATGATTTTGATGCTCGTAATGGTGAAGCTCCCCGTTTTAGAGGTAATTGGCATCGTAATGTTGGAATTAGAGGACGTGCACGTTTGACAACTGTTGGCGCAATTGGTGATGACATGATAACTACTGAAAACAATATTATAAATGAAGCTGCTTTAGAGCTAGCATACGAAGGAAACCGTTGGGAAGATTTAGTGCGTATAGCTAGACGTAGAAATGATCCTTCTTTCTTAGCTGATAAAATCTATGAGAAATTAAATAAAGAGGGTAATGCTGAAGCTGCTAATGTTAGAACGAAATTAATGAATCCTAGTAATTGGTACTTGCCATTTAAATGGTAATATATAGATTGAATAGTTTGTAGAGAAAAGGTTTGTTGGTTATTCCAGCAAACCTTTTTGTTTGTATTTTAATTTACGAAAAAACTTGTTAATTTAAAATAATTTATTAAATTTGAATGGGTTACAAAAAATGTAACTCTTTAATCAATTTAACCAAATTTTTAAATTATGAAAAAATTAACCGTTTTTTTTGTTCTATTATTAAGCTTCTCTTTTGCAGAAATGTCAGCACAAAAAATATATTATTCGCTGATAGGACCAACTACTTTAAATGTTTATGTGAATGGTCATAAAGTTATTGATGTTACAAGTACTTACCAAGGACATAATGTTCTTAATGGCGAACTGGATATTACGGATAAGCTCATACATACTAATAGTCCTTGGGATATAATTGAGGTTTATGCATACAGCAACTTATATGGAAATACTCCTATAAATTTATTTGCTGGAGAATATGGATTACCTACTTATTCTCTGGAAGACGAATTAACTTTCAATTTTTTGAATGAAGAACATACTGCTGCGTCTTATTCTTGTACATGGGCACTGGGTGCCAATGATATGTATATAGAGGCAGCAGCACCTGGGTATAATTGATACACCTGGTTTTTTTAGGTAAATAAATTTATGATAAAAATCGAGATAAGACTGAATTTTAAAGTTGATTATGTTAGAACTAAATTAATGAATCCTAGTAACTGGTACTTACCATTTAAATGGTAATTTATAGATTGAATAATTTGTAGAGAATTAGCCGTTTCAAAATTTTGAAACGGCTTTTTTTTCATGAAAAATAGCTGATCAGTTCCCAACAAAAAACCGCCTCAAAACTTAATTTGAGGCGGTTTTTGTTTGCGTAAAACGAAAACTAGGTATTTTTCAAGTTGATAATTTCTTGCTCGGTTAGTAATCTCCAGTTTCCTCTAGGTAAGTTCTTTTTAGTCAAACCGGCAAAAGCAACACGATCGATTCTTAAAACATCATAATCAAAATGTTCAAAGATAGAACGAACTACTTTTACATTGGATGTTTTTAATTTCAGTCCGATTTCGCTTTTTGCTTCTCCTTCAATATAGCTTACTTCTTCTACAAAAACACGGTGTCCGTCCAGTACTAATCCTTTACTGATTTTTTCCAAATCTTCAAATTTCAAGTTTTTATCTAAGGAAACCTGATAGATTTTAGAGGACTTTTGATTAGGTAATGAAAACTTTCTAATCATATCCGTATCATTGGTAAACAATAAAAGACCAGTGGTATTTTTATCCATTCTTCCTACAGCTGCAATTTTTGAAGTTGTAGAACCTTTAACCAGTTCTAATACGTTTCTGAATTCCTGACCTTCGTCAAGAGCAGTAGTAAAGTTTTTTGGCTTGTTTAGTAAGATATATACTTTTTTCTCAGGCGTTAATTTTACACCGTCAAAATTTACTTCGTCTCCCGGTTTTACCAGATAACCCATTTCGGTAACAGGAATGCCATTCACTTTTACATTTCCTGATTGAATATAGATATCGGCATCTCTGCGAGAGCAAACTCCCGAGTTAGAAATGTACTTATTCAAACGGATTTCGTCTTTTGCCTTCGCTCTTTTAGGAGCCTGATTAGGCTTTTTCTCTATCTTTTTAGCAGCTTCTTCAGCAGCTTTTGCAGTTGGTTTTACTTTTTTAGGGCCTTGTGCTCTTTTTGGCATCGCAGGTTTTGGCTTGTTAGAGCTTGGTCTGGAGCTGTTAGGTCTGGAACCGCCTCTTTTATTATTGCCTTCCTTGTTGTTCATAATAATCAAATAATTTACTTCGTCAGTCAGGACTATTTAGTCCCCGAAGGTGCAAAGATACTATTTATATCATTGAGAAACGATTTTCGATAATCAGAAAACGATAACTACTTAATTAAAGGTGTTTTAATTAGTTTTTGGTTTTCTTTATAGCAGGAAATGTTATCTATGGACTAAATCGACATAAATAATTTTTTTCCGTGCCATAAAATGCTTGGATTAATAAGCATAATACAAAATACTCCTGCAACAATAAGAAATTTAAGTACGTTATGAAGCAGTAAAAAATGAGCTTTTGAATTAGATTTCCATAAATATTTTATAAAAAAGATTAGGGTTATCAGACAGAAATAAAAATAAATGTCCATATAACCTACATCATAAATTTCGATTAAAAGATAAATAGGGAACAAGGTAAGGAGGCTCAAAAAACTAATTACTTTTTTAGAGAATTGTTCTCCATAAATAATAGGAATGGTTCTGTAATTATCAGTTACATCACCTTTTATGTTTTCTAAATCCTTAATCATTTCGCGAATAAGTAATAAAAGAAACAAAAAAGCGGCATGTGCCGAAATTACGGCAAACTGTCTTTTATAGGTTTCTATTTCATACAAAGGTAAACGGGTGTAATAATACAACAAGATCGCAAAGAAAGGAAGAATAGCTAAAAATGCTGCCATAAGATTGCCTATCCAGGGCTGTTTTTTTATTTTATGCGAGTAAAACCAAATTAGGAAAATATAAACAGAGAAGAATAAAAAAGCACGCCATGAAATAAATAAGGCTATTACAGCTACAATAAAATTCAGCGTAAAATAAACCTTCAACTTTGTGCTTTGACTTACTAAACGATCCAACATAGACTTGTTAGGACGATTAATCAAATCTTTCCGACTGTCGTAAAAATTATTAATGATGTAACCGGAAGCGATAGTCACAGAAGAAGCAAATACGATTAAAAATAAATTAAAATCAAGCAGTATATCTAATGCCCGAATCTCAGGAGCAAGGATAAATATAGCCGACAGGTATTGTGCTAAAATAATAATTGGAATGTTATAACCTCTGACTACAGAGAACAAACTGATAATTTTTAACGCTAAAAGTTTGTTTTTTCTACTTAACATATTTTTTACTTCTCTTACTAGTATTCGTTCTAAACCGATATTATTTTCATCAAATTTAATGGTTTGTTTTTAAAACGAGCTTGATTTATTTAAAAAGAACTAAAAAAGAAGCGGTTTAGTATTTTTATTTTTTGGATTAGAAGAATCAGGCAACAACTTCCTGTTTTTTGGGTATTTTTACTGTAAACTTAGTGCCCAAATTAATTTCCGATGTGATTTCAACGGTTCCATTTAGATTTTCAATAGTATCTTTTACTAAATATAAGCCTAAACCCGATCCCTTATTATCGTTGTTAGTCACAAAAAACATATCAAATATTTTATTTTGATATTCTTTTTTTACACCTATTCCATTATCCTCAATTGAAATATAAATATAATCTTTATCCTGATAGGTTTTTATAGTTATAAAAGGTGATTCTTTTTGTGTGTCTGAATATTTGATAGCATTTGTCAGGATATTGTTGATGATGATTTTTAGTTTTAATTCATCACTATAAATGCTGTCAATATTTAATTCTTTGCTAATATTGATGCGTTTGAATTCCTCACGATATTGATTTTGAACAATTGCTTCTTCAATAATTTGGTTCAAATTCACTTTAGAGAGTGTCGTTTTAGTCTTTTTATTTTTGGAGTAATCAATAATATCTTTTATAAACTGATCTTGTTTATCAAGACTTTCTTGCATGAGCTCTAAGTAGTTTCTTATTTGAGTCATGTCATTTTCAGTATTCATAATTTCTATTAATCCTTTTAAAGATAAAATAGGAGATCTTAAGTCGTGTGATGCACTGTACACAAATTTATCTAACTCTTTGTTGGCAATAGTTAGGTTCTTATTAGTTTCTTCTATTTCCTGCTTAGAACGTCTTAATTTATTAATCATTAGCATATAATAAATACTGGCGCTTCCTATTATTAGTAAGATAAGAAAAAAGTTAATTACCAATAAAATATCCTTAACAAGACGGCTTCCGGAACTTAAGGTTTCCGAAAAAAGACGTTCGTTTAAAGTGAGTTTGCTACTTATTACTTTTATTTTTTTTAAGATAACTTCCTTGTCCTGATTACTTAAATTATTGCTGATGATTTTTTGGTTGACAATATTGCCAATTTGTTCTAATTCTTCCACTAATTTATCTGCTTCTTCCCATTCTTTTATGGCTTTTGCAAAAAAGGAAACATTTCTAAAGTTTTTAAAAAGCCATATTAAATCATCAAAATCCTCGGGACTATTTCTTCCCGCTCTAAGACTTTGTTCGATGTTTTCAATGGGGGCATTGTTGAGGAGTCCTATCCGGGCAATTTTGTCTCCTTTAGGGACATTTAATTCCTGATTGAATAATTGCCATTCACTATTCTCCTTCGTAAAAAGATAGGTTATTAAATGACGTGTAGCATCTTTTTGTCCTTTAGAGTAAAGAGATTCTCCATTGATATAAGCTCTTGAGGAAGATAGTATTTTGATTGTAAAAAAATTGGTGACAATCAACAAAGTGCATGATATAGCTACTATGAGCAGAGGAGTAAGAGAATGACTGAGCTTAATTTTTTTTAAAAAAGTAGTTTTAAGCATAGTGTTTTTTTAGATTATTAAAAAAAAACAGTAGCTAAAGATACGGTATTTTTATGTTTTAAAAGTAAGAATTTGTCCATTCTTCAAATAGAATAAAAATGGTTTATGGTTTATGTTCAATACTTTAATTTGAGAGCAGTTGTTTTTTTGCATAAAAAAACCAGAATCAACAAATATTCTGGTTTGTATGTAAATGAAATAGGGAATAAGAATTAAAATTGGTAGACTACTTCTAATTTGTAGTCTTTCAACGAAGCTTTCGCACGTTCTAAATCTTCTGTAAATCCTAAAATATAACCACCGCCGCCAGAGCCGCATAATTTTAAATAATAATCATTAGTCTCAATTCCTTTTTGCCAAATTTCATGAAATTGTTCGGGAATCATTGGTTTAAAATGACTTAAAACTACCCGGGATAATTTTTTAGTATTGGTGAATAAGGATTTCATGTCACCACCAAGGAAATTCTCTACACAAGCATCAGTGTATTTTACAAATTGATTTTTCAACATGGCACGGAAACCTTTGTCTTTAAGATTTTCCATGAAAATATTAATCATAGGAGCAGTTTCTCCTATAATTCCCGAGTCTAATAAAAAAACAGCAGCTTTTCCGTCAAAACTTTGAGTAGGAATTCCCGTTGCTTCAATATGATCTTTTGAATTAATTAAAATAGGGATACTCAAATAGCTGTTTAAAGGGTCTAATCCGGAACTTTTTCCGTGGAAAAAACTCTCCATTTGGGCAAAAATATTTTTTAATTGTAATAATTTATCACGGGTAAGGTTTTCAAGAACCGTGATTTTATTTTGAGCATATTTATCATAAATAGCCGCTACCAGTGCCCCACTGCTTCCTACACCATAACCTTGCGGAATACTGGAATCAAAATACATTCCGGTATCAATGTCATTTTTTAATGATTTTAAATCAAAAGAAACCAAATTTGCCTGCTCATTTTCCAGTTTTCCTAAATAATCAGCAAAACGTTTTAAGCTGGCATTAGAAGCGATGGCTTCTGCCGAAGGTTTTTCTTCTTTTTTTAAGGCTCCGTTATAGAAATTATAAGGAATGGACAATCCTTTAGAATCACGAATAATTCCATATTCTCCAAAGAGTAATATTTTTGAGTAAAATAAAGGTCCTTTCATATTTTTATTTTAAATCTTTCAATTATTTGGGTTTTGTCTGGTGTCAAAAACAGCAACTATAACAATCTGTTTGTAGTTGAAATGATAAAACAAACTCGTTTGTTTAGTAATAACTACCTTTCTAATCTTTTTATTTATGTTTGAAATTGAAATAATTCCGGATTTTCAACTATTAGTTGTATTGCAGAATTAATCTTATTTAAAAATTTTCTTTTTATTTCATTATTCCATTTTGCTTCTAAATAGTTGAAAATTTCTTCAATTTCAATTTTAGCTTTAGGAGTAATTACAACTTCTCTTTTCATCTTTAAAGATGAGGTTTTATAAAATCATCAAATGAAGAAAAATTGCCTTTTTCATATTCTTCTAAAGATTCATTTATAATATTTTGTTGTTCTTCACTTAAATTATTCCACCAATCTTTTTTCTTTGAATTAAAAATATTTTTAATGGATGTAATAATAGATTCATCATTGGTCTCTGCCAATAATTTTATCAATTCTAATTTTTCTAATTGAATATCCATTATCTAAATTTTATTAAAGATACTAATAAATTATTTTATTTGATGTGCTCCATTTCCAATTTCGTCACAAAGGTACTGCCCATTTTGACAATAGCCAACTAATTCGTCCTTAATAAATTGCAATACAGTCTCTTTGTGTGTCTTTGGGTATAAAACATGCACATTTGCACCGGCATCCAGTGTGAAACAAACCGGATTTTTAGTTTCAGCTCTGAATTTCCAGATTTTATTAATGATTTCCAGTGTATTGGGTTTCATCAATATAAAATAAGGCATCGAGGTCATCATCATGGCGTGCAAAGTGAGTGCTTCGCTTTCTGTTATTTTA
The DNA here is from genome assembly GCF_900142775.1 of Flavobacterium flevense. Lineage (GTDB taxonomy): Bacteria > Bacteroidota > Bacteroidia > Flavobacteriales > Flavobacteriaceae > Flavobacterium > Flavobacterium flevense. The sequence goes on from NZ_FRCC01000004.1 coordinate 214,258, forward strand.
ATAAATTCTTCCAGATTTCCATTTTCAAAAACCCCAATCAGTTTATCCAGGTTTTCATGTGCCTGTTCAAATCGCCTTTCGGCAAAAGGATGATTGTGCATCAAGTCATGTCCTACAGTACTCGAAACTTGTTTTTCGCCTTTGTCAACAAGCAAAATAGTATCCTGGTAATTTTTGAAATTTTCATGAATTGTATATGGAAATTCAACTCCAAAGAAATCCGAACTCCCTTCAATATTAGCTTGATTTCCCCAAACTACAACTTCTCCTTTTACACTTCGGCAAGCACTTCCTGAACCCAATCGTGCTAAAAGCGAAGCCTTTTGATAAAAATAATCCTCGCTCATCTCCGGATTTAAAACTTTTTCCAGACTCATCAGGTTCATTGCTAAAGCAGCCATTCCGGATGCCGAGGAAGCAATTCCTGAACTATGCGGAAATGTGTTTTGTGTGTCAATCGTAAAATGATAGTCTTTCAAAAAAGGTAAATAGATTTCAATCCTTTCGAAGAATTTCTGAATTTTGGGTTTGAAATCTTCTTTAGGTTTTCCTTCAAATAGTAAATCAAAAGAGAAATTATCAGGATTAATTTTTTTCTCGAATGCCAATGTGGTAATCGTTTTGCAGTTGTTTAAAGTAAAACTCACTGATGGATTAGCCGGAATTTGATCTGCTTTTTTTCCCCAATATTTCACTAAGGCAATATTGCTGGGAGCGCTCCATTGAAACTGACCGCTTTCTAAAGTTTGAGAATATGAAGTGGGAATAAAATCCTTTGCTGTAAACATGAATGATAAAATTTTCGCAAAGATACTTTTTTTGATTTATTCATACATTTCTTTATTTGTTCAATCAGTATAAAGTTTTTGATTATTTTTGAAAAAAAGAAAAAAATGAATAAAATCACTAAAATACTCATCGTTGTTGTCACGTGTTTAGCTATTGGTTATTTTTCCGGAACGGTGACTCGTTCTGCCATTACAGATTGGTATCCAACTTTAGAAAAACCAAGTTTCAATCCGCCTAACTGGGTTTTTGCTCCGGTGTGGAGTATGCTGTACATTATGATGGGAGTTGCTGCGGGACTGGTTTGGAACCGAATCGATTTCGAAAAAGAACTGGTTAAAAAAGCCTTGATTCTTTTTGCAATTCAATTAGCTTTAAATGCACTGTGGTCGTATTTGTTTTTTGGTTTACACAACCCTATGTTGGCCGGTTTAGAAATAATCGTGCTTTGGCTGTTTATTTATGAAACCTATTTGCAATTTTCTAAAATCAATAAAATTGCAGGCTATTTATTTATTCCCTATTTGGCGTGGGTAAGTTTTGCTGCAGTTTTGAATATAAGTATCTGGTGGTTGAATCGATAAAAATGCAATAGCAATAACAATTTCAATAGCAATTTCAAAATCAAATTCAATAAGTAGTAATAATCTATTCAGGAGTGTGTAACTTTTTGAATTCCAGATTCTTTTTAAACAAAAAATCCATCGTTACTAGGGTGTTGTTTGATGTTGCGATGTTTTTTGAATTGGGATCTGCATCGCAAAATTCAAGAAATAATTCGATTTCATCTGGTTTTAACTTCAAAGTTTCAAGGAAATAGCTTTGATCACAACTTGTTTTAGCTAAGTCTTTAAAAGGAATTGTGGGTCTCTCTTTTTTTACCGGTTCTTTTTCTTTTTTAAATAATCCTCCCAACAGACTTCCAACAGCAATAAAATCGATTCCGTTGTCAATGGTACCCATATTTACACCAATAACTTTTGGTCTGTTCGCTGCTTTTTCTAAAGCATATTGAGCTAGTTTTTCTTGCTCGTACTTTGCATCTTTACTTAATTTTATAGACGGTATTTTAGTGATGACTACTTCCTTTAATTCTTCCGCTTTTAATGTTAATTCAATGATTAAATTCTTGTCATTTGTAATAAAAGGATTGACAATGATTTTTTTTAGCTCATAGTTTTTTGCTATAAAAAGGAGTGTGTCATCCATTTTTGCAGTAATTGAGAAGTTGCCATTAGCATCAGAAATACAAAGTGTTCTGGAGTTTGAGTTTATGATTTCTACATTTGGAATAGTATAATTGTTAAACACAATTTTTCCACTTATGGTTTGTGAGAAACTAATCTGAGAACTGAAAAGAACGAAGGTGCTGAGTAGTTTTATTTTCATAGGTTTGGTCTAATAGCTTGAAAGTAAAATTATTAGATTCTTCTTAATGAAAACTTACTAAATATGTAAAGTCTTGTTAATTTATTTTTTGTAAATAAAACTTCAATTTTCTCCTTTAATGATTTGGTTAATTGTACTGGCTATCCGGTCTACTTTGGTTTGGTCTTTTTTTGCTGCATAAATCCAGTCAATGTAAGCTTTTTGAGTTCCTTTAGTTAAGTTGGTAAAGATTTCATAAGCTCCGGGCTCGTCTTTTAAACAAAGTGCTAATTCATCCGGGATTTCAATAGCAGAATCATCTTTGTATAAAATGACTTTAACATAATCACCAGCTTCTTTTTTTATCTTTTTTCTAACAGCAGCTTTTAATGGAAGAAATAGTTTGCCATTTCCCATGGGCATTAACTTGTAATTCTTTAACTCATAATTATCAATACTTCCACTAACGGTTACCCAGCCAAAAGGAGCTTTTTTATCTTGTACTATTTCAGGTATAACGGCATACGTCCAGCCGCCTTTTCCAGGAAATTTTTCAAGTAAGTATTCCTTGTCAACTAAAGGTTTTTCCATTTTGAAATAATTAATCTGACTTATTTAGCAGCGTGTATTTTTCTGAATTCAATACTTTTTTTATAAAGAAAATCCATTAATATAAGATCATTTGAATTTTCAGATAAGGTTTTTTTAGATTCCGGATCAAAATTGCAAAAAGTAAGAAAGGCATTTATCTCTTCCTTTTTTAATTGTAACGTTTCGGTATAGAATTTTTGGTCAAAACTGCTTGTAGCAAGTTCTTTAAATTCTCTTTCAGGAATTTCTTTTTCGTCTTTTCCTTTAAATAATCCAGCTAGTTTTTTTCCGATTTTTACAAAATCCATCCCGTTTTCAATCGTACCATTATTTACGCCTTGAACTTTTAAAGCATTTGCTCTTCTGCGAACTCCTGCTTCTTCACTTTTTTGTTGTTCCCATTTTTTATCTAATCCCCAATCAATATCCACCCGATGAATAATAACTTCTTTCAGTTCTTCGGGAGTTTTTTCAATTCTGACAATAATATTATTGGTTTCTAAATCCTGTAAACTGAGTTTTATTCCTTTTAAAGTATAGTCTTTTACGTAAAAAAGAATACTGTCATTTACACTTGCTGATAGTATAAATTCTCCTTTTTCGTTAGTTCTTGTGCCTGTTTGTGTGTTTTTATTAATTACATCAACATTTTGAAGGAAAAAATTATCAGACATCACTTTTCCTCTAAGCAGTTTGTGGGCTTGGGAATATGTTATTTGACTAACAAAGACGAACAGAATAAGCAGCAATTTTACTTTCATTGTAAATTAATTTGTAAGTAAAATTACTTTTTTTTGTCGAAAGTATTCCTGATGTTCAGCGTAAATTTTTGTTAAATCGCATTGGCCAGAATAAATCCGCTGGTCCATGCATTTTGGAAATTAAATCCTCCTGTGATAGCATCAATATTGACGATTTCACCTGCGAAATAGAGATTTTCGTGTAGTTTGCTTTCCATGGTTTTGAAATTGATTTCTTTAAGATCAATTCCGCCAGCAGTAACAAATTCATCTTTAAAAGTACTTTTCCCATTGACCTGAAAACTGGCATTCGTGAGTTGTCCGGCCAGGTTTTGAATCTGAACTTTAGACAAATCAGCCCATTTGGTTTCTATGGAAATTCCGGAAGCGAGAACTAAACTTTCCCAAAGCCGGTTAGTTAGTTCGAAAGGTGATTTTTTAGAAACCGTTTTTTTAGCATGATCCTGCTTTAAATCTTTTAATTGTTGTTCAGCTTCTTCTGTGTCCACATCATTTAACCAATTTACAAAAATGCTAAACTGATAGTTTTTATCATGTAAAATGCGGGCTCCCCAAGCTGATAATTTCAGGATTGCCGGGCCGCTCATTCCCCAATGAGTAATCAATAACGGACCAGTTGATGTTAATTTTGTGTCTTTTACTTTCACCGAAACCTGTGCTGAAACTCCGGGAAGTTCTTTAATTCTTGCATCTTTAATATTGAACGTAAACAACGAAGGAACCGGACTTACAATTGCGTGACCATGCTGTTGCAGCATTTCCCATATTTTTGGATTGCTGCCTGTTGCTAAGATGAGTTTTCCAACTAAATAATTTTCGTTTTGAGTTTCTATTTTCCAATGATTTTCTCCCGAAATTTCAGAATTAAAAATCGATTGTACTGCTTGTCCAGTTAGCACACTGATGCCTAATTTTTGAGTTGCTTTTAGAAAACAATCAATAATAGTTTGAGACGAATTTGAAACAGGGAACATTCTGCCGTCTTCTTCAATTTTTAATTCTACTCCATGTTTTTCAAACCATTCTATGGTGTCGCCTGAGCAAAATTGATGAAAAGGACCTCTTAATTCTTTTTCACCACGAGGATAAAATTTGACTAATTCGTTAGGTTCAAAGCAAGCATGGGTTACGTTGCAACGACCACCGCCTGAAATGCGTACTTTTTGCAATACTTCGGCACCGCGTTCTAAAATAGCTACTTTTAGTTTTGGATTTTTTTCTACAATGTTAATGGCTGTAAAAAATCCTGCTGCGCCACCGCCAACAATTATAATGTCAAATTTTGAATTCATTTATAAACCATTAAGAGAGTTAAGGTTAGTTAAGTTTTTTTTACCATTAAGGAATATTAAGCTCTGTATGAAATATTTTTTTAAATCATTAAGAGGTTTTAGTCGTCTGCGAGTCTTGAAAAATAGTCATTTATTAATGGTTTATAAGATTTTGTTATGTTGGTTGTATTGAAGTTGATGAGTAGTCCTTGTGGGATACTCATTAACATTCTTCATATATTTTTTCTAACAAGCCAGGACCTAGTTTTTTATGAACTTTTATGGCATATCCAATAATTTCATACGATAATTGGGTTACTTCTTTTTTAGTCATAAATAAAATGATTTATTTAATAAACTTAATGTCCTTAATGGTTTAAAAGAAAATTCTATCTGGAAAATCAGAGATAATTCCGTTTACGTTGAATGTTTTTATTTTTTGAATGGCATTTTCCGAATTTACTGTCCAAGGATAAATTTCGAATCCCTTTTGTTGCATCAAAATTACATTTTCTTTTGATAATAATTTATAATAGGGATTAATAGCAAAAGCGTTTATCTTTTTGGCGAAAGCCAAAGCACTGTCAATGGATTCTTCGGTCAAAACACCAATTTTGATTTTTGGGTCTAATGAATGGGTTTCTTCGAGCATTTTCCAATCAAAACTGGAAATGAGAAAATGGTTGTAATCCCAATTTTTTTCTGAAATGTAACGAGATATTAATTGAATTACCGGCTTAGGAGTTCCAATACCTTTAAGTTCAATGTTGATAAAACACAGTTGATTCACTAAATCAAATACTTCGGTTAAAGTGGGTATTTCTGCTGTATTTTCAATTTTTAAAGCTTTCAATTCCTTTAAAGACAATTGATTTACTTTGCCTTTACCATTGGTAGTTCGGTCGACGGTTTCATCGTGGATAACAATTAATTCGTTGTCAGAACTTAAATGAACATCGAGTTCAATCCCGTCAACGCCTAAATGAATCGCTTTTTCGAAAGCAATTAAAGTATTTTCTGGTTCGTAACCTTTTGCACCGCGATGACCTATTTTGAGCATAAAGTTTTTTAATCGCAAAGTTCGCAAAGTTTTACGCAAGGTTCACAAAGTAGGAACTTTTTATTTTTTTTGAATTTTTAGGGTAAATCCAGGCATGTTATTCTAATTCTAAAATTAAAGCCGATTTACCTTCGATAACAATAGCGTTTTCCAGATTGTACATTTCATTTGTTAAAACGTCTTTTCCTGTTTTATAATCACCAATATTTTCTTTAAATCGCAAGGTGCTGATTTCCTGATTTTCCGGATTGTTGTTGATGATTACCATGACACTTTTTAACAGATTGTATCTAAAATAAACATACACATTATGCTCCGGAATATAATGCGTTGTTTTTCCAAAATGTACAGCATCATTGGTCTTTCGCCAATGAAATAATTTGGAAGTAAAATCAAAGTACGCATTCTGGCATTCGGAGCGTGTTTCGGGATTGAAGGCATTGTTTTCGTCATCCTCCCAGCCACCTGGAAAATCTTTTCTAATATCGGCATCACCTAAATGTTGATCTCCGGACATACCAATTTCAGAGCCGTAATATAACTGTGGAATTCCTCGTAAAGTGGCAAGCATACACATTGCCATTTTGTATTTTCGAATATCATTATTGTAAATCTGATTGAAGCGTTTGCTGTCGTGATTTTCGGCAAAAATCAATAGATTATTCGCATTTGGAAACAAAAAATCCCGGGCAATAATATCATACACTCTGGTAACTCCTCGATCCCAGCTGCCATCATCTTCATCAAAAAGGATTTGGAAAGCATCTAAAAGTGCAAAATCCATCACGCTGGGTAAATTAGAATTGAAATTCTGAATTTTCCCTATCGGGCTGTCTTTTTGCCAATAGGAGAGAAGTCCCTGATTACGCATGGTGATTTCGCCTACAAGATTAAAATCCGGATATTCATTGGTAATGGCTTTAGTCCATTTTGAAATATATTGAGGTTCGGAATAGTTATAAGTATCGATTCGAAGTCCGTCTAAATTGGCATATTCAATCCACCAAATCGCATTTTGAACCAAATAATTAAAAACCAGCGGATTTACGATGTTTAAATCAGGCATTGAAGGGACAAACCATCCTTTAATACAGGTGTTTCGGTCAATTTCAGAAGCATTAGGGTCACTTATGGTGCTTCTTTTATGATTGGTTTCAGTATAATTTTCAAATTGATGAATCCAGTCAGCGGTAGGTAAATCTTTTACCATCCAGTGTTGTAGTCCCCAGTGATTGGTTACATAATCCATGACTAATTTCATGTCACGCTGATGGATTTCACTTGCTAAACGAGTATAATCTTCATTAGTCCCATAACGCGGATCAATTTTATAAACATCTGATTGTCCGTAGCCGTGGTAAGAATATTCAGCATCATTGTCTTCACACAGCGGAGTACTCCAAATGGTTGTTATGCCTAATGAGTGAATGTAATCCAGATGTTGAATAATTCCTTCGATATCGCCACCATGTCTTCCTCCGGGCAAATCCCTGTTGTATTTTTCGGTGGTAAACTTGTCGTTATCATTGTTTTTATTTCCGTTAGCAAAACGGTCAGGCATTAAAAGATAAATGGTGTCCGAGGAATCAAAACTTTTACGAAGTGATGCACCTTTTCTTCGTGTTCTTAATTCATATTTTTGAATAAAAGTGGTTTTATCTTTTTGTTTAAATATAAAATCAATTTCATTTGCAGCTATCTTTTGGGTATCGATGGTTACAAAAATAAAATTAGGATTTTCGGTACGTTTTACATTTGTAATTGCACTGCTGTTGGGAATTGTAATTTGGCACTGCGCAATATTATTTCCGTAAAAAAGAAGCTGCAGTTCGGGATTGTGCATTCCTGAAAACCAAAAAGGAGGCTCTATTCTTTGTATTAATGGATGTAATTCAGTATTCATAAAATAGAAAATTAGAGCAGTAGCATAAACAAAGCTTAGATTTGGAAATTTAATGGGCTATTCATGAAACAGCAGCTGACGAAAAACTGATTTTAAACGAATGTAGTAAAAATAAAACCATTCAGGTTATTGATGATGTTTAAATAATTCTTATAAAAAAGAAAAGCTGCCCGGTTTAATGAGCAGCTTTGGGTTATTTATGAATATCTGATTGAAAAATCAGATTTTACCATTTTTAATTTCTTCTACGATTTCAGGATTTAACAACGTAGTTGTATCTCCAAAATTAGAATAATCACCTTCGGCAATCTTACGAAGAATTCTACGCATGATTTTGCCGGAACGTGTTTTTGGCAATCCGGAAACAAACTGAATTTTATCTAATTTAGCAATAGGTCCTATATGAGCCGAAATATGCTGGTTAATCTCTTTGGCAAGGTTTTCTTTATCCCGTTTTTCACCTGTTTCTTTTAGAATTACAAAACCGTAAAGTGCATTTCCTTTAATGTCATGAGGGAATCCCACAATGGCACTTTCGGCAACAGCCGGATGTTCGTTGATGGCATCTTCAATAGGTGCAGTTCCCAGATTGTGTCCGGAAACAATCACCACATCATCCACACGACCGGTGATTCTGTAATAACCTACTTCATCGCGTAAAGCTCCGTCACCACTAAAATATTTGCCTGGAAAGGCAGAGAAATAAGTATCTTTATAACGTTGATGATCGCCCCAGATAGTTCTGGCAATCCCCGGCCATGGATATTTGATACACAAACTTCCTACTACCTGATTGTCTTCGATTTCATTGCGTTTTTCATCCATTAAAACGGCCTGAATTCCAGGAAGCGGTAAAGTGGCATAAGTGGGTTTTGTAGGGGTAATAAATGGTATTGGAGAAATAAGAATTCCTCCTGTTTCCGTTTGCCACCAGGTGTCTACAACTGGGCAACGTTTTCCGCCCACATGGTCATTGTACCAATGCCAGGCTTCTTCATTAATAGGTTCTCCTACTGAACCTATGACTTTTAATGTGCTTAAAGGGTATTTTTGAATATAATCTAAGCTTTCTTTAGCCAAAGATCTGATAGCAGTAGGTGCTGTATAAAATTGATTTACTTTATGTTTTTCAATCACTTCCCAAAAACGACTGAAATCCGGATAAGAAGGAACGCCTTCGAAAATTACCGTTGTAGCCCCATTCAATAACGGTCCGTATAAGATATATGAATGTCCGGTAATCCAGCCAATATCGGCAGTACACCAGAAAATATCATTTTCTTCGTAATTAAAAACATTTTGGAACGTATAAGCGGTATACACCATATAACCTGCTGTGGTATGCACCATCCCTTTAGGTTTTCCTGTGGAACCCGAAGTGTAAAGTATAAACAATGGATCTTCGGCATCCATAATTTCAGCAGTGTTGTTATCGGATGCTTTTTCTAATAAAGGTGCTAGCCAGTGGTCGCGTCCTTCTTTCATCTGAACGGCAGCGTTGATTCGGTTAACCACTAAAACATTTTCTACCGATGGACAATTAATTAAAGCCTCGTCAATAATTCCTTTTAAATCAATGGTTTTATTGCCACGGTATCCGCCATCTGAGGTAATCACCATTTTACATTCACTGTCATTAATTCTGCTGGCTACTGCTGATGCTGAAAAACCGGCAAAAACTACCGAGTGAATAGCTCCAATACGGGCACAGGCAAGAGTAGTAATGGCTAATTCAGGAATCATTGGTAAATAGATACATACACGATCTCCTTTTTTGATTCCCTGGCTCAATAAAACATTGGCCATTTTGCTCACACGCTGGTGTAATTCATTGTAGGTAATAGCTTGTGACGCTTCATCCGGATTGTTAGGTTCAAAAATAATAGCTGTTTTATCTCCTTTTTTAGCAAGATGACGGTCAATACAGTTTTTAGTGATATTTACCTTAGCATCTGTAAACCATTTTATTTCGGCTTCAGCCATATTAAAATCAACCACTTTATCCCATTCCTGATACCAGGTAAAGTTTTCAGAAGCGATTTTGTCCCAAAATTTCTTAGGGTCTTTTATCGATTTTTTGTATTCTTTAAAGTATTCTTCGAAATTACTTATTTTGTAGCGACTCATAATTTTGTATATATTTAGTTTTGTTAGTTTAATAATTCCTGTGCTTGTTCAACAAGCTTTTTGAGTGAAAATGGTTTGGTGATGTATAAATTAGCACCCAGTGAAAGCCCTTTTTCAATATCTTTTTCTTTGTTTTTAGCCGAAAGGAAAATCACTTTGCAATTTTCTAATCGGGGTTCCTGTTTTATTTGTTCTAATGTGCTGTAACCGTCAACCATAGGCATCATTACATCCAGAATGATGATATCCGGAAGTTGGTTTTTTAAAATATCCAGTGCTTCCTGTCCGTCGCGGGCAATAAATACTTCAAAATTATTTTTCTTAAAAGTATATTCCAGTGACATCACTATATTAGGTTCATCGTCGACTATTAATATTTTCTTCATTTTTCAGCAGTGTTGTAATTGGGTAATGTAAAAATAATAGTTGTTCCGTTATCAACAGAACTTTTGGCCCATATTTTTCCTTTATGATGTTCGATTATTTTTTTGCAAATAGCTAAACCTAAGCCACTTCCAATGGGTTTTTTAATATTTTGATTTCGGGATTGATAGAATTTGTCGAAAACCGCTTCCAGATCATCCGGTTTTATCTCCTTGCCATTGTTATGAATGCTGACCGTAATAAAATCTTTGTCATCACTAATATTAATGCTGATTTCTCCTGCTGTATCATCACAAAATTTTATAGCATTTGAAAGAAGATTGTGCAGTACCTGAATGATACGTTCTTCGTCATAAAATGCTTTTATTTCGTGCTTTTTATTGTCAAATTTTATTTTTATGTTTTTGTTTGTAATCAATTGTTGTAATGATTCCAAAGTGCTTTCTATAGTGTTATAAATGTTGTTTTTAGAAAGGTAGATTTTTTGTTTTCCGGTTTCGAATTTTTCTAAATCCAGTATTTTGTCAATCAAACGGTTAAGTCGATCCGATTCGGAAATGATGTTTTGTAAAAATTTTTGGCGTACTTCTGTGGGAATATTTTCATCATCATGAAGTATTTCAGTTGCGGCTCTGATAGCTGTTATAGGAGTCCTTAATTCGTGAGTTACGGTATCCAGAAATTCGTCTTTTTGAATGTCTTTGTTAATGAGTTCCTGATTAGCCACCTGCAGTTGCTCGGAAATTTTTTTAAGTTCATTCGAACTTTCCGTTAGCTTCTTATTAATTATAATATTTTCTTTCGATTCTTCGAGAATACGCAGTACTTCGGGCAGACTTATTTTGTCTTCTTTGGCAACACTGGAAATAACAATTTTGGCGGAAGCCGTACCAATATGCCCGGTGAGTAAATTTTCGGCAAATTTTATAAAACGGGCATCTGCTATTTTATTGTCTTTATCAATATTGTACTTTAAATTAAAGATTGTCAGTGCGCGTTTTGTTCTTTCGATACCCAGAAAACGTTCCAGGATTTTTTCAATATCCGAAATATTAGCCGTTCCTTTCCATACATAGGCATTTTCATGATTGGTAATATAGCGGTCAATATCTACAAACATCTCGGCATAATTGCGTTCTCTGTAATTTCCGCTAAAGCTTACTGAAACAGCGATGTAGCTCATGAAATTAACTAATAAACTCCAGAAAACGGCTTGCGGAATAGGATCTAAATAATCCAATCCAAAAAGCTGAAAGGGTTTTAACAATGCAATTCCCCATGGGCCTTCCTGTACAAAAGTGCTTGCTGACTGCGTGGTTCCGATAGCATACGGAATTAATAAGGTGTAAAAACAAATTAAAAATCCAAGGATAATACCGGTTAAAGCTCCTTTTTTAGAACCTCTTTTCCAGAATAATGCACCAAAAAAAGCAGGTGCCAGCTGGGCAATTATTACAAAAGAAACCAGTCCGATAGAAACTAAAGTGTAGTCTAAAACAAATACACGATAAATAATATAAGCTAAAATAATAAGTGAAAAAATCCCTATTTTACGACTAAGTACAATTCGTTTGGTATTCTTTTCCGGTGAAATGTTTTCTAATGAGCCAATAAATCCATATGGAATTAAAAGGTTGTTGCTCAGCATAGTTGCCAAGGCTATTGAAGAAACGATAATCATCGAAATAGCAGCCGAAAACCCTCCCAGAAAGACTAAGGTAGTTAAAAAATTATTGTTGAAATGTTGCGGTATTAATAGAGAATAAGTGTCGGAATTGAGACCTTGTGTTTCAAAAAGAATATTTCCTCCCCAGGCTATAGGAAATACAAAAATATTAAACAGCAATAAATAGAGCGGGAGCAACCAGATGGCTGTACGAATGTGTTTTTCCTGATTGTTTTCTACTATTGAAGTATGAAACTGTCGGGGAAGAATAAAAATAGCAAACATAGAAATCAGGCACAGGAAAAACCAGTTAATCCCATTGCTCAATGGACCGATAGTGTTTTTTTTATCAAAATTTTCTAAAACGGAAGCTTTAGCATAAATATCGTCAAAACCATCAAAAACAAAATAGGTTACATAAACCCCAATAATTAAAAAGAAAACTAATTTTAATATGGATTCAATGGCAATAGCAGTTACAATTCCGCGTCTTTTTTCGGAAGCATCCACATATTTATTCCCGTAATAAGAGGCAAATAAAGCAAGGGCAACACAAATATAAGTCGTGTTATCGCTAAAAATATTAGAACTTGCCTGCGTTTTAGTTACAATATGAAAAGTATCTGAAATGGCTTTGAGTTGTAGTGCAATATAAGGTACAATTCCAAAAATAGATATTAAGGTTACAGCAGCTCCCAGCGAACGGCTATTGCCATAGCGTAGTGAAATAAAATCGGCTATACTGGTTATTTTATTGATTCGGGAAATCCGGATGATTCTTTTAAGGATAATAATCCAGGTAGGAATAATAATAATAGGACCCAGATAAATAGGTAAATAATCTAAGCCTGATTTTGCTGCTAAGCCAATACTTCCATAATAGGTCCAGGCCGTACAATAAACGGCTAAAGAGAAAGAATAAATATAAGGATTGTTAGTCCACTTTGAATGGCTTCTTTTTTCAGACCAATGCGCAATATAAAAAAGGATTACTACATAGATGGCCAGGATGATTAAAAGCCCAAGACTACTCATAATATTTTTTGATAATTAAGTAGGTTGTACCAATAGAAAATAACCAGGCCGAAAAGAGATAGATGTAAATAACAGGAAAACCAAATAACGGTTTAGAACTGTCAAATAAAAGGATAAGCGGAATGTTCAATGCTAAAATCATTAGCATTGAAAGGATAATTAGTTTTTGCTCATGTCTTTTTTTCATAGAAATGAAACACAATAGTCTTGGTTTTACAAGACTATTGTGTTGTGTTTTTACTGTTTATTTTATAAAGGTAACAGCTGTTTACCTGATTTTTCATTAATAACAATTGCGGCTGCCTCATAAAAAGCAAAAAATCCGCATAATATCCCTTCATAACCAGCAATGGTATGAATTTGTTCGCTTCCTGTAAAACTGGCTGCTGATAATAAAGCAAACAAAATTACAAGGGAACCAAAAATAAGTTTTCCTATAGTGTTTCCGTTTAGTGTTCCAACGAAAAAAGCCAGTGTGAATAAGCCCCATATCCCTAAATAACATCCCATTGAAGCGCCGTCTGGTTTTGTAACTCCTATTAATGGAAGCAGCCATAAGGTAACAAGAGAGATCCAAAAGAAACCATAAGAAGTAAAAGCGGCCATAGCAAAACCATTTCCTTTTTTCCATTCCATAATTCCTGCAATAACTTGTTGAGTTCCTCCAAAAAATATTCCCATCCCCATAATCATCGAATTCAATTCAAAGAATCCTGCATTGTGGATGTTCAATAACATGGTTGTCATTCCGAAGCCAAAAAGGCCTAATGGTGCCGGGTTAGCAGTGGTGTCTTTTAAGATCTGTTCCATTGTGGTTTAAAAAAATTAAGGTTAATTAAGGTTAAATAGAATACCAAATTCAGTTTTTTTAATTATAAAAAAAAATAGGCTATATATATATGTTAATGCTATAGTTATTTTTTAAAACGTTCCCATTTTATAAGCATAAATTTATCTCCTAATTCGGTGATAATCATTCCGGCTCCTGAAAGGGCTTCTTTGTTTTTTATATATTCAATTAATTCTAAATGGTTTAGTATTTTATAAGTAGGATGGTAATTAGAATTGATTGGCTTTTTTATATTAAAAGATTTTATCCAGTTGCTAATGCTTACATGAGACACTCCTATGATTCTTTCGATTTCTCTATAGCTCAATCCTTCAAGATAGAGCTGTAAAGCTTTTGTTACGTAGTAATCATCAATTTTTTTTCCAACTTTATTTACGGTAAAAAAATAGTTGCAGCTTTTGCACAGATACCTTTGTTTTTCGTTGATAACACCACTTTTTACAATTTTGTTATTTTGGCATTTTGGACAGCTGATTATTTCCATGTATATTTATTTTGCATAAATATACTAAATTAGCAATTATTTTTTATTAAAAAATAATTTTCATTTAATAATTTCAATTTTTTTTCATCATGTGTTTCTTTTATTTTAGTAACAATAATAATGATTGTCGGTTATTTTTGTATTAAATAAAAAAAAAGTTATAATTTAATGAGTATATAATAAAAAATAAGTCCTTTATGTATAAAGAAGCTTTATAGTATGATTTGGTTAGTCATATGTTGGTAGTGTTTTAAAGAGTTGTTGTTTTGTAACAGCAGCTCTTTTTACCCAAGAATAAAGCCCGAAAGGATGGGATGAAATATAAATAATTAATTTTTGAGTTTGAAAAATCACATTTTACATACCGGAGTTCTTGATGATAATAAGCTGTGGCAAGATTTAAAAGCAGGAGACGAGAAAGCTTTTTCTACGCTTTTTAAGAGGTATTATGGTAATTTAATTCAATATGGGAATTCCTTTTCTCCACATGCCGAGAAAATTCAGGATTGTGTTCAGGATGTTTTTACAGATATCTGGATTTATAGAAACAGCCTTAGTGACACTGTGGTTGTAAAAGCTTATTTATTATCATGTGTACGTAAACGTATTGTGCGTTTGCAACAGCGTGATAAGGTTTTTAACAAAGCAACATCTATGGATGCTGTTACTTTTTTGCTTGATTTTTCAGTAGAACAACAATTAATTTCCGATGAATTGACCGTAGCTAAAGTTGAGCATCTTAATAAACTGTTAAATATTTTGCCTTCCCGGCAAAAAGAAGCTTTGTTTTTAAAATACCATCATGGCTTAAATATAGATGAAATAGCAGCAATATTAAATGTGAATTATCAATCGGCCAGTAATTTATTACATAGGGCACTGGTAAATATTCGTAAGGAATGGAACATAAATGTAACCTTATTAATGGTATTAATGATGAATTGGGTTTAAGAAGGAAAAGAAAATTGCGAATAATGAGTATGTAAAAGGATGATTGTCCTTTATGATAGAAGAAATACGGTGCGAAATGAAAAAAAGAAATAAATATAGAGAAATAGAAGATTTTTTGGCTGACGAATCATTCCGACTGTGGATGAGGTCAAAAAATGATATGGCAGGTTGGGAAGACTGGACATTAGATCATCCTAAACGGGCTAAATTAGTCGAAGAAGCCCGTCTGTGGTTACTGGCTATGAAAGTTCCCGAACATGATTTGACTCAGGAACAGCTGGATGATGCTCTGCAAAATACCTGGCTGAAAATTGAACAAAAAGAGCAAAGTCCTAAAAGAGAAAATAAATTAATCAAAGTATGGAACGATGGCTGGTTTGGAAAAATTGCGGCAGTTCTGGTTCTTGGTTTGCTTTCATTTTATGCGTACACCAATTATTTTACTGCTGCAAACACCGATTTTTATCAGGAACAAATAGTTGCTCACGCAGAAGCAGATGGTTTATTAGAACAAATAAATAATTCGAATAAACCACAGATTATAAATTTATCCGATGGAAGTTCAGTGTTGTTACAGCCTAAAAGTAAGCTGAGTTATCCGAAAGTTTTTATGGGTAATGAACGAAAAGTGTATTTGTCAGGAGAAGCTTTTTTTGAAATTAGTAAAAATCCTCAAAAACCATTTTTTGTTCATGCTAATGAAGTTGTAACGAAAGTCGTGGGTACCAGCTTCCGAATTAAAGCGTATACAAATGATTCTGATGTGGAGGTTTTAGTACGAACAGGAAAAGTAAAAGTGAATTCTGAAAAAGCGTACTCTAAATCAAGCCAAAAAGAAATAGTATTGTTGCCCAATCAGGCGCTTCGTTTTGAACGTAAAAATCAAACTTTTAAGAAAATAACTGATATCACAACCGATAAATCAATTAGTAGTTCAGTGAGAAGTATTGAACAATTAAGTTTTGATTTTACAGATATTCCCGTTAGCCAGATTTTAAAAACAATAGAGCTGGCTTACTCGGTAGAGATAGATTATCCAAAACAGGAATTGAAAAAATGCCATTTGACCACCTCCTTAAATGATCAGCCTTTACCGGAAAAATTAAAGATTATCTGTAAAAGTATCGGTAATAATTCCAGTTATACCATGAATGGAAATCAAATCACGATTTTGTCTAAAGGATGTAATTAATTTCAATGCCTATGAATAAAAAAAGCGTCGAAAATGCTGCAACATTATCGACGCCTGTGCTCATTCTCACTCTGCAAAGTGGGTTTGAAATGTTTCTTAAAATACGCTCAAAATAGTATTAATCAAAACAAACCAAAATTATGAAAAAAAACCAAGTAAAACAACGATTTCTAATCCGACTCATGAAGATGACATTGTATCAATTTGTATTAGCGGTTGTGTTTTCGACCGTTACCATGGCAAATAGCCTTAATGGACAGGGAAAGTTAGACACAAAAGTGACTATATCCATCACGGATATGAATTTAAATAATGCCTTAAAAGAGCTGGGTAAATCAGCTGATGTGAAATTTTCATATAATTCCAGAATGGTAGCATTTGACCAAAAGGTTAGTGTTAAAGCTACTAATGAGGTTTTATCAGCTGTGCTTTCCAGAATCTTACAGCCATTGAATATTAAATATACGGTAGTTAGTAATCAAATTATATTACAAAAAGACAATAAAAAAGATAATAATGACATCGAAGCTTTTTTACAAACAGTTGGACAACAGCAAAAAACGCTTAGTGGAGTAGTTGTTGATGCCGGTGGACTTTCTCTTCCGGGGGCAAGTGTTTTAGTCAAAGGAACTAAAAATAGTGTTTCTACAGATATAGATGGAAAATTTAGCATTAGAGTCGATGATACCGCCACCACACTGGTAATCTCTTATGTTGGATTTGATTCAGTGGAAATTCCTATTGGTAATAAGACTGATTTTAGAATTACACTTAATGAATCTTCGCAAAGTTTAGAAGAAGTTGTGGTTGTAGGATATGGAACTCAAAGAAAGAGTGATTTAACAGGAGCAATATCTTCAGTTTCAGGTGAACAATTAGCTACGGTTCCGGCTATGACAGCTGCACAGGCTTTACAAGGTAGAGCGGCGGGTTTGAATATTGTAACTACGAGTGGTGCTCCGGGTGCGGGAACTAATATCACTATTAGAGGCGGAACCTCAATTACACAAAGTACTAAACCGCTTTATATTGTGGATGGTTTTCAAATGGATGATGCATTAAATGTTATAAATCCTAACGATATTAAAAGTATTGAGATTTTAAAAGATGCTTCGTCTACAGCAATTTATGGAGCTCGTGGATCTAATGGTATTATTGTAATTACAACAAAATCGGGAAAAAAAGGACAAACAACAGTTTCTTACAACTCTTTTATCTCGTTTGATGAACTTTCTAAAAAAATGGATGTAATGTCTAATACAGAAGATTTTGTCAAATATCAATACGAAATGGCAGTTTTACAAGGAAAGCCAGCCTCATGGAGTAATGTTTTTGACAATAGTTTAGCAACAGATACGCCTAATTTTTATACAGGTGCTTATGATCGTATTAATAATCGTTATGCTTCAGGTAATGCTATTGACTGGCAGAAAAAAATGTTTGGAGGATCAGGTTATACTCAAAATCAAAATGTTACCGTATCAACTGGTAATGAAAAAACACAGGCATTTTTAAGTTATAATTACAATAATCAGGAAGGGATTATAGCAAATCATAGTGACAGAAGGAACACATTCCGTGCTAAAATCAATTCAGAATTATATAAAGGCTTACGTTTAGACCTTAATACTATGTTTAGTAATACTTCAACAGATGGTGGTGGTGCTTATGGTGGTCTAAAGGATGTGCTCTTGCAGCCCATCAATGGTGGAACATTGTTTTCTCAGGATCAGCTGATTAATACACAGACTTTTGGAGATTTTTCCGGTTTAGATTCTGCTTATGATAC
Organism: Flavobacterium flevense; assembly: GCF_900142775.1. Classification (GTDB taxonomy): domain Bacteria; phylum Bacteroidota; class Bacteroidia; order Flavobacteriales; family Flavobacteriaceae; genus Flavobacterium; species Flavobacterium flevense. The sequence goes on from NZ_FRCC01000004.1 coordinate 232,476, forward strand.
TGAAAATCCATTAGTAGAAAACGAAGCTTCCCAATCTAATAGACGCTCTCGTGTTTTTCTTGTGAATACTGGTGTAGAATTTGATTTTCTGAAAAACTTTACATGGCGTACTTCCGGTCAATATTCCTGGTCAAGTGGTAAAGGAACTAGTTTTTCAGATGAAAATTCAAGAGCAGCATTAACTGATCCTGTTAATACCGGTATTAATGGAAGTATCAGTAATTCAGAATCGTTTAGTTACCAAATCACAAATACCTTGAATTACAAGAAAACATTTGCGGATAAACACGATGTTTCTGTTTTATTAGGACAGGAGGTTACTTATAATGAATCTGAAAGCAATAGTCTAAGTCTTAGACAATTTCCATTACCTAACTTTGGTTTAGACGATATTTCAAATGCAACTGTATCAGATAAAAATACAGGTCATTCCCGCAATGGATTAGCTTCTTTCTTTGGGCGATTAAATTATGCTTATGATAATCGTTATCTTTTAACTGGAACATTACGTTATGATGGTTCTTCTAAATTTGCAGAAGGAAATAAGTGGGGTGTCTTTCCATCTGTTTCCGGAGCATGGAGAATTTCAGAAGAAAATTTTTGGAAAAATAATGCTATTGGAAATGTTATCAATAATTTTAAACTGCGTGCCGGTTATGGTATTACCGGTAATAATGGAATTGGTAATAACTTATATCTTACAACCGTAAGTCAAACGGATTATCCAATTAATAACACTCCGGGGAATCCGGCTTATGTGCCAAGTTCAACATTGGGTAATCAAGGTTTGCAATGGGAAACTTTACATGCTACAAACCTTGGTTTAGATATTTCTTTATTCAATAGAAGAATCGATATCACAGCAGAATGGTATAACAATCAAATTAGTGATATGTTATTAAAAAGTATCATTCCTTCTTCAACAGGATACGCAAATCAATATCAAAATGTGGGAACAATGCGTAACCGTGGTTGGGAATTTACAGTGAGTACAACAAATGTGAAAACTTCTAATTTCCGTTGGACAACTGATTTAAACCTGGCTTTTAATAAGTCTAAAGTACTTTCTTTAGAAGAAGATCAAACACAGAAAACGTTTAATGTAGGAGGGAACAGATCCGGTTCAGTAACATATTATGCTACTGTGGGAGATCAATTAGGAGATATGTATGGTTATGTATATCAGGGACTTTATACAACCGATGATTTTACTCAAAATCCTGATGGGACTTATGTTTTAAATCCTGGTGTTGTAAAACCATTTAGTGGAACTGCAAGTCCGGGTGATGTAAAATTTGCTGCTGATAATGAAGCTGGCGATCAATTTACACGTCAATTAGTAAAAATAGGTAATGGTGCTCCTGATTGTATTGGAGGTATCACTAATACGTTTCGCTATAAAGGTTTTGATTTAAATACGTTTATGAAATTCAGTATTGGAAATGATATTTATAATGCTACTAAGCACAGTACAAGCCCTTATGCTCTTTTTCAAAATGTACCTACAGAGTTTGGTAATAATTACTACCGTTTAATTGATCCTTTGACAGGACAAAAAGCAACTTCGCTTAGTCGTTTACAAGAATTAAATCCTGATGAAGCATCTCGTACATCTGCTTTAAATCTTTTGAACTCAAGTTATATCACTTATCCTTCTTCTTATTTTGTTGAAGATGGTTCTTATTTACGCCTTGCGCAAATAACACTGGGATATACACTACCTAAAGCATGGTCTGAAAAAGCTAAAATTTCTAATGCCCGTTTTTATTTTACAGCTAATAACATATTGACTATTACAGGCTATTCTGGTTTTGATCCTGAAGTTTCTGCGGGTGATAATGATTTAGTAGCTGTTACCCCGGGATATGACAGCTCTGCTTATCCTCGTTCCAGAAGCTTTGTTCTAGGTTTAAACTTAACATTTTAATGCAAAATATACATCATGAAAAAATCTATTAAATTGTTTGAGAAAAAAAAGGCATTAATAATTTCGATTCTTATCGTTTCTCTAAATATGACTTCTTGCCAGGATTATCTGGATATGCCTTCTTATAACGCTGTTGATACTGAAACAGTATTTTCAGATGAATTAACCGCTGATATGTTTGTTCAGGGTTGTTATCGCGGTATTATTCATTCGGAGTTATTTTATCAGCTTGGAGCAGGGGAGACAGTAACACATTCTTCTGAAGACGGAACAACTAATAATTCTAAATATAACATTTGCAACTATTTTTACGACGCAACAACACCGTACACTGTTACAACTATTTTTAAAGAACAATACCGTATTATAGAATCCACTAATATTGCTATTAGTCGATTAAGTAAAATGCCTGAAACTAGTAAAACGAAAGCGTTATTAGGCGAAGCTAAAGCAATCAGAGCTTTTTGTTATTATAATCTAATTCGTGTATATGGAGATGTTCCCGCTGTATGGCAACCTTTGGAAGAGCTGAATCCGGATGATGAAAATACATTTTATCCAAAACGTGCTTCTCGTGATGAGATTTATGATCGTATTGTTGCTGATCTTCAGTCGGCTGTACAGGATATTCCCTGGTTTTCTGAAAGCGGTTATGCTACTTATGAGCGTTTAACAAAACAAGGTACTTATGCTTTATTAGCCCGTATCGCATTACACGCAGGTGGTTATTCATTACGCTGGAATCTGGAAACAAATGATCAGGGAAGCTTAATGATGTCCAGACGTTCGGATGTTGCTCGCGCTCAGGAGCTTTATCAAATTGCAGATAAGGCATGTGAGGCTGTTATTTCCAGAAATGAAAATAGTCTGGTTCAGGCACAAGGTAATAAAAGTGGCTTTGAATATTTATGGTATAATTTCTGCCAAAGAAATTTTTCAGCTACCAGAAATGAGATGCTTTGGGAAGTGGCTAATTTAGGTCAAAATACCAATTCTCCTTTTGGTGTTTATGCTCATCCGGGGACTAGAGGTGGAGTGTTTGGATCCCGTAAAGCATTACAATTCATGTTGCCAACATATTATTTGTCGTTTAATCCAAATGATACACGACGTGATGTCTCCTGTACTGCTTATAGTATTTATTTTTTAAATAATGGTTCGGCAAGTGATAAATGGGTTGATGTAGGAACAACATTCTCTTGTATTATGCCTGGAAAATTCCGTATCTCTTGGTGTAATGAGCCACAAGGAGCTTCACAACGTAATCTTAATATTCCTGTTTTACGATATGCCGATGTATTATTAATGTATGCCGAAACTCAAAATTATCTTAACAATAATCCAACAGCAGCTGCTAAAGATGCTTTGCAAAAAGTAAGGGATAGAGCAGGAATTGGTTCTTTAACTATACCTTCAGATAAACAAGGATTTGAAGATGCTATTGTTCAGGAACGTAAATGGGAATTTGCAGGCGAATTTAACTTGCGTACTGATTTAATTCGAATGAATCGTTTAGCAACTGAATTAGCAGCGACAAAACAGGATATGAAAGATCTTTCAGATAGAAAAAACGCATATGCTAACACAGCGGTGTATCGTTTGTATAAATTTCATCTTGACGCACAAACTTACGGAGATCCGTTTTTGGCAGTTAAATATATTGATTTAACTGATCCTGCAGAAATTGCAGCGATCCAAACAGTACCAACAACCTCTTCTCAATATGCTGCTTTTCTGGCTAAAACTGCCGGAATTGCACAGGCTCACGGTTATACTGTGACGGGAGATGATAAATGGTATCCGGTAAATATGTTTCAGGCTTACACAAGCGCATATAATGGAAATGCCCGTAAAACCGTTGGATTTACTTCAGGTTTTAATACACTTCAAATAGGGAATATTATTTATACTAAACCAACCGGTTCAGCTGAAAATGGAGGTCAATATCCTAATTGGATTGAGGCTCCTGACGGTAGCGATGGATTGTATTATGGCTTTCAGCAAAATCGTTCAGAATTGCTTCCTTTTGCTAATAAATCTGCTGGTCATCCTCTTGTTGATAACCCAAATTTAACGCAACATCCCGGTTATCTAAATTAATAATTTTAATTTAAGGGTATTATAAAAAATCTCAAAGCGATATTTAATTTGCTTTGAGATTTTTTATTTTAATATATTCCGTTCCTTGTATTTAATAGCTTTTATCATAATCAGTTTGATTTCCATTAAATTTATAATCAAATTAATAAATGTTTTATTTACATTTGTTAATTCCAATCAAAATTTTATAAAGAATAAACCAATGAAAAATAAAATTAAACAGAATGTCATTGCTTTTGCAATAAGTCTTTTAATGGTCTTGCCCTTTTTTGCAAATAACGCCAAAACAGAACATCCGGGCTCAGTCTATTTGTTTGCTTACACACCAGAGAATGTATCGGGGAGAACGGGATTGCAGTTTGCGTGGAGCGTCGATAGAAAAAGCTGGCATTCGGTGGGTCAGAATTACAATTTTTTACTTTCCGATTATGGAAGATGGGGATCCCAAAAAAAGATGATAGCACCTTATCTTTTTCAGGATGCACACGGGACATACCATTGTGTATGGAGTTTAAATGATAAAGATGGAACTTTTGCTCATGCAGCTTCGAAAGATTTGATTAGCTGGGGACGTCAATCTTATCCGGAAGTGATGCAGAATAACAATTGCATTAAACCAATAGTTTCTCAAAATAACGGTGTTTTTACTGTGTCATGGAAGAGTTCTGCTGCTGCGAATGGATTATTTGCCGTAACCACAAGTAATTTTGTTGATTATTCAGCTACAAAAACAATTCAGGATACGGAGCGTGTCGATTTAAGAGAAAAAATTACAATAGCCGGAATTCCTCAAAACGGAACTGTACATAAGGTTATCTGGGATGTAGTAAATAGTTTGATAAAAAATGAACAGTTAGCTGCTTATAATAATCAGTTAAAAGAAGAATCTTCAAAAACAGATGCTGTTCGTTTTGCGTCACTGAAACCGCTAAATGCTACCATTACTGTTGAAGCTACCGGAAGTAAAAAAATAAGCAACATGCTTACCGGAGTATTTTTTGAAGACATTAATTATGCTGCCGATGGTGGTTTGTATGCTGAATTGATTCAGAACCGTGGTTTTGAGTATGCTTTGAGTGACAAGGAAGGTCATGATAAATCATGGAATAGTTCTAAATCGTGGAGTGTCGAAGGAAATCAAAATACTTTTACTATTGATTCGCTTTCGCCAATTCATGAAAACAACAAGCATTATGCTGTTTTGAAAATAACTGAAATTGGAAGAGGTTTCAGTAATGAAGGTTTTGATGGTATCGCTTTAAAAGCAGGGGATAAATATGATTTTTCATTGTTTTGTCGAAATTTGGCTGCAGCCAAAACAAAACTCATCATTCGTTTGACAGGGAAAAATGGAGAAAAATATGCCGAAACTACTATTAATTCGAATGGTGTAAATTGGAAAAAATACAATGCTGTTTTGGTTTCGAATAAAACAGTAACGGATGCAAAATTAGAAATTCTACCTCAAAGTCAGGGAAGTATCGCTCTGGATATGATTTCGCTATTTCCACAAAAAACATTTAAAGGACGTAAAAATGGTCTCCGTTCCGATTTGGCACAGACCATTGCTGATATTCAGCCAAAATTCATGCGTTTTCCCGGCGGATGTGTAGCTCATGGTGACGGAGTTGATAATATTTACCATTGGAAAAATACCATCGGGCCATTAGAATCAAGAAAGCCACAACGCAATCTTTGGGGGTATCATCAATCGATGGGATTGGGTTATTTCGAATATTTTCAGTTTTGTGAAGATATGGGAGCAGCGCCTTTGCCGGTAGTTGCAGCAGGAGTTCCTTGTCAGAATTCAGGAACAGGCGGAGCAGGACAACAAGGCGGAATCCCAATGAGCGAAATGGACGATTATGTTCAGGATGTTTTAGATTTAATAGAATATGCTAATGGAGATGTGAATACCAAATGGGGTAAGAAAAGAGCCGAAGCGGGACATCCTAAACCCTTTAACCTTAAATATGTAGGAATAGGAAATGAAGATTTAATTACAGATATTTTCGAAGAGCGTTTTACAATGATTTTTAATGCTGTCAAAGCAAAATATCCTGAAATTACCGTTATTGGTACCGTTGGGCCATTTTATGAAGGAACAGATTATACTGAAGGTTGGGCTCTTGCCGATAAATTAAATATCCCAATGGTCGATGAGCATTATTATGAATCCGTGGGTTGGTTTATCAATAATCAGGATTTTTATGATAAGTACGATCGTTCTAAGGCGAAAGTATATTTAGGAGAATATGCCGCTTTTTTACCGGGACGTCCTAATAATATCGAAACGGCTTTGGCGGAAGCCTTGTATTTAACATCAATTGAACGCAACGGAGATGTAGTAAGTATGGCTTCGATTGCGCCAATGCTTGCCAAAGAAGGTCACACTCAATGGAATCCGGATATTATCTATTTTAATAATTCGGAAGTGAAACCAACGGTGGGTTATCAGGTTCAGAAAATGTACGGAAACAATGCAGGAGATGTTTATTTGCCGAATAATATTATGCTTTCTGATGGAAATGAAGCCGTTCGAAAACGCATCGGAGTTTCGGTAGTTCGCGATAGCAAAAGCAATGATTTGATTCTGAAATTGGTCAACATGCTTCCTGTTGCAGTAAATACCCAATTGGATTTAAAAAATCTGGGAGTAACCGCTTCGAATGCCAGTCGTACTTTGTTAACAGGAGTTCCTGATAGTAAAACGGCTTTACCAAAAACGGATACGATTGCTATAAGTGAAAATTTTTCGACTGAGCTACCAGCGTATTCATTTTCGCTTATTCGAATAAAAACAAAATAAATTCTAAAATTCATTTCTGAAAATAGATGAGGGAGCATTTGTTTTCAGAATAAAATCTAAATAAAATTATGGTAAAAAAACATTTAAAAAATACGTTTTACGTTACAGCATTTTTTGCTCTAAGTACTGCTGCTTATAGCCAGTCAGCACAATTACAAAGTTTTCCGTTAGCATCGGTTCGTTTGTTAGAAAGTCCTTTTTTGAAGGCACAGCAAACCGATATGAAATATATTTTAGAACTCGATGCCGACAGATTGCTGGCGCCTTATTTAAAAGAAGCCGGAATAACACCTTTAAAAGACAATTACGGCAATTGGGAAAATACAGGTTTAGACGGTCACATTGGCGGACATTATCTTTCGGCTTTGTCGGAGATGTATGCCGCAACAGGAAATCTGCAAGTAAAAGAACGATTGGATTATATGTTGGATAATCTGGAAAAATGCCAGTTAAAAAATGGTGACGGATACATAGGCGGTGTTCCCGGAAGCAAGGCTTTGTGGGCTGATATTGCTAAAGGGAAGATTGACGCAGGTGGCTTTTCATTGAATAATAAATGGGTGCCTTGGTATAATATTCATAAGGTGTATGCAGGTTTAGTTGATGCTTATAATTTAACGGGAAACGAAAAGGCTAAAAAAATGCTTATCCAATTATCGGATTGGTGTTTGAAATTAGTAGCTAATCTTTCGGAAGAGCAAATCCAGCAAATGTTAAAAAGTGAGCATGGCGGTATGAACGAAGTTTTCGCTGATGTAGCTGCTATTACCGGAGATAAAAAATACTTAGTTCTGGCTGAAAAATTTTCGCATAAGACGATTTTGAGTCCTTTGTTAAAAGAGGAAGATAAATTAAACGGACTTCATGCCAATACACAAATCCCTAAAGTCATTGGTTTTATGAGAGTTGCTGAGGTGGGAGGAGACGCTAAATGGGCAGATGCGGCTAACTTTTTCTGGAAAACAGTAGTCGAAAACAGAACCATTTCGATAGGAGGAAATAGTGTTAGAGAACATTTTAATCCTGCGGATGATTTTTCGTCAATGCTGGAATCCAGAGAAGGTCCCGAAACCTGTAACAGTTACAACATGCTTAAATTGAGTAAGCATTTGTTCCTGGCACATCCGGACTCGAAATACATGGATTATTACGAGCGTACCACTTATAATCATATTTTGTCATCGCAGCATCCTGAAGGAGGATTTGTGTATTTTACTCCTATCCGTCCGCGTCATTATCGGGTGTATTCGGAGTCTCAGGAATCTTTCTGGTGTTGTGTGGGTTCCGGTTTAGAGAATCACGGAAAATATGGCGAAATGATTTATGCTCATGATGCGAACGATTTGTATGTGAATCTTTTTATTCCTTCTACTTTAGAATGGAAAGAAAAAGGATTGAAACTAACGCAAAATACCAAGTTTCCTTTCGAAGAACAATCCACTTTTACATTGGATTTGAAAAAAGCACAAAAATTTGCTGTAAAGTTCCGATATCCTTCCTGGGTAACGAATGGCGAAATGAAAATCAAAGTGAACGGTAAAGCGGTTACGGTTGAAAAAGAGGCGAATTCTTATGTTTCGATTAATCGAAAGTGGAAATCAGGGGATGTAATTTCGTTGGTATTGCCAATGCACAGTACTGCCGAACAGCTTCCGGATCAATCAGCCTGGGTTTCTTTTGTACATGGTCCAATTGTCTTGGCTGCTGTTACCGATACTTCTGATTTGACAGGATTAACAGCCGATGGAAGCCGAATGGGGCATATTGCTAGCGGACCCATTTATCCTATTGAAGAAGCGCCAATGCTGATTTCAAATTCGACTGATTTAGCACCATCTTTGAAAGAGATAAAAAACAAACCATTTACGTATTCGATTTCGGATATTACGTATCAGGATCAATTTAAGAATTTACAATTGGTGCCTTTTTTCCAAATTCATGATGCGCGATACATGCTGTATTGGCCTTATACCACAAAGGAAAAATTACCTGAATTGCAGGCTGCAATGAAAGAAAGAGAAGAGGCGAAAATGAAATTAGAAGCGGTAACAGTAGATTTAGTTACTGCCGGTGAACAACAACCCGAAAATGATCATAATTTTAAAGGAGAACAAACGGATACCGGAATCTATAAAGAACGCCACTACAGAAATGGAAAAGGTTTTTTTAGCTACGAATTGAAGAACCCAAAACTGGAAGCACGTAAACTAAGATTTACTTATTTTGGTTCTGATAAAAATAAAAACTTTGATGTTTATATGAACTCGGTTTTAATTGCTTCGATTACATTGGATGGAAAAGAAGGAAATGAGTTTATTGATAAAATAATTGAAATTCCGGCTGAGGTTTTAAAAGCGAATCCAAAATTACTGGAAGTGAAATTTCAGGCGAAATCGAATTCGTCTATTGCAGGTATTTATGAAGTACGTTTGATGAAATAATTGAGAATAATTTGTAGTTGGAGCCTCCTGAAAACGGGAGGTTTTTTTTATGTCCTATATTTATTTGGAACACAGATAAAACAGATCTAACGGATTTACACTGATAGAAATTAAAAAAAAACCGTTTTTTGTGCTATATATTTATTTGGTACCCATATAAAAAAGATTGTAACGGATTTATAAATGATAGAAATTAAAAAATCCGTTTTTATCCGCTAAATCCGTTTTATCGGTGTGCCAAAAAAACTTAATATTAATAAAAACAAAAAACCCGAACTCTAAGAATTCGGGTTTTGTGGTACCTCCAGGGTTCGAACCAGGGACACATGGATTTTCAGTCCATTGCTCTACCAACTGAGCTAAGGTACCGTGCTTAACGCGGGTGCAAATATAGAACCATTTTTAATATATCCAAAACATTTTTATGAAAAAATCTATTCGTACCTTCGCCCAAGCAAAATCCAAAATATGATAGTAACTGTTGATGTGGGGAATACCCGAATTAAAGCAGCTGTTTTTGAGGGTAATACCCATTTGGAAAGCTTTGTTTTTGATAAAACAGTGCTTGAAAAAAACATAAAAAATATTTTAAAGAAATTTGAAGCAATAGTTAGCATTGTTGTTTCGTCAGTAGCGGATGTTGAAAAAGAGTCTTTTTTGATTTTCGAAAAAGAAGTTGAAGTTCATTTTGTTTCTCACGAAGATGCTTTTCCTTTTATCAACAATTACGGAACTCCAAAAACTTTAGGCATTGACAGAATGGTGCTGGCTTCAGGAGCGACTTTGTTATATCCTGATCAAAACCGCTTAATAATCGATGCGGGAACCTGCGTTACCTATGATTTTGTTGATGAAAACAATGTCTATCAGGGTGGTGCGATTGCACCGGGATTGCGATTGCGTTATGAAGCATTGCATAATTTTACGGCAAAGCTTCCGTTGTTGCATTTGCAAAGTCCGGAAAGTTATGTGGGAAAGTCAACTTCAGGATCCATACACTCGGGTGTGGTAAACGGATTGGTCTATGAGATTGACGGTTTTATAGATGAATATAAGGCAGGCTGTTCAAAAATTATCATAATTTTAACGGGTGGTGATGCAGAATTTTTGGCTAAACGATTAAAAAATACCATATTTGCCAATTCAAATTTCCTTTTAGAGAGTTTGAACCAAACATTTCAATATAAAATCAAAAATGATTAGAAAAATTATATCAAGCCTTTGTTTGCTTTTATCCCTGGCATCTTTTGCTCAGGAAGGAACTTCGTCTCCTTATTCTCTTTACGGAATTGGAGATGTTCGTTTTAAAGGGACTGTAGAAAGTCGTTCAATGGCAGGTGTTCAGGTGGAACAAGATAGTATTCATATTAATTTAGATAATCCGGCGAGTTTTTCTAATCTGAAATTAACCACTTTTACTGTTGGAGGTACCTATAACCAAACCACGCTAAAAAATGATTCCGGTTCTGAAAAAGCAAAAAGAACCACTTTTGATTATTTAGCTGTAGGATTGCCTATGGGTAAGTTAGGAGTAGGTTTTGGTTTGATTCCTTATTCTTCGGTAGGTTATAAAGTATCTTCTGTTGAAAATGATGTTAATAGTCGCGATTTTGGAAATGGAGGTTTGAATAAAGCTTTTTTTGCCCTTTCTTATAAAGTGGCACCCAGCTTTAGTGTGGGGGCTAATGTAGAATATAATTTTGGACATATTGAGACCACTGCTATGCAATACATTAATGGTGTTGCTTTAGGAAGTCTGGAATTGAATAAAGCTGATTTGTCAGGTGTGAATTTTAATTTTGGTGCGATGTATCAGGCAAAACTGAATGAAAAATTAAATTTTTTCAGTAGTTTGAGTTATAAATTAGAAGGTAATCTGGGGTCTTCCAATTCAAGAAGTATTTCTGCAGTGAGTTATAATTCGAATTTTGAATATTCTGAAGTGGAAACTTCTGAAGAGGAAACTTTTTCAAGAGATTTGACTTTACCTTCTGAGTTGAAAATAGGTGTAGGAATCGGTGAAACAAGAAAGTGGCTTATAGGTGCTCAGTTTGCTACAGCTAGTAAAGGTGATTTAGCCAATACTTATAATACTAAGCCTAATGTTTCTTATGATAAAGCAATGAAATATAGTCTGGGAGGTTATTTTATTCCTGATCATGACTCTTTTACAAGTTATTTTAAAAGAATCGTTTTTAGAGCGGGTCTTAAATATGAAGAAACAGGATTAATTGTTAATTCAGAGTCTATTAAAGATGCAGGTTTTAGTTTTGGATTAGGATTGCCTGTTACAGGTAGCTTTTCGAATATTAATTTTGGCTTTGAATATGGGAAACGAGGAACTACTTCAGCAGGTTTAATTCAGGAAAATTATGCTAAGTTCAGCGTAGGACTTTCGTTGAATGACAGATGGTTTGTGAAGAGAAAGTTTGACTAATACCTGTCTTTAAGAATTTTCAACAGCACTTTTTCTAATAGCATTATGCTTGTATTTAAAAAATATAAAATATTTCCGGTAGTCATGGCAGTAGCCGTGACTCTGTTTTTTGGGTGCGAAAGTAATTTTAAGAAAGTACAGCAAAATAATTTCACTGAATTTGCTCCCAGTGGCGATGCCGATAAAGTAAATTTAAAATATACCGATTCCGGTTTTATAAAAGCAGTATTGCTTAGTTCTAAAATGCTGGATTATGCCACAGTTGATTTTCCTTTTACGGAATTTCCTAAAGGTATTGATTTAACGCTGTATGATAATAAGGGTAAAGAAACACGTGTTACCTCTAATTATGCTATTTCGTATAAACAAACAGGAATAATTGATTTACAGGGAAAAGTAAAAATTGTTTCTCAAAACGGACAAATGCTGGAAACCGGGCAATTGTATTATGATCAAAAAAACGAATGGTTTTTTACGGAGAAAAAGTTTAAATTTACAGATTTAAAAGGCGTTTCAAACGGTCAGGGAATTGATTTTAGTAAAGATTTTAAAGTAGTTAATTCTCAAAGAATAACCGGTGAAGTACTAACCGCCGAATAATATAATTTTACAAATACTATGAGTTATTTAAAATATACCCCTTACATTTATATTCTTTTTGCTATATTTTTTATTTACGATGCTATCGTAAAATGGGATGACCCTACTAAAACGCCTCTTTTGAGTCTTTTAATAGCAGCTTTAGGTATTTTTATGTTTTTCTTTAGAAGAAGATTTGCAAAAAAAATGGAAGACCGCAACCGTAAATCATAATTTATGGAAATTAGTATTATTATACTATGTTTAATACTATCTGCTTTCTTTTCAGGGATGGAAATCGCATTTGTCTCGTCTAATAAAATTTATCTCGAAATAGAAAAAAAACAAGATAGTTTTATTTCTAAAATACTAACAAGACTTACTGAGAAACCTTCTAAATTTATTGCCGCAATGCTCATTGGGAACAATATAGCACTAGTGGTGTATGGTTTTTTTATGGGTGACTTGTTAATGAACTGGATTCATTCGCTGAGCTATCATTTTTCTGATTTGTTGAATTTGTTGATCCAGACGGTATTGTCTACAATCGTTGTTTTGATAACAGCAGAATTTTTCCCAAAAGTATTCTTTCAGATTTATTCGAATGTATTGATTAAGTTTTTTGCTGTTCCGGCTTATATTTTCTATTTGCTTTTTTATTTTATTTCTACTTTTTTAATTTGGGTTTCTGATTTTATTTTAAAACGATTTTTTAGAACAGAAGGAGATCAGATTCAGTTGTATTTTTCTAAAATAGAACTGGGAAATTACATTACCGAACAAATGAGCACTATAGAAGATGATGAAGAAGTAGATTCGGAAATTCAGATTTTTCAAAATGCACTGGAATTCTCAGGCGTGAAAGCCAGAGATATTATGACACCGCGTACTGAAATTGTAGCAGTCGATTTGTTTGATGCTGTTGATGAACTAAAAGATCTGTTTGTGGAAACGGGATATTCTAAAATTGTAGTTTATGAAAATTCATTAGACGAAATTATAGGTTATGTACATTCGTTTGATTTGTTTAAAAAACCCAAAAATATTAAATCAGTAGTGATTCCGGTCGAATTTGTTCCGGAAACCATTTATATCAAAGATGTTATGGATTTGCTGATTAAAAAACGTAAAAGTGTAGCGGTAGTTTTAGACGAATACGGAGGGACTTCCGGAATCATTACGGTAGAAGATATTGTCGAAGAGCTGTTTGGTGAAATAGAAGATGAGCATGATTCTGATGAAGAATTAATAGAAAAAGAGATGGAAGAGGGTACCTACCTTTTTTCGGCCCGTTTTGATGTGGAATATTTAAATCAGATGTATAAATTGCAAATTCCCGAAAGCGATTCTTATGGAACGTTAGGAGGCTTTATTGTAGATTTCACCAAAGAAATTCCTCAAAAAAACGATGTAATCACCATTGGGAATTACCATTTTGTGATTGAAGAAGCGACAAATAAAAAAATTGAATTAGTAAAAATGACTGTAAAAGAGTGATTTTTTTAGAAAAACAAAAAATCTTTTAAAATAAAACGTTACTTGTATTATTATTAACTAGATAATTGTATTTTCGCAAACTGAATATAAAATTAACAACAATAAAAATGGCAGTTTTATCAAAAATTAGACAGCGTTCCGCCTTAATGATTGCAGTTATTGCATTAGCTTTATTTGCATTTATCATTGGGGATTTATTCAAAAGCGGAAGTTTTAGCAGTACCTCAAAAGATGTAGGAAGCATCAACGGAAAAGACATTTCCTTTGAGGATTTTAGACTTAAAGTAAGTAATGTTGAAAAAAGTGGACAGGGAATCACTTCTACAGCTGCAGCTAACAGAGTTTGGGAACAAGAAGTTTCGGTTGCTTTATTAACTGATGAATTTGATAAATTAGGATTAAGAGTTGGCGAAAAACATATTGTTGAAATCTTAAAAGCAGACCAAAATATCGGACAAAACCCAATGTTCCTGAATGCTGCTGGAATGTTTGACCTGGCTAAATTTAAAGACTATTTTAAAGCTAATCCTGAGCAGGCTGAATATTTGAAACAAAGAGAAAAAGATGCTGAGTTAAATGCAAAATACCAAATTTACAGTACTTTAATCAAAGCAGCTTCTTACACCACTAAGGCTGAAGGTAAATTGAAATATGAAATGGAAGCGAATAAAGCTAACTTTTCATATGTGGGTGCTTTATATTCTTCAATCAAAGACAGTGATGTAAAAGTGACTGATGCAGAGATTTTAGAATACATGCAGGAAAATAAAAAACTATACAAAGCGGATGAATCCCGCGGAATAGAGTATGTTTTGATCGAAGATAAAGCTTCTGCAGCAGATGAGGCTGAAGTAAAATCAAGCATCAGCAGTTTGTTGACAGGAAGTGTGGTTTACAATCAGGCGACTGGTAAAAACGATACTGTAGCAGGATTCAGAACTACTAATAATGTTATTGAGTTTGTAAATTCAAATTCGGATATTCCTTATGATTCTACTTATGTAGCTAAAAAAGATTTACCGGCTGTAGATGCTGACAAGTTATTTAATTTAGCTCCGGGAGAAGTTTACGGACCTTATATTTTTGGAGATTACTACTGTATTTCAAAATCTTTAGGAAAAAAATCAGGAATTAATGCTAAAGCAAGCCATATCTTAATAAGTTATGAAGGTGCTCAGGTTCCTAACCAAAGAGAAAAAAGAACAAAAGAAGAAGCAAAAGCTAAAGCAGAAGAAATATTAGCACAGGTTAATGCTAGTCCGGATAGTTTTATGATGTTGGCTTTCCAATATTCTGATGATTCATCGGCACAACAAGGTGGTGATTTGGGTTATTTTGGACAAGGTCAAATGGTGAAAGATTTCAATGATTTTGTTTTCAACAACGGAATTGGAAAAATTGGTTTAGTGGAAACTCCTTTTGGATTTCACATTATCAAAGTAACAGATAAGCAGGACGGAATACGTTTAGCTACTGTAGCTCAAAAATTAGAAGCATCGGAAGCTACTTCTGATAAGATATTTACTGAGGCAACTCAGTTTGAAATGGCTGCTGCTGATGGTGATTTTAACAAAGTAGCAAAACAAATGAAATTGACTGTGACTCCGGCAATTTCGGTAAAAGCTATGGACGAGACTTTTGGTCCGTTAGGAAATCAAAGAGCTATTGTAAGATGGGCATTTGAAGATGATACTAAAGTAGGTTCAGTAAAACGTTTTGAAGTAGCTAATTTAGGTCACGTAATTGCTACAGTTAAAAATATTGATGATTCAGGATTTGCTCCAATTGATCAGGTAAGACCTTTTATTGAAACAAAACTGAAAAAAACTAAGAAAGCAGAAATGCTTAAAGCTAAAATGAAAGCTACTTCTCTTGAAGCAATCGCTAAGGCTACAGGAAGTAAAGTAGAACAAGCTGTTGGTGTAACTTTAGACAACCCTGTTTTAAACGGTGGTGTAGGTCAGGAGCCAAGAGTAGTAGGAAATGCATTTGCTTTAGCAGCTAATAAAATGTCAGCTCCTATTGAAGGAAATACAGGAGTGTATGTTGTAAAAACTACCAGTATCGTTAAAGCTCCGGCTTTGAAAGATGTTGCTCCTTATGTTGAAAAAGTAAAAGCACAATCAGCAGGAGATGTAAACAGAGTGTTGCCGGCTCTTAAAGATATCGCTGATATAAAAGACAACAGAAAACAATTTAATTACTAGATTTTAGTATCAATTTAATTCATAAAAAAACGTCCCGAATTTTATTCGGGACGTTTTTTTATATCTTTTTTTTGGTTACTCCAATATCATATCCTTATAAGGAATGATGGTTTTGAAGCCTTTAGAAGCAAAATAAGTAACTGGATTTACATCAGAAATAACCATAACAAAATCGCCTCCCCAGGCACCTAAACTTTTTATTTCACCCATAAAATCAAAGAACAAATTTTCTTTAACGGTAGGGGTTTCCAGAATGGTACTCATAATTGCTTCGTGTCTGGCAATTGCAGCAGCCATTATAGTGCTGTTTTTGGCATGGATAATTTCCTGAGTTATTTTATCTATTTTAGTGATGTTTTTTTCAATATCAGTAGTTTTGTTTTTTTGGTAATTGGCTATGGCAGTTTTGCTGCTTTGTTTTTTATTCAAATACACAAAATAAATAGTATCGGTAAAATGAGGATTAAAATGTACCGCTTCCACTTTAGGTTTCCCTTGCTTTAACTGATAGCTAACGGGCGTGTTGTTTTGTGCACAGGCAATGTCATAACCACTACCACCAAAGCTGTTGTTTAGCAATTTAAAAGCATCAATTTCCAGCCATTGAGCTATATTATTGATAAGTGTTGAAGAAGTTCCTAAGCCCCATTTTTTAGGAAAAGTCAATTCAGTACGTATTTCAAAACCTTTTTCCTGATTCAGAAAATCAGGATTTAACAGATACGCTTCGTGCAGAATTTTTAGCAAAGTGTTTTTTACTGATTCTTCTTTTGCCGAAACTGGGTTTTTTATTTCTGAAAAAGCAATGCTGTCTTCAAACCAGATGCTTCCATCAGCATCAAAACTTTTCCAGCGGATCTCCGGGTTTTTGCTTTCCTCAATAATTAAGTTTTGTCCAAATTTTGTTGGCAATGCCAATGCTTTAGCTCCGTCTAATACCAGATATTCAGCAGTGATTAATAATTTTCCGTTGCTGTAAAATGTTTTTTTTGTATCCATTTTCAAATTGAATTAAAATTGCAGCGCTTATTTTTTTCTGATATCTTCAATAAAATTAACTACACCGCTGTGCGATACTACATGGTTTTTAAAATGCTTTTGTACAGCATCACGCTCTTCGGTAGTAGCTTCAAGTTGGTTCAAAATATTGTTGAGATGCATTTTCATGTGTCCGTCCTGAATCCCTGTTGTGGTTAACGAACGCAATGCGGCAAAGTTTTGAGCTAGTCCCGCCACAGCAACAATTTTCATTAATTCTTTAGCAGATGGATTTTCGAGCATTTCCAGCGAAAGTTTAACTAGAGGATGTAAACTCGTTAATCCGCCTACAGTACCTAATGCTAAAGGCACTTCCAGCCAGAAACTAAAAATACCGTTTTCTATTTTGGCATGAGACAGACTGCTGTATTTTCCGGATTTTGCAGCATAAGCATGAACTCCGGCTTCTACAGCTCTAAAATCATTTCCTGTTGCCAGAATCACGGCATCAATACCGTTCATAATTCCTTTGTTGTGGGTTACGGCTCTAAAAGGTTCTACTTCGGCAATTTGTACGGCCTGAACAAAACGCTGTGCAAAAACTTCCGGATTCGGAATGTGTTTCTCGGCTAATTCTTCCACAGGACAGGAAACTTCGGCTCTTACAATGCAATTAGGAACATAATTTGAAAGAATGCTCATCACTACTTCGATGTTTTTTTCTTCTTCTGTAAAAAGTTCATAAACTTGCGCTTCTGTTTTTAAAATCTTAGCAAATTGTTCTAAGCAGGAATTGATAAAGTTAGCACCCATGCTGTCAATGGTTTCAAAAGTAGCATGAAGTTGAAAATAATGGTCTAATAATTGGGTTTTGTCTTCCAGTGTGATGTTTAAAATTCCGCCACCACGCTGTTTCATGTTTTTTGTAATACTTTCTGTTTCCGATAAAAACTTAGCTTTTGTCTGAGCAAAAAACAGCTCCAGTTTAGAAACATCTCCTTTGTATAAAAAATGAACCTGACCTATTTTTTCGGTATTGATAATCGTAGTTTTAAATCCACCACGACTAGCCCAGAATTTGGCCGATTTAGAAGCTGCAGCAACTACCGAACTTTCTTCAATTGCCATTGGGATGGTGTAATATTTGTCATTAATTAAAAAATTAGGAGCAACACCCAGCGGAATATAGAAATTACTAATGGTATTTTCTATAAATTCATCATGCAGTTTTTGAAGTTTTTCATCAGAATTCCAGTATTTTTTTAATAATAAAATAGCGTTTTCCGGATTTGAAAAGTAAGCGGAGGCAATCCAGTTTATTTTTTCTTCTTTTGATAGTTTTGAGAATCCTGCTACGGCTTTGTTCATTTTCAGTTAATTAAAATATAATGAGCGGCAAAGATACGTTTTAGCCCTTTTATTTGCCATTAATTTAGCATCAATAAATAACTCTTCCTTATTTATAATGTGCATTTAAATCAATTAAATAGGTGATAATTGCCGTTTTTTTACTAAAATTGAATTCATTTTATCTGAATCTCTGCTTTATGAATCATAAACTGTCTTCCTTTGTCCTGTTTTTATTGAGTTTTGTTGTTTTTGGCCAACAAAAAATAACTGTCGAATCTATTTATCGGGGGATGTATCGCACCGAAGATATGTACGAACTGCATTCGCTAAAAAAATCCAATCAGTACACGGTTCTAAACTATGATCAGTCGGGACAGTCCACTCAGATTGACTTGTATGATTTTGCCACGCTGCAAAAAACAGCAACAATTATTGATTCTAAACAGCAAAAAATACCTACTATTGATGCTTACACTTTTGATTTGGAAGAAAAAATACTTTTGTTAGCCTGCAATTCCACGCCTATTTATCGCCACTCTTTTACTGCCGATTATTATCTGTATGATATTTCTAAAAAGGAGCTAACACGATTGTTTGACTTCCAAATTCAGGAACCTACTTTTTCTCCTGATGGAAAGAAAATTGCTTTTGCCAGAGAAAATAATTTATATGTTTACGATATAGCATCCAAAACAACAGTCCAAATTACTGCGGATGGACAAAAAAATACAATTATTAACGGAATTTGTGATTGGGTTTATGAGGAGGAATTTGCTTTTGTTCGTGCTTTCGACTGGTCAGCAGACAGTAAAAAAATAGCCTACATTCGATTTGATGAATCCGAAGTGCCGGAGTTTTCAATGACGGTTTTCAATCAGCAATTGTATCCTGAAGTTACCACTTTTAAATATCCAAAAGCAGGTGAGAAAAATTCAAGAGTTTCTTTACATCTTTATGATATTGCCTCAAAAGGAATAAAAACAGTAGATTTAAGTAATTATTCTGATTTTTATATCGCCAGAATAAAATGGACTAATGATGCCAATGTTTTGTCAGCTCAGGTTTTAAATCGACATCAGGATAATTTAGACCTGCTTTTTATTGACGGAAATTCAGCGGCTAAAAAAGTGGTTTTAAACGAAAAAGACAAAGCTTATATTGATGTTACCGATAACCTAACTTTTCTAAAAGACAATAGTTTTATCTGGACCAGCGAAAAAGATGGTTTTAATCATATTTACTATTATGATAAAACAGGAAAGTTGAAGAATCAGCTGACTAAAGGCAATTGGGAAGTGACTCAATTTTATGGAATTGACGAGAAAACCAATACAGCGTTTTATCAGTCAACCGAAAATGGTTCCATAAACAGAGGTGTTTATAAAATCGCATTAAATGGAAAGAATAAAATAGCTTTATCAAATGAAACAGGTACTAACGAAGCCACTTTTAGTCCTGATTTTGATTATTATATTCGTACTTTTTCCAGTGCTAAACAATCTACTGCATATACTTTGAACGAAGTAAAATCAGGGAAAGAATTAAAAGTAATTGAAAATAATGCTGCTTTAGCAAGCCGGCTGAAAGAATATAATTTGCCCGCAAAAGAATTTTTTGTTTTAAAAACAGAGAAAGGAATTGAACTGAATGCCTGGATTATTAAACCAAAAGATTTTGATGCGGCTAAAAAGTATCCTGTTTTTATGACGCAATATTCCGGTCCCGGTTCACAGCAAGTAGCCAATCAATGGAATTCTCTGGATGATTACTGGTGTTTAATGCTTTCGCAACAAGGATATATTGTAGTATGTGTGGATGGTCGCGGAACTGGTTTTAAAGGTGCCGAATTTAAAAAAGTAACACAATTACAATTGGGAAAATACGAGGTTGAAGATCAGATTGATGCGGCAAAAGTTATTGGAAATTATCCGTATGTTGACAAATCCAGAATAGGGATTTTTGGCTGGTCTTATGGCGGATTTATGGCTTCGAATTGTATTTTGAAAGGAAATGATATTTTTAAAATGGCCATAGCTGTTGCTCCTGTTACTAATTGGCGCTTTTATGATTCCGTTTATACCGAAAGATACATGCATACTCCACAGGAGAATCCAAGTGGTTATGATGATAACTCGCCTATTAATTTTGCCGGTCAGTTAAAAGGGAAATACCTTTTAATTCACGGTAGTGCGGATGATAATGTGCATGTTCAAAATTCGATGGAAATGATGAATGCCTTGATAAAAGCCAATAAACAATTTGATTCCCAAATTTATCCGGATTGCAATCACGGAATTTACGGTGGAATGACCCGAATACAGTTGTTTAATAAAATGACGAATTTTATAAAGGAAAATCTATAAATCAATTTAAGAGGCTGTTTAAATTTAATTGCGAGTATCAGTTTTGTCAGTCTGAGCCTGTCGAAGACCTCGTTTAGTGAATAAATAAGCACTTCGACAAGCTCAGTGTGACAGAAAAAATATAGTTCTAAAATTTATACAGATTCTAATAAGTTTGAATTTTAGAACTATATTTGGATTTAAAATTTTTATTTTCGAAAATACTCATTAATAATACCAATTCTCTAAAACCTGATTTATGAATCAAGATACTCAAGATAATTTTTTTAAAAGCACCGTTTTAGGACATCCGGCAGGATTATTTGTACTGTTTTTTACTGAAATGTGGGAACGTTTTTCTTATTATGGAATGCGTGCTTTATTGGTTTTGTTTTTAACCACTTCATTGACTAAAGGCGGTTGGGCCTGGAATGTCGAAGACGCAATGGCACTATATGGGACTTATACGATGGTTGTTTATTTTACACCAATTGTAGGTGGGTATTTAGCAGATCGGTTTTTGGGATATCGCTGGGCAGTAGTTATTGGAGCATTTATAATGACCTTGGGGCATGTTTCTATGGCTGTTGAGACACCTACATTTCTCTATATTGGTATAGTTTGTCTTATGATTGGAAATGGTTTGTTTAAACCTAATATGACATCGATAATTTCAAATGCTTACGAAAAACATCCGGAAAAGAAAGACGGGGCATACTCTTTATTTTATATGGGAGTAAATGCCGGAGCTTTTTTAGGAATTATGCTTTGTGGTTACATAGGAGAAAAAGTTTCCTGGAGTTTAGGATTTGGTTTGGCAGGAATATTTATGTTTTTTGGAATGCTACAATTTTATTTTACGCAAAATATCTTTGGAAATATTGGTTTGCCTCCTACCGAAGAGACAAAAAAGGCATCTAAGGAAAAAGAAGCACAAGAGAATATAGCTCCCAATATCATTAGAGACCGGATAATTGCAGTAGTGATTTTTTCTGTTTTTTCTGTTTTCTTTTGGGCTGCATTTGAACAGGCTGGAGGTTCTATGACAATTTTTGCTGAAAAGTTTACGCAAAGGGAATTGTTTGGAAATGCAGCCTGGATTTTTAAAATCACTGATGCTTTACTGACTCTTATTCCTCTGGTAGTGATTACATATGTTTTGCTGAAATTGTTTTCTAAAACAGTTAAAGACTATGCTTTAGGAAATAGTATTTTATCATTAAGTTTTATTATTATTTGGGGAATTGTTATCTGGAAAATTAAAAGAGATTTTTCAACAACTGAAACTGAAGTTCCTGCTTCGTGGTTCGGAATTTTAAATTCATTATTTATTATTTGTTTTGCTCCGTTTTTTTCAAAATGGTGGGAGAGTAAGTACAATATTTCAGGTCCAATGAAATTTGGTCTGGGATTAGCATTGTTAGGACTGGGTTTTGGATTTTTAGCTTATGGAAGTATGGGGATTACTGCTGATTCGGTAATCAGGGTAAGTATGGTTTGGCTGGTTGCTGCTTATTTGTTTCATACTTTAGGAGAGTTGTGTATTTCACCTGTAAGCTTGTCTTATATTAGTAAATTAGTACCGGCAAGTTGGATTGGAATTATGTTTGGGGTATATTATTTGTTTTTAGGAATGGGAAATAAATTAGCAGGTTCTATGGGGGGATTGATTGAGACAATTAGTAATCAATACAGTTTGTCTACCTTCTTCCTGATTTTTACAATCATACCCATAGCTTTAGGAGTAATTATGTTGTTGTTGTCACCATTAATGAAAAAAATTATGCACGGTGTCAGTTAACTGACATTTACTGGTATTGTTTTTGTGTAAGTTTGTAGTTTAAAAATCAATTATGAAAAAAATATATTTAATCGCTGTTTTTTGTTTAGCTATGGTTTCAGCACAGGCTCAGGAGCTAAAATGGCACAATGATGTAAAAGAAGCCATTGCTATTGGGACGAAAGAAAATAAACCTTTACTGTTGTTTTTTACCGGAAGTGACTGGTGTGGATGGTGTATTCGTTTGCAAAAAGAAGTTTTAAAAACGCCTGAATTTACTAAATGGGCAAAGGATAATGTAATTTTAGTAGAGTTAGACTACCCTAGAAGTGTACCTCAGACTCCTGAAATTAAGCAGCAAAATTATGAAATACAAAATGTTTTAGGTGTTCAGGGATATCCAACAGTTTATTTTGTAAAAGGAGAGAAGAAAGATGAAAAATTTAATTTACAAGCTTTAGGGAAAACAGGTTATGTTCCCGGAGGTCCAGTGGCATGGCTAGAAGTGGCTAATGGAATTTTAAGTCAAAAATAAAATTTAGGAAATACAATTATTTTAATTGAAAGTATCCCTTTTCGGCTGTAGCATGAAAAGGGATTTTTTGTTTTTTACAACTCATTTCCCATTGCGCTAACAGCGATTTGTAATTAGAACCATCGGCAATTACCAGTTTGGGTTGTAAGGAGAGAAGCATTCGTTCTATATTTATTTTAGGCGATTGGGTAAGCAAAATTATATCCGGTTTTGAGTTTTTTATAAAAACACCGGCACTGTCCAGAATAAGAATTTTATTCTCCTTGAAATATGCCGTGTGCTGTAATGGTTTTTGATTTTTTAGCTGACCAGAATTTGCAATTAAATAGGAGTTGAGCATTTTGCTTTTTGCGGCAGCACTATCATTGGAGTAAAGAAAAACTTCATTACCCTGCCGCTTAACTATGAGGGTGTTTCTTTTTTGGTTAAAAACAAGCCATTCTTTCTGATGCCGGACTTGCCAGTTGTTGCGCAATACTGCTAATTGGAATCCGATAATGGCAAGCATTACCCATAATAAACTTTTAAAATAGGGTTTTTTAAGCCAAATGACAAATGCAATAATTAAGAGGTAACTACAAGTAAGCATGCTAAAATTAAAAGGTATGTCTCTGATAATAAATTGTTCGAATGAAGCAATGGTATTGATGATTTTGTTAAGTAAATATATACTCCATTCCAATGGTTTTATTAACCAAAAGGGAGTGAA
The DNA here is from genome assembly GCF_900142775.1 of Flavobacterium flevense. Classification (GTDB taxonomy): domain Bacteria; phylum Bacteroidota; class Bacteroidia; order Flavobacteriales; family Flavobacteriaceae; genus Flavobacterium; species Flavobacterium flevense. Next base: position 256,167 of record NZ_FRCC01000004.1, read on the forward strand.
GTTTATTGCCGCAAATGCCATAACTACTATTCCCAGAAACATTATAATGCTTAATAATGGGATAACGAACAGATTAGTGACGAAAAATAATCCGGGAAATTGATGAAAATAGTACAAACTTAAAGGCAAAGTGCCTATTTGTGCAGCGAAAGAAACCGTTAAAATATCCCAGCTGTATTTTATAATTTTATTTTTTGGTTTCCAAAGTTGGGATAAAACGGGTTGGAACCAAACAATGAAAAACACCGCTAAATAACTCAGTTGGAAGCCTACATCATACAGGAAATAGGGCTGAAAAAGTAAGATCAATAATATGGAAACTAACAAAGTATGGTAGATGTTAACGCTTCTTCGAAGATGTAATCCGATGGCAACAAACGAAAACATAACGACTGATCGGACAATGGATGGTGATAATCCGGCAATGAAAGCAAAAAAGAATAAACTGCTTACTATGATAGTTAATTTTAAAAAGGAGCCTTTTCGGGTATTTGGGATTGGGCTTAATATGAAATTTAAAAAAAGAAATATAAAACCAACATGCAATCCGGAAACGGACAGAATATGAATGGCGCCTGCATACTGATAATCCTGAATAATCTCAGGAGCAATATCCTGTCTTTGACCTAAAATCAAAGCAGAGGCTACGGCTAGTGCTGTGGAATTAAAATTTGCTTTTTCTAAGTTGTGAAGAATTCGGGTTCTGATTTTAGCAATGTAAAACCAGCTGTCTTTTTGAAATTCAGAACTTTGCTCAATAGCTGTTGGATTTGCATATAGCTGAGCATAAATTTGCTTGTTGTTGAGATAATTTCCATAATCAAACTGATTAGGATTATCAGGATTCTTGTTCTTTTGAATATATGCCTGAATGCGTAAAATATGCCCCACTTCAAATGTTTTAGGCAGACTTTTAGGGATATTCAGTAAAATTTTCCCACTGTAATTTGTATGGTCTATCGATGTAATCAAAGCGATGTAACGCTGATTGTACGTAGTGTTTTTTAGTTTTTCTCTAATAATAAGTGTAACAGAATGCTCTTTTTTAAAAATATTGTGGTTACTGTAATTGTTTTTTCGGAAAGAGTCTGTTTGGATAATCAAACTGCTCATTCCTATGAGAAAAGAAATTAAATAGCTAAGAAGGGAAGAATAGAATCTGGCATTTGGGATTTTGCTAACTAAAAAAGCAAAAATACTCCCTGTTAATAAGAAGATAAAAAGAAGCCCGAAAATCCATTTTGGATTTGGATTACAAATAAAAGCCGTCATAATTCCCAGTAGGAAACCTAAAGTGATTCTGGCTAACGGAAATTCAAGTACTTTCATGTTTCTAAAGTACGAATTTTCTATATGGATATTTTTTTTAAGGTAAAATTCTATTGAGCTGGGTAAAAGTTTTTTCGTAGTAAGCTTCTTTGGTTGAGGAAATTATGACACCTCTGGAAGTGGAAGAGTGAATAAACTGCAATTCATCATCTTTAGTTTCTGTAATGATGCCCACATGGTTGATTTTATTTCGATTATTAGTTTTAAAAAAGATTAAATCTCCTTTTTGAGCTTTCGAAATATTTTTTCCCAGATCAATCCCCACTTTAGATTGCTCAGCAGAACTTCTCGGGAGTTTGATATCATATTGATTAAAAGTCGAAAAAACCAATCCTGAACAATCAAAACCTGACTTTGTTGTTCCGGCATATTTGTATGGAGCACCCAGATTTTTAGATGCCGTTTTGATTATTTTTTCCGCCAGATGGAGGTTGTTGTTTTTCTCTTTTTTGCCGGTTGCTACAGCGGTAGATTTACAGGAAGTAAAGATAATTGATGAAATAATGAAATAAAATAACGGTTTTAAAAGGCTTTTGTTACGCATTTAAATGGGCAATAATTAATTGAGCTGTTTTTTCACTTGCACCGGTTCCGCCTAACTTTTGTTCTAATATATCGTATTTAGCCAGCAGTTTTTGACGGTATTGGGAATCCAGTATTTTAGTTAACTCCTTTTTTATGTTTTTAGTATTGCAGTTGTCCTGAATTAATTCGGTTACTACTTCTTCATCCATAATTAAGTTAACTAATGAGATGTATTTTAAGGTAATAATGCGTTTTGCGATTTGGTACGAAATCCAGCTTCCTTTATAACAAACCACTTCCGGAACTTTAAAAAGTGCTGTTTCTAATGTTGCAGTGCCTGAGGTAACTAATGCTGCATGAGCAATTTTAAGTAAATCATACGTTTTATTTGAGATAAAGCGGATGTTTTTTTTAGTAATAAAATTTTCGTAAAAAGAAAATTCCTGACTGGGAGCTCCTGCAATTACAAACTGATAATTCGGAAAATCATCTACTACGCTAAGCATCACCGAAAGCATTTTAGTGATTTCCTGTTTTCGGCTTCCCGGTAGTAAAGCAATAATCGGTTTTTCGCTTAAATTGTTTTCAGTTCTAAAAGTAGCAGGTTCTATTGGCTTCTGATTTTGAATGGCATCAATAAGCGGATGTCCCACAAAATCTACCGGATAATGATGTTTGTCTTCGTAAAAGTTTTTTTCGAAAGGCAAAATCACATACATTTTGTCTACATCTCTTTTAATCGCTTTGATTCTGTTTTCTTTCCAGGCCCATATTTGGGGCGAAATGTAATAGTGTGTTTTAATTCCTTTTTCTTTAGCCCATTGCGCTATACGCATATTAAAACCCGGATAATCAATAAAAATAATAACATCAGGCTGGAATTGCTGAATATCTTCTTTGCAAAATTTAATATTGTTTAAAATAGTTTTTAAATTAAACAGCACCTCTATAAATCCCATAAATGCTAATTCACGATAATGTTTTACTAAAGTTCCACCGGTATTTTGCATTAAATCACCACCCCAAAACCGGATTTCAGCACTGGAATCTTCTTTAAAAATAGCTTTCATTAAATTAGAACCATGTAAATCACCTGATGCCTCTCCGGCTATAATGTAGTATTTCATTGTATGCTGCTTGTTTTAAAATCAGTATCCAAAATTAACCATTCCATGTTGAGGAATCAAATAAAGAGCCGCTTTTAAGTTTTAATTTATTCGTTCCAGTTCCAGGTATTGAGTTGTTTTGTGGCATGGTATGCGGTTAAATCAAACTGAACCGGAACAATGGAAATGTATCCGTTGTTTAAAGCCCACTCATCAGTGTCTTCACCCTGATCCGGATTTGTAAATTCGCCCGACAACCAGTAGTAATCGCGTCCCTGTGGAGTTTCTCTTTTATGAAATTTTGCTGCCCAGAAAGCTTTCGCCTGACGGCAAATTTTAATCCCTTTAATGTCTTTTTGTTTTAGTTTTGGAAAATTTACATTCAAAACGACATCTTTTGGTAATTTGTTTTTTAGGGTTTCTAAAGTTATTTTTCGAATAAAAGGTTTGATTTCTTCAAAGTTGGCATTCCAGTTAAAGTCGGAAAGTGAAAATCCTATCGCCGGAATTCCTTCTATTCCGGCTTCAATTACCGCACTCATTGTTCCTGAATAGATCACATTTATAGAAGAATTAGAGCCGTGATTGACTCCGGAAACACATAAATCAGGTTTTCTTTTAAGGATTTCTTTTACGGCTATTTTTACACAATCAACAGGGGTTCCTGAACAGCTGTAAACAGTAACAGGATCATTTTCTGTTGAAATTTTGTTTAAATATAAAGTTTCACTCATGGTAATAGCATGAGCCATTCCGCTTTGCGGTTTGTCAGGTGCCACTACTACAATGTCGCCAATTTCTGCCATGACAGCCATTAAAGCATTGATTCCGGGAGCTGTAACACCATCATCATTAGTGATTAAAATCAGGGGTTTGTTTTTAGTCATGGTTGTAGTAGTTTGTTAAACAAAAGTTCTCAAAAAGAAATATTTTAAACAAAGTAAATAAAATTTATTTAGTTGCATGATTATTGCTATTGTAAAAAAAACATTTTTATATCTTTAACAAAAAATTAGGGAAGCCTTATAATCCTTGGCATAGTTTTTCCCGTAACTTAGTTTAAAAATTTGGATGAATACTATTATTAGTCTTATGAAGAGAAATTATAAATTACTTCTTGCCGTTGTTATTTTATCGGTAACATTGTTTGCTTTTAAAATGAAATCGGCTTCTGAAACCGACCCCGATAAAGATAAATTGCTTTTAGAATTATTAACATTTGTAATAGAAAAAGGACATTATGATCCTGCTGCTATTGATGATACTTTTTCTAAAGGAGTTTATAAAGATTATATTCAGGCTTTAGATCCTTCAAAACGTTTCTTTCTGCAATCGGATATTGATGAATTTTCAAAATACGAATTAGAACTTGATGACGAATTGATCAATAAAGACCTGACATTTTTTACTTTGTCTTATGAACGTCTGATGCAACGAATGAAAGAAAGTCAGGGATTGTATAAAGAGATTTTAAAATCACCATTTGATTTTACTATTGATGAGAGTTTTAATACCGATTATGAAAAAGCACCTTATGCTAAAAATGAAGCAGAATTAAAAGAACGCTGGAGAAAACAATTAAAGTTAACCACGCTTTCGTCATTGACAGATAAATTAAAAATTCAGGAGAATAAAGGAAAGGTTTCTAAAGATGAAGTTGCCATTCCGGGAAATCCATTAGAGGAAGAGGAAACAGCTAAAGTGGATGAAAAAGAAACAGCAGCAGACAGTAAACCTAAATCTTTTGAAGAATTAGAAAAAGAAACTCGTGAGAATACCTCTAAATCTCTTGATGAGTACTTTGGGTTTATGAAAGATTTGGATAGAAATGACTGGTTTTCTGTTTATATCAATTCCATTACCGCTCGTTTTGATCCGCATACCAATTATTTTGCACCGGAGGAAAAAGAGCGTTTTGATGTAAGTATCAGCGGAACTTTAGAAGGTATTGGTGCGCGTTTACAAAAGAAAAACGATTATACTGAAATTTCTGAATTGATTTCAGGAGGACCGGCCTGGAGAGGAAAACAACTTGAGGCAGGAGATGTGATTATGAAAGTAGCTCAGGGAAATGGTCAGCCGGTAGATGTAGTGGGGATGCGTCTTGATGATGTGGTTAAAAAAATCAAAGGACCAAAAGGGACTGAAGTGCGTTTGACCATCAAAAAAGTAGACGGAACTATTAAGGTGATTTCGATAATCAGAGATATTGTTGAAATTGAAGAAACCTATGCTAAATCCAGTATTGTTAACAAAAACGGACTGAAATACGGTGTGATTTATTTGCCTAAATTCTACATCAATTTTGAAAATAAAGAAGGCAGAGATGCCGGAAAAGATATTGCTTTAGAAGTAGAACGCCTTAAACAAGCTAAGGTTGATGGTATCGTTCTGGATGTTCGTGATGATGGAGGAGGATCTTTGTCTACTGTGGTAGATATTGCAGGATTGTTTATTGAGCAGGGTCCTATTGTCCAAATAAAATCAGCAGGCAGAAAAAAAGAGGTTTTATACGACAGGGATAAAAAGATAGAATGGGACGGGCCATTAGTAATTATGGTGAATAGTTTTTCTGCTTCGGCTTCTGAGATTTTAGCTGCCGCTATTCAGGATTACAAACGTGGAGTAATTATTGGTAGTAAACAAACTTATGGTAAAGGAACGGTACAAAATGTGATCGATTTAAATCAGTTTGTACGTAGTAATGAATTAGGAGATTTAGGAGCGCTTAAAACCACTACTCAAAAATTCTACAGAATTAATGGTGGTTCTACACAATTAGAAGGTGTAAGCAGTGATGTGGTAATGCCGGACAGATATTCTTACCTGAAAATGGGCGAACGCGATGTAGAAAATGCAATGCCTTGGGACAAGATAGATCCTGCTGATTATTCAGTTTGGAATAATAACAGCAATTTTGCTAAGGCTATTTTACATAGTAAACAGCGTATTGCTGCTAACCCACAATTTAAATTAATTGAGGAAAATGCAAAATGGATTGATACCCGAAGTGAAGAAAATGAGTACAGCCTGAATATTGATAAGTTTAAAAAGGCTCAAAGCGCTATTGAAGAAAAAGCTAAAAAATACAAGCCCATCTTTGATTACAAAAATGATCTGAAATTTACTTCTTTACCTTATGAAACGGAACAAATGAGTAAGGATAATGTTTTGAAAGAGAAGAGAGATCGTTGGCACGAGAGTTTAGCTAAGGATATTTATGTAGAAGAAGCTTTGAATGTCCTGGATGATTTACAAACTAAAGTTAGTTTGAACAAAACAAACAAAACCCCTCTTCCTGCCAATAAACTGAAAAAAGAAAAATTGGCTAAAACAAATTAGATACAATAATAGTAATGATAAGAACGCTTTGGGAATTTTAGTTTCCAGAGCGTTTTTTATTGGAATACAAGTTTAGGTTTATGAATAAGAAATTTATTTTAGGAGTTATTGTTTTTGGATTTGTTCTTATTTCCTGTAAAGAAGTAAGCTGGAAAGATATACTTGATTTGCAAAATGCTGCTATTCCGGCTGTTAATCCTGATGAAGATAAATCGTCAGTATCCGTTAAGGATTTGAGTTTTTATTTGCCTTCATCCACTACTTCCCAAATTGTAAAACACGATTATTTTACGTTGTCTTACAATGAAAATGCAGAGCAGGCTGAATGGGTTGCTTATGAATTAAAGAAAAGTTATATTAAGAACAATGATTTTAAACGTCCTTATTTTATTGAAGATCCTAAGGTAATAACTAAATCAGCCGATTGGAGGAATTATAAAAAGTCAGGTTTTGATAAAGGTCATTTGTGTCCCGCTGCCGATATGGAGTTTGATATTAATGCCTATAATGATACTTTTTATACTTCGAATATAAGTCCGCAAAATCATGATTTTAATGCCGGAATCTGGAACAGATTAGAACAGAAAATTCGTTTTTGGGCAGTAAAAAATGATGGGTTGATTGTGGTTACAGGAGGGGTGTTAAAAGGAAGTTCAAAGTCTATTGGAACAGAAAAAGTAATTGTTCCCAATCATTTTTATAAAATTCTTTTAAGTCCTTCTAAAGGAAATTATAAGATGCTGGCTTTTTTAGTTCCCAATGAAAAAAGCAGTAAGCCTATATTTAATTATGTAGTTTCGGTTGATGCATTAGAAACGATGACAGGGATTGATTTCTTCCCAAAATTAGAAGATAAGACAGAAAATGAGTTGGAAAAAAGCGTAAATCTTAATTCCTGGCTGGCTAAATAATTTCTCCAATTTAAAGAAGAATTACCACTCATTTACTTTATTGGCATCCATTTTAAGGAAAATAAAAAGCAAAATCGTAAATCCCCATAATCCCGAACCTCCATAAGAAAAGAAAGGAAGTGGAACTCCGATAGTTGGGAAAACACCAATAACCATCGCGATATTAACAAAAAAGTGAATGAATAAAATTCCGGCGGTACAATAACCATATACCCGGCTGAATTTAGTTTTCTGCCTTTCGGCCAAATATATAATTCTTAAAATTAAGGTTACAAAAAGCCCTACCACAACTAGTGAACCAATAAAACCCCATTCTTCCCCTACTGTGGTGAAAATATAATCAGTATGCTGTTCCGGTACAAAACCACCTTTGGTCTGCGTTCCTTCCAGAAAGCCTTTTCCAAACCAGCCTCCGGATCCAATGGCAATTTCAGATTGGTTGGTGTTATATCCAATTCCTTTTAAGTCTACTGTTTTTCCAAGTAAAATATTAAATCGATCCCTGTGGTGTTGCTTGAATACATTGTCAAAAACATAATCTACAGATAGTACAAATCCAGACATCAGCACAAATAGAATGCTGCTGGCAACAATATTTCTATCGGCTAATCTTGATTTAAAATAAACAATAATAGTAGTTATTAAAGCAAATAAAATAACATATATGGGTTCGAATATCAGCGTAAATACAAATAACAGAATGGCTATGAATCCCGTCCAGATGTACCAGGCAGGTAATCCCTCGCGATACAGAACAATAATAATCATACAATAAATTAAAGCACTTCCCGGGTCATGAGGAACGATAAGTAAGATGGGTAAGCCCAGAATACAAAGAACCTGCATTTGTCGGTTAGTGTCTTTTAAATTAATCTGACTGTCACTTAAATACTTTGCAATTGCAAGTGATGTTGCTGTTTTTACAAATTCAGAAGGCTGTATACCAAAAGAACCAAAAGAATACCAGTTTGTCTGTCCTTTTATCGTTTTACCAAAAACAAATAATCCGGCAAGAGATAACAATCCTATTATATAGATAACACTGGCATATTTTTCATAAAATTTTCCATCGACAGCAAGAATGATAAAAATCAAAGGGATGGTCAATAAAATAAATACCAATTGTTTCTGATACGTTTCTTCAGGAGAGGAGAGTGACGAGGAGTAGATATTCAACCATCCCATAATCACTAACGCACTATATATAATAATACATATCCAGTCAATATTTTTCTTTACACTTTGATTTTTCATTTGTAAAAGAATCTCTTAATTATTTTTTTTGGTGGTATCAGTTACCGTATTTGTTTTAGTCTCTTTGTATTTACGCAGGCTTATACTGTCTTTTGGAGTGGTTTCTATAGCACTGGCTTCATTCATCCCTCCTAATTTAGCATATTGATCTTTTAAGCTAATTCCAAGTACACGCTTTTCTAAGTCGATTCTGGTTATTTTCTTTCTCAAATATTTTTCAATCATTAAACTCGCAATTGGTCCTGCAATTCTGGATCCAAATCCACCATTTTCTACCATGATAGCGATCGCAATTTTGGGATTGTCTTTAGGTGCAAAAGCAACAAAAATGGAGTGGTCTTCTAATTGCACTCTTTTACCTCCAATTTTAGCAAAATTTTCTGCAGTTCCTGTTTTTCCACAAATGTCAATTCCGTCTACCCGCAATGCACTTGCTGTTCCAAAATTATAAACATCAAATAATCCTTGGATGACAGGTTTAAAATATTGTTTGTCAATAGTTGTTGTATGTTTTTCCTTGAATTTTGCATCAATTCTTTCTCCCTTAATTTTTTTAATAATGTGAGGCGTATAATAATAGCCTTCATTGGCTACAGTAGCCATCATATTGGCTAATTGGATGGGTGTCATTAAAACTTCTCCTTGTCCGATAGAATTTGAAATAATTGTTTTTCCACTATAATGCCAATCAGGATATATTTTTTTATACAATTTAGAATTAGGGACTTTTCCTCTTCTTCCTGTTGGTAAATCGTACCCCATAAATTGTCCCAGTCCGAAGCTTTTGACATGATTGCTCCAAGTGTCCACAGCATAAGGTGTGTTTCTATATTTTCCAATTATACGCAAATAAACATTTGCAAAATAAGAATTGCAAGAATTGTAAATTCCATTATTCAATTGATGTGGTCCAAAACCATGACACCTCATAAATCGACCAGGAGCATAACTAAATCCGTGATGACACATAAAACTTGTGTGTTCATCGATAACATTTTCCTGAAGACCAACCAGTCCCGTGAGGATTTTAAATGGTGATCCGGGAGGATATTCGGCTAATAAACTTCTATCGTATAATGGATTTGCAATGGAATCACGATACAATAAAGTATAGTTTTTAGAGCGTTGTCTGCCCACTAAAATAGCTGGATCATAAGAGGGAGCGGTTACTAAAGCGAGAATTTCGCCTGTTTTAGGTTCAATTGCTACAATTCCACCTCTTTTATTAATCATCAATTGTTCGCCATAACGCTGAATTTCAGCATCAATTGTCAGGTTAATGTCTTCTCCCGGAACGGCAATAGTATCGTATTTTCCTTCCTTGTAAGAACCTATCAGGCGATTGTATTTGTCTTTCTGGAAATATTTTACTCCTTTTATTCCACGAAGAATGTCTTCATAGTATTCTTCAACACCTTGTTTCCCTATTAAATCACCACTTTTATAATAGGGATGTTTTTCAATTATTCGATCGTTTACCTGCGTGATGAAACCAAATATATTAGCACCAAAATCGACTTCGTAATCCCGAAGGGAACGTTTTTGGACATAGAATCCTTCAAATTTTCGAATTTTTTCCTGAAAAGCAGCATATTCGCTTTTGTTCAATTGCGGTAAAAATATTGAAGGAAGCCGCGGACTGTAGATTTTTGCTTTAGCTATTTTTTCTAAAAAATCTTCTTTAGTAACATCTAGTAACTTACAAAATTCTAAAGTATCCAGATTTTTTATTTCTCTGGGAATCACCATGATATCATAAGAAGGCTGATTGGCAACTAAGAGTTTTCCGTTTCGGTCATAAATGTATCCTCGTTCCGGATAGTCATATTGTATTTTAATAGCATTATTCTCCGATTTTAATTTGAAAGTATCATTGATAACCTGCAAATAAAAAATCCGAATCAGGAGCAAGGATGCTGCAATAATAATAATAGAAGGCAGCAGAAGTTTTCTCATCGTTTGTTGGGCTTAATAAGATATATTATAATAATACAACTAATTATTGTAAATACGGTACTCAGTAAGGTTCTTATTAGGATGTCCCAAATGAAACTAACCTGAAATGCCTCTAAAATAAACAGGGTAAAATGATGGATTACCACTGCTAGGAGAATGAATGAAAACCTTTCTGGTGTTAATGATTCGTTCAGTTTAATGGTTTGGTATTCATAACTGACACCAAAAGCGAATTTAAAAAGATAAGGTCTGTAAAAAGCTAAAATAAGGCAGGCCGTAGCATGAATTCCACCCGAATTAGAGAAGAAATCCATTGTTAATCCTAATAAAAAACTGCTTATTAATAAAGAGGGTTTATTAGAATTTACAGGATATAAAATAATAAATAATATGTAAGGTAAAGGCATTATGTAACCTAAGAAAGTCATATTGTCAAATATGATAATCTGAACGGCTAATAATAAAATAAACCGAAAAATATTGACTAACAAAGTGCTATTCATCTTTTTTGCTCATTTTTTCTAAATTATTAACTTCATCTCTGTCTTTACTTTTGATGATATAAACATGACCTAAGTTAGTCATATCATTAAATAACTTAACATCTATAACGTAGTAGTTCGTTTTTTCCTCATAGTAATATTTGTGGATAGTACCAATGTTTATATTTTCCGGAAAAATAACGGATTGTCCTCCGGTTACAATAGTGTCTCCTTTTCTGATGGCTGCTAATCTTGGAACATCTGTAAGCTGAACAAAACCAGTGCTTTTTCCATCCCAACTCAAAGAACCAAAATGATTTGATTTCTTGATTTTAGCATTTATTTGCGATTTAACATTCAGGATACTTATTACAGTCGAGTAGTTTGGTGATGTTCTGTCTATGATTCCCACAATTCCCAAGCTGTTGATAACACCCATATCAGGTTTTACTCCGTCGTTAGAACCGGAATTTAAGGTTAGGAAATTCTCGTGAGTATTGTAAGTATTGTGAATCACTTTAGATACTAAAACGTCTTCCGGAGCAATGTTTTTCATGTTTTCCAGTCGTTTTACTGTCAAAGTATCTTTCATGTTGAAAAGGACGCTTTTAAGTCGGGCGTTTTCCAGTGCCAAAGCATCATTTTCTGTTTTAAGATTTAAATATTCGGTAATGTTGTTTATTTTTTCATAAACACCGCCAGTTAAAAAATTTGCAGAACTGATGATTCTGCTTTTATGGTAAGAATGAGACTGTATCGTAAGCAAAAGCGAAACGCATAATAACAGCAAAAACAGTAATCTAGTACTGTTTTTGAATATAAAATTGAATATTTGCTGCATTCTCTTATGTGATTATTAATTTCAAAATAGGCTTTTGGCGTTTAATTCCTGAACTGCTATAGTTTATAAATTAAATACAGTAACAGACTTATTTTATTAATATGCTTTTGAATTTTCCAATGTTTTTCAAAGCCATTCCTGTTCCTCTTACCACTGCTCTTAAAGGATCTTCTGCAATATATACAGGCAAATCTGTTTTTTGGGAAATACGCTTATCCAGACCTCTTAACATAGAACCTCCACCTGCAAGGTAGATTCCTGTGTTGTAAATATCAGCAGCTAATTCCGGCGGAGTTTGTGATAAAGTTTCCATTACCGCATCCTCGATTCGCTGAATTGATTTATCTAAAGCTTTTGCAATTTCTCTATAAGAAACGTCAACCTGTTTTGGTTTTCCTGTTAACAAATCTCTACCTTGTACAGACATGTCTTCCGGAGGAGTTTCTAAATCTTCAATGGCAGCACCAATCTGGATTTTTATTTTTTCAGCAGTACTTTCTCCTACAAATAAATTGTGTTGGGTACGCATGTAATATACAATGTCGTTAGTGAAAACGTCACCGGCAATCTTTACCGATTTGTCACATACAATTCCGCCTAATGCAATTACAGCAATTTCAGTTGTACCACCTCCAATATCAACAATCATGTTTCCTTTTGGTTGCATGATGTCTATTCCAATACCGATTGCAGCTGCCATTGGCTCATGAATCAGGTATACTTCTTTTCCGTTTACGCGTTCACAAGATTCCTTTACGGCTCTCATTTCAACTTCAGTAATTCCGGATGGAATACAAACCACCATTCTTAATGCCGGTGTAAACATTCTCTTTTTTAATGCTGGTATGCTTTTGATAAACATATTGATCATCTTTTCAGAAGCATCAAAGTCAGCAATTACACCGTCTTTTAAAGGCCTTATCGTCTTAATGTTTTCATGCGTTTTACCTTGCATCAAATTGGCTTCTTTACCAACAGCAATGATTTTACCCGAGATCCTGTCACGGGCAACGATAGATGGACTATCAATAACTACTTTATCATTGTGAATGATTAGTGTGTTTGCGGTACCAAGGTCTATCGCAATATCCTCGGTCATGAAATCAAAAAATCCCATAAGTTTTTTAGGGGTTTAAAAGTTATAAATTAGGAGCGTACAAAGTTAGTCAAATTAATGTTTAAAATGACGTGTTCCGGTAAATACCATTGCCAAATTATTTTCGTTGCAATAGTCAATGCTCAATTGGTCTTTAATTGATCCGCCCGGTTGAATTACAGCTGTGATACCAGCTTCTTTTGCAAGAGCTACACAGTCTGGAAAAGGGAAGAAAGCATCACTTGCCATAGACGCTCCTGTTAAATCAAATCCAAAATGTTTTGCTTTCTCAACTGCTTGTTGCAATGCATCTACTCTTGAGGTTTGCCCTGTTCCAGATGAAATTAAAGTTCCGTTTTTAGCAAAAACAATTGTATTTGATTTGGTGTTTTTACAAATTTTAGAAGCAAAAATTAAATCTTCAATTTCTTGCTCCGTTGGACTTGTAATGGTAACGGTAGTTAAATCTTTTTTATTGTCTGTAATGTTGTTTCTTTCCTGAATTAACAATCCGTTAAGACATGTACGAACTTGTTTTTGTGGTAATTCAACATTATTTTGTACCAGAATAATTCTGTTTTTCTTTTCTTGTAAGATAGTCACTGCTTCAGCATCATACTCAGGAGCAATTACAACTTCACAGAATAATTTGTTGATTTCAGTAGCTGTTGCCACATCAATTTTAGTATTTGAAATTAAAACTCCTCCAAATGCTGATGTAGGGTCACAAGCTAGTGCTGCTAAATAAGCTTCGCTAATGGTATTTCTTGAAGCTAATCCGCAAGCGTTATTGTGTTTTAATATTGCAAATGTAGGACCGTCAGTTTTGAATTCGTTAATCAAATTAACTGCTGCATCTACATCTAATAAATTATTGTATGATAATTCTTTTCCGTGTAGTTTTTTGAACATGGCGTCAAAATCTCCAAAGAAAAATCCTTTTTGGTGTGGATTTTCTCCATAACGCAATACCTGACCATCAGCAATGCTTGCTTTATAGATAGTTTCGTCAGTATTAAAATAACTAAAAATAGCTCCGTCATAATGGGAAGATACGTGGAACGCTTTAGTAGCTAATAATTTTCTGTCTTCCAGAGTCGTTGCTCCATTTTGCTTTGTAATCATATCTAAAAACAAGCTGTATTCGTTCATAGAAGCTACGATTACAGTGTCTTTGAAGTTTTTTGCAGCAGCACGAATTAATGAGATACCACCAATATCAATTTTTTCAATAATATCAGCTTCATTTGCTCCTGAAGCAACTGTTTTTTCAAATGGATACAAGTCAACAATAACTAAATCAATTTGCGGAATATTAAATTCTTCCATTTGTTGCACATCACTTTCATTATCCTGACGGTTGAGGATTCCTCCAAAAACTTTAGGGTGTAATGTTTTTACTCTTCCTCCAAGGATGGATGGGTATGAAGTTACTTCTTCAACTGGTACTACAGGAATGCCTAAATTTTTTATAAAATCTTCTGTTCCTCCTGTTGAGTAAAGAGTTACATTTTGACTGTGTAAGAATTTAACAATAGGCTCAAGACCTTCTTTCGAGAAAACCGAAATTAATGCAGATTGAATTGTTTTAGATGTGCTCATGAATAGTTTTAATTATAAAATGCAAAAGTAGTTTTTTAATGTGAAAATTAGCTATCTGGAAATAAGATAATTTATATTTAGTTGACTTTTTTTAAATCTAAGGGAAATAGCTGGATTTTATTGTGTTAAACCAATTTTATATTAGGTTTTTGAATAATATTTACAGAATTTTACCTTGTTAAAAATAGTTTTTTATGTTACTATATCTTCGATTGTTAAAAGAAAGCTTTGCTTTTGCTATCAATGCATTGCGCAATAATAAACTGAGAACCTTACTTTCATTACTTGGAGTTACTATTGGGATTTTTTCAATCATAGCTGTTTTGGCGGCAGTAGATTCATTAGACAGAAAAATCACTAATGATTTGAGTGGTTTAGATAAGAATACGATTTATTTAATGAAATTTTCTTTTGGACCTTCTGATATTCCAAAATGGAAAAGAGAACAATTTCCTAATGTGAAATATGATGAATATGTTTATCTCAAAGGTGCAATGACCAATACCGCTGAACTGGGTTATCAAATATTCACAAAAAGTGAAACGATTAAATACGATTCGAAAATAGTAAGTGATGTTAATATTGTTCCTGTTTCTTATGAATTTGTGGATATTGAACGTCTCGAATTTGAAAAAGGAAGATTTTACAATGAAGCAGAAGGGAATTCAGGAGCAAAGGTGGTTGTGATTGGGAGTGAAATTGCAACTTCTTTGTTTGATGGTGTAGATCCCATAGGGAAAGATGTTCGGTTGTATGGTCAGCGTTTTACGGTAATAGGGGTGCTGACTAAAAAAGGAGCAGGGCTTTTTGGTGACAGCAATGATTCTTCGGCTTATGTTCCGGTTAATTTTATTCGGCAAAAGTTTGGTGACAACAATACTTCTTTGACTAATGTAATTGTTTTTAAGCCTGTAGATGGTGTGGATATGGAAGCTTATAAAGCTGAGATTTCTCAAAAATTACGTGCTTATCGTGGTATTAAAGCAGGGGAAATGGACAATTTTTTTATTAATGTTTTTTCCGGATTTACTGATTTTATTGATGGGATTATTGGTAGTATGAAATTAGGAGGATGGGTGATAAGTGGATTTTCGCTATTAGTTGGTGGATTCGGAATTGCAAATATCATGTTTGTTTCAGTTAAAGAACGGACGCATTTGATAGGAATCCAAAAATCATTAGGAGCAAAGAATCGGTTTATTTTATTCCAGTTTTTATTCGAAGCAATAATTTTATCTGTAATCGGCGGTGCAATAGGTTTGTTGCTGGTTTGGGGAATTGCTGTTGGTTTAACAAAAGCTTTGGATTTTGAATTTGTGCTGGGATTGGGAAATATTCTTTTAGGAACCGGATTAGCGGGAATTATAGGATTGATTTCAGGAATTTTGCCAGCTATTTCAGCTTCGAGATTAGATCCTGTGGAAGCCATCAGAACGGGAATGTAATTTTAATTTTAGATTGCAGAGTCATTGCGAGGAACGAAGCAATCTCATTATAAAATTCCATTTTCGTTTTGAAGTACTTTGAGAGTAAAAAAATCGCAGAGTCTTTAAATCACAATTTCTATTTTTCTGTTATTTGACTTTGAGGATTTTTTCGGGTATCAAAAATTCGTAAAATCCAGATTGTATTTTCTTCTATTGTATAAATTAACTTGTAATGACTAATAATAATTCTTCTAAACTCGGGCTCGATTTCATCTTGTTGGTACTGTTTACTGAAGACTAATTCGCTGGCAGTATTTAAGAAAGTATCTTTTATGTTCTTTGCAGCTTGTGGAGAAGCAATTTTATAATAGTTAAAAATAGCTTTTAGTTGCTCTTTTGATTTGTGAGTCCAAATTACTTTTAACTGACCCATTACCAGTTTTCAGATTCTTTTTCTAAATCTTCCTGAGTAGTAAAATCACCTTTTTTTATTTCAGCAACAGCTTCATCTAATTCTTCTTTGTATGCTTTTTTTGTTAATGGTTTTCCGTCAATTGTATGAGCAATAATTTCATCTTCCCAATAACTCTCCATCACGGCTTTTACTACTTTTAAAAGTCGTTCATCAGCTTGATTGATGTATTGTAACAGATTGTCTCTTAATTCTAAAGCTCCCATAATGCTTTTTTCTTTCAAAGATAACTATTTTGTTTTGAATTTATTTTTTAATGTTTTGTTATTTTAATTTATGGTTTTATACTCGGTAGTTTGATTCTAGTTTTGTCCCATCTAATGTTTTCTGAATTGTAATATTTGTTATTTTTTTTATATTCCAAAACTGTATCTTCTTCTTGTGTGGTTCTTCTAATTATATAAGTGGGTATTTTGTTGTCATTTAAAAAATCCAGGAATGCGATGTTTTTAATTGTGTCTTTTTGAGATGCAATGATTAAAACTTGTCTGTCTTTTTCTTTAGATAAAATGTTTTCAGATAAAAAATCATTTAAACTTGATTCAGGAATCTTAACAATGTCTTTTGGATGTAAGTCTAAAAAATGTGGGAGTGTATCATTTTCGCTTCCGTAGTTACATGAAATTCGAATATGTTCCTTTTGGTAAAAAAACAAATTGCCATTTTTGTCGATAATAAGTTGGTTTTCGCGATAAAATCCTTTAGGTAAAAAGATTTTTAAGTTGCTGTTTCTTTCTATTGAGTCTGTATTTTTTCTGAGTTTTTTATCTTCATAAGAAATAATATAAGAATTTCTCTTGGATATGTTTCTTTTGTCTTTTTTGTTACAATTTCCAAAAAGCAGACAAATCATAAAGCCAATAACTATTCTTTTCATAATGGAAGATTTGAAATAAAGGTATAAAAAAATCCCATTCCGATAAACTATATCAGGATGGGATTCTGTATTTGTAAAAATTAGAAAATTATCTAATTTCGTTATTCTGAATCAAATCAATATACAAGTTAATCTTGTCTTTTAATTCTTTTCTGGCGGTTATAAAGTCAAGGAAACCATGTTCTAAAAGGAATTCAGCTGTTTGGAAACCTTCAGGTAAATCTTTACCTGTAGTGTCTTTAACAACACGTGGTCCGGCAAAACCAATTAAGGCACCAGGCTCAGCAATGTTGATGTCTCCTAACATAGCATAAGAGGCAGTTGTTCCTCCTGTTGTTGGATCCGTACATAAGGATATGTAAGGTAGTTTAGCTTGAGAAAGTTGGGCTAATTTTACAGATGTTTTAGCTAATTGCATTAATGAATAAGCGGCTTCCATCATTCTGGCTCCTCCTGATTTAGAAATCATCACAAAAGGTAATTTGTGCTGGATGGCATAATCAATTCCTCTGGCAATTTTTTCACCCACAACAGCTCCCATAGAACCTCCGATAAAGGCAAAATCCATACAGCAAATTACTAAATCTTTTCCTTTGGATTTACCAACACCGGTACGCACTGCGTCTTTTAGTTTGGTTTTTTCCATAACATCTTTCAAGCGATCTGCATATTTCTTTGTGTCTACAAAGTTCAAAGGATCTTTGGATGTGATGTTAGGATCTAATTCAGTAAACTCATTGTTGTCAAATAAGATTTCGAAATAAGTAGCACTGCCTATTCTTACATGGAAACCGTCTTCCGGACTTACAAATAAGTTGCGTTCCAGTTCTTCGGCATCAATAATTTTTCCGGTAGGAGATTTATACCAAAGTCCTTTTGGAACATCCATTTTCTGTTCGGTAGGAGTTGTGATTCCTTTTTCGTGTCTTTTAAACCAAGCCATATTTTTTTAATTTTGGTTTGAAGCAAGGAGTTGGAAGCTGGAAGATTACTTCCAACTTCTAACTTCTAACTTCCAACTTATAGTGTATTTACATTATTTAAGTCAGCAAATGCCTGCTCAAGTCTTGCATTGAAAGTTACTTCTCCTTCACGCAACCATTTTCTTGGGTCGTAATATTTTTTATTAGGAGCATCAGCACCGGTTGGGTTACCAATTTGAGTTTTTAAATAATCGATGTTGTCTACCATGAAATCACGAATTCCTTCAGTGAAAGCAAATTGTAAGTCAGTATCAATATTCATTTTGATTACTCCGTAGCTAATTCCTTCTCTGATTTCTTCAAGTGTAGAACCTGAACCACCGTGGAAAACAAAATCTACCGGGTTGTGTCCTGTGTTGAATTTTGCCTGAACGAAATCCTGAGAATTTTTTAAGATTTTCGGAGTTAATTTTACGTTTCCTGGTTTGTAAACACCGTGAACGTTTCCAAAAGCAGCAGCAATTGTAAATTTAGGGCTTACTTTAGAAAGTTCTTCGTATGCGTAAGCTACTTCTTCCGGTTGTGTGTATAATTTGGAACTATCTACGTCAGAGTTGTCAACACCATCTTCTTCACCACCTGTAATTCCAAGTTCGATTTCTAATGTCATCCCTATTTTGCTCATTCTTTCTAGGTAAGTTTTGCAAATTTCGATGTTTTCTTCGATTGGCTCTTCAGATAAGTCAATCATATGAGAACTGAATAATGATTTTCCAGTTGCAGCAAAATGCTCTTCAGATGCATCTAATAAACCATCAATCCAAGGTAGTAATTTTTTTGCGCAGTGGTCAGTATGTAAAATTACAGTTGCTCCGTAAGCTTCTGCTAAAGCGTGAATGCTTTTTGCTCCGGCAATTGCACCTGCAATAGCAGCTTTTTCTCCTGCATTCGAAAGTCCTTTTCCTGCATTAAATTGTGCTCCTCCGTTTGAGAACTGTATGATAACCGGTGCGTTTAATTTTGCAGCTGTTTCAAGAACTCCATTAATTGTATTCGATCCTGTAACGTTTACAGCTGGAAGTGCAAAGCCTTTTTCTTTTGCATAATTGAAAATTTCCTGTACTTGATCTCCAGTTGCTACACCTGCTTTAATGTTGTGTGCCATTTTGTTTTTTGTTTTTGTTAGATTTTAGTTTTAGATTGCAAAAATATGAATTTATTAGCATTAGAACGGATAATTTATTCCAAAATTTAAAACTGAGTTCCCAAAATTGTAGTCTCTAAACCATTTTTTACCTGATTCATCGGCGGGATTGTAGGTTTTGAAACCAAAATCAAATCGGACCACAAAAAAGTTTAAATCATATCTGAGTCCAAATCCTGAACCTAATGCAATGTCTTTTAAGCTGGAAAAACCATTAAAAGTAGACTTCTCATCAGTCACATTGTCAAAAACATTCCAGATGTTTCCGGCATCAGCAAATAAAGCACCTTTTAAATCACCTAGAATTTTAAATCTAAATTCAGCACTTAAAGCAATTTTCATATTGGCTTCATTAAAATCATTTGTGGCCCCACTGCGTCCCGGTCCTAAGCTATAGGGTTGCCAGGCACGGTTGTCATTAGATCCTCCGGAGAAATAACTTCGGGAAAACGGAATGTTATCAGAATTACCAAAAGGAATAGCAATCCCAAAAAAACTTCGTACCGCCAGTACTTTTTCGTGCCTTAAATCCCAGTGTTTGATATAATCAAATTCCGTTTTAATGTATTCAGAATATTCTAAATTAAAGAATTGAAAGTTGCCGTTTTCATTTCTTTTTTGATTGGTAGCATTTGAAATTAAAGATAAAATAGAACCGGCTGATTCTATTTTAGTCTTAAAGAGATAGAAGTCATTATCGGCTAAATCGGTCTTTGTGGTTTTGCTAAAGCTAAAATTAGTTGCTAAAATAAAATCATTTTCAGTAAGACGTACTCGTCTTTCCTCAATACTTTTTACTTCCTGGTAATCGTTGTCAGACGGAGTTAAACTGCCTATGTTTCCTGCCAGAACATCATTGGTAAAACCTCTGGTTCCGGATTCTATTATTAAATTATTATTGTCATCAAAATAGCTGCTGTTGGTATTGTAGATTTGTGCAATTTCATTCAGGGCATCGTAAGAAGAGCCATAAACATTAAAGTAATTAGGAGAATTTAAATTGCGTACAAACTGAATGTTGAAAAGATCAAAACGAGCGGTGTTGTATCTTTTTGGGTTCCAATTGTATGAAAAAGTTCCTGTAAAATTCTCCTTATCTAATCCGATGTTCTTTTGCGTAGCATAACCTAAACCAATTAATGTAGATGGAATCATGCTTTTTGGGATGATTTTTTCGGTAGAAAAAGGCATGAATATTCGAGGAAAATTCAATTTAAAATCAACACCATATTCGGATACGTTGAAGAACTGATTGTTAGGATTCGCTAAATCTTTTGAAGATCCAATGTTAGCTCTTGTAGAAATTTCTAATGTTTCGGCGCCGTTAAAAATATTTCGGATGCTTAATGACGGACTGAAGGAGATTCCGATATCCTGAATATTAGAATGGGTTAAGTCAAAAGAAGCCTGAAAACTGTATTTTTTTCTTGGTGTCAAATAAATTTTAGCAATAAGCGAATTGTTGAGCGTGTCTTTTTTATCTACTTCATATTGAATACTAGGCGGATTAAATATTTTAAGATTCGTTAAATATCTTGATGTCAGCACCGTTTTGTAATCGGCAAAAACAGTCCCTTTGGTGATAAAAATAGCATCAGTTATAGCATGTGGTTTGTATTTTAGTTTTTCACGACTGTACAAATTAAAATTCTCATAGGTAATACTGTCGGTAATATTCTGTTTGCTTGTATTAGGCAGGTAATCTGTATAGATATCTACACTGCTGATTTTGTATAATTTAAACTTCTCAGTTTTGGTAGAATCTTTATACTGATAGCTGTAATCACCAATGTTTACATTTACATTAGCTTTGTTTTTTTTGCCAATAGTGTCAATGTCAAAAATTATAGAAGTAGGCTGAAAATAATAAGCCCCGTGATTCCTGAAATAAGTAGTAAGACGGTTTTTTTCATCAGTAAAATCAGCAGTCTTGTATTGATTTCCTGTTTTTATAAGGGCGTTTTCTTTAGTGTCATCATATAAAGAATCCAGGTCAGGCGAGCTGATGGTTGCTTTTATCGAATCTAAAAAATAAGCTTTATTTGTTGTGATGGCATATTTTATTTTGCCTCTTTTTTCACTAATTGTGTCTTGTGTATAGCTGGTTTTTACGTCAAAATAACCATTGTTAAAATAATAATATTTAAGTCTGGAAAGTGATTTTGTAGTTTTTGCAGTATCAATAATCACGGGTGGTTCTCCTGTTTTTTTTAAAAAATCATGAATTCCGTGGTACCAGAAAGATTTGCCCAGTCGATCTACTTGTTTTGCAGACAGCCATTTGGCTTTACGCTCATATTTTCCGGGATTATTGGTGAATTTTGCCTGATAAGTGGAATCCGGATTCAGATTAGCTAAATTATATAAGTTCAGGCGTAAACGATACCCTAATAAAGTGCTGTTGGGTTTTTGGTACAATTGATTATGAACATCTTCGTCATTTACTTTTTTACCATTGACCAGAATTTGATTGCTTAAAAGTAGTTGTTTGCCATCTGGAACTCTTTTTTCAGCGTTACAGGCAGATATAATTATTCCTATTAGAATAAATAGTGATATTTTTGTTGAAATTTTTTTCAAGAGGTCTAAAATATTTAATTCAAAAGTACATATTTTTATGGTTAGTAAAAACCAAATAAAACTTATAACTAGTTTACAGCAAAAAAAGTATCGGATTACCCATCAATTATTTTTTGCAGAAGGTGTAAAGGTCATTCAGGAGCTTTTAGACTCTAATTTTGAACTGGAACATTTGTATACTACCCAATATGATTTTGAAGAAGTTTCAGGCGCTAAAAAATCATTAATCCATGAAAATGATTTGAAAAAAATTAGTGCATTGACAACTCCCAATAGTTGTTTGGCCGTTTTTAAAATACCTCAGGAGAGAGAAATTGCTACTTCGGGTTTGATAATTGCTTTAGACGATATTCGGGATCCGGGAAATCTAGGAACTATTTTACGATTATGTGATTGGTTTGGTGTGGAGCAAGTGGTGTGCTCCAGAGAAACAGTTGATATTTACAATCCTAAAGTTGTTCAGGCAACGATGGGTTCTATTACCAGAGTAAATGTGGCGTATCTTGATTTATGCGATTATATCACACAAACGGATTTAAGTGTTTTTGGAACTTTTATGGATGGTGAAAATATTTATAAAAGCAATTTGCCTCAGGAAGGAATTATAGTAATGGGTAATGAAGCTAATGGTATATCAGAAGCCGTAGGAGAATTGATAAAAAAACGAATTGCTATCCCTCGTTTTGGCGATTTACAAAAAACCGAAAGTTTAAATGTGGCTACTGCAACCGGAATTGTATTAAGTGAATTCAAACGAAATTTTGCCTAATATTAGTGAAAAGTGAAGTTGATAAAAACGGCTCTGCTCTGGAGTGATTCAATGTTTCCTGTCCAGGGACTGTTAGGGTCATTATCTCTGATAAGTTCGTCTTTTAAGCTAAAACAGCCTCTTATTGAAGGAGAAAATATGAAATATTCGGAGAAAAAATCAATTCCAAAACCCAATTCATAATTAGTACTCCAGGATTTTACCCTGAATTTCTGCTGTACATTATCGTCTATTGATTTTGAATTGGATGACAAATTCAGCGTAGTTGATAAGCCTCCTACAATATACGGACGTATATTTCCTGTTCTGAGAGAGGAGAATTTCAATAATAAGGGAAAATGAATATAGGTACTGTTTACATCTCTAAGGGCGTCTTTTTCTGTAGTGAAATTGGGATAATTTAAGGTTCTTTTTGTGTAATACAAACCTGGTTCAAAACGCAGATTAATGTATTCCTGCAGTTTTAAATCAGCAACTACTCCTACATTAAAACCGGTTGTTTTTTTTACCTGAATATCCGGACCTGCCGTTTTGTAGTCTATTTTGAAATCAAAAGAGTTGAAACCTAAAAAATAGCCAAAATAGAGACGCTGTTTCTGAAAATTTTCTAAATTAATGATAGGGTCTTTACTAAACATTCCTTTGGATTGTGTATGTCCTGAAAAACTCAGTAGGAGTAAGGTAAAGACGGCTATTTTTTTCATGTAAATAAACTTAGATTATTTTTTAGATGCTACATAAATGGTTGCCACTCCAAAAGTTTGTGGCATTGCTTTTACATCTATAAACCCAATTTTTCTCAAAATATTGTTTAATGCTTCACCATAAGGAAATGCAGCTGCAGATTCTGATAAATATCCATAAGCTACATTATCTTTAGAAAATAATTTACCAATAACAGGGAGGATGTTTTTAGTATAAAAATGGTATCCTTGTTTGTATGGGGTTTTGTCAGGAACTGATGTTTCCAGAATTACAAATGTTCCATTTGGTTTCAATACACGTAATATTTCAGCTAAACCTTTTTCTAAGTTTTCAAAATTTCGAACACCAAATGCAACCGTGATAGCATCAAAATAATTGTCGCTGAAAGGGATGTTTTCTGAATCACCCAGAATCATTTCAATTCGGTTGGATAAGTTTTTTTGAGCAATTTTTTTAACGCCTACTTCCAGCATTCCTGCCGAAATATCCAAACCTGTAATTTTTTCGGCATTTGTATTGGCCATTAAAATAGCCAGATCACCTGTTCCGGTAGCAATATCTAATATGGTTTTAGGCTGCGTGTCAGTAACTATTTTTAAAACTTTTTTTCGCCACTTAACATCAATTCCAAAAGAAATTACGCGGTTGAGATTATCATAGTTTCCTGAAATGGTATCAAACATTTGAGCTACCTGTTCTTTTTTACCTAATTCAGAGTTTTTATAAGGGGTGATATTTTTTGACATTTTTTAAATTTTGACAAATATACTATAATGCCTTTTAAATTAGAACTCAAATCGATTTTCAATTTAATAGCAATCTGATTCATTGTGTGATTTTGTTTGCAAATATCACTAAAAGTGGGTATTGTAAGGCTGGGGTAGAATGTTGAATTTTACTGAATGAATTTGTTTACAATAAATAAGGAACTAATGGTTCAGCTCAGATGGCTATTCTTTGCGTTGATAGTTTCATTTGTTCTTGTCAGCTATTTTGACGGTGCCGTTTTGTATAAAGGCGGTAAGGTGAAAGAGACGCAAAATACGTTCTTAGGACTAAGTTTATTTTTGGAGATTTTTATCTTTATTTCCTTTAGTACCTTCGTGGTATTTGGTGTTAAAGGATTCTTTGAGATGTTTTCCAGAAAGATTGCAAACATCATTATTATTCTTTCAGGGATAAGTTTGGTATTTGTAAATTTGGTTTTATTATGTCAGATTGTCTTTCAGGACTAGAACATTTTTTTCTAAATTAGTGTAACAAATAAAAAAACACCTCAATTACTGAGGTGTTTTTTGTTTTCTGACATAAGTTTCAAAACTATAATCATAAAGATGTTTTTCATCCTTAGTTTGAAAATCAGTATGGGTTAGTTGCCAGTCATCCGGATTTATTTCCGGAAAAAAAGCATCAGCATCAAAGACATGATGAACAACCGTAAGCTCTATTTTATCAGAATAAGGCATGGCTAATCGATAAATTTCACCTCCGCCAATAATAAAGGATTCTTCGTTTTCAGGGCATTTTTCAATTGCTTTTTCAATGCTGTCCACAACAATACAACCTTCAGCCTGATAATCGCTTTGTCGGGTTATGATAACATGTGTCCGGTTAGGAAGTGGTTTAGGAAAACTTTCAAAAGTTTTTCTTCCCATTATAATATGATGTCCCGTGGTTAAACTTTTAAAACGTTTAAAATCATTAGGTAAATGCCAGATTAATTGGTTGTCTTTTCCCAATGCTTTATTTTCAGCCGCTGCTGCAATCATTGTAATCATTAGTACTTATTTAGTAGGGTGTTCTTCGTTTAATTGATTGTTTAACTCGGCAATTTTTTGTTCCTGCATCGCAACTAAACGGTCAATTTGTTCTCTTTCCCAGTTTTTATTCATAAAACGATCGGTTATAAAAACTTTTATAAAATGTAAAATAAATATAAATAACCATGCTGTAATTAGCCATATATGCCAATTTGCATTTTCGTTAAAATGAAAGACTTTTGTGGATACAAATAAAAACAGACCGACTAAAAACAATAAAACAAAATGAAAATAAACCCTCTTTTTTTGTTTTATACGTTTTCTCGCATATTCGTATAATTCATATTGATCCGTTTTCATAGGCTGCTTTTTTTGATTATAAAGATAAAATTTAATTTGGAAATGCTCATTAGTACCGCAGAATAATTAAGAGTAAACTTCGCACTTTTTTGTTTTTTGAAAATTTAATCCTTCAAAATTTGTTTAATTTGCTAGTTTTTAACATTTTATTAAGTATTATGCTAAATCGCACTTCCAGATGTTAAAACTTCGATTAAAATGATTTACTTTGCCTCATAAATCTAAAAATGAAAGAGTTATGTCAATTAAAAAACAATTTATAAAGTCAAAACCAGTTTGTAAAGTTACATTTTCTATCGAAGCAAAAGAAGCAGCTCAGGTTTCTGTTGTTGGAGATTTTAACAATTGGAATCCGGAAGAAGGAACTTTAAGCAAATTAAAAAATGGTACTTTTAAGGGAGCTTTTGATTTAAACAAAGATGCTGCTTACGAATTTAAATACTTAGTTGACGGTCAATATATCAACGAAAGTGAAGCAGATTCTTTTAAATGGAATGAATTTTCAGGAACAGAAAACAGCGTTTTAGAGGTTTAATCTAAAACGCTTTTTTTATACTGCTACGTTTCCTTTTATCGTTTCGTGAGGTTCATAGCCCACGAGAGTGAAGTCATTATAATCAAAATCAAAGATGTTCTTTATCTCCGGATTTAAGATCATTTTTGGTAATGGTCTTGGTTCACGGGATAGTTGTAATTCAATCTGGTCAAAATGATTGTTGTAAATGTGTGCGTCTCCAAAAGTGTGGATAAAATCTCCGGGTTTTAAGTCGCATACCTGTGCAATCATCATTGTTAACAGGGCATAAGAAGCAATGTTGAAGGGAACTCCCAGAAAAATGTCGGCACTTCTTTGATAAAGCTGACAAGATAACTTTCCGTCGGCTACATAAAACTGAAAAAAGGCATGACAAGGAGGCAAAGCTGCTTTATTGTTAGCTACATTTTCTTCAAATGATTTCGTTGTATCCGGTAAAACCGAAGGGTTCCATGCCGAAACCAGCATTCTTCGGCTATTAGGATTGGTTTTTAATTCTTGTATTAAATCAGAAATCTGATCAATTTCTTCGCTGTTCCAATTACGCCATTGGTGACCATAAACGGGACCTAAATCTCCGTTTTTATCCGCCCAGGCATCCCATATTTTTACTCCGTTTTCTTTAAGATAACTAATGTTAGTTTCTCCCTTAAGGAACCATAACAATTCGTAAATAATGGATTTTAAATGGAGCTTTTTAGTAGTTACCATCGGGAAGCCTTCGCTTAAATCAAAACGCATTTGGTACCCAAAAACACTTTTTGTTCCTGTTCCTGTACGGTCGCCTTTTTGACAACCATTTTCCATTACATGTTTTACTAGATCCAGATATTGCTTCATAACTGTTTATTCGGTTATTCGGTAAATTGTTTAGTCGATTAAACGAATAAACAAATCTACGATTAATCAATTATTACGATTCTCTTTTTGAAATTTCGTCTCTTATTTTTGCCGCTTTTTCGTAATCTTCCTGCTCAACAGCCTGAATTAATAAATCATTTAATTCCTGAAGACTGTATTTGATATACACTCTGCCGCTTTCAGGTTCACCCGTAAAAGATTCGGGATTGGATATGATGTCATCCATTTCCTGATTTTCTTTATCTGTTTCCGAAGGATTTGTTTTCAGGTAAATACCGGCTTTGTCCAGAATGTTTTTATAGGTAAAAATAGGTGCGTTAAAACGAAGAGCCAGAGCAATAGCATCAGAGGTTCTGGCGTCTATTATCTCTTCAATTTTGTCTCTTTCGCAAATGATACTGGAGTAAAATACACCATCAACCAGTTTGTGAATAATAACCTGTTTTACTACAATGTCAAATCGCTCTGCAAAATTTTTAAACAAATCATGGGTTAACGGACGTGGTGGTTTTATCTCTTTTTCTAAAGCAATAGCAATGGATTGGGCTTCGAAAGCTCCTATTACAATAGGTAGTTTTCGTTCGCCGTCTACTTCATTCAAAATCAAAGCGTAGGCTCCATTTTGTGTTTGGCTGTATGAAATTCCTTTTATGGATAGTTTGACTAAGCTCATAATTGTTGAAATGAAAAAATGTAGTTTTTTTAAATTTAAATTCTTTTGTACTACTTTCAGGCTGCAATATTAATTAAAAATTCTGCCAATAAGCAAAGATACAATTATCTTATTTTACTGGGCAGAATTTTTAGATTGAAAATAGAATTATGCGTTTTGAGCTTTGAATGCTTTTAATTTTTCAATTAATTGAGGAACAATTTCAAATGCATCACCTACAATTCCGTAGTCAGCCACTTTAAAGAAAGGAGCTTCAGCATCACTGTTGATCACTACTTTTACTTTTGAAGCGTTGATTCCTGCAATATGTTGAATAGCTCCGGAAATTCCTATTGCAATATATAAATTAGTTGCTACCGGTTTTCCTGTTTGTCCTACGTGTTCCGCGTGTGGTCTCCAGCCTAAGTCAGAAACTGGTTTAGAACAAGCTGTTGCAGCTCCTAAAACAGCTGCCAAATCTTCGATTAAATTCCAGTTTTCAGGACCTTTTAATCCGCGTCCACCGGAAACTACAATATCCGCATCGGCAATTGAAACTTTTCCTGATGATTTTTCAACGGATGCTACTTTTATTCCAAAATCATTGTCACCAATGTTTGGGCTAAATATTTCTTCGGTTAAAGTTGATGCGTTTTCGAAAATACCATAAGAGTTTTTGGCTAAGCCAATTACTTTTACATCAGTATTAATTTCGGTTATGTTGAATGCTTTGTTAGAAAAAGCATTTCTTTTTACCTGAAAAGGGGCAGTGCTTACCGGTAATCCCACCACATTTGAAGCAAAACCGGCTTCTAAACTTACTGCCAGTAAGGAAGAAAGGTAGATGCTGTTTGTGCTGGAAGAAAGGATAACTAGTTTGGTATTTTCCTGTTGTGCTGCCTGTTTGATAACATCAGCATAAGCTTTAGCGTTAAATTCAACCAGCTTATCGTTGTTTACTTTTAATACTTTGTCTACTCCGTATTTAGATAAATCAGAAACATTTTCCATGTTTACAGTTAAAGCAGTAACGGTTGTTCCAAGAGATTCAGCTACTTTTTTAGCATAAGAAGCAATTTCAAAAGCTACTTTTTTAAACTTTCCTTCAGCTGATTCGGCATATATTAATATTGACATAACAATTTTAGATTTTAGATTTTAGATTTCAGATTTTTTTAAATGAAACCTAAAAAGATTATTGATTTTAGATTTTGAAGTGAATCAAATGTTAGTTTTAGATTTAGTATTGCAATTCAGCAATCTAAAATCTAAACTCTACAATCTTAAATCACCTTAGCCTCGTTGTGTAACAAATTAATTAATTCGTCTAAATTATCTGCAGCAACCATTTTAATTGCTGATTTTGGAGCTGGTTTTTCAAATTTTACTGCTTTTGTATTTACAGCTGCTTCAACCGGTTCGACAACATTTAAGGTTTTAGTTCTGGCAGTCATAATTCCTCGCATGTTAGGAATGCGTAAATCTTTTTCCTCAACTAAACCTTTTTGACCGCCTATAATTAATGGTAATGAAGTAGAAATACTTTCTTTTCCACCATCAATTTCCCGAACTGCTTTTACATTTGTTCCTTCAACGGTAATGTTGATACAGGAATTTAAAAAGTTGTATCCTGAAATTCCGGCAATCATTCCCGGAACCATTCCTCCATTATAATCTAAGGATTCTTTTCCTGCAATTACTAAATCGTAACCACCTGTTTTTATTACTTCGGCTAATTGTTTTGCTACAAAAAATCCGTCGGTAGGAGTAGCGTTGATACGAATGGCATCATTAGCCCCAATAGCAAGTGCTTTTCTTAATGTTGGTTCCGTTTCCGGTCCGCCTACATTTACTACTGTAACGGTAGCACCTTGTTGCTCCTGAAACCAAATGGCACGTGTTAAGCCAAATTCGTCATTAGGATTGATAACATATTGTACGCCATTGGTGTCAAATTCAGTATCAGCGTTAGTAAAATTGATTTTTGAGGTAGTATCAGGAACATGACTGATGCAAACTAGTATTTTCATGTTTGAATATTTATAAAATTGGTAAAATTGAGTTACAAAATTAGAACAATATTTCGAATAATTTGTCATCATTAACTACTTACCGATGCCACGTTGTTGTTTTTTGTTGTTTTGAAAAGGAAGGAATAACGGTATAAATACGAGATATTCACATACCAATAGTAAGATGTTAGATTTTAGGGAGGATTATTTAAGTTAATTTATGCATTAAATGGTTTAAAATATTTATTTTTGCTCTTCAGAAAATTCAACATACAATATAAATATGAGAACAATACAATTTAGAGAGGCCATTTGTGAAGCGATGAGCGAAGAAATGCGTCACGATGAATCCATATATTTAATGGGCGAAGAAGTTGCAGAATACAATGGAGCATATAAAGCTTCGAAAGGAATGCTTGCTGAATTTGGCGAAAAAAGAGTAATTGATACTCCAATTGCTGAGCTTGGTTTTACAGGAATCGCAGTAGGTTCTGCTATGAATGGTTGCCGACCAATTGTAGAATACATGACTTTTAACTTCTGTTTAGTAGGTATTGATCAAATTATAAATAACGCTGCTAAGATGCGTCAAATGACAGGTGGACAATTTGATGTGCCTATCGTTTTTCGTGGACCAACTGCTTCTGCAGGTCAATTAGGAGCTACTCACTCTCAGGCTTTAGAAAACTGGTTTGCCAATACTCCGGGTCTTAAAGTTATTGTTCCTTCAACTCCTTATGATGCAAAAGGACTTTTAAAATCGGCAATTCGCGATAATGATCCAGTGATTTTCATGGAATCTGAGCAAATGTATGGTGACAAAGGTGAAGTTCCTGATGGAGAATATGTTATTCCTATTGGTGTAGCTGATGTAAAAAGAGAAGGTACTGATGTAACTATTGTTTCTTTTGGAAAAATCATCAAAGAAGCTTTTATCGCTGCTGATGAGTTAGCTAAAGAAGGTATTTCTTGTGAAGTTATCGATTTAAGAACGGTTCGTCCAATGGATAATGAAGCGATTTTAAAATCAGTTAAGAAAACAAATCGTTTGGTAATTCTTGAAGAAGCATGGCCATTTGCCAGTATTTCTTCTGAAATCACTTATATTGTTCAGGAACAGGCTTTTGATTTTCTTGATGCACCTATTCAACGTATTACAACTGCTGATACACCGGCACCGTATTCACCGGTATTGTTAAAAGACTGGTTGCCTAATGCAGCTGATGTTGTAAAAGCAGTAAAGAAAGTAATGTATAAATAATACATACCAGATACTATTGAAGCTTCATCTTACGTTAGTTTGATGAAGCTTTTTTTTTAAAATTTACTACATGGATAAGAAATACCTTTTGTTAGCATTCTTTTTATGCGTTGTTTTTTCAAGCCTTTTTGCTCAGACAAAAGTGAGTGGTATAGTAGTGGATAAATCCAATCAGCCAATTCCTTTTGCAAATGTAGTTTTAAAAGGAGCTAATTTAGGGGTAATGTCCAATGAGGATGGGCGATTTTATATTGAATCTCCTAAAACCTTTACTACTTTAATAGTTACTTCGGTAGGATTTTCAGATAGTGAAATCACATTAGAAAAAACCGTAAATTATAATTTTAAGGTCATCTTAAAAGATACCGAAGAATTAAAAGAAGTAGTTATTTATGCCGGAAAAACTTCTAAAAAAAACAATCCTGCACTGGATATTCTGAGGAAAATCTGGGAAAGAAAACGCAAGAATGGATTGTATCAATTTGATCAATACCAAATGGAGAAGTATGAAAAAGTAGAATTCGATATGAATACTATTGACAGTGCTTTTATGAAAAGCAAACTTTTCAAAGGAATGGAGTTTGTTTTTGATCATATTGATACTTCTAAGGTTACAGGTAAAACTTATTTACCCATTTTTATAAACGAATCTTTATCGGATGTTTATGGAAGTAATAAATTAAATAAGGTAAAAGAAAAGCTTAAAGCTAATAAGAATTCCGGGTTTAGTGATAACCAGCAAATCTTATCTTTTGTTAAAGATTTGTATTCGAATTATGATATCTATAATAACCATTTAACTTTTTTTGATAAAAGTTTTACCAGTCCTTTATCTAAAACAGGAATTGATGTCTATAATTATGTGTTGACTGACAGCGCTTTTATTGATAAAAAATGGTGTTACAATATTTTATTTTATCCAAGAAGAAAAAATGAGTTGACTTTTAAAGGAGATTTTTGGGTTAACGACACCACATTTGCAATCAAAAAAATTAATATGGCAGTCACTAAAAGTGCCAATATTAACTGGGTAAAAGATATTTATATCGAACAGGAATTTGAGGTGCAAAATGATTCCGTTTTTTTATTGACCCGTGATCACATGATGTCTGATTTTGCTTTAAACAAAAAAGAAGAATCGAAAGGGGTGTATGGAAAACGAACTACGCTGTATCAAAACCATCAGTTCAATGTTGAAAAACCGGCTGCTTTTTATAAAGATGAAGTCAATTATATTGATAATGAGGTTTATAATAAATCCGACAAATTTTGGGAGGAGAATCGTTTTGAGAACCTGAATAAAGATGAAAGAGGTGTTTATAAAATGCTGGATACTTTACAAACAGTTAAGAAATTCAAGCAATTGTATAACCTCGTCTCGATATTAGGAAGCGGTTACATTCAATTTGGACATTTTGATTATGGGCCTATTTTTTCCACATTTGGGTACAATCAGGTAGAAGGTGTCAGAATCCGCACAGGAGGAAGAACTTATTTTGGACCTAATGATCTTTGGAGGCTTCAGGGATATACTGCTTATGGATTTGATGATAATAAATTTAAATATGGATTATCCGGAAAATGGATGATTGATAAGAAAAGACGAATTATTATTTCAGCAGGAAACAGACGGGATGTAGAACAGATAGGTGCGAGTTTAACCACTACTAATGATGTTTTAGGAAGAAGTTTTGCGTCGTCTTCCTTATTTTCAACAGGAAATAACGGAAAGCTTACCAATATAAATTTGTCGAATGCAGCTGTAGAAATAGAGCCGGTTAAAAATTTGACTTTTCAAACCGGATTTTCGTATAGAACATTAGAATCTGCTTCAGATACTTTTAGTCTGGATTATTTTACTGATGCATCACAAACGACAACCAGAAGTGATGTAAAACAATCGGAAGTAAATTTTCAGGTGGAATTCACACCTAATAGAAAAACTATTGGTTACGGAGTTGAAAGAAGTAATGTTGACAGTCCGTTTAGTCGCTTTTTCATCAATTACAGTCATGGTTTTAAAGGTTTGCTGGATAGCGACTTTAATTATGACAAACTGCAATTGTATTACAAACAACCTATAATTATTGGGCCTTTAGGGCGAACTAACTTAACATTAGAACTAGGGAAAATTTACGGTACGGTTCCATTGGGATTATTGAGTGTGATTCCGGGAAATCAATCTTATTTTACTATCGAAAACACCTTTAGTAACCTTAATTTTTACGAATTTGTTTCTGATCAATATGCAACACTGCAATGGGAACACAATTTTGGAGGACGATTATTTTCCAGAATCCCTTTTATGAGAAAATTAAACTGGAGAGAAATTATAGGAGCACGAACCGTTTACGGAACCATTTCAGATGCTAACAGAGCAATTAACGCCTCCGGATTAACGTATGTGGCACCAGAGAATGCGTACTGGGAATACAGTGCAGGAATAGGTAATATTTTTAAAGTTTTCAGAATTGATTTTACCTGGCGTGGAAATTATTTAAATACCCCTGATACACAACGATTCTCTGTAAAAGGCTCCTTCGGATTTTATTTCTAAATCAATATAAAGTAAAACAATGATTTGAATGTCTTTTAGATAGAAATGTTTTGCTATAAAAGAGGAATTGAATTACTTTTGTGTCCAAATAAATTCAACTTAAGATAATAAATAAAAATGACTGCAGACAAAATAAACACTTTCGATGTTTTAATCGAAATTCCAAGAGGAAGTAGAAATAAGTATGAGTACGATTTCGAAATTAAAAGAATGCGTTTTGACAGAATGTTATTCTCTTCGATGATGTATCCTGCTGATTACGGATTTATTCCTGAAACATTAGCGTTAGACGGAGATCCTCTTGATGTATTGGTTTTGATTAACGAGCCTACTTTTCCAGGATGTGTGATAGAAGTAAAACCAATTGGTGTTTTCCACATGGCAGATGATAAAGGTCCGGACGAAAAAATTATTTGTGTACCAGTTTCTGATCCAATCTGGAATTCGTTAAATGATCTTTCAGATATCAACGGACACTTGTTGAAAGAAATCGAGCATTTCTTCCAGGTTTATAAAGATCTTGAGAATAAAAAAGTAGATGTTGAAGGTTGGGGTAACTTAAGTGAAGCCATAGCTATCATTAAAGAATGTACTGATCGTTTCAATGCAATTGAAAACAAACCGGAAGGATTATTTAGTATTAAATAATTTTTACCCACATATTTTATAAAAAAAGCAATATTCCGCCGGAGTATTGCTTTTTTTGTTTAAATTCGTTCGTATACTGTTGAATATTAACCTTAAACCAAAACCGATTTATGAACGCAATTATGATTTGGGTGCCAATTTTCATGGCATTATTAGGACTGCTTTTTATGTTTGCTAAACGTGCCTGGGTGCTTAAACAAGATCCGGGAGATGGCAAGATGGCTTCAATTTCTGATTATATCTATGAAGGGGCTTTAGCTTTTCTTAAAGCAGAATACCGCTTGCTGGCTGTTTTTGTATTTTTTGCAAGTATTGTTTTGGCGGGTATTACTTTTTTACCCGGAGTAAAAACACATTTATTAATAGTTGTAGCTTTTATTATTGGAGCTTTTTTTTCGGCTCTGGCAGGAAACATGGGAATGAAAATTGCCACCAAAACTAACGTTAGAACCACTCAGGCTGCCCGTACCAGTTTGCCTCAGGCTTTAAAAGTCTCTTTTGGTGGTGGAACTGTAATGGGATTGGGAGTCGCCGGTTTAGCCGTTTTAGGATTAACGTCCTTTTTTATTTTCTTTTATCATTTTTTTATGGGCGGAACATGGACTTCTACAGAAGACATGACTATTGTTCTGGAAACTTTAGCAGGATTCTCGCTGGGAGCGGAGTCTATAGCTCTTTTTGCCCGTGTGGGTGGAGGTATTTATACTAAAGCTGCTGATGTAGGAGCCGATTTAGTAGGTAAAGTAGAAGCAGGAATTCCAGAAGATGATCCTAGAAATCCGGCTACTATTGCCGATAATGTGGGAGATAATGTGGGCGATGTTGCCGGTATGGGAGCTGATTTGTTTGGTTCTTATGTGGCTACGGTTTTAGCGGCGATGGTCTTAGGAAACTATGTTATTAAAGATATGGGCGGAAATATTCAGGATGCTTTTGGCGGAATTGGCCCTATTTTATTACCAATGTCTATTGCAGGTTTTGGAATTTTATTTTCTATTATTGGAACATTATTAGTGAAAATTTCAGATGATAATGCTAAGGAAGCTCAGGTTCAAAAAGCTTTGAATATTGGGAACTGGGTTGCCATTGTTTTAACAGCAGTGAGTTGTTTCTTTTTAGTTCAGTATATGCTGCCTCAAACCATGAAAATGGAGTTTTTTGGTGAAGGAAGCCAAGATATTTCATCGATGCGTGTTTTTTATGCCACTATAATCGGATTAGTCGTAGGTGGTGTCATTTCATCTGTGACAGAATATTATACAGGATTAGGAACAAAACCAGTAATGGCAATTGTTCAAAAATCTTCAACAGGTGCCGGAACAAATGTGATTGCAGGTTTAGCAACGGGTATGATTTCTACTTTTCCAACCGTTTTATTATTTGCAGCTGCAATTTGGTCTTCTTATGCTTTGGCTGGTTTTTATGGAGTGGCTTTAGCAGCTTCGGCAATGATGGCAACTACAGCAATGCAACTGGCAATTGATGCTTTTGGACCTATTTCAGACAATGCCGGCGGAATTGCCGAAATGAGCGAATTGCCTAAAGAAGTTCGTACCCGTACTGATATTTTAGATTCAGTAGGGAATACTACCGCAGCAACCGGTAAAGGTTTTGCTATTGCTTCGGCAGCTTTGACCTCATTAGCTTTATTTGCTGCGTATGTCACTTTTACCGGAATTGACGGAATCAATATTTTTAAAGCACCTGTTTTAGCGATGTTATTTGTAGGCGGAATGATACCGGTAGTTTTCTCGGCTTTGGCTATGAATTCTGTTGGTAAAGCAGCTATGGATATGGTGTATGAAGTACGTCGTCAGTTCAAGGAAATTCCCGGAATTATGGAAGGAACAGCAAAACCGGAATATGCTAAATGTGTGGATATTTCAACAAAAGCTGCTTTGCGCGAAATGATGTTGCCGGGTATTTTGACCATTGGTTTTCCTATTGCTATTGTGTTGCTAGGTAAATTAGTTTACGGAAGTAATAATCAATTAATTGCCGAAATGCTGGGAGGTTATATGGCTGGTGTAACAGTTTCAGGAGTGCTGTGGGCTGTTTTTCAAAATAATGCAGGAGGAGCATGGGATAATGCTAAAAAATCTTTTGAAGCAGGTGTGATGATTAATGGTGAAATGACTTATAAAGGTTCTGATGCGCATAAAGCTGCTGTAACCGGAGATACTGTTGGAGATCCGTTTAAAGATACTTCCGGACCTTCGATGAATATTTTAATTAAATTAACCTGTTTGATAGGTTTAGTTATTGCTCCTATTTTAGGAAATGGAAGTCATACCATTGCAACAAAAGCTTCTTGTTGTACTACGATGGGAGTTTGTACTTCGATGTCTGAAGAAGAATGTATTGCTAAAGGGTGTACCAATAAAAATTGTAAGCATCATAATCATGCTATGATGGGACATTGTGACATGTCTAAGATGGCAACAATGTCCAAAGAAGAATGTGCTAAAATGTGCGATAGTTTACAATGTACTCCTGAGCAAAAGGAAGCTTGTTTGTCTCATTATGATGCGAATGGGAAGTTTATTGCTCAGCATTCCTCAAAAAAGAGTTGTTGTATGCCTAAAAAGTGAGTTTACTATAAAACTAAAATGCCCTGCGATTGCGGGGCATTTTTTTTATACTAATAAATTAATAACCGCTATCATCAATATTGAAATCTGGGGCGAAATTAACAGTACTAATTAGTAAGATAGTTCCAAATGTTGCCAAAACAATTACTATGTTACCTATTAAAGATGATGTCTTATCCAAAATCCGAATACTTTTAATTTCATCTTCAGATAAAAGTTTTTGTTCGGTTTTTCCTTTTGTATTTATTTCGCCATAATAGTTGTCATCTATCTTTATGATTCGGGTGTATTTGTGTTTTACATTATCATCAGTGACAACTAAAGTCTTTAAGTTTGCTTTTTCGGCTTCACTTAAACTTACATTGGTTTTTTTATAAATACTGCAACTCTGAAAAGTTAGTGTAAAAACCAAAAGTAAAATAACCAATCTGTTTTTTAGAATAGTAATTTTCATGATTTTTTAGATTTAAATTAATAATCAGAAAAACCAGTTTATTAGTGAGTGCCTGTGTAATTTTGGGGCTAAAATACTATTATATAAAGGTATGAAAATAAAAAACTGCCTCATTCTTTTTAATAAGGCAGTTTCTTAAATAGTATATAGTAATTTAAAATAATCCGTTGAGTTCGGCATTAATTCTTTCGATGATACTTCCTAGATCTTCGGGATTGTCAACAAAATTCATTTTATCAACATCAATAATCAATAATTTTCCTTTGTTGTACGTGTGAATCCAGGCTTCGTAGCGTTCGTTCAGACGACTTAGATAATCAATCGAAATAGAGTTTTCATATTCGCGTCCTCGTTTGTGGATTTGTCCCACTAAATTTGGAATAGAACTTCTGAGGTAAATTAATAAATCAGGTGCTTTTACAGTAGATTCCATTAGCTCAAAAAGAGTAGAATAATTCTGGAAATCACGGTTCGTCATTAGTCCCATGGCGTAAAGATTGGGAGCAAAGATATAAGCATCTTCATAAATGGTGCGATCCTGAATTACTTTTTTTCCGCTTTCGCGAATTTGAATCACCTGACGAAAACGACTGTTCAAGAAATAAATCTGAAGATTAAAAGACCAACGTTCCATTTGATGGTAAAAATCATCCAGATAAGGGTTGTCTACTACATCTTCATAATGCGGTTCCCATTTAAAGTTTTTGGATAGTAAAGCGGTTAAAGTGGTTTTTCCGGATCCTATATTTCCTGCTACTGCTATGTGCATTACGGTGTTACGATTTTAGGGGTTTTTTACTTATTGATTTGTAAAAATAGGTAAATTTTAAACTTTGTCACTCTTTTTTTTAAACTAAATTATTCTGATTAAAAATAGATTTTTATTGAAATTCAGCTGTTATCTGAGATGTAACTTCCTCTTATTTTTACTTCATTTTTAATAAAACATTTATGGAGAACCAGTTTAGAGTTATTTTATCGTCTTTGTTTTCTCCGTCTAAGGATTGGTAATTCAATTGAATATCATAATCTTTGGTGGTAACTGTTTGAGTGATTTTTTTATGATTATCATTAAGCAAAGTTTTGTTTTGTAGAATAAAATTATTTATCTGAAGTGGAATGATGTCATTATTGATTTTTAATTCAATCCCATAATCCTTTTTAAGGTAAGTGATCGAATATTTTTTTCCGTTTAAATCTAAACAATTTTCGCAGTTCGAATTATTGTTATTGCTAATTTCGAAAGCAAAATCATATCCCTGAACTTTTTCAATATTCATTTCGTCAGCGTAATAACTGTAATAAAAATTTTCTTTTTTATCGTTTTCATTATAGTATCTCCCACGGTAAGTGTAACCCAGTGCTTCCATGATTTGAGAATCGCCGGGAGTTTTGTCTTTTTTAATTAATAGCGCTAATTTATTCGAGAAAGGAATTAATTCTTTAACACCATAATTTTCGTTAATAAAGCTTACAATACTGCTTAAATCTTTTTCTTCTTTAACAGTTAAAGTCGATTTTTTTCTCGTAATATACTCTTCAAAACGATCTAACTGGCTTCTTTTTGAAATTGAATCAGCACTTTGCGGACCTAATATGGTCAACATAGCAATCAGGCACATACTAATAGGTATAAACTTGATTTGAGGTTCTTTTTTAAAAATAAAATACACTGTTAAAATAGTCAGCCAGATTGATAAAGCTAATACGTAATAGCGTTCATGTGTAAATCCATAAAGATTAATTCGGTATAAAATGGCCCAAAATAAAAGTCCTATTAAAGGAACTAATAAATAATAAAACCATTTGTGAAAGGTACGCATCCATACATTTCCTTTCTCATTTGCAATAGGGTGAATTAATAATAAGGAAAGAATTCCAAAAATGGCAAAAACTAAAATCAAATTAGAAACCCATCCTACAGGCAGGGAAAATAAGGCAATAATTTTTATTTCATAAGATAATAAAATCAAGAAATAGATGCTTATTAAAGGGATAAGTACAAACTGAGTGAATTTTTTTAAAGTAATCGGGTAGTTTAAGTGTAAGGGTTCATTAGCATTATTTGTTTCGGGAATGCCCGAAAGGAAAAATATGGTGTTGAAAATTCCAAAAATGATATAAAATAAATCAAGGTAAATTTCATTGTAATAATCCACATTAAATAAGTGATGAGTAGCCAGCAAAGCAAATGAAAGTCCGGCATAAATAACGATGCTGTACAAAGCTGAGGTTAAGATTCGAAGGAAAAGTTGCTTATTAAATTCCCAAAAAGCGCCTTCATTATATTCTTTATTAATAAATGCCGCAAAAGATACCAGTAAATGCAAAGCCAGATTGAGTGCCAGAAACTGATAGGTTTCGAATTGCTTAATACGCTCGGAAAATTGAAATATAAATACAAAAACCAAAGCACCTAAAATGAAACTGCCGATGAATCGGAGTATGGTGTTTTTTTTATCATTTAAAAAGTATAAAGTAATGGATAGGAACAGAACCAGACACAAGGAGCATCCCATAATGATTTTGGTAAACAATTCTTCGGTTTGTCGATTCGTTTCATTAGTAGCATAAATTGCGCAAATAGTACCGATAATGGCAATAAGGATTTCGAGGGGAAATCGTAAAAAGGTACGCTGTGTTTCTTGGATTATTTTTTGAAAAGAAGGAAATGAAGCCATGAGGTTATTTTTTTTACTAAGTAACAAAAAATAATCCTACAAAAAAAGGCTGCCTTATGGCAGCCTTTACTATAATAATATAATAGATGTTATAATCCGAATGCTGTTTTGATTTGGTCAACATAATCCAGTTTTTCCCAGGTAAACAATTCGACAGTCACTGTTTTTTCTTCACCTCCGGGAGCTGAGAAAGTTTTTGTAACTACTTCAGGAGTACGACCCATGTGTCCGTAAGCTGCTGTTTCGCTGTAAATAGGATTTCTTAATTTTAAACGTTGCTCGATAAAGTAAGGACGCATATCAAAAATAGCTTCCACTTTTTTAGCGATTTCACCATTAGTTAAATTTACTTTAGAGGTTCCGTAAGTATCAATAAAGATACCCATTGGTTCAGCAACACCAATTGCATAAGAAACCTGTACCAGAATTTCATCAGCAACACCGGCAGCAACTAAATTTTTAGCGATATGACGTGTAGCATAAGCTGCACTACGGTCTACTTTACTTGGATCTTTTCCAGAGAAAGCACCTCCACCGTGAGCTCCTTTTCCACCGTAAGTATCTACAATGATTTTTCTACCCGTAAGTCCAGTGTCTCCATGAGGTCCACCAATTACGAATTTCCCTGTTGGATTAATATGGTAGTTGATTTTGTCATTAAATAAGTGAGCATGTTCCGGGTTTTTAGCAATAATTCTCGGAATCAAAATGTCTACAATGTCTTTTTTGATTTTAGCAAGCATCGCAGCTTCTTCGTCAAAATCATCATGTTGTGTTGAGATTACAATGGCGTCAATGCGAACAGGGGTATTGTCATCACTGTATTCTAAAGTTACCTGAGACTTTGCATCCGGACGTAAATAAGTGATTTCATTGTTTTCACGTCTTAAAGCCGCTAATTCTTTTAAAAGTTTATGAGACAAATCAAGAGCCAGAGGCATGTAGTTCTCCGTTTCGTTAGTTGCATAACCAAACATCATTCCCTGATCACCCGCTCCTTGCTCTTCAGGACTTTTACGGTCAACACCCTGATTGATATCTGCTGATTGTTCATGAATAGCCGAAAGAATTCCACAAGAATTCGCTTCAAACATATATTCACTCTTAGTATAACCAATTTTTTTGATTACATCACGGGCAATTTGTTGAACATCAAGATACGTATTTGATTTTACCTCTCCGGCAAGAATCACCTGACCAGTTGTTACTAAAGTTTCGCAGGCAACTTTTGAGTCAGCATCAAATGCCAGGAAATTATCAATTAATGCATCTGAAATTTGATCCGCAATTTTGTCCGGATGTCCTTCACTCACTGATTCTGACGTAAATAAATAGGCCATAATTATAATTTTTTTATAAATTAAGCGAGAAAAAAATAATTGCAAAAAGGACTAAAGGAGAGTTTCTGCTTTAGCATTTTTTTCTACTGAAAATTTTTCAGTACTCATAATGAATTCGTTTCATTATGAAGAGGTTGCAATCAGTTCAAATTTTTCCTCTTGTATTTTGAGGTGCAAAGGTATGAAACCATTTTTGAAATGTAAATTAATCTTAGCTAATTTTTTTAAAGAAAAAAAGCAGGATTGAAAAATGTTAATTTATTTAAAAATAGTTGGATTTTGAAAAATTACTTACGTAAATTTGGTTCAGAAATTTTTAAAAAAATGAAAACAGTAAAAGCAATAATGTGTACCATGAAACAGAATATATTCTGCGGGTTCACTATTGCTTAAACTTAAAATATAAATTTAGCAAAGCCTCCCGGGAAACCAGGAGGCTTTTTTTTTTTAATAATTAATCATAAACAAAAGAGACATGAGTACCTTAAAATTTGACACTAACGCTTTGCATGCAGGACATGACGTAACAAAACACGCAGGAACAAGAGCGGTTCCTATTTATCAGACTTCTTCTTATGTGTTTAATAATTCAGAACATGCGGCTAATTTATTTGGCCTTGCAGAAGCAGGTTATATTTATACACGATTAAATAATCCTACTAATGATATTTTAGAACAGCGTCTGGCTGCTTTAGAAGGCGGGATTGCAGCCGTAGTTACTGCATCAGGAACAGCAGCGATCTTTACAGCGTTGTTAGCCATACTTAAAACCGGAGATCATATTGTTGCTTCCAGCAGTTTATACGGAGGAACTTTTAATTTGTTTAATTCCACTTTACCGCGATTAGGAATTACAACCACTTTTGTAGATCCTTCGGATGCGGCTAATTTTACCAAAGCTGCTACAGCAAATACCAAATTGTTTTTTGTGGAAAGTTTAGGGAATCCAAAATTAGATGTATTAGACTTAAAAGCGATTTCTGCGGAAGCAAAAAAAATAAAAGTGCCTTTTATTGTTGATAATACGGTAGCTTCACCGGCTTTATTGCGACCAATTGAGCATGGGGCAAATATTGTTATTCATTCTTTGACAAAATATATTGCCGGAAACGGAACTTCATTAGGAGGTGCAATTGTTGATGCCGGAACATTTGACTGGAGCAGTGGTCGTTTTCCTGAATTTACAGAGCCTAATGCGGGGTATCACGGATTAGTTTATCACGAAGCTTTAGGTGCCGCAGCATTTATTGCTAAAGTCAGAATTGAAGGTTTGCGTGATTACGGAGCGGCTTTGAGTCCGTTTAATGCATTCCAAATTATTCAAGGATTAGAAACTTTAGCGGTTCGTGTGCAAAGACATAGTGAAAACGGATTGGCTTTAGCACAATGGTTAGAAACGCAAGAACAAGTGGCCTGGGTGAACTATCCGGGATTGAAATCAAGTAAATATTATGATTTAGCTCAGCAATATTTGCCAAAAGGTCAAAGCGGATTATTGACTTTTGGATTGAAAGGTGGTTTTGATGCCGCTAAAAAAGTAGCCGATGAAACCAAGTTGTTTTCATTGCTGGCTAATATAGGGGATACGAAATCGTTGGTTATTCATCCGGCCAGTACTACACACCAGCAATTATCAGAGGAACAACAATTGACATCGGGTGTTTCTAAAGATTTAATTCGATTGTCAGTAGGACTTGAAGATATAGAGGATTTGAAAGCCGATTTGAAAGCGGTTTTTGATACTCTATAATTAATATTAATTTAAAACAGAATTAATATTTAATTGTGTTTTCGGTTATATCTTTGAAACAACAAATCAGAAGAGTGGAATAGAGTTAATTTTTAAATTTTCTGGAGTAAAAAAGCTCTTACTTGGTTTGTATTTTTGGTTGACAATAGTAAATTGTCGTTAAAAAACATAAAGAACTGTTAATTAGTTATAATAACAGAAAAAATCTTTAAAAAAATACGGGTTGTAAAGAATAATTTATATCTTTGTGACTCTAAATAAAAAAGACAAAATGAATTTTATTATTTGTATAAAATCGATGGTTCAGATTAAAGAAATCCGCAGGAGTGCGATAGCTTAATTTATTTATTCAAATAAGATTAAAAATATAGCAAAAGCCTCCTGAAAAAATCGGGAGGCTTTTTTGTTAACAACAAATAATTAGATTCAAAAAAAATAACAGATGATTATTATTAACATTAAACAGAACAAACAGTTTTCAGTCTCTATGCTTTGCGCAAAGATGCTGGTCTGTTGATATCCAAAAGAATCGTTTATATCGTATATAAACCCTTTTGGTATCCTAAACCAAAAGGGTTTTTTATTTAGAAAAAGAATTAAAAATTACAAACAACAATAGTCAATAATTAACTAAATTAAATTTAAACATCATGAACACAAGAAGATTAATCACAAGGGCATTAGACTTTATCAGGGAGATAAGGACTAATAACAATACAGGAAAAGAGAATAGAGTAGAATTAACAAATCACAGATTTGGTATTAATGCGGGTGCGGATTTTAAAGATCAAAAAAAAGCATCTGATTCTTTAACGTTTTTGATGTATTCTAAAGAAAATGAAACACTTTTTATCTAAGTATAGTATCGTAAATAGAGGCTTCAAACGCAGGTGATTCCTGGATTTTGTGTTCAGTGATGACTTGCGTTTGTTTTTTTATTATAGCTGTTTTAAAACTAAATCAGCAAAATTTGTTTGTTTGAAAAAATAGTAGTTACTTTGTGCCTTTAAAGTTCATAAACGTATTGAAATGTTATAAAGAAAGCTCGAGGGAATAGACCCGATGAAAGCTTAGCAACCCTTTGCAAACGAAGAAGGTGCTACATTCTATCCCAATATACCGGGAAAAGATAACAACGATAAAGTCTACTTCTGACTTTCTTTCTAATGTTTCCATCATCAATCCTATATAAGATTTGAAATTGGAAAATAAACCCAATCCCATTATAATACAAAATTTCACTACAGAAAGTGGTGCAGTTTACCCTGTAATAAATTTGACATACCAATTTTTTGGACCTCAATTGCACACCGCTCCTGTGGTTTTAATCAATCATGCCTTAACCGGAAATTCTCAGGTAGTAGGTGAAAACGGTTGGTGGAATGATTTGATAGGAGATAATAAAACTATTGATACTACTCAATATACTGTTTTAGCTTTTAATGTTCCCGGAAATGGTTACGATGGTGTAATTGTAGAAAATTATATAGATTTTACTGCCCGCGATATTGCAAAACTCTTTATTGCTGGAGTAAAAGAACTTGGAATTCAGCAATTGTATGCTATCATAGGTGGATCAGTAGGCGGAGGAATTGCCTGGGAAATGATTGCCTTAGAACCTAAATTAGCTTTAAATGTAATTCCTATTGCGACAGATTGGAAATCGACTGACTGGCTGATTGCCAATTGTTTTTTGCAGGAGCAAATTTTAAAAAATTCCTGTAATCCCATTGAAGATGCCCGAATTCATGCAATGCTGTGTTACAGAACACCGGAATCTTTTAAGCTGAAATTTGACAGAACCATTAATACAGAACTGGCAATTTTTAATATCGAAAGCTGGTTGTTGCATCATGGTAAAAAATTGCAAAAACGCTTTCAGCTGGCGTCCTATAAAATGATGAACCAATTGCTAAAAACGATTGATGTTACCAGAAACAGTGACTCTTTTGAGGTTTTTGCCTC
Organism: Flavobacterium flevense; assembly: GCF_900142775.1. Lineage (GTDB taxonomy): Bacteria > Bacteroidota > Bacteroidia > Flavobacteriales > Flavobacteriaceae > Flavobacterium > Flavobacterium flevense. The sequence goes on from NZ_FRCC01000004.1 coordinate 300,995, forward strand.
AAAAATTGAAGCTACTATATACATTATTGGTATCAATTCAGATTTGTTTTTTACCGCAAAAGAAAATAAAGAAACCTATCAGGAGTTAAAAAAATATCATGTGAATGTTTTTTATAAAGAAATTGAATCCATCCACGGGCATGATGCTTTCCTGATAGAATACGAACAATTAAACAACTTGCTTGCTCCTGTTTTTAGTAGCAACATAAAATAGAATAGAGATGAAAATATTAAAATTTGGAGGAAAGTCTTTGTCAAATGGTGAAGGAATCAATAAAGTTGTTTCTATAATTGCTGAGAAAGTTAATCAGGGAGAAGAAATTGCCATTGTTGTTTCGGCACGTGGAAAAGCAACTGACGAACTGGAAGAAATTCTGGGTGTAGCGGCTAAAAATGGAGATTACAAACCGTTGCTGGAAAACTTTAAAAAATACCAACAAGATTCTTATTCAGCAGTTGATTTGTCTGAAGAGTTTGCTGTTCTGGATAAATTATTCGAAGGTGTGAGCCTTATAGGGGATTACAGTTCAAAAATCAAAGATCAGATTCTTTCTGTTGGAGAATTGCTTTCGGCTAAATTATTGACGGCTATTTTAATCGAAAAAGGGGTCAATGCCCGTTTTGCGGATTCCAGAACATTTCTAAAAACAGATTCTAAATTTGGTGATGCACAACCGCTGGAACAAATTTCGAAGAAAAATGTAATTCAGTATTTCAAAGAAAATGCTGCTTCGGTGAATGTGGTAACCGGTTTTATTGGTTCTAATAATAATAACATTACCACTACGCTAGGTCGTAACGGGAGTAATTATACCGCTTCATTATTAGCAAATTATCTAAATGCTGAGGAACTTCAGAATTATACGCATGTGGATGGTATTTATACCGCTAATCCGGATTTAGTTGCTGATGCTAAAAAAATTGACCGTTTGACTTTTAACGAAGCAAATGAGCTGGCTAATTTTGGTGCCACTATTTTACACGCCAAAACAATCATTCCTTTGCTGGAAAAAAATATTCCGTTGCGAATATTGAATACCTTTAATCATGAAAATGAAGGTACTTTAATTACAGCAACTTCCTCAACTGGCGGAATCAAAACACTTTCGGTTTTAGAGGATTTAGCTTTAGTAAACCTTGAAGGTAGAGGTTTGCTGGGAAAAACAGGAGTTGATGCCCGTATTTTTAAAGTAATGGGCGATAATAATATCAGTGTAAGTATTATTTCTCAGGGTTCGTCTGAAAGAGGAATCGGATTAGTTGTGGCAGCTTCACAGGCAACTAAAGCGATGATAGAATTGGAAAAAGAATTCGAAAATGATTTCTATTCTAAGGATGTTAATAAAATTTCGGTAACCGATGATGTTTCGGTAATTTCGATTATCGGACAAGATTTGAGTACGTTTCATAAACCCTATACGGCTTTGATTCGCAATAAAATTGTGCCTATTTTGTTTAATAATACGGTGACAGGGAAAAATGTGAGTTTGGTAGTTAAAAAACACGAACTTAATAAAGCATTAAATGTTATTCACGGAGAGATTTTTGGCGTAGCGAAAAAAATCAATATTGCTGTTTTTGGTCATGGATTGGTAGGCGGAACGCTGATTAATCAAATATTAGAATCAGCAGTGGCTATCGAGAAAAGAAAAGACATCAAGCTGAATGTTTTTGCTATTGCAAATTCTAAAAGTGTGTTGCTTAACAAAGATGGTGTAACGCCAAATTGGACAAACGAAATTCAGACTAACGGATTCTCTTATACTATTGATGATGTTGTTGCTTACGCAAATGAGCATCATTTAGAGAATTTAATTGCGGTAGATAATACAGCAAGTGCTTCGTTTGTACAAAACTATATTCAGTTAGTTGAAAACGGATTTGATTTAGTTTCTTCGAATAAAGTTGCTAATACTTTAAGTTATGGTTTTTACAAAGAGCTTAGAAAAGTTTTGATTGATAATCAAAAGAATTACCTGTATGAAACTAATGTGGGTGCGGGATTACCATTAATCGATACCATTAAATTATTGCATCTTTCAGGTGAAAATATCACCAAAATTAAAGGTGTTTTCTCAGGAACATTGAGTTATTTATTTAATAATTTTTCTGCAAAAGAAGTACCTTTTAGCGAAATATTAAAAGAAGCAATCGACAACGGATATACTGAACCGGATCCAAGGGAAGATTTAGGAGGAAATGACGTAGGCAGAAAATTACTGATTTTAGCCAGAGAACTGGATTTGCAAAATGAATTTGAAGAAATTGCTATTCAGAATTTAATTCCGGAACATTTAAGAGAAGGTAGCGCCGCTGATTTCCTGACTAAATTAAAAGAATTCGACCCCATTTATCATAAAATCAAATCAGAACAGGCGCCTAATCATGTGTTGCGATACATAGGTGAATTGTCGGGTGATTTGCAAAATGATAAAGGAATATTAGAAGTAAAATTAGTTTCGGTACCTTCGGATACGGCTTTGGGCGGATTAAAAGGTTCTGATTCTTTCTTCGAAATTTACACGGAATCTTACGGTGACAGACCGATTGTTATTCAGGGAGCCGGAGCCGGATCTGCAGTAACAGCAAGAGGCGTTTTCGGGGATATTTTGAGATTGTCAGATAAAGGATAGTTGATTTTAGATTGCAGATTTTAGAATTCAGAATTCTGAATTTAGAGTTTAGATTTCAGATTGAAGATGAAATTCATAGAATAATATTAATTTAATACAGGCGAGACCTCCAGTCTTGACTCCCTTCCTTTTGGGGAGGGTTGGGGAGGGGATAAGATGAAAATAACATTAGACAGAGTAAACGAAAACTTCCACTTTCAATTAAAAAACGAAAGAGGACATATTGTAAATGTAGATGCGCGTCCGGATTTTGGAGGAAATGATATGGGGCCAAGCCCAATGGAATTAGTATTGATGGGTGTTGCCGGATGCAGCGGAATTGATATGATTTCGATTCTGAAAAAACAACGTCAGGAAATTACTTCTTTCAAAGCAGAGGTTGAAGGTGAGCGTGTACAGGTAGGAGAAGCAAAACCATTCAAAGATATTTATGTGGTTTTTTCTTTGGAAGGAAATATAAAAGAAGACAAAGCCGCTAAAGCCGCTCAATTGTCTTTCGAAAAATATTGCTCCGTTTCTAAAACGGTAGAACCTACTGCAACTATCCACTACAAAGTGATTTTGAACGGAATCCCCCTAACCTCCGAAGGGGGAACTAGCAATAAATAATTTGAAATATTTTTGCTTAATTAATAATTAATAACAATTCTCCAGTTTCGACTCCCTCTCCTTTGGAGAGGGTCGGGGAGAGGAAAATAATAAAAAAATGGACGAACAAGAATTTGGTTTTGAAACCCAGGCGATACGTACCCACATCGACAAAACACATTATCAGGAACATTCAACACCTTTGTTTTTATCTTCAAGCTTTGTATTTGAAGATGCTGAGGACATGAGAGCTTCTTTTACTGAAGAGAAAGAACGTAATATTTACAGCCGTTTTTCTAACCCTAACACCACTGAATTTGTAGATAAAGTTTGTGTTATGGAAGGCGCTGAATCTGGTTATGCTTTTGCAACCGGAATGGCAGCTATTTATTCTTCTTTTGCCGCTTTGTTGAGTTCCGGAGATCATATTGTTTCGGCAGGAAGTGTTTTTGGTTCTACGCATGCGTTGTTTATGACGTATTTTCCAAAATGGAATATTACCACTTCGTATTTTGATATCAATCAGCCGGAAACAATTGAAAGTTTTATCAAACCGAATACTAAAATTTTATATGCTGAAACACCTACAAACCCAGGTGTTGATGTGATTGATTTAGAGTTTTTGGGGCAAATTGCTAAAAAACACAATTTGATTTTGATAATTGACAACTGTTTTGCAACACCTTACATTCAGCAGCCCATTAAGTACGGAGCACATATCGTGATTCATTCGGCAACGAAATTAATGGATGGACAAGGACGCGTTTTAGGTGGAGTAGCTGTGGGTCAGGCTGATTTGATTCGCCAAATTTACCTTTTCTCGAGAAATACAGGTCCGGCGATGTCACCATTTAATGCATGGGTTTTGTCTAAAAGTATTGAGACATTGTCCCTTCGTGTGGAGAGACATTGTGAAAATGCAATGAAAGTGGCTGAGTTTTTAGAAAATCATCCTAATGTAAATAGTGTGAAATATCCTTTCCTGAAATCACATCCTAAATATGAGATTGCAAAAAAACAAATGCTTTTAGGAGGTAATATTATTGCTTTTGAAATAAAAGGTGGTATTGATGCAGGTCGTGCTTTTTTAGATAAAATAAAATTATGTTCGCTATCTGCAAATATTGGAGATGCGAAGACGATTGTGACGCATCCGGCTTCAACTACGCATAGTAAATTATCTATTGAAGAGAAACTAGCTGTAGGAATTAGTGAAGGTTTAGTACGTGTTTCTGTAGGTTTAGAAACCGTAAAAGATGTCATTGCCGATTTAGAGCAGGCGCTTTCTTAATGATTGCAGAATGTAGATTAACGATTTTTGATTTCAGATTTTCTGTAAATCAAGAATCGTTTTTTTATGATTATTAGTTTAAAAAAACATATTTTTGTTTATATCCAGAGATTAAGTGAGTTTTTAAATCAGCTATCGTTAATCTTCAATCAAAAATCTAATATCTTCATAATGCTCTCTAAAAAAACAAAATACGGAATTAAAGCTTTGACTTTTTTGGCTCGCCAGGAAGATCAAACGCCTGTTGCTATTGCTGACATTGCGAAGTCTGAAAATATTTCGATTAAGTTTCTGGAAAGTATTTTATTGCTTTTGCGTCATTCCGGTTTTTTGGGTGCCAAAAAAGGAAAGGGCGGAGGTTATTATCTGATCAAAGAACCCAAGGATATTAATATGGCAAAAGTGTATCGCATTCTAGAAGGACCTATTGCTTTACTGCCTTGTGCGAGTCATAATTTTTATGAACCTTGTGATGATTGCACCGATGAAGCTACTTGTGCAGTTAGAAAATTGATGACGGAAGTACGTGATAATACCCTGATGATTTTAGAAAATAATACGTTGGCCGATATTGCTTTTTAGAGTAGGGAATGATATAAATAAAAAATGACCTTTTCATTCCTTTGAAAAGGTCATTTTTTATATAAGCCATATTAAGTTTCGTCTCTGTCTCCTTTAGCGAGGATTTAAAAAATCAATTTATATCCGGCAAAAAATAACATGACAGCAATAGCGTTTCTTAAGTATAAGTCCGGAATTTTTCCGCTTAACATACTTCCAACAAAAATTCCCGGAAGCGATCCCATTAATAATTGTCCTAGTAACATATAATCCAGATTTCCCATGGATGCGTGACCTAACCCGGCAACTAATGTTAAGGGTACGGCATGAGCAATCTCGGTGCCAACTAATTTAGGAGTAGGTAAAAGCGGATAAAGGAAAAATAAAGTCACCGTTCCTAAAGCTCCTGCACCAATAGAAGTTAGTGTTACCGTGGCACCCAGCATAATTCCAATAGCAATAGTAAGTACATTTTGAGTCTTACTTTCATGATGAAATTTATCTCCTGCATGTTTCTTAGAAAATTTAGCAATTCTGGTTTTGAATAAAATAGCTACCGAAGTAAAAAGCAGTGCCCATCCTAAACTGTATTTAATAACCCTGTTAATGGTGGTTACGTCTGTTTTTATATTATCCAGAATCCATAAAGTTAAAAGAGCTGCCGGAATACTTCCTAATGAAAGCCATCCTGTAATTTTCCAATTGATATTCTTCTTTTTATTATGAACAAAAACCCCGGCCATTTTAGTGTAAGCAGCATATAATAAATCAGTTCCTACGGCTGTTGTTGGTGGGATCCCAAACCATAATAAGATGGGAGTCATCAATGATCCGCCACCTACACCTGTTAATCCTACTACAAAACCTACTGCTAAACCTGCAATAACTAAACCTATTTGGAAATCCATAACATAAAATTTTGGGCAAAAATACAATTATTTTATAATAATCCTATAGACAAGGTAGAGTTTATGAAAATTTATTTCAAAATTAAAGTTATCTTTGCCGAAAATTCGAAGCTTTACTAAGCTTGTGAAGGTGTTCGAATTAAAAAAGGGGATGTCTTTTTCTTGTGAAGTTCTAAAGTGTTGGAAGCGAAAACGTTTGAGGATTAAAAAAACTGATATATTGTTTTGTAATTTAGAAATAAGTATTACTTTTGCGGAGTAATCTACTAAACCGATAGGGTAATAGATTTATAATAAACGAAATTAAAATGAGTACAGCTATAGTTCAGACATTATTAGAAAAAACCAAAGATTTCTCTATTGAGGAAACTTTTACTTTTTTGGCTAATGAATACAAAGATCAGGTAGTTTTTTCAACTTCTTTTGGTCAGGAAGATCAGGTGATAACAGCGATGATTGCAAAGAGTGAAGCGCCAATTACTATTTTTACTCTTGATACAGGGCGTCTTTTTCAGGAAACCTATGATGTATTTCACAGAACACAAAAAAAATACAAATTACCCATTAAGGTATATTTTCCAGAAGCTAAGGCTGTAGAGGAATTGTTAGAGAAAAAAGGACCAAACAGCTTCTTTGAATCAGTTGAAAACAGAAAAGAATGTTGTTTTATTCGTAAAGTAGTGCCGTTGAAAAAAGCATTGGCAGGAAATAAAATCTGGATTACAGGATTAAGAGCAGAACAATCAGAAAACAGAAGCGATTTGCATTTGTTTGAATATGATGCTAATTTTGACCTCGTAAAATTCAATCCATTATTAAAATGGACATTAGAGGAAGTTCAAAAATACATTGATGATAATAACGTACCACAAAACAGCCTGCACAAAAAAGGTTTTGTAAGTATTGGTTGTGCCCCTTGTACACGTGCGATTGCACCGGGAGAAGATATAAGAGCAGGAAGATGGTATTGGGAACAAAGCCATAAAGAGTGTGGATTACACGGAAAATAATTAAGAGAAAAGATAATAGAATAAAGAGGATAGATTTTAGAATGCAGAGAATTTTATAGTCATTAAACCTTTCAATTTTTAAATTAAAAAAATGAGTTCAGTATTAAAAACAAATGCTTTAGAGAGCGAAGCGATTTACATATTCAGAGAAGTTATTTCTCAATTTGAAAAGCCAGTATTGCTTTTTTCCGGAGGAAAAGATTCTATTACATTAGTGAGATTAGCGCAAAAAGCGTTTTTTCCGGCTAAAATTCCTTTTCCTTTATTACACGTTGATACAGGTCATAACTTTCCGGAGACTATTGCTTTTAGAGATAAATTAGTTGAGGAATTAGGTTTAGAATTAATCGTTCGTAATGTTCAGGATGCTATTGATGAAGGAAAAGTAGTGGAAGAAACCGGAAAATATTCCAGTAGAAACAGTTTGCAAACTACTACACTTTTAGATGCTATCGAAGAATTTAAATTTGATGCCTGTATTGGTGGAGCTCGTAGAGATGAAGAAAAAGCAAGAGCTAAAGAGCGTATTTTTTCTGTTCGTGATGATTTTGGTCAATGGGATGAAAAAAACCAGCGTCCTGAATTATTTGATTTATTGAATGGTAAAATTGAAAATGGGCAAAATGTACGTGTGTTCCCAATTTCAAACTGGACTGAATTAGATGTTTGGAGCTATATTGAACAAGAGCAAATAGAAATTCCATCTATTTATTTTTCTCACAAACGTAAAGTGTTTATCAGAGATGGTATGATTTGGTCACATTCTCCTTTTGTTTATCAGGATGAAGATGAAGAAATCGAAGAAAGAATTGTTCGTTTTAGAACTGTTGGAGATATGAGTTGTACAGCTGCAGTAGATTCTTATGCTGCTACAATTTCTGAAGTTGTTGGTGAAATCAGAGCTTCTACTATTTCAGAACGTGGAGCGCGTATTGATGATAAACGTTCAGAAGCAGCAATGGAGAAAAGAAAACAACAAGGATACTTTTAATAAGTTAGAAGTTAAGAATTAGAAGTTAGAAGAATCAAAAACCATACAGATTTAAGTTTCGAAAGAACCTGAAACCTGAAACAAAATATTAGAATGGAAGTTTTAAAAATAGCAACGGCAGGAAGTGTAGATGATGGGAAAAGTACTTTAATCGGGAGATTATTATACGATACACAATCGCTAACTACAGATAAATTAGAAGCAATTGAAAAAAGCAGTAAACAAAAAGGATATGATTATTTAGATTTCTCTTTGGCGACTGACGGATTAGTTGCTGAGCGTGAGCAGGGAATTACTATTGATGTGGCACATATTTATTTTTCTACAGCTAAGAAAAGTTACATTATTGCCGATACTCCGGGTCACGTAGAATATACCCGTAACATGGTAACAGGAGCTTCTACTTCTCAGGTATCTATTATTTTAATTGATGCCCGTAAAGGAGTAATTGAGCAAACATACCGTCACTTTTTTATCAATAATTTATTGAGAGTAAAAGAAGTAATTGTTGCGGTTAACAAAATGGACTTAGTTGATTATTCTGAAGAAGTATTTAATAAAATCAAAGCTGATTTTGAAGCATTAAATGCTAAAAGTACTTTTAAAGAACAAGTAGTGAGCTATATTCCGTTAAGTGCTTTAACAGGAGACAACGTAGTTGAAAAAACAGAAGCAATGCCTTGGTACAAAGGGCAGACTATTCTGGAGCATCTTGAAGCTTTAGAACCAACTGATGTTTATGAAAAAGGTCAGGCACGTTTTCCTGTTCAAACGGTTATTCGTCCTAAAACAGAGCAATACCACGATTTTAGAGGGTATGCAGGAAAATTATACGGAAACAATATTAAAGTAGGCGATGCTGTAACGGTATTACCTTCTTTAACACAATCAAAAGTAACTAATATTCACTTTTTTGATAAACAATATGACGAAGCTGTTGCCGGTTCTTCTATTACTATTGAGTTAGAAAATGACATTAATGTTACAAGAGGAGACATGATTGTAAAATCAGATGAATTGCCTCAAATAGAAAAAGATATCACAACAACAGTTTGCTGGATGGATAGCAAAAAATTAGTTGGCGGTACTAAATATTTAATCCAACACAATACTAACAGAGTGTTGGCAAAAGTGGACAGCATTAAAAACGTTATTGCAACTGATTATTCAGGAACAACTCCTGCTTCTCAGTTAGCAATCAACGAAATTGGTGAAGTAACAATTAAATTGAGTAAACCATTGTACTTTGATGCTTATGATAAGAACAAGTCAAACGGAGCTTTTATTTTAATTGATCCATCAACTAATACAACAGCAGGAGTAGGATTTATAAAATAGTCCCCACCCCAGCCCTCCACAAAGGAGAGGGAGTTGGTATAGAAAACAGAATTAAATAGATTTAATATTCCCAATTTTGGCTCCCCCTCTTTCGGAGGGGGTTGGGGGAGGAAAAAAATAAAGAAATGGAAAGTTTTAGAACAGAAATAGAAAATCCGATTGTCCAGAAAGAGATTATCGATTTAGAAAAAAAGATACATTTATTCCAGGGAGGTAAAATTGATGATGAGCGTTTTCGTAGTCTTCGTTTAGCTCGTGGAATTTACGGACAGCGTCAGGAAGGTGTTCAGATGATTCGTATCAAGTTGCCTTATGGTAAAGTAACCAGCGAACAATTAAAAAGAATCACTCAGGTTTCTGATAAATATTCTACAGGACGTTTGCATATTACAACACGTCAGGATATTCAAATTCACTATGTGAGTTTAGACAGAACACCGGAACTTTGGGCTGATTTAGCTAAAGACGATATTACATTAAGAGAAGCTTGTGGTAACACCGTTCGTAATATTACAGGAAGTGAATTAGCTGGAGTTGATGTTGACGAGCCATTTGATGTGACTCCTTATGCTCATGCTTTGTTCCAATATTTATTGCGTAACCCAATTTGTCAGGAAATGGGACGTAAATTTAAAATTTCATTTTCTTCATCTGATAAAGATACAGCATTAAGTTATTTACACGATTTAGGATTTATTCCTAAAATTGTAGATGGGCAAAAAGGTTTTAAAGTAATGCTTGGTGGTGGATTAGGTTCTCAGCCTTCTCACGCTGAATTGCTTTCAGAATTTATTCCGGTGAACCAAATTATCCCTACAGCCGAAGGAGTAATCAGAGTTTTTGACCGTTATGGTGAAAGAGCAAAACGTTTAAAAGCACGTTTGAAATTCTTAATTAAAGATTTAGGTCGTGATGAATTCATGCGTCTGGTAGACGAAGAGAAAAAAGCATTGCCTTTCCATAGTTATGAAATTGATACTACTGCATTTGAAGGAGCAATTACAGAGCCTTTATTAGAAGTACCTACAGTTACTATTGATGATGTTGCCGCTTTTGAAGCCTGGAAAAAATCAAATGTAATTGCACAAAAACAAGCGGGATATGTAGCTATAGGTGTAAAAGTACTTTTAGGTGATTTTTATACTGATAAAGCAAGATTATTAGCTGATTTAATTAAAAATTACGGAGCTAACGAATTGCGTTTTTCATTGCGTCAGAATATTGTTATCCGTAATATCAAAGAAGAAAATTTACCATTTTTCTACCAGGAATTAGCCAAATTAGATATGGTTAATTTAGGATACGATACTATTGGAGATATCACAGCTTGTCCGGGAACTGATACTTGTAATTTAGGTATTGCAAGCAGTACAGGTATTGCTGATGAGTTAGAAAGAGTATTAAAAGCTGAATTTCCACAATTTGCCGATAATAAAGAAATTACAATCAAAATTAGTGGTTGTATGAATGCTTGCGGACAACATAACATGGCAGAAATTGGTTTCCAGGGTATGTCAATTAATGCAGGGAAATTAGTAGCTCCAGCTTTACAGGTATTATTAGGTGGTGGAATTTTAGGAAACGGAAACGGTCGTTTTGCTGATAAAGTAATTAAAATCCCTAGCCGTCGCGGACCGGAAGCTTTGCGTTTAATCTTAAATGATTTTGAAGCTAATGCAAATGGGACTCGATTTTTAGACTATTATGATGCTAAAGGTGAAAAGTATTTCTACGAATTCTTAAAACCATTAGCTGATGTAACGAATCTTACTGAAGAAGATTTTGTAGACTGGGGTAATGCAGACAACTATGTAAAAGCAGTAGGGGTTGGAGAATGTGCTGGTGTAGTAATCGACTTAGTAGCAACTTTGTTATTCGAAGCTAAAGATAAATTAACAGTTGCCCAAGAATCTTTTGAAGAAGGAAAATGGTCTGATTCCATTTATCAGGCGTATGCTGGTTTTGTTAATGGAGCAAAAGCTTTATTATTAGCTGAAAAACAAAAAACAAACACGCACGCCGGAATCATTGATTCATTTGATACTGTTTTTGTTGAAGGAAATAAAATTGAATTAGGTACTTCTTTTAAAGAATTAGTATACCAAATCAATAAAAACGAACCAACAGAAGCTTTCGCAAAACAATACATTCAGGAAGCTATTACGTTTTTTGAAAAATTAGAAGCATACAGAGCAGCAGATTTAGCTAAAGCATAATTCAAAAAAGATGAGTGAAATAAAAGACACAAATGGCAACAATTCTAATAGCCAGGAGCGTAACGAATTGTATCCAATTTTTTTGAAACTACATAACCTGAGTGTACTTATAGTAGGCGGAGGAAATGTAGGATTAGAAAAGCTGTCCTTTTTGCTCAAATCAAGTCCCAATGCCAAAGTTGAGGTTGTTGCACCGCGTTTTATGGATGAATTAGTCGCTTTAGCTGAAAAACATCCTTCAGTAAAACTGACACAGAAAAAGTTCAGAAAAAAAATGCTCAAAAAACGCAACATGGTAATTGCCTGCACAGATGATTTAAAGGTCAATAAACGCGTATACGAATTGTCCCGAAAAAGATATTTGATATGCAATATTGCCGATACACCTGATTTGTGTGATTACTATCTAGGCGGAATTGTAACCAAAGGAAATGTCAAAATCGCCATTTCTACTAATGGGAAATCGCCTACAACAGCTAAGCGTTTACGGGAGTTTTTTGAGGAAGTAATACCCGAAGATATCAATCAGATGGTACAAAACCTAAATGATTATCGCAAAACCTTAAAAGGTGACTTTGAAGAAAAGGTTCAAAAGATGAATGAGATCACTCAATCATTAAAAAACAAAGAATAAAGAGTTTTATAGAAACGATTCATATTGTAGCAACGGATTTTAATCCGTTGAAATGAAATAAAACACAAGTGATATTTGTCATTTAAAAAATCGTATCGCTTTCGTTTCTTTGAAAAATAAAAATAATAACCCACGCAGTAGGGTATAATTAGAATAATTAGTAAGAATACATATAACATAAGTAGCTCCATCCAGTCTCCTTTGTAAGGCTTGGGGGAGGATAAAAAAGTAAAAAAATGATTGAAACAGATATCCTTATAATAGGAGCCGGTCCAACTGGTTTATTTGCCGTTTTTGAAGCAGGTTTATTAAAATTAAAATGTCACATTCTGGACGCGTTGCCTCAGCCGGGTGGTCAGCTTTCAGAATTATATCCTAAAAAACCTATCTATGATATTCCGGGATTTCCGGAAGTATTAGCTGGTGATTTAGTTGATAATTTAATGGAACAAATCAAGCAGTTTGAACCAGGTTTTACTTTGGGAGAACGTGCTGAAACAATCGAAAAACAAGAAGACGGTACTTTTATTGTAACTTCAAATGAAGGAACTGAATTCCATGCAAAAGTAATTGCTATTGCAGGTGGTTTAGGAAGTTTTGAACCAAGAAAACCATTAATCGACGGAATCAATTTCTACGAAGACAAAGGAGTTAAATATTTTATCAAAAACCCGGAAGAATTCAGAAACAAACGCGTGGTTATTGCCGGAGGTGGAGATTCTGCTTTAGACTGGAGTATTTTCTTAGCTGACGTTGCTTCAGAAGTAACTTTGGTTCACCGTCGTAATGAATTCCGTGGTGCTTTAGATTCTGTTGAAAAAGTACAGGAATTAAAAGATGCCGGAAAAATTCGTATGATTACACCTGCTGAGGTAGTTGGAATCAACGGTGCAGAGCACGTAGAGTCTATCGATTTAGATGAAAACGGAGCACACCGTAAAATTGATTGTGATTACTTTATTCCACTTTTCGGATTAACACCTAAATTAGGTCCTATCGGAAACTGGGGATTAGAAATCGAGAAAAATGCCATTAAAGTAAACAATGCTTTGGATTACCAAACTAACATTCCCGGAATCTTTGCAATTGGAGATATCAATACCTATCCGGGGAAATTAAAGTTGATCCTTTGTGGTTTCCACGAAGCTACTTTAATGTGTCAGGCGGCTTACCAAATCATCAATCCTGGAAAACGTTATGTATTGAAATATACAACAGTTTCAGGTGTTGACGGATTTGACGGAACTCGTAAAGAAGCACCAAAAGCAGTCGTAAAAGCGATTAACTAAAATTAAGTTTCTAAGGTTCTGAGAATCTAAGATTTTTTAAATAGGAAAGCTCAAACTTGAAATATGGTTTGGGCTTTTTTTCTTAGAATCTTAGGGACTTAGCATCTCAGAATCTAAAAAAAAACACTTGCAAGTGGCGAGGCTATTGCTTTACTTTGCATTTCCAAAATTGTCAAATAATTAGGAGCGAAATATTGGCATTTATCAGTAAAAATGGGTTCCTGCTGTTCGCTGCTATCTATTGCATTCGCTTGTAGCGAATACAATAGGATATTCGCTTCCATCAGGGCTAAATAGCCAGGAATAGTGATTTTTTGGAAGAATAAAAAACAAAAGCTTTGCGCCTTAGTGCCTTAGCGGCAAAAAAAATAGAAGTTATGCCAAGCATTCAGGAAGAAATCAAAAAAAGAATACTCGTTCTCGACGGAGCGATGGGAACGATGTTGCAACGCTACAATTTTTCGGAAGAAGATTTCAGAGGCGAGCGCTTCAAGGATTTTCCCCATTCACTAAAAGGAAACAACGATTTATTGTCACTTACACAACCTAAAGCTATTGCTGAGGTTCACGCTGCTTATTTTGAAGCAGGAGCTGATATTGTAGAAACCAATACCTTCTCAGGAACCACAATCGGTATGGCCGATTATCACATGGAAGATTTGGTTTACGAACTGAACTACGAGTCGGCAAAAATTGCCCGTGAAGTAGCCGACGAATTCACTGCTAAAAATCCGGAGAAACCTCGTTTTGTTGCTGGTTCAATAGGTCCAACAAACCGTACAGCCAGTATGTCACCTGATGTAAATGATCCGGGATACAGAGCTGTAACTTTTGATGATTTGCGCATTGCTTATAAACAACAAGTAGAAGCGCTGATGGATGGTGGAAGTGATTTATTGTTGGTAGAAACTATTTTTGATACGCTAAATGCAAAAGCAGCACTTTTTGCCATCGAAGAAGTAAAAGAGGAACGCGGTATTGATATTCCTATCATGGTTTCAGGAACCATTACCGATGCTTCAGGAAGAACACTTTCGGGACAAACAGTAGAGGCTTTCTTGATTTCCGTTTCACATATTCCGTTATTGAGTGTAGGATTCAATTGCGCTTTAGGAGCCGATTTATTAAAACCTTATTTGCAGACTTTGTCTTCGCATACCTCTTTTAATGTTTCAGCACACCCAAATGCGGGATTACCAAATGCCTTTGGAGAATATGACGAAACGCCGGAGCAAATGCAGACTTTTATCAAAGAATATTTAGACGATAATTTGGTAAACATCATTGGTGGATGTTGTGGTACAACTCCAGATCATATTCGTCTGATTGCAGAAGCAGCAGCAAACTATAAGCCGAGAGTTTCGGAAGCGACGTTGTAAATAGGACATATTACACTATGAAGTATTTTATTTCGGAAGAAAATAAGATAAAAGCAATTAAGAAAAATAGAAGTTTTATGGCTCTTAATTATGGAGGAGGAATTTTAATTGCTATTCTAATTTTATTGTCTGATTTTGATTCATTATCAAATCAAAGTTTAATTTATTTCTTTGGGATTATTTTAGTAACACCTTTTGGATGGTGGTATTTTGATCACAATTTTAGAAATAAAATAAATACTGAATATGAAGTTAATCTTGGAAAATTGATAATTACAGAAAAAGGGAAACAGAAAATCCTTGATTTGCATTCAATTAAGTCAATTACAAAAATATCTAATGCGCACAGAGTTTTGAGTGGTAATGGGAAGTTTTATATTCTTGATGGGCTAGATAATAAAGAGGATTTATTAAAAGTGCTTGAAAGAACAATAAAAACATAAAAGTTATAGATAGCGCGGATTTGCAATCCGTGCCCGCAAAGAGAATAAAATATAAAAGTCTAGTTTTGTCATCTAGATAGCGCGGATTTGTAATCCGTGCCCACAAAGAGAATAAAATAAAGATTTAGTTTTGTCATTCTGAGGAATCACATAACGGATGTAACAGGATGAGATTCCTCCTTCGTCGGAATGACAAAAATGAGGAAGCTGGTAGTGAGATTGCTTCGTTCCAATAATTATCGGAACTCGCAATGACAAACTGGGTAAAAAACATAAAAGTTCCGTAGGAACGATTCATTTTGTAGCAACGGATTTCAATCCGTTGATGTAGAACGACATTTTGTAGCAACAGATTCAATCCGTTGATGTAGAACAACATATTTTTTAACAATGGAAATTATTCCGTTTATTGATGCGATAATAAATGAAATCCAGAGCGCGGATTTGTAATCCGTGCCCACAAAGAGAATAAAAGAATCACGCAGATTCAGCTGATTTTAGCAGAAAATAAATCTGCTGTATCTGCAAAATCTGCGTGAGAAAAATTAAAAGTAAGCTTTGTCTGGAATGACAAAAATGATGATGTAGATAATGAGATTGCTTCGTTCCTCGCAATGACTTGGACGAATAAAAATAAAATAAAAAAATGGCAGCAGTAGAACCAAGAAGAAATTTAGTTTTATCGGGATTAGAACCTTTGATTATTACGCCCGACAGCGTTTTTGTAAATGTTGGAGAGCGTACAAATGTTACAGGTTCCAGAAAATTTCTTCGATTAATCAAAGAGGAGAAATACGATGAAGCACTCAGTATTGCTAAGGAGCAGGTAGAAGGAGGAGCACAAATCATCGATATTAATATGGATGAGGGAATGCTGGATGGCGAATATGCGATGGTGAAATTCCTGAATCTTATTGCTGCCGAACCGGATATTGCCCGTGTGCCGATTATGATTGACAGTTCAAAATGGCATATTATTGAGGCCGGATTGAAAGTAGCACAAGGAAAATGTGTGGTAAACTCGATTTCGTTAAAAGAAGGCGAAGAACAGTTTATTCATCATGCTAAATTGATTAAACGTTACGGAGCAGCAGCGATTATCATGGCTTTTGACGAAGTGGGACAAGCTGATAATTACGAGCGAAGAGTAGAGATTTGTCAGCGTTCGTATGATATTCTGGTAAACAAAGTTGGTTTTCCGCCTCAGGATATTATTTTTGATTTAAATATATTTCCAGTGGCAACCGGTATGGAAGAACACCGCCTGAACGCATTGGATTTCTTTAGAGGAACACGTTGGGTTCGTGAAAATTTACCTCATGCACACATAAGTGGCGGGGTGAGTAACGTTTCATTTTCTTTCCGTGGGAATGATACGGTGAGAGAAGCGATGCATTCGGTTTTCCTGTATCATGCCATTAAGGAAGGAATGACAATGGGAATTGTAAATCCGGAGATGCTGACCATTTATGATGATATTCCAAAGGATTTATTAGAGCATGTAGAAGATGTGATTTTGAATCGTCGTGATGATGCTACTGAGCGTTTGTTGGATTTTGCTGAAAATGTTAAAGGCGGTCCAAAAACCAATGAAAAAGAAGTACAGGAATGGCGTTTTGGAACAGTACAGGAAAGAATCACACACTCACTTGTAAAAGGAGTTGATGCTTTTATTGAAGAAGATGTTGAAGAAGCGAGATTAGCGGCTGCAAAACCAATTGAGGTTATAGAGATCAACCTGATGGCAGGTATGAACGTAGTAGGGGATTTATTCGGAAGCGGAAAAATGTTCTTACCGCAGGTGGTAAAATCGGCTCGTGTAATGAAAAAAGCAGTGGCTTATTTATTGCCATTTATCGAAGCTTCGAAACAAGCAGGAGACAAAGAAGGAAACGGAAAAATATTAATGGCAACCGTAAAAGGGGATGTGCATGATATTGGAAAAAATATTGTTTCGGTGGTGTTAGCCTGTAATAATTACGAAATCATTGACCTTGGGGTAATGGTTCCGCCGGAGAAAATTATTGCTGCGGCACTGGAACACGAAGTAGATATTATAGGATTGAGTGGTTTGATTACACCTTCGCTGGACGAAATGGTGTTTTTAGCTAAGGAATTAGACAGAAGAAATCTAACAATTCCGGTAATGATTGGTGGAGCAACCACTTCGCGGGCACATACTGCTGTGAAAATTGCACCACAATATCGTGCTACTGCCATCCATGTCAATGATGCTTCGAGAGCAGTAACAGTGGCTGGAAACTTATTGGATCAGAATAAGGAAGCGTATATGAATGGTATTCGTGAAGAATACGATGCTTTTAGAGAGCAGTTCTTAAATCGTTCTAGAGATAAAAATTTCTTAACAATTGAAGATGCCCGTAAAAATAAATTACAATTGGATTGGGTTAATTATACGCCGAAGAAACCAAATTTCATTGGGACAAAAAGTTTCGAAGTAGATTTGGATGTTTTGGTTCCTTATATCGATTGGACACCATTTTTTAGAACCTGGGAATTGTTTGGAAAATATCCGGCAATTTTGACTGATGAAGTAGTAGGAGAACAAGCGACTTCTGTTTTTGCGGATGCCAAAGAAATGTTGGAAGTAATTTTGAAAGAAAAGAAATTCACTGCTAAAGGTGTTTACGGAATTTTTCCTGCCAACCAAGTGAACGATGATGATATTCAGTTGTATGACGAAAACGGAAAAGAATTGGAAAAATTCCTAACTCTGCGTCAACAGGCACAAAAAACCAAAGGAGCTCCAAATATCGCTTTGGCCGATTTTATTGCACCAAAAGATAACGGAGTAACCGATTATATGGGCGCTTTTTGTGTAACGACTGGTTTTGGAGTTGATGAATGGGCGGATGAATACCGTGATAATCTGGACGATTACAACTCGATTATGGTTAAGGCATTAGGAGATCGTTTGGCCGAGGCTTTCGCCGAATATTTGCACGAACAAATTCGTAAAGAAATTTGGGGCTATGCTCCGGATGAAGCTTTAACAACGGAAGCAATGATTGAAGAAACCTATGCCGGAATTCGTCCTGCTCCGGGTTATCCTGCTTGTCCTGACCATTTGGAAAAACCCACGATTTGGAAATTGTTAAAAGTAGAAGAAGAAATTGGAGTAACTTTGACCGAGAGTATGGCGATGTGGCCAGCAGCGGCAGTTTCGGGTTATTATTTTGCCAATCCTGAAAGCAGGTATTTCGGACTTGGGAAAATAAAAGAAGATCAGGTGATTGATTACGCTAAAAGAAGAAGTATCTCGACAGACAAAGCCATGAGATGGTTAAGTCCTAATATAGCAGATTAATCCCCACCCAGCCTCCCCAAAGGGGAGGAGCCGATAGTCTTAAGTTAAGGATTCGTCAGTTTGAGTTGGCTTGCAATTTGCGATAGAAAATTGCAAGGTAGTATTGAGAACTCCAGTTTAGACAGGGGTTCTTGATACAATTTTAAATGATAAAGCTATTGCATTATCATTTAAATTCATTCGAAGTGAGGATAAAAAAACTTATCTAAACGATATTAAGGGAAGAACCGATGTAAAAAAAATGTTCAACTAAATAACACCCAGTCTCCCCTCCTTTGGAGGGGTTGGGGGAGGAAAAATGAAAGTAACACAGCATATAGAAAACGCACAGGGAAAACCATTGTTTTCCTTTGAAATTGTCCCGCCTCAAAAAGGGAGTAACATCAATGATTTATACGTAAACATTGATCCGTTAATGGAATTTAAACCGCCATTTATCGATGTAACAACTTCGAGAGAAGAGTATGTGTATATTGAAAAAGACGGACTTTTTGATCGTCGTATTACACGTATGCGTCCGGGAACAGTAGGGATTTGTGCTTCTATCCAGCATAAATATGGAGTAGATGCTATTCCGCATGTGTTGTGTGGTGGTTTTACTAAGGAAGAAACCGAATATTTATTAGTAGATTGTCAATATTTAAATATTGATAATTTAGTGGCTTTGCGTGGTGATCCCATGAAAGGAGAGAAATATTTCGAACCTTGTAAAGGTGGTAATAATTATGCGGTAGATTTGGTTAAACAAATAAAAGCTATGAATGCAGGGAAGTTTTTGCATGGAGAATTGCCTATTGCTAATGCACCTGATTTTTGTGTTGGAGTAGCGGGTTATCCGGAAAAGCACATTGAAGCACCCAGCTTAGAAGCCGATTTGAAAAGACTGAAAGAAAAAGTAGATGCCGGTGCCGATTATATTGTAACGCAAATGTTTTTTGATAATCAACGTTATTTCAAATTTGTTGAAGCAGCCCGTGCCATTGGGATTACAGTGCCTATTATTCCGGGAATTAAACCTGTTGCTGTAAAACGCCATTTGCAATTGTTGCCACAGGTTTTTTGGCTGGATATGCCTGAAAGTTTAATTAGCGAAATTGAAAATGCTAAAGACAATGCAGCCGTTCGTCAAATAGGTGTAGAATTTGCCGTTCAGCAATCTAAGGAGCTAATCGAGTTTGGAGTTCCTTGTTTGCATTATTATTCGATGGGAAAATCAGACAATATTCATAAAATAGCAAGCGAAATTTTTTAGGAGCTTAATCCAGCTATTCGTTACAATCTTTTCTTATCTCCAAAAAAGAGATAAGAAAAGGATTTTCACTGATATCTGGGCTAGTGACATTCAAATCATAAAAAAAAAGCATCGTTTCCATAAGAATCGATGCTTTTTTAGTTAATTAAGAAATCTCATTTTTTTAAATTAAAATCCATTAATAGAAATAGGTAAACTAAAAAGAGTTCTAACTTGCATTCCTTTTTTTTGCCCCGGAATCCATTTTGGACTTTGTTCTAAAACTCGAATTGCCTCTTTTCCTGTGCCAAAGCCTATATCTCGTAAAACTTTTATATTAGTTAGAGTTCCATCTATTTCAACTACAAAAGTTACATATACTTTTCCTTTTATTTCTTTTGCTTCACGAGGGGTTATATAATTTTTTGCAATGTATTTATGAAACTCTTTGATTCCTCCGGGAAAATCTGGTTTTACGTCTATTCCGGCCGAATTATATAGAGAATTCTGATTAGGATGTGTTGTTTTTTCTTGTCCGTAGCCTAATTGTATCGCAAAAAACAAAACTACTAATAGTAAAAAGTTTTTCATTTTAAAGGTTTTTAAAGTGTTGTTTTATTTTGTAAATATATTCTTTGTTTTTGATTATTTATTACTTCATTTAAAAATAAGTGTATTGTTTTTTTATCCTGTATTTATATAAGTCCAAACGATCATCTGTTTTTATTTAGAATAAGTAAAAATAATTTTGCAACTTTCTTTTTATTGTATAGTTTTGCGGCTTATTAATTAAAAAAACAATTAAAATGAATTGTATTTATACTTTTAAGCTAAATAAGAATAGTAGTTGGGCTGCATTTTTACTGATTTTTTTTATATCAATTGGATATTCGCAAAATAATAAAGGTTCGGTTTCGGGTGTTGTTAGAGATGCTACAGGAAAACCTGTTGAAGCTGCAATTGTCGTGGTTAAAAAAATTAATAAAAGAACATATACGGATGAAAACGGAACTTTTATTTTGAAGAACATGCCAATTGGGCAACATGTTGTTATAATTAGAGGATTAGGATATTTAGCGGTAGAGAAAAATGTGCATGTGAAAACTGAAGCGGCTACTGTGATAGACAATATTGTTTTAACCGAAGATTTGACTCAGCTCGATGAGGTAAGTATTTTTAGTAACACAAATAAATTCGCAAAAAAAGAGACCGAATCTGTAGCTCGTTTACCGCTGCGAAATCTTGAAAATCCTCAGGTTTATAATGTAGTGGGTAAAGATTTGATGAAAGAACAAATTGTTTTAGAACGTACGGATATTTATAGAAATATTCCCGGTGCGGTTCCTAATTATTCAGCAGGTGGTTCTCAAGGATTAATGATGAGAGGGTTTTCAAATACAAGCGGGATGCTCAACGGGATGAATACAAGTCCGGTTTACCCATTGAATCCGGCAATTTTAGAAAGTATAGAATTTATTAAGGGACCTTCGGGAACTTTGTTTGGAGGAACCAGAAACACTTCTTTTGGTGGGGTTTATAATTATGTTACTAAAAAGCCTAATGATAATTTTGGAGGAGAAGTTAGTTTTACAGGAGGGAGTTTTAATTTTACCAGAGCTACTGCAGATGTAAATACTTCGCTAAATAAAGAAAAAACAGCTTTATTAAGATTAAATGTTGCAGGACAATCTGAAGGTTCTTTTCAAGATCAGGGTTATGCTAAAAACTATGTTTTTGCACCTTCCTTTTCTTATCAGCTAACAGATCGATTGAAGTTTTCTGTTGATTTAGATATTACAAAAAGTGCTTATACGATGACTACCATTTCAATAGGTTCTTTAACGAATGTTTCTGCAAGAAGTTTTGAGGATTTAGAATTTGATTATAATCGTTCTTATGCAAATAATGATGTAGATGCTGAAATAGGAGTTAATAATTTAGGAGCACAAATAGATTATAAAATATCAGATCAATGGAAATCAGAAACAAAATTTTTAAGTTCGGTGGGTTATTACAAACACCTGCTGTGGACTAATTTGAATGTTTTGACGGATTCTACAGCAACCAGAGTTATTAGAAATCAAACGCCTGAAACATTTGGAAACATCCATTTACAACAAAATTTTACAGGAGATTTTAAAATAGGAACGCTTAGAAACAGGATGTTAATTGGGGTGGATTATAATAATGCTTACAATGAATTAAATCGTGTTGTGGGTATAAATTATGATGTAATTAATGTAAATCAGCCTTTAAATGATTTTAATGCAGAAAAAATAAAAGATCTTTCGTATGCCAAAGGTTTTAGTGCCAGTACTACTAAAGCGGAGACTTATGGATTTTATATTTCGGATGTTGTGAATGTCACACCGTCTTTAATGGCCATGTTGAGTTTGCGTTTAGATAGATTTTCTACCAAAGGGAGTTATAATGTTTCAACAGGGATTTACGCACCTAATACAGCTTATCAACAAACTTCTTTAGCTCCTAAATTTGGATTTGTGTATCAGCCGGTTGAAGGCAAAATTTCTGTATTTGCAAATTATATGAATGGTTTTACAAATTTAGCACCGGTAGTTCAGCCAGATAATAGTGTGATGAAATTAGATCCTCAATATGGTACACAGTGGGAAACGGGTATTAAAGTAGCTATTTTAGATAATAAACTCAGCGGATCTATAAGTTATTATGATATTTCAGTAACAAATTCTACTTATAGAGATGCTGTAACAACTTATACCATTCAGGATGGAACTCAAAAAAGTAAAGGTGTCGATGTGGAACTTATAGCTAATCCAATTCCTGGTTTGAATATAGTGGGCGGATATGCTTATAATGAAAATAAATATACAAGAGCGAGTACCGCATTATTAGGAAAGTCACTTGTAGCCAGCCCTAAAAATGTGGCTAATATTTGGGCAAGTTATGTTGTTCCAGAGGGCAAAATTAAAGGTTTAGGGATAGGAGTAGGAGGGAATTATGTTAGTGATTCTTGGTTTGAAACAACGAATACATTTGTTCTTCCGTCATACACTTTGTTGAATGGAACATTGTTTTATGACCAACCAAAATATAGAATAGCGTTAAAAGGAAATAATCTTTTAAATGAAAAATATTGGAATGCAACTGGAATGCCGCAAAAAACTATAAATTTTTTAGTGAGTCTGGCTTTTAAATTCTAATTTTTAATCATAAACTTAAAAAGCATCGTTTCCATAAGAATCGATGCTTTTTGTGTGTTTATTCTTTAGTTATAATAATTTCGCTAAGTCATTAGGTTTCTGAGATTGTTCCAAAAAACATTTAGTGTAATTTTTTTTGTTTCAATGTTAAAACTATAATATAAAGTGGTTTGTTTAGAAATTACGAAACTATAAACATCACTATTTTTATTATAAAGACCTATTGCGGGATTTTTAGATAATCTTTGTAAACTTTCTTCAATTAGTATACTGAATTTCTCAACCTCTTTTGTATTCCATTTTTTTAAAATAAATTCGGCTTCTTCAAGATATGAATTTATTGAAGTTGAACTCCCAATGAGTGTATAGCTCATTCTAAATGGAGAATTTTAGTTTGATTTTTTGCATAGCTTCTTCATGAGAAAAACTGTAACCTTGTTCGTGTTCTTTTTTTGATTTTTCTATCAATTGAACTAATACAGGATGTAGCTCTTCTGAAATAACTCCATTTTTTGAAGTAACTTTGTAAATCTCAGTAGGTTCTTTTGCTATGTTTTTTTTCTTAGCATTCATAACAAGTCTTTTTACAAAGTTAGGGAATAAAATCAATTAACAAATTGTTATTTGTTTGAAATCAAATAGAGTTACATTGAAAACATGATTAATATTAATTGAAATGATAATATTTTGATTTTTTGCTGTTAAAATGCTATATTTGAGTTCACTGTAATAGTTTTTTCAAGATGAAACATTTTTATTATACTTTTTTAGCGACTGTTATAACTTTTACATCTTGTAAAAATGATGATAGTAAAAAAGCACAAGTTATGGATGGGGCTGTAGTGCCTTTTACACAACAAACGACTACAGCTAATAGTCCGCAAACTCCAGTAGTTGAACAGCATAATTTGTTTCGTGAAAATAATACAGCTACGGCTTCAGCTGCATCTGTTACAGGAGCTGTTAATCCTGCACATGGTCAGCCTAATCACCGTTGTGATATAGCAGTTGGAGCTCCTTTGAATAGTGCTCCAAATAAAAATGCTGCTAGTAGTCAAACGAATGTTCAGTCTCAGACTACTCAGATGGTAACTTCTAAAATGTCCCCGCCTAAAGTAGCAACTGCAAAAGGGATGAATCCTCCTCATGGTGAAGAAGGGCATCGTTGTGATATAGCTGTTGGAGCACCATTAAATTCTAAGCCTGTTGCAAATGCGGCTGTTTCAAATCCTGCGCTTACACCGAATACCAATGTCCAGCATCCTGTTCCTGCTTTGTTGTCTACAAAAGCTACAGGAACAAAAACTCTTGAAGAAGCGATAAATCCATAACCCATAAAAGGACACCTTTTTGATATGTGGTTAGTATTGTTTTTGTTCAAAAATCAAACATTGTTTTCAAAATTATTTGTCTGTATTTTTTTACGAATTTTAGCAAAATTAATTGCGTTGTTAAATAATTGTATATCTTTAATCAAATTAAATTTTTATTTACTTTGAATTTAAAATATATAAGTTGCCTTTTGTTTTTCTTTTTATCTACTTTACAAGTATGGTCACAATTTCCTCTTGGTAAGAAGAGTTATGGTGATCCAGTCTCTTATTTTGATTTCGGTTTTGGATATTCAGCTGATGGTCCAGAATTGTATTACGGAATGACGAATTATTCCTATGTCAGAGGCGAGGGATTGCCTGTTAAAGGGTCCTATATGGTTAGAAACTCCTTAACTTTACCAGAATTTAATGAACCCATAGGTGATATTTCAGGAGGATATGGATATATGCTTTTAGTTGATTCAGGTAATTCTAATTTTGATTATTTTTTTAAAAATACAATTACTGGATTATGTCCTGGAGCTACCTATGAGATTTCTGCAATGTTTAGGAGTCTTCTTAAGTTTGATCCTGCAGTTATAGATAAGCCTACTGGTATTGTTGTTACTACAGTTGAGGATACTAATGGAAATATTTTAAATACCTTCTATGTCAGTATTAGTCCATATTCGTATGGTTATTGGAGACAAAGTACTTTTGAATTTACACCCAGAGGTGTTTCTACAGTAATAATCCGAATGAAGAATTTTTCAATAGAGCTAGATAAACAGAATCCTATTGCTGTTGATGAATTTTTAGTTAGGCCTGTTAATAATAAGGTATATGCTGATATTAATTCCACTTCGTTATATTCTGATGTTTGTATTAATTCAATAAATTCAAACATAGTATTGACAGCTAGTTATAAAATAGAAACGGGTCTTCCTAAAAATGGATATCAATGGCAAGTTAGTAGTGAAGAGAATAATTATGTTTGGACTGATATTCCGGGTGCAAATAGAATTCAATATTCTTTTACTCCCACAACTGAAGGAAATTATAATTTTCGGGTAGGAAATGCTGATATAAGAGAGATTGATAATATAAATTGTCGTGTTTACTCGGATCTTGTAACTGCTAATGTAATGATGGGGCCTGTTAAGCCTGTTGTGCAAGTCACACAGCCTAGCTGTGATGTTACAACAGCTACTATTTCCATAACTGAGCCCAAAGGACTTTTATATAGTATTGATGGTGAGAATTATCAACCAGAAATGGTGTTCTCTAATTTGAGTGGAGGTAATTATACTGTTAGTGTGAAGAGTGGTGTTTGTGTTTCTGTGACTGATAATGTTCTTGTAAACTACGATGCTACAACTGGTCTTCTTCCAACGGCAGTTATTAGCCAGCCTTTAAGTTGTATTGATGCCTTTGGAACGATAACTATTACAAGTCCAGATGCTCAATATAGTTTTGATAATGGTCAAACCTGGCAAGATGATAATGTAAAGTCGGGATTAATTTCTGGAAACTATGTAATAAAAACGAGAGATAGTCGATTATGTCAAAGTTTACCATTATCCATAAATGTTGCTATTCCTAAAGATTATCCCCCCACACCTTCCGTTACCGTTACCCAGCCCGATTGTTATAATCGAATGGGAACAATTGAGATTTTAGATGATGCTACTGCTTATAGTTTTGATGGAGGTATTACTGAAGGAATAACAAAAATTAAGAGTAATTTAGTTCCAGGGACCTATCAGGTATTGATAAAAAATAATTTGGGTTGTAGCTCATTTGTTGCTAATGAGGTTGTTATACGTCCGTATGTGAGTACTGAACCTCTTCCTGTGGTTGCTAACTCTTCTCAAAGTTTCTGTGTGCAAGACAGTAAAAAACTTAATGATATTACAATTTCAGGAACTAATATTAAGTGGTATGATGCACCTGGTTTTGGGAATTTATTAAGTGGAACGACAGTTCTGACTAGTAGAACTTATTATGCCTCGCAAACTATTTCTATGTGCGAAAGCGAAAGAATTCCTGTTCTTGTTACGGTTCATGATACAGCTGCACCTACCGGTAATTCAGTTCAAAGCTTTTGTTCCACGCAAAATGCTGCGATTAGAGATTTAGAAGCTATTGGAACAGGTATAGTATGGTATGATTTAGCTGCAAATGGTACTGCCTTGTCTGCTTCAGTTCCATTAATTGACGGAGGACAATATTATGCTTCACAAACGCTGGATGGCTGTGAAAGTGTTGGTAGATTGAGGGTTTCTGTTTCTATAGGTAATCCAACAGTAGTTGTGAATGATGTCTCAGCTTCGTTTTGTGATGATTTTAATGATGGTGTTGAGAGAGTAGATTTGGTTTCTTATAATAGAGCCATTACTTTAGATGCATCAACTCAAATACGGTTTTACCCTACTCTTCTTGATGCTCAAAATCAAAATAATTCGGTTGAAATTATCTCGGCAAATAACTATAGTTTGAAAATGGGTGTAACTACACTTTATGCGAGAGTTGATTCTAATGATAAATGTTACCAGGTTGTGAAAATAGTACTGACTTTGTTTTCAGAGCCTGTAATTACAATTGGAGATAATGTAACGCTTTGTGAAAATTCAAGTGTTACTATTGATGCTGGCTCTGGTTTTGATAGTTATTTGTGGTCAACAGGAGCCACTTCAAAGACAATAATCGTTTCTGAATTGGGATCCTATTGGGTTACTGTAATTCAAAAACATGGCAGTGTAATTTGTTCATCAACAAAAGATTTTTCTGTAGTTTTATCTAATGTGGCGACAATTTCAGAAATTAAGATTCAGGATTGGACGGATGCGGATAATGTAATTATTGTTGAATTGACTAATAGTAGTATTGGGGATTATGAGTATTCTTTAGATGCAATAAATTATCAAGAAAGTAATACCTTTTCAGGATTACGGAGTGGAGATTATATAGTTTATGTTCGGGATAAAAATAATTGTGGGATTGTCAACCAAGAAGTATTTGTGTTGAGTTATCCTAAATATTTCACTCCAAATGGGGATGGTTATAACGATTCTTGGTCTGTTAGGTTTTCTGCATCAGAACCCACTTTAAATACCAAGATATTCGACCGTTATGGGAAAATTATCAAAGAATTAAATGGTAATTCTTCCTCTTGGGATGGTAATTTCAATGGAAAGGAATTGCCGGCAACGGATTATTGGTTTGTAGTAACTAGGGAAAATGGCAAAGTATTGAAAGGACATTTTTCTTTAAAAAGGTAGTTTCTACTTTGTAATCTCTCTAAATACCGCTTCCAGATTTTTATTTTTCTGATTGAGTTGCAGTGTTTTTAAACCATTGGCATTGGCAAAATCAAAAACAGCAGGACGCATGTCTTTGTCAGCTTTGAAAGTCAATTCCCAGGTCATGTCATGGGTGTTTTTATAAGCTACTAAATTTTCAATTTTAGCAATAGCTTGTTCTTCAATTTTATAATCAAATTCGACTTCGATAATCTGTTCTTTTTCGGCAGAAATTAAAGTATTTAATTTTTTATCAGTAACAATTTTTCCTTTGTTGATGATAATTACGCGGTCACAAATGGCTTCTACTTCCTGCATAATATGCGTAGAAAGAAAAACAGTTTTGTCTTTTCCTGCATTTTTGATCACGTTGCGTATTTCAAGTAACTGGTTTGGATCTAAGCCGGTAGTAGGTTCATCCAGAATTAATACATCAGGATTGTGCAGCAAAGCATTAGCAAGTCCCACACGTTGACGGTATCCTTTAGAAAGTTCCGCTATTTTTTTATGGCTCTCAGTAGTCAAACCCGTTAATGCTATTACTTCTTCTATTCTGGATTTGGCAACTTTATAAACATCGGCATTAAAAGCCAGATATTCTCTCACGTACAAATCTAAATACAACGGATTATGCTCCGGTAAATAACCAATAGAAAGCTGAACCGCTTTTGGATTACTGTTAACATCCTGTCCGTTTACTAAAGCTTTTCCTTCATCGGCAGCAAGGTAGGTGGTCAATATTTTCATCAAGGTTGATTTTCCGGCACCATTTGGACCCAAAAAACCCACAATTTCTCCTTTTTTTATAGAAAATGATAGGTTGTCCAATGCCTTTTGGTCGCCATAACTTTTGGAAATATTTTTTACTTCTATTGACATGTTTCTTTGAAATTTACAGCAAAAATAAACAGAAAAATCATTGCTTGATTTTTTTTATACAAAATGCAAAATATTTTTTGCTCAATTGAAAATTAATTCTACATTTGCAAAGTAAAAAAAATATTTACAGATAATTATATCAAGATGTCAAATAACCGTTTCTATTTTAGCACTACTTTTTATTTCTTTAGCGAGAGATAGGATTGTGCTATGGTAATTTGAAAATATAAAACAAATAAAACTAATATACAATCCTGATGAAAATCAGGATTTTTTTTTGATTAAATGGAAACAAAAATTGCGATACAAGGTATACTAGGTTCTTTTCATCATCAGGTGGCTCAGGAATATTATGAGCAAAATGTAGTGGTAGATGAGTGTTTGTCTTTTGATGAATTAGTAGATAGTCTTTTGTCAGGGAAATCAACTCAGGCAGTGATGGCTATAGAAAATTCTATTGCAGGTCCTATTATTCCCAATTATGCATTAATTGACAAGAATAATTTACATATTATAGGAGAGCATTATTTGAGAATTCATCAGAATTTGATGGCATTAAAAGGACAAAGTATTGCAGATATAAAAGAAGTTTATTCGCATCCAATGGCATTATTGCAATGTATGGATTTTTTAAAACAATACCCACACATCAAATTAGTTGAGGATAAAGATACGGCCGAAACAGCTCGTAGAATTCAGGAAAATCAGCTAAATGGAATTGCGGCAATTGCAAGTAAAACAGCTGCTGAAATGTATGATTTAGAAATTTTGGCTCCCGAGATTCAAACGATAAAAAATAACATGACTCGTTTTGTTATCATTAATAAAGAGAATTCATTTGTTCCTGAAAACGAAATAAACAGAGCTTCTTTAAAATTTGAATTAGACCATAAACGAGGAAGTTTAGCAGCAGTTTTGAATGTAATGAGCGATTGTAAAATGAATTTAACTAAAATTCAATCGCTGCCAAAAATTGAAACACCCTGGAAATATTCTTTTTTCGTGGATGTTACTTTTGAAAAATATGAAGATTATGCTAAAGCAAAATCATTATTAGCCATCATGGCAGAATATTTTAAAGTATTGGGAGAATATAGAAATACCAAGCCTTTAATAGAATCAGGAAGTTAGTAGTGAGAAGTTTTTTTAAACTTCGCTAAGAATGACAAGGAAAAAGATAGAAAACTCTATAAAGAGAATGTAAATCATGATTACAACAGCAAATAGATTAAATACAGTTGAGGAATACTACTTTTCATCTAAGTTGAGAGAAGTGAGACAATTAGCATCAGAAGGGAAACCGATTATCAATATGGGAATTGGGAGTCCTGATTTGGCACCGTCTCAGGCTGTTATTGACGCCGTTGCACTGGCTATGCAAGATGTAAATGCACATGGATATCAAAGTTATCAGGGTTTGCCGGAATTGAGAAGCAGTATGGCTGATTTCTACAAGAATAATTTTCAGGTAACTTTAAATCCAAATACGGAAATTTTGCCTTTAATGGGTTCGAAAGAAGGGATTATGCACATTTCACTGGCTTTCCTGAATGAAGGAGATCAGGTTTTAATTCCTAATCCGGGTTATCCCACGTATACTTCGGTAACGAATTTAGTAGGAGCTGAAGCAGTTTATTATGATTTGGCTGAAGCTAATAATTGGGAACCTGATTTTGATGCTTTAGAAAAATTAGATTTATCGAAAGTAAAGTTAATGTGGATAGGTTATCCGCACATGCCAACAGGAGCGAGAGGAAGTCTGGCTTTGTTTGAAAAGTTAGTGGCTTTCGCCAAAAAACACCAAATACTGTTAGTTAATGACAATCCATATAGTTTTGTTTTGAATGACAATCCGATGAGTTTGTTGCAGGTTGAAGGAGCTAAAGAAGTAGCTTTAGAGTTGAACTCATTGAGTAAAACTTTTAATATGGCAGGATGGCGAGTAGGAATGGTTTCCGGAAATGCTGATTTGATAGATGCTGTTTTAAGAGTAAAAAGTAATATGGATAGCGGAATGTTTTTTGGAATCCAAAAAGGAGCTATCGAAGCATTAAAAAGTGACAAATCATGGTTTGATTCCATGAATGAAGTGTATAAAAAACGCCGCGTTTTAACAGAGCAATTAGCTGAAAAATTAGGTTGTAAAGTTTATAAAGAAGGAGTAGGATTGTTTGTTTGGGCTAAATTGCCTGAAGGAATAAAATCGGCAGAGAAGTTCATCGATCAGATTTTGCATGAAAAATATATTTTTATTGCACCGGGAACTATTTTTGGTTCTAATGGAGAAGGATATATTCGATTTGCATTATGTGTGAAAGAAGAAAAAGTTCAGGAAGCAATAGATAGATTTTAATAAAATGAAAGTATTTGTAATAGGTGTAGGATTAATAGGTGGTTCGATGGTTTTAGACATCAAAGCACTTTATCCTGAAGCTACAATTTACGGAATAGATGCTAATGAAAACCATTTGCAACAAGCATTAGAGTTAGGCGTAATTGATGTTGCGGCTACGATGGAAGATTTAGCAAATGCTGATTTTGTAATTGTATCGGTTCCTGTTAATGTTGCTATTCGTTTATTGCCTCAGGTATTGGATTTAGTTGGAGATAATGCCATTGTTTTAGAAGTAGGCTCTACTAAGAATCCTATTTGTAAAGCGGTTGCTAATCATCCTAAAAGAAGAAATTTTATAGCCACACATCCTATTGCAGGAACGGAATTTTCAGGTCCTTCAGCAGCGTTGAGAAATTTGTTCAGAGATAAAACGAATATCATTTGCGAAGTTGAAAAAACGGCTTTCAAGTTGCAGGAAAAAGCCTTGGAAGTGTTCAAAGCTATGGGAATGCGTATCAGGTATATGGACCCTAAATCGCATGATAAACATATTGCTTATGTTTCACATTTATCGCACATCAGTTCTTTTATGTTAGGGAAAACCGTAATTGAAAAAGAAAAGCATGAGCAGGATATTTTTGACATGGCAGGTTCCGGTTTTGAAAGTACAGTGCGTTTAGCTAAGAGTTCACCAGCCATGTGGACACCTATTTTTGAGCAGAATAAAGCACAGGTTTTGGAATCATTAGAAGAATATATTTCGAATCTGACACAGTTCAGGGATCTACTGGCACAGGATGATTACAATGCAATTTATGACGAAATGGCCAGTGTGAATAAAATTAGAGAAATATTAAACGGTATAAGCGTTAAAAAATAGAGTAAGAGAATAAAACAACACAATAAAAAAAAGGAAATAAATAATTAAAAAGATGGAAAACAAGAAAGAAATGAGAAATTGGTTGGATGCTTTCAAATTGAATCATCCATTTGTGATAGCAGGACCTTGTAGTGCTGAAACAGAAGAGCAGGTTTTAAAAATTGCTCACGAATTGAAAAATTCTGATGTAAGCGTATTTAGAGCAGGAATTTGGAAGCCAAGAACTCGTCCGGGAGGATTTGAAGGAATTGGAGAAATAGGATTAAAATGGTTGAAAAAAGCTAAAGAAGAAACAGGATTGTTGATGGGAACTGAGGTTGCTACAGCGGCTCACTGTAAATTAGCTTTAGAATATGATATCGATGTATTATGGGTTGGAGCACGTACAACAGCTAATCCATTTGCTGTTCAGGAAATTGCTGATACATTAGCCGGAACTGATAAAATCGTTTTGGTTAAAAACCCAGTAAACCCGGATATGGCTTTGTGGTTAGGTGGTGTGGAGCGTTTACACATGGCTGGTATCAAAAATTTAGGAGTAATCCACAGAGGTTTTTCTACTTACGAGAAAACGAAATACAGAAATATTCCAGAGTGGCAAATTGCTATCGAATTGCAAAATAAATTCCCTGATTTACCATTAATCATAGATCCATCTCACATTACAGGAAACCGTAACATGATTCTTGAAGTAACTCAGGAAGCTTTAGATTTGAACTATGACGGTATGATTATCGAAACGCATATTGATCCGGATAATGCCTGGTCTGATGCTGCTCAACAAGTTACTCCGGATGCATTGAAACAAATCCTGAAAGACTTAAAAATTAGAAAAGTAAGCGGAGATACTCCTGATTTCGAAAACAAAATGGCTAAATTGAGAGCTAATATTGATGTTTTAGATGCTAATTTATTAGAGCTTTTAGGAAAAAGGATGAAAGTAGCTGACGAAATTGGTCAGGTGAAAAAAGAAAACAATGTAGCTGTATTGCAAAACAACCGTTGGAATGAAATTCAGGGTAAAATGATTGCAGAAGGTTCTAAAAAAGGATTGTCTGAAGAATTTATCACTAAATTGTTCAAATCAATTCACCAGGAAAGCATTGAACACCAGGAAAAAATTATCAACGGATAATTGAATTCAGATTTTAGATTTCGATAATTTAGAATTATATATAAGAAATCCCAGAACTTTATGTTTTGGGATTTTTTGTTTATTAGTATTCTAAAATAAAAAATCCTCCATAATTCCTTTATCTTTGCAAACATTCTAATCTAAAATCTGAATTCGGAAATCTAAAATTGCAAATGACAGGAATCGTTTATAAATCAACAGGAAGCTGGTACACCGTAAAATCCGACGAAGGGAATTTTGTGGACTGCAGAATAAAAGGAAAGTTTAGGATGAAAGGTATTAAAAGTACTAATCCTATTGCTGTGGGCGATCATGTGGATTTTGAATTAGAAGAGTCATCTGATGCGGTTACGGGAGTAATTAATACCATCCACGAAAGGAAGAATTATATTGTTCGAAAATCAGTGAATTTGTCACATCAAATGCACATTATTGCTGCTAATATTGATTGTGTCTTTTTGTTAATTACAGTAAATAATCCGCCAACGACTTTTAATTTTATTGACCGATTTTTAGTTACTGCCGAGGCGTACGGAATTGAAACTGTTTTGGTTTTTAATAAAATTGATACTTTAGATGATAATACGCTTGATGAACAGTTGTATATGCAATATGTGTATCAAAAAATCGGGTATAAATGTCTTCGCGTTTCTTCTACAGAAAAGAAAGGAGTGGAAGAATTAAGAGAATTGATGATGGATAAGGTAAGTATGTTTTCTGGGCACTCCGGAGTAGGGAAATCTACGTTGGTTAATGCATTAGAGCCAAGCTTAGACCTTAAGACAAAACAAATTTCTGAAGCCAGTAAACAAGGACAGCATACCACGACTTTTGCCGAAATGTATGATTTGTCTTTTGGTGCCCGCATAATTGATACTCCCGGTATCAAAGGATTCGGAATTGTAGATATGGAAAAAGAAGAGATTAGTAGTTACTTTCCTGAATTTTTTAAATTAAAAGATCAGTGTAAATTCAATAACTGTCTGCATAAAGAAGAACCTAAATGTGCTGTAAAAACCGCTTTGGAGAATGATGAAATAGCCTGGTCCAGATACAATAGCTATTTAAAAATATTGGAAGGAGATGACGAGCATTATCGTACCGATATTTACGATTACGATCGAAAACAAAGTGATGAATTGAGAGGTCAATGAGAGTTGTAATTCAAAGAGTCGCTGAAGCTTCTGTTACTATCGAAAATAAAATAGTAGCTTCAATAGAAAAAGGGTTGTTGGTTCTTGTAGGTATTGAAGATGCCGATACACAAGAAGATATTGATTGGTTAGTTGCTAAAATTGCTAAGCTTCGCATTTTTGGTGATGAAAACAATGTGATGAATTTATCTGTTCAGGATATCAATGGTGATATTATTGTGGTGAGTCAGTTTACACTTCATGCCGCTACCAAAAAAGGAAATCGTCCTTCTTATATTAAAGCATCTAAGCCTGAAATTGCTGTTCCTCTTTATGAAAACTTTGTTCGAAAATTAGAATCAGAAATAGGTAAAAAAGTACAAACCGGAGCGTTTGGTGCCGATATGAAAGTCAGTTTAATTAATGACGGTCCTGTTACCATAATTATGGATAGTAAAAGTAAGGAATAGCGTTTTTGTAGTATACTTTCCCATGTATTTTTTTATTCTGTTTTAATTGTTAAATTTGAGATTGCAACAAACTTAACAGCTGATTTTCTAACTTTAAAAACAATACATTTTGGCGAAAATTAATCATAATAATTATCTTGATATAGTGGATAGTGTGTGGTCTTCTGCCAAAGAAAAAGGGATTATGCACCTTAATTCTGAAGAACAAAATTTTAACGGAAAGAATTTCACAATTAACAACAAAGATTTAAAAAATTTTGGGACCTGTGGTTATTTGGGATTAGAAACACATCCGGATTTAATAGCCCAGTCTGTGGAGCTTACCAGGAAATTTGGTACGCAATTATCCATGTCCAGAGCATACATTCGTCCCACTTACATTCAGGAACTGGAAGAATTAATATCTCAAATATTTGATGGTAATAAAGTGATTTGTTATACGTCAACTTCAAATGCACATATTTCTGTAATTGCTACAATTATAAAACCTGATGATTTAATTATTCTCGATCAGCAAGTGCATTTTAGTGTACAGTTTCCCTCTAAAAATACTAAGTTACAAGGCACAGAAGTAAAAATGGTCAGACATTCTAATTATCAGATGTTAGAAGAAATGATTCGCGAAAATTACAATAAATACAACCGTATTTGGTATATGGCAGATGGTGTTTATTCGATGCATGGTGATTTACCTGATACCACTATTTTAAAAAAGTTACTGGATAAATATCCAAAATTGCATTTGTATTTTGATGATGCACACGGCATGAGTTGGGACGGAAAAAATGGAGCCGGATATATTTATAATCGATTGGGAGTTAGTAAACGTATTGTTTTGATTTCTACTCTGGCTAAAGGTTTTGGTTGTGTAGGCGGAACAGCTGTTTTTGGCGATGCCGAAATGTATCGAAGAACAGATATCTTTGGCGGGCCATTAAGTTATTCGCATCCATTATCTCCGGCTAATGTAGGAGCAGCAATTGCTTCTGCAAAAATTCATCTCTCAGCAGATATTTATAGTTATCAGTCCGAATTAAAAGAACTGATGGATTATATGAATTTAAGATTAGAAGAAAAAAATCTCACGAATATTTCATCTCCTGATTCTCCTATTTATTTTATAGGAAGTGGCTTGAATAAAGTAACCCGAAATTTTGTTCATCGCGTTTTGCAGGAAGGAATTTATGTAAATACAGCTACGTTTCCCGTTGTTCCTAATGATAAATCCGGATTGCGATTTACTTTAACCCGTCATAATACAAAAGTAGATATTGACTTGTTGACAGATGTCCTGGCGTATCATTTGCCTAAGGCTATTGAGGAAGAAGGGGATAATGTGCAAAGAGTTTATGAAGAATTTGGAATCCATTTGGAAAAAAAAGAAAATAATTCATCAATTAAACACATAAATAACCCGAACTTAGTTGTTGAAGAATACAATAGTATACAGGATATAAGTAGCATAGATTGGGATCGTATGTTTCAGGACAGAGGAAACATAAGTCATTCAGGAATGCAGGCCATGGAAGAAATTTTTTCCAATAATGAGAAACCAGAAGAGAATTGGAGTTTTCATTATATTATAGTCAAAGATAAGGCAGGCAAAATAGTATTAGCTACATTTTTTACCGGAGCAATTTATAAAGACGATATAGTTGCTCAGGAAAATGTTTCCAAACAAATAGAAGAGGTACGAAAAAATGATCGTTATTATTTATGTTCAAAAACATTAGCGATGGGGTCTTTGTTTTGTGAAGGTGATTTTGTTTATTTGGACGTTGAACACGCAGAATGGAGAAATGCAGTAAAGCATTTATTTGGTTTTGTTTCGAAAGTAAAAAAGGAAATCGAAGCGACAGCAGTTATTTTTAGAGATTTTGAGGAAGGAAATGTTTTAAACCAAATTCTGGAAGAAGAAGGATATGCAAAAATAAGAATGCCCAATACGAATATCATTAAAAATCCGAAATGGAACACTACTGACGATTTACTGGCTTTAATAAAATCAAAGAAAAAACGGGATAATATTAAGCAATATGCCATCAGGCATCTGGATAAGTTTGATGTAAAAATCAAGAACTACATTACAGATGAAGAGGCCAGCCGGTATTTTGATTTGTTTTCGAATGTTAAAAAAGCCAATTATTCATTTAATTTTTTTCAATATCCGGAAAAAATGGCCAGAGTTCTTTCTAAATATAAAGAATGGGAATTTGTTGAAATCAGCCTGAAAGAAAACAATCAGGTAGTTGCAGTTATCTTTGGTTATTCGGGTAGCAATCATTATTGTCCTTTAATCCTTGGGTTAGATTACAATTATATTAATACGCATCATATATACAAACAGGCGATGTTTCAAATGGTTAAAAGAGGAAATGAGTTAAATAAAAAAATAACTTATTTAGGACTAACAGCTGATTTTGAAAAGCAAAAATATTTAGCTTTGACAATTCCTCAATGGGCATATCTAAAAGTAGATGAAACCTATAATTTAGAATTGATAGAATCGTATTCAAACAACAGAAACCAACAATAAATTACAAAAAATAATACGTGTTAAATATGAAAGAAGTGGCAAATGATTTCGTTAAATTTTGGATAAAAGAAGGTATTCTTTATTCTAAATTTAAAAAGCCTGTGGTTATTGATATAGAAAAAATAAAAATCTTAATTGATTTGCGTCATGAAATATCAGCTGGTGAGAAACAATATTGGTGTTATAATTTTGATGGTGTGAAATCCTATGATAAAGAGGCACGTGATTATGCTGATATTCATGGGCAGGAATATTTACATGCCTGTGCAGTACTATTAAATTCTCATATTACCAAATTTACTCTCAATGCCTTTATGAAGTTAAAAAGACCTTTAATTCCTTTAAGAGGCTTTACTAAAAAAGAGAATGCAGTGAACTGGTTAAGAGAAATTAAGTACGAAATATAATAATTAAATAAATTATTAGTTTACCCCTAATGAAAAGTATGGCAGAAAATTACACTAAAAAGGATTAATGTTTAAAGAGATAGAGCCTGTTTTTATTTTTTCTAATAGTTAATAAGTTGTGAAAGCACTATTAAGATAACGATAGCCCAAAATAAAAACAGCTTAATCAGAATGATTATATTTAATTTAAAATTATTGCTGATTGTTCTTTTTTTTGAAAGACAATTACTATCTTTCGCCATGAATAAGTAAGATTTGTTTTCGGTTGTTTTTTAGAAAAAAATACGGGAGAACAAATATTTAATTAGGAATACAAAATATCAGATGTCTAAACTAGAGAAAATATTAGCCTTAGTGCGGTCTATAAATGAAGATGAGTTTCAGGAGCAACTCACTCATGGAAACACTCTGGATGATGTTTATGAGGAATTAGTGTTTTTGTCTGAAAAAATGACGTCCAAAAAAACAAGAACCGAGAGTATTATTGAACAAATGTCCAATTGTTATGCCGGAGATTTTTTTAATTATCTCCCCGTTTCTGATGCTAATGATGAGCTGGATGTTTTTTGTATGGGTTTTAACACCTATGTGGAAGAACTAAAAGATGTTATGGTTTCTAAAAAATTATTGGAAACTATAAATGAAAAATTAGTAAAAGAAAAAGATCGTTCGGAGCAACTGGCTTCAGCAAGAGATCAGTTTTTGTCTAATATGAGCCATGAAATCCGTACACCTCTTAACGGAATTCTGGGTTTTACAGATTTATTGTTAAATAATCCTTCTTTAACCTCTGAGCAAAAACAACAATTAGATTTCATCAAAATGTCAGGAGATATTTTGCTGGTAATTATCAATGATATTTTAGATTTAGCTAAAATTGAATCAGGCAAAATAACACTTACCAATAAACCTTTTAATTTATCCCAGCTAACCCGATTAATACAGGATACTTTTGCTATAAAAACACAGGATAAAGGTATTGATTTTCAGGTGTTAATTGATAGTAAAGTTCCCCCTGTTTTAATTGGAGATTCGGTTAGGGTTTCACAAATCTTATTTAATTTAGTAAGCAATTCAGTCAAGTTTACTCCTGCAAAAGGTAAAATTCGTTTAAAAATTAAATTGCTTGAAGAAGATGAGTCGCATCTTATAAAAATTATTGTTAAAGATTCCGGAATAGGAATTCCGCCGGATCAGTTACACGGTATTTTTAATCCTTACATTCAGGTGGATAATTCGGTTTCAGGAGTTGAAAACGGTACAGGTCTGGGGTTAACTATCGTTAAAAAGATAGTCGACATCATGAATGGTGATATTCAGGTAAAAAGTAAATTAAATGAAGGGACTAAATTTACCATAACCCTTCCTTTTCCTAAAGGTGATTATTATTTTGAAGCTTCGAAGGATTTAATAAAAAACGAAAAAAAGAAGCTAAGACCAGTCAGAAGCAGCAGAATTAAAATTTTGTTAGCCGAAGACAATCATGTAAATCAAGTATTGACCCAAAAAATAGTATCGGCTTTTAATATGGATTGTATGGTCGTTGCTAATGGTAAACTAGCTATTGAAGCTTTAATGAAAGAAGATTTTGATCTTATTCTAATGGACTTAATGATGCCGGAAATGAATGGTTATGAAGCTGCTTCGGCTATTAGAGCTTTGAAAAATCATACTAAAAAAAATATTCCCATTATAGCATTGTCAGCAGTAGTAACAGGCTTAGTTACTGAGACGTGCAAAGCCGTAGGGATTAACAGCTATATTGCTAAGCCATTTAATGCAGAAGAACTGCGTTATATGATAATGGAATTGCTTGAAAAAAGGTAATTTCAAACTTTAAAGAAACTACTGTTTTTCTTCTTTTTGAGGTTTCTAATTCTTACAACTTATTCTTGTTAAGAAAACTACCGATTTATTTGTGTTTTGTCTGATTTTTTTTATTTTTGATACTTGTCTCTATTCTCAAAATCAATATGAAAATCAAAAAAAGTCATTTTGTTGTAGTTTTTCTATTATTTTTATTTAAACTTCAGGCACAGACTAGTGAATATGCTGTATCACTTATTGCAGATAGTTTAAAAGAAAATGCAAATGCAGTAGTTCGATTGAATCAATTGGATATCATCATTTCTTCACAAAGAAGCATGACCATCAGGACTAAAAGAATTGTTACTGTTTTTGATGAAAGTGGTTTGTCGGCTATTGATGCTTCTGAAAATTACAACAAAACTACTTCGGTTAAGAATGCTGAAGCTAGGATAGTTAATGCTTTTGGTCATGAGATTAAAAAAATAAAAAAGAAAGATTTTAAAGATGTAAGTGCCATAAGCGGTAGCACTCTTTTTTCGGATGCGAGATATATTTATTTAGATTACACCCCTACGCAATATCCTTTTACTGTAATTTATGATAGTGAAGTAGAAACTTCAAATACGGCTTTTATACCTAACTGGATGCCTGTTAGGAATTTTCTTGTTGGGGTAGAGCTAAGTATTTTGAATGTTACTTATCCGGAAAATCTGGGTTTTAAAAGTAAAGAATTTAATTTTTCAGGATTTAATATTCAAAAAACAGCTGATACAAATACGCAGTTGAGTTATAAGGCAACTACAATTTTAGCACAAAAACAGGAACCTTATTGTGCTGCTTCAACTATTTTTCCAAAATTAATAATGAGTTTAGAAAACTTTCATCTGGAAGGAGAAGATGGAACAGCAAAATCCTGGAACGAATTTGGAAAATGGTATTACGATGAAATTCTGAAAGAAACCACTCAATTATCTCCTGAAACTATTAGTAAAGTCAAAGCGCTTACGGCAAATGAAACAGATCCTGTAAAGAAAGCAAAGCTGATATATGATTTTGTTCAGAAAAAATCAAGATATGTAAGTATCCAGGTAGGTATAGGAGGATGGAAACCGATGCTGGCTAATGATGTTGACCGACTGGGTTATGGTGACTGTAAAGCATTGACAAACTACACCAGAGCACTTTTGGAAGTAGTGGGTATCCCGTCTTACAATACAATTCTCTATGGTGATACTTATAAAAGAGATATTATTGCTGATTTTGTTTCGATGCAGGGAAATCACATGATTTTAGCAATACCTGATAAAGATAATTATATATGGCTGGAATGTACTAGTCAGGATGATCCTTTTGGGTATCAGGGAAAATTTACCGATGACAGAGCTGTATTAGTAGTAAAACCAACAGGCGGTGAAATAGTCAGAACTAAAATTTATGAAGACAAAGATAATTTGCAAGACAGCAAAGGAACTTACAGCATTGATGAGAAAGGCAATTTGTCCGGGAGTATAACTATTGCTTCACAAGGCTCTCAGTACAGCAATAAAGCCAGTTTAGAAAATAGTCAGCCCAATCAAAAAGAAATACATTACAAGGAATACTGGAGTAATATCAATAATTTAAAATTGGCTAACATCAATTTTTCTAATGATAAAGACAAAGTAGTTTTTGTAGAAAATGTTGGACTGAGTGCAGCCGGTTATGCTACTGTTTCAGGTTCTAAAATGATTTTTGCTATAAATGCTTACAATCAAAATACAACTGGTGTAAAGCGCATCAGAAATCGTAAAAATCCATTTGAAATCCAGCGTGGTTATGTTGATACAGATGAGGTAGAACTCCTTTTGCCACAGGGGTTTTCTATCGAATTTCTTCCGTCCAATTTTGAATTAAATGCTAAGTTTGGTGAGTATAAAACCGAGATTATAAAAAAAGATACCACCCATTTAGTCTATAAAAGAACTTTATATGTTCATAAAGGATTTTATTCTAATACCGAATACGATCAATACCGTCTTTTCATGGAACAGGTTTCCAGAAATGATAATGCTAAAATTATTTTAACCAAAATCTAAACCCAATGAAAAACAAGTTTTTTGTAACAACTGTTCTGTTCTTTTTGATCGTTTTTAGTTCTAAAGCGCAGGACTTCCGATTGGGGAAAGTTTCTGTTGAAGAATTAAAAGAAAAAGTACATCCTAAAGATTCTTCGGCAGTTGCAGCGATTCTTTTTGAGAAAGCACAGAATAAATTTGTTTACACTCAGGAGAAAGGTTTTGAAATAGAATTAGTGGTCAGAACCAGAATAAAAATCTATAAAAAAGAAGGTTATGATTGGGCTAATAAGGAAGTTCGCTATTATTTGGAAAGTAATTTAAAAGAAAAGGTTCTGTTTTCAGAAGCAGTAACCTATAATTTAGTAGATGGTAAAATAGAAAAAACAAAACTCAAAAGTGATGGAGAATTTGATGAGGTAATAAATAAGTATTGGGGGCAAAAAAAAATAACCATGCCTAATGTTAAAGAAGGTTCTATAATTGAATATGAATATACTTTGCATTCCCCTAATATAGGAAGTCCTAAAGATTGGTATTTTCAATCTGATATTCCGGTAAATCATTCAGAATATATTAATTGTGTTCCTGAATATTTTGTTTTCAATACCAATGTAAAAGGATTTATAAGACCTGAAATAAAAATTGAAAAACTCAATAAATCCATAAAAATTGATTCTAAAGAGCGGGTTGTAAATAGAATGGGAGTTACAAATACCAATTATAGCAGTGAGGATATCGCTTATGTAGAAACCAGAACGACTTATCTGGCTGAAAATATGCCCGCAATAAAGGAGGAGGAATTTGTTAATAATGTTAGAAATTACACCACTAGTTTAGAGCAGGAATTATCAATGACCAACTATCCTAATTCGATGCCCAAGACCTATTCTACAGATTGGGCTGCTGTAGTAAGAACAATATATGAATATGAAGATTTTGGTCCGGAATTAAACAAAACGGGGTATTTTGAAGATGATTTAAAAGTGGTGCTCACGGGCTTAAATACGCAACAGCAAAAGATTGATGCCATACTGAAATTTGTAAAATCAGCTGTGAAATGGAACGAGTATTATGGCTATTCCTGCAATGACGGAGTAAGAAAAGCTTATAAAGATAAAACAGGAAATATAGCCGAAATTAATTTAATGCTTACTGCAATGCTTCGTTATGCAGGCTTAAATGCAAATCCCGTTTTAGTGAGTACACGATCTAATGGAATTTCATTTTTCCCTAACAGAACCGCTTTTAATTATGTTATTGCAGCAGTTGAAAATGGAGATGATATGGTTTTGTTAGATGGATCTGATATTTATTCGGAACCTGATGTATTGCCTTTTAGAGCTTTAAACTGGCTAGGAAGACTGATTCGAAAAGACGGTACTTCTGCTGCAGTGGATTTAATGCCTAAAAAACCATCTCTGGAACTTAATTCCATGAATTATTCCATTAATGATAAAGGAGAGGTTTCAGGAAAATTAAGAAGTCAAAAAACTACACATAATGCCATGATCTTTAGAGACGAAATGAAAGGTTTTAAAGAAGACGTTTACCTTGAAAAATTAGAGAACAGTAACAATAAAATCGAGATAAATGAATATTCTTTGCAAAACGAAAAAGAAATTAATTTGCCGGTAATCGAGACTTATTCTTTTGTGGGTAATAATTTAAGCGAGAGCATAGGAGGCAAAATTTATATTAATCCATTGTTGTTTCTTACCCGAAAGCAAAATCCGTTTAAACAGGAAAACAGAGAATACCCGGTAGATTACGGCTTTCCTTTTCAGGATAAATATGCTGTAAATATCCAAATCCCTGATGGCTATCAAGTAGAAAATTTGCCTCAGCCAATGACTTTAACAATGAACGGTAATGTAGGTGTTTTTAGATATTTAACAAAGTTGGTAGGAAATATAGTTCAGGTTTCAGTTTCAAATCAAATTAATTCTTCTACTGTTCTTTCGGAAGATTATGCTGCTCTAAAATCATATTATCAAAAAATGATTGAAAAACAGAATGAGAAAATTATTATAACTAAAATATAACCCCAATGAAAAACAAGTTTTTTGTAACAACTGTTCTGTTCTTTTTGATCGTTTTTAGTTCTAAAGCGCAGGACTTCCGATTGGGGAAAGTTTCTGTTGAAGAATTAAAAGAAAAAGTACATCCTAAAGATTCTTCGGCAGTTGCAGCTATACTGTTTAAAAAAGGGCGAACTTATTTTAGTTATGATATCAAAAAAGGTTTTTATGCTAATCATGAAATCCAAATCAGAATTAAAATTTATAAAAAAGAAGGTTTAGATTGGGCTAATTTTGAAATACCTTATTATGTGGGATACCAGAATATTAATGATGAAATGGTGCGTTTTTCTGATGGAGTCACCTATAATCTTGAAAATGGAGCTATTGTAAAAACTAAGTTAAATAGTGAAGGTACATTTAAAGATAATGTAAATGAAAATTGGAAGAAAGCCACCATAACGATGCCTAATGTAAAAACAGGTGCTGTCATAGAACTTAAATATACCGTTATATCTGAGAATCTGACTAAATTTCCTGCATTTCAAATTCAATATCCCATTCCATCAAATCATGTAGAATATTGTA
Organism: Flavobacterium flevense; assembly: GCF_900142775.1. Lineage (GTDB taxonomy): Bacteria > Bacteroidota > Bacteroidia > Flavobacteriales > Flavobacteriaceae > Flavobacterium > Flavobacterium flevense. The sequence goes on from NZ_FRCC01000004.1 coordinate 344,879, forward strand.
GTGAAATCCCGGAATATTTTATCTACAAACAATTGCTTACAGGCTATGTTAAAGTAGCATCAGATTCTAAGTTAGAGCACACTTCTCAAACGTATGATAATGAACACAGACAAACATCGTCAATTAGCTATAAACAAATAAAATCTACATTTGTTGTGGATGATGTGCCTGCGTTGATCAAAGAAAATTATGTTGATAATATAAATAATTACAAATCCTCACTGCAATATGAGTTAGAAACAACAAGATTTCCTAATCAGCCCGTTAAAGATTATTCGCAAACATGGGATGGCGTTGCAAAAACTATTTATGCAGATAAGTCTTTTGGTAAAGAATTGCAAGACCGATTGTATCTCATAGAAGATTTAAAGAAGCTTATTAATAATCCGGCTCAGACTCTGTCCGACTTAGATAAGATGAATCTTGTTTTTAAGTTCATTCAAAGCAAAATGAACTGGAATGGCGAGTATGGATATTATACCGATAAAGGAGTGAAACAAGCTTATCTGGACAGAACCGGAAATATTGCCGAAATCAATTTTAATTTAATGAATATGCTCAATTTGGCAGGTATTACAGCTAATCCTGTTCTGGTGAGTACTGTAGAACATGGAGTTCCTGTTTTTCCAAACAGAACTGTTTTTAATTATGTTGTTGCTGCGGTTGAAATTAATGGAGAAAAAATTTTGCTGGATGCAGCTAATAAGTATACTACAAACAATATTTTACCCTTATATGCATTAAACTGGAACGGCAGACTTATCCGTCAGGATGAAACTTCTGAGGAAATTAAACTTATACCTGATAAACCATCCAGAGAATATTATAATTTGCTGGTTTCTATTGCTGATGACGGAGGGATATCCGGAAAATATTTAGTGCAAAAAACAGATTATGAAGCACTTGTTTTCAGAGAAAATGAAGCAAATGTAAAAAATGATAATTATCTTGAGCAGAAAGAAAATGAGTTTAATGGCATTAGTATAACTGATTATAGTGTTGAAAATAAGAATACGGATTTATCAAAAGCTGTTGTTGAAAAATTTACTTTTGCAAGCAATAATCATTGTGAAATTATAGGAGGTAAAATGTATATTAATCCAATGTTGTTTTTTACAATGAATAAAAATCCTTTTGTTCAGGAAAAAAGAAAAATGCCGGTGTATTTTGGATATCCGCGACAAGAAAAATACAATTTGAATTTTAAAATTCCTGAAGGTTATCAGGTGGAGTCTATTCCTAAACAAGTTAAGTTGGCAACTGAAGATAAATCTTTACTTTTTTCAGTCAATAGTGTAGTAAATGGGGATAACATCCAGATAGTAGTTTCAAAAGAAATAAATATCGGAATTGCTGCTGCAGATCTTTATGAAGGACTAAAAGATTTCTATCAAAAAATGATTGAAATGCAACATGAAAAAATAGTGCTTAAAAAAATATAATAATAATGAATATAAAAAACGCCCAATTAGACGTAGATACCTGGATAAAAGAACACGGTGTACGCTATTTTAATGAATTGACTAATATGGCTCAGCTTACCGAAGAAGTAGGTGAGGTTGCCCGGATTATTGCCCGCCGTTACGGAGAGCAATCAGAGAAAGAATCCGATAAGAATAAAGACTTAGGTGAAGAACTGGCCGATGTGGTTTTTGTAGTATTGTGTTTAGCTAACCAAACCGGAATTGATTTACAGGCTGCTTTTGATAAAAAAATGGATTTGAAGTCCGTTCGGGATAAAGACCGTCACAAAAACAACGAAAAATTGAAATAAATATCAGTTGCGAATTATGAATTGTGAGGGAGGAGTGCTAAATTGCGCCCTCAAATTATTCAAGTTAAATTTTTCTGTGCAATAGCTGATAATTTGCAGTTCATAACTAATATTTAAAAAATGAATTTACTTCTACAAGCAACTAATAACAACCTAAGTGCTCAAATAGCAGTTACAGGATCTAAAAGCGAAACGAACAGATTATTATTATTGCAGGCTTTATTTCCTAGTATAACATTGTCAAACACTTCTAACTCAGATGATAGCGAAGTAATGCAAATGGCATTGAGCGGAAACGAAGAAGTAGTAGATATTCATCATGCCGGAACAGCAATGCGTTTTCTTACTGCTTATTTTGCTGTAAAAGAAGGACGCGAAGTGGTGTTAACAGGTTCCAGCCGTATGCAGGAACGTCCTGTGAAAATTCTGGTGGAAGCTTTACGTCAGTTAGGAGCTGATATTTCTTTCTTAAAAGAAGAAGGCTATCCGCCTATAAAAATTAAAGGACAAAAAATTACAAATAATAAAGTAACCATGGCTGCTAATGTAAGTAGTCAGTATATTTCGGCTTTATTGCTTGTTGCTCCTAAATTAGAAAACGGAATCGAATTGACATTAGAAGGAGAAATTACTTCTATCCCTTATATCAAAATGACGCTGGCTTTGTTGAATGATCTGGATATTCAAACCAGTTTTGAAGGCAATGTAATTAAAGTACATCCGCAACAAACAGTGGCACCTAAGTTAATGACTGTAGAGTCTGACTGGAGTTCGGCTTCTTACTTTTTTAGTTTAGCAGCCTTGTCTGATAAAGCGAGTATTTCATTAAGCAGTTACAAACAATCCAGTTTGCAGGGAGATTCCGCTTTAGTTTCTATTTATAAAGAAATGGGTGTCGAATCTCAGTTTAGTGATAATACCATTACTTTAACTAAAATTAAAAAATTTCAGCATCAGGATGTTACTTTTGATTTAAATCATACACCGGATATTGCACAAACCATTGTGGTTACCTGTCTTGGTTTAGGAATAGGTTGTCATCTTACAGGGTTACACACGTTGAAAATTAAAGAAACAGACAGATTAGAAGCTTTGCGAATTGAATTAAGTAAATTAGGAGCTAATATTTCTGTTACGAATGACAGCCTGACTCTTGTGGCTACTTCAGAAATTAATTCGAATATAAAAATAGGAACTTATAATGATCACCGTATGGCAATGGCTTTTGCTCCATTAGCATTAAAAGTACCTATAATTATCGAAAATGCCGATGTAGTTTCTAAATCATATCCTGATTTTTGGGATGATATGGAAAAATTAGGCTATAAAGTTTCGGATTTAGTAGGGTAAGATTCTTGTCAGATGCCTAAAGTGTTGGTTATTTGAGGTTTTGTTGTTTTAATTTTAAATTAAACAGCAAAACACTTGACAACGCCTATCTCACAATCGTATATTTGCAACCGATTATAATACTAAGAATCAAAACTTAGGTATTATAGCGTATAACTTATAACTTTTTAGAATGAAATTATCACATTTTCAATTTGATTTACCTAAAGAACTTCTTGCTGAATTTCCAGCAGAGAACAGAGATGAAGCTCGTTTAATGGTTATTGATCGTAAAAAACAAACTATCGAACACAAAATGTTCAAAGATGTTATCGATTATTTTGACGATGGAGATGTAATGATTTTGAATAATACCAAAGTTTTTCCTGCCCGTTTATACGGAAATAAAGAAAAAACCGGAGCAAGAATCGAAGTGTTTTTGTTGAGAGAATTAAATGCTGAGCAACGTCTTTGGGATGTTCTTGTAGATCCGGCTCGTAAAATCAGAATCGGGAATAAATTGTATTTTGGTGATGACGATTCGTTAGTTGCTGAGGTGATTGATAATACCACTTCCCGTGGTAGAACATTGCGTTTTCTTTACGATGGTTCTTACGAAGAATTTAGAAATAAATTGACGGAACTTGGAGAAACTCCAATTCCTAAATACATCAATAGAGAAGTAACTCCGGAAGATGCGGAACGTTACCAGACTATTTATGCTAAAGAAGAAGGAGCTGTTGCAGCGCCAACTGCTGGATTGCATTTTTCTAAACACCTGTTAAAACGTTTGGAAATTAAAGGAGTAAAATTTGCTGAGGTTACACTTCACGTAGGTTTAGGGACTTTTAATCCGGTTGAAGTAGAAGATTTGTCTAAACATAAAATGGATTCTGAGGAATTGAAAATTACTCAGGAAGCCTGTGATATTGTGAATGAAGCTAAGGGAAAAAGAAAGCGTGTATGTGCTGTAGGAACTACATCAATGCGTGCTATCGAAAGTTCTGTTTCTTCACAAAATACCTTAAATCCTTTTGAAGGATGGACTAATAAATTCATCTTTCCTCCGCATGATTTTAGTGTAGCAACTTGTATGATTACCAATTTCCATACACCAAAATCAACATTATTAATGATGATTTCAGCATTTTGCGGACATGATTTAATGAAAAAAGCTTATGAAGAAGCAATTAAAGAAAAATATAAATTCTATTCTTACGGTGATGCAATGTTAATCATCTAATCACAACAAAGGGTTAATTCACTAAAAAAACTCGTCAGTAATGGCGAGTTTTTTTATTTTATGGCATGACCTCTTTAAAAAAGCAACGTGCCTTATGTTTTTTAACGAGGTCGGGCTATCCGTTGCAATCTTTATGTTTTTAAAGAAAAAACATAAAGGATTTCCACTACTATCCCTCATGCAAAAATGCAGAAAGATCAATCTACCTGATACACTAATTTTACAGTAATAGTTGCTGTTTTGTTCTTAGATTGAGTATTAAATGAACCGCCATACGAATAATCTTCTGATGAATTTTGTCCAATAATCTGAAAAACTCCCATATCTGATTTTTTTAAGTTTCCTAAATCAGCATCTGCATTTTCAGCAATGCTTTTAGCTCTTGTGCTGGCATCTTTTGTCGCTTCGGCAATCATTTTTATCTTTAATTCCGCCAGTTTGGTGTAATAATATTCAGGTGCATTCGAGTAAAATTCGATACCTGAATTAATTAATTCGCTGGATTGTCTCGATACATCTTCAATTTTGTTGACTTCTTTAGATTGAATAGTGACACTTTGAGTTAAGGTGAATCCGCTAAAAAGAGTTTGTCTTACCGTTCCGTTTTCATTATAAGTAGTCTCATAATCTTTATTGAAATTTACAGCCGAAAAAACAATTTCATTGGCTGCAACCCCTTTGCCGGATAAGTAACTTTTAATTTTTTCTCTGTCGGAATCTAATGAGGCATAAGCTTCTTTTAGTGTGGGACTTTTTCTGGAAAAAGAACCGCTCCACACAATTAAATCCGAAACAAAATCAGTTTTCCCCAAACCGGTTACACTTATCGTATCCGTGTTTTTATTCCGATTCTGAAAAGCATTCGAAAATAAATAGGCTGATGTTACCATTGCAATAGCAATAATGATCACATTGATGTTGTTTTTAAGCATAGCACAATAGTTTAGATTCAATCAAATATAAGAAATTATGATTTTAAAGTGTACTATTTAACTGCAATTTTTCTTTTCGGGGAATTCTTTATGAGTTAGTTTTTTCTTTTTTAATTACTTTTACAAAACAAATGCAAACTACATTATGATTTTCGAAAACACCAGAGCTTTTGCCCAACAATTGGATTCGCAGGATACTTTACATCACTATAGAAACGAATTTTATTTCCCTAAAGTAAATGATAAAGACGTCATTTATTTCACTGGAAATTCCTTAGGATTACAGCCCAAACGAACCAAAGCTTATATTGACGAAATCATGAATGACTGGGCAAATCTTGCGGTTGAAGGTCATTTTTATGCCGAAAAACCCTGGTGGGATTATCAGGAACGTTTTGCAGAACCATTGAGTAAAATTGTAGGTGCAAAACCGCTTGAGATTACGGTAATGAATACGCTTACGGTAAACCTTCATTTATTGATGGTTTCTTTTTACCGACCCACAAAATCCAGATTCAAAATAATTTGCGAAGAAAAAGCCTTTCCTTCGGACCAATATATGTTTCAAAGCCAAGTCGATTTTCATGGTCTAAAACCCGAAGAAGTAATCGTTGAAGTAAAACGCCGTGAAGGCGAACATAATATTCGAACAGAAGATGTTATTGCCAAAATTAACGAAGTAGGAGATGAATTAGCATTAGTTTTAATTGGCGGTGTAAATTATTACACCGGACAGGTTTTTGACATGAAGACCATTACTGCTGCCGGACACAAAGTTGGTGCTTATGTAGGTTGGGATTTAGCGCATGCAGCAGGAAATGTTAAATTAGAATTGCACGATTGGAATGTAGATTTTGCTGCCTGGTGCAGCTATAAATATATGAACTCGGGACCTGGAAATGCTTCCGGTTGTTTTGTGCATGAAAAACATCATAACAATCCGGAGTTACCTCGATTTGCCGGATGGTGGGGACACAACAAGGAACGCCGTTTTAAAATGGAACCAGATTTTGACCCGATTCAAGGTGCTGATGGCTGGCAAATTAGTAATTTACCGGTTTTATCTTTGGCTCCTTATCTGGCTTCGGTAGAAATGTTTGCCGAAATAGGAATGGATGCTTTGATAGGAAAGAGAGATAAAATCACCTCTTATTTAGAATTTATTTTGAACGAAATTGATAAGGAAGTCGATAGCAGTTTCGAAATTATTACTCCTTCAAATCCAGCTGAAAGAGCCAGTCAATTATCGGTTTTTCTTCATGGAGAAGGTCGTAGTTTATTCGATTATTTAATGAAAAACGGCGTAATTACCGATTGGCGAGAGCCTAATGTAATTCGTCTGGCTCCGGTTCCTTTATACTGTTCTTTTGAAGATATGTACCATTTTGGACAAATATTAAAAAAAGGAATTTTAGAAAAATAAATAAAATTTAGCCACAAATTCACGAATGAATACGAATTTACTTTATTGGTCTAGAAATAGTTACCGTAAATTCGCAAATTATTTTTTATCAAGTTTTTAATTTGCGAATTTGCGGTTTTTGTATGTTTTAACCGTACAGATTTGTGTAATTGCTAAAGATATAAAAATTAATCTTTTATTCGTGAATTCGTGGCTATACCTTTTAGGTTAAGCTATTTCTAACTTAGGGATTTCTATAGCTTGTAATTCCTTTTTATAGTATTCGAATTGATTAATTACTTCATTTTTAACACTTTCAAAATCAGGAATACATTCGAATAAATTTTGATAATATGCAATTCCTTCTAAAAGATTGCTTTTAAAAGAGGTTAGTTTTTTAGTTTTGGCGTTATTTATTTCGCTGCCAATGTTCTGAATATCATTTTTCAAATAGTCAATATACATTTTTAGTTCTTTTGCAAAAAAATGAGGACGATTCCTGTTTCTTAAAATTGTTGTGTTGCCATAAATATGCTGAAGCATTTTAGAAAGTGAAACTTCCTGATCAAAATAAGCCATATTAGGTCCCGGACAAATCACGACTCCCTGATCCTGACCTTTAATTTTTATGTTGTTTTCAAGATAAGAAGCATTAGCTAAACCCACACAAAGGCATGATTTTTCGGTAATATTTTGTTTTGCTTTTTCATAATGGGCTATCGAAAGAATATTTTTAGTAGCTTCTAATTCTTCCAGTTTTCCATCTTGGTATTTCTTCGATGCGGTACAAATTCCATTGCCTTGAGTATCTTTGTTTAGTGCTAAGAATTTTTTAGGACACGAACTTCCGGCTTTGCTTTCCTGAATGCGTTTTTGTTTGATAATTTCGTTTGTAGTGCCTCTTAAAGTATTGAACGGAACTCCCAAAGGAGAAATATGACTTAAATACAAATCGTCTTCTTTTGCATTAATTAGCAATTCACGAGTAGCTTGGTCTACCGAAGTTGCCTCAGGTACTAATAAAAAAGGAGTTCCCCAACCTACAGAATCAGCTTGGTAGTAATTTAATAAAAATTCGTGTTCTTCCGAAGTTCCTACTCCGCCCTGAACGGTGATTTTTAAATCTAAAGGTTGTTCCGGTATTAATTTGCCCTTTTGTTCTAAAGCTTTTACCATCAATTCATGAGCGGATTGCACGAGTTGTTCTTTTTTTTCTCTGAATTCTTCCATAATTGGACCTAATAAAAGACCTTCGGTAGCAAAGGCATGTCCGCCACAATTCAGTCCCGATTCGATTCGGTATTCCGAAACCCATAGTCCTTTTTTGGCTAAAAAATTTCCCTGAATCATTGCCGATCGAAAGTCGCTCACTTTTAAAGTGATTTTTTTTTGTAAATTGTTGTTCTCATCAGGAAAAAATACCTCAAAGTCTTCAAAATAGCTAAATAATCGGGGATTCATTCCTGCCGAAAGTACAATAGAAGAATTTACTGTGCTATTAGCAAAACCTCGAAGAGCAGCATGAGCATCGTTAAAAATAACAGGTAATTGTTCGTTATTTTTAAAATTATCTTTGTCTAATTTGGTCATGATATTCACATCAATGGCTCCGGCTGATAAATGTTTTTCAACATAATTTTTGATGTTTTCTTTCCAATGAAATCCTTCGTCAAGGAGCGATTGTAGCCCTTTTTTAATTTCGGATTTATTGGGTAACATCGCAATATAATTTTCTAAGGATTCTTTGCTTTCGACCAATTCAGTTTTGAAGTTTTCAAATTTTTCTTTTACAATTTTGTCCACTAAATTCAAATAAGAAGTGATGCGTTTAGCTCTGTAATCAGATACTTTTTGAGATATTTCCTGATACGGAAGGTTGAATTTTTGATGATAAAAAGCATTCATTTTTTCAATCAATTCGTCATCGGCAATAGAAATCACCGAAGAAATTCCATAATGTGCCACTCGGATAGGGCTGTCTATGGTATATGCTAATCCCATAACCGGAATATGGAAATTATGTAAAGGTTTTGAGTTCTTTGTCATGTTCGTACATTCATTATAATTAATGCAAAGTTTGGAAAAAGCATTGGCTTAAAAACTGATAAATATCATATCGGTTTTTGAGATGCAAACTTATCTTTGAAAATTTAATGAGTCTGAACAAAATAGATAGTGAAATTTAGAGTTACAGTGTTTGTAATTATCGTGGCGTAATAAAATATGTCGGAATTTCAAGTAAAAACTGAGGCGGTTGGGCGTTGTTCACATAATAAATCAGTAATTTTGCCTAACTTTTTATAAAACAACAATGCAAACTCCTAAAAAAATAGCAATAGTAGGTTCTGGTTTAGTAGGTTCTTTATTGGCTATTTACTTAAAAAAAGCAGGGCATACGGTTCATATTTATGATAGAAGTCCGGATATTAGAAAAATACAGTTCTCTGGTCGTTCGATTAATCTGGCAATGTCAAACCGGGGCTGGAAAGCATTAGACGGAGTTGGAGTAGGAGATGCTGTCAGGGAAATTGCAATTCCCATGGATAAAAGAGCGATTCATCTTGTAGATAACCTTAAGTTTCAAAATTACGGACAAGAAGGGGAGTCTATTTATTCTATTTCCAGAGGAACCTTAAACAGAAAAATGATTGATCTAGCTGAGCAGGCTGGTGCCGAATTTTTCTTCGAACAAAAAATTTGGGACGTAACCTTAGCTACGGCTACTTTGCATATTGGGGAAACCGAAAGAGGAGAGTGGGAAGAGTTAAAATACGATATGGTTTTTGGTGCCGATGGTGCTTTTTCAAGGATTCGTCACCGTATGCAGCGACAGAGCATGTTTAATTATTCGCAGGAATTTTTAAATATTGGCTATAAAGAACTAAATATCCCTGCTAATGCCGATGGTTCTCATAAATTAGATAAATATTCATTTCATATTTGGCCTCGCGGCGAATACATGTTGATTGCTTTACCAAATTTAGATGGCAGTTTTACCTGTACTTTATTCATGCCTTTTGAAGGTAAAAATTCATTTGCTTCGTTGACTGACAGAAAAGAAGTGGAAGCTTTTTTCGAAAAAAACTTTCCGGATTCTATAGAAGTAATTCCCAATTTAGCCGAGGATTTCTTTAAAAATCCTACCAGTACTTTAGTAACCATGAAATGTTTTCCGTGGACTTATGAAGATAAAGTTGCTTTAATAGGTGATGCCTGTCATGCGATTGTTCCGTTTTACGGGCAGGGAATGAATGCAGGTTTTGAGGATATAACGGTACTTTACGAAATGATTTTGGAGTATGGTGAAGATTGGGAACGTATTTTTTCGGAATACCAAAAATCACGCAAACCCAATGCGGATGCTATTGCGGAACTTTCGTATCGAAACTTCATGGAAATGAGTTCTAAAACTGCTGATGATAAGTTTTTGTTACAAAAGAAAATTGAAAAATGGTTTTCTGAAAAGCATCCGGATAAATGGATTCCATTATACAGCAGAGTGACTTTTAGCGATCGTCCTTATGTGGAAGCTCTGGCTATTGGAGATTTTCAAAATACCATCATGGAAGAAGTTTTAAAATTAGAGAATATTGAAGCGATCTGGAATTCGGAGATGGTTGAAAATAAAATTTTAGAATTACTACAATAACAAACAATATCAAAAATCAATTTTTAATATTATTATTGTAATTGATTTTTGATATTGAAATTGTTTTTATTTTTTTAGCATTTTAGAAAGAATTCCAAGAGCTCCTCTTATAAAAGTGGCACTTGTAAGTACTTTTAAAACTGATTTCCCCACCACTTCTGTAGTACTTGGTGCTTGTCTGGTTGTAGTTTTTGTTTGTTTTACTTCATTTTCTTCAGCTTCTTTTTTAGCATTTTCAGCTTCTGCATCAGTAATTTTTTTGTTTAAGATTTCATACGCACTTTCACGGTCAATCTTTTCACTGTATTTTTTTACCAGTCTCGAATGGGTGTTGATTTCCTGAATTTCGCTTTCTGTCAATACATCCATTCTGCTCATTGGAGCCCGAAGCATGGTTGCTGCCAGCGGGGTTGGAATCCCCTTTTCGTTCAAAGCAGTTACCAGTGCTTCACCAATTCCTAAACTGGTTATTATTTCGCTGGTGTCGTAAAAATCAGAGCTGGGATAATTATCTGCTGTCTGTTTTATAGCCTGTCTGTCTTTAGCAGTAAAAGCTCTTAACGCGTGCTGGATTTTTAAACCTAATTGAGCTAAAATACCACTTGGAACATCCATCGGGTTTTGAGTGATAAAGTAAATTCCAATTCCTTTAGAACGGATTAATTTTACAATAGTTTCAATTTGGTCTAAAAGAGTTTTGCTGGCTTCTTTGAATATTAGATGGGCTTCATCAATAAAAATGATGAGTTCAGGCTGCTCAGCATCGCCTTTTTCGGGCATTTGTTGGTATACTTCTGCAAGTAAGCTCAACATGAATGTAGAGAATAATTTAGGTTTATCCTGAATATCAGTCAGGCGAAGGATATTTATGTAACCTTTTCCGTTTTCGTCAATTCGCATTAAATCATTAATGTCAAACGACATTTCGCCAAAAAAGAGTTCGGCACCCTGTTGTTCTAATTCGATGATTTTTCTCAGGATAATCCCGGTTGTAGAGGTAGAGATTTTGCCATAATTCTCGGTAATTTCTTCTTTTCCTTCTTCTATAATGTAATTAATGACTTTTTTAAAATCTTTAAGATCCAGTAAAGGCATTTTGTTGTCATCGCAATATTTGAATATAATAGAAACAACGCCTGCCTGAGTGTCATTCAAATCAAGTATTCGGGAGAATAAAACAGGACCAAATTCAGATACTGTAGCTCTTAACCGCACTCCGCTTTGTTCGGATAAGCTTAATAATTCTACCGGAAATTTTGCGGTATGGTAGGGAATATTGATTTTAGTATGTCTTTCAGTTATAAAGGATTTTTCTTCTCCTTCTTTAGCAATTCCGCTAAAATCGCCTTTAATGTCCATCATTAAAACCGGAATTCCATAAGAAGATAGTTGTTCTGATAAGACTTGTATTGTCTTTGTTTTTCCTGTTCCGGTTGCTCCGGCAATTAATCCATGTCTGTTTAATGTCTTTAACGGGATTTTTACAGCAGCGTTGTTTAAGGTTTCTCCGTCTAATATAGCTCCTCCTAATAAAATGCTTTCGCCTTTAAATTGGTATCCCTGAGAGATGCTTTCAATGAATTTTTCGGTTTTATCCATAAGAATCAAATGTGATTTATAAGTTTTGATGAAGTGTGATTAATGCTCTGGTGTGATGAAATATTAGTGTATACTGTAATTTTAAGCCTTTTTTTTTGTTAAATGTAAAAAAAAAGCATTTTTTTTATAAAGAAATGAGATGTTGAAATATTGCGTTATAAATGCACAATTTAATAAATTTTTTTGTCAAAATCTTTGAATTTTCCTGATGATATTGATAATAAAACAATGTTTATATTTTTTTAACATCAATTTACAAATGATTAATTTGAATATAACGAAAAAAAATTTTTTTATTTGAACTAAACGTATAAATTTGCGGGACTACAAGTTAATAATAACTAAAATAAAATTATTTAAAACTATTAAAATTTAAAAAAAAATGGCAAACGTTAAGAAAGAAAGCAGTTCAAAAGGTGGAGGAATGGTTTCAGGAATCATTATTGTATTATGTGTGTTGGTGGGAGTTATGATTTGGAAATTCGTCATGGGATCGCCTGCTAACTTTGAGGGAGGAAATCCAGAAACTGGTCACCCAATTAATACTTTAGGACAGGTTTATAAAGGAGGATTTATTGTACCTATTTTGTTAGGAATGTTATTAATGGTTATTGTTTTCTCTATTGAAAGATTCTTTGTAATTACAAAAGCTGCTGGTAAAGGAAATTTAGATGCTTTTATGGCTTCAGTACAATCAAGTATAAAAAGTGGACATATTGAAGAAGCTATTGCTGCATGTGACAAACAACAAGGTTCAGTTGCAAATGCAATTAAATCAGCATTAGTAAAATATCAGGATGTTAAAAAAGAAGGATTCAACAGTGAAGAAGCTTCAGAAACTATTCATAAAGAAATCGAAGAGGTTACTTCTCTTGAAATGCCAATGTTAGAGAAAAACATGACTATTATTTCTTCTTTAGTATCTTTAGGAACACTTGGAGGTTTGTTAGGAACAGTATCAGGTATGATTAAAGCGTTTGGTGCATTAGCTTCTGCTGGAACTCCAGACCAGGCTGCACTTGCAACAGGTATTTCTGAGGCACTTATTAATACAGCTACAGGTATTGCTACTTCTATCTTGGCTATTATTGCTTACAACTTCTTTACTTCAAAAATTGATGATTTGACTTACTCTATTGATGAGGCAGGTACAACAATCGTGAATACTTACAGAAAGTTCAGAGGAAGTTTGAAACAATAATCATTTTTGATATCATTGTATCAAAATAAAAAACAAAAAGAATGGCTAAAATAAAAATGAAAAAAAAGTCAACATCGACAGATATGACTGCCATGTGTGATGTTGCGTTCCTTTTGCTTACCTTCTTTATTTTGACAGCTACAGCTAAAGTTCCTGAGGTAATGCCTGTGGATACGCCAGCATCAACTGTACAGACAAAATTGCCGGATTCTGATTTAGCAACTTTGACAATAGGTAATGTTGATGGAAAGGACAGAGTATTTTTCGATTTAAAAGGAAAAGATGTTCGTAAGAAAACGCTTGAGTTGATGGCTGAAAAATATGGTATGACTTTTTCAGAAGAGGATAAAGATAAGTTTGCTTTAATGACTGATTTTGGTGTGCCAATAGGAAGTCTTAAACAAATTATTGACATGAAGTCTTCGGATAGAGTAAAAGCTGATCAAACTGGGATTCCAATGGATTCATTAGATAATCAACTTAAAGAGTGGGTTTACAATGCTCGTAAAGCGAATATTGAAGTGAATGATAAAGAGTTGCAAGTAGCGATCAAAGGTGATGCGAAAGAGCAATATCCTGTTATTAGAAAAGTAATGGATCTTTTGCAAGATCAAAATGTAAATACTTTTAGCTTGATAACCGGATTGAGAGGAAAAGATTTTTAATTAAAAAAAACACACTAAAATGGCTGAATTAAATACCGGCGACAGTGGTGGTGGTAAAGGCGGCAAAGTAAGAAGTAAAAAACAAAATTCGAAGGTAGATTTAACTGCCATGGTGGATTTAGCGTTCTTGCTAATTACGTTCTTTATGCTTACTACTTCGTTGTCAAAACCCCAATCGATGAGTTTAGGGTTGCCAGATAAGGATCCAAAGGATAAGACAGATGATTTAAAAGTTGATGAGAATCGAACGATGACGATTATACTGGGAGAAAATGATCAGATGACTTATTATATGGGATTGATATATAATCCTATTGCCGGTCCTGATAAAATTGCTTATGGTAAGGATGGAATACGTAAAGAGTTGTTGAAAAGAAAGAAAGAAGTTTTAGCTTATTCAACAGCGAAAGGTAAGCCGGATCAAGGAATGATTGTAATTATTAAACCTACTAAAAAATCTACTTACAAGAATGTAGTTGATATTTTAGATGAGATGGCAATTTCTAATATTCCTACTTACACAATCGTTAATGATTTTTTACCTGAGGAACAAAAATTGTTAGACGGAAAACAAGAGTAATCTTGTTTTCTTAATAACCTAATAAGTAAGAAAAATGAAATTAGATATATTAAAAAATTCATGGGTTGATATCGTTTTCGAAGGACGTAATAAACTTTATGGAGCTTATGACTTAAGAAAATCTAACGGCAAGACATCAACGAAGGCGCTTATTATTGGTGCATTCTTTTTTAGCTTGGCAGTTAGTGCTCCTCTTATTATTAGTTTGATTCCTAAATCAACTGATGATGAGGATATTGAAATTAGAGAAGTAAAGCTTACTAATGTGAAATTACCTCCAAAGAAAGTAGAGCCGCCTAAATTAAATGCGCCACCACCACCACCACCACCACCAAAAGTGGATCAGGTGAAATTTGTTAAGCCAGTAGTGGCTAAAGCAGAAGAAGTAGTGGAAGAGCCGCCAAAGATTGAAGAAATCAAAGAAAAGAAAATTGGTAGTCAGACTATCAAGGGAGATCCAGATGCTGTTTTATCAGTTGCTCCTGCCGGTACCGGACCTAAGACAAGTCAGGTAGTTGAAGAGTCAGATGATCAGGTTTATAATACAGCCGGTATCGAAGTAAAACCTGAATTTCCGGGTGGTATGGAGAAATTCTATTCTTTTGTTGGTAAAAACTATCGTACACCGGATGAAGGTGGTTTAAAAGGTAAAGTTTACGTTACTTTTGTGGTTGAAAAAGACGGATCATTAACAGATATCAAAGTATTAAGAGATATTGGTTACGGTACAGGAAAAGAGGCGATAAGAGTTTTACAAAAATGTCCAAAATGGAATCCGGGAATCCAAAACGGAAAACCAGTTAGGGTACTATATTCTCTTCCAATTACAATTGTAAGTCAAGATTAATGTTGAAGAGATTTATTATAAACATTCAGAAGAAATCGCTTAAAGAGCGATTTCTTCTCGTTATAGCCATTTTGTTTTTTTTGGTTTATTTAGTTTTGGGATTGATTGTTCTGTTTATGAAAGACTTTCCCATGAACATGCCCATGAATTACAGAATTGCTTTTGGTGTGCTTTTGATAGTGTATGCCTTCATTCGATGCATAAGAATTATTAATGATAATAAAGAATAGTTATGAAAAAAATACTGCTGTTATGGTTGGGGCTTTTGTTTGTGGGAGTAGGTTTCTTTATCTCGTGTAAACAATCCGATTCTCAAAAAAACAAAGAATCTATTCTTAAAGGTACAACTACCATACTGGTTGATGAGACAGTAAAGCCCTTAATTGAAGATCAGATAGCTGTTTTTGAAAGTACCTATAAAGCTAAAATTATTCTGGAAGCTAAATCTGAGAAAGAATTAATTCAGTCCTTGCTTAAAGATACTTCTAGTGTGGTGATTATGTCAAGAGAGTTGAATGCTGATGAATTGAAGTTCTTTGAAAAAGTTAAAATTAAACCTAAGACAACCAAATTTGCATCTGATGCGATTGCTTTAATTTCAAATAAAAAGGAATTAGATACTTTAATTGCAATGAAAGATGTTGTGGCTTTTTTAAAAGGGGAAAATCAAACTAGAGTGAAAGGTTTGGTTTTTGATAATCCAAATTCAAGTACTGTTCGTTATTTTACAACATTAGCAGGAGTTAAAGAAGTACCTAAAGAAGGAGTGTATTCTTTTAAGTCTAATGAGGAAGTGGTTAAGTTCGTTGCTGAAAACGAAGGAATGATAGGGGTAATAGGTGTTAACTGGTTGTTGCAGCCTACTGCTAATATTAATGAATATTTAACTAATATTAACGTACTCGATGTTGAAGGTTTAAATAAAAATTCTTATTTTGCACCTTCTCAAAACAATTTAGCAGAAGGAACTTATCCTTTGGCACGTGATTTGTTTATTATCAATTGTCAGGGTTATTCAGGACTGGGTATGGGGTTTGCGTCATTCTTAGCGGGCGAAATCGGACAAAGAGTTGTATTGAAATCAGGACTTTTACCGGTTACTATTCCGGGAAGAAAAATTTTGATTAAAAACAAATTGAAATAATTAGTGAGAACGAAAAATGAAAATGAATAAATTAAATAAAGTTACAATGAACAAAATTAAATTTTTAAGTATTGCACTTTTTGCTTCAGCTTCTGTTCTACAAGCTCAGGATATTGATGAAGTAAAGAAACAAATTGATGCAGAACAATTTCAAAAAGCTAAAACATCTTTAAAATCAATTATAAAATCGAATCCGTCAGAAGGAAAAGCTTTTTTTCTGCTTGGAAACATTTATTTGAAACAAAGTGTTATTGATTCGGCTAAAATCACTTATAATGAAGGTTTGAAAGCTAAAGATGATGCTCATTTTAATAATATCGGATTGGGTCAGATTGATTTAGAGAATAACAACCCTACTGCAGCAAAAGCAAAGTTTGAATCTGTAAAAAATGACATGCGTAAAAAGGATTTTGAAGAATATATTTATATAGCTAAGGCGTATATGAATAATTCTAATCCGGATTACAAAGCTGCACTTGCTACTTTAGAATTGGCAAAAGAAAAAAATGCTGATGAACCACAAGTTCTTTTAGCTTTTGGAGATGCTTATTATGGTGACAAAAATCAAAATCAGGCTTTCTCTAACTATCGTAATGCTTTTCAGGCTGACAATAGTTTAATTAGAGCAAAAGTACAATTAGGTGTTTTGTTAAAAGGTGCTAAGGCATATCAGGAAGCAGTAGCGGCTTACAATGAAGTAATTGCTTTAAGTCCTAATTATGCTCCGGTTTACAGAGAATTAGCTGAAACTTACTACTACTGGGCATTAAATGTTCCTGGTCGTTATGATGAGTATATCAAACAAGCTTTGTCTTATTATGAAAAATACATGACTCTTACTGATTACTCATTAGATTCACGTATGCGTCATGCTGATTTCTTGATTTTAGCAAAAGATTATAAAGCTTTAGAAGTTGAAGCTAATAAAATGAAAGAATTGGACAAAGTAAATCCAAGGATTTTAAGATATTTAGGTTATGCAGCTTTTGAAAATGGGCATATCGATGAAGCAATTTCTTCTTTGGAAGAATTCATTAAAAACCCATCTAATAAGGTAATTTCTTTGGATTATTTATACTTAGGTCAGGCCAAAATTAAAAAAGGAACTAATGCTGATGCTACTGCTGTAGACCCTGCTTTATATGCAGAAGGTATTGCACTTATTAAAAAAGCAGTTGAACTTGAGCCTTCTGTAGCTGATGGTCTGGGCGATTTAGGTAAAGAATACTATGAGAAAAAAATGTTTAAAGAAGCAGCAGCAATCTTAGAAATTGCAACTTCTTATAATGAAAGCAGAACTTTCCTGCTTGATAATTACTATTTAGGTAATGCTATCTATTTTGATAATGCAGGAAAACCTGTTGCTGAAAGAGATACAATTGCTTTAAAGAAAGCGGATATTGCTTACGGAAATGTTTTGAAAGCTTCTCCTGAAACTGTAGATGCTTATGTATCACGTGCAAGAACGAATAGTTTATTAGAAGATGATCAGGCAATGATTAAATACTATCAGGAGTATATAGATCATGTTACTGCTAAAGGTCCTGAAGAATTAGCTAAGCCAAATGTAAAAGCGAAGTTACTTGAGGCTTATAGCACAATGGCTGCCGGATATGCAAACTTTGATAAGCCTAAGGCTATTGAGTATTTCAAAAAAGCGCTCGAGGTAGATCCAACAAATGAATATTCAATTCAAGCATTGAAAACGCTTCAGTAATTGATAAGAATAAAATTAAAAAGCCGGTAGCAATACTGGCTTTTTTTATGCTCTTGTGTTAAGCATTTAATATAATTGAACAATGTCTTTTACAAATTAGTTATCTTTGCACCCTAAATTACAAAAATGCTATCAAAAGAAATTCAGTTAGAAGTGAACAAAGGTGCTATGTTGCCTTTGATGGAGGAATTTTATACTATTCAGGGAGAAGGATTTCATACAGGAACAGCAGCTTATTTTATTAGAATTGGTGGATGTGATGTAGGTTGCCATTGGTGCGATGTTAAAGAAAGCTGGAATGCCGAGTTACATCCTCCTACAAGCATTGATCAGATTGTTGATAATGCAGATAAATATGCTGATACTATTGTTATTACAGGTGGTGAACCATTAATGTGGGACATGAGTTTGTTGACTAATAAGTTAAAAAACAGAAATTTAAGAGTTCATATTGAAACTTCAGGTGCATACCCGCTTTCCGGTACTTGGGATTGGATTTGTCTTTCGCCAAAGAAAAATAAATTACCTACAGAAACAGTTTATAATGCAGCCCATGAATTAAAAGTGATTATTCATAATAAGCACGATTTTATATTTGCTGAAGAGCAAGCTGAAAAAGTAAATAAAAACGCTATTCTGTTCCTGCAGCCGGAATGGAGCAAGAAAGAAGAAATGACTCCGCTAATTGTAGATTATGTAATGAACAATCCCAAATGGAGGGTTTCATTACAAACGCATAAATATTTGAATATCCCTTAAACAAAAAAGCCAGTAATTTTGCTGGCTTTTTTGTTTTTATATGCTTAATCGGGCTAAATAATCATAATGCTCGCCTTCTAAAATTAATTCACATTGTAATCCATTGGCGAAAGCTGCATTTTGCAAAGTGTTATAATCC
Source organism: Flavobacterium flevense (assembly GCF_900142775.1). Classification (GTDB taxonomy): domain Bacteria; phylum Bacteroidota; class Bacteroidia; order Flavobacteriales; family Flavobacteriaceae; genus Flavobacterium; species Flavobacterium flevense. The sequence continues at coordinate 363,859 of NZ_FRCC01000004.1, forward strand.
ATATATAGCCAAGGGAAAGAATCTTCTTTTTCGCCTTTGTACGAAAGTGAAAATTCTAACTCTCCATAATAGCCATTGGCGGGAACTTCGTATGCTCCGTCTTCATCTTCGTCAAACATATAGATGATATCTGAACTGTCAATTAAAATTTGACCGTCCGGATTTAATAGAGATTTTAATTTTTCGAGAAATTTTGAGGTGTTTTTCAAAGTACCAAAAATCCCTGTACCATTCATTAATAGTAAAATAGTATCGAATTTTTCATCAGAATCTAAATTGAGAATATCAATTACTTTTGCAGAAGCTAAACCTCTTAATTGGCAGGCTTTGATAGCATTTTTCGAAATATCAATAGCAGTAACATCGAGTTTTTTTTCGTTTTGAAGATATAAACTATGGCTTCCTGCACCGCAACCCACATCGAGTGTTTTTCCTCGGGATAATTCTAATGCTTTTTGTTCTAATTTAGGCATTTCATTAAAATCCCGAAATAGATAAGCAACACTCATTTCGTCTTCTTCTGAAATAGTAGTTTCGGTAATTAAGTTTTCTGGTGAGTTGTTGGTTTGAAAATCAAGAATAGCTTTGCCAAAAAGATCTTTCATAATACTTTATTAGGGTTGTGAGTTGTTTGTAAATTCGTTTTATGTAATTTTGCAATTCATTTATCAAATAGTTAAATTGACAAATCCACAAATTGACATACTACAAAAGTTAGCCAAAGATAAGCAACTCGAAAACAAAAAGTATTTTGATAAGCTTAAAAAGAAAGCACCCAAAAATTTAGATTATGTAATGCAGGATTTACATGATGCTGAATTTAAAAAAACGAATTGTTTAGAATGTGCTAATTGTTGTAAAACTACAGGTCCGCTGTTTACATCTGCCGATATTGAACGAATAGCAAAACACCTTCGTCAAAAACCACAGCAATTTATTGATCAGTATTTGCGTATTGATGAAGATAAGGATTATGTTTTACAAACGGTACCTTGTTCTTTTTTGGATACAGATAATACTTGTTTCATTTATGATGTGCGTCCTAAAGCTTGTCGGGAATTCCCGCATACCGACAGGAAGAAGTTTCAGCAAATTTCTGCTATTACAATAAAAAACATTCCTATTTGTCCTGCTGTGTATAATATTGTTGAGGAAATGAAAAAGAAACTGCCGTTGTAAAGGGGTTTACAGATATATACTTTTCTTTTTATTATGTCCTCTTTCTTTTCTGTTTTTTGCAGGTTCTTGTCAGTCTTCATTAGTAAAAGCAAGAATAAAACAGTATTTTTGATAACCAATTTTGAAATTTAAGCACTTGAATTTAGAATATTTCATCGCAAAAAGATTGATTACTGCTAAAGAAAATAAAAGTAGTATATCTGCACCTATAATAAAAATTGCAATTTCTGCTATTGCAATCGGAATGATTATGATGATTGTATCTGTTGCAACAGGGATTGGTCTTCAGCAAAAAATCAGAGAGAAAATTTCGGCATTCAATGGTCACATAATTATTGCTAATTACGATAACAACCAGTCGGAAGCAACTTTAGTTCCGGTGTCTAAGAATCAAAAGTTTTATCCTGAATTCCGTTCAGTTCCTGAAGTAAATCATATTCAGGCAATTGCCAGTAAAGCCGGAATTATAAGAACTGCTGATGCGTTCGAAGGAATTGTTTTTAAAGGAGTTGGTACTGATTATAAATGGGATAATATAAAGGAATATTTGGTTTCGGGTAGATTGCCTAATTTAGTTGAAGCTCTTAATGCTGAAGTTTTAATTTCTCAATATCTGGCTAACAGACTCAAACTTAAGGTAGGTGATGGTTTTAATACCTTTTTTATGAAAGAAGGCCAAAATAAATTGCCTAACATCAGAAGATTTAAGGTGGTGGGAATTTTTAATTCCGGCTTTCAGGAATTTGACGCTACCTATATATTGGGCGATATCAGGCACATGCAACGAATAAATAAATGGAAAGCAGATCAAGTAGGTGCTTTTGAGGTTTTTGTAAATGATTTTAGTAAAATAGAAGCTATTGGAAATGAAGTGTACGAACATACAGCTTCGACTTTAGATTCTAAAACCATAGTAGAAAAATACGGTTATATTTTTGAATGGCTTCAGTTGTTTGATTTTAATATTGTTGTTATACTTATAGTGATGATACTGGTAGCAACAATAAATATGGTTGTAGCATTATTAGTTTTGATTTTGGAGCGTACCCAGATGATAGGAATTCTGAAAGCAATAGGGGCAAGCAATTGGTCTGTTAGAAAAATGTTTCTTTACAATGCATCTTATTTAATTTTTCGCGGATTATTTTGGGGTAATTTAATAGGGATAAGCATTTTGCTTATTCAAAAGTACTTCGGAGTTATTGAACTTAATCCTGAGAATTATTATGTAAATCAGGCGCCGGTATATATTAATCTCTTTTATGTTTTGTTGTTAAACCTTTTAACAGTAGGAGTTTGTTTGCTGGTATTGTTGATTCCCTCCTATATCATTACTAAAATTACACCTGTAAGAGCCATTCGTTTCGATTAGCTTTTTTCAGGAGCATTTTCCCGCTCCCGAGGCTTCGGGACGCTATATCTCTAGTCTCGTCTTAGGGGCGAGACAAGAGGATGCCGCTACTATCGGGGCTAGGGTTGCAGTTGTTTAAGTAAAGTTTTGTTCGTCACTTCGAGTGATTTTAAATGATAATGCGATAGCTTTATTGTTTGAAATTGTATCGAGAAGCTTTGTTTTAGCTATTGTTGTTGATATTGGCTTGGTTTTTTTATACTTTTCTAATAAAAACCTTTAGCGAATCTCTGTGTTTTCTTAGTGCATCTCTGCGAAACCCCTCAGTTAAAACTCAAAAATCCTACAAAACGAAAATTTACTAAAAATTAAAAAACTTGTTTTCAGCGAGTTGTAAAAAAGATTAAAAATAAGTGATAGAAAAGTATTGTTTAACGGTATAGAGTGACTAATTTTGCACCCGCAATAACGCAGACGTTCTAAGATATACTGACAAACACTTTAAATCAAACAGAAGAATTATTTTCTAAAAAAGGTTTAAAAAAGTTTGTGAGATTTAAAAACAGATGTTACATTTGCACCCCGCAAAACGCGCAAGTTATT
>NZ_FRCC01000002.1 GCF_900142775.1 Flavobacterium flevense
GACACCTTAAACGGAGTGCCGGTAACACCAGAGAATACGGATGTAACACCAGTAATAGCAGGACCATTGAGTATTGATGCCGCAGGTGTATTGACCTTAGCACCAAATACTCCATCGGGAACTTACCCTATCACCTACACCATCTGTGAGGTAAATCCGATAACAGAATTGGCGGTAAGCCCTGCAAATTGTGCTTCGGTAACCGATACTGTAACAGTATTGAACCCGATAGATGCAAAAGATGATGGAACAGCAATTTCACCATTTGCAACCATTCAATCAGCTGCAAGTGCAACTATTGTTGGTGATGTTACAAAAAATGACACCTTGAATGGAGTGCCAGTTACAGGAAACAATACCGATGTAACACCGGTAACGGAAGGACCATTGAGTATTGATGCAACAGGTGTATTGAGCTTAGCGCCAAATACCCCTTCAGGAAACTACACCATCAACTATCAGTTATGTGAAGTAGATGCAGTACCGGGTAATTGTGATACAGCAACAGCTTATGTAAGAGTCGTTCTGATTGATGCAGCTAATGATACAGGAAATCCAATAACAGGTATAACAGGAGGTCAATCATTATCAAATGTATTAACTAACGATACTCTTAACGGTATTCCGGCAACATTAGCAACTGTGAATCTAACTCAGGTATCAACTACTAATACAGGAGTAACATTAAACCCTGTGAATGGAAGCGTGAATGTAGCGGCAGGAACAGCAGGAGGAAACTATTTAGTAACATATCAAATATGTGACAAAGCAAATCCTACTTTCTGTGATACTGCAACAGTGAGTGTCTTTGTAGAAGGACCATCAATTGCAATTGTGAAAACTGCTCATTTTAACGATGAACATGCCGACGGATATGCAGTAATAGGAGAAACCATAAGCTATAGTTTTACAATTACAAATACCGGAAATGTTCCTTTGAGCAATGTTAGGATTACGGATTTATTACCTGGTATAGTGATTACAGGTGAACCGATAACATTAGGAATAGGCGAATCTGACAGTACAACATTTACAGCGACTTACCCATTAACTAAAGAAGATCTCTTGCTAGGAAGTGTAACAAATCAAGCGACTGCTTTTGGAACAAGCCCATTGAATTATGTTGTTGAAGATTTATCTGATAGCAGTAGTGTTTTGACCGATGATTCTACTGTACTTGGTGTAACTGGATGTACAATAGAAGTGTTTAATGCGATATCTCCAAATGATGATGGAAATAACGATGTCTTTTACATACGAGGACTGGAATGTTACCCGGACAACACTGTTGAAATATACAATCGTTGGGGAGTATTAGTATTCGAAAGAAGCGGATATAACAATACAGACAAAGCTTTTAGAGGTATCTCCGAAGGTCGTGTAACAATAAAACAATCAGAAGGATTGCCTACAGGAACTTATTTCTATATCCTTAAATACAGAGATAGTGAATCTAAGGGACACGAAAAATCAGGGTACTTGTATTTAAATAGAAAATAAAATAATTTTTGAGGGAGAGAAATGAATTTCTCTCCCTCAAGATTAAAAATAAAAGAGATGAGAGCAAAAATCAAAATAGCAGTTTTACTAATGATGTCGATGGCAGGTTATTCCCAGCAAGACTCACAGTTCACACAGTACATGTATAACACCATCAATGTAAATCCGGCTTACGCAGGATCACGGGAAACGATGAGCATATTTGCCTTACACCGTACCCAATGGGTAGGACTTGATGGAGCGCCGGTGACTAATACCGCTTCGATCCACACACCCATCAACGGGAGCAATGTGGGTTTAGGTTTGTCTGTCATCAACGATCGTATCGGGCCATCAGACGAGAATAATATTGCGGTAGATTTCTCCTACACAATTCAAACTTCATACAAATACAAATTATCTTTTGGATTAAAAGCATCAGCAAATCTGCTTAATATAGATTTCACAAAATTGAATAAATACGATCAGAACGATTACGCATTTGATACAAATATTGACAACAAATTTTCACCTAACATAGGTGTGGGATTGTATTTGCATTCAGACAACAGCTATATTGGCCTATCTGCCCCCAACCTATTAGAAACCAAACACTTTGACAGGTATGCCAGCACAGGGGCTAACAGCCATGTTGCGACTGAAAAAATCCATTATTATTTAATCGCTGGCCATGTGTTTGATTTAAATCCAAATGTTAAGTTTAAGCCTTCCTTATTAACAAAAATGGTTGCAGGCGCACCGCTACAAGTAGATATTTCGGGTAATTTTATGATTAATGAGAAATTTGTAGCCGGTGTTGCCTATAGATGGAGTGCCGCCGTGAGTGCTTTGGCAGGCTTTCAGGTGAACGACAACTGGTTTATAGGATATGGTTATGACTTAGAAACCACAAGATTATCCAACTACAATTCAGGTTCCCACGAAATATTTTTGCGTTATGAATTGTTCTCACGCAACAGTAGAATAGTTACACCAAGATTCTTCTAAAAAAGACCCATTATGAAAAAAATTATATGTAGTATGCTGTTTTTCATTATAACAATGAACAACTATTCACAAAAAGCAAAAGAAGCTAAAGCCGACAAAGAATATGACCAATATGCTTATGTTGATGCCATAAAAACCTATGAACGTCTTTTCGAAAAAGGCTATAAGTCGGCTGATATGTTGCAAAAACTGGGCGATTCCTATTATTTCAAGGGTGAATTAGATAACGCTGCAAAATATTATGGAGAGTTATTTTCTTTGACACAAGAAGTAACTCCTGAATATTATTACCGTTATGCACAATCCCTTAAAGCCGTAAAAGAATACAAAAAGGCCGATGAAATGTTGATAATCTTCAATCAAAAAAGCGGTAACGACAGCAGAGCAGCATTAGCTGCTTCCCAAAAAGATTATTTGGCAGAAATTAAAAAAAATTCAGGACGTTATACTCTTGAAAACACCGGAATTAATTCGAACAAATCAGATTATGGAAGTACATTTTATAATAATAAAGTAATATTTGCTTCGGCAAGAGATACCATTGGCATATCCAAAAAACAACATACCTGGACAGGCGAAAGTTTTACCAATTTATACAGTGCCGACATAGGCGATCAGGGAAGTTTATCAAACCCAAATCCATTTGGAAAAAAATTAAATACTAAATTTCATGAGTCGACACCCGTATTTACTAAAGACGGAAAAACAGTTTACTTTACCAGAAATAATTTCCTGAATGGTAAAAAAGGTAAAGATGCCGATAAAACCACTTTGCTTAAAATATACAAAGCCACTCTAGATGGAGACGATTGGAAAGACATTATCGAGTTGCCGTTCAATAGCGATGAATACAATACAGCGCATCCGGCATTGAGTGCCGATGAGAAGACCTTGTATTTTGCGTCTAATATGCCCGGAACTATTGGGCAATCTGATATTTATAAAGTAGCTATAAACAGCGACGGAAGTTTTGGAACACCAACTAATTTAGGTCGGACTGTCAATACCGAGGGAAGAGAAACTTTCCCTATGATAACTCCTGACAATGAATTGTACTTTGCCTCTGATGGACACCCTGGCCTTGGAGGATTAGATATTTTTGTGACCAAAGAACAAGCAGACGGAAGATATAAAGAGGTACAAAATGTGGGAGAGCCATTAAACAGCTCCATGGATGATTTTGGGTTTTTAATCAACAATTCAACCCGATACGGCTATGTGACATCCAACAGAGATGGAGGCCAGGGAAATGATGATATCTACCGATTTGTAGAAACTAAAAAGCTGGAATGCGAGCAGTTGTTATCAGGAATTGTAACCGATAAAATTACAGGATTACCATTAACTAATAGCAAGGTGTCTTTGTCTGATTCTAAATATACAAAACTGCAAGAAACAATGACCGACAGTCAGGGAAAATTTGATTTCGGGAAAGTAGATTGTGGAAAAAAATACTATCTAAGGGCAGAAAAGGAAGAATACACTACCATAGAAATCGCTACAGTGACAGCAGAAGAATCAGGCAAAACTTTTGTGCCTATGGAACTCGAAAAAGAAGTTTGCAAATTGGCAATTGGTGATGATCTTTCCAAATGTTTTAAAATCAAAATTATTTACTTTGACTTAGATAAATCGTTTATTCGTACAGATGCCGCAATGGAATTGTCGAAAATACTGGATGTTTTAGAACAAAATCCAACGATGGAAATAGATGTACGCTCGCATACCGATTGCCGCCAAACAGCTAAATACAATATGGCTTTATCTGACCGAAGAGCCAAATCGACTATCGCCTGGTTAGTATCAAAAGATATTAACAAATCCAGAATTACCGGAAGAGGCTACGGAGAATCACAATTAGTGAACGATTGCGGTTGCGAACCAACCAATAAATCGGATTGTACCGAAGAACAACATCAAGCCAATAGAAGATCGGAATTTATTATTACAAAATTGTAGTTTTTAATATAATGATGATGATTGGTGATTTCACTCTACAATTTTGAAAATTAAAAACTAAAAGCAATAAAAAATTCAATTGTCAATTTGCATTACTAGCTGTTACTACACCATTTTGTAGCGATTTTAGATTTGTGTGTTTTGGGGTGATTGTGATTTAAAATAATTCGTTTATCCATACAAAAATCTGTTAGAGGAATTTCTTGTAGAAATAGTTCTACAAAGCCCTATTAAGCTTTCTACAGATTGTTCGTTTCGTTGGAATTAAATTTGAAATTAGATTACTAGCTCTTAATCTTTACAATTACAGGAAACGTAAAATAGTAGCACCATGAGTAAATCGATAAAATAAAAAATATGAAAAATAAAATTCTTTTAGCAATTATATGCTTAGTTTCAATAGGTGCTTTTGCACAAGGTTCATTAGAAAAAGGAGGCCTGCAATTAAACGCCGGATTTGGAACTTCCGGATGGGGTACTCCAGTTTATGTAGGTCTTGATTATGGAATTCATCAGGATATCACTTTAGGGGGTGAATTGTCTTATCGTTCCGATAGTCAAACATACGGATCAAACAAATATAAATCTTCGGTAATTGGGATAGGTGTTAACGGAAATTATCATTTCAATCGTGTTTTAAAAATGCCAAGTAAATGGGATTTGTATGCCGGTCTAGGTCTTAATTATTATGTGTGGAGTTATGATAATGACATGTATAAAGGAAATGACCATTCTGATATTGGACTTGGAGCACAGCTGGGTGCCAGGTATTTCTTTACGGATAAATTTGGAGTCAATTTAGAACTAGGAGGCGGAAATGCTACAAGTGGAGCAAAAATTGGAATTACTTACAAATTGTAATTCTATATAAAAAATGACTTTCTTACTTACATAGCTACTATAGTTTCCCTGTAATTGTGGGTTTGGGGTTTTAAATATCGAATGTGCAATATAAACAGCTTAGATAATTATTGAAAGCTGCAATGTGTTACTGATTTATATATAAATAAGTTGGATTACTTATATTCTTGTTGTTTCAGGTGGCTCAGATTTAAGCTTTTTTGGCAGTTTAGGTCGGATATGGAAGTTTTGGGGTCTTCCTGCCTCCTGATCAACATGAATTTAACTTTAGGAATAATCCAAACTCCTACTCATAACTGAATGTATCTAATCAAAAAATCCATTCTAGAATCAAATAAAAACATTTACAGTAAATTTTTAATAAAGGATGACTATTTTGAGGAGAGGTGATGCAAAAATTTTAAAAATGAAAATGAAAAATGAATAGAAAAACAATCTCCATAATCAGCTACTTTACCATTATAGGATGGATAATTGCTTTTGCTATGTATTATAATGGTGGGTATAGGTCTTTATTGGTTCAATATCATTTAAAACAATCATTTGGATTAGGTATTTTAAGCATATTTCTGAATGTCTTATTCTTTACTATATTTCCAATTATCTCTTCCCAGTTATTAGTATTTACCCTTTTAAATACTGGGATTATAACCTTTTTGATTTTAGGCATCATGAATGCTGCAAACCAAAAGAAACAGCCGGTTCCCTTAATTGGTTCCCTATTTGTAGATCGATTTTATTTTATTTGAATTTATCCTTTTAGTATTACATCACCCACTTTAACAATTAACAATAGTATTTAAGATTTTCTAATTGAGGCTAAAATCTCATCCTGACCAAACTAAACAAATCTAAATGAGCTAAAAATAGGGTTTATGATAAGTCCGGAAGTAAAACTGTATTGATAATAATAAAACATCAATGCCGGAATATCAAAAAAATCATTAAGTGGTGAAAATTCTAAGTTACCAGAATAGTAAAGAGACATGAGGTATGGATAAAAAAAAAGGTTTAATATACGATCCCCAGAAATATTTTTCAAGATTTATAAAATATAAATTCAAAACGAATTTCACTTTTGATGTCTATAGAAATTTCAATCATTTCAATACTGATTCATTAACAAACTATTCGATAATAATATTTGTAGTTTATTCAGAGAAAGAATTATCGGACTTAAAGAAAGTGCATAAAAAGGGAATCCCTTTGATTGTATGTACATTCAATGAAGAAATATTAAAAAAAATGAAAAAAGTTGATGACATATTTCTACTTGACACTTCTGTCATTCGATCTGAATTAACTAGAGAATTAGAATATTATTTTAATTCTTGCCTGCCTCCTACTCTAGCCAAAATAAACTAAAGGGATTAAAGACCGATTTTATAATTAATTCTACATAGTGTAAGGATTTGTTCTACTATATTTTAATTTTTATTTAAACAAATTTGTCATAACCATAACAAACAAAAAAATGAGAAAATTATTTTTATTATGTATTGCCTCAGCAATATCTACAGCTTCTTTTGCACAAGAAGTAACTTTAAAAAAAACAGGAAAATTAGAAGTAAATGCCTCGCCATCTGTTGAACAGTCTAAAGCGAAAGTTGCCGAAATAGATAAAAAAGCAAAAAGGCAAAAAGACGAATTTAATCGTAAAAAAAGAGAAAATCAGGGTTTTGTAAAAGGTAACGAAGGGAAAGCAAAATCAGCAATAAATAAAGCTGATGCTAAAATTAAGGATGAAGGTAAAGGAATTGGCAAAAGAGTAAAAGAAAATATCAGTAATGAAAAAGCGCCAAAAATAGCCGATAAAATTACCGGTAATTATAATGGTAAAAAGGTATATACTGGTGCCAAAGGCGGCAAGTATTACATCAATTCGAATGGAAACAAAACCTACATTCAGGACATACAACTAAAAACAAAATAAAAACAGATATTGATGTAGGTCTAAAATTAAACAACACTAATCAACCAAAATAAAGGTCGATTAGTGTGTTTAAAATGCTATCCTCATTAACCCCCGTTATAGGATAGCGATACAAAAACTAACCTAACTAAAAACTTAGTTATTGGATAGAAACAATAACAAACTCACTTCTTCTGTTAGCTTGATGTTCTTCTTCTGTACATTCAACTCCGTCAGCACATTTATTGACTAACTGAGATTCACCGTATCCTTTAGCTGTTAATCTGGATTGATTAACACCATTTTGAATCAACCATTCTTTAGTTGAAGCAGCTCTTCTTTCTGAAAGTTTTTCATTATATGCTGCTGTATTTCTACTGTCAGTATGGGAACGGATATCGATTTTAATTGTTGGATTTTGCACCATTACATCCAGAATTTTAGACAATTCCAAAGCTGCATCCGGACGAATATTGTATTTATTCAAATCAAAATAGATGATTTTGATTCCGAAAGCCTTAGCGATATCATCTCCAACAGTTACTTTTTTAAGTGTTTTTTCAATAGTTACAGGAACAATAGTTTTCCCCGTATTGTCAGCGATTGTGGTTGAAATTTCGTCAGTATTGTAAGCTTCTTTTTCTGTTTTGATATAATATTTAGCTTCGCAGTCCACTTCGCCAAAATCAAACTCCCCTTTAGCATTTGTAGTAGCTGATTTTAAAAGCTTATAACTACTATCGTATAAACTTACTTTAGCATTTTCGATCATTTCGCCGGTTTCTACGTCAGCAACAGTACCCGCTAAAAATTGTTCACAAGGATATTCAATGGGTCTGGTTTCTTTTGCTTTATAGATATCATCTCCTCCTAATCCTCCGTCTCTGTTAGAAGTAACATACCCTATTTTAGTATTTGTATTAAATAAAAAACCAAAATCATCCTTAGAGCTGTTTAAAGGCTCCCCTACATTTAAAACTTCTTTAAAGCTTCCGTCCTGTCTGGCTTTCGAAACAAAAACATCCAGCCCTCCTAAACCGGGATGACCGTCAGAAGCAAAATAAAGTTCGTTTTTTTCTGTACTAAAAGGAAAGGTTTCTCTACCCTCAGTATTGATTGTTTTTCCTAAATTTTCCGGAGTACCGAAAGTTCCATCTTCGTTGATACTCACTTGATAAATATCTGACTGACCTAAAGTTCCCGGCATATCCGAAGCAAAATACATGGTTTTTTCATCAAAACTCAAAGCAGGATGTGCCACACTGTAATTATTGCTGTTAAAAGGCAGTTCAGTAATAGCATCCCAACTTTCCCCTTTTAAAGTCGCTTTATAAACTTTTAGCAAAGTGGTTTCATTAGCATTTTTACCTCTTTTCCCATTGTTGTAGTTATTTCTGGTAAAGTAAACCGTAGTTCCGTCTTTAGTAAAAACAGGTGTTGACTCATGGAATTTAGTATTCAAATTTTTGAATGCTCTTTTTACGTCTTTTAAAGAACCATCAGCATCAATACTTGACTGATACAAATTAGTGAATCCTTCTCCTGTCCAGGGATCCATTCTTTTTACAAAATTTCCGGTATCACGGGCAGTTGTAAAAACTAAATTTTCCTTGTAATAAGAACTTCCGTAATCAGAATACTCCGAATTGATTCCGGCATTTTCAATTATATATCTGCCGGAATTCTTTTTGATCACTTCCAGATAATCCTTTTGGGTTAAGGCTAATTTGGCTCTTAGATCATTTCCATTTTCTTTATTAAAACGGGCCATCATTTCATCGGCTTTTTCATATTCCTTAATCGATTTTAAGGATTGAGCAAAACGATAATAAAATTCCGGTTTTACGATGGTTTCGGCAGCATAAAGCTCTTTATAATACTTGGCTGCATTTTCTAAATCCCCATTAAAATAATATGCGTTAGCTAACTTTAACAACATATCCGGCGACTTATACCCTCTTTCATACATACGTTCGTATGTCTTGATGGCATCAATGTAAGCGAATCTATCGTATTCTTTATCTGCTTTATTATCAGAATTAACCTGTGCTGAGAGTTGTAAAGCAAAAAAACCAAACAACAATATTGATATGTAATACTTTTTCATAAGCTATTTTTTTTAGAAAAATCTTGGAGTTATTATTCGTTTTTGAATGTTGAATAATTCAAAACGTAAAAATATTTCGTGAGAACCTGAATTATAATTTTCTAAACTAGTAGTGTCAAAATCATAGCTATATCCTATAAGCAATCCATCAGTAACCTGAATTCCTGCCATGGCTGTTGCAGCAGCACTCCATCGGTAAGAAAGCCCCAATGTAAACTTATCCTGTAACAACACATTAGCAGAAACATCCACCTGTAAAGGCGCTCCTGATACCATTTTTGTCAAAACACTTGGTTTTAATTTTACGGTAGGACTTACATCAAAAACATATCCTCCCATTAAATAATAATGCATTCTATCCTGAATAGCAGCCGAAGCATTGTCATCAAAATGTTTTACATCTAAGAAGTTTGGAACCGAAAAACCTACATATAATTTATCCGAATGATAGTAAACACCTGCTCCAATATTGGGAGAAAATTCATTATCAATATTGTTTTGAAACACCGGACTACCTCCATTATAGCGATCTAATTTTGTATAATCTACATTCAGTAAATTAGCTGTAGCTTTAATACCAAAAGACAAATTATACTTTTCAGAAGTTGGAATGGTATAAGATAAATCCGCCGAAATATTGTTTTGATCCGAAGCTCCAATTTTATCATTTACAAAAGACAGTCCAAGACCCAATTTTGAATTTCGTATAGGTGTATTTATAGAAAATGCATTTGTAGTGGGTGCGCCATCCAGCCCCACCCATTGTGTACGATGCAAGCCAAAAATACTTGTTACACCGCGGCTACCGGCATAAGCAGGATTGATATTGATGGTATTATACATATAATGTGTGTACTGTGAATCTTGTTGGGCAAAACCAGACACCGTTACTAACAACAGAAGTATTATTATAGAATTTGTTTTCATACTATTAATTTTAATTTTATTCTAAAAGAACCTTTCTTTCTCGTATTCTGCATTTATTAATCATTAATTAAATGCAGGTAGCCTGATTTATTAAACCCTTTGCCATCCTTATCTACATAATTAATTACATAGAAATAAGTTCCGTTTGGCAATCCTTTTGACTGATTCACTGTTACTCTTCCTTCAGATATTCCTCTAAAAGCTTTAGTATTGTTATCATAACCATCTACTTCAAACACCTTCACTCCCCAACGGTCAAATATTTGAACCGAATTATCCGGGTAACAATCTATACCTCTTATGTATAATACTTTTTCAAACTCTGATCCTGAATTTGGAGCAACTGCATTAAAGACATTTAATGCACATCCATCCACACCTACAACAGTAACTCCATCTTCCAGAGGATTTGTTTCATGTGATAAATCCTGAACGACTTTACCTAAAGGACTTGTACCAAAAACTATAGCCTGATTACTAACATTACCTGCAATAATATCTGCCTGAGTAAGAGTATAAGTTGAAGAGAAAGTACTATTATCAATAGCACCAACAGCTAAACTAATTGAACCTTCACTCATTCCGTGACCAACCATTTCATCTTCAATCCATATATTTGACAATGGAACATCTCCCATATTCATTACTGTATAACTATACTTAATAGTCTCTCCTATCTGAGCCTGACCATCTTGATTTTCATCCTGAAGTATACCTTTTAACAGTAAAGCGATTTGTGCATTTTCCGGTAAATCTGTGACTGTTGCATCATCATTATTAACTGCTGTTCCTGAGATATCCTGAACATCTGTTCCTTGAGGATCCTTACCGATTGCAATAGCAGTATTGGTTACTTTTTTGGCATTAATATCAGCCTGAGTAATCGTGTATTCCTGTGTTACCACTCCTGTAGCAGATGGTGCTAAAGTGGATGGAACCAATGCCAGTGCTGTTGCTCCTAATTTGGCATCATTGATTACAATATTATTTACCGTTACGTTTCCTGTATTGGTTACTGTAAAGGTGTAGGTAATCTTATCTCCCACAACAGCTTTGGTAGCATTACCATTATAAACCGCTGTTTTAACGAAGGCTAATGATCCTGATTTTGGAATAGTCGTCTCGGTGCTGTTGTCATTATCAACTGCTGTTCCGGAGATATCCTGAACATTCACTCCTTGCGGATCCTTACCAATGGCAATAGCTGTATTGGTTACTTTTCCTGCATCAATATCTGCCTGAGTAATCGTGTATTCCTGTGTAACCACTCCTTCTCCTAAAGGTCCTAGAGTGGATGGAGCCAATGCCAATCCTGTTGCTCCTAATTTGGCATCATTGATTACAATATTGCTTACGGTTACATTTCCTGTATTAGTTACTCTAAACGTGTAGGTAATCTTATCTCCTACAACAGCTTTAGTCGCATTACCATTATAAACTGCTGTTTTAACGAAGGCTAATGATCCTGATTTTGGAATAGTAGTCTCAGTGTTGGTGTCATTGTCAACTGCTGTTCCGGAGATGTCCTGAATATTCACTCCTTGCGGATCCTGACCAATAGCAATTGCGGTATTGCTAACCACTCCTGCATCAATATCAGCCTGAGTAATCGTGTATTCCTGTGTAACCACTCCTTCTCCTAAAGGTGCTAGAGTCGATGGAACCAGTGCCAATCCTGTTGTTCCTAATTTGGCATCATTGATTACAATATTACTTACGGTTACATTTCCTGTATTAGTTACTCTAAAGGTGTAGGTAATCTTATCTCCTACAACAGCTTTAGTAGCATTACCATTATAAACCGCTGTTTTAACAAAGGCTAATGATCCTGATTTTGGAATCGTCGTCTCGGTGCTGGTGTCATTATCAACTGCTGTTCCGGAGATGTCCTGAACATTTACTCCTTGCGGATCCTGACCAATAGCAATTGCGGTATTGCTAACCACTCCTGCATCAATATCTGCCTGAGTAATCGTGTATTCCTGTGTAACCACTCCTGTAGCAGATGGCGCTAAAGTGGATGGAACTAGTGCCAATCCTGTTGTTCCTAATTTGGCATCATTGATTACAATATTACTTACTGTTACATTTCCTGTATTGGTTACTGTAAAGGTGTAGGTAATCTTATCTCCTACAACAGCTTTAGTAGGATCACCATTGTAAACCGCTGTTTTAACAAAGGCTAATGATCCTGATTTTGGAATCGTCGTCTCCGTGTTGGTGTCATTATCAACTGCTGTTCCCGATATATCCTGAACATTCACTCCTTGCGGATCCTGACCAATGGCGATTGCAGTATTGCTAACCACTCCTGCATCAATATCTGCCTGAGTAATCGTGTATTCCTGTGTAACCACTCCTTCTCCTAAAGGTCCTAGAGTGGATGGAGCCAATGCCAATCCTGTTGCTCCTAATTTGGCATCATTGATTACAATATTGCTTACGGTTACATTTCCTGTATTGGTTACTCTAAACGTGTAGGTAATCTTATCTCCTACAACAGCTTTAGTAGCATCACCATTATAAACCGCTGTTTTAACAAAGGCTAATGATGCTGATTTTGGAATAGTAGTCTCAGTGTTGGTGTCATTATCAACTGCTGTTCCGGAGATATCCTGAACATTTACTCCTTGCGGATCCTGACCAATGGCGATTGCGGTATTGCTAACCACTCCTGCATCAATATCAGCCTGAGTAATCGTGTATTCTTGTGTAATCACTCCTTCTCCTAAAGGTGCTAGAGTCGATGGAACCAGTGCCAATCCTGTTACTCCTAATTTGGCATCATTAATTACAATATTACTTACGGTTACATTTCCTGTATTGGTTACTCTAAATGTGTAGGTTATCTTATCTCCTACAACAGCTTTAGTCGCATTACCATTATAAACTGCTGTTTTAACAAAGGCTAATGATCCTGATTTCGGAATCGTCGTCTCGGTGCTGTTGTCATTATCAACTGCTGTTCCGGAGATGTCCTGAACATTCACTCCTTGCGGATCCTGACCAATAGCAATTGCAGTATTGCTAACCACTCCTGCATCAATATCTGCCTGTGTAATCGTGTATTCCTGTGTAATCACTCCCTCTCCTAAAGGTGCTAGAGTGGATGGAACCAGCGCCAATCCTGTTACTCCTAATTTGGCATCATTAATTACAATATTATTTACCGTTACATTTCCTGTATTGGTTACTGTAAAGGTGTAAGTAATCTTATCTCCTACAACAGCTTTAGTAGCATCACCATTGTAAACCGCTGTTTTAACGAAGGCTAGCGAAGCAGATTTTTGTAAAATTGTTACCGTATCATCATTATTATCAACCGCTGTTCCAGAGGTGTCCTGAACATTATCATTTTGCGGATCCTGAGCTAATACAGTAGCTGTATTGGTTACACTTCCTGCATCGATATCAGCTTGTGTAATTGTATATGTTCCTTTAATGGTTGCATTTGAAACTCCAACTCCTAAAGTAGCTATCGGATTACCTGTAATTACCAATCCTGACATTGGGTCAGTCACTACAACATTACTTAATGTTGTATTACCAGTATTGGTAACTCTAAAAGTATAGGTAACTGTATCACCTACTGCTGCTTTCGTAGCATTGCCATTATAAACTCCTGATTTTACTAAGGCGATGGCCGGAGTTTGTGTTACCGGAGTTTCTGTAGCATCATTATTATCAACCGCTGTTCCAGAAGTATCCTGAACATTATTATTCTGTGGATCTTTTGCAATTACTGTTGCTGAGTTTGTTACATTTCCTGCATCAATATCTGCCTGAGTAATTACATACGTTCCTGTGATACTTGTATTGTTAGTAAGTCCTGGTGCTAAAGTAGGTATTGAATTTCCTGTTATAGTTAAACCAACCATTGGATCGCTTACTACAATGTTCTTCAATGTTGTAGTTCCTGTATTAGTAATACTAAAATTATAAGTTATTACATCTCCTAAATTTCTTATTCCTCCTGGAACAGCAACCGCTGTTTTAACTAAAGCAACTGAATTGGTTTGATTAACCGGCGTTTCAGTACTGTCATTTGTACCAATTGTAGTTCCAGAAATATCAGTAACCGGATTATTTAACGGATCATTGGCAGTTACGGTTGCCTGATTAATTACTTTCCCGGCATCAACATCAGCCTGAGTAATAGTATACTCTCCTGTGATAGTTGTATCTTCAACTCCTGGTGCTAATGTAGCTATTGGGTTTCCAGTTATAGTTAAACCTGACATTGGGTCAGTTACTATGATATCTGTTAAGGTTGTAGTTCCTGTATTGGTTACTGCAAAAGTATACGTAATAACATCACCTAAAACTCCTGTTCCGCCTACTGAGGCAGTTTTGACCAAAGCAATTGTTGATCTTTGACCCACTGGCGTTTCAGTAGCATCATCTGTAATTAAAGTGGTTCCGGATATATCTGTAACATTATTATTCTGTGGATCCTGTGCGGTTACTAATGCTGAGTTAGTTACTTTTCCTGCATCAACATCAGCTTGCGTAATAACATAAGTTCCTTTAATACTTATATTAGTAGCTCCCGGTGCTAAAGTTGCTATTGGGTTTCCTGTTATAGTCAAACCAACTAATGGATCCGTTACAACTACATTTGTAAGTGTTGTTGTTCCTGTATTTTTTACTGCAAAAGTATAAGTAATGGTTTCACCCAATCCCCCGGATCCAACAACACTTCCGGTTTTAACCAGAGCAATTGAATGGGTTTGATTTACCGGTGTTTCTGTATTATCATCAGTTGTAATAGTTGTCCCTGAAATATCAGTTACATTATTATTTTGCGGATCCTTAGCAGTTACTAAAGCCGAGTTAGTTACCTTTCCAGCATCAACATCAGCTTGTGTTATGATATAAGTTCCTGTGATACTTGTGTTCACAGCTCCCGGAGCTAATGTAGCTATTGGGTTTCCAGTTATAGTTAATCCTGGCATTGGGTCAGTTACTACAACATTAGTTAATGTTGTATTTCCTGTATTGGTTACACTAAAAGTATAGGTAATAACATCACCTAAAACTCCTGTTCCGCCTACTGAGGCAGTTTTGATCAAAGCAATAGTATTAGTTTGGTCTATTGGTGTAGCGGTACAATCAGTACAGCCTGGATTTATCGGACAAGTCGCACAAGGTGTAGGATCTGTAGAAGTGGCGGTAATAGTAGTTCCCACATTAGTTGTGGCAGTAACTGTTGCTAAATTATACACCACTCCTGCATCAATATCAGCCTGAGTAATCATATAAGTAGCTGTATAACTTGTGGTATCATTAGCACCGGCAGCCAGACTGGCTATCGGAGTTCCTGTTACTGTGGCATTATTATCCGTCACAGTTACATTTGTTAAAGTCTCAAAACCGGTATTTCTTACATCAAAAACATAATCAATTCGGTCTCCCACATTTGCAATTCCATCATTGTTAGCATCTACATAAGTTCCGTCTTTAGTAATTGTAACTGCTGAAGAATTACATTCTAAACCACTTCCCGGTCCTCCGTCACTTTCTGAAGTATTTACAAATGCTCCATATACATCAATCGAATTAATAACACTGGCTACAGAATTCAAAGTCAGCCTTATTTCATCAAAAGCTAAACTTGTTTTAAAACCTATATTATATACTCCCGGTGTTGAACCTAAAATATCAATACCTAAAAGAGACAAATCAATTAATTGACCTGCAGTTCTGGATTCTTGTAAAACATTATCATTATAAGTACTGATGGTCAATGACTGAAGCAAATTAACCTGTGCTAAAGTTCCAAGGTCTCTGATAACATATCCTGCAAAAGTTCCTTGAGGATAAGTAAACAACTGATCTTTTACGGCAACAGATCCGGAACCAACCACTCCTGCAATCAAAGTGATATTAGCAAAATCTGTTTGATCGGCTGTCAATAAGTTATCGGTATTATTTACTGCACATGAAACGCAGGCAACTCCGTCAATTCCTGTTCTGTCTCCATTAATTACAACCGGAAAATCAGGATTTGATAAAACATAATCTTCATTACATTCAACAACAGGGTCACATAATCTCTGGAAAACAGCATTATAGACTCTTACCTGTCCTAAATTTACAGAAGCTAAATTTTCAAAAGTAATCTGAACTTCGTCAAAAGGCATTGTAGAAACAAAACCTACAGTGTTTTTTCCCGTACCAACTAACAAATCAGTACCAACAGACACTAAAGGTCCGTTTCCTGTTTTTGTTTCCTGCTGAACTCCGTTTAAATAAGTTGTTATTCTTACGGCATCCAGAGCACCTACAGTTAATAAATTGGGATTTTCTATGGTATAACCTGCAAAAGTTCCTGCCGGATAATCTGTAATTTGTTCTTTAACAGATAAACTTCCGGTTGTCCCTACTCCTACTGACAAATTCACTTCGGCATAATTAGTAAGATCAGCATCTATTAAATTATCCTGATTCACAACGGTACATAAAGCGCAAAGCACCCCATCAATACCGGTGTTATCACTATTAATATATACCGGATAGGTTGGCGAAGTCAAAGCTGTTTTTGTATTACAATCTAAAGCCGGTCCCGCACAAAATCTTTCAAATACAGCATTATAAACTCTAACCACTCCTAAATTGACTGAAACTAAATTTTCAAAAGTAATCTGAACTTCATCAAAAGCTGTTGTAGATACAAAACCAATCGTTGTTCTTCCTGATCCTCCCAGTAAGTCACTACCAATAGCCACTAATGGACCATTACCTGTTTTTGTCTCCTGTTGAACACCATTTAAAAAAGTGGTTACTCGTACCGCACCCAATGCATCAACATCAAGCAAATTTGGATTCTCTACCATATAACCTGCAAAAGTTCCTGCCGGATAATCTGTAATTTGTTCTTTTACAGATAAACTTCCGGTTGTTCCTAATCCTACTGCCAGATTAACTTCTGCATAATTATCAGGGTCAGCATCTATTAAATTATCCTGATTAACGACATCACATAAAGCACAAAGCACCCCATTAATCCCTGAATTTACATTGTTTACATAAACCGGAAATGTTGGTGCTGTTAAAGCTGTTTTTGTATTACAATCTAAAGCTGGTCCTGCACAAAATTTTTGAAAAACAGCTCCATACACTCTCGTTGTTCCAAGATTTAAACCCACAGTTTGATTCAACGATAATTTTACTTCATCAAAATCCAGAGTACTAACAAATCCTAATTTAAAACGACCTGCCGAAGGGAGTAATCCAACATTGGCAACCAAATCACTACCGCTAAATTGTTCCTGAAAAGTTCCGTTTAAATAAGTAGCAACCACAACATTCCCTAAAGCAGCTATATTTAAAAGACCCGTATTTTCTATTTCAAAACCGGCATAGGTTCCTGCAGCATAATCCGTAATCTGATCTTTGATAGCAATACTTCCTGAACCGGCCACAGCAAGTGTTAAATTAATGGTTGCATAATCAGCATCATTAGAGTTAATCGCATTTTCAACATTCGCAACACTACCCACACTTACTCCTGACATTCCTGTATTAGCCTGACTGATAGCTACAGGATAAGTAGGCAAACTCATTCTTGCAACCGTATTACAATCTAAAGCCGGACCTGCACAATATTCTCTTACTACCGCATGATATACATTAGTAGTAGTCAATAATCCTACTCCGGCATTTAATACTATTTCTACTGCATCAAAAGCTGTAGTCGTATTAAAACCTACTATATACTGACCCGGACTAGATAATAATGACAATCCTAATAAGGAAGCACCTGAAAAAGACTCTTGCTCCACACCATTGTTATAGGTTTTAATGACTGTACCATTTAATAAATCTAAACTGAGTAAGCCACCATTAGGACCAATTTTAAATCCCGCAAAAGTTCCTGCAGCATAAGTAGTCGTATTATTAGCAGTCACTCTCAATGAATGGCTGTAATTAACCGTTAACAGTCCAAAACTGGCTGTAGCTGAATTTGTTAAATCGGCGTCGATTAAATTAGATTCACCGGTTAAACTACATCCTACACAAAGAGCCAAAGGACCATTTGCAAAAGTGTTTTTTGAAACGGTAAAATCACCAGGGGAAACTGAGATTAACGGTGTCGGTTCTTCAACATTACATTGTCCGTAAGAATTAAAAGACAATAATATAAAACCAATAAACAACAAAAGAGAACGAAATACGTTTCTTGTTTTTTTAATATCGGTAAAGGTTTGATTAGATAAATCTGGGTAGTTTTTTCTCATAATCCAAAGAGTTTAATTTTGATTGAAATCTATATTTTAGGTTTATTTAATCCGAATAATAGGATTACAGAAATTATAAAACCGAACAGTAATAAAGATTTAGTGACAAAATTAAAGGATAGTATAGAGATAAATGCCTATTTTGGCTAGACATAAAACTATAAGTTAACAAAATAAAAACTATTAAAAAATCGCTAAAAATCAACTTCAAAACAGATTTATTCTTACAAAAAATACTTGATTATAGTGCTATCTTTGTAAAGAACTACAATCACATCGATAAAAATTGCTATCCATGTCATTGGATTTCTTACATTAACACCAATTAATCAAACCAACTTATTTTTTTTGAAAATTGAAACAGGGAAAAGCAAATACTATTACTTTTTTAATTATAATACTCACCGCTTGCTCAATGTTAATAGTTATCAATTTTTATACTATAAAAACATTATCAGCCGCCAGAGCCTATGTCAATGGAGAATCCCACTATTCTAAAGGACACAACATTGCTACAAACAACTTAATTAATTACATTTTTACATCCAAAGAAGCATATTGGACCAATTTTAAATCAAATCTTGCTGTCCCAATTGGAGATGCCAAAGCACGAATTGCATTAGAAGGCAAATTAGATAATGAAACCATAAAACAAGGATTCAGAGAAGGGAAAAATACCGAAGAAGACTTAGATGATATGGTCTGGCTCTATAAAAATTTTAAACATTTCTCTTTTTTTAAAGAAGCCATACAGGAATGGAAAGGTGCCGATGAACTAAATCTGGAGTTGTATCAGGTAGCTCATAAATTAAAGAAAAAAGTAGACAACAACGAAATTGATATCGCCACCAAAATTAAAACACTGGAAATACTGGACAATATCAATAAAAAAATAGCAATCAAAGAAGATAATTTTTCTAACTCTCTGGGAAAAGGAACACGGACAGTAAAATACTACCTGCTTTTAACAAACATATTCTTCATTTGTATTATAATAGGTTCCATAAGTATTTATTACAGCGCCATGCTACGCAAAATAATAAAATCCAAACAGCAGCTGAACCAGCAAAAGGAACAACTGGAAGCTATAATTAATGACTTAGAAAAAACAAAACAAGATTTACACTCTGAAATTATCCAACATAAAAAAATAATAGGAACGATAAGCCACGATATTAGAAGTCCGTTAAAATACATTCAGTTAATTGCAAAGCACCTGAGCAGCAATACTAAGAAATCCAAAGACACAACGTTAACTAAATATATAAATTCCATCTACAAATCCTCCTCACAACTCTATGAATTTACTAAAACGCTAATAGAATATTCGAAAATATACATTGAGGATCGGGATTACAATCAGACGCTTTATTCTGTTTATGATTTAATTGAAAATAAAAGAAGCTTTTTTGAAGAAATAGCCGCTAATAATGGTACCAAAATCATCAATAAAACAGATTTGAATTTAAAATCAGACCTCAACATCAGAATTATTTCTATAATCATTCATAATTTAATAGACAATGCAGTAAAAAATACTTTTTCAGGCATTATAGAAATAGGTGCTCATATCAATTCCGAAAATATAAGCTATTGGGTCAAAGATACCGGATCAGGAATGAGTCAGGATATTATCGATTATTATAATAATCTGTTTAAAAACAGAGATACTGAAAAACTAATTCTAAGCACTTATGGTATCGGTTTGCATCTTGTTTTAGAATTATTAATTATCCTTAAAGGAGATATTTCATTTTTTTCAAACCCTGACAACAAAGGAACAACCGTTACCATTGATATCAATTTAAAACAAAACAAGTCTTTAACTTAACTATTTAAGCTATGCAAAAAGAAATCCTTATAGTTGACGACCATTTAGTTGTAAGAACTGGTGTCTCCATCATATTAGAAGAGAAATTCAAAAATATTTCTATCACAACCGCCGAAAATTACAATGAAACCTTAACCGTATTAAAAGAGAAAAAATTTGATTTAATCATATTAGACATCAATATTCCGGGCGGTCGTAATACTGCTATGATTGAACAAATAAGAGATATACAGGATGGAGTTAAGATACTCATTTTTTCAGTATATGAGGAAGAAACACACGCCTGTCCCTATGTTATTGCCGGAGCAAATGGCTATCTCAATAAACTGAGTGACAAAAAAAAATTGACTAATGCGGTAGATTCTATTTTAAAAACAGGCAATTATTTAACTCCTGATATTATAAAAGATTTAGTAAAAGCTTCTACAAATAAAGAAAGTATTAATCCTTTAGACAAACTGTCCAAACGGGAAAGAGAAATATCAGAATTGCTGGTTCAGGGCGACGGAAATATTGAGATAGCGAACAAACTCAGTATTCAGCTCACCACTGTAAGTACTCATAAAAACAAGATTTTCAATAAATTACACATCAAAAATATTGTAGAACTCATTACTTTATTCAACAAATCCTTAGGATTAGACAATTAAAAAAAGCCAGGCTTCTTTATCGAAAAACCTGGCTTAAATAGTATACTAAATCCATTTATTATTGTCTGTCATCAAATTTTTCATGTTTGATGATCTTCGCTTTAATCATAAAATGAACATGCTCAGCAATGTTAGTACAATGCTCTGAAATGCGTTCTAAATGTTTTAAAACCATCACTAAATTCATTCCTGAAACAACAGCCTTTGAATTGGATTTCATTTCGTTCATTAAATTATGAATGGTATCATCAGTGCCTTTTTTAATGCTGTTATTAAGAACAAAAATCTCCCCTATTGTGGTTTCACTTCTGTCCAGAAAACACTGATTCATTTTTACAGTAATCTGTTCTACCTGCTTAGCTAATTCAGACACATTAAATTTTATTATTAAATCATGCTTGTCTTTAATATTTTTTGAGTTTTTGATAACACTCATTGCTAAATCCCCTATTCTTTCAATCTCATTACTAATTTGCATAGAAGCCATAATAAATCGTAAATCAGAAGCTACAGGCTGTTGCAGGGCAAAGATAGTCTGACAAATCTCATCTATTTTCACATCCAGTTTATCGATTTTTTCTTCTGTTTTCTTTACCTCTTTCTTTTCGGCCATAGGCTCAGAAAGCAAGGCTTTTACAGCTTCGCTCAATTGAGACTCGGCAAGATTACCTATCTTGATGATTACATTTTTAAGCTTTTCTAATTCTATTTCGAAGTGTGATGCCATTGTATTAAATTTAAAAGTTGCTAACTGATGGTAATATATAAAAATTAACCAAATCTTCCTGTTATATAATCTTCAGTTTGCTTTATTGCCGGTTTTGTAAAAATTGTTTTTGTCTTATCGTATTCAATCAGTTTCCCCATATAGAAAAAAGCAGTGTTATCACTCACACGGGCTGCTTGTTGCATATTATGCGTTACAATAACAATGGTATATTGATTTTTTAATTCGTGAATTAATTCTTCAATTTTAGAAGTCGAAATAGGATCTAATGCCGAAGTAGGTTCATCCATCAATAAAACAGAAGGCTGAATAGCTAATGCACGGGCAATACATAAACGCTGTTGCTGCCCACCGGATAATTCAAATGCCGATTTTTTTAATTTATCTTTTACCTCATCCCATAGCGCTACCTGCTCAATAGAAGTAACGACTCTTTCTTCGATAATTTTTTTATCCTCAATACCGTTTACTCTTAAACCGTATGCAACATTTTCATAGATGGTTTTAGGAAAAGGATTTGGCTTTTGAAAAACCATTCCTACGTTCTTTCTCAAATCATCTACATTCGTATTTTTAAGATAAATATCTTTCTGATCAATCAGGATACTTCCTTCCATTCGGGTATTATCAATCAAATCGTTCATTCGATTCAATAAACGCAGGTAAGTAGATTTCCCACATCCCGAAGGACCAATAAGCGCCGTAACGGTATTTTCCTTCATCGACAAAGAGATATCGTGTAAGGCCTGAGTTTCTCCGTAAAAAAAGTCTACGTTTCTGGATTCTATTTTGTGCATGTTATACTTTTTACTTTTACTTTATAAACCAGCTAATCCTGGTATAATGCCGTTGTATTATTTATTTGTTTCAATATGCTGTTGCCTTTTCTAACAAACAGTATTAATTCATTTTTACTTTTTTTCCGTAATATTTACGAAGTGCATTTGCTAATAAATTAGAAATTAATACAATTAAAATTAAGATAAGAGCTGTTCCATAAGCCATTGCACGGGACTTTTCAATATTAGTTCCACTGGTTGCAATTACATATAAATGGTACGGCAATGCCATAGCCTGATCAAAAATAGAAGAAGGTAATTTAGGCAAAAAATAAGCTGCTACGGTGAATAAAATAGGAGCTGTTTCTCCCGAAACCCTTCCAATTGAAAGAATCAGACCGGTAATGATATTAGGAAACGCAATGGGTAAAACTACTTTACTGGTAGTTTGCCATTTAGAAGCTCCTAAACCTAAACTGGCTTGTCTAAAAGTAGCATCTACTGCTTTCAAAGATTCTTCAGTTGTTCTTATCACTACTGGAAGTACCAGCAATCCTAAGGTTAAACCACCCGCCAGAATAGAATCTCCAAAACCAAGTTGATTCACAAACAATGACATCCCGAATAACCCAAAAACAATCGATGGAACTCCGGCAAGATTATTAGTCATTTGCTTAATTATTTTTTTGATCCAACCGTCTTTTACATATTCATTCATATAAATAGCGGCTAAAACACCTACCGGAAAAGCAAAAACCATACTGGCAAAAACCAGACAAAGTGTACCCACAATAGCCGGAAAAATTCCGCCTTCGGTCATTCCTTCACTTGGCATTGCTGTAATAAACTCCCAGCTGATTACACTGATTCCTTTTATAACAATAAAAGCTAATATAACAAATAAAAGAGCGACAATAGCATAACTGATAGCAGTAAAAATCCCAAAAGCAATGTTTTGACTGATTCTTTTTTTACGGGCTAATTTATTATTTTTTGAATTCATTATTAATGTTTTTTGTGTGATTTTCTGTTAGTGACTAATTCGACTAACATATTAATCCCAAAGGTGATTAAGAATAAAATACAACCTAAAGCAAACAAAGCTTCGTAATGCAAACCACCATTTGGCGCTTCACCCAGTTCGGCAGCAATAGTTGCAGGAATAGTTCGTACCGGTGCTAAAAGAGTATGCGGAATCACTGCTGCGTTTCCGGTAACCATTAAAACAGCCATTGTTTCTCCTATAGCCCTTCCGATTCCTAAAATTGCTCCGGCTGTAATTCCCGAAGCCGAATAAGGCATTACCACTTTATAAATAGTTTGCCACTTACTGGCTCCAAGTGCTAAACTGGCTTCTTTCATAGCACGTGGCGTATTACGCATGGCATCTTCAGAAATGGTAATAATGGTAGGCAAAGCCATAATGGCCAAGACCACACTTCCTGCTAAAGCTGTTTCGCCTACAGGCAAATTAAAAGTACTTTGTATTAAAGGAACAATAACTACTAATCCAAAAAAACCATAGACTACCGATGGAATTCCTGCTAATAATTCGATTAAAGGTTTTAATAAACTACGGGTTCTTTTTGTAGCAATTTCACTAAGGTAAATTGCGGCCGCTAATCCAATAGGCAAAGCCAATAAAATAGCACCAAAACTCACCCACAAAGTTCCGTAAATCAAAGGCTTGACACCCATTTGAGCAATAGGCTGGGCAGTAGGAAACCACTCTTCGCCAGACAAAAATTCCCAAACCTTGATTTTATCAATATCTAACTCTTTTCCAACAAATTGATCCGACTTATATTTATCAGAAAAAAAGGCAATTATCCCGGGTTGTTTCTGGATTAACTCGTTGATTTTTTCAGGGAAATATTCAAAATCAGGACCTAATTCTTCTTCCGTATAATAATCGGTAATATCACTTGTTCGAAACAGAACAATAGGTCTGTCATCCCCTCCTACCTGATTCCAATTCGTTATTTTTTTATCAAAAATATCTTTAATCTGTGACGGATGAAGTCCTTTAACCTGATTCGTAGCATTTACTGCTAATATAAATCCGTCATCAATTGGTTTTCTGTTAAAAACACCGGCACCTTCAATAAATAAAAAAAAGACAATCAAAACTACTGTTATACTCGTAGCTGCACCGCTCAGCATTAAAATCGTTTCAATGATTTTTTCTTTTAGCTGTTTCAAATTTGTTTTCAAATCAGTATCTTTTATTTTTCGCAAAACTACAGCGGCTTTAAGCAAACAACGTTCTGTAGTGATTATGTTTAGGTTAACTTAATGTTAAGCGATTGTATTTTTAGAAAATAATCAATAAAAAAGGCTACCGATAATGATAACCTTTTTTAATACAGAATAACAACCTTTATTAGTTTAATGGAATATATCCAATATCAGAAACTGTTTTTTGACCTTGCTCAGAAAGTGCATAATCAACAATTGATTTTACTTTAGCAGCATTGGTTTTATCAAACATGTAAAACAAAGGTCTTGAAATAGGATAGGTTTTATCTTTAGCACTTGCTACAGATGGCTCGATAAAAGTTTTACCCTGATCATAAGAAACTCCTAATTGTTTTACTTCTTTAGTTTCATAAGCTAAACCAATATAACCAATAGCACCTTTAGTCTGACTAACTGCCTGAACAATCGCACCCGTAGCCGGTAAGCTCAATACATCAGTTGCATAGTTTTTCTTTTCCATTACTTCTTCTTTAAAAAACTCATACGTTCCTGAAGATGATTCTCTTGAATAGGCTACGATTTTTTCATCAGCGCCACCTACTTCTTTCCAGTTTTTAATTTCACCCGTGAAAATTTTCTCTAATTGTTCACGTGTTAACTGTGATACTTTATTAGCCGGATTAACAATAACTGTTAATGCATCAAAAGCAATGATTACTTGTTCGATTTCTTTTTTCTCCTCAGAAAATTTTAATTTTTCTTCGGTTTTTAAATCTCTCGACGCCATAGCAATATCTGTAGTTCCGTCAACAAGGGCAGTAATTCCTACTCCTGATCCACCACCTACAACTGTAATACTTACGTTTTTGTCTGATTTCATCAAATCTTCAGCTTCTTTTTGAGCTAATGGCAAAACAGTATCACTTCCTTTTATAGTTACCGAAACAGCTGCTGCATTATCCTCTGAAGCTTTGTCTTCAGTTTTAGCCTTACCACAACTCAACATACCTATTAAAGGTAAAATCAAAAATAATTTTGTTTTTTTCATTTTGTTTTAAATTAATTTTGTTGCAAAAGTAACCTCCTAATATTAAGTCTGTGTTAATTCATTATTAAGCAATTACGCTCCATTATGGACAAACCAACTTTTATAAGGCTACTTTTTTATTTATTTATTTTTTTGATCAATTAAAAATTAAACTGTGCCTGTAAACGCAATAGATTTCCTCTTTGTCTGTTGTCCGGTCTCGCGCTGTCTTCAAAAGTTCTGTCGGCAATTACCCACTCAGCAACTAATTCAAAAGCTTTGAAAGGAGCCCATTCTATCCCTAATTCATAATCTCTTACTACATAACTTCTGGCATCTTTTTCATGTTTTTTACCTCCGTCATAATATTGAAACTTTGCAAAAGGATATATCATTTGGTGTTTTGGTAAATCCAGTTTGTAATTCAACATTACATATCCTCCTTCTAAGTCTGATACATCAACTGTATTGGTAGTTTTATTGTAACGAGGTCCTTTACCAAAGTTATATTCTGCCTGAATTCCAAATGGTTTTGGATACAAAATAAAAGAAGCAGCCACACGTTGATCTAATGTATTTTGCTTATTAGCAGTAGTAACTCCTGTAGACAATTCGTTTGTAAAAGCCCATCTTCCGGTATAAGCCTGAATTCCAGGCTCGATAATCTGGTTTCCAACAACAAAAGGATAACTGAAACGGCTTACAATATGTAAATTTCTATTGGCTTCTGATTTATTAGCCGTTTGTCCGTTGTATGCTCCAAAAGCAAATACTCCGTAATCTCCGGAACCTTTGTAACCTTCTTTAATCAACATAGCAAAACGTTCTCTAACCGCAGCAGGTGCCCAGTAGAAAAAAGCTCCTAAATCACGCTCGTTTACAACAGCACTATTCAAACCATCGTTACGATCTAATGTCAATCTGTTTTGACTGGATTGCATGTTTTCAAAACCATAAGGTACCTTACTTTGCCCCAAACGTATTCTAAACTCTCTTTTTTTATCAAATGATAAATCAAAATACGCATCTCTTAACTGCACAAAATTATTCACTCCGGAACCGGGAGAACTGGCAAAATCAGGTTGAATATACAAATACACATTCGGATGAATTTGGCCCGAAAATACGATACGGGCTCGTCTTAAAAAAAGTCCGTTATTGGATTTTGCATCCGGATCTGTAGAAGTGGTTCCCCAGGACTTATCACATTGTTCACAAGCAACCTTATCATTACTGGATAACAATCCATTGTATCTTACCTGCACATAACCTCTTAATCCAATATTATCATACCAATGTTCTTTTTTCTCGGTTTTTTCCGGTTTATCGGCAATCATTGGTTTTTCTTCTTCACTCGGTTTTTGTTTATTAGCCGAATTGATAGAGTCTAAAATACGAACTACTTCTTTTTTAATTTCGTCTTTCTTCACATCTTGCGCATTCACTAAAGCCGAAACAAAAAGTAAAGCTGTAAATAAAATTTTTTTCATTTTAACTAAAAATCAATATTATATTATTTTTGCGCAAAATTAATGTTAAACTTCTTTTTTAATATTAACCCTGAGTTATCGTTAAGAGAATATAACGTAAACTTTTGTTCACATTAGAATCCAATTAGATAAGAAAGACTTTATACAAAAATTAAAAGTTCAGTAAAATCAATACTTCGCAAGCTTTTTTTAGTTAACATTTACTTAACATTGGAACAAATAACAAAACTTTCAGAACTAAAAAAATCATGATTTTTGATTAAAAAGCATAAAAAAAGGTGTAGCTGAATGAACAACTACACCTTTTTGTAAATTATTTTTTAAGAAAATTATTTAAGCTCTTGCTTTTTTCTGGTATTTGCTTTTTCTATGGTAAAAGAAAATTCAGAACCTATACCAAATTCACTTTCCACATATATTTTCTCTTTATGTGCTTCTATTATATGTTTAACAATAGCTAATCCTAATCCGGAACCTCCTTCTGCCCGGGAACCACTTTTATTAACACGATAAAAACGTTCAAAAAGTCTTGGGATATTTTGCTTTTCAATTCCTTCACCATTATCACTGATACGGACTAATACTTTCTCTTTAGTGAGATTCACGACCGCTACTTCGGTAGTTCCGTCTTTTTTACCGTATTTAATCGAATTTACAATTAGGTTTTCAATCACCTGCTGAATCCTGTCTTTATCTGCTTTAACAAAATTAGGACGAATGTATTCATTTTCGAATGCCAGCGTGATTTTCTTTCTATCCGCTTTCATTTCTAACAACTCAAAAACATTCCGAATCAATTCGACTATATCAAATTCAGTAATGTCTAAATTTAAATCACCTGATTCTAATTTAGTAATCATATCTAAATCTTCTACAATATATATTAAACGCTCGACACCTTTATCGGCACGTTTTAAATATTTTTTTCTGATAGTCTTATCTTCCATTGCTCCGTCCAGCAAAGTAGAAATATAGCCCTGAACCGTAAACAAAGGCGTTTTTAATTCATGCGAAATATTTCCCAGAAACTCTCTTCGGTATTCTTCACGCACTTGCAGCATTTCTATTTCCAACTTTTTATCCGTAGCAAATTTTTTAACTTCTCTGGTTAAAGTCTCCATATCAGTCGTGATAGGCTGATTGATTAGCGTGCTGGATTCTAACAGGGAAACATCATCGTAGATTTTTTTTACTCTTCTGTAAATAAAACGCTCTACCCGATATTGCAAAACCAAAAAAGAAAAAAGATAGATTACACAAACAAAAAATAACCCAAAAAGCCACAAACTCTGCGTTGTAGCTTTAAAGATAACCGTGGCCAGAAAAAGGACAAAAGCAGTAGAGAAAAGACTAATGTAAAATGCCGACTTTATAGCAAACTTATATGTTTTTTTAAAACTAATTTTCATTTATTCATCTTTCTTATATAATAACAACCCTGTCTTTTTTTAACCATATAAGTCAGATAAGTTTTTTGTCTTTGGTTATTTACAAAAATAGGAATTTAAATAAGAGCACATAAGCACAAGAACAAAAAGAAAATAGTATCACCTTAATTGGACATTCCTACTGAATATAGAATGCTTAATTACCAGATAATCAAATTCAACTTATATGACTTATATGGTTTAAAAAACCAATATTATACTTCAAATTTATAACCTACTCCTTTTATAGTTTTAAAAAGTTCGTCACCTATTTTCTCACGAAGTTTTCTAATGTGTACGTCGATAGTTCTTCCTCCTACCACTACTTCATTACCCCAGACTTTATCTAAAATTTCGTCTCTTTTAAATACTTTTCCAGGTTTAGAAGCCAGCAGATAGAACAATTCAAATTCTTTTCGGGGTAAAGCGATTTCGATATCGTCTTTTATAATTTTGTATTCTTCCCTGTTAATTTCGATTCCGCCTACATTAAGTGTTTCACTATCCTGCTCGCCGGATTCTTTTAATCTGCGTAATAACGCTTTTACTTTACTCACAAGCAATTTTGGCTTAATCGGTTTTGTGATGTAATCATCGGCTCCCGCATCAAAACCGGCAACCTGAGAATAATCCTCACTTCTGGCAGTTAAGAAAGTAATGATTACGTTACTTAGTTCAGGAATGTTTCGGATGTTTTCACAAGCTTCCATCCCATCCATTTCCGGCATCATCACATCCATGATAATAAGATCCGGTAATTCTTTTTTTGCTTTAGCAATAGCATCTTTTCCATTAGAAGCAGTAACAATCTGATAGCCTTCCTGAGATAAGTTATAACCTACGATTTCTAAAATATCCGGTTCATCATCAACCAGTAAAATTTTTGTGTTTTTCTTTTTCATATATAGCAAATTTTCTTTTGCGATGGTAAATGTAATAATAAAAAAACAGCATAAAACTCGTGTTAACCGTAATTTAAAGAGATAACAATTTAGTAATACTACAGCAACATAATCGTAACAGCTGATTAACGTCAACTTTACAAAGCTAGCATTTCTTTGCAAAAAATTTAATCAATTATGAAACTTAGATTATTTATTCTAACACTTTTTATTACGACACTTAGCTTTGCTCAGAGTAAAGGCACGATATCAGGAGTAATAACGGACAAAGATGCTAACAATGAAACATTGCCTTTTGCGAATGTTTTTGTAAAAGGAACTCAAATTAATACTACTACAGATATTGACGGTAAATATACTATCAGTATTGCCCCTGGAGATTATATTATTCAATATACTTTCATAGGCTACGAACCTAAAGAAGTTCCTGTAAAAGTAACAAATGGCGCTAAACTTGTCATCAATCAGGCATTATCTTCAGGAGCTTATGCACTGGATGATGTAGTGATTAAAACGGTTGTAAACAGACAAAAAGAAACAGCCTTGTTATTAGAACAAAAAAATGCTGTTGAAATTAAACAAAGTATCGGAGCACAGGAAATGACACGAAAAGGTGTTAGCGATGCCGCAGCAGCTGTGACTAAAGTAACCGGTATTTCAAAACAGGATGGAACGGCTGGTATTTTTGTACGCGGATTGGGAGATCGTTACAACAGTACCACTTTTAATGGACTACCTTTACCATCAAATGAGCCTACAAATAAAAACGTTGCTCTGGATTTGTTTTCAACCGATGTAATTCAATCCATTGGCGTTAGCAAAACATATTATCCTGATTCATATGGAGATGTTGGAGGAGCAAATATCAACATCGTATCAAAAGAACATATTGGAAAAGGAACATTAAACATCGAAATTGGAAGCGGTTTAAACAACAATGCTTTTAATGC
This sequence comes from Flavobacterium flevense, assembly GCF_900142775.1. Classification (GTDB taxonomy): domain Bacteria; phylum Bacteroidota; class Bacteroidia; order Flavobacteriales; family Flavobacteriaceae; genus Flavobacterium; species Flavobacterium flevense. The sequence continues at coordinate 30,476 of NZ_FRCC01000002.1, forward strand.
CGATTTTAAAATGGCAGACGGAGTTCAAAAATTAGGATTCTATAATGTAAAAAAGCCAAACAACATCAGTGTTTATCAATTCGAAAACAGATGGTCACCTACTAAAAAAAGCAATCCTATTGATGCTAACTTTGGTATTTCAGGAGGTAAAAATTTCAACATTGGAGAAAATGGAAAGTTAAGTTTCTTTGGAACAGCTTCTTTTGAAAATGGCTACAACCTGAAAAAAGGATATCAAAGAAACATTGGAAACACAAATAATAATGTTATTGAGGATTTTTATGATGTTGATAAATATGAATATGTAACAAAGTCAACAGGAATGGCTAATGTTGCTTACAAAATCAATTCGAACAATTCTGTAAAATGGAATAGCGTTTTTGTAAACTCTTCAAAAAGCGATGTAAACGAATATGGATTTATTAATGAAAACGGATCAGATAGTTTTACAAGACAAACTATTACGGAGCAAAATAAATTATTCTTAAACCAGCTTTTAGGAAAACACGAACTTTCAGAGAGATTAACATTAAACTGGGGTGGTTCTTTTGGAATCGTAAACTCGGATATGCCTGACAGGATTACAAGTACGTTAGTAGAAAGCACAAATGGCTATATTTTTAATACCAACTCACAATCAACTAACAACCGATATTTTCAGTCTTTGAAAGAAAATGAAGCTGCAGCAAAAGCAGTTTTTGATTATAAGCTATTTAAAGGTGATGGTGAAGAAGATTACAAAGGAAAATTAACTTTTGGTTATAACGGAAGAGTTAAATCCAGAGATTTTGAAGCTACACAATTCAATTTCAGAATTAACGGAGGAATAGAAACAAGTCCGGATACTATCGACGATTTCCTAAATGCTGAAAACCAGTCTGAGTCAACAAACGTCAACAATACGTTTAAGATTCTGACTTCAAGAAACGCAGGTAGTTTAAAACCTTTTACTTACAATGCTGATGTAAATATTCACTCAGGACTTGCAAATCTTGAATATTCTCCATCAGAGAAATTAACCTATACAGTAGGTGTAAGAGCAGAAAAGGTTTTACAGGAAATGGAATGGGATACCAATATTTCGTTACCAAATGTAAATTTTGATGATGCAAAAATTGACAAACTTTACATTCTACCGGTTGCAACATTAAAATATACTTTAAACGATAAACAAAATTTAAGAGTAGCTGCAAGCAAGACCTATACTTTACCTCAATTTATTGAAAAAGCACCTTTCCGTTTTGAAGTTGTTGGAGAAAGCACCGTGGGTAATGCATTCTTAAATCCATCTGACAATTATAATTTTGATATTAAATGGGAATTGTTTCCAAGTAGTGACGAATTAATTTCGGTAACTGGTTTTGGAAAATACATTATGGATCCTATTAGTAAAGCCCGATTAAATTCTGCGCTAAATGATAACACTTTTGTAAATGCCGGAGATAATGCATTTGTTGCAGGTGTTGAATTTGAAATTAGAAAAAATCTATGGAATATAGAAGATAAATCAAACCTTTCGGCAGGATTTAATTTCACTTATATGTATTCTGAACAAAAGTTAGATTCACAAAAAGTAGCAGTAGAAACAAACAACACAATTAGTGTGAGTTTCAATGATTCTAAAGACGGTTTACAAGGCGCATCTCCCCTTTTACTAAATGCGGATCTGACCTACAGAATTGAAGCAGGTAGTTTTAAACCAACTATCTCATTAGTTGGGAATTATTTCCATGACAGAATTTATTCTCTTGGAAATATCCAAACCGGAGGAAATGTTATGGAAAAAGGAATTCCAACACTTAACTTTATTTCCAGTGCAGCTATCGGAGAACGTTTAAATATCAGTTTCAATGTAAAAAATCTTTTGGATAGCAAAATCGAAAGATACCAAGAAAACGCTGAGGGCAATGCCACAACCTATTCATACAAGACAGGACTTGATTTCAGTCTAGGAATTAAATACAGTTTATTCTAAACTTAAAATATTATCAAAAAATCAAAGCAGTTTTCGGACTGCTTTTTTTGGCACCATACAGTACTGAACGCAACAAAATCAGTAACATTAAATTTACAATTACTCAATTTTAAAATAAAGATTAGATAACTCTTAGGTAACTTACGTCTAAGTAATTCATTCCATATTTGCAGTACTAAATATAAACAAAAAAATCACATTAAGAAGATGAAAAAATTAGTATTGACTCTAGCTATTTTAGGTGCAATTGTTACAGGTTGTTCAAATGACGATAACAATAATGGCCCTGAAGTTCCGGAAACAGGAGTTTTATCTGGAAACATTACAGAAAATATGACATTAAACGCTGAGACACTTTATACATTGAAAGGTGCTACGTATGTTAAATCAGGTGTAACTTTAACTATTCCTGCAGGAACAAGAATCGAAGCAGATAGCCAATTTGAAGAAGTTGCATTTTTAGGAATTGAAAAAGGAGCTAAAATAATAGCTCAGGGAACTGCAGCTAAACCGATTGTTTTTACATCAAACGCAGCATCTCCTGCACCACAGGACTGGGGAGGATTAGTAATTTGTGGAAATGCAGTTACAAACCTTGGAACAAACGTTACTGCAGAGGTTACAGGTTTAACTTATGGAGGAACAAATTCAGCTGATAATTCAGGAGTTCTTTCTCATATTATCGTTGAATATTCAGGTAACTTAATCAATGATGATGCTGAATTTAATGGTGTTACTTTTTATGCTGTAGGTTCAGGAACAACTGTTAACAACATCTTAGTTTACCAAGGTTCTGATGACGGATTTGAGTGGTTTGGAGGATCAGTAAATGCTACAAATCTTGCTGCTATTGGATGTCAGGATGATTCTTTTGACTGGACAGAAGGATGGAACGGAACTGTAACTAATTTATATTCTGATCAATCTTCTGCTACTGGTTTTTCTGCTGACAGCCGTGGAATCGAAGCTGATAACAATCAAAACAATGCTTTATTAGCTCCAATTTCTAACCCAACATTATCTAATGTAACACTTATAGGTAGAAATAATCCTGCAGTTACAAAAGAAGCCGGAGCCTGGTTAAGAAGAGGAACTCATGCTACAATCACAAACTTGTATATCACTGGTTTTAAAAGTACTCAATCTGGATCTGGATTTGGAATCAACTTTGACGGAACTGATTCTCAAACTTATTTTACAGCTAATAAATTAAACAATGTAACAATTGTAAATTCAACTACTGCAAGTAATATGATTTTAGGATTCAATGCTACAACTACTGCAACTGGTGCCGGAAATGGTGCTTCAAAAGCAACTTGGATGGATTGGATGGGACTATAATCCACAATAAATAACACTAAAAAATGCCTTCCTTTTTCAGGAGGGCATTTTTTTTGGTACAGTATTTGATTTTTCGTATATTTACTACTCAAAATCAAGCTAATGAAAAAAAACTACTTGTATAGTATCATTTTAATGGTTTTTCTTTTCTCCCTGAACACTAATGCTCAGGCAGCGAAGTCGCAAATAAACCAAAGTGCTCCTTCAGTAATTGAGGGCTTGAATTTGTATCCTAATCCTGTAAGTGACGGCCATGTATACATAACCACTAAAAATGATGCCGATAAAGAAATTATGATTTTTGATCTTCTGGGAAAAAAAGTACTTCAAACCAGAATCAGTTCCAAAGAATTGAATATTTCAAATCTGGCACCCGGTGTATACATTATTAAAATTAATGAACAAAATGCTTCGGCAACCCGTAAACTTATTGTAAGATAACAAATTCGGAAAAACAATCATAAAAGCTTCAATATTCAAATTGGAGCTTTTTTTATACCTTAGAAAAAACATTAATTTATACCTTTGCTAAAAAAAATTCTTGATCACAGCTACTGATATATTTACGATTTCGAGCCAAAAGCAATTTGAAAAAATAGCATTAAAAGTGTTTCGTTTTCAATATGAAAACAATTTAGTGTACAAAGAATTTTGCGACTTCTTAAAAACAGATGTGCAACGTGTAAAAACGATACAACAAATCCCTTTTTTACCCATTCAGTTTTTTAAAAGTCATGATGTAGTTTCGAATACCAATCCTGTTCATACCATTTTTAGCAGTAGCGGAACCACAGGAATGATTACCAGCAAGCATCTTGTAACCGATGTAACACTTTATGAAGAAAGTTACCGCAAAGGATTTTCGGAATTTTATGGTAATATCGAAAACTATGTCATTCTGGCTTTGCTTCCTTCCTATCTGGAAAGAGAAGGTTCTTCATTAATTTATATGGTCGAAGATTTGATAAAACTTTCTAATCATCCTGAAAGCGGTTTCTACCTGCACAATCATGAGGATTTAATTAAAAAATTAATCGAATTAGACGAATCAGGACAAAACGTAATCCTGATTGGAGTTACGTATGCTTTATTAGATTTAATCGAAAAGCAGCAGTTTGAGTTACAAAACACCATTATTATGGAAACCGGCGGCATGAAAGGCAAACGCAAAGAAATGATTCGCGAAGAACTACACGAACAATTATGCAATGGTTTTGGCGTTCCAGCAATCCATTCAGAATACGGCATGACCGAACTCCTTTCGCAGGCGTATTCAATGGGTGAAGGTATATTTGAATGTCCTTCGTGGATGCAAATCTTAATTCGCGATCCTGAAGACGCTTTGACTTATATTCCGCAAGGAAAAACAGGTGGAATCAACGTAATTGATCTGGCTAATATTAATTCCTGCTCTTTTATTGCCACTCAGGATTTAGGTAAAAAATATCCCAACAACTCTTTTGAGGTATTGGGACGTTTTGATAATTCGGATATTCGGGGTTGTAATTTGATGGTGCTTTAATTTTCCTCTATTACACCTATACTTTCAATTCCTTCTTTTTTTATTAGTTCTCTTTCCTTTTGTCCTTTTTTCTCTAAAAATTTATAAACTCCATAACATCCTAAACCTCCACAAAGTACAAAAAACAAACTCCAGCCGGTACCGTCATAATTTTCATTAGCAACAGCATCAAAACCATACACAATTCCAAACAAAATAGCTCCAAAAAACCCAGCTATCATCTGTCCTCCATAGTACGACCCAATCCCGATAAAGAAATAAGTCCATTTATTTTTACCATATTCAATAGCTAAATTGCTAAATGATTTCCAGATCCAGTAAATAAATAAAAGTCCAATCATAGTTTATTCTTTATATAAGCACTAACTTACAAAATAATATTAAATTTATTTAGAAAAAGTTTTCTTGAAATTAAATAAAAAAACGTCCCAACCACCTTCGAGGTATTGGGACGTTTTTGATAAATTAGGATATTTGAGGTTATAAACGGTTAAACAACCCTTACCACAAAATAGTTTTTCTTTCCGCTTTGTAATAACACAAATTGATTGTTGATTAAATCATTGGCTGAAAGCACAAAATCTTCTTTTACTTTTTCTCTGTTTACCGAAATAGAATTAGCCGTCAAAGCTCTTCTTGCTTCTCCATTCGATTTAAAAAAACCTGTTTTTTCATTTAAAACGTCGACAATGTTGATTCCTGCTTCGATTTCAGTTCTGGCAATTTCAGCCTGTGGAACACCGTCAAAAACTTCTAAGAAAGTAGCTTCATCCAGTTGTTTCAAATCATCGGCAGTTGCATTTCCAAAAAGAATTCCTGATGCTTTGATAGCATTTTCCAAATCTTCCTTAGAATGAACCATTATAGTAATTTCTTCCGCCAGACGCTTTTGTAACAAACGCAAATGCGGTGCTTCTCTATGTTGGATAGTCAACGCTTCAATTTCTTCTTTCGATAAAAATGTAAAAATTTTGATGTATTTCTCTGCATCAACATCCGAGGTATTCAACCAATATTGGTAAAATTTATAGGGTGAAGTTCTGGCAGCATCTAACCAAATATTTCCTCCTTCGGATTTACCAAATTTGGTTCCATCGGCTTTTGTAATTAACGGACAAGTCAAAGCATAGGCTTTTCCGCTCGCTATTCGGCGAACTAATTCGGTTCCCGTAGTGATATTTCCCCATTGGTCACTTCCTCCCATTTGCAACGTACAACTTTTATCTCTGTACAAATGCAAAAAGTCGTATCCTTGAACCAATTGATACGTAAACTCTGTAAACGACATTCCTTCGGCAGCTTCTGACGACAAACGTTTCTTTACCGAATCTTTAGCCATCATGTAGTTCACCGTAATGTGCTTTCCTACATCACGAATGAATTCCAGAAATGAAAAATTCTTCATCCAATCGTAATTGTTTACTAATTCAGCTGCATTTGCCGCATCCGAAGTAAAATCTAAAAAACGAGCCAATTGTCCTTTTATCGCTTCCTGATTGTGACGCAAAGTGGCTTCATCCAGCAAATTTCTTTCATTCGATTTCCCTGACGGATCTCCAATCATTCCGGTTGCTCCGCCCACTAAAGCTAATGGTTTATGTCCCGCAAGTTGAAAATGTTTCAATAACATTACGCCAACTAAGTGTCCTATATGTAATGAATCTGCAGTTGGGTCAATACCCACATACGCCACACGCATTTGTTCCATCAAATGTTCTTCGGTGCCTGGCATAACATCGTGGAGCATTCCTCTCCAAGTTACTTCTTCAATAAAATTTTTCATCTTTTTTAATCAATTTACTTCGTCAGTTCAGCCATTCCGGCTTCGAGTGCGCAAATATAACAATATCAATGGCAAAATTCAATAGCAATAGCAATGACAAAATCCATATTAGTTTTAATAATCACCGCTAAGATGAATATTTTCCTTTAAATTATTACTGTTTTTAATTTTTATAAGTTTCATTAAATTTTATTTTTTGATGTGGCAAAATTCAATAACAATACCAATGACAAAATCAATATTAGTTTTAATAATCACCGCTAAGATGAATATTTTCCTTTAAATTATTACTGTTTTTAATTTTTATAAGTTTCATTAAATTTTATTTTTTGATGTGGCAAAATTCAATAACAATACCAATGACAAAATCAATATTAGTTTTAATGATCACCGCTAAGATGAATATTTCCCTTTAAATTATTACTGTTTTAATTTTTATAAGTGCCTATAAATTTGATTTTGCCATTGAAATTGATTTTTGATATTGATATTGTTATATTTACAAAATGATTTTAGTTACAGGAGGTACAGGTTTAGTTGGCGCACATTTACTGATTCATTTAGTAGAAAATGGAGAACAGGTTCGTGCTATTTATCGGAAGAAAAACAAAATTCAAAAAACAAAATTGCTATTTGAGCATTACAATAAATCAGCACTCTTTGATGCTATCGAATGGGTTCAGGCAGATATTCTTGATATTCCGTCTTTAGAACATGCTTTTGTAAATATTTCTAAAGTGTACCATTGTGCCGCAGTGATTTCTTTTGATCCAAGAGACGAAAATTTACTTCGAAAAACAAATATTGAAGGCACTGCCAATATCGTTAATTTTTGCCTGGCCAAAGGAGTTCAGAAATTATGTTATGTGAGTTCTGTGGCAGCTCTTGGCGACTTAGCCTCACACGAAACTATCATTACCGAAGAAACCGAATGGAATCCTGAGAAACATCATAATGATTATGCTATTTCAAAATATGGCGCCGAAATGGAAATCTGGCGCGGTCAGCAAGAAGGTTTAAATGTTATTATTGTAAATCCCGGAGTCATTTTAGGACCTGGATTTGAAGATCAGGGCAGCGGACAACTGATTAAAAAAATAGCCACAGGACTATTGTTTTACACTAAAGGAACCACCGGATTTGTCACGGTTAATGACGTAGTGAGAATTATGCGCCAATTAATGGAAAGCGCCATCAATAATGAACGCTATATTCTAATTGCTGAAAACATTGTTTTTCAGGATCTTTTTAACACCATTGCCGATAGTGTAAAAGCAAAAAGGCCCAGCATTGAAGCTAAGCCTTATATAATGGAAATAACCTGGCGATTATACTGGTTTTTAAGCCTTTTTTCCGGAAAAACGAATAATTTATCCAAAGATACTGTTCGCTCTTTTTTGAGTAAAACCAAATTCTCTAATGAGAAAATTAAAACCGCAATAAATGTTTCTTTTACTGATGTACATCAATACATCAAAGAAAATTTCAGCATTAATTAATTTTAACTCCGTTTTTAATCACTGTTGATTTTATTCCGGTAGAAGTTGGCGTAGCTTTTTTAGGCTTTTTCTTTAACAATTTCAAGCTGTCTTTTTTCCTGATTTTTTGTAAAGAATCTTTCTTAGCCAAAGCCACTTTTTTTACCTCAGCAATAGAATCTAATCGTTTCTTTTTAGCTGCAATCAGGGAATCTTTTTTGGCTTCTTTTTTTATTAACGAATCCAAAACTATTTTTTTTCTGTCAATACGCTTAATAACACTGTCATACATTTGTTTGTAATCATCGTATTGAGACGCATAATAGATATTATTTTGAGCAAATTGTGCACTGTCTACCTTGTATTTTCTAAAAATAAACTCCTTAGGATTCACTTTATAATTTTCGGTAGTATTGGGATCATTGTATTTTATAGCTTCCAGAAGCGCTAAATCATAGATAATATTTTCCATTACTTCTTTGTCAATAAGAGCATCCGGTTCCTTAACACCTTCTTCCTTACAGCTAAAAAACAATAGTATAATTACTAATAATGAAACCGTTTTTTTCATTCCTTATCTTTCAAATAATAGTCTTTTTCCAGCGCGAATATCTTTTACCTTAAAAGCATTATAAACTAATTGTCCGTTTACAAAAGTATGCGTAATTCTCGATTTAAAGGTGAATCCTTCAAATGGAGACCAACCGCATTTAGCAAAAATATTTTCTTTTTTTACACCCCATGGTAAGCCTGAGTTTACAATTACTAAATCGGCATGATAGCCTTCTTTAATAAATCCACGTTTCTCTATTTTGAAAATCTTAGCCGGATTATGGCACATTTTTTCCACAATTTTCTCAATGCTGATTTTTCCCTGATGGTATGCTTCAAACATCGCCACCACTGCGTGTTGTACTAATGGTCCTCCTGATGGTGCTTTTAAATAGGATTGTTTTTTTTCTTCCAGTGTATGCGGAGCATGATCTGTAGCAATAACATCTATTCGATCATCATTCAAAGCCTTCCATAAAGCGTCTCTGTCGTGAGCCGTTTTCACTGCCGGATTCCATTTGATAAAATTCCCTTTGGTTGCATAATCATCATTGGTAAACCATAAATGATGTACACAAACCTCAGCAGTAATTTTCTTTTCTTCTAATGGAATTTTATTGGTAAACAAATCCATTTCTTTAGCCGTAGACAAGTGAAAAATATGCAAACGGGCTCCTGTTTTTTTAGCCAATTCAATCGCTTTTGAAGAAGATAAATAACAAGCTTCTTCGCTTCTTATTAAATGATGCACAGTCACCGGAACATCATCGCCATATTCAGCAATATATTTTTCAGTATTGGCTTTAATAGTCGCCTCATCCTCACAATGTACCGCAATTAAAAGCGGCGTACTTGAAAATATTTTTTCCAGTGTAGCTTCGTTATCCACCAGCATATTCCCTGTTGAGGAACCTAAGAATATCTTGATTCCGGCAACATTTTTAGGATTGGTTTTTAGAACTTCTTCCAGATTATCATTGGTTGCTCCCATCATAAACGAATAGTTCGCATAGGATTTTTGAGCAGCAAGCTGGTATTTTTCTTCTAAAATTTCCTGAGTAACCGCATTAGGCACCGTATTAGGCTGCTCTATAAACGAAGTAATCCCGCCGGCAACAGCAGCTCTGGATTCTGATTCAATATCCCCTTTGTGCGTTAAACCCGGCTCTCTAAAATGTACCTGATCATCTATAGCACCCGGAATTAAATAATTTCCTTCGGCGTCTATAATTTTACAATCGGAGGATTTTGCACTAATGCTTTCTGAAATTTCAACAATTAAGTCATTCTCAATTAAAACATCGCCCTCAAAAATTACTCCTTCATTTACTATTTTGGCATTCTTAATTAAAACCCTGTTCATTGTCTTTATATTATAATCTATTAACTATTTTTTTTAATCGCAGCGAAATCACGCCAAAAACGGCTTCCACTATTATGGAATTACTCATTTTAGACTGCCCTTTAGTTCGGTCTGTAAAAATAATAGGCACTTCGGCAATATTAAATTTATTACAAAAAGTACGGTATTTCATTTCTATCTGAAAAGCATAACCCACAAATTTTATCTTATCAAGATTTATTTTCTCCAAAACAGATCGTTTATAACAAACAAAACCAGCAGTCGCATCATGAATCATCATCCCGGTAATCATTCGTACATAAACCGAAGCAAAATAAGACATCAGCACACGGCTTAACGGCCAGTTCACAACATTTACACCAGTAACATAACGGGAACCAATGGCTAAATCAGCATCACCAAAATGACAGGCATTGTATAATTTTTCTAAATCATTTGGATTATGTGAAAAATCGGCATCCATCTCAAAAATAAATTCATAATTGTGAGCCAGTGCCCATTTAAATCCATGTACATAAGCGGTGCCCAGACCTGATTTTTGCTTTCTGTTCTCCAGAAATAAACGCCCTTCAAACTCCGTTTGCAACAACCGAACCTTGTCAGCCGTATGATCCGGAGAATTATCATCTACTATAAGAACATGAAAAACCTTATGTTGTGAAAGTACCGCTCTAATGATACTTTCGATATTTTCAATTTCGTTATAGGTGGGAATTATAACAATACAATTATTCATGTTTCTGGAAATTTCAACGCAAAAGTAACCTTTTTATAGCATTTCATTCATAATAATATTATAATAAAAATATTGATATAAAATTTTACTAATTTTGCTTTCGCTATGACAGACTACCTTTTACATCCGAGAATTATCGAAAACAAAGACTGGGCCACCTTTTTATTTGTTTTGGCTTTTGCTATTATTGCTTTCACCAGATCGGCTTACGGAAATCGGTTTGGTGATTTCATCAATCTCATCTTTTCGGATAAATATTCTAAAGTGTATCGCGACAGCAGTCAGTTAAAAAGCAGCTTTACCATATCCTTATTTTTTGTACAGGTGATTTCTTTTGCTTTTTTCATCCAGATATCTTTAAGTATTTTTGGTTATGCCTCAAAAACCGACTGGTTACTTTACATTCAGATTATTACTTTCCTTCTATTTTTTATTTTATCAAAGTTTTTAATCGAAAAAATTATTGCCACTACTTTCAATATTGAAGAGTTTGTAGAGCAATTTAACCTTCAAAAAATCACTTATCGCACCTATATAGGTATAATTATTTTACCTGTAAATATTATTTTATTTTACTACAACGCTGTTTCACAGAATATTCCTATAGCAATAATTGCATTAATAGTAATGTTGAGTGTTCTGACTTATTCCCTTTCAATAAAAAAATATCAAAAATTAATATTCAGCAAGTTGTTTTATTTTATTTTATATCTTTGCACTCTCGAAATAGCTCCCTACTTTTTCATGTATTATTTGTTTACAAAAGGGAGCGCTTAGAAAATGTTAAAATATGAAAGTCAAAACAATTTTGGTATCGCAACCAGAGCCTAAAGTAGAGAATTCGCCTTACTTTGAACTCCAACAAAAACATAAAATCAAAATTGATTTCCGCCCTTTTATCCATATAGAAGGAGTTAGCGCAAAAGAAATTAGACTTCAAAAAATTGATCTCAACAACTATTCGGCTATCATTTTAACCAGTAGAAATGCTGTTGACCACTTTTTTAGAGTGGCTGAGGAAATGCGTTTTAAAATTCCCGAAGGTTTGAAATACTTTTGCCAGTCTGAAGCAGTAGCTTTTTACCTTCAAAAATATGTGGTTTACAGGAAACGTAAAATTTATGTGGGAGCAAAAGATTTTGCCGACCTATCTCCTTTGATTAAAAAATACAAAGACGAGAAATTCTTATTACCGGCTTCTGATCAGTTAAATGCAGACGCTCCAATCACTTTAGACAATCTAAAAGTAGACTGGACGCAGGCCACTTTTTACAGAACGGTTATGAGTGATTTATCCGATTTAGCAGATGTATATTACGATGTTCTGGCTTTCTTTAGCCCAACAGGAATAAAATCTTTATACAAAAACTTCCCGGATTTCCAGCAAAACAACACCAGAATTGCTGTTTTTGGAAGTACCACTCAAAAAGAAGCCTTAGACCACGGATTAAGAGTAGACATTATGGCTCCTGCTCCCGGAACACCTTCTATGACTATGGCGTTAGAAAAATACGTATCAGAAGCTAATAAAGGAAAATAAACTTAATTAGACACCATATTACAAAGCCTTCTCAATAAAAAGAGAGGGCTTTTTTTATGCTATTTATTCTCAGATGAGTTTTTTGAGTATTTTTGATTCATCACAATCAAAAAATAAATAAAAAAATGAAAAGAAAAATTCAATTAATGGCACTGATGCTTCCATTTTCCCTGTTACTCATCAATTGCAGCAGTACCCGAAAAGGAAATTCAGGATATGTTGACATTAAAAAAATAAGTTACACCAGCGACATCAAACCTCTTATTGAAAATAGCTGTACGCCATGCCACATTCCGCCACAAGGAAAAAAAGAAGCTTTTGACAGCTATGAACATGTAAAAGAAAATATCGGCGCTATAATTTCGCGTGTAAAACTACCACAAGACGACCGAAAATTTATGCCTCCTGTAAATAAAAAACCGGCTTTGACTGATGCTCAGGTAGCGGTTTTAACGGAATGGCAACAACAAAATATGCCGGAATAAAATACTCAATGGCTATTTCAAAATTCAATGACAATGGCAATGACAATGAAAGCTGTTGAAAGTTAGATCAATTCCATCCCGAAGTATCGGGATAAAATTCCAAATCCAATTAATCACTAATCATCGGAATTTGGAATTTTTATTTTTTTGAAGTTGACTTTTGAAATTGCTATTGCTATTGCTATTGCCATTGCTATTGAATTCCTTAATCCCTTCTGTTTCCTCCCATAAAAATAGAAAGATAATACAGTAAGGTTGCTATAGAGCCCAAAGCTGCTACCAGATAAGTACGCGCTGCCCATTTTAAAGAATCCTCAGCACCCGCATATTCAGCAGGATTAAGCATGTTTTTTGTTTTAAGCCAGGCCAAAGCACGGTTACTTGCATCATACTCTACCGGCAAGGTAACAACTGAAAACACTGTTGTTGCAGCAAATAAAATAATCCCGAACAACAATAATCCCGGAAACGTTTTTAACATCAGGATTCCTGCCAGTAAAATCCATTGCATGTAAGTTGAAGCCACATTTACAAACGGAACCAACTTAGAACGCATTTTCAGCCACTCATATCCCACCGCATGTTGCACAGCATGTCCACATTCATGAGCCGCTACTGCAGCCGCGGCCGCATTACGCTCATTGTACACCGCCTCACTTAAATTCACCGTTTTATCTGCCGGATTATAATGATCCGTCAATCGTCCCGGAGTCGAAATCACGCGTACATCATAAATTCCGTTATCCGATAACATTTTCTGAGCAATCTCAGCACCACTCATGTTATTTTGCAAATGCAATTGTGAATAATGTTCAAACTTGCTCTTTAATCTCGAACTTACTAACCAGCTGAACAACATAATTGCTCCCGCCAGAATTAAATAACCACTTCCCATATCTTTTGTATTTAGTTTTTTAGTTTTCCAATGTAAACAGCAAATTGTACACCAAATTACAAAAATGCCAATTTGACATCTGTTAAAAAAAATACAATTTCAATGGCAATAGCAATTACAAAATTCAATGGCAAAAAAAAAATCCAAATCCCAATTAACTTATTGTCATTGGAATTTGGAATTTAATTATCAACTTCATATTACTATTGAAATTGATTTTTGAAATTGCTATTGATTTGGTTAGCCAACCAAATTGATGATTTTACCCGGAACAATAATCACCTTGTTTGGTGTTCTACCGTCCAGTTGTTTTTGGGTTCTTTCGTCCTTCATTACGATTTCTTCAATTTGTTCCTTGGTTAAATCCAAAGGCAACTTGATGGTAAAACGCATTTTTCCGTTGAACGAAACCGGATATTCTTTCTCTGATTCTACCAGATGTTTTTCTTCGAATTTTGGAAAAGGAACTGTTGCAATCGAACCTTCATGTCCTAAAGCATTCCATAATTCCTCAGCAATATGTGGCGCATAAGAAGATATTACAATCGCTAACGGCTCTAAAATAGCTCTTGAATGACAGTTTTGAGCTGACAATTCATTTACACAAATCATAAACTGAGAAACTGAAGTATTAAAAGAGAAATTCTCAATATCTTCTGAAACTTTCTTGATGGTTTTATGCAATGATTTTAAGTTATCTTTTGTGGGTTCATCATTGTTTACTATTAAACCAGACTCATCAAAATACAAACGCCATAATTTTTTAAGGAATCCAAAAACTCCCGAAATACCTGCCGTGTTCCAAGGTTTTGCCTGTTCCAATGGTCCTAAAAACATTTCATACAAACGCAAAGTATCGGCACCGTATTCAGCACAAATATTGTCCGGCGTAACTACATTGTATTTCGATTTTGACATTTTTTCGACTTCGCGTCCGACAATAAATTTTCCATTTTCTAAAATAAATTCACCATTCTCGAATTGAGGTTGCCATCTTTTTAATCTTTCAACATCTATTTCATCTGCAGCATTTACCATATTTACATCAATATGTAAAGCATCTGTTTCATAATCATTTTTAAGATTTTTAGAAACATATTTATTTGTTCCTGAAATCCTATAAACCAAAGCACTCGTCCCCAAAATCATTCCCTGATTAATCAGTTTTTTGAACGGTTCTTCTGTTGGAGCAAAACCTTTGTCTTTTAAGAATTTGTTCCAAAAACGGGAATACAATAAATGTCCGGTTGCATGTTCGCTTCCGCCAATGTATAAATCCACAGATTCCCAATATTTCAAGGCGTCTTTGCTGGAAAATTCGTTTTCATTCCCCGCATCCATATAACGCATCCAGTACCATGAACTTCCCGCCCAACCTGGCATGGTGTTCAATTCTAAAGGAAAAACAGTTTTATTATCAACTAAATCTGTATTGACAACTTTATTATTTACACTGTCCCAAGCCCAAACCGCAGCGTTTCCTAATGGAGGCAAACCGTCTTCGGTTGGTAAATATTTCTCTACTTCCGGCAAAATAATTGGCAAATGTTGCGCATCAATCATCTGCGGCAAACCATTTACATAATAAACAGGAAATGGTTCTCCCCAATAACGCTGACGGGAGAAAACTGCATCACGCAAACGGTAATTTACCTTACCATAACCCTGAGCCAGTTTTTCTAATTCGGTGATAACTTTTTGAGTTGCTTCTTTGTAACCCATACCGTTTAAGAAGTCAGAATTTTTTAAGGTAAAGCCACTTTTTTCTGCAAAAGCAAAATCCACCCCGCCCTGCGGGCACCCCTCCAACGGAGGGGAATTGAGAGCAAAAATATTTTTGATATCCTGCATTCCCTCAGTTCCTTTAAAGAAATTGGCGAAAGCATAATCTCTTTCATCACCACAAGGAACCGCCATTACAGCACCTGTTCCGTAACCAGCCAACACATAATCTCCAATCCAAACCGGAATCGCTTCCTTAGTAAACGGATGTTCGGCATAAGCTCCGGTAAATACACCCGAAATGGTTTTTACATCCGCCATACGCTCTCTTTCGGAACGTTTTGCTGTTTTTTCGATATAAGCCTCAACAGCTGCTTTTTGTTCCGGTGTTGTAATTTGAGCTACCAATTCGTGTTCCGGTGCTAATGTCATAAACGTCACTCCGAAAATAGTATCAGGTCTTGTCGTGAAAACGTCAATCTTAAGTTCCTCACTTCCAACTTCTGACTTCTGACTTCTAACTTTGAAAGAAACCATCGCTCCAACACTCTTCCCAATCCAGTTTCTTTGACTTTCCTTGATACTTTCGCTCCAGTCAATATCATTTAAACCTTGCAACAAACGCTCTGCATAAGCCGAAATACGCATGCTCCATTGGGTCATTTTTTTACGAATAACAGGGAATCCACCACGTTCCGAAACACCATTTACGATTTCGTCATTTGCTAAAACCGTTCCTAATCCCGGACACCAGTTTACTTCCGTTTCTGCCAGATACGTTAATCGGTATTGCAACAAAATTTTCTGCTGATTTCCTTTTGCGAAAGCGTTCCATTCGTCAGCTGAAAAAGCATTAATATTATCATCACAAACAGCGTTGACCTTTGAATTTCCTTCTTTTTCGAAAAGGGCAATTAAAGTCGAAATATCCTCTGCTTTATCAGCATCTTTATTGTACCAGGAATTGAACAATTGGATAAAAATCCATTGCGTATGTTTGTAATAATCCGGATTTGAAGTACGTACTTCTCTGTCCCAGTCAAATGAAAATCCTATTTTATCTAATTGCTTTCTATAACCTGCAATCTGGTTTCCTTCTTTATCTACGCCACCGTCAATGTTTACGCGGGTAGTATCTTCCGGACGTTGTCCAGTTTGAATAGCATACTGCTCAGCCGGCAACCCAAAACTATCATAACCCATTGGGTGCAAAACGTTAAATCCTTGGTGTCTTTTAAAACGAGAATACACATCCGAAGCAATATATCCCAGCGGATGCCCTACGTGCAATCCCGCTCCTGACGGATAAGGAAACATATCTAAAACATAATGCTTTGGTTTTTCAGAAGTATTGGATGCTGCAAAAGTTTTGTTATCAGCCCAGTATTTTTGCCATTTGGCTTCTATTTCGTTCGGATTGTATTTCATTTTTCGAGTTGCTAAGCTATAAAGTAGCTAAGTTTCTAAGTTTTAGTAAATAAAATTATGAGGTCGCAAATTTACGTTTATTGTACGGGCTATAAAAATTATTTTATTTAGAATAAAAAATTTTAAAAAATACGTATAAAGTACGTAAAAATACTTATGTTTGCACTGTGTTTTAAAAAACATATCCATGAAGACTACTAAAAAATACAAAATTAAGGTTCGCCTCTGGATTGAAGAAACCGAAGGTCCGTTTCTGGGTATTGGTAAAATATGGCTTTTAGAAAATATTCGAAAAACAGGTTCGATAACCAATGCCGCCAAAGAGATGAAAATGGCTTATAGGCAAGCCTGGCAATTAGTAAAAGAGATGAATCAGCGAGCCGAAAATCCGCTGGTAGAAAAAATTCTGGGAGGAAAAGGCGGCGGTGGAGCCAGATTGACCCCCGCAGGAGAAAAAGCGATTGCAACTTTTTATGAAATAGAAAAACGTATTAACGATTTTGCCGAAAAAGAAACTCAAAATTTAAAATTCTAGCTTTATAAACAGTACTATTCCTTTGAAAACACAGTGATAAAAACATATTATTTAACAGAGTTATTGCATTTAAAAACTGACGCGTGAAATAACCAAAAGTCCCTCTATATTTGCCAAAAAAATTAAAACAGAAAAAACAGTCTAATCGCAAAGACCATCATCATAAAAATTACTTATCAGTTATCCAAATGAGAAGCATCGCTAAAAAATTTCACCCCATTTTATTAATCATCCTCACACTATTTTGCTGTGATACTATATGGGCACAAATTGATAAAAACATCACTAATTTATTATTAGAAAAAAAGATTATCACGCAACGTGAAGCGGACTCTCTACTGGTTTTAGACGCTTTTAACCAAAAAGCAAATTCGGAGAATAAAGATTTCAGCATCGGATTAGAATTCAGACCACGTGCTGAATATCGTGACGGCTACAAACAATTGCCAACTAAAGATACCAAAGCCGCTTTTTTCGTTACGCAAAGAAGCCGATTGAACTTTAATTACGAACAGCCAAAATTCAAATTCCATACTTCGATTCAGGATTTAAGAGTTTGGGGACAATACGGTCAAACTTCCACATCAGGTTCCTTAAATGTTTTTGAAGCTTATGTAGAAACTGGAATTTCAGATCATTTTTCAGTAAAATTAGGTCGCCAAAAAGTAGAATTGGACAATGGTAGAATTTTTTCGGCAGCCAACTGGAGTCAGGCAGCCAGAGCACATGACGGAATTAACCTGATTTATAACAACAACAGCATTCATTCGGAATTGATAACTTCTTTTAACCAAACATCCGAACGCATTTTTGACACTGATTTTTCTCCCACTACATTTACGAATTATAAATTACTGAATGTTCATTATCTAAAAGCAAAATTAAATGAGCATTTTAGCCTGACTACGATTAATGCTACTGATAGTTATCAGAGTAAAACTAATGCAAACACCTTATACACAAGAGCAACTTCGGGTGGACGACTGGATTTTGAAAAAGGAAAACTGCATTTAACATTTAGTGGTTACTACCAATACGGACAATTGCAATCAGGCAACCAAATCTCCGCATATTACCTGCAACCCGAAATACAATTGAAAAGCAACAAACTCACCACCCGCTTAGGAGCAGAATTTATGAGTGGTGACAATGCCGATAAAACAACTGCTATTTCAAAATCATTTGTGCCGCTTTATGGCGTGGCCTGGCGTTTTATGGGAAATATGGATTATTTTACTTTTTTTCCCAGCGATGTAAAAAACGGCGGACTGTTTAATCCGTACTTATTTCTGATTTACGATTTTAATAAAAAATTCAGCCTGCGTTCTGATTTCCATTTATTTTATTCAGGAAATAAAGTAAAAAACGATGCCAATCAGACTATTAATTCTTATCTGGGTTTTGAAAACGATTTATCATTGCATTACCAATGCAATTCTTTTACGTTAATTGACTTTGGATTTTCGTATATGGCTGCCGAAAAAAGCATGGAAACGCTTAAATCCGGAAACAGCAACATCACTCCTGTTTGGAGTTATGTGATGGTAACTTTTAAACCCGAATTATTTCACTTTAAAAAATAATCTTCATGGATTACAGCTCTGTTTTAATATTATTTCTATTAGCATTTGTTGCTTTTTTATATTCATCCGTAGGTCATGGCGGTGCTAGTGGATACCTGGCTATTATGGTAATGGCAGGTGTAGCTCCGCTGATGATGAAACAATCGGCATTAGTGATGAATTTAGCAGTATCCCTGTTCTCTTTTATTGGTTTTTACAGAGGAGGTTTTTTTAAGTTAAAATTATTCCTCCCCTTTGTGATTGCGAGTATTCCAATGGCTTTTTTAGGAGGTACAATGAGCCTGCCTGATACTATCTACAAAAAAATACTAGGCATTTGTATCTTCATTTCAATTATCAGACTGGTATATCAATTTGAAGAAAAAAACGAACCCAATAAGGAAATCCCATTGTGGGCAGGACTTTTTTCAGGTGCATGTATCGGATTACTTTCCGGACTTTTAGGTATTGGTGGCGGTATTATTCTTAGTCCGTTAATGCTCTTAATGCGTTGGTCCAAATTAAAAGAAACCGCAGCAGTTTCGGCTTTATTTATTTTTGTCAATTCGCTTTCCGGACTTTATGGGCAAATTCAAAAAGGAGGTTTCTATTTATCTGAAGATTTACAAATAGCCGTTCTCGCTACCATCATTGGAGGATTATTAGGCTCTTATTTTGGAAGCCAAAAATTCAATACTAAAACATTAAAATACCTGCTAGCTCTTGGACTGACAATTGCAGGCTTGAAATTACTTTTTACTTAAGAATTCTCTTTTTGAAAGCTATTTAAATTAAAAAGAAATTTTCTTTTCTACAAACTCTAAAGAGCGGAGAATTTCTTGAAAATTCATCAAAATCACACCCTTTAGGGATTGGGGGATTAATTTTGATGAATTTTAAAGAAGCTCTGGCAAAATTATTTTTAAAATCCCGGTTTAATTACAAGAAAATTAAACTTTGAACGTTATTAACTTCATATTAAAGAAATACTTTATTATTTTTACCCCATAATTAAAGTAAGCTATGAGTTCTTCATTTGATAAGTTTCAAAAACGCAGGTTAATTTCCTCTTATTTTTCGGTAGTATTAAGCATCTTCTTAGTGTTATTCCTACTGGGAACACTAGGGCTTTTTATCATTAATTCTAAAAAATTAGCAGACGACTTTAAAGAAAAAATTGCTATGACTGTTTTCTTTAAAAACGAAGCCAATGATACAATTTTAAAGAATTTTGGAGCCGAATTAAAAAAAGCACCTTACGCAAAATCAATAACGTATGTCAGCAAGGATGCCGCTGCTAAACAGCATACAGATATTATTGGTGAGGATTTTTTAACTTTCTTAGGCGAAAATCCATTGCAAAATTCCTATGACATTCATATTAAAGCTGCTTATGTTGAAAAAGACAGTGTGGCTAAAATAGAGCAAAAACTACGCACTAACCCAATGATTTCGGACATTGTTTATGACAAACAATTAGTAAATCTGGTGAATGACAATATCAGGAAAGTAAGTATGTGGATTTTAATCATCAGCGGATTCCTGACTTTTATTGCTGTATTACTAATCAACAGTTCTCTTAGACTTTCTATTTATTCGAACCGATTCATCATTAAAACCATGCAAATGGTGGGTGCAACCAAATCTTTTATCAGAAAACCATTTGTAATGCGAAGTATAAAACTGGGAATGCTTGGAGCAGCATTAGCTATATTAGCCTTAATTGGGCTTTTATCTTATGTAAATGCTCATTTTCCTGAATTTGGAATCGTAGAAGACAAAACTTTAATCATATTAGTTTTTGCAGCGGTTTTTGGATTTGGCGTTTTAATCACTTGGTTAAGCACACATTTTGCTACCCAACGATTCTTAAACCTGAGAACTGACGATCTTTATTAATTTTAAGATTGCAGAATAAAATATAAAAAACATGAAAGACGATAAACAGGAATTTTTATTTGACAAAATAAACTACAAGATTCTTTTAATAGGGATAGGAGTAATCACACTTGGATTCATTTTAATGGCCGGTGGTGGCAGTGATGACCCAAAAGTATATAGTGATGCTATTTTTAACTTTAGAAGAATTCGATTAGCACCCACAACTGTTTTAATTGGTTTTGGAATTACTATTTATGCCATTTTAAAAAATCCGAAGAAATAGTATTTAGCATTTAGTGATTAGTTAGTAACAACTAAAAACTGAATCCTAAAATCAAAATCTAAATTAAATGAATACATTACAAGCTATTGTTCTTGCTATAATCGAAGGAATTACTGAGTTCCTTCCTGTTTCTTCTACCGGACACATGATTATCGCATCTTCCTTTTACGGAATTGCACAGGATGATTTTACAAAACTTTTTACCATTGTCATCCAGTTAGGAGCTATACTTTCAGTTGTAATTCTTTATTTCAAACGCTTTTTCCAATCCTTTGATTTTTATTTCAAATTATTAGTTGCCTTTATCCCTGCGGTAGTTTTAGGCTTATTATTAAGTGATTTTATTGATGGTTTATTAGAAAATCCGGTAACGGTTGCTGTTTCGCTTTTAATTGGAGGGATTATTTTATTAAAAGTAGACGACTGGTTCAATAAACCTGAGACTGCCGAAACTTCACAGGAAATCACTTATTCACAAGCCATCAAAATTGGTTTATTCCAATGTTTAGCAATGATTCCGGGAGTTTCCCGTAGCGGAGCCAGTATTGTGGGAGGAATGTCTCAAAAATTATCCCGAACATCCGCAGCCGAATTCTCTTTCTTTTTAGCCGTTCCTACCATGTTTGGTGCTACCGCTAAAAAATGTTATGATTATTATAAAGCAGGTTTTGAACTCTCTCAGGACCACATCAACTTATTGATTATTGGTAATATTGTGGCTTTTATTGTAGCTCTTTTAGCCATTAAAACTTTCATTGGTTTTTTAACTAAAAATGGTTTTAAAGTCTTTGGTTATTATCGTATCGCAGCCGGAATAATCTTATTGATTATCCATTACTGTATTCATCCTCTGACTATTATATAATGACGCCTCAGGAATATTTAGAAGGACAGGTTTTATTAATTGACAAACCATTGAAATGGAGTTCCTTTCAAGCGGTGAATAAATTAAAATACCTGCTGATTAACAAAGTAGGATTGCCTAAAAAATTCAAAATTGGTCATGCCGGAACTTTAGATCCATTAGCGACAGGATTGCTTTTAATTTGTACCGGAAAATTCACTAAACGAATTGCAGAACTTCAGGGTCAGGCCAAAGAATATACGGGAACTTTTTATATAGGAGCCACTACGCCATCCTATGATTTAGAAACCGAAATTGACGCTACTTTCCCAACCGCACATATCGATGAAGCTTTAATTCACGAAACGGTGAAGCAATTTTTAGGCGAAATTGATCAAAAACCGCCTATTTTTTCTGCTATAAAAAAAGATGGCAAACGCTTGTACGAACATGCTCGTGCCGGTGAAGAAATTGAAATTGCCAGCAGAAAAACCACCATCCACGAATTTGAAATCACCCGGATTGCACTTCCTGAAATCGATTTTAGAGTAGTTTGCAGCAAAGGAACTTATATCCGTTCACTGGCTTTCGATTTTGGAAAAGCGATGACTTCCGGTTCGCACCTAACTGCGTTGAGACGAACAAAAATTGGCGATTTCGACGTAAAAAACGCCATTGATGTTACGTTGTTTGAGGAAAGTTTAGGTTTGGATTCTGAGTAAATATTATTTTCCACAACAAAATACAGAAAGCTATGATTCAATTCATGGCTTTTTTCATTTTCGAAAAATACTACAAAAAAGATTATTGATTCTGTTTTTTTGTTAGATTTGTTAAGACGTATTTTCTATTATATACCATAAAAACATGAATGTCAAATTACTTACGCTATTGATTTTTTTTTGTTTTGGTTTAAACACTTATGCTCAAATAGAAGGCGTCAAAGTTAGATTTGTTCATAATGCTGACAATTCTTGCGATTTTTTTTATGAAAAAAGCAATCCTGGAACTTATCATCTCATCATAAAATTTGAATCCATAAAAAACACTCCTAAATATTTCTATGAAGGAAATATCAAAGAAAATTCAGGATTTTTATTCAAGTTAATGCCTATAAAACCAGAGAAGAAAATTAAATTCATTTGCGAACCTTATTACATAAAAGGAAATCCAAAACCTGATATTGATAAAAACTTTACATATTTATTACCATTTAAAAAAGGTAAAAATATTAGTATATGGTCAATTATGACTATTGCGAGCGCACTTACAGAGGGAGATAATTATTATGGCGGATATATCAATTTTACTGAATCATCTCAAAATCAAACTATACACGCTATGAGAAAAGGTATTGTTATTGAAATAGAAAATGAATACGATTTTGATCCCAAAAGTTTTGACATATATTATGAAAAAAGAAATTTCATTATCATAGAACATGAAGACGGAACTTATGCCAAATATGCAGGTTTTAAAAAAGACGCTATCAAAGTAAATATTGGACAAACCATTTTACCAACAGACTATTTAGGCTTTTTAGAAAAAAGTGTAGATAATCAATACCATCTTTTTTTTGACATTTACTATAAAGCCTACATGAAAGATGTTTTTCCAGATAAAACAAAAGATTTAGACAAACGAATCATAAAAAAATTAAACCCATTTTTCCAAACTAATAAAGGCCTTATTGCTTTAGATGATAAAATCTACGAATCGCAAAATTACATTGTAACAACTCCTGAAGAAATTATTTGTAAGGAACTCACAAAAAAAGAATTGGAAGCAAAAACTAAAATATTAAATAATGTACATGAAAAATTAAGCAACTAATACTTTAATCCCAATTTTACTCATCCTCACCCATCTCCTGATCTAAATCCAGCATCATATCCATAATTTCTGCCTGAGTAGTCATTCCTTTATCATGCAAATACCATAACTGTAATTCGGTTTTTATGGTTTCATCCAGAACTTTGTGTGTGTTTTTATAATTAGCAATAAGATCAGCCGCTTCTTTTGGTCTTGGTCCCCAATGCGCTAATGCAACCGATGTTTTTTTGTTAATAACAATCAGTTTAGGAATAGCCCTGCCTTTATTCGTTAAAAAATGATCCATTAAATCTAAATTCTCATCTCTTAAAACAATTTTCATTTCAATTTTTCCATTGGAAGCATGAACCATTTTATCAAAAATAGGCAACAACTGAGCCGCATCTCCGCACCAGCCTTCAGAAATTACGATCCAGATAAATTCGTTATTTAAAGTACTCAGCTTATTGCTGTAATCATCGGAAATTTTCATTGTTTTTTCTAAACGATTCATACGGGTTTCGTTGAGACTGCTATAATGTGTCAATTCTTCTGATTGTTCGTTTCCGGTAGATTTTCCCTCTTTTAGTAAATCGGTTATTAATTTTCTGTATTCTGAATAAGAGTAACTATTGAATAAGGCGCGGGCAATTGACTGTATCATGTTTATTAATGTTTGGAGTAAAGTTAAGCTAAATCTAATTAATGAAAAATGAAAAAAATCATTTCTTAAAACACTAAAAAGTGTATTTTTATAAAAATTGGAAAAAGAAATGAACTTAAATTCAAAATCAATTGGTTTGGCACTTTCGGGTGGCGGAACAAAAGGTTTGGCCCATGCGGGTGC
Organism: Flavobacterium flevense; assembly: GCF_900142775.1. GTDB lineage: Bacteria > Bacteroidota > Bacteroidia > Flavobacteriales > Flavobacteriaceae > Flavobacterium > Flavobacterium flevense. The sequence goes on from NZ_FRCC01000002.1 coordinate 55,060, forward strand.
TATCAAATTTTTAGAAGAAAAAAACATTCGCCCTAATGAAATTGCAGGAACCAGTGCCGGTTCTATTGTTGGCGCTATGTATGCCTGGGGGAAAACACCCGAAGAAATTTTAGACTTTTTCAAATCTATATATTTGTTTCACTGGAGACACATTACTTTTACAAAGGCAGGATTGATTGATTCAGAAGCTTTCAGGGATTATTTTCAGGTTGTTTTTGAAGATGCTACACTTGCTGATTTAAGAATTCCAACTCAAATCACCGCCACTGATATGATTAAAGGCACATTAAAAATATTTGAACCCGAAACTAAAATTGTTGATGCCCTGATTGCATCTTCCTCTTTTCCGGGAATTATTTCGCCCTATGAAATTCAGGAAAACTATTATAGTGATGGTGGTATCCTAAACCATTTCCCAACCGACTTAATACGAGAGAACTGTGACATGATTATAGGTGTATATGTCAGCCCTATAAACATGATAACGGCTAAAGATTTAAGCTCTATCAGAGCCGTAACCACCCGGGCTTTTGATATTCTTTCTGAAAATTCTAATACTACTAAATTTGCCCAGTGTGACTGGATTATTCAGCCTACTGAACTGAGTATTTACAGTACATTTGAAACGAATAAAGTTAAAATGGATACAATTTTCAACCTGGGCTATCAGGCGGCAAAATACAGTTACGAAAACAAAATTTATAAAATTTAAGTCGGCCTATTTCAGAAAAAAAGAATATCCCTATATTTGCACCAATCAACGCAACAAAGACATGAAATACAAAAGAATTCTTCTAAAATTAAGCGGAGAAGCATTAATGGGAGAACGTCAATACGGAATAGATCCTGTAAGATTAGCTGAATATGCTGAAGAAATCAAAAAAGTTCACGCCAAAGGTGTAGAAATTGCCATCGTAATAGGCGGAGGAAACATCTTTAGAGGAGTTGCAGGAGCCAGCAACGGAATGGACAGAGTGCAGGGAGATTATATGGGAATGCTTGCTACCGTGATTAACGGAATGGCTTTGCAAGGCGCTCTTGAAGAAAAAGGTATGAAAACCCGCTTGCAGACCGCCTTAAAAATGGAATCTATTGCAGAACCTTATATCAAAAGAAGAGCCGACAGACACCTTGAAAAAGGAAGAATCGTAATTTTTGGTGCCGGAACAGGAAACCCTTACTTCACCACTGACACAGCCGCTGTTTTACGCGGAATTGAAATCAATGCGGATGTTATCCTGAAAGGAACCCGTGTAGACGGAGTTTATGATTCTGATCCGGAAAAAAATGCTTCGGCAGTAAAATTTGACTATATCTCTTTTGATGATGTAATCAAAAAAGGATTAAATGTAATGGACACTACCGCTTTTACATTAAGCCAGGAAAATAAATTACCTATTTTAATTTTTGATATGAACCAAAACGGAAATTTAGAAAAAATCTGTGACGGAGAAAATATCGGAACTGTAGTAAATATATAAATAGCAGACAGCAGTTTACAGATAGCAGGAAACCTGAAATCTGAAATCTGAAATCTAAAATCTGAAATAAAATGACTGAAGAAATTGAATTTATATTAGATAGCACACAAGAATCAATGGAAGGTTCTATAGCTCATTTAGAAAAAGAATTTCTAAATATTCGTGCCGGAAAAGCATCTCCTGCTATGCTAGGAAGTGTTTTTGTAGATTATTATGGTTCTTCAACTCCGTTAAATCAGGTAGCTAAAATTAGCGTTCCTGATGCCCGAACCATTACCTTACAGCCTTTTGAAAAAAACATGCTGCAAACTATTGAAAAAGTCATTATGATTGCTAATCTTGGGTTTAACCCCATGAATAATGGAGATTTAATTATCATCAGCGTACCGCCTTTGACAGAGGATCGCCGTCGTGAGCTGGCAAAACAAGCCAAAGCCGAAGCCGAAGATGCTAAAATAGGAATTAGAAACGCCAGAAAAGATGCTAATACTGACATCAAAAAACTGGAAAAAGAAGGAACATCAGAAGACATTTGTAAAAGTGCCGAAGAAGAAGTTCAGACTTTAACAAATACTTACATTAAAAAAATAGACGAACTTCTTGCTCTTAAAGAAGCTGAAATCATGAAAGTATAACTTTCTAAAAAAATAACTTTATAATCCGTTTGCATTTTTTGTAAGCGGATTTTTTTTTAGGAGCACAACGATTAGTTCACATAACAAAGTGAAGTCCTGCTGTACGCTATATCTCTTGTCTCGTCAAAAAGGACGAGACAAGAGGATGCCGCTTCCATCAGGGCTAAAATTCAGAATAAAAATCTAAATTTTCATCTAGCCATTTGGTTTTTTAAAATGCATATCAATTTGTGGAAAAGGAATATTAAGACCGTAATCAGCAAATTTAGTATATGCTTTTTCATTCATATCAAAAAACACATCCCAGTAATCAGGTCCATCCACCCAGACTCTCACGGTAAAATTAACAGAACTGTCGGCAAGTGCTGAAAGTCCCATGAAAGGAGCAGGATCTTTTAGAATCCGACTGTCTTCTGCAATAAAAGTAGTAATGGCTCTTTTAAAATTTTCGACATCATCACCATACGCAATCCCAAATGTCCAGTCCACTCTTCGCGTAGGTTCAGCCGAATAATTGATTAATGCACCTGTAGAAAGTGGTCCGTTAGGGATGATAACCAGTTTTTTATCAGGAGTGTTCAGCATTGTTGAAAAAATAGTAATTTCTTTTACGGTTCCTGTAAATCCCTGAGCTTCGATAAAATCACCCAATCTAAAAGGCTTTAGAATTAAAATAATAACTCCTCCGGCAAAATTTTGAAGGGTTCCTGATAATGCCAGACCAACAGCTAAACCAGCAGCACCCAAAATAGCAACAAAAGAAGTCATCTGAATACCTATCATTCCCATAACGGTAACAGCAACGAGTGCTTTAAGAACAATATTAGTGACACTTTTTAAAAATGGAATTAAAGAAAGGTCAATTTTTGATTTTTCTAATGAGTTCCCAACTGCTTTAGTAATGATTCGGGTTACCCATAAACCTACTACCAGAACGATTATTCCGCCAAGCAGTTTAGGTGCATATTCAAAACCAAAATCTATTGTTTTATCGATATATTTGTTTACAAGAGTTACCTGTTGATCTAGTGCCATTATTGTTGTTTTTGTTTTCTACTCTTCAGGCTTTTCGATTTCGCCCCGTTTTTTTTTAGTGGTTGCTGGACTCCACTTTCAAGAAATAAATAAACCAGATTAGTTGTCCTCTGCTTCATCCAGATGATCTAAAACATCAATTTTGGGTTCGATAAATTCCTGTTCATTAGCCAATGATTTGTTTAATGTTAAAACTAAACAAGGCAATAACATTAAATTTGAAAGCATCCCGAAAGCTAATGTTATGGCAATTAATCCTCCAAGAGCTACTGTCCCGCCAAAATCAGATAACATAAAGACAGAGAATCCTGCAAACAATACTACTGAGGTGTAAAACATACTGATTCCGGATTCTTTGATAGTAGCAAAAACAGATTTTTTTATCTTCCAGTTATTGTTTGTTAATTCCTGACGGTATTGTGCTAAAAAGTGAATGGTATCATCAACTGAAAGTCCAAATGCAATACTAAACACCAATATAGTCGATGGTTTTAAAGGAATTCCAAAATAACCCATTAATCCGGCTGTAATCATCAGCGGCAATAAATTGGGGATTAACGAAACCACTACCATCTTGAAAGAACGGAACATGAAAACCATTAACATCGAAATTAAAAATATCGCAAAAAGGATCGAACTTACCAGATTGTCTAATAAATATTTAGTTCCTTTTTCGAAAACCAATGCTTTTCCGGTCATCGAAACTTTGTAACGGTCTTTAGGAAAAATAGTATTGATTTTAGCCCAGAGCTTGTCTTCAATTTTAGCCATATTTCCGGTGCCAATGTCTTTCATAAAAGTAGTGATACGGGCCACCTGTCCTGTACTGTCCACATAGCTTTTCATGATGTTTTCTTTGGAATTTTTAGTTCCGTTTTTGGCATAGCCCAAAATAAAACTCTGCTCCTGCGAAGTAGGCAAATCATAATACTCCGGGTTTCCATTGTAATAGGCCTGCTTAGAATATTTAACCAGATTGAGAATCGAAATAGGTTTTGATAGTTCAGGAATTTCTTCAATGGTCTTTTGAAATTCATCCATTTTTCTCATTGTAGAAAGTTTCATTACCCCCTTTTTTCTTTGGGTATCAATGGTAATTTCTAATGGCATTACACCATTGAATTCTTTTTCAAAAAACAGAATATCCTGAAAAAAACCTGTATTCTTAGGCATGTCTTCAATTAAACTTCCTGAAGTCTGGATTTTTAAAGCCCCCACACAACTAATCAGGAACAAAAAGATAGCTACTGCATACACATACCTGCGGTTGTATTTGACCATTTTTTCTATCCAGCTGATAAAAACTTTGGTGTAATTACGGCTCAAATGTTCTAAATGTTTGTCTTTAGGAACGGGTTGATAGCTATAGTAAATCGGAATTACAATCAAGCACAAGAAAAACAAAGCAATAATACTTAAGGAAGAAATGATACCAAATTCTTTTAATAATTCACTTTGCGTAATAATAAAAGTAGCAAAACCGGCAGCCGTGGTTAAGTTCGTCATCAAAGTCGCCGTTCCTACCTTAGTAATTACCCGCTGTAAAGCACGTGCTTTGTTTCCGTGAGCACGAAATTCCTGCTGGTATTTATTAGTAAGGAAAATACAGTTGGGAATCCCGATAACAATTACTAACGATGGCACAATAGCGGTAAGTACTGTAATTTCATAATGGAATAAACCCAATAATCCAAACGTCCACATAACACCAATGATAACAATTAGCATCGAAATTAAAGTTGCACGGAATGAGCGGAAAAAGAAAAAGAATATCAGAGACGTAATAAACAGGGAAGCACCTATAAATAAACTAATTTCATCCGTAATACTTTTGGCATTAAGCGTTCTGATGTAAGGCATTCCGGAAACACGAAGGTCTACACCGGTTTCTTTTTCAAAAGCTTCAATTTTGGGGATAAAATCATTTAATATATAATCTTTTCGGGCGGCAGTATTTACAATTTCTTTGTCCATGTAAATCGCTGAGCGAATGGTTTCTTTGTTATTAAAAAGCAATCCTTCATAGAAAGGCAGTTTAGTAAACAAATCTTTTTTGAGTCCATTAAGATATGCCTGATCATTTGTTTTACTCTGGTCTGCAAAAGGAACTAATTCAAAGCTTTCTATAGCTTCATTTTTTTGTAGTTTCTTCAAATCACTTACGGATACCACCAGATCAATTTCTTTTTGTGATTTGAAATCCAGCATCAATTTATTCCAGGCTGTAAAAACTTTTGGTGTAAAGAAAGCTTCGTCTTTGATACCTACGACAATTAAATTTCCTTCTTCTCCAAATTCTTTTAAAAAGGCATTGTATTCTTTGTTAACGATATTGTTGTCAGGGAGTAAGTTAGCTTCGGTAAATGAAAAACGGATATTTTTCCATTGTAAACCTAGAAACAAAGTTATCAGAAAAATAAGTCCTAAAATGGCAATACGGTTTTTAAGTACAATTCGGGCTACAAATTCCCAAAATCCCACTTTTAATTTCTTTTTCATAAGAGTTTTAAAATGGGTGCAAATGTAGTGAAAACCACAGGAAAGGAGTAATTTTTTTGTAAAATTTAAATGAATTTTAGGGTTTTAGAACGCTTGTTTTTTTATTTCGAAATTAATATCGGGCATGTAAAATCAATCAAAGAATTTAGCATCTTTGCGTGTAAAATAAATCAATTATTGTGGCGAAATGGTTTTGAAAAAATATAAAAATTCGTTGTTCTATTTTGGGGTTACGGGAATGTTCTCAGTATTGATTTATTGGATAATTCAAAAAGGAAAATTACTGGAGCTAAAGAAATCGAATATAGCTGTCCATACTCAAAATGATTCTTTTGATGATTTTGTAAATTCGATGGTGCATAATTTTAAAGATCCTCTGGCAATTTTATTGGCACAAATTGTTATGATTATTTTAACGGCACGAATATTTGGATGGTTTTTTAAAAAAATCGGTCAGCCTACCGTTATTGGAGAAATAATTGCCGGAATTGTCCTGGGACCTTCTCTGGTAGGGATGTATTTTCCGGAATTTTCAGCTGCATTATTTCCCGAAGCATCTTTAGGAAACCTCAAGTTTTTAAGCCAGATAGGTTTGATTCTTTTCATGTTTGTCATAGGGATGGAATTAGACGTAAAAGTCCTGAAAAATAAGGCCAGCGAAGCCATTGTTATCAGCCACGCCAGTATCATTATTCCTTTTGCTATGGGAATTGGCTTATCTTATTTTGTTTATAATCAGTTTGCTCCGGCGGGTGTCGAATTTTTATCCTTTAGCCTTTTTATGGGAATTGCTATGAGTATCACTGCATTTCCTGTTCTGGCGCGTATTGTACAGGAGCGCGGAATTCATAAAACACGTTTGGGAGCCATTGTAATTACCTGTGCCGCTGCCGATGATATTACAGCCTGGTGCTTACTTGCGGTAGTTATTGCTATTGTAAAAGCGGGAGATTTTGTGGGATCTTTGTATGTGATTTCGCTGGCTTTACTCTATGTTTTAATGATGCTTTTTATTATAAAACCTTTTTTGAAAAGAATTGGGGATTTGTATGCAGAAAAAGAAAATATTGGAAAACCGGTCATGGCTTTGTTTCTATTGTTATTGATTCTCTCTTCGTATGCCACTGAAGTAATAGGAATCCACGCGTTATTTGGAGGATTTATGATGGGAGCCATAATGCCTGATATCGCTAAATTCCGAATGATATTTATTGAAAAAGTCGAAGATGTTTCGGTGATATTATTGCTGCCTTTATTTTTTGTTTTTACCGGTTTACACACTCATGTGGGCTTAATTAATGATGTTTATTTATGGAAAGTTACCGGAGCTATTATTGCTGTAGCTGTAATAGGTAAGTTTTTAGGAAGCGCTCTGGCGGCCAGATTTGTGGGGCAAAATTGGCATGATAGTTTGACTATTGGTGCTTTAATGAACACCAGAGGTTTGATGGAACTGATTGTTTTAAACATAGGTTTGGAACTAAAAGTATTGACACCGGAAGTTTTTACAATGATGGTAATTATGGCATTAGTCACTACTTTTATGACAGGACCGGCATTAAATGTACTTAATTTTATTTTCAAAAATAAAAACGAAACCGAATCAGTAGAAGCTGTTGATGAAAATAAATACCGGATTTTAATTTCGTTTGGAAATAACGAAAAAGGGAAATCGTTGCTGCGTTTGGCTAACAGCCTGACTAAAAAACAAAAATCGGCTTCGGTAATTACGGCGATGCATCTTTGTCAAAGTGATGAATTGCATTCATTTAATATGGAAGAAATAGAAAAAGAAAGTTTCGAACCCATATTTGATGAGTCGGATCAATTAGGCGTGAAAGTGCTTTCTATTTTTAAAGTGACGAATGATATTGAAAATGAAATTGCCGATGTGGCTAACAGTGGCGAGTATGACTTACTTTTAGTAGGTTTGGGAAAATCTATTTTTGAAGGCAGTTTGCTGGGGAAAGTCATTGGTTTTACCAGCCGGATTATCAATCCGGATCGATTACTGGATAAATTCAAAGGTAAAGAAGGCTTATTTGAAAATTCACCCTTTGATGAAAGAACCCGACAAATTGTTGCCAAAACGAAGAAACCTTTAGGGATTTTAATAGATAATGATTTTGAAGCATTAAATGAGGTTTTTGTACCTATTTTAAAATCAGATGATGCAACATTAATGGATTATGTTCAAAAAATGATTGTCAATAACAATTCTAAAATCAATATTCTGGATCGAAATGATTTTGTGAAAAATAATTTTGTGATCCAAAGCACAGTCGTTACCTTGTTGCAAAAATTCCCTAATAACATCACTGTGATTACGGATACAGATTTAAATACTACTTTTTTTAAACAACAGGATTTAATGTTGATTAGTTTAGAAAGCTGGAAAAGCATCATTGATACTGAGGCTGACTGGCTAGTGGATGTTTCTTCTGTTTTAATTATAAAATCATAAAAAATGAGTTGGATTTTATTGATAATAGGCGGATTATTTGAAGTAGCTTTTGCTTCTTGTCTTGGCAAAGCCAAAGAAACTACAGGGATGGAATCGGCCTGGTGGATGATTGGTTTTTTGTTGAGTTTAACGGTGAGTATGTTTTTATTATACAAAGCCACACAGGAATTGCCCATTGGGACTGCTTATGCGGTCTGGACAGGAATAGGAGCCGTAGGAACCGTTTTAGTGGGAATCTTTGTATTTAAAGAACCTGCCACTTTTTGGAGAATCTTTTTTATTAGTACGCTTATTGCTTCGATTATCGGGTTGAAGTTTGTGTCCACCCATTAAAATCCTAAATTCAGCACATAACTTAGTTTTATAGCAATATTGTCTTCAAATCTTGGTAATTGATTAGGACCGTAGCGGAAAAAAGTGGTTAAACCCAAGCCGTTAAAAATTTGATTTAATTCGATACCTGATTCAAAAAAACCATCGTTTAAGGTTTTAAAATCAAGTCCTGCATGTTGCTCCGGATGATCTAAATTCCCCCAGGCTGCTCGGGTAACTAAAACAAGCGAAGGCTTTACTTTCTGGAATAAAGTAACGCGGTTAAAAGCGTGTTTGAATTGGAAAAAAGCATATTTATTAGAGAAAAATTCATTGAAAAACATAGTTTCGAAACTGTTTTTGCCCCCAAAAGTGATTCTTTTTAGAATATTTTCTTTAGTAATATTGTTAGGCGAAGTATTGTATAAATGTGTCAGTGGAACATCGCCCAGAGCATAACCCGCCTGAAAGAGCAAGCTTGTTTTCTGCCCATTTAAATATTTCTTTTCATATTCGGTTTTGAAATCAAATTTGCTGAAATTAAAATCATTACCCCATAACCTGCCTAATGTCTGGCTGTACTGGAAACTGAATTTTGGGAAACGTTTTTCGGTTTCAATCCGGTCTGTGGGTGTTTGCATAAAATCACTAAACGGGCTCCATTGTATAGAAACCATTGCGGTTGTCATGGTATAGGCTGTGTATAATTTCTCCTTATGCAGAAAGGCATAATCAAATTTGGGTTCAATCTCACTATGCGTAAGTTCCCAGATGCTTTCTGTTTTTGGGATTTTTTTAGTTTCAAAATAACTTTTCCAACTTACATAGTTGTAAAAAGTACTGATGTTAATAGGTCTAGGATCGTATATTTTAAAAGGCTTTTTTTCGGTTGAAAAAGTAGTACTCGCAATTTCTCTGACATCATCCGTATAGGCAAAACCCAACCAGGAATTAGCTTCTTTGTCCATTCTTACTGCGGCTCCAATACTTCCTTTAAAAGTCCCGTCTTTAGTCCCGTAAGCATAATAACCTTCAATTCTGAAATTTTTAGAAAGCCTTTCGTTCGTTACACCTCCTAATCCTAAACGGAATCCTTCGTAGTTGTTGTAACTGAAAATTTTACGTAAATCCATGTCAAAAAAACCAATGGGTAAATAGCCGTTGATGATTTTCTTGCCTAAACGAACTCGGCTGGCAATTTTTTTTCTTAAGGCAATGCTGTCTAATTCACTATACGTTTTCTTAGAACGAATATCGATACTGTCTTTGCGATAGCTGTTCCAGAAAGACTCTTCTTTATCAAACGCATTTTGTTCAATTTCTACTGCAAAATAAGGGTTTTTAAGAACCGTGTTTTTGTTTTTTTCTATATCAAAATTATGACTTTCTGAACGCAGGTAGATATAATCAGAAGGTTGTTTTTTTCGGGATTTAAAATCATCTACGTCACCGTCAAATTGTATTGTTCCGCCAAAAATCCTGATGTCATCGTCATTTTTTCCTTTGATAATCCGGAAATTTTTATGAACAGGAAACCAGATATTTTCCTCGGGGAAATATTCAAATTCATGATTGCTGGTTATATTCAATAAACCTCTGATACGCAGCGTAGCTTTTGCAACAGCATAACTATTCTGATCAATATACAACACGCCTTCGAGCCCTTTGGATTTGCTTTTCTTTTTGTTTTTAAAGTAAACCATATAGGAATTTCTGCCGTTAATGGTTACGGTATCCAGTAATTTATAATGGTATTCCTCAGGAGCATTATCAGCAATTGGGCTGATGTACTTGGTCTCAAACAATTCGTATTTAGTATCATAAATAGAAAATGATTGCAGATTGAAAGATAAGATTTCGTACAGAGGTTGTTTTAAGCCTGCCATTTTGGTTCCTAAAATGGTTTCTTTTAAGGTGTTGTCAGTAAACTGAAACTGCGATATTTTTTCAGTTTGAAATAAATGCCTTGTGTTGACCGTGTTTTTAAATTTGTAATTCGTAGAATCTATTTTGTAATAAATCCCTTTTTTAGTCCTTCTGACAATAATAGAATCAATTTGTCCCGAAATAGAATCCGGATTTGCTGAGACAATGAGTTTATTATAGGTTTTATAAGCAAAGTGAGGCAGCCTTTTTTGCGGATTATTATTGTCTTTTAGCGCGATTGTTTTGGTTATAATAGATAAAGCTGCATTCTCAGGATTAATTACAACTTCGTTTAAATGATCTGTTTTTTGCGTTAAAGATATCGTGTAAAAACCCGTATTTTTTTGGACATCCGTTTTTATTTTGGTGTAACCAATATAAGAAACAGTGAAAAAAGTAATGGGTGTTTTTGAAATAACAGCAAATTTTCCATCTACATCAGTAATGCTGTTGATGCCATTATTTGTGGTAATGGTGGCAAAAGCCAAAGCCTGATTAGAAGCAGATTCTTTTACAATTCCGTTGATTTGAAATTGTGCCTGAAGCGAAAGCGTAAAAAAGAATAACAAAAGTAGCTGCTTCATAGGGAATGTTTGTAGCAAAACGCTTGTAAATCGGTTTTGGTATGGCAAAAGTAAGAATAAAAAATCCGTCCTGATAAACTATCGGAACGGATTTTTGAATGTTTGAAAATATTCAAAATTCCCTTTTGAGCCAAGACGGGAAGTTTTTTGTTTGAAATAGTTTTTTCTTACAAACTAAACTTAAATTTTATATATTTGGAATTGACAAAACTAAAACCAACTCCTAATGACCAGAAACGTAATCTTCCTTTTATTAGTTAGTATTATTTGCAATGCGCAAAACACAACAATAACTACAACTGGAAAAGACTCCATCTCGATTTGTCCTTTTCCTAACAATTGTGGTTATTACAAAGGAGAATACACCATTCAAAACGGAAAAAATGAAGCCAATGGAAAAGGTAAAGCAAATTTACGTGGTGGTATTGCCGAGGGCAACTGGAAAAACAATAGACTAGAAGGTTATGGAACTTATGAAGTTAAAAATGGATATAAATATAGTGGCAATTTTAAAGATGGCTATTTTTTCGGGCAAGGCTCAATAATTTATAATATTGGTACTAAATATGTTGGCGAATGGAAAGACAGTAAATTCTACGGACAAGGTGTTTTTTACACATCAAATGGCACTAAATATGCTGGCAAATGGAGTTCTGGTATAGGTAATGACTTAGGATTTGTTATTTTCATAAAAAACTCAATGTATACCGGCACCAAATATAACGGTAAAGGAACTAGAATAAACCAAAATGGAGATGTTTATACAGGCGATTTTAAAGATGGAAAATCAAATGGTCAAGGAACTAGAAAATACCCAAATGGAGCTGTTTATACAGGTGAATTTAAAGATGGAAAACCAAATGGTCAAGGAATAGAAACTTATAGAAATGGCTTGAAATATAATGGTCAATGGAAAGATGGTAAATTTGACGGCAAAGGAACGTTTATAAACATTAGTGAAAAATACAATTATACAGGCTATTGGAAAGATGGTAGAATGAATGGTCAAGGGACTATCGACTATACAAATGGAGAAAAATATTCTGGTGAATGGAAAGAAGGCAGTCGAACAGGACAAGGAACTTATACCTGGCCTAATGGTGATAAATACGTTGGTTCGTTTTTAAACTTCAAACAAAATGGGCAAGGAACTATGACTTACTCTAATGGAGAAAAATTTGTTGGCGAATGGAAAGACCACAAAGAATTCAACGGAATCCTCTATAAAGCTAATGGTGAACCGAAAGCCAGTTATAAAGATGGTGTTCTAACAGAGTAAAACCGCTACTATTTCATCAAAAAAAACACTTCTTTTTTTATAAAAAACAAAAAGAAACTTCGCAATACCTATAATTAGACAATAGTTCTTCATCGAATGGGCTGCTGTGGAAAAAAAACTTATTTTTACTCAAGACCACCTAAAAATCTCATTAAAAAGGGGTTTTAAAAACAGGTCTTAGCACTAATAATACCACTAACTAGCACATTACGATATGGGGCAAACCAATTCAGAAAAAGGAAGATTAGCCGTTACTGATAATTACAGAAATTGGAAAAAATGGGGTCCCTATTTAGCCGAAAGACAATGGGGAACCGTTCGGGAAGATTACAGTGAGCACGGAGAAGCATGGGAATTTATAGACCATGACAAAGCACGAAGCAATGCCTACCGCTGGGGAGAAGAAGGCATTGGGGGTTTTTGCGATTCAAGAGAAATTGTATGTCTGGCACCCGCTTTTTGGAACGGAAAAGATCCTATTTTAAAAGAACGCTTATTTGGTTTAACCAATAATCAGGGAAATCATGGTGAAGATGTCAAAGAATTGTATTTCCACCAGGTTTCGACACCCACTCATACTTACAACAAATACCTGTATAAGTATCCACAAAATGAATTTCCTTACGGAGAAATAGTCAACAACAACCGTCGCAGCCGCGAGGAACCTGAATTTGAACTTTTAGACAGCGAAGCCTTTAAAAACAACGCCTATTTTGATTGTTATATCGAATATGCCAAAGGTGGTGTCGAAGATATTCTGATGAAAGTGACCGTGGTAAACAGAGGAAGTGAAATTGCTAAAATTCACGTACTTCCGCATTATTGGTTTCGTAATTTCTGGAAACACAATGACAGACACCCACGACCTAATATGGAATCGGTTTCTGAAAATGTGGTGCTTTCTAAAAGCAGCCGTATTGAAGATTATTATTTATATCATGAAGACGGAAAGCAATTGTTTTGTGAAAACGAAACAAACAACGAACGTATTTACAAGTTTGACAACGAATACGATTATGTCAAAGACGGGATTAACAATCATGTCGTAAACGGAGAACCCACTGTAAACCCGAATAAAACCGGAACAAAAACTGCTATCTGGTATGAACTGGACTTAAAAGCAGGTGAGGAAAAAAGTATCAGACTCCGTTTAAGCAACCTCAAATTAGAAAATCCATGGATTGATTTTGAAAGTATTTTTGACCAACGAAAAACAGAATGCGAAGCTTTTTATAACGAAATTATAAACGAAAAAATCCCCGAAACGCATCGTGCGATTGCTAAAAGTGCTTTCTCAGGATTGTTATGGACCAAGCAGTTTTATTATAATGATGTTTTCAAATGGCTTTTTGGCGGTCCTAAAGAAGACCAGCCTAATCGTTCTAATATGCGCAATTATTCCTGGCAACACCTTACTAATCGCCATGTCATTTCCATGCCTGACAAATGGGAATATCCGTGGTATGCCGCTTGGGATTTGGCTTTTCACATGGCTTCTTTTGTCGAAATCGATCCTTATTTTGCTAAGCAACAGTTGCTGCTGGTTTTACAGGAAAGCTATATGCATCCTAATGGTCAGATTCCGGCTTATGAATGGAATTTTAGCGATGTGAATCCTCCTGTACATTCGTGGGCAGTGTGGACCGTTTATGAAAAAGACAAAAAACGCACCGGACAGGCCGATACTCCATTTCTGGAAAAAGCATTCCAGAAACTCCTGATCAACTTTACCTGGTGGGTAAACCAAAAAGATACCAGCGGAACCGATTTATTCGAAGGCGGATTTTTAGGTCTAGATAACATTGGGGTTTTTGACCGCAATCACATGCCGGAAGGAATTAAGAAAATGCAACAAGCCGATGCTACCAGCTGGATGGCAATGTTCTCGCTGAATATGCTTCGCATGTCACTCGAACTGGCAAAAACTAACAAAATTTACGAAGAAGTATCCGCTAAGTTTTTCCGACACTTTTTAAACATTGCCTGGGCGATGCACCATATTGGAAAAAAAGACATTTCGCTCTGGGACGACCAGGACAATTTTTATTATGATGTTGTCGAAATGTCCAATGGTAAAACCGAGCGTTTAAAAGTACGTTCTCTAGTAGGCGTTATTCCTCTGTTTGCTGTCGAAATCATGCATAAAGATCTGTTTGAAGAATTAAAAGATTTTAGAAAACGAGCTAATGAAATTATCCGAACCCGCCCCGATCTGGCTTCGTTGATTTCTAATTTAGAAAAAGCCAATCCCGAAGGGAATTTTCTGTTCTCCATCATGCGTGGTTTTAGGTTAGAACATTTGCTGAAACGCCTACTGGATGAAAATGAATTCCTGTCCGATTATGGAATCCGTTCGCTTTCTAAATTCCATAAAGATCATCCGTTTGTGTTTAATGGGTCGCACCAAATCCAGTATGAACCGGGCGAAAGCCGTTCGGCTATGTTTGGCGGAAACTCTAATTGGCGTGGCCCTATCTGGATGCCTCTCAATTACATGATTATTACGTCGTTACGTAAATACTATACTTTTTATGGCCCCACCTATATCTATGAATTCCCAACGGGTTCAGGCAATAAACTGAATTTAAAAGAAATTGCTAACGAATTGACCAAACGATTAATCAGGCTGTTTGAAAGAAACGGAGAAGGTAAATTTCAATACCATTCTGATGATCACGACAAGCATTTTGCTAACGATGAACATTTTAGAAACGAACATTTATTCTACGAATTCTTTGATGGTGACAACGGTAAAGGACTCGGTGCTTCCCACCAAACCGGATGGACGGCATTGATTGCTAACCTGATCTTGGAAATGGAGGATAATAGTTAAATAACTTTTATAAATTGAAGAAATCCCATCTTGTTTTTAGTAACGAGATGGGATTTTTAGTTTTTTTTTACAAGAATATTAATACTTGTATTTAAATTGATTTACAACAAAATACTGAGCAGTTTGATCTATTTCTGATTCTTTAAATTCGACCACATCTATAAATGGATAGAATATAACAACATATCCTAAATTTAATTTCTCAAAACCTTTAGATTGTTTTATTTCATCGTTAAAAAAATCTTTAAAATTAGGTGTGGCTTCTAAAATTAATGTTTTAGCCATTTCTTCTGAATACTTAACTTTTTTGTCTTTAGATTCATATAAAACATTAAATACTTCATATCTATTTTTATCCTTTTTGTTTTTTACTAATCTAATTCTTTGAGTCCATGATTTATAATCCGATTCAAATTTTATGTCAAAACCAGAACAATCATCTTCAATTAAACTTTTTAAAATATCATCTGGAATTTCTATTTCTTGATAATATTTATTTACATAAAGTTTTCTGAACAAATGATTATAAAACAAGGTGATATTTGTTGGATTTAATTTAAGAGTTGCATAATATTTAGCTATTTCTTCTTTACTCAAATTTAAATAATTTTTAACAAAAGAAATTTCTACATTCAAATAGGGAATTCCATATTCACCTTCTAAATATATTTGTAACTTATTATCCTCTATTTTGATGTAAGGATAACTATTTCCACCTGTCAATCTGGAAATCATTTCAGTTTGTGATTTTAATATTTCATTTTTAGCCTTGAGTGTTGTTTTTAAATTATCTATGATAGCTTGATAATTTTCATTATCATTTTCAAGACCTATTATAGTGTTACCATAAGTTTTTTCTAGTTTTTTATAAGCTTTATTTGCAGCTTTTTGATCAATTTTGGCTCTATCACTTAATTCATTGAGGTTATTAATTGTTTCTTCTCCAGTTTTTATTAATTCTACTGTATTTGTTCTCAATTCTTCTTTAGTTTTTCCGTCCGCTTTTGAGATAAAAAATTGACCTATTGCACTAAAAAATAATAAGAATAGGATTATTGCTTCCCAAGGTAAATTTTTAAAATATTCATATCCTGATGAAATTATATTGATTAGTTGCATAAATTTTTTCTTTATCACTTTTACTATTTTTTATCATATTCAAACATACACTTTTTTTTACAAAAAATCACTTCAACTGGTTCTCGATTACATCAAGCACCTATTTAAATAAAAACCGTAGCGTTTCTAACGCGGATAATCAAAACAGAAATAACCTGAAATATTATATTCCATACTTACGGCATTTAAAAAATGCACCTTCAATTGCGGATGGATTAAAATCCATCCCTACAAAATATTACGAGCCTATGGCTCTTGGACATGCTTTTATAAAACGAATTAAATTTTTACAATCGATTTCCACAGAAAAGTTCCGTAGGAACGATACATCTTGTAGCCCCGAAATTTATTTCGGGGAAAACATGATACGCATTAGAAAGTCCCGTAGGGACGATAAATAAATCGTTAGTAGCGTTTGTAACGTACATAATCAAAACACAAATAACCTGAATATATTCCGTACCTACGGCACTAAAACAAATTATCGTCAATTTTGGATGGATTAAAATCCATCCCTACAAAATATATCGAGCCTACGGCTCTTAGATAGCATGCTATACAACGTATTGAATTTCTAAACCAGATTTTCACAAAAAGTTCCGTAGGAACGATCCATGTTGTAGCCCCGAAATTTATTTCGGGGGAAACATGATACACATTAGAAAGTCCCGTAGGGACGATACATCCAGCGGTAATTTATTAAACCTTCGTGAATCTCTGTGTTTTGTTAGTGTGGCTTTGTGAAACAAACCTTTTTCGATAAAAAACGATAATTACACTACGCCCTAGCCCCGATAGAAATGAAAATCCTTATTGTTTTTCCTTTAAAAACAATAAGATTGAAATGTATAGCGGGATTGAGCTCCTAATTGAATGGATTGGGTTTACTGCTTTGAAAAAATGAATTATATTTGTGTCATAGAAACAGTATTATTTTAATCAATATTGATACACCAATGAGGCATACTAAAGTTAAAGACTTACTTAGCAGCACTACTACGCTTCATGAAGTAAACGCTAAAGGCTGGGTTAGAACTTTTAGAAACAATCAATTTATTGCTTTGAATGACGGTTCTACCATCAACAACATCCAATGTGTGGTGGATTTTGAAAATACAGCCGACGAAATTTTAAAAAGAATCACTACCGGAGCAGCTGTTTCGGTAACGGGAACTTTGGTTGAAAGCAAAGGAGCGGGTCAGAAATATGAAATTAAGGTTGCCCAACTGGAAATTCTGGGCGATTCGGATCCGGAGAAATTCCCGATGCAACCTAAAAAACATTCTCTTGAATTTTTGCGTGAAAATGCGCATTTACGTGTGAGAACCAATGCTTTTGGGGCAATTATGAGAGTGCGTTCGGTATTGTCATTTGCAGTACATAATTATTTTCAGCAAAAAGGGTTTGTGTATGTCAACACGCCCATCATTACGGGTGCCGATGCTGAGGGTGCCGGCGAAATGTTTCAGGTGACTTCGTTACCAATAGACCATTTGCCAAAAAATGAAGAAGGAAACATTGATTATAAGAAAGATTTCTTTGGGAAACATACTAATTTAACGGTTTCAGGTCAGCTGGAAGGGGAAACTTTTGCAATGGCTTTGGGACAGATATATACTTTTGGCCCTACATTCAGAGCGGAGAATTCGAATACTTCCCGCCATTTGGCTGAGTTCTGGATGATTGAGCCTGAAGTGGCTTTTAATGATTTGGATGCCAATATGGATTTGGCCGAAGATTTTATTCAGTATGTAATCAAATATGCTTTAGACCATTGTGGAGATGATTTGAAGTTCTTAGAAGGAAGACTTTTAGAAGAAGAAAAATCAAAACCACAGGCGGAAAGAAGCGAAATGACTTTGTTAGAAAAGTTGAATTTTGTTCTGGAAAACAATTTCAAACGCGTTTCTTATACCGAAGCGATTGACATTTTGAGAGATTCCACTCCCAACAAAAAGAAAAAATTTCAATATATCATTGACGAATGGGGTGCCGATTTACAAAGTGAACACGAGCGTTACCTGGTAGAAAAACATTTTAAATGTCCGGTAATTCTGTTTGATTATCCGGCTAAAATAAAAGCGTTTTACATGCGTTTAAACGAAGACGGAAAAACCGTTCGTGCGATGGATATTCTTTTTCCGGGAATAGGAGAAATCGTAGGAGGTTCACAAAGAGAAGAACGTTTTGATGTTTTGGTCGAAAAAATGAAAGCCTTAGGAATTGACGAAGAGGAATTATGGTGGTACCTGGATACCCGAAGATTTGGTAGTGCGGTTCACTCCGGTTTTGGACTGGGATTTGAAAGATTAGTGCTTTTTGTAACCGGAATGACTAATATTCGTGACGTAATCCCGTTTCCGAGAACACCGGGAAATGCAGAGTTTTAAGACTCGAGGATTTGCCACGAAGACACGAAGACCCTAAGCTTTTTTAAATTAAAAAAAGATTTTATTTCGGAAAATAGAATTTGCCGATAAAAACAGAATATGATTACAGAAAGAACCGAAGCCATTGCAAAAATCGTAGTTAATTCTGCGTTCAAAGTTCATAAGGAACTTGGGCCTGGTTTGCTGGAAAGGGTTTATGAAATATGTTTAGCTCATGAAATCGTAAAAGCGGGACTAGATGTAAAAAGACAGATTGATATTCCAATTATTTATGATGGTATTGAATTCAGTGAAGGTTTACGATTGGATTTATTAGTTGAAGATTCTATCATTATTGAAGTAAAAGCAGTCGAACAAATAAATCCTGTTTGGGATGCTCAAATTATAAGCCATTTGAAATTATTAAATAAAGATTTGGGCTTTTTAATTAATTTTAATGTACCATTGATAAAAAACGGTATTAAAAGATTTATCAACTCAAAAAAACAATATTAAAAACTTTGTGCCTTTGTGCCTTAGTGGCTAAAAATAAATTAGTGCCTTAACTATGCTAAAGCAATTCTTAAATTTAAAATTATCACAAAAATTATCTCCACAGCAAATTCAGCTGATGAAGTTAATTCAATTGCCTACGCAAGCCTTTGAGCAACGTCTTTTAGAAGAAATGAATGAAAACCCGGCATTGGAAACCGGAAAAGAAGAAGAGGAATACGAAAAAGACGAATACGATAATGATGAGTATGATGATTATGATGACTCCGAAAGCATTGATGCTGACGACATCAACATTGACGAATATTTAAGTGACGATGACACTCCTGATTATAAAACTCAGGCTAATAATTACAGTGATGACGATGAATCACGCGAGTCGCCACTGGCTGCACCTATTAGTTTTCATCAGGATTTAATCAATCAGCTGAACACCTTTATCTTAGACGATCACGAAAGAGAAATTGCCGAATTTCTGGTAGGAAGCATCGATGACATGGGTTACATTCGTCGCAGCATTCCTGATATTGTTGACGATATGGCTTTTACACAGGGCATTTATACCGATGAAAATATGGTAGAACGCATGTTGCAGGTCATTCATCAGTTAGAACCTTCGGGAGTTGGTGCCCGAGATTTACAGGAATGTTTATTATTGCAATTAAAACACAAAACACCAACAGACTCGGTGGAATTAGCGGCAGATATTATAGAAAATCAGTTTGATGCTTTTACCAAAAAACATTACGACAAACTGATTCAGAAATACAATATTTCGAATGAGCAACTTAAAAAAGCCATTCACGAAATAGAAAAACTAAACCCAAAACCGGGTGGCGGTTTTACCGGTAACAACAAAGTTACCGAAAATGTAGTCCCTGATTTTGCCATTCGGATTATTGATAATGAATTAGAATTGAGTCTGAATGGGCGAAATGCTCCTTCCCTGCATGTTTCTAAGGATTATCAGGAAATGATGCAGACATACAAAGATTCCCGCGATAAATCAAATTCCCAAAAAGAAGCGGTACAGTTTATCAAACAAAAACTGGATTCGGCCAAATGGTTTATTGATGCGATAAAACAACGTCAGGAAACCCTTTTTGTGACTATGAATGCCATCATGCATTATCAGGAAGAATATTTCTTAGATGGCGATGAGACCAAACTGAAACCGATGATTTTAAAAGACATTGCTGATATTGTAGGACTGGATATTTCGACCGTTTCGCGTGTGGCTAACAGTAAATATGTAGAAACTCCTTATGGAACTAAATTAATAAAGGAATTTTTCTCAGAAGCCATGAAAAATGATCAGGGAGAAGATGTTTCAACATTAGAGATTAAAAAAATTCTTCAGAATATTATTGAAGAAGAAGATAAGAAAAAACCACTTCCTGACGATCAACTGGCTGAATTATTAAAAGATAAAGGCTATCCTATTGCCCGAAGAACTATTGCTAAATATAGAGAACAACTGGATATTCCGGTAGCCAGAATGCGAAAGAAGATATAATTATTCGTTTAAAAGAATACGTCTAAAAGCTCTGTGAGACAAAAAAACACAACAAAAAAAGGCTGTTTCAAATTCATGAAACTGCCTTTTCTATATTAAAATTTTACTTTATTCCGTTTTCTTACCATCGATAATAGCTCCTGTACCAGCACCTACACCAGCACCTGCTAAACCACCAATAATGGCACCGGTTCCTT
Source organism: Flavobacterium flevense (assembly GCF_900142775.1). Lineage (GTDB taxonomy): Bacteria > Bacteroidota > Bacteroidia > Flavobacteriales > Flavobacteriaceae > Flavobacterium > Flavobacterium flevense. The sequence goes on from NZ_FRCC01000002.1 coordinate 75,822, forward strand.
TTTTCTTACTGATAATGGCTCCCGTTGCAGCACCTACACCAGCACCAATAACGGCTCCTTTAGCAGTACTACTCCATTTTTTTCTTTCTGCCGGAGTTTGAGCTGCAGCAGGTGTTGTATTATTAATCACCGTTACCTCTTTCTCCTTAGCTGCTTTTTCAGCTTCTTGTTTAGCCATTTCTATTTTCATGGAATCAATGGTTTTTTGTTTGACCATTTCCATTTTCATTGAATCAATACTTGCTTGCTTATCGTCTAAAACACCAGCTGAATCTGCTTTTTTACAAGAAAAGATCATCAAAGAAGCTACCATTACATAAATAAATTTCATGACTTAGATTTTTTTAAAATTAATTACTTACAAAGATACGAAGAGGTATAACGCAGGTATTACAAGATTTATTTAATTTATTATATAATTTAAATTTCAGGTGTCTATTCTTCCTGACTTTTTTGCATTGCCTCAAAGTAAGCAGCTCGGCTTAAAGGCTCATATTCCTCTGTTTCACCTAACATCACTAATTTATCATTAGCTGTTTTTCTAAAACTGTAATGGGCTAAGTTTCCGGTTCTGGTACATACCGCATGAACTTTGGTTACATATTCGGCAGTTGCCATTAAAGCAGGCATGGGACCAAAGGGATTTCCTTTAAAATCCATATCTAATCCGGCAACAATCACGCGGATTCCCTGATTGGCCAGATTGTTGCAAACCGTGATGATCTCATCGTCAAAAAACTGTGCTTCGTCAATTCCTACCACATCACATCCCTGAGCCAGAATAGCAATATTTGCTGCAGCGGGAACCGGAGTAGATCTGATTTCATTATAATCATGAGAGACCACCCTGTCCTGATGGTAACGGGTATCGACTTCGGGTTTGAAAATTTCTATTTTTTGTTTGGCAAACTGGGCTCTTTTTAAACGGCGAATCAATTCTTCTGTTTTACCCGAAAACATGGAACCGCAAATTACTTCAATCCACCCAAATTGCTCTTTATGATTTACTGTATTTTCGAGAAACATTTTGTATTTTTCTAACTTAAAAAATGAATAGTTTTTATTACTTTGTAAACTTATAAACCGGCTTAAGATTTCATACTTTTACGCTTTCTCAAAAGTAGAAAATTTTTAGCAATTTGAGAGTTTGTATCTGCTTTATTAAAAAGCATTTATTCAAATTTTTCTTTGTACAATAAACAAAAGTCATTCGCCAAAACACATACTATAATTTAACTATTATGAAAAAAAGATTAGAAGCCGATTTAATTAGCATCGCTCACCGAATTTTACAAATCAAAGACAAATCTGATGTTAGCCAATTGTATTTGGAAACCCAAAAACTATATGAAAAGCTGTCCGTTTTAAAATTTGTAGAAGAAAATTACAGCGATGCAAAACCTACCATTGGCAGCTATAGTGAAATTGAAAAAGAAGTGGAAGGATTTTATGACAAAGAAGCTTCTCTTCCTGTTGAAACTCAAATAGAGATGAATGAAAGCAATTTGTATCCAAATACTGAAGAAGCGGTTGCTGAAAATGAAGAAGAAATAACGGAGCCTGAAACAACTATTGACGAAGAAGTTACCGATGAAGAAATAGTAGCAGAAGACGAGGAAAATGAAGAGGAAAATGAAGAGGATGAGGATGACGAATTAGTTTCTGTTGAAGAAACTGAGACTGAAGACAATACTATTGAGTTCCATGAATCAGAACCTGAAATGGAAGAAGAAGACGAAACTGAAGAGGATGAAACTGAAGAGGATGAAGCTGAAGAAGAGGAAAAATTCACAGCCGCATTTGAATTAACAGCAGAAGACGAAGATGAGCAAGAAGAAAAACAAGAAGAGGAAGAAGTTAAAAAACCTGAAACGGTACAAATTTCATTTGAAGACTTGTTAGGTTTAAACTATAACGAACCTGAATTTGTAAAAGTAGATGATGTAGCAGCTCCTCCCGCTGAAAATATTGTTTTTGAACCAATTGAACCAGCAGAAAGTCCTGTACAAAAAGCGGTTGAAAATACTGAAAAAACGACTTCAAAACCAACTTCCTTAAACGATAAATTTTCAAAAGAAAAAGGAATAGATATTGATTTAAACGACAGGATTGCCTTTGTCAAACATCTTTTTGGCAACAGTAATGAAGATTACAACCGTGTTATGAATCAATTGATTACCTACGATAATTTTTATGAAACCAAAAGTTTTATAGATGAGATGGTAAAACCCGATTACAATAACTGGGAAGGTAAAGAAGAATATGAAGAACGTTTTATGGAAATAATTGAAAAAAAATTCCTTTAAAAACAACATTCTGATTTATGTCAAAATTATATATCGTTCCCACGCCTATAGGTAATCTTGAAGACATGACTTTTAGAGCCATCCGGATTTTAAAAGAAGCCGATTTGATTCTTGCCGAAGACACGCGTACCAGCGGAAAACTCTTAAAACATTTTGAGATTAGCACGCACATGCACAGCCATCACATGCATAACGAGCATAAAACCATCGAAAATGTAATTGCCCGATTGAAAGCCGGCGAGAACATTGCTCTGATTTCTGATGCAGGAACACCCGCTATTTCTGATCCCGGTTTTTTATTGACACGCGCTTGTGTCGAAAACGGAATTGCTGTAGAATGCCTTCCGGGTGCTACGGCTTTTGTTCCGGCTTTGGTAAATAGTGGTTTACCCAATGACAAATTTATTTTCGAAGGTTTTCTACCGGAGAAAAAAGGCCGCCAAACCCGATATTTAGAATTAGCCGAAGAAACCAGAACGATGATTTTGTATGTTTCTCCACATAAATTAGTGAAAACTTTAGCTGAGTTTGTGACTTATTTTGGCGAAGACCGCCAAATATGCGTTTCCCGAGAACTCTCAAAACTACACGAGGAAAACCGAAGAGGAACTGCTAAAGAAGTGTTAGCTCACTTTGAAAAAACAGCACCGCGAGGCGAAATTGTTGTGGTTGTAGCTGGAAAAACCATTGTAAAAGAAGCCAAAAAGAATAAATTTTCGAAAGACGAAGAAAAAGAAGAATAAAAGTTCAGCCACAGATTAAAAGTATTAACACAAATTAAAATCCTTAAAATTTTAATCTGTGGCAAAAAATAAAATTAAAACCATGAGCATACAAGCCTTTTTAGAGAAACTAAAACAAACACCTGAAACCATTACTTTTCCCGAAACAATCGCAGTAATAGAAGAAAATTACAACTTTACTCCTACTGCTTTTCAAAACGGAAATACCCATAATGCTGCAGGAACCAATTCCGGTTCTTGTAAATTATTTGCTTTTGCCCAATTACAAAACTTATCTCAATCTGAAACCTTAGCTTGCTTTGGTGCTTTTTACCGTGATGAAGTTTTAGGAGATCCGGAAGGAACAAATCATCAAAACATCAGAAACTTTATGATTCATGGTTGGGACGGAATCCAGTTTGAAGGAACAGCTTTAGAGTTGAAATAAAAATTTAGATTTCAGAATGTAGATTTTAGATTTCTACATTTTGGAATTTAAAATCAAAATTAAAACAAATTGTTATCTTCATTCAACAGAATTTTATGAAAATTGTTAATTACAAACAACAAAAAACACACTTTTATGTTGTTTATAATTAACAATTTAGTATTTTTGTGTCAAATTTTTATCAAAATGGAAGATTTACTATTTGAATTTAATCAAAAACTTTCCTTTACTTCGTTAACGTTTCAACGGTATTTGATAAATAAAATTGATATAAACAATCGGTTAATAGCTATAAAAGGAGCAAGAGGTTCGGGAAAGACAACCCTCATTTTACAAATTGCAAAGAAAATGCTTTCTCCAAAAAGCACGTTATACGTTAGTTTAGATCACATTTATTTTTTCGAAAATAAACTATATGATTTAGCGAAACAGTTTTCTAATTTCGGAGGAAAACATTTATTACTTGATGAAGTGCATAAATACCCCAATTGGTCCAGAGAAATAAAATTGATTTATGATAATTTCCCTTCATTAAATGTAATTTTCACTTCCTCTTCGATGCTTGAAATTTATAAAGCTGAATCGGATTTAAGCAGAAGAGCGGTTTCTTATAATTTAAAAGAATTATCTTTCAGAGAATTTATTTCGCTCGAAACAGCTAAAGAATTTCCCGTTTTTTCTTTGGAAGATATTCTAAAAAACCATAATGAGATTACGCTCCAAATTCTTTCAGCAATAAAACCATTGCCATTGTTTGCCAAATATTTGCAAATGGGTGCTTATCCATACTTTAAAGAAAGTGAAGCTGATTACCCTCAAAAATTACGCAATACCATAAATCTTATTATTGAAATTGACATCAATGCAGTTGAAGATTTAAATTATGAGACTTTGGTCAAGCTGAAAAAACTTTTAATAACAGTAGCAACAAGCGCTCCCTTTACTCCAAATATTAGCAAACTGAGCGAAAAAATTGGTGTTTCTAGAAACACGCTTATTCAGGCAATCAAAATTTTAGACCGTGCAGGATTAGTGAGCGAGTTGTATAAGGATACCACTGGAATAGGAGTCTTAACAAAACCCGAAAAATTGTTTTTGAACAACACTAATTTAATGTATGTCTTAGCTAAAGAAAACAGTAATGTAGGAAATGTAAGAGAAACTTTTTTTTTAAACCAATTTAAAGGATTAAGAGAAATTAATTTATCTGAAAAATCAGATTTTATTGTAGATAAAAAATATACATTTGAAATTGGAGGAAAAAACAAGAGTAAAAAACAAATTGCTAACATCGAAGATTCTTTTGTAGCCAAGGATAACATCGAAATTGGATTTGGAAATATTATCCCCGTTTGGCTATTCGGATTTATGTATTAATCATAATGTAACTTTCAAAAAATAATCTAAAATCTAAAATAAAAATGCGTTGGACTATTAAACCAAAACCTTCGGAAGACAAAATCAAACATTTGGCGCAAGCCTTAAATGTAGAAGATTTTGTAGCCCAGTTATTAGTACAACGCGGCATTGAAACTTTTGAAGAAGCTAAACATTTTTTCCGCCCTTCGTTAGAACATTTGCACGATCCTTATCTGATGAAAGATATGGACAAAGCAATCGAACGTATTAAAAATGCCATCGAAAACCAGGAACGCATTCTGGTTTTTGGCGATTACGATGTCGATGGAACCACAGCAGTTTCGCTTGTTTCTTCTTATTTAAAAAGTTTTTACCCCAATGTTGCCACTTATATTCCGGATCGCTATGATGAAGGATACGGCGTGTCTTTTAAGGGAATTGACTTTGCCGATGACAATGGTTTTTCGTTGATTATTGCACTGGATTGTGGTATTAAATCGATCGATCATGTGGCTTACGCCAAAGAAAGAAATATTGATTTCATTATTTGTGACCACCACCGTCCGGGAGAAACTTTACCCGAAGCCGTTGCCATATTAGACCCTAAAAGAACCGATTGCAACTATCCCTATGATGAATTATGCGGTTGCGGAATTGGGTTTAAACTCATTCAGGCATTAGGCATGAACAGAGAGCAGACTATTGAAGATCTGGCTCCTTATCTTGATTTGGTTGCCACGGCTATAGCTGCCGATATTGTACCCATGACAGGTGAAAATCGCGTGCTGGCTTATTTTGGCTTACAGGTAATCAACAACAATCCCAGACCCGGAATTAAAGCTTTAATCCATCAGGTAAAAAAACAAACTTTAGATATTACGGATGTTGTTTTTATTGTCGCACCCCGAATTAATGCAGCCGGACGGATCAAACACGGTAATCATGCTGTTGAATTATTATCCGAATTTGATTTTGAACAGGCACAGCAATTTGCATCTGAAATTGAAAAATACAACGCAGACCGAAAAGATTTAGACAAACACATTACCAGAGAAGCTTTTGAACAAATTGAACAAAATCAGGAGCAGGAACGTTTTACAACCGTTGTTTTTCAGGAAAACTGGCACAAAGGCGTTATTGGGATTGTAGCTTCCCGATTGATTGAAACCTATTATCGTCCTACCTTAGTTTTTACTAAAAGTGGTGACAAATATGCTGCTTCGGCACGTTCCGTAAAAGGTTTTGATGTCTATAATGCCTTAGAAGCCTGCTCAGAACATTTGGAGCAATTTGGCGGACACATGTATGCCGCAGGAATGACTTTAAAGGCGGAAAATTATGCTGTTTTCAAAGAAGCATTTGAAAAACAAGTACAAAAAACGATTCATCCTGACCAACGAATTCCTGAAATAGAAATTGATGCGGAAATCAACTTTTCGGATATTACGCCTAAACTTACCCGTATTTTAAAACAGTTTGAGCCTTTTGGCCCCATGAATATGACTCCTGTTTTTTTAACTAAAAACGTAATAGATACTGGTTATGCTAAAAAGCTGGGAGCAGCTGACGAACATTTAAAATTATTTGTAAAACAATCCCGAAGTCCCGGTGCCGAAGGTATTGCAGCTATCGGTTTTGGACTGGGAAATAAAATAGATTTAACTACGAATCAAAAACCTTTTCAAATCGCTTATTGCATTGATGAAAATGAATGGAATGGTCAAATTTCGACTCAGTTACGATTAAAAAGCATTCGATAATGAATTCAAAAAAAATAAAAAAAGATCCTTACGCAGCTTTACGATACAAAGAATTTAATACTTTTTTATTCCTCCGTTTTGCTATGGTTTTTGCCTGGTCCATGCAATTTATAGTAATCGAATGGCAAGTTTACAGTATTACTAAAGATGCACTTTCTCTGGGAATTATTGGATTAATGGAAGTCATTCCAGCCGTTTCATTGGCTTTATTTGCAGGTCATATTGTGGATCAAAAAGAGAAAAAAGGCTTATTGATGAAATGTATCTTTGGCTTTTCAGTAATAAGTTTCGGACTGTTTTTACTCACATGGCCGGCTGTAGTCGAAGGTTATTCGAATCAAATTATTTTATATTTTATTTATTTCCTGGTGTTTTTAGGCGGATTAGTAAGAGCTTTTCTGGGCCCCACAATCTTTTCGCTTTTATCGCTTATTGTACCTAAAAAAGTATATCCTAATGCTGCTACCTGGAGCAGTACTGTCTGGCAAATTGCTGCTGTGGTAGGCCCTGCTGTTGCTGGGTTTTCAATTACTTTAATGGGAGTACACTGGTCTTTATGTTTGGTTTTTGCCTGTTCCCTAATGGCTTTGCTTGCTTTGTCTCAAATAAGTGAAAAACCTATTTTAAATCCAAAAATTGGTGAACCTGTCATGCAAAGTTTAGCCGAAGGAATCAAATTTGTTTTTAACAATAAAACCGTTTTAGGTGCTATTACATTAGATATGGTTGCCGTACTTTTTGGTGGTGCCGTTGCACTTTTACCCATTTTTGCACAGGATATTTTAAAAGTAGGTCCGGAAGGTTTTGGTTTTTTAAGAGCCGCGCCTGCAGTTGGTGCTTTTTTAACGATGCTAATTACAGCTTATGTGCCGTTGAGTAAAAATGCCGGAATGAAATTATTAGCAGCCATTTTTGGTTTCGGAGTTTGTATCATCATTTTTGGGCTTTCAACTTTATTCTGGGTTTCCCTTTTTGCCTTATTTTTCAGTGGTGTTTTTGATGGAATTTCGGTGGTTATTCGTCAAACCATTTTGCAAATAAAAACTCCGGACAATATGCGTGGCCGGGTTTCGGCGGTAAATTCTATGTTTGTGGGTTCTTCGAATGAGCTGGGTGCTTTTGAAAGCGGATTAACGGCCCGATTAATGGGAACAGTAACAGCGGTAGTATTTGGCGGAAGCATGACACTTTTAGTGGTGTTAACTACCGGAATTATTTCTCCCTCTTTTAGAAAATTAGATTTAACAAAAGACATTGAAGAACACGAAAAAGAGGATTAAAAAACCTCACTTTCTTAAAATTCAGATAAAATAACCTTCAAACACGAAGCTTAATTTATAAATTAGGTTTAAAATTGTATTTTCACAGCATATTTAAACCAAACTATGAGCTTTAAAACCAAAATAAATTTAGTAAGACGAAAAATCACCCGCAGTTTAACCCAAAATATTGGGAGTACTAAATGGAATACCAATCCCAATGCTGCCGTCGAATTTAAGCAACTATTGATCTCCCGCCCTAACCATCGTTTAGGAAATTTGCTGATGATAACTCCGCTGGTTCAGGAAATTAATGCTGCATTTCCTGATTGCAAAATTGATTTATTTGTAAAAGGGGGATTAGCTCCAGTTATTTTTAAAAATTATCCGTCAGTACAGGAATATATTATTTTACCACGAAAGCCCTTTAAAGAACTGGTTAAATATTTTATGGTTTGGTACAAAATCAAGCGAAAAAAATATGATTTAGTCATCAATATTGACAAAGGTTCCTCTTCCGGGCGATTATCAACTCAGTTTGCAAACGCTAATTTTAAATTTTTTGGGGAATTAAATGATGAAATCGTTCAGGAATATGCCGATTATAACCACATGGCAAAATACCCTGTTTACGAATTTCGGTATTATTTAAAGAAGTTAGGAATAGCTGTAAAAAACAGCGAAGTTCCCAGCATTAGTATGAATCTTAGTGCTAAAGAAATTGAAGATGCCAAATTAGTTTTAGACCAACTCGTTCCTGATTCTAAAAAAACCATTGCCATTTTTACATTTGCAACAGGAGCCAAATGTTATACTTCTGAGTGGTGGAATACTTTTTATAAAAAATTACAAGAGAATTTTGCTGATTACAATATCGTTGAAGTTTTGCCAGTCGAAAATGTTTCCCAAATAGATTTTAAAGCACCTCATTTTTACAGTAAAGATGTTCGTGAAATAGCTGCTTTTATTGCTAATACTGCTATTTTTATTGGTGCCGATAGCGGTATCATGCATCTTGCCTGTGCCTCACAAACTACTGTTTTGGGACTTTTTCATGTCACAAAACCCGAAAAGTATGAACCTTATGGCAACGGTAGTCAGCCTATTGATACCAGTACAACCAGTCTTGAATCCATGATAAACATTATTAAAGACAAGTTGAGTCAGTCCTAATCTCCAAATTAAATTATTTTTTATTTAGAATTAATATAAATAATATTTATATTTGTTTCATACAATATATCATTATGGAACAAATACACCAAATATATTTAAACAGTCTGGGAATTGCTTTTTACTGGGAAAAAGAAGAAGGAGTTATTCCTAATAGAATTCAATTGATATTTAAGGAAATTGGATTGTTTTTTACCCTTACTGAGCTTAAAGATTTCAACTATCTAATTGACGAAAGTATAGCCAAAAACAGCTGTTGTGAAGCCTGTGCTTTTAAAAATGGAAATTGCAAGTTTCTGCTAAAAACACCTATGTATCCACTGGATTTATCGGTTTCAATGGAAGAATTAAAACACATTAAGGATTTAGTAAACGGAACTTTGTTTAAAATAAATATGGAAATATATTTAAATGGAGAAGGTAAAAATTAATTTTCGAAAGTTTTAATTTCAAAATTTTCTCCGTCGAAAACACCATAGGTAAAGTATGAAATCCAGTCACCCAGATTGACATAATCCGAGTTTTCGCCAACTGGATGAATCATTGGCAAGTGACGGTGACCAAAAATCAGGTAATTATAATGTTTGGTTTCTAATTTACGTTTGGCGTATAAAATCAGCCATTCCTTATCTTCTCCCAGAAACTTAACATCCGATTCTCCTGAAATCAATTTGTTTTTTACCGAAAGATATTGCGCCAAACGCACGCCAATGTCGGGATGCAACCATCTGAAAAGCCATTTGGAAAACGGATTCGTAAACACTTTTTTCATGCGTTTGTACCCTAAATCGCCGGGACCTTTTCCGTCTCCATGCCCAATAAGAAAGGTTTTTCCATTAAAAGTAAACTCCTTATTGTCATGAAAAACAGGAATATTCAGTTCCTTTTTGAAATAATCATCCATCCATAAATCATGATTTCCTACGAAGAAATAAATTGGGATTCCGCTGTCGCGAATTTCGGCCAATTTGCCTAAAACCCGAACAAAACCCTTAGGAACAACCGTTTTATATTCGAACCAGAAATCGAATAAATCACCTAAAAGAAAAATAGCTTCGGCATCTTTTTTCACTTCGTCAAGCCAGGCAACAAATTTTTGTTCTCTGGGAAAACTTAATTCGGCTGTTGGCGCTCCAAAATGCTGGTCAGAAGCAAAATAAACTTTTTTCATTTAGATAAACTTGGAATTTGGAATTTAAAAAATTGGAATTTCTACAAATTATCACTGGCAAACCATTCGGCAAACGAAGATTCGGTTTCTTGCAATTTTAAAGAAAATAGTGTAATTCCTGCCGGTAATCTGCCGATTATTCTTTGCGCAAAATCAACTACCATATTTTCACTGGTAGGCTGATAATCAACTAAAATTACGTGATGCCCACGATTTTTTAATTCCATAGCCAGTTCAATATGTGGCGTGGTTTCGTTAAAAACAGTGGCGTGATCAAACTGATCTACAATTTCTTCTTTGACAATTTTTTTCAAATCCGAGAAATCGATAACCATTCCAAATTTCACATCATTACGGTTTGTAATTGGTTTTCCGATAACCGTTACAGACAATTTATAACTATGACCATGTACGTTTTTACATTTTCCGTCGTAACCGTATAAGGCATGACCTGTTTCGAAACTAAATTGTTTTGTAATTCGGATATTACTCATTGTAGATTTTATTTTGACTGCAAATTTAATGAATTGATATGAGAAATGAGTTGAAAATTGTTCGTTTGAAATTTAAGCAGCTTCTAGCCCCGGTAGCAGCGGCATCCTTTTATCTCTTTCTCAAAAAGAGATAAAAGATATAGCGGATGACGGGAATAGCTACTTAAAAAAATTATTTTTTGAATTGGGTTAATGCTTTTTTAGTAAAATCTGACAATACTAATTGTCCCGTAATGGCTGCCCTTTCGAGCAAAAGTGAATCCCAGTTTTCAGTTCCTTCCCAAATAACTTTCTTCATTTCGAATAAAGCATCAGGATTATAGGACGCTAATTTGGAGCTGAACTCAGCAATAGCAATATCTAATAATTCAGTAGTTTCAAAAACGGCAGCATACAAACCTTTTTGTTGTGCCCAAGCCGCCGGTTTCCATTCGTGAGCTGCTAAAGTCATTTCGGTCATAGCCGTTTTACCTATTTTCCTGCTCACGGCAGGTTCTATCACAAAAGGACCAATTCCGATAGCTAATTCGGATAATTTTACAGAAGCATTCGCTGTTGCAAAAACATAATCGCAAGCTGCAGCAATACCTACTCCTCCTCCTACTGCTTTGCCATGAATACGTCCCACAATCAGCTTCGAACAGCGACGCATGGTATTAATCAAATAAGCAAAGCCTGAAAAAAATGCCAATCCTTCTTCGGGATTGGAAACAGCCAAAAGTTCCTCAAAAGAAGCTCCGGCACAAAAAGCTGCTGTTCCTTTGCTCTTTAAAACAATGACATTAACGGCATCATTAACGCTTAAAGTATTGATTTCGGAAGTCAGTGAATCCAATAAAACGCGGGGAAAAGAATTACTTGCCGGATGTCCAAACTCGACTGTAGCAATACTATTTTCAATAGTGGTAATTAAGGAACCATTAGAACTTGGCATATTCATTGCAGTTTTTAGGTAAAGTTAAAAATATTAGACAAAAAGCATAGTTTTTTTGAAAGTTGTTTTTTTAATCCGATAAAATACTATATTTGCCCCGTAATTGGGGGATTAGCTCATTTGGCTAAAACGTCCCGATAGCCTCGGGAAGGTGACCTATCGTTAAAATAAAATTGGGGGATTAGCTCATTTGGCTAGAGCGCTTGCCTGGCAGGCAAGAGGTGACCGGTTCGAATCCGGTATTCTCCACCAATAAAATCAAGCCTTGCAGAAATGTAAGGCTTTTTTATTTTACCTAAGTGTACTTTTAGAGTCTAGTTTTTAGAATATAAATTATGATTTTATTAGTCTTCATCAGATTGAGATTTTATCTTCTCAAAACTAAAAACCAAAACAAGCAAGAGACATCCTATTGCCCAGATTGATGATAGAAGTGTAGTGGCTGAAATAAAACACAAGAAATCAATCTATGCCTTTAAAATTAATTATTTATTTAAAGCTATAGGTTTAAAATAAATTTGTATTATTCAAGTTATAGGTTTTCTGTATCAATTTCGTGTTAACATTATTTACATCTCCCATTTTTTTGAGTTAAATAACCATACATAAATACTTTTTTTAAATCGACACAATTGTTATACTTTTACTACAATTATTAATTGCCAATGCCAATCGAAAGAACTAACCTTGTCTTTAAAGAATAATATAATGAGTTGATTGAAAGGCTTAAGGAGATAATTAAAAACACATATTTATGGATGAAAATGAAAATAAAGAAACAAATGTAAATTCTACTATTAATGCCGTGGCTGGATTAGTAGCAGCTATACCAGTTTATCAAGATGCAGTTCAACCTGCAGCAAAGCAAATAGGTAGCGCACTTGAAACCGTTACTAAAACGGTAAATATAGCATTAGCACCAATTAAATTTTTAGTTTGGGGATATGAAACAATCGAAGGTTTCATTAGTATTAAAGTTACAGAAAAATTGAAAAATGTACCGCCTGAAAATATTGTAAGTCCTCCAACATCAGTTGCAGGCCCTGCTATTGAAGCCTTAAGATTTTGCGGTGAAGAAAATGAAGTAAGAGAATTGTACGCTAACTTATTAGCTGCTGCAATGGATTCATCAACTCAAGATTTAGTACATCCTGGATATGTTGAAATACTTAAAAATTTATGTAGCGACGAAGCCTTATTGTTACAATCTTTTTTAGATAAAAAATCATATCCATTATTAAATATTAGAGCAGAGTTCGATAATGGCGGTACGAAAATGATATATAATAATTACTCCCATTTTGATAGAATTACGAAATTGAAAAATAAAAAATTAACTCCTACATACATTGACAATTTAAATCGACTAGGTATTACAACAATTCCGGAAGATGTATGGCTACACGATGAAGGTATTTACAAACCTTTAGAAAATGATAAATCTATGGCTGTATTTAAGAAAGGAATTGAAAATTTTAACGCAAAAATGAAGCTAGAAAAAAGATATATAAAATTGACAAATTTCGGTAAACACTTTGTTGAAAATGTAGTTAAAGAAAAAGAGTAAATGAAGCTTAAGCTAGTAAAAACAAGAGTTCCTCTCTGCTGACCTGTGTTATATTTGTATCAAAACAAAAACAACAAAAATCTAAAAATATCATAGCGATAATCAGATTTTTACAAAAAAAGTGATAGTAATATTAAAATTCCTCCACAAAAAAAGCCTCAAACATCACTGTTTAAGGCTTCTTCTATTTCGAATAAAAATAAACTTTACAATTTAACCGATTTTTCTTTTCCGTCGTAGCTTACTACTTTATCGGAATTAGTTGTATCAGTCATTCCAGTTCCTTTTTCCTTAGTTGCAAGTACAATAGTAAACGTTCTGTTTTTTATCATTCCTTTAAAGTCTCCTTTTCTTTTACCAATAGTTAAGGTTTGAGATTTATCATTCCATTTAAAAGTTATGGTAGAATAGGCTCCTTTTTCATAATTGTAATTGTCGTTTTCATCTTCGTACAAGGTGAATTCGCCATTAGCTCCCGGATAAACACGAATTGCTAATTTATCCCATTTTTTCTCCGTAGCATATTGCACTTTTGGACCAAAAGGAATAATACTTCCTGCTTTAATATACAAAGGAATTTCATCGATAGTTGTTGCTTTTTCAATTTCCTGACCACCATTAATTTTTTCATTTGTCCAGAAATCAAACCATGCTGTTCCTTCCGGTAAATACACTTTTGTCGATTTAGCCTGAGTAAAAGTTACCGCCTGAGCTTTAGTACCATTGGCATTATTATCTTTATTCCAACCTGTTTCTTCGTTAGATTTTACAATAGTTTCAGGAGTATATTGCGCATTAACAACTGGTGCAACCAATATTGATTTACCAAATAAATACTCATTATTCATATCTACAACCTTCTTATCATCAAAATCCATCACCAAAGCACGCATCATAGTCGATTGACTATTGGTAATATCCCATGAAGCAGAATAAATATAAGGTAACAGTGAATAACGCAAATCAATTGTTTTAGTAATCGCATCATAGATTGGTTCGCCTTTTTTTCCAAAATTGTATATTTCGCGTGGAATATCTGTACCATGCGAACGCATCATAGGAGTGAATGCGCCAAACTGCATCCAGCGAACATACAATTCCTGAAAGGATGGATTCTTAGTTCCGTCACCCCATCCTCTTTTATAAGCACCTGCAAAGAATCCGCCAATGTCCGTATTCCAATACGGAATGGCACTCATAGAAAAGTTAAGTCCTGCCGGAATTTGATTGCGTAATGATTCCCAGGATGAATTCACATCGCCTGACCAGGTATTCGCTCCGTAACGTTGCTGTCCGGCAAAAGCAGAACGAGTTAATATAAATATACGCTTATCAGCGCTTTCTGCACGTTGGTGTTCTGAAACTCCTCCTACTGTCATCAATGGAAAGGCATTGCGTACTTTTCTAAAAGAACCAAGGTAGGTTTTTAAATCAAAATCAGAAGGTTTGAAATCCAGGTGATCCGGTTCTGATGAATCCATCCACCAACCATCAATTCCTACAGACAAAAGACCTTTGCTCAGGTACTTCCAATAAATATTACGAGCTTCAGGATTGTACGGATCATAAGGCTGAACACCTGATGGATAGTCACGATTTGGCGGCCATGTTTCTACTCCTGATTGTGGCCAGGTACCAAAATTTAAAAGCATACCTTTAGGTTGCATTTCTCTAAATTGTTTGGTTTGTGGTCCAAAAGAATTCCAAATAGAAATAATCAAGTGGGCATTCATATTGTGGATATCATCCACCATTTTCTTCGGGTTAGGAAATTCAGGATTGAGAAATTCCATCGCATTCCATAAGTAATTATTACCCCAATATTGCCAATCCTGAATAATTCCATCCAGCGGAACACCCAGTTCACGGTATTTACTCACTACCCCAACCAATTCGTTTTGACTCTTGTAGCGTTCTTTACTTTGCCAATACCCAAATGTCCATAAGGGAAACATAGGTGCCTGCCCGGTAAGTTCACGCATACCTGCAATGGAACCGTCAATGTTTCCACCCACCATAAAATAATAATCAATACAATCACCAACTTCTGACTTGAAGGAAGCACTTTCCGGCTTATCTTCAAAAGTAGTAGGCGAATAATTATCCCAGAACAATCCGTAGCCTTTTGTAGAAACCAGGAAAGGAACATAATCATCAACATTGCCTTGTACCATGTTGATTTTTGCATTACGAAGTGATAATTTACCTCGCTGTTGCTGACCCAAGCCATAAATAGCCTCGTCTTTATCTAATGCAAACAATTGATTGATGCTATAGGTTTTAGATCCTGCATCATCAAAATCAGTAAACTTTGATCCTGATGCTGCCTCACTTAAAAGTGCTGCTCCGGCAATTGTGTAGTAGGATATTTTACCTGATTTTACATCAACATCCACTTTTAATTTGTCGCTTTTTAGCGAAAGAATAGCTCCATTTTGCTGGATTGTGAATTTAGTTTGCTGTGGTTTTTTAATTACAGACAGGCTTTCTTTTTTGAAAGCAACTCCTTCAGGTGATTTTAGAATTCGAACAATAGTTGGGCTGTAAAACTGTACCTCAACATCCATCGACTGCGATTTAGTTTTTACACCTAAAGCCGTTTTTTGATAATTTTGAGCTGCTAATGACGAAAAAGAAAACAGCGCAAGTAACAGCAAGTACTGGCGGTTTCTACTCAGAAAGGCATTTTTCATTTGGTTTATTTTTAGTTAATCAATACCTGCCAAAGCTATTCATATTCACTTAAACGAATGGGTATGCTATGTTGTTTTCAGGGGTACATTTCGTTGTTTATTCCTTTATTCCAACTCATTATCAGCATTTTTATCATTTTGTGCATACTTTGACGGACTCACTCCAAAAGCTTCTTTAAAATATTTGCTGAAATATTTCTGCGTATTGAAACCCACTTTTTCGGCTACTTCAGCTACGGGATATTGTCCCTGAATTAAAAGTTGTGCAGCGCGTTTTAATCGAATGGAACGAATAAATTCCGAAGGAGCCAGTCCGGTAATGGATTGCATTTTTTTATACAAAACCGTTCGATCCATTCCCAAATCCTGACTAAACTGCTGAACAGAGTAATCCGGATTATCCATGTTTTTTTCCATGTAGCCAAGCGCTTTTTCGATTAACTGTTCGTCAATGGAAGTAATGGTGATCTCTTTTGGATTCACTTCTAATTTTTTCGAAAATGCCGATTGCCGTTGGTTTTTTTGTGCAATCAATTTCTCTATTCGAAGCAACAGAATTTCCAAATTAAACGGCTTAGCCAAATATTCATCGGCTCCCGATTGATATCCTGTCAGTTTTAAATCTTCAGATGTGCGAGCCGTCAATAATATTACGGGAATATGCGAAGTCAGTACGTTCGATTTGATGCGTTTGCATAATTCCACACCGTCGACTTTAGGCATCATCACATCACTTATGATCAAATCGGGAGATTTTGACAAAGCCAGTTTTTCTCCTTCTTCACCATCAGCAGCTTCAAATACTTCGTATTTAGAAGACAATTCCGTCACCAGAAAACGTCTCAAATCATCATTGTCTTCTACTACTAAAAGAGTCTCTTTTTTTGATGTTGTTTCAATATTTTGATTGTCGATTGCATCTTCCGAATCAATAATAAGAATTTCAGAATCTGTTTTTGGAGGAACAAGATTAGTTGGAATGATAACCGAAAATACCGTTTTTACATTCGGTTCACTTTCCACCATTATAGCTCCCGAATGCAATTCCACATATTCTTTTACCAGATGCAATCCAATGCCGCTTCCGCCCTGAGTTGTCGAAGCCTGATAAAAACGGTTGAATACATTTGGTAAATCATTTTCCGAAATTCCCGAACCTGAATCGATAACTTCTAATTGTACAGAATCCGGACTTTGATTCTCTAATGACTGCGAAAGTCGCACCGTAACTGTTCCTCCGGCTGGGGTAAACTTAAAAGCATTCGACAGCAAATTATTAATAACCTTGTGTAATTTATCTTTATCAAAATACATAAACAGCGCTGATTTTTCGGATTCTATCGAGAAATCAATCTGTTTTTCCTGAGCCAGTTTGCTAAATAAATCTTCGAATTGCATTACAAAATCCACAAAATCGCCAAAAGTCAGATTCAGTTTTTCGCCCGAAATTTCCAATCGCCTAAAATCCAATAACTGATTGACCAAATGCTGCAAATTTAATGCATGACGATGCACTAATTGAATTCTGGATTCGATTGCAGTTCCTTTTATTTCTTTCAAAATGGATTCCAGCGGAGTAATAATCAACGTAAGCGGGGTGCGGAATTCATGGCTGACATTGGTAAAAAAACTAAACTTCATTTCATTTAGTTTTTCTTCATTCTTTCGCATTAATTGCTGATTGGTCCATTTTTTATAATAGGACAACGATAAATAAAGCAACATCGAAGCAATTATAAAATACAAAATATAAGCGATTGGTGTTTTCCAAAAAGGCGGATTTACAACAATTTTGATTTCGGCATATTCTTTCGACCATTCTCTGCTATTACTGGCCGCTTTTACTTTCAAAACGTAAGTTCCGGGAGCCAAATTAGTATAAGAAGCAGTTCCGGTACCATTTTGTGCCACTATTTCACGCCAATTCTCATCAACACCTTCCAAACGATAACGGTAATAGGTTTGCGTAGGATTGACATAATTCAATGCCGAAAAATTAACACTTATAAAGTTTTGATTGTAATTTAACGTTATGCGATTGGTTGTAGCAATTGCATTTTTCAATATAACATTGCCATCATAGGATTCGCCCGTTTTCACATGAGTTCCAAAAAGCATCAAACCCGTAAACAAAGGCTTTTGCAATTGTTTAAACGACCAGGGCTTCTGTAAATCGATGCTGTTAAAACCATTCACACCGCCCATATACAACTGTCCATTATTAGAAGCAAAAACTGCCGAAGCGGTAAATTCATTCTCGATTACGCCATCCAAATGATTAAAATTAGCTATCGAAAAACGAAGTTGTTTCCCTTTAGTATCCACCGCAATCCGGGAAACTCCTCCCGCCGTGGTAACCCAAATAAGTCCTTGTTTGTCTTCTGTAATTCCTTTAATACTGTTATTTACTAATCCGTCATCGGTAAAAAGCGTATGCAGTTCGACTTTTGACGGCTGCCAGACATTTAATCCATCCTGAGTCCCAATCCACACAATCCCACGACTGTCCTTGAAAATAGCGGTGTAATGTTGGTTTTCGTTTTTCAGTAATCCTTTTAGCGGTTGGCTGATCTTATTCTTTTTATAATTATAAACAAACAATCCATCGTTACTTCTTCCAAAAAAAGATTGGGTATCAAATGGAATCAACTGCGAAACGGAACGCAAGGCTTCTCCATTCAATGGCACTTTCGAATGCTCAAATTTTCCAGTTTTAGCATTAAAATTAGCTAATCCGTCAGATGTTGCTACTAAAAATTGTCCATCTGGTTTTTCAACCATGGAACGACAATTACCACCAAGGCTAGCAATAGGTTTGAGCTGATTATTTTGTAAACAATACACTCCTTTATTTCTGGTACATATCCAAATCCTGTTTTGGGAATCTTTTTTCATAGAAAGACAATCAGCATCGGCTGGAAAACCCGTAAAAACGGAAAGTTTTGAAGTTTCAGTTGAATAACTGTACAATCCGTTTTTAGTTCCAACCAAGATTGTATTTTGTGCTATTTGCTCAAAGCAGCTAACATCAATATCTTTTAATTGTGTTCCAAAAAAAGTTTTTCCAACATTCTTAAACTTGAATCGGTCGGGATGATAATACAATAATCCATGATTGAATGTACCAATCCATAGTCCGCCTTGTGAATCGTTATAAAGTGTACTGGCTTCGGTATTTACTGCGGTTCCGTCAACCAGCCGGAACGATGGAATCAATTGTTTTTCCTTTAGATTTTTATCGATAAACCACAATCCGATGGCACAACTTACCCATAAATTCCCTTTATTATCCACCGAAATGGTATTGAGCCAATAATCGGTTTCAAGTATTTTAGTATGCGTTCGCCTTTTAATATCGTAAGCCAGCATAAGGCCTGTCGATCCATTTCGTATTTGGTACAATGCATTGTCAGACTGCACCACCATCAACGTATTATTGTATTTCGATTGCTGCTGATTAGATAACGAATTGGTTTTGTACAACTCTTTAGCCGTATTTAAATCGTAACAAACGATTAATCCATTTTTATAAAAAAGAAAGAGTTGTTGCCGGATAACAGCCACATCATAGAGTTGGTCTTTAACTCCATTTCGGGTAGATACATTTTTAAGAAAAACAGAAATTTTTCCGTTTATAGCATTTCGAAATAACAACTTATCGGAAGAAGTAAGTACCCAATAATTCTGAGAAGTATCGACAAAAAAATCGGCAATGGGTTCCTGAATTCCCAATTTAGATAAAATGCTATCCAGTTTCGACACAAAACGTTCCTGCCTGATGTCAATCCCCATCAGCTTTCCTTTGTCTTTTATCCAGATATAATCTTTATCGACATAGCCGTGGTGAAATCCTGAATAGCCAGTTAATCGGGAAATGTTATTGCCTTTTAAATGCAAATATTTAAAGGAAGTTCCGTCATAAATATTGGTGACACCTTCGGTAGTAACAACCATTCGTCCGTCCTGAAGCTGCAAAATAGTACGCACTCTGTTTTCCGAAAGTCCGTTTTTAGCATCGATAGCAGTAAATACAAAAGACTGTTGCGCATTTAGAAAAGCACAAAAACACAAAAACAGCCCCAGTAAAATTCGACGAAAATTGCTATTCATAATTATTGTTGGAATTACCAATAACGAAACTACAAAAAAACCGTCTCGCTTTTTTTAAAACGAGACGGTTTTATAGTTATACCGTTTCAAAATCAATTTTTTTGAAGCATCTTCAAATCAACAACTGTCCTAAATCCCACATGATTCGAGCTGGAACCTTCAGCCATTCCCATTCGGGCAGAAATCCTAAAACTGGAACAATAGGATTCATTACATAAAAAAGAACCGCCTTTTATAATTCGCTCTTTTTCATATTGATTGGCAGGATTCCAAGCTTCGGTAGCTCCCTGAGGATTTCTGGTAGTTTCCCCTTTCGAAAATAGCTCCTGATAATAATTTACATTATACCAATCCTGGGTGTATTCCCAAACATTTCCGGCAATATCATAGATTCCCAAAGAATTTGGAGCAAATGATTTCACCACAGCTAGAGCCGAATAACCATCACTTTTTGCATTGTAATTGGGGAAATCACCTTGCCAGGTATTGGCCTTTTGATCCATTTTTGAAGCATCATTACCCCAGGTGTAAACCGAATTTTTTAAATTCCCCGTAGCGGCTAATTCCCATTCGGCTTCTGTAGGTAATCTGCGTTTTGCCCATTTGCAATAAGCCTGAGCATCTTCATAAGAAATATGCACCACCGGATAATTGTCTTTTCCTATGATATTAGAATTTTTCCCTTCCGGATGTCTCCAATTAGCTCCTGTTTGCCATTTCCACCATTGGCGAAAATCAGTATAATCAGTCACATTTTTCACCTCATCATTAAAAACTAACGAACCGGGCTGTAATATAGAATCAGCAGGTTTAGGAGTTCCAGGAGGTAAGGATTTTTTGAATTCTTCCCATATAATTGGTCTTTCGGCAGTGGTTACATAATGGGTTTCATCTACAAATTTTTTAAAACTGGCATTAGTCACTTCGGTGATGTCCATAAAAAAACCATCCACTGCAACACTATGTGCCGGTTTTTCATGTTCGAGCGCTAATCGATCATTTTCTTTAGCTCCCTGTGTAAAAGTATTTCCGGAAACCCAAACCATATTAGGAGGAGTCGCAATATTTTCGGGTTGTTCTTTGACAACTTGCTCTTTATTATTGCAAGCAAAAATGACCGCCAACAAAGCCCCAAAAATCCATTTGTTTATCTTCATATCAACTGTAATTTATCTAAAAAAGCGAAAAACACTTATAACATCTAAGGCAAATGCATGAGTTTTATTTTGCCACGAATTACACTAATTTGCACCAATTTTAATAACTCAAAAAATTACACTAATTAAAGTTGGTGGAAACTGATGCGTTTGCCCTGTTATAACATCCTAAAATTTAGGATCAGACAAAACTACTATTTTTTTTAATGACTATCAGTTTCCTTACAAATGATTGAGAATAGCACACAGGTGAAACCGATTGTAACGGATTATTGCAAATTGTGATTTACAAATAACTATGAAAAATCGGTTTTTATCTGTTCCATCAGTATTATCTGTGGTCTGTCTTTTTATTTAGTTTACTTAGCGGATAATTCTGTTTTTTATTCTAATTCGAGTATCAAAACTGATTGGGCTTCCAAGGTAAATTCCTTTTTCAAATCTATAGCTATTCCGGACAAAACATCTTTACCCACTTTGAAATCTTTTATACTTTCCTGAAAGCGTTTGGTTTCGATGTTTTTAGAAGTCAAATTATTATTTACAACAACCATCACCGTTTTCTTATTCGTAAATCTAAAATAAACATAGACATTGTTTTCCGGGATATAATGCGTCATTTTTCCCAGATGTACCGCTTCATTCGTTTTTCTCCATTGGAACAATTTGGACGTAAAATCAAAAAATTGTTGTTGTTCAGCTGTTCTTCCCTTTTTGGTAAAAGCATTATTACTGTCGCCATTCCATCCTCCGGGAAAATCAAGACGAATTGCACCATCGCCTTCATTTTTATTTCCTGCCATCCCAATTTCGGAACCATAATAAAGCTGTGGAATTCCGCGTACCGTAGCAATCAACGCTATTGCCATCTGGTATTTTTTAAAGTCTTTTTTGTAGATTTCGTTAAAACGCTGCGTATCGTGATTTTCGACAAAAGTCAGGATATTATCCGGATTTGGATACAAGAAATCATTGGTAAAATTATCATAGATTCGCATAAGTCCTTTGTCCCAATCAGCCTGATTTTCGTTGAAAGCCACACTTGTAGCATTGTGTAAGGTAAAATCCATTACACTGGGCAAATGAGAATTATAGTTTTGAATCGCACCCAGTTTACTGTCTTTTTGCCAATACGCCATTTGTGCCTGATCGTGCATCCAGATTTCGCCCACAATATTAAAATCCGGGTATTCATCGGTGATGGCTTTGGTCCATTTTGCAATTCCCACCTTATCATTATACGAATAAGTGTCCACGCGAAATCCATCTAAATCAGCATATTCTATCCACCAAATGGCATTTTGAATCAAATAATTCAATACCAAAGGATTCGACTGATTCAAGTCGGGCATTGATTTTACAAACCAGCCGTCCATGCACATTTTTGCATCAATTTGGGAAGCATTGGTATCAAATTGTGTTGCCATACGGTAATTGGTTTGGGCATAACCCGGAAATTGATGAATCCAATCATAGGTTGGTAAATCATTTATCATCCAATGTTGTGATCCCCAATGATTGGTCACATAATCCATGATGAGTTTCATGCCTCTTTTGTGTAATTCGGCAGCCAGTTTCAGGTAATCTTCATTGGTTCCATATCGCGGATCAATTTTATACACATCCGATTGACCATATCCATGATAAGAACCCTGTGGATCATTGTCTTCGCAAAGCGGTGTTGGCCAAAGCGCCGTAACACCCAATTCCTGCAAATAATCCAGATTTCGAATAATCCCTTCAATATCGCCTCCATGTCTTCCGGATGAATTATTTCTATCGGCTTTTTCTGCCAGTGCTTTTTGGCTGTCGTTTTTAGGATTTCCATTTGCAAAACGATCGGGCATAATCAAATAAATCATGTCCGAAGCATCGTAACTTTTGCGTAAAGCGGAATTATCTCTCCGCTGTTTTAAGGCGTATTTCCTGGTAAAAGTCACTTTTTTATTTTTCGAAAATGAAAAGAGAATTTCCTGTGCAGCTACTCCTTTAGTATCAATGGTTACAAAAAGATAATTGGGATTTTCTGTTTTTTCAATAGATTTTATGGAAATTCCATTCGAAACAGCCACTTCATTTTCGGCAATATTTTTACCATAAAATAAAATCTGTAGTTCGGGATTGTGCATTCCGGCATACCAAAACGGAGGTTCCACTCTTTGTATCTGAGCGAAAGTGCTTAATGAAAACAAAAGCAGTAACAATAAGACCGGTTTTACTATTTTCGACTTTTTATTATATCTTTTTAAATCCATTTTTATAGTATTTAGAATTAATTTAATTGGTTTTAAATTGCCAAAGCTGACCGATGGTTTCTCCTCCTTTATTGTCTTTAACCACCACTCTCCAATAATAATTTGTGGCAGCCTGCAAGCCGTTTTTCGCTAAAGAAGCTGCTGTTAAATTGCTTCCGACTTTGGTAAGCGGAGGATTTGCTGTTCCCAGATACACATCGTAGCTAAGAATATCATTGGCATCCACATCAGAAGCTGACCATTTTAAATTTACTGTTGCCGGATTGACTAAAGAATTAATTTCCGGCTGTAACAATTGCGGTAAAAACGGTAAATGATTGGCCACTGCCATCGCCTCAGTATAAAAACTATAAGTCGCAGAATAATTGCTGGAAGCATTCTTATTATCGGTTGCTTTCACTCTCCAATAGTAAGCCGTTCCTTTGTTTAAAGTTACTGTTTGCCCAATTGCAGCGCCTTCAGTCGTTTTTACAATTTGTGTAAACTGATTGTCTGTTGCAATTTGTAGCTGATAAATTATCGAATTTTTTTCTGCATCAGTCGAGGCGTTCCATTCTAAAGTAACAACATTGCCGGTACAAAGAGTAGCATTTGCAGGAGACAATAATGCAGGAACACTTGGTGCCGTATTTTCAGGTTCCTGTGCCGGCGAATCCTCTTTTCCACAGGAAAACAATACGAAACTCATACAAACGGAATAGATTATATTTCTCATATTTACTTTTTTATGACGGTTATATTCACAGGATTTTCTAAATCTACTTTGGCTATATAAATTCCACTAGCCAATTTTTCTACATCAAGTTGTACTTTTTGGTCAACCACAGCATAACTCTCTTTTGAAATTAACTGTCCAGTTGTTGAATACAATTCGATCATTACTTTTTTCTTCGAAGTTGGAGTCAAAATGGTAAACAAATTCTGAGTAGGATTTGGATAGCCAACAGCGTTTTCCATTTCGCCAACAATCTTTTTGGTATAAATTCCCTCACAAGCTTTAGCCGACTTCACTTCCAGCAAATCGCCTTGTTGTGCTGCAACCGTAAAATGTGCCGATTCGGTTTCAAATTGTGGACTGCCATTAATAAAAACCTGGTATGGAAATGTTCCTTCGGTAATTTCTATCGAAAGCTTATCAGAAGAAAATGTTGATTTTCCGGCGAGAGTAGCGCCTTTATTGATAGTCACATTATAACATTGTTCGAATGTTTTTCCGTCAATAGTGATACAAATTGTATAGTTTCCTGAAGCTAAATTGGGAACAGTCAGACTGTTGTTTGTAAAGTTGTAATTCACCCCATTAATTCGGGCTGTATAATTATAAGTCTGTGCTGCGGTAATGATTATTTCGCCATTATTTTTGTTCAGACAAGTTTCCGCTTTAGCTTCTACTGTAAAATTATCCGCTGGCAACACAAATGGAACATCTGCAGAAAAAGCGGGTTTATTGCCATAAATCCTAAATTGTCCAGCCGGAATTGCAATAGGAGTATTCACATTAGTTACATTCAATGTTGAATTATCCATCAAATTGTACCATTCTCCGGGAAAAGGGAATCCGGTGGCTACCTCTTGAGTGGTTACATCAAAATTAGACAGTATTACTACCTCTTTCAAACTATTGGCAGGCAAAGAAGCATCGGAAATTTTTATGTTTTTAGTTAACGAACTGGAGTTTGTCATTGTTACTGTTCCTGAAAATACCGCTTCCTGCGTCTTCAATTTGATTATTCGAGCCCAATCAGCATAAATTTTATAGCGGTTATCATTGTTCAGCCAATTAGCGGTCCACTGATTTTGTGGTTTGGTATCCAATTTACAATCGCCCGAACTCGCATCTGTTGGTGTGTTTACAGTTCCGTTATTGCAGGTAAATATAGAATCGTCATAGCCTAATTCGCCAAAATGCCAAATCATTTTAGGTCCCGGAATCAATAACGATACCGCTCCTATTGCAGACATTCGGGATAATGCCGTATTTTGGTTTCGCACATTGTGAGTAGCATTGGTATTATTACCAAATTGCAAATTTTTATACATCAGGCGTTCCTCATCATGACTTTCGGCATAACCCATCAGTCTGTTTTTAGTAAAACCCCTGCTGCTGCTGTTCATTCTTGCAATGTTTGAAGTATAGCCCATTGAAAGTTCGTTGTATTCATTGGTCATTTTACCCCATAACATAATCCCTTTACTTGGCGTTTCTGCAATCCGGTAGTTCGCCCATTGTTGCTCTTCTGCATCGGTTCCTAAGTGTTCGAAAATAGTATAATGGGTTGGATCTAAACTCCAGGAATAATCCGCATAGGATTTTAAAACATCTACCCGGTCCTGCTGAAAAGCATTGGTACAACTTTCATCAGAAGCGGTACAATTTTGCGTAAAACCTTTGGTTAAATCCCAACGCAATCCATCAATTTTATACTCTTCAATCCAATGTTTGATGACACGATGCACATAATATTGAGTTCTGGATTGTTGGTGGTTAAAATCTTCTCCTACACTATAGGAATGCTTAGCCGTCGTGTTAAAATAAGGATTTTCAGTCGAAGGACTTCCCCAACCATCGCCATCAGGGTCATACATCCACATTCGATTCATCGGATTTCGACCAAAAGCATGATTTAAAGCAACATCCAGAATCACGGCAATTCCGTTTTGATGGCATTTATCGATAAGCTCTTTTAATTTTTCTGAAGTTCCGTAAAATTTATCCAGAGCCATGTGAAAAGAAGTATTGTAGCCCCAACTTTCGTTGCCTTCAAATTCCATTACCGGCATTAACTGAATCGCGTTTATTTTTAAGTTTTTGAAATAATCAATTCGGTCAATTAAACTTTGATAGTTTCTTTTTGCATCAAAATCTCTTACCAGAACTTCATAAACTACTAATTTCTCTTTATCCGGTTTTACAAAATTAGTGGTCGCTGTACTCCATGAATAAGGGATTTCTCCTGTTTGTAAAACAGTGACTTCACGTTCCTGCCCTGCCGGATAAGCCGGTAAGTCAGGATAGGTTACAGCGGGAATTGCAGGATCATCAAAAGGTGATAAAACCAGAGTAGAATAAGGATCGGCTGTTTTGACCATAGCAGGAGAATTTGCCAGAGGTGTCGCATCAACAACCCAATATTGATAACTGTATTTTGTTCCAGGTGTCAATCCGCTTAATTCCAACCAAAATTTCCCTGAAACAGGATCTTTTTTCATGGCGTAGTTGCTGCCGGGCTGCCAATTATTAAAACTTCCGGCTA
This sequence comes from Flavobacterium flevense, assembly GCF_900142775.1. GTDB lineage: Bacteria > Bacteroidota > Bacteroidia > Flavobacteriales > Flavobacteriaceae > Flavobacterium > Flavobacterium flevense. Next base: position 102,484 of record NZ_FRCC01000002.1, read on the forward strand.
CATAAACAAAATCTTTTAAAGGAGCATCAAGTACCAATGTTGCTTTGGTTGCATCCGAATTATTGTAATTAATACCGTCTTCTAATCCCGAAGGCATTGCTTGCGAAACAGTAGCGGGATTGACAATAACGCTAAATTTTTTAGTTATAGTCGTCGCTCCCTGAGTGATTTCTAATACATAATTTTGATTTGCCGTTAGGTTCGAATGCGTAAAATTATATGTAGTTGTAGTTGCTGTATTGATGTTAATTCCGTTTGCCGAAAGCGTATAGACAGCATCTCCATTTGTATTTGTTGCCGATATGGTGAAATTTTGCCCGGAAGTAATAATTGTGCTGCTGTTTTGCAAAGGAGCGGTTAATGTTGCCTGAAAAGCACCTACATTAAAAAAAGTATCAGCAGTTTGCATGGTACCGGCATCGTTTCTGATCACCACGCAGATTTCCGTAATGGCATTGGATGCAGGCACACCAAAAAAAGCATACAAATCAGGTGTTATTTCTAATTTATAAGTAGTTCCGGAAACTAAAGTTAACGCAGGTTGTGTGGTATTATTTCCCCAGTTCCCTTTTACATTCTGCCATCTAGTTCCGTTTACAGTTAAACCAATATGTGCATACAAAGTACCTGAATAAGCTGCTAAAGGAGTTCCCGTTTTATTAAAATTAAGGGTAACAGTTCCATTTGCTACAGCAGGAGAAGGAGTAGTGGTAAATTGCGCAAAACAAATGGATGAAAACAGTAAAAATAATATCGTAATTTTTTTCATAATTAGTCAGATAAAAAAAGGGCTACCCATTAGATAGCCCCTTATAATTTTACAATTAATATTATTGTTGATTAGGCAACATCAGATAACTTCCGTCTAAATCATTAAAGTAGATTTGGTATTTTGATTTGGCCACCGGAATATCACCTCCACTAGCTCCGTTAGCAGTAAATCCTGAAAAAGCAGTATCACCTCCCCAGTTTACATCCCAGGCATTATTAGCTCTGAACTTTCCTTTTCCGTCAAACAGACTGATGGTAAGTGTCCAGATATGAGGATCAAAAGCAGACTGAACCATATCCGTATCTTCTCCCCATCCTGCATCAGTTCCTGTTCTTGAAGAACCTATGAAACCAATAGTTGGAAATGAAGTTGCTGCCGAAGCATTATAAGAAACCAAAGTATAAGAAAGGGTTTCCGTATTCATGGTAAAAGTATAATAACCCGCTGTTGGGATGTTCAAACTTGCCGGATCGGCATCAGCATCTGTTCCTCTGTACGCTAAGTTTCCTCCTGCACCTCCATACATAGGAGCCCATTTTCCTAAAGTCGAAATTACTTTGAAATAACCCGCTTTGAAATAACCGGTATATTTATATAATTTCGGATTTACTCCGCTTCTAAACAGCGGTTGGTTTCCTTTATTATTATCCCATCCCGCAACTGTAGCATCACCTACCAGATACCAGTCGGTAAACGGATAAGTTACTAATCCGGAATAAGCAGTGATACTGATGGTAATAATTTCCTCAGTTTCCATTGGTACACCTCCGGAAACACTGCATTTCACCTTTACATCAAACATTTTAGCAGTTCCTGGTACTGCACCCAATTCGATTGCCGCCTGATTTAACGTTTTAACAGTAATTGATGCCTGACTGATATCACTTGTAGTAGCCAGTGTTTGAGCATTTGCAAAATTACCGTCTTTTGCATCCATAAGTAATGAATAACTCACTACTACATTATTAGAATATTCTGCCGCAGTCCATTGGAACAAATCGGCTTCCTTATCCGCATTATTTTCGGTAAGTACAAATGTTTTTCCTGTTACAGGTAAGGTCATTTCGGGAGCTGAAACACTCTCAAGAACGGGTCTGTTATCAACATCATCAGCGTTACATGAAACGGCTAAGATGCTAATAAACGCGATTATAATTTTAGATATATTTTTCAATTGCATCGTTTTAAAAATTAGAAATTAGTTTACGTAACCTGTATTTTGTTCCAATGTTGGGTTTGCCTGAATAATTCGGGAAGGAATTGGCATTAAATCTCTAAAAGATTCCGTTGCTGAACCATTTACGGAACCGCCTTTCCATTGCCAGATTTTACTTCCTCCGGTAAATTTTCCAAAACGGATTAAATCAGTTCTTCTGTGACATTCCCAGAATAATTCTCTTCCTCTTTCATCCAGGATAAAATCCAAGGTCAAATCGGAAACACTTATTGTTGCAGCATCAGCTCTGTCTCTCAATTGGTTAATATAACCCACAGCAGTAGCAATATTTCCTGAAGCAGCACCTCTTACAGTAGCTTCTGCATACATTAAGTACACATCTGACAATCGGTACATTGGAAAATCAGTATCGGGAATATCATTTCTTTGGGCAGCTGAACCGTCTGCTTTTTTATTGATGTATTTAGTAACCGCATATCCATTGGTAAAAGTTCCCACATTAGCAATATCCAGTGTTTGTCCATCAGTATAAAAAGTACCTCGTTTATCAGCAGTGGCAGTAGCATCCGGGAAAAGCTGCACAAGCTCTTTACGGGTTCTGATTCCCTGCCATCCTCCGTCCATACCTCTCGAAGCTGCATCCATACTTCCTCCAATTGAGGCATGTAAAATAAAACTCATACCACCACCAGTAGCTCTAATGGCATTTCCATCACTCACAATTGGAAAAATAAATTCGTTTTGAGCACCATTAGTATTATTATCAGCAGAGAATAAATAGCGATAAGGAACATTCGCAAAAGTATATCCTGAATTGTTGATGATATCTGCACATACAATAGCCGCCTCATTAAATCTTTCGGTTCCGGTATACACTTTTGAATTCAGATAAATTTGTGCCAATAAAAATTTAGCTGCCGTTTTATCCACCCTTCCATATTCATTAGCTCTTGAATCCACCAGACTATTATCTAAATCTTTTAATTCTGATTCGATGAAAGCAAAAACTTCAGCTCTTGTTTTTTGTTCCGGATAGAAAAATCCAACCGGATCATTCTCAGTAGTAATAGGCACATTGCCAAACAAATCCATCAAATTATAATAGGAGAATGCTCTTAAAAAACGGGCTTCAGCTCTAAAAGTGGCTATTTCTGCTTTTAGATTTGCATCCACACCTCTGCTGGCTAATTTCTCATCCGTTGTTTGTCTTAAAAATTCATTAGCCACACTAATATGATAGAAAGCTCTTGAAAAAGTTCCTGCCAAAAACTCATTGGCTGGTGACCAGTTTTGCGTATTCATGGTAGGCAAAGTTCCATCAGCCCAGGCAATAATAGCCTCGTCAGTAGGCAATTCCTGCACCACAAAAAGCAATCTTAAATAACTACTGAAATCACCTCCAATTCCTGCAATATCAGCGGTTCCATCACCGTCATTTCCTCCTACATACAAACCTGCATAAAGCTTAGCCAATACTTGTTTATAAGATTCCGGATTTTCAAAAAACGTCTCTGACAAAAATTCATCATCGTCCTTCGGGGTTACTTCTAAGTCATTAGTACAAGAAGTAAGTGTCATATTTAGTCCTAGAATAAGCAGGAAAAAATAAGATATATGTTTAAATGATATTTTCATTTTATTTCTTTTTAATTTGTTTTCAGTTCACTTATTAGAAATTCGCATTCACTCCAAAAAGGAAAGTTCTTGCTCTTGGATACACATTATTATCAATTCCGTTGAATTTCTCAGGATCTAATCCGTTGTATTTAGTAAGTACAAAAACGTTTTGAACTCCGGCTGTAAATCGTAATGAAGCTGCTTTTAATATTTTTTTATCGAAAGTGTATCCTAACGTAATATTGTCCAGTTTTATAAAAGAAGCGTCTTTTACAAAATAGTCAGATAAGTATCTTGAAGTACCGTTATCTTCAAAAGTGAAACCTGTATTCAGATAATCAGCACTTACATTTGATAAATCAGTTTGTCTTCTTAAACCTGCATCAGAATATCCTAAATTAGAACTTACGTTATCAAAAATATAGTTCCCTAAACTGGCTCTCCAGTTCATCGTGAAATCAAAATTCTTGTAGTTTACAGTTGAGAATAAACCAAAAGTATAGTCAGGTGCCGGTTTGTTAGCTCTATAACGATCACCATCATCTAATGTTCCGTCATTGTTTCGGTCAACATAAGCACCTGCGATTGGTTTTTTGTTGGCATCATATAATTGTTCGTACACAAAAAATGAATTAGGTGTAAATCCTACTGAGTTAATCTGGATTTTATTTCCACCACCACCAGCAATATTATCTCCGGTAAAATAACCTTGGAAACCAGGAACTGTAATTCCTAACTTATCGATTTTCTGGTCAATATAAGTAGTATTGAAAGCCAGATTCCAGGTCAGATTTTCAGTTTTAACAATATCAGACTGAATGTTAAATTCAATTCCTTTCGTTCTCACGCTACCAATATTAAAGAAACCCTGATTTCTAATGTTTGCTCCGTCAGGAACCGCAATTTCTGCTAATAAATCAGTTGATTCTTTATCAAAATAGTTGATAGATCCTGTTATTCTGTCATTAAAAAATCCGTAATCAATACCCAGATTCATCTCCGCTAATTCTTCCCACTTAATGTTTTCATTATAACCTTCCGGTCTGGCAGTTGAATAAATGGTGTTTCCAAAAATATACTGTGAACTGATTGTACCCAGCGTTACTCTTCGCAAATAATCATACTGAGCCGAAATATCCTGTTGTCCTGTTGTTCCGTAACCTACTCTTAATTTAAGGCTTGACAAGGTTTCATTATCAGACAAGAAAGCTTCTTCAGCTACATTCCATGCAAAAGCAGCTCCTGCAAAATTTCCCCAACGATTCGCTTCAGAAAAACGGGAAGTTCCGTCTCTTCTGTAGTTTAACGTCAATAAATAACGGCTGTCATATCCTAAATTCAAACGTCCAAAATAAGATTGAAGGTTAATATCCGGATCTGTAATCACATCTTCTTTAGGATTTGGCTGTCTTGTTTCTCCGGTTTCATATTTCTCTTTTTCAAATAACTGATAGTTATAACCGGCGGTTGCATCAATTTTAAACTTGCCTAAATCTTTCGTATAATTAAAATAAGTATTTAAGTTTTTATTTTGAAGCATATCAGTATAGCTGGAGTAATTCCCTAAATTAACCCAGTTTCCTGAAGTAAAAACATTTGGCTGAAATCCTAAAGGACTTTGCGTACTCACTTCAGTATGCCCTTCGCTGTCAAACCTGTCAATACCTGCTTCAGCAACTACTCTTAAATCTTCAAAAAAGTGCAATTTATAATCTAATCTTACATTCCCCCATTTTCGGGTAGAAGTAGCTCTTCTTTCATCCATATTAAGTCTTGATACAGGATTTCTTGCCGGTAATAAAGGTAAATTTCCATTCGCTTCTAACCATTCGAAATAACCTCCGTAACGGGAATTTGCATCATAAACCGGTTGTGTTGGATCAAAACCAATAGCACTTCCAATTACAGGACCTTCATCCTGAAATTGATTTTTACCAAAAGACATATTTCCGCTGATATCAATTCTTAAATGATTATCAAATAAAACCGGATTTAAGGAGATAGAAGTTGTCGTTCTTTCAAAAGAAGTATTTCTTAAGAGTCCTGAATTGTCAACATTACCCACAGATAAACGTATTGGTAATTTATTAAACAAAGCACCACTTACTGAGATGTTATTATTCATGGTCAGCGAAGTGTGGAAAATTTCATCCTGCCAATTTGTATTTGCTGTTCCTAATAACGCTTTTTGAGCATCAGACCCTTTCTCGTTTACCAAAGCGCGAAACTGATCAGCACTTAAAACATCCACCTGATTAGCTACTGTATTCACCCCTAACTGAGAACTGAAATTCACTTTTATGCCTCCTTTAGTTCCTTTCTTAGTCGTAATTACGATTACCCCATTGGCTGCACGAGAACCATAAATTGCCGCTGCCGAAGCATCTTTCAAAACCGTAAACGATTCGATATCATTAGGATCAATTGTCGAAAGAATACTGGTAGCACCACTAGGCACTGCATTACTCAAAGGAAGTCCGTCTAATACAATTAAAGGTTCATTCGACGCTGATAAAGAAGATCCTCCACGGATTCTAATATCTGCTTTTGCACCCGGAGCACCTCCGCCTGTAACATTCACACCCGAAATACGACCGCTGATTAAACTTTCCGGAGTTACATTAACTCCTTTATTAAATTCTTTTGCAGAAATTTGAGATACTGAACCTGTAGCATCTTTTTTCTTTACCGTACCATAACCCACCTGTACCACTACCTCTTTCAATTCATTAGAATCTTCGGTCAATACAATACGTAGATTTTGTCCACTGGCAGGAATTTCTTTAGAAGTAAATCCAATAAAAGAAACCATTAATACTGAAGAATTACCTGATGAAGGCAATGCAAAAGCACCGTTTACATCCGTAATTGTTCCAATATTTGTTCCCTTAATTAAAACACTTGCACCTATTAGCGGTTCTCCTTTTTGATCTACAACAAGACCGGAAATTTTGTTTGTTGCATTTTGAGCAACGAGGCTTGGCATAATAAATAGCATGTTACATAATAGTAAAATGTAATACATACTGTTTTTCATTTTGACCATAATCTTTTTTGTTTTTGGTTGTTAATAATTTTGGTTTTACAAAATCGGGACAGACTTTAAAGTCATCATCAAAGACCCTTCTTTTGATTTCGATAATGTAAAATTATGTGGATTTAACAGCCTCTATTTTAACAACAATAAAAATGTAGTCAAAACAGTAATAATTTAAGCCAAAAACCCTTTAAAAACAAGTACTTAAGCGTTTTTTGGTTTGTAAAAAAAGTAGTGATTATGTAGTAAAAAAAACGGAATTTCAACCCTTTTCAGCCTCATTACTAAATAACCATTCTAATAATCAAATAATTGTACTATCAACAATTATTTATTCTTTAATTTATATTAAATTCAATTTAAGTTACGAAAAAATACAGACTTAACAAGAATCCGTTCCAAATAATTTATTAACTAAAAAGACACGAAAAACATCCCTAATCAGACCATAGAACAAACAATTAAGCAGATAAAAACCAATTATTAACCACAATTTAATCCATAAAAAAACCTCCCAAATTGCTTTGAGAGGTTTTGTCATAATAAAAGCACCATATTAATTAACCATTAACCAACTTTATTATGAGATCTTATTTAACTATTTAATTTCAATCACACTAATAGCATATCCGCCACCAGGAGCAGAAAACTGCGACAACTTAGAATTACTGTTTACTTTTATTTTTCGAATAGTATAAGCCTGCGGATTGGTTTTATAATGAGCCTCTTTTGCATCAGCATAAATAGTGGCTTCATATTTTTTACCTTTTTCAAGAAAATCGAATTTAATATTGGAAACACGAGGCGTTTCCCCATTTACATTCCCAATGAACCAATTAGCTGTCCCTTTGGCTTTTCTGGCAACCGTAATATAATCACCCGGTTCTGCTTCGAGATATTTACTGTCACTCCAGTCTACCGCCACATCTTTGATAAACTGAAAAGCATCTGCAAATCGCATGTAATTTTCCGGTAAGTCGGCCGCCATTTGCAACGGGCTGTACATGGTTACATACAATGCCAGTTGGTTAGCCAGTGTACTGTTTAAATGCGAAGTGTTTTCAGGATTTAATTTACTAATATCCATTTCGAAAATACCAGGCGTATAATCCATTGGCCCACCAATTAAACGTGTAAATGGCAAAATAGTAACATGATTAGGTTTTGATCCGCCAAAAGCCTGGTATTCGGTTCCTCTGGCTGATTCGTTTCCAATTAAATTCGGATACGTTCTGCAAATCCCTGTTGGTCGGATGGCTTCGTGTGCATTGACCATAATTTTATAATCGGCTGCTTTTTCGATAGCATATTGATAATGGTTTACCGTCCACTGGTTGTAATGATTTTCGCCACGCGGAAGAATTGGTCCCACATAACCACTTTTTACAGCATCATAACCATTGTCCTTCATAAACTGATATGCTTTATCCATGTGACGCTCATAATTGCGGGTAGAACCGGAAGTTTCGTGGTGCATAATCATTTTTACGCCTTTGGATTTTGCATAATCACGAATGCCTTTCACATCAAAATCCGGATACGGAGTGGTAAAATCAAAAACATAATCTTTAGAATTCCCAAACCAGTCTTCCCAGCCTTCATTCCAGCCTTCTACTAACACAGCATCAAATCCGTTAGTGGCTGCAAAATCAATGTATTTTTTCACATTAGCCGTATTGGCTCCGTGCTTGCCATTTGGTTTTGCATTCGCATAATCAGTTACTCCCAATTGTACCGTTGAAAAATCATCAGTATAAGCCCACGAACTTTTTCCTGTAATCATCTCCCACCAAACCCCAACATATTTAACGGGTTTTATCCAGGAAGTATCTTCGATTTTGCAGGGATCATTTAAGTTTAAAGTCATTTTTGAATCCAAAATCTCCGTAGCATTATCACTAACCATAATAGTTCTCCATGGCGAATGATCCGGTGCCTGCATATAGCCTTTATCGCCATTAGCATCAGGTGTTAACCAGGATTCAAAAACCATGTTTTTATCATCCAGATTCAGGTGCATACAGGAATAATTAATTAAGGCAGCTTCGTGTAAATTAATGTACAATCCATCAGCGCTTTTCATCATCAAAGAAGTTTGTACTCCGGTAGGGGAAAACGTTTTTTGAGATACATTTTCGGTAGTCGCTTTTGTTGTTAAACCTCTAATTTCAGATAATTTGGAAGTAGTATAATCGTATTCCTGAGTGTCATAATCACCTGGTAACCAAAAAGCAGTGTGATTTCCGGTCATGGCAAATTGAGAACGCTCTTCTTTGATGATAAAATAAGTCAGGTTCTTTTGTGCAGGAAATTCATAGCGAAACCCGAGTCCGTCATTAAATAAACGAAAACGAATAAGTAACTTTCTCTCACTCACTTTTTGATTTAAAGTTACCACTAACTCATTATAGTTGTTACGAATAGATGCTACTTCGCCCCATACCGGCTTCCATACCTCATCAAATGTACTGGTCTTCGAATCTATAATTGTAAAATCATTAAGTAATGATTTCGCATCGTTTTTTAATTCTAATCCTAATTTACTGGGTTTTACAACAACCTTTCCTTTGTAGTTCAAACTGTAAACAGGTGTACCGTCACTTTGCAAAGAAAACTCCATTTGCAATTTTTGATTGGGTGATTTTAACTGTTGTGCAATAGTGGTATGAACTACGACAAAACAGCACAGCGTTAATAAATAGAAATTCTTCATTTGGTTATATTAATAGATTAATAATTTGCTTAAAAAAGCATTCGATAACCAAATTTATATTGATTTTATCCGACTAATTTTTATTGATAAAAAATGGTAGTCAAAAACAATACAAAAAGAACACAAATAACTGAATTACAGCATATTAATATTTTTTTCAAAAATAAAAAAAGTAGTAAATCTGTAGTTTAAAATAGTAAAATACCAACACAAAAGAGAACAAATAACAGCAGCAAAAATCAAATTACTTATTTGTAGAACCGATACGCATTACATTTGCTTCAAATTCATCCCGGGGACCTACAGCTTTATTCCTTAATTTAGTCCGGTAATTGTATATGGTGGATAGTGAATAACGCAGGAATTCAGCTATTTTAACACTATCTGAAATTCCTAAACGAATCAATGCAAAAATTCGCAACTCGGTATTCATCAACTCGCCTTGTTTGAGTTTAATATCGTCAGCATCGGTTAGTAAGCTATTGAATTCCTCAATAAAATCAGGAAAAAGCAATAAAAATGTTTTATCAAAATTATGATAGAAATCCTTTAATTCTTCTTCGATAAATTCTTTGGATTTAATCAGTTTTACCAGTTCGGCTGTTTTTCCGCTAGTGACAATAACATTCAGTTTTCGTCGGTATTCATCTAATTTACTGATATAAACGGAACACTGATCCATGTAACGGCCAATGTATATTTCTTTTACCAAATTAGCTTCTTTCAGCGTATTATTCGTTTCATTCAGTTTTTCGTTAAAAAGATTCAATTCATTATTCAGTGTAATTAGTTGCGCATTTGTGGAACTGATTTCCTTTTTGGCTTTAGACAATTTTTTCATTTGCCTGAACAATAAAAACAAAACAGCCATCAGGAACAAGGACAAAATACTGACACACACTAAAAACACAACCAACTGTTTTCTGTTAGTATCATTTTGTTTTTGATACGCATCATTGATGATAGGCATCATTTTCGAAATTTCAAATGTTCTGAGGCGGGCGTTACAAAAGAGTGCATCTTCAAGTGTTCTTTTAGTATACTTATAGGCACGATCTATATCACCTTCCTCATATAACATGTAGGCCAGAGAACGAAGCGAGATGTATTCCTTTTTTTCTAATTGCAAGTCGGATATTGCCGAAAGAATTAACCATTTTTTCTCTAATTCGTAGTCATTTTTACGGAGATAGGCCTGCGAAATAATATAAGCGACTACTGCTTTATCAGGATTATTTTGGTTGATTTTAGAAAAATAATCACTCAGCAAAGCAATCGTTTCATCGTACTTTTTATTTTGAAAAAGCTTGTTTGAATGATGGATTATAAAAGGTTCTGAATTTTTTGGATAAAAATAATAACTTGAATCTCTGTATTGTTGCGTTAATCTTAAGTAGTTATCTTTTTCCTGTGAAGTAGCCGCAAAGTCAGCCATGGAGAGATAAAGCGTACTGCAAACACCAAAATAAGCTCCTTTAATTTCAGGGGTAGCATTGATATTTATTTTATTCAATACATCCGTTGCTTCCTTATACATCCCTAAAGTCCCCATTGTGGAAGACAGGTTCAGCTTAGAAGTATTAATTTTTGCCAAATCATTCAATTGAGTTGCAATTTTCATGCTTTTCTTAGCATAACTTAAAGCCGAATCAGATTGATAAAATTTGTATTCTCCATACAATTTTTCATAAATCTCATATTTTTGTACCTGTGTTGAAGTAAGTTTTAACAGGCTACGAAGTTTATTAATTTCACCTTCTTTCCTACTATGATACAACTCACTTTTATCTAAAGTGTTGTCCAATTCATTTAATAATGAATCCATTTCAACTTGAGAAAAAAGAAATAATGGAGAAAAAGCAACAAGGATTGTAGTCCAGAATTTAAGCATTGTACAATTTTTAGTGTATGTTAAATTAAAACTAATTTATCAGATATTTTATATTTAGATGCTTTTTTTTAGTCTTAAATAATCTTATTTATAAAAAAATTAATTTTAATCGAAGTATTAACTATTTAAAAAGATAAGAGATGCCTATTGAACCATAAAAATACCCTATATTTCTATAAAACTTTACTTCTTTTCCCCTGTAAACAAAAGCATAGGAAAGATTCCAATTGTTGCTTCGATAACGCAAACCGACTTCCCCATTTAATCTCAAAGGAATAAGATCAAAAGTAACCGGACTGTTATCATTAAAAAGACTGCCTTGAATAGTGGCATCGTAAACTTGTAAATTTACAGAAGGGTTTAAATAAAGATACAATTCATGTTCCACTGGTTTAGCAGCACTACTTATTGAAGCTCCATAAAAATTAGAATCCGAAAGAGGAACTAATTTCTTAAAACCAATTCTTGTAACAAACCCCGTAGAAAAAGACGTAAATATGGTACCCAATTTTGCCTCAGACTGCCAATGAAAATCAACTTTGGCATTTTGTTTATTACCTGAAAAAGCTTTGGCAAACAATACATTAAATTGGAGTCCGAACGTATTATGAATTTGATAATCCCATTCTTTAAAAGCTGTATAATTAAATAAGCGGTGGGTTCCTTTTTGTATCTTATCTGCAAAAGAAGCCGGTCCAAGAATACCTACCTGAAGCTGTTTTTTAAACACCGATTGATTGCTGTAGAAGGTGGCTCTGCCAAACTGACCAAAAAGATAACCCGCAAAAGGCCTGTCAAACATCTGTTCTTCATCTACATAAATGAATCTGGGACTATACATATATTGTCCTGCCTTAATTTCATTGATTCTTTTTAAAACATTCGGTTTGTTTTTTGAAGATAAATAACGGTAAAAAATTTCCAATCCATTGGTATAATACTGGTCATTTTTAGTGGAGGTGTACAAATCATTATCGGTAACAATACCTATTTCAAAAGTAGCTTTCTGACCTACTGCATTTGCCGAAATCAATAGAAAAAAACAGAAAGAAAGTACTTTTATTGCTTGCATTTAATATTCTATTTTGCCTACAGTACGCATCACACGTACAATTTTGTCTTTTCTTCTGTTTATATAAGACGAAGAACTTGTAGCAGTATATTTTCGGGGATTAGGTAAAATGGCTGCTATTCCTGCTGCCTGTCTGGATGTTAAATTAGCGGCATCTTTTCGGTACCAATGTTCAGCAGCAGCCTGAGCTCCATAAACGCCATTGCCCATTTCGATACTATTGAGATACACTTCCATAATGCGTTCTTTTCCCCAAATCAACTCAATCAAAACCGTAAAATAAGCTTCAAGACCTTTTCTAATATAACTTCTTCCCTGCCAGAGAAAAACATTTTTTGCCGTTTGCTGGGAAATGGTACTTCCGCCTTTTATTCTTCTGCCACGCTCGTTGTTTTTATAGGCTTTTTGCATGGCTTTAAAATCAAAACCATTGTGTTTTAAAAACAAACCGTCTTCACTGGCAATAACTGCTTTTTGCAAATTAACCGAAATATTTTCCAGGGGTTCCCAATCATGATTAAAATAAACAGGTTTTCCCGCCGCCTTATTTTCGATAGCACGAATAAGCATCAGCGGAGTAAAAGGTACCGGAACAAACTTAAAAAAGACCACAAAAAACAAAGAAAGACCTATGAACCACAAAATGATTTTTAATACAATCATTCTCATTTTAGCCATAAACCCTTGAGGCTTCTTAGTTTGAGGTTTCGAATTGGACTTTTTAGGTGTGATTTTTGTTGCCATTTATGCTATTCTCTTGATACTTTTTTTTTTCAAATAATTTAAAATGCTGACTGATATCATCCATCAGCATTTTTTAGATAAAGTAAAATTACTTTTTTTAATCAATCATCCAATAACATTTATCCTTATTTCGCAATAGTTTTAATTAAATCTTAAATCCTTTACAATACCGAAACCAGCTATTTTAAAATTCTTATTTTTATGGTTCTAAATAAAAGTTAGCTTTCAAAACATGACTCAAAATAAAATGACAGCCTCTTTACTGTGGCAATTAGGACGAATAACAGCTCTTGGATTATCCAAAGACAAAAAAAATATTGTTTACAAAGTAGATACGCCGTCAATTGAAGAAAACAAACCGGAAACCAAACATTATTTTATTCCAATAAACGGTGGAGAGCCAACCCAAATTGAAAATACCGATACTATTCTAAGTAACAAAAACTGCTCTCCTGATGGGCAATACCTGCTTTCGCATCAGGAAGTGAAACTGCAAAATGTTTTAGGCAAAGATTTTTATCCTGAACTGGAAAAAGCCGAAGTTCAAATTTATGATTCGTTAAATTACCGTCATTGGGATACCTGGAATGAAGGCAAATTCAATCATGTTTTTTATAAAGAAAATAAAGATGATGCTCCGCTAAAGGACATTATGGAAAACGAACTTTTTGATTGTCCGCAAAAACCTTTTGGTGGTGACGAAGATTACATCTGGTCTCCGGACAGTAAAAGCATTTTGTATGTATCTAAGAAAAAAACCGGTACCCATTATGCTATTTCTACCAATACTAATCTATTTCAATACGAATTAGCAACAGCTAAAACCATTAATCTTACGGAAGAAAACACAGGATATGATGTTGCACCACAATTTTCAGCTACTGGAATTCTGGCCTGGCTTCAAATGAAACAGGACGGTTATGAGGCCGATAAAAATAACCTAATTGTACTTTTTAAGGGGATAAAAATGAATCTTACTGCTCATTGGGACGGAACAGTAGATCGTTTTCTCTGGAGTGAAGACAGTCAAAAAATATATTTTATCGCTCCCATTGACGGCACAAAACAATTATTTGAAGTCAATTTTACGGGACTTACAAAGATGCTGCCTCAAGTGCAACAAATAACCGATGGCTATTTTGATATTACAAACCTGATTGGTTTTAGTGACAGCAAAATTATAGTGACCCGCGAAGACACCAATCATGCTGCTGAAATATTCTCCTATGATTTAGTTGAAAAATATTGGCAACAATTAACCCATATTAATACTGAAATCTATCAGTCTTTGGCTTTAAGCAAAACCGAAAAAAGATATGTAACCACTACTGATGGTAAAAAAATGCTGGTTTGGGTTATTTTTCCACCTAATTTTGATGCATCAAAAAAATATCCGACGTTATTATATTGTCAGGGCGGACCTCAAAGTGCATTGAGCCAGTTTTATTCTTTCCGATGGAATTTTCAATTAATGGCTGCCAATGATTACATAATTGTGGCTCCTAATCGCCGAGGAATGCCCGGTCACGGAGTAGAATGGAACGAACAAATCAGCAAAGACTGGGGCGGACAAGTGATGCACGATTATCTTGCTGCTATTGATGATGTAGCACAGGAAAATTATGTTGACAACAGCCGTTTGGGTTGTATTGGTGCTAGTTTTGGCGGTTATTCGGTGTTTTATTTAGCCGGAATTCACAACAATCGTTTTAAAACTTTTATTGCACACGATGGCGTGTTTAACACCCTGAGTATGTATGGAACTACCGAAGAAATATTCTTTAGCAACTGGGATTTTGGCGGTGCTTATTGGGAAAAAGACAACGGTGTTGCTCAAAAAGCGTACAACGAGTTCAATCCGGTGAACTTGGTAGAAAACTGGAATACGCCAATATTAATCATTCAGGGAGGGAAAGATTTTCGGGTCCCCACAGGTCAGGCACAAGAAGCTTTTCAGGCAGCACAATTGCGTGGAATAAAAAGTCGTTTTATGTATTTTCCGGAAGAAAATCATTGGGTATTACAAGCCCAGAATGCACAAGTATGGCAAAGAGAATTTTTTAAATGGCTGAAAGAAACGCTATAAATTAAACAATCACAGCATTAAAAATGGGACACAAAAACAGTAATATTCCTGTAAAAGTATTTGTCAGTTATATGATTCTGGCATCGCTTGTTGCAAGCGTGGGTTGGATTTTATATACTGAAAACATGGATTATTCTAAGATTGAAAACAAAATAGCTTTTGAAAAAAATAAGGTATTAAAAGTAAGCCAGCTTTTTTCGAATGTGTATAAAACAGAAAGTCTGGCCCGAAAAACAATTCAGTCTAATTCTGAAACAGATTACAAAGAGTATATTCAGGAAACTAATTCTTTACAAAAGAGAATTGGTATTTTAAAAAAATCGCTTTCCAGCGAATACCAAATTAAATTACTGGATAGTGTGATGGTATTGCTCACCGAAAAAACGCAAAACATTAAACATCTTAAAGCCATAAAAAGTAAAACATCCGATGAAGCTTCTGTAAATGAAGCTATTGAGGAATTAACACAATTGGAACTTTCACTCAGCAAATTAAAACTACAGGATTTCACCAGAGATCCTGAGAAATTAAACAGCCATCAACGTAACGTTTTACAAAATTACATTGATTATCTCAATCAGAATATTCCTGATGACCCCAGCAATACGCTGACAAAAAAAGAAACCGATTCTATTTTAGCAGCTTCTAAACGATTATTGAGTAAAGTAAAACTGGAAACCGAAAAGAAAAAAGAATCCTTAAGCATCCAGGAAAGCAAGTTACTTACAAATGAACTTTTAATCTCTGATCAGTTAAGAAAAGTACTTCGTGTTATTGAACAGGAAATCCTGACTGCGTCAGTAAAAAACAATAATGAAAAAGAAAAATCCCTAAAAAAAATCAACCAGATCGTTACTTATGCCGCCATTTTAGGATTATTGCTAACCATCGTTTTTTCGATTTTAATTGCCAGTGATTTTTCAAAAACACAATCATATAAAAAACAACTTGAAATTGCCAATTTCAAAACACAAAACCTGCTCAAAAGCAGGGAACAACTCATTTCTACCGTTAGTCATGATTTAAAAACGCCATTGAGCACTATTATGGGCTATGCCGAATTATTGGGCAATTCCACGCTCACCAGCAAGCAGTCTTACTTTACTAATAATATCAAAAACTCTTCGGATTATATTTCGAGACTGGTTCAGGATTTACTGGATTTTTCACAAATTGAAGCAGGAAAAATTAATTTGGAAAAAAAATCATTTTCCCTGGCCCAAACCATACAGGAAGTAGCCACAAATTTGCAATCGGTTTATTCACAAAAAAATATTGAGTTGCTGATTTCCATAGACGAAAAATTACAAAAACCTATTATTGGCGATGCTTTCCGATTAAAACAGGTTTTGATAAATATTATTGGAAATGCCTATAAATTCACTGAAGAAGGCTTTATTAAAATTACTGTTCTATTTGATTCCAAGTCTCAAAAAGCTTATATAACTATCGAAGATTCAGGAATAGGAATTGAAAAAGAAAGTCAGAATCTGGTTTTTGAAGAATTTGCTCAGGCCAATGAAACAATTGAGAAAAAATACGGAGGAACAGGTTTAGGATTAGCCATTTCAAAAAAAATTATCACACTTTTGGGCGGAGATTTATACCTGAAAAGCAGCTCAAAAAAAGGAAGTTGTTTTGAAATAGTATTAGCTGTAACATTTGATGAACAACCGGAAATTAAAGAAAAAATTCCTGCCAGTTTTGCACCAAGCCAACTCAACAAAACGATTGTTGTAGTGGATGACGATTCGGATTTATTACAACTCACTACCGAAGTCCTAAAAGAATTTTATACCGTAATTTCATTTTCAAATGCAGAACATGCTTTACAAAGCTTAACATCTGAACCGTTTGACATGCTTATAACAGACATTCAGATGCCCGTAACGGATGGTTTTGAACTACTTAAAAAATTACAGAAAAAGAAGAACAAATCATATCGTGAGCAGCCTGTTATTGCTGTAACCGGAAGAACCGATCTGGCTGAAGAAATCTACAAAAAAGCCGGTTTCACAGCTATCCTCAAAAAACCGTTTACTCCGGCTATTCTGTTGCAGACAATTGACGCTATTTTTAACAAAGCAGCACTTCCTGTACAGGAAAATGAGATTAAAAAACCTAAAAATGAAAATGAGTTGTTCTCTTTAGATTCCTTAAAATTGTTTTTAAAAGAGGATAATGAAGCCATAAAAACAGTACTTCAATCCTTTATAACATCAACCAATTCCAATCTTTTTATGCTCGAAAACAGTATAAAAACCATTGATTATGAACGAATTAAACAAGTATCCCATAAAATGGCGCCCATGTTCAAACAGATTGAGGCTACGGAAATTGCCGGGATTTTAAACAATCTTGAATCTAAGGATTATAGTGATGCTGAACTGCAAGCCATATATTTAGATATAAAATCAAAAATAAAAACCCTGCTTCAGGATCTTGAAAAAGTGATTTAATTAATATCGTACAATTTGAGTTTGTTGTACAGGGTTTTTCGGGTGATTTTCAGCAATTTTGCCGCTTCGGATTTATTATTTTTGGTTTTAACCAAAGCATTTTCAATGGCTTCTTTTTCATTTTCTGATAAAGAAAAGGAATCATTTTTAGCTTCCTTCTGAGAAAAAAATTCAACAGGCAACACAGCACTTTCAATAAAATCGCCCTGTGTTAATAAAGTGGCACGTTTTACGCAATTCTGCAATTCCCTTAAATTTCCGGGCCAACTGTAGTTTTGAAAAATACTCACCACTTCTTTAGAAAACCCAATGACCTCTTTATGCAATTGTGCATTGGCTTTTTCGAGAAAAAACTCTGCAAATAAAATCAAATCTTCTTCACGCTCAGCAAGTGAAGGCGAATGAATAGAAAACTCATTAATACGATGGTATAAATCCTCCCTGAAATCACCGTTTTTAACTGCTTCACGCAAATCTTCGTTAGTCGCTGTGACAATCCGGATATCTACTTCTATTTCCTTATTACTGCCCACAGGTTTGATTTTTCTTTCCTGCAAAGCACGCAACAACTGGATTTGGTTTTCATAAGACAAATTTCCTATTTCATCTAAAAAAAGAGTTCCGCCATTAGCGGCTTCAAAATAGCCTACTTTATCTGAAATAGCACCTGTAAAAGAACCTTTTAAATGTCCAAAAAATTCGCTGGCCGCCAGTTCCTTTGGAATTGCTCCACAGTCAACAGCAATAAAATTATTTTGTTTTCGGTGACTTTGCTGGTGAATACTCTGAGCAATAACCTCTTTACCGGTTCCGCTTTCGCCAATAATCAAAACAGACATATCCGTTGGACTCACCAGCTTTATATGTTCCAATAATTTTCTGGAAGCAGTAGAAATTCCCTGAACATAACCTTTTACAGTCTTTTCTTTAACTGGCTTTTTGGTTTGCTTTTGAGGTGTATCAGTTGTTTTTTCTGTGGCTAATGCATTGCCAATAACCACTAAAACCTCATCAGGATTAAAGGGCTTAGAAATATAATCGGCAGCACCGTTTTTTATGGCTTTAACAGCGGTACTCACTTCTGAATAACCTGTCATTAAAATAACCGGAGTATCCGGATAAGTGGTTTTAAACTCTGCCAGTAATTCAATTCCGTCTGCATCCGGCAATCTTAAATCAGTTAAAATTAAATCAAATGCTTCATTTTGTGCTAATAAACGTGCTTCTGTTGCCGAAAAAGCGATGCTCACTGCATAGTTATTTTTTATCAGAAACTTTTCTAACAGTTTACAAAACGAAATATCATCTTCAATAATTAAAATCTTCAACATTATACTGGCACATTTTATGCTAAAATAAGACTTATATTATTGGAATTTCATAAAATTATGCAAAAAAAAGAGGCTGTAAAATACAACCTCTTTTTCATAAACAATAAGTTAATTCACCAACTTATTTTTTGCATCAGTTCCCATCGACATCTGTAAAAACAGTAGCCGTTTGGTCTTTTACTGTAATTTCTAAACTATATTCTTTTTTTGTCATTTACTCAGGATTCAGATAAAACAGCATCCGGACAGCATTTTAAAACTTCAATTTCCGGAGCTGTTTCCTCTGCAGGATTTGCCTCTTTCCTGAGCCTGTGATCTTAAAAGTGGTTAAACTTGCTAGTATAATTACTGTTTAACAGGATTCACTTTTTTTTAGGATTCTCTATTATTTCTGAATCCACTTTCCAGTTTCATCAGCGTATAAAGCACCTTCTTTATCACCAAGTTTAACTTCTAATTTATACTCTTTTTTGTCATTCACATACGCTTTAGTCAATTCAGCATCCGGATATGCTTTCTTTAAAGATTCAGTCACTGCCGCAGGAACTTCCTCTGATTTTACTTCATTGTAGACACCAGTTGTTTGAGTTGCCTGTTCAGTTGCAGGAGCTGCCTGATCTGTAGCCGGAGTTGTTTGCTCTGTAGGAGCTGAATTTTGATCCTGAGCCGGAGTTTCCTGAGCTGACATTGTTGTTAAACTTCCTAATACGATTGCTGCTGATAAGATTAATTTTTTCATGATGTGTATATTTAAAATGTTATAATTATTTTTCGAATTTATATTTATGGGGATTAATTTTTATTTATTTTTCAATCCATTTTCCTGTTTCGTCAGCATATAAAAGACCTTCTTTATCGCCAACTTTAACTTGTAACTGATACTCTTTTTTATCATTTACAGCAGCCTTATTTAAAACGGCATCCGGGAAGGCTTTTTTCAAAGCTTCAGTTACTGCAGCCGGAACCTCTTCGGTTTTGATTTCAGTGTATTCATTTACTTCCTCTGCTACTGTAGCTTCTGCAGGAGTTGCTTGTTCTGTCGCCGGAGCTGCCTGTTCTGTAGGAACTGTATTTTTATCTTCGGCAGGAGCTTGATCCTGAGCTGACATTGTTGTTAAACTTCCTAATACGATTGCTGCTGATAAGATTAATTTTTTCATGATATGTGTTTTTAAAAAATTGTTTGTTGTTATTTGAGTTTTATTGAAAGCGGTGTCCTATTTTTGAATCCATTTTCCTGTTTTGTCAGCATATAAAGCACCTTCTTTATCACCAACTTTAACATCTAACTGGTATTCATTTTTACCGTTCATATGTGCTTTATTAATTACTGCATCCGGATAAGCTTTCTTTAAAGATTCAATCACTGCCGCAGGAACTTCTTCTACTTTGATTTCTTTGAATTCGTCTGTTGCAGGAGCAGCTTGCTCTGTTTGAGCAGGAGTTTCTGCCGGAGTTGTAGTTTCTTGTGCCTGAGCATTCATTGTTGATAAACCTCCTAATACGATTGCTGTAGCTAAAATTAATTTTTTCATGATGTGTATATTTTAATATTATTATTGTTTTACACTTAGGACATTGAAATTATTATACCAATATTACTTTAACCAACCTAAAACCGATAAAAACATTGATTTACAAGGATTTAAAAGAAAATTGTAATATGTATTTATTATAAAAAGTGTGTAAAAGAAGAACAAACTGTATCTTTTTTACACACTTTAGTACACAAAAAAAGCCGCACATTACTGTACGGCTTCTCATTTTATCGATAAAAACTTTTATTCCGGGTCATTCATTTTAAATGTATCCATAAAAGCAGTGGTATAATCACCTGCAATGTAGCGAGGATCATCCATTAATTGTCTATGGAAAGGAATTGTAGTTTTAATACCTTCAATTACAAATTCGTCTAATGCTCTTCTCATTTTACTGATTGCTTCTTCACGAGATTGGGCAGTAGTAATTAATTTGGCAATCATCGAATCATAATTAGGCGGAATAGTATAACCTGAATATACGTGAGTATCTAAACGCACACCATGACCACCCGGCATATGTAAGGTAGTGATTTTTCCCGGTGAAGGTCTGAAATCATTATAGGGATCTTCGGCATTGATACGACATTCGATAGCGTGTAATTCCGGCAAATAGTTTTTCCCTGAAATTGGAATTCCGGCTGCTACCATAATTTGCTCACGAATTAAATCATAATCAATTACCTGCTCAGTAATAGGATGTTCCACCTGAATACGAGTATTCATTTCCATGAAGTAGAAATTACGGTGTTTATCTACTAAGAATTCAACAGTTCCGGCACCTTCATATTTAATATATTCTGCTGCTTTTACTGCTGCTTCTCCCATTTTCTGACGCAATTCGTCAGTCATAAATGGTGAAGGTGTTTCTTCCGTTAATTTCTGGTGACGTCTTTGTACAGAGCAATCTCTTTCAGAAAGGTGACATGCTTTTCCATAAGCATCACCTACAACCTGAATTTCAATATGACGTGGTTCTTCAATTAATTTCTCCATGTACATTCCGTCATTTCCAAAAGCAGCTGCTGCTTCCTGACGTGCACTTTCCCAAGCTTTATGAAGTTCTTCTTCTTTCCAGATAGCACGCATTCCTTTTCCACCACCACCAGCAGTAGCTTTCATCATAACAGGATATCCTATTTCTTTAGCTACTATTTGTGCTTGTTCAAAAGATTCTAAAATTCCCTCAGAACCAGGCACACATGGAACACCGGCTTCAATCATAGTTGATTTTGCAGAAGCTTTATCTCCCATTCTGTCAATCATTTCAGGTGCAGCTCCAATGAACTTAATCCCGTGTTCCTGACAGATTTTAGAAAATTTAGAATTTTCAGAAAGGAATCCGTATCCAGGATGTATTGCATCAGCATTCGTAATTTCGGCTGCAGCAATAATATTTGACATTTTCAAATAAGAAAGGTTACTTGGCGGTGGTCCAATACAAACCGCTTCGTCAGCAAATTTCACGTGTAAACTTTCTGCATCGGCTGTAGAGTAAACGGCTACTGTTTTAATACCCATTTCTTTGCAAGTTCTAATTACACGAAGTACAATCTCCCCTCTATTTGCAATTAATATTTTTTTAAACATCTTTTAAAAGTTAGAAGTTAGAAGTTAGAAGTTAGAAATCAAGAATGCAATGGATTTGAATATGGATTCAAGGTGTTGCAATCTAAAATTTCAATCTAAAATCTTAAATTTATGATGGGTCTACTAAAAATAAAGGTTGGTCAAATTCAACCGGAGACATATCATCAACTAAAATTTTAACGATTTTTCCAGAAATTTCAGATTCGATTTCATTAAATAATTTCATCGCTTCTACCACACAAAGTACATCTCCCTTAGCAATAGAAGTTCCTACTTCAACAAACATTGGTTTATCCGGAGATGGTTTTCTATAGAAAGTACCAATCATTGGCGATTTTATAGTAATGAATTTTGAATCCTCAACAACTGGTGCTGCTGCAACCGGTGTAGCTGCTGCAACCGGAGCCGCGGCAATAATTTGCTGAGCTGGAGCCTGAGCTGGCATTTGTTGTACGTAAGTAGGCTCTGAAGCAGGGCTTTCTAATGTTGTTCTAATGGTAATTTTAACATCATCCATCTCCAGTTTCACCTCGGCAACACCAGAATTAGATACAAATTTGATTAGGTTCTGAATTTCTTTTAAATCCATAATATTTGTGATTTTAGTTTAAATTTATTTTTTGTCGTATGCCCACTTCAGATAGATAGAACCCCAGGTGAATCCTCCTCCGAATGCAGCAAAAATAATAGTATCTCCTTTTTTAAACAAATGTTCAAAATCATTTAAAACAAGTGGCAACGTAGCTGATGTGGTATTTCCATATCTTTCAATATTCATCAAAACCTTAGATTCTTCCAGATTCATCCTGCTGGCAGTAGCATCAATAATACGCTTATTTGCCTGATGTGGTACTAAGAAATTTACATCTTCATTAGTAAGATTATTTCTTTTAAGGATTTGTTCACTTGCATCGGCCATATTGGTCACAGCATATTTAAATACTGTTTTTCCGTCTTGTCTTATGCTATGTCTTTTTTCTTCTATAGTTTGAATAGTAGTTGGATGAAGAGATCCTCCTGCATCAATTTTAAGAAAATCGCGGCCTACACCATCACTTCTTAAATACTCATCCTGTAATCCTAAACCTTCATAATTAGGTTCGAATAAAACCGCTCCTGCTCCGTCTCCAAAAATAATACACGTAGTTCTATCAGTATAATCAACTATCGATGACATTTTATCGGCACCTATTAGTAATACTTTTTTATATCTTCCTGATTCGATATATGCTGCAGCTGTAGACATTCCGTATAAAAAACTGGAACAAGCTGCCTGTAAATCATAAGCAAAGGCATTTGTAGCCCCTATTTGAGTAGCAACATAAGCTCCTGTTGCCGAAACCTGCATATCCGGAGTTGCAGTTGCCATTACAACCATATCAATTTCTAAGGGATCTATATTGGCTTTAGCTATTAAATCCTGAGCTGCTTTTATGGCTAAATAAGAAGTTCCTTTATCGGCATCTTTTAAAATTCTTCTTTCTTTTATTCCCGTACGCGAAGTGATCCATTCATCGTTTGTGTCCACCATAGTTTCAAGAACCTGGTTTGTAAGCACAAAATCTGGAACGTAAGCTCCAACTGCAGTAATTGCGGCCGTAATTTTATTCATTTTATTCGGATATTTTCCCTTTTGTGACAACACAAAAAGAAACGTTTAAAAAGGGGTTAAAAATACAAAAAAAATCTAAACCCTTTATCTTTAAAAACTTCTTATTTAACGAAAAGTGCAAACAATAAAAAACTCTCACATAGTGTGAGAGTTCTCGTATTATCTGTAAAAACGTATTATGCGAAAGTAGCTTCTGACTTATCAATAACCACTTGTCCTCTATAGTACATTTTTCCTTCGTGCCAGTAAGCTCTGTGGTATAAATGTGCTTCTCCTGTAATAGGACAAGTAGCGATTTGTGCTACTGTAGCTTTATAATGTGTTCTTCTCTTATCTCTTCTTGTTTTCGAGATTTTTCTTTTAGGATGTGCCATTTTACTATATTATTTATCCGTTAATAGTTGCTTTAATTTGTCCCAGCGCGGGTCTATATCTTCTTCTTTATTCTCTTTTTTATCTACTTCTTTAACTTGCAATTCATTCAGTTTATCTAAGGCTTCTGTTTTTAAACTTCCGTCTTTTACTCCCGGATGAACTCGTTTTAAAGGAACTGACAGCACAATCATCTCATAAATATATTGTATTATATCTATTTCAAATTCGCCGAAAGGCAAAATCAACAACTCTTCATTATCATTATTAAACTCTTCGCCAAAACGAACGATTAATTTCATTTTACCTTTAATTGGCAAATCAAAATCTTCACCCGTTAAGTCGCAAGGAACATTTACAGTCCCTTTGTGCTTAAAACTCAGCTCAAGCATGTTGCTTTTCTTCTCTAAAACTACTGCAACTTTGATATCTGAATTTTGATATTCATCATACTCAAAGTTCTCAAAGAACGTATTATTTATCTGATACTCAAAATGATGTTTCCCTAGCTTTAAGCCTACGAAAGGAATTAAAAATTCTTTTGTCCTGTTCATTTCAACATAATTTTGCCCAATTCTGAAGCTTCAGAACGGGGTGCAAAGATATAAAATTATTGTAAATCCAATAACGTTATTAATCTTTTTTTATTTACATTTATTTTTCTCTAACTTTTAGCGGCTTTTCAGTCATTTCTTCATACTGAATCCTTGAGCGATAGACATCTATAGCTAAATAGACTGCTTCTTTAAACGAATTAAAATCTGCAATCCCTTTACCGGCGATATCATAAGCCGTCCCGTGATCCGGCGAAGTCCTTACCTTATCCAATCCTGCTGTAAAATTAACTCCTTTTCCAAAGGATAATGTTTTAAAAGGAACCAATCCCTGATCGTGATAAGTAGCAATAACGGCATCAAATTTCTCATAATGACCACTCCCAAAAAAACCATCAGCTGCAAAAGGTCCAAAAACAGCTGTTCCTTTATCAAACATTTTTTTCAAAACCGGCTTGATCAGCTCTTCATCTTCTTTGCCAATAACACCTCCATCGCCACAATGCGGATTGAGTCCTAAAACAGCAATTTTAGGATTAGGAATGCTAAAATCACGTATTAATGATTTTTTTACGGTGGTTATTTTTTTAACAATCAGTTCTTCTGTCAATCGCGAAGCTACTTCATTAATAGGCACATGATCTGTAAGCAAACCTACTCTTAAGTTATCCTGCACCATAAACATCAAAGCATCTCCTTCTAATTCCTGACCTAAATAATCCGTATGTCCCGGAAATTTAAAATCTTCCGATTGTATGTTATACTTATTTATAGGAGCTGTTACCAAAACATCTACCAATCCATCTTTTAATGCTTTTGTAGCCGCAACAAAAGATTTTACAGCATACTCACCTACTTTATCATCATTCACACCCAAATTTAAATCCACACCCTCTTTCCAAACATTCAATACATTAATTTTCCCGGGAATAATTTGATCTAATTTATCAATTCCATGAAGAACAACGGCGGATTCTAAATTTCTTTTTATAAAAGACAGGATTTTCACATTAGCAAAAATAACAGGCGTACAAAACTCCAGCATTCGAACATCTTCAAATGTCTTCAGAACAACCTCGCTTCCAATACCATTTAAATCTCCAATTGAAATTCCTATGATAATATTTTCTGCATTTTTAATCATATCCACAAGTTTTTATTGCTAATTTTGAAGTGCAAATTTAGTAAAATAAAACAAGAATGTTTACAGGAATCATAGAAACCCTTGGAACCATCCAGGAAATAAAAAAAGAGAAAGACAATATCCACGTAACAATAGACGCATCTATTACTAATGAACTCAAAATAGACCAAAGCGTAGCCCATAACGGGATTTGTCTTACTGTGGTAGCAATAAAAGACAACAGCTATACTGTAACCGCTATTGATGAGACTATAAAAAAAACGAATTTAGGCGAATGGAAAACGGGCGACCTGGTGAATCTGGAAAGAGCCATGAAACTGGGAGACCGCCTGGACGGCCATATTGTACAAGGCCATGTGGACCAAACCGGAAATTGTATTTCCATTCAGGAAACAAACGGAAGCTGGCTTTACACCTTTGAATATGATGACAAACTTAACAATCTGACTATTGAAAAAGGCTCTATTACCGTTAACGGAGTAAGCTTAACTGTAGTGAATTCAGAGAAAAATAAATTTAGCGTAGCCATTATCCCTTACACACACGAGCACACTAATTTTAAAAATTTCGTAGTTGGTTCTAAAATCAATCTGGAATTTGATGTCATAGGGAAATATGTCTCCCGATTATACGCCAACAAAATCTAAAGAAAATTACCCAAAAGAAAACGCCCGATTATACCGGGCGTTTCTTTTTTACTGTAAAAACATATATTTTATAAAATCCAAATAACAAAGCAGCAATCAATAAAAAGACTATCCTGTCGTCAACAGGCAAGCCTGGAGGAGGAGGTGGAGGTGGAGGAGCAGGAGGGATACCTTGAGCAAAACCATCAAGACTCACCAACAAGCAAGCGATCAATAAAACATATTTATTTAGCATTTCTCTCATATAAAACAAAAAATGCTTAGAAATCCCAGGCGAGTTCAACCAAATACATTAGACTCAATCTACGCAAACTAAACATTAGCAACAAAGATATACATTTAAACGAATTCAGCACTAAAGAAAAATTCCTTAAAACGTTAATTTTAAAGGGATTTTGTCGACTTTTTAGTATTTTAATCGTAATTTGAAAACAACCCAGTTCAAAATAAAATTAAAAAATTCTTACCTCTAATTCATGTTGAAGTACTTTTCCTCTTTTTTTAAACCTACCAATCTTCATAAAAATTTATTCAACAAAAAAGCCTCTACATTGCTGTAAAGGCTTGATTTTAAAAGTGGTCCCACCTGGGCTCGAACCAGGGACCACCTGATTATGAGTCAGGTGCTCTAACCAGCTGAGCTATAGGACCGGTTAAGAGTTTGCAATATTACTACTATTTTTTGTTTGCTCCAAATATTTTCGACTTAGTTTTTTAGCATAGACTGACATTAAAAAAAACACATCAGAAAACAGCTGATTATTAGAGCCATAAAGATCTTTACAATTCTTTAATATTTTGACACAATTCAATTAAAACCCCATTGGTACTCTTAGGATGTAAAAAAACAACTAGTTTATTATCGGCGCCTTTTTTAGGAATTTCATTTAAAACATGAAAACCTTCTTCTTTTAATCTCCGGATTTCCTGCTCTATATCATCTACTTCAAAAGCAATATGATGCATTCCCTCTCCTTTTTTTTCTATAAACTTAGCAATAACACTATTCTCATCAGTAGAAGCCAGAAGTTCAATTTTACTCGTATCACTTTTAAAAAAAGAAGTAGTCACCCCTTCACTCTCTACTTCTTCCTGTTTGTAAGGCGAAACACCTAATAATTTTTCGAACAAAGCATTCGAAACCGCCAAGTCTTTTACCGCAATCCCTATATGATCGATTTTTTTCATTGTTCGAAGTATTTAATCTCAAAGATACAGTATCATTGATTGACATAGGTATTAAAATAACCACATTCTCTAATCACATCCTGATAATATTGGGTATCCGAATAGTCTTTTTCCAATGTTTTGAATCCGTTCCATGCTAAAAAATTTACTTTATCATCATAAACTTCCCAATAATTTTTATTCTGGAAATAATAACGCTGATTGTAAAAATCATTCCGCTCGCATTTTGCTAACATATAGGTACATTTTGCTTTTTGTTCTTTAGTTGTCGCTGCCAAAAGTGCTTTTTGGTAATACATTTTAGACACTGAACAATCTATGATCATTCGTTTCATAGCCTCTCTAAAATAAGTGGGGCTCGAACCATAACCTACAATGCTAATTTCATAAAAAGTTCGTGCATTTCCAAAATGAGACAGGTTATAAAATGCATTTCCTAACAACAAACTATTATTATAGACATCTTCATTTTTAGCTACTTTATGCTGCATTTCGTTTATTAAATTCAGAAAATCCATTTGAGTAAATTTTCTTTTTTGGTAAGCCGCATGCTCACAATCATGGCAATCTTTTATGTTTCCGTTAAACGGATTCCCTAATAAAACATAATGCTGTATGCTATCGGTTTCTTTCATATAAGCAATTGCCTGAGGAATTTTATTTTCAAAAGTAGCTTTTACCGCCTGAAAATTAGCAATATCTCTCCCTTTTAAGTTGTAGATTCTTTCGGCAATTTGCTCCATTTGTGTTTTATCCGTTTTTTGTAAAAAGCTTTTCATAGCCAAAAGATTCTTCTCATCATCATAAAATGAATTACCCGAATTACCCGAATAATATGCTGTAGATTGCGAAAACAACTCCGCCATAACAACATTATTTTGTGCTTTATACAAGGCTGACAAATATTGTCTGCTCCAGTTTGAGGCATTATAAAATCTGAAATTTTCGATATTTTTAGCAGGAAGTTCTTCGTACAACCATTTCAAATCACTCAGAATAGTTTGCTCTGATTTACTGTCGATTTTACTAATTTTATTCAGGTTATTGACAAAACGAAGCAATCGTAACTGACTTGAAGCCAAAACAGTTTCAGGCAAATCTTTTTCAGATGACGTATACATTTTGTCGGCTTTCTCATAATCTCCGTTCAGAGATTGCAGATAACCTAAAGCCATTTTCCACGAATAGGGTTTATCTACAGCGTCAGAACTTGCTATTTTATGCACTAATGCCAGTACAGACTGATTTAGTTTAGCTCTTTGTTCCTTTTTATTTTCGGTAACGGTGTTTTTTTGATAATCAGCACTTATTTTATTTTCCTGATTATTTATTAAACGGGTTAACAGATAATTTAAATGTTCACTTTTAGGATCTAATTCGAAAATGGCGGCTATAGCTTCTTGTTCATCATTATAATAACCACGAATAGCCCACAACGCTGCTTTTTCCTGATTTGTTTTTGCCATTTCTAAGGATTGTTGCCAGTCATTATTTTCCTGTGGATGAAAATTGTAAGCTGCCACTACACGCATTTCCGGACATTTATCAAAAACCTGGCTGTACAAATAATTAGAAACCGCATAGTTTTTTTGCTTATAATGAATTCCGGCCAGGTAACTCACCGCTCTGTAATACAAGGTGTTTTTAGGCACCGAAGCAGCTGTTTTATTAAAAAATTCGATTGCTTTTTGCTTATCATCACTATAAAAATAAGCTTTGACAGTTTGAAACCAGTACCGGTTTTTTAAAAATGCGTCTTTTACAGTAGTGTATTGACGCTCAATTTCTTTTATTGTGGCTGCATCCGTAAAACTCTTGTAAACCACAGGATCATAACTCCAGTTGTTCTCCACTACCGAAACCGACTCAATATGCTGAGCCAAATACAAAAAGGTGATAAATTCTTTTACTTTTGGTTCTTTCAAATTTATTTTCGAAGCAAAACCTATCGAAGATTCATTTTTTTTCCCGGTTTTAAAAAAGAAATACAACTCCTCGACCTTAATTTTTCGGTCATTGTCCAATAAAAAAGCTTTAACTTCTTCGGGATTCATTTTTTCTTTTAAAAAAGATTGCCAGTCAGCAGTAATTTGGTCATTAAAACGGGAATTATGCTGATCATCAAAACCAATTCCGTAAAAAACATCTCCTGATAAAAACAAAGGCGAATAAGAATTATCAGCAAAAGTTTCAGGTGTGAAATTAGAATTGTAATACCAGTTATCAAACCAATCGCCGCCGCCACAGGCATAAATGAGTCCGTACCCGAACAAAAGAATACTACTAAAAGCGATCAGTAATTTGCTTAAAAATGGTTTTTTCATAATTTTTTAAATTGTCTTCGTCTAAGTCGTAAAATATAATTTCTTTTGGTTTCTGTGGCAAATTATCTGTTAGATCAGTAGCCATTTCTTTTAAATCACTGGCGCTTATTGCTTCAATTTTTACAATATCTTCTTTTTTATAAAAAACTCCTTTTCGATAATTAGATTGTACTGCTTTAAATGTTTTTTCATCAATAGCAGTAAAATTTATATCTGCTTTTAAGTCATCAATAGTTAATTTACTTCGCAAACCCAGGATCGTGTTATCTCTGCTATGAATTCCCCAGGCATACAGCGGCAATGCTACATTTAAAGGTAACGGATATTTTTTTAAACTGGAAATATACGGCTTAGCAATAGTTCTGTCATATATAGAATTCAATGATTTTAGTCCAATAGTTCCCATATTGTAATACATTAAAACGCCGGAATGTACATTTGGAACCTTGGTTTTTTTATAATATTTCACCTGATGTAAACGAATAGTAGCTGAGATTTTTTTATGTGAAATACGTTTAAAACTTTCGATAAATGCCAGATAATTTTCGCTGCTTTTTAAAGTCCAGTCGCAATCAATTTGAATTTCGTTACAGCTTAACTGATTCGTTTTATTTATAATCTGAATAAAATCCAATGTTTTCTGGGCCAGGCTATCAATAACAATACTTGATGCTAACATCACCTCATTTTTAATATAAACAACCGGAACAATATTCTTTATTGTAGGTTTTTGAATAAAATGGATTGGAGTTCTTGGAAAAGCTTCTTTCGTTTTAGCATCTAAATCAATATCAAAATAACGGATGTATATTTTTTGTACGTTGTTTTCCTTTATCGCTTCCTGCTCCATCGCTGTTAACTGATAATTGGTTTTCCAATAGTAAAAAGAAATTACAGGTTCTTCTTTTTTGTTACAGGAAAACAACAGCAATAGTGAAAAGAGATATAAAAGATTTTTTTTCAACAAGACAGTTTATTTAGAGATTGCTAAACTAAGAAATAACGCTCAGGAGAAAAGAAAATATATGTTATTAAAAATATAAAAAACAAAATCTTTAACTACGGATGCTTTCCTTAATAATTAGCAAAAAAATTTCAATTACAGTAAATATAATCGTTATTTTGTAAATTCTAAATTATCAAATTCATGTTGAAAAACAAATTAAAATATATCCTGATCCTACTGGTGATAATCATTGCAAGCTGTGCTAAAAGAGGAACTATTACCGGCGGTTTAAAAGATACCATTTCACCTACTTTAAGTACGAGTTTCCCTGAGAACTTCAGCACTAATTTTAAAGAAAAGCAAATTAAACTGGAATTTGATGAAATTGTTATCCTCAAAGGAATCAGAAAACAACTCGTGATTTCGCCACCAATGAAGTACGAACCCCTCATTATTCCTACTACAGCCAGCAAAACAATCCTCATAAAAATAAAAGACACACTAGAACCCAACACCACTTATAGTTTTAATTTTGGACAAAGTGTAACCGATAATAACGAAGGAAATCCTTTAAATAATTTTAAATATGTGTTTTCTACAGGAACTTATATCGACTCTTTAACTCTTAACGGAAAAGTAAGATATGCTTATGAAAAAGAGCCTGAATCCTTTATTTCGGTTATGCTTTATGAAGTAAATGACACTTATAATGATTCTGTTATTTATAAAGAAAGCCCAAGATACATTACTAATACCTTGGATAGTTTAAAAACTTTTAATTTAGAAAACCTAAAAGCCGGTAAATACAAGCTAATTGCTGTAAAAGACCTGAACAACAATAATAAATTTGATCCAAAAACCGAAAAAATAGGTTTTTTTAAAGATTTTATTACGGTACCCAACGACACCCTATTTGAATTAGAACTTTTTAAGGAAAACAGTGCTTTTAAAGCGTTCAAACCTACTCAGGAAACGGCAAACAGATTGTTGATGGGTTATGAAGGGTCTGTTACTCAAACGGAGACAAGACCAAAAGTAGTTTTGAAAAACAACAATGAAACGCTGGCCAGTATTGTTACGAAACTCCCAAAAAAGGATTCACTCCAAATTTGGTTTAAACCCATTAAAACAGATTCTTTAAAAGTAGAAGTATCACAAGGAAACTACAATAAAGATTTTGTTGTTAAAATTAGAAATCCCAAAAAGGACAGTTTAACTATCGGTTCTATAAATCCTGCCGGTTTTAAAGACCTTTTTGCGTTAGAATCTTCCACTCCGTTAGTTGAATTTGATGAAACAAAAATCAAGTTAATCAATGCCGATTCAACCGATGTAAAATTCACCACGAGTTATGATGAATTCAATCAAAAATTGTTTTTTGATTTCCAAAAAGAAGTAGGTCAAAAATACAGTTTCAACATTCTTCCCGGTGCTATGACTGATTTTTTCGATCAAACCAACGACACTTTGAGTTACCAAATAAGCACTAAAGCACTGGAAGATTATGGAAATTTAAAAGTAAGATTAGAAAATGTAAAATCGTTTCCCGTTATTATAGAATTATTAAAATCCACCGGTGATGTTGTTGCCAGCGAGTATGTTAATGAAAATACCACTATCAATTTCAAACTTTTAGACCCGGCTCAATTTTCACTTCGTGCCATATATGATACCAATAAAAATCAGCGATACGATCCCGGAAGCTTCCTGGAAAAACGATATGCGGAAGAAGTTGTTTATCTTTCTGAAGAAATAGATGTGCGGGCTAACTGGGATGTCGAGCAAACTTTTGACCTAAGCATTCCTTACACTCCTCCAGTCAAAGAAATCAATAAAAAGAAGAAGCAACCCACAAATTAAAGCAAATCAAATAAATCCCGGTCATTCAAAAAACCCAGTTTTTCTCGGGCAGTAATCATTTTTTGTTTGTCTAATTCTACTACGAAAACATTTTCTGTCTCTGTTGGGGCTAGCAAATAATCCCCAAGGCAATCGAACAATTGAGAATGTCCGGAATACTGATATCCATTGGCATCAGTACCGCTTCTGTTTACTCCTGCAACATAACTCATATTTTCTATGGCACGCGCTTTAAGCAGTGTGTCCCAGGCATTCACCCTTTTTTCAGGCCAATTGGCAACATATAACAATAAATCGTAGTTTTCTACATTTCTGGAAAATACCGGAAAGCGCAAGTCATAACACACCATGGGACAAATTTTCCAACCCAGATATTCCACAATTAATTTCTGATTACCTGCCGTGTACACTTTATCTTCTCCTGCCAGTGTAAACAAATGCCTTTTATCATAAAACTGAATGTCGCCCGAAGGAAACACAAACAGCATTCTGTTATAAAAATTCCCTGATTCTTCAATTACCACACTTCCTGTTATGGCTGTGTTTTTGGCTTTCGCCAAAGCTTGCATCCACAATACGGTTTCACCTTGCATTGTTTCAGCAACAGCGGCAGGATGCATTGTAAAGCCTGTAGAAAACATCTCAGGAAGTACCATTAAATCAACAGACTCATTTATTCCATTAATTTTTTCTTCGAAAGAATCTCGGTTGGCTTTTGGGTTTTCCCAAATTAAAGAGGATTGAATAAGTGCGATTTTCATAACAAAAAAGATTGTTTCACAAAGATACGCAAAGTTACCGCAGAGATTAGCAACGTTTTTTTATTACAAAAACTCTGGAGAGCGGTACTATTTGTAGCAGATTGCATAAAAAGAGCTGTTTCACAAAGATACACAAAGTTACCGCAGAGATTAGCAGAGTTTTTTTTTCAAAACCCAGGAAGAGCGTTACTGTTTGTAGCAGATTTAGATATGAAAAAATTGTTTCACAAAAATAACATAAAGTTACCGCAGAGATTAGCAGAGTTTTTTTCAAAACCCCGGAGAGCGTTACTGTTTGTAGCAGATTGGATATAAAAAAAGCTGTTTCACAAAAATACACAAAGTTACCACAGAGATTCGCTAAGTTTATTCTAACGAACCTCGTAGAGGTGTACTGTTTGTAGCAAATTGACGGAAACAAAAAAAAGCTCCGTAGGAGCGACCTGAATTTTTATATTTCAGGTCGCTCCTACGGAGCTGATATTTTAACGAATTCTTTTTCTACAAACAGTACACCTCTACGAGGCTTTATTTTGTTCATTGATTTTGTAATTTCCTTTTATCATTATCTAAAATGTTGTTAACCCGTTGGGTGCAATTATTAAAACGTCCGTTCGAGTGTTTTTTGTGCAGTCCCGATCCCGAAACATCGGACAATGTCATTAAGTTAAGCGAATTTTGTGTCATTTCGACAAAGGAGAAATCACATAACGTGAGCAGCTAGTGAGATTCCTCATTCTTCGGAATGACAAAACAAGGTGTATCTATCATTAACTTAATGACATTGAATATCGGGACGGGACAAAACAAAAAATGTATCGAGAACCGTTTTTAATGAAATTTTTCTTGTTCTCGATATAATCCCGTCCGAAAACGGGATCACTCGAACTGACGAAAAATTATCATCTAAAACTAATTATACCCAACGGGTTGTTGCCATTTACATTATACTGAATTTCGTAACATTTTAATACGTCATTTCATTTTATACAGGGATTTCGGGTGAGGGATAGCAGTGGAAATCCTTTTATGGAACGTAGTGAAATAAAAGATTGCAACGAATAGCCCGACCTCATTCTCGTTTTTTGGAACGAGAATGAGGGCACCCCAAAATATAAAAAGCGCATTCAAATTAATGAATACGCTTTTTATATAGTATCTAGTTCCCCTTCGGGGGCTAGGGGAATATTATCCTTTCATACTTGCTGACATATACTCTCTGTTCATACGAGCAATGTTTTCAAGAGAAATACCTTTAGGACATTCTACTTCGCAAGCTCCTGTATTAGTACAGTTACCAAAACCTTCGTCGTCCATTTGTCTTACCATGTTTAGTACACGATCAGTAGCTTCTACCTGACCTTGTGGTAATAAAGCATATTGAGATACTTTGGCAGCAACAAACAACATTGCCGAAGAGTTTTTACAACTAGCCACACATGCTCCGCAACCAATACAAGTTGCAGCATCAAAAGCTTTGTCGGCATCTTGTTTGTTTACAGGAATAGTATTAGCATCGATAGTGTTTCCGGAAGTATTTACCGAGATAAATCCTCCTGCATGCTGGATTCTGTCAAAAGAGCTTCTGTCAACTACTAAGTCTTTTACAACCGGGAAAGCAGCTGCACGGAATGGCTCGATAGTAATAGTATCTCCATCCTTGAACATACGCATGTGCAATTGACAAGTAGTAACTCCTCTATCCGGACCATGAGCTTCTCCATTGATGAATAAAGAACACATTCCGCAAATTCCTTCGCGACAATCGTGGTCAAAAGCTACTGGTTCTTCACCAGCATTGATTTGTTGTTCGTTGAATACGTCAAGCATTTCAAGGAATGACATATCAGGTTCAATTCCGTCGATTTTGTAATCGACCATTTTCCCTTTATCCTGGGCGTTTTTTTGACGCCATATTTTTAATGTAAGTTTCATACTGTTTTAGTTTGAAAGTCATAAAGTCGAATGTCTAAAGTCTGTAACTTTGGACTAGGGACTTTGGACTAATTACTATTTATAACTTCTTTGAACTAATTTAATGTTTTCGTAAACTAATGGTTCTTTGTGCAATACGGCATCGCTTGGTTTTCCTTTGTATTCCCAGGCAGCAACATAAGCAAAGTTCTCATCATCACGTAGTGCTTCACCTTCTTCTGTTTGGTATTCCTCACGGAAGTGACCTCCACAAGATTCGTTACGGTGTAAAGCATCTTTAGCAAACAATTCTCCTAATTCTAAGAAATCGGCAACACGAATTGCTTTTTCTAATTCCTGATTGAATTCTTTATCAGTTCCGGGAACTTTTACATCTTTATAAAACTCTTCACGTAAAGCAGCGATTTCAACGATAGCTTCGTTTAGTCCTTTTTCGTTACGAGCCATACCTACTTTATCCCACATAATTTTACCTAATTTTTTATGGAAATAGTCTACTGAATGCGTTCCTTTATTATTGATAAATTTAGCAATCAGTTCTTTTACTGATTTCTCAGCTTCATCAAACTCTGGCCTGTCTGTAGAGATAGGTCCCATTTTGATATCCGGAGCTAAATAATCTCCAATAGTATAAGGTAATACAAAATATCCGTCAGCCAAACCTTGCATTAAAGCAGAAGCTCCAAGTCTGTTTGCTCCGTGATCAGAGAAGTTAGATTCTCCGATAGAGAAACAACCAGGAATGGTAGTCATCAGGTTATAATCAACCCAGGTTCCACCCATTGTATAGTGAACCGCAGGATAAATCATCATTGGTGTAGTATAAGGATCCTCATCTACAATTTTATAATACATCTGGAACAAGTTCCCGTATTTACTTTTTACAATTTCAGTACCTAATTTAGTTACCAAAGCTTTATCATTAGCATCTAAACCTTTTACATAAGCAGCTTCTTTTCCGTAACGTTGAATTGCTGCAGCAAAATCCAGGTAAACTGCTTCTCCTGTTTTGTTAACACCAAAACCGGCATCACATCTTTCTTTAGCAGCACGGGAAGCTACGTCACGCGGCACTAAGTTACCAAAAGCAGGATATCTTCTTTCTAAGAAATAATCTCTGTCAGCTTCCGCTAAATCAGTTGCTTTTTTCTTTCCTTCTCGAATAGCCTGAGCATCTTCCAGTTTTGCAGGAACCCAGATACGTCCGTCATTACGAAGCGACTCTGACATCAAAGTTAACTTTGACTGGTGATCTCCTGAAACCGGGATACATGTTGGGTGAATTTGTGTATAACAAGGGTTTGCGAAGAAAGCTCCTTTTTTGTGGATTTTCCAGGCTGCAGTAGCATTCGATCCCATAGCATTAGTAGACAAGAAGAAAACGTTTCCGTATCCTCCTGAACCAATAACAACTGCGTGAGCGGAATGTCTTTCGATTTCACCTGTAATCAGGTTACGAGCGATAATTCCTCTTGCTTTTCCATCAATAATTACTAAATCAAGCATTTCATGACGGTTGTACATTTTGATTTTTCCACGACCAATTTGACGGTTCATTGCAGAATAAGCTCCTAACAATAATTGTTGTCCTGTTTGACCCTGAGCATAAAATGTACGGGAAACTAAAGTTCCTCCAAAAGAACGATTGTCTAATAATCCACCATATTCACGAGCCAATGGCACCCCTTGAGCCACACACTGGTCAATAATATTAGCAGAAACTTCAGCTAAACGGTGTACGTTAGCCTCACGAGCACGGTAATCTCCTCCTTTTACAGTATCATAAAATAATCTGTAAACAGAGTCACCGTCTCCTTTATAATTTTTTGCTGCATTGATTCCCCCTTGTGCTGCAATAGAGTGTGCACGACGTGGTGAATCCTGAAAACAAAATGCTTTTACGTTATATCCTAATTCTGCTAAAGTAGCAGCTGCAGAACCTCCAGCTAATCCTGTTCCAACAACAATAATATCTAAATTACGTTTGTTAGCAGGGTTTACTAAATTAATATGATCTTTATAATTTGTCCATTTGTCCGCAATTGGACCATTTGGAATTTTTGAATCTAATGCCATTATAATTGAATATTAATGATTGAAATGATGAAATAGTGCAATAAATACGAATCCTAAAGGAACGATTACAGAAAACCATAATCCGAAATTCTTCATTCCTTTTGTATATTTATTATTGGCTCCTACTGATTGAAAAGAAGAACTAAATCCGTGACGTAAGTGTAAAGACAACAACACAAATGACAAACAGTATAAACCAGTACGCACCGGACTTACAAATTTCTCAGCTAATTCATGAAAATAACGAGTCTCATCAGCAGGATTAAATGCTACATATTTATATACCATTTCCGGAACCCAGAAATCATAAAAATGCAATACTAAAAATGCCAAAATCACAGAACCTGAAATAATCATGTTACGTGAAGCCCAACTTGCATTAGCAGCTCCATTATAACTTGCATAACCTACTGGTCTCGCTTTTTTGTTTTGGATATCCAATACAAATCCCATGATAAAGTGAAAAATAACCCCTATAATAAGAATAGGCTGAATAACAAATTGAACCAAAGGATTCAATCCCATGAAATGAGAAATCGAATTAAAAACATCAGCACTGAAAACTGACATCATATTAATAAAAAAATGCTGCGCTAGAAACAACATCAAAAAAAGTCCTGAAAGTGCCATAGCTACTTTTTTTGCTATTGACGATTTCAATAATCCAGATTTTGCCATAATATTTTAGAATATAATTTAAAAAGTACACAAAAATAAATCAATTAGTAACGAACTACAACCTTTTCGTTCTTATTTAGAAACGTTATAAAGTTTTTATTAAAAATCACTCCTTTCAGCAGATAAAAACAACGCAATTAACTGTATAACAATTATTTACAAATTAAAAAGCTTAAAAACATAAAAAAACGGCTGTAAAAACAAATTAATTATTGCTATTTAGACACATAAAAAATACACATTTAATAATTTTTACAGTAAATCCCTTTAAAATCAACAAAAAACACAAAAACACACTATTTTGTGTAGTTAAAAAAACTGCTTTTCCAATATGGGATTTTATCTTTGCCTCTTCATAAAAAAATGAAAATGAAAACAGGAATTGACGCACTATCATTTGACGTAGCCAAACTACATTTACCTATAAAAACATTGGCAGAAGCCAGAAACATAGAACCTGAAAAACTTGAAAAAGGACTGGGTTTACTAAAAATGACCTTGCCGGACATGCATCAGGACAGCGTAGTTTTTGCCGCAAATGCCCTGACCAGATTAATCCAGGACAACTCCATTAACTTAAGCGAAATTGCAAGAATCTATGTAGGAACCGAAAGCGCTATTGACAATGCAAAACCCATTGGTTCTTTTCTTATAGATTTGATGGAACAAAAATTTGGTGAAAATACCTTAGCCGAATGTGATGTGGTCGATTTCACGTTTGCCTGTATTGGCGGTGTGGATGCTTTGCAAAACTGCCTTGATTTTATCAAATTAAATCCTGATAAAAAAGCCATTGTTGTTACTACTGATTTTGCCAAATACGATTTAAATTCCACCGGAGAATACACTCAGGGTGCCGGAGCAACAGCGATGCTAATTACTGTGAACCCAAGAATCATTGCTTTCGAAAATCATTGGGCAACCAATACTAAAGGTGTTTTTGACTTTTTTAAACCGCATAGAACAGTTTCTAAAGAAGCTATAACCGGAAATACAAATAACGAAGCCTGGTTTGATAATTTAGAAGCCGAAATTGAAATCCACAAAGACCAGCCGGTTTTTGACGGTCAATATTCGAACCAATGTTACATGGACAGAACCCGTAATGCTTATTTCTCATTCAAGAAACTAAAACAAACTTCAGATACTTTATACCAATCCTGGAACAGCATTATCATGCACCTGCCGTATTCATTCCAAGGTCGCAGAATGCTATCTGAAATTTATGCTTTGGATGCCGAAAATTCCATTATTTCCGGTGAAGAAAATCCTGCTGAATACCAGACTAAACTGAAAGAAACCAGCAAAACGCCTGAGTACAAAAACTTTGTGGAAGAGAAATTAATGCCTGCCGAATTAGCTTCTTCATTAATTGGAAACTTATACACAGGTTCCATTTTCATGGGATTCTTGTCGACTTTAGCGCATTTCTATGATTCGGAAAAAGAAATTGCAGGCAACACTTTTGGATTTTTGGCTTACGGAAGTGGTTCCAAATCAAAAGTATTCGAAGGAATCATTCAGGACGAATGGAAATCGGCTTTAGCCAATGTAAATCTTTTCGAAACGCTGAATAAAAGTTTCGAAATTGATTTTAATACCTACGAAAGTCTTCATAAAAAAGAACAAAAACAAAGCGTTCAATCGCCAAAAAACGAATGGATTTTAGATCGAATCGAAAAAGAAATTCCAAATCTTATTGGTGCACGTTATTACAAATGGATTGCTTAAATTTGAGATCATAAATTACTATAATAAAAAACTTTAACCTATACACTTAGTTTGTCATTCCGACGAAGGAGGAATCTTCGTTGCGTGAGCAGTTTGATGAGATTCCTCCTTCGTCGGAATGACAAGATTGTGGTTATGTCTATTTATAGTACTTAAAAGTTAAATAATACAAATAAAAACTTTCTCAAATGAAATACCATCAGATTGATCGCCATTTATTTATAAAAAATCGCAGCAAATTTACGGCTCAAATGAAGCCTAAAAGTGTCGCTGTTTTTAATTCGAACGATATTTATCCAGTGAGTGCCGACAGTACTTTGCCGTTTGCACAACATCGTGACATTTTTTATTTAAGCGGAATCGATCAGGAGGAAAGTATTTTGCTGCTTTTCCCCGATGCACCTTATGAGCATCAAAAAGAAATGTTGTTCCTGAAAGAAACCAGCGAATTAATCGCTATTTGGGAAGGGGAAAAACTAACCAAAGAACGTGCTTTTGAAATTTCAGGGATAAAAACGGTTTACTGGCTACAGGATTTCGAAAAAATATTGTTTGAATTAATGACTTATTCAGACACTATTTACATCAATACTAACGAACATTACCGTTCGCACGTGGAGACCGAAACCCGCGAAGCCCGTTTTGTAAAATGGTGGAAAGAGAAATACCCTGCTCATCAGGTAGCTAAAAGTAATCCTATTTTGCAACGCCTTCGTTCGGTAAAAGAAAGTGAAGAACTGGATTTGATTCAGCACGCCTGCAACATTACCGAAAAAGGTTTCAGACGTATTCTGGAATTTGTAAAACCAAATGTAATGGAATACGAAATCGAAGCCGAATTGATTCATGAATTCGTTCGCAATCGTTCCAAAGGTTTTGCTTACACTCCAATTATCGCATCGGGAAACAACGCTAATGTGTTGCATTATATAGAAAACAACCAGCAATGCAAAGCAGGTGATTTGATTTTGCTTGACGTTGCTGCCGAATATGCTAATTATTCCAGCGATTTAACCCGAACTATTCCCGTTTCCGGACGCTATTCTGAAAGACAAAAAGCAGTTTATAATGCTGTTTTAAGAGTAAAAAAGGAAGCTACTAA
Source organism: Flavobacterium flevense (assembly GCF_900142775.1). Taxonomy (GTDB): domain Bacteria; phylum Bacteroidota; class Bacteroidia; order Flavobacteriales; family Flavobacteriaceae; genus Flavobacterium; species Flavobacterium flevense. The sequence continues at coordinate 143,441 of NZ_FRCC01000002.1, forward strand.
AATGCTGACTCCGGGAACAAACTGGAAGCAATATCATGTAGAAGTGGGTAAAATCATGACTTCCGAATTATTAGGCTTGGCACTCATAGACAAAGCCGATGTACAAAATGAAAATCCGGACTGGCCGGCTTACAAAAAATATTTCATGCACGGCACCTCGCACCACATGGGACTCGACACGCATGATTACGGACTTTTAACGGAGCCAATGCAAGCCAATATGGTTTTTACCGTTGAACCGGGAATCTACATTCCTGCAGAAGGTTTTGGAATCCGGATTGAGGATGATGTAGTCATTCAGGCAACGGGAGAACCATTTAATCTGATGAAAAACATTCCTATAGAAGTCGAGGAAATTGAACATTTAATGAATTCCTGATTGAGAGAATAGAATCATATGACTGTCTGCTAAGCGGACTAAATAAAAAAAACAGACCACAGATGACACAGATTGAACCGATAAAAACGGATTTTTATAGCCCTTTGTAAATCACAATCTGCGATAATCCGTTAAATCAGTTTCATCAGTGTGCTATTCTCAAGGATTGGGTTAAAAAACGGATAGTCATATACAATAAAGAAAATAGACGGTTTACGAAAGTGAGCCGTTTTTTTATTGCTTCGAGTTGGTGAAAAATATTTTAACCCGGTGGGTGTAATTATCAAAAACGTCAATTCGATTTTTTGCGTAATGAAATGGAGTGAAAATGTATCGAGAATCGTTTTTGATAATGATTTTTCTTGTTCTCGATACAATCCCGTCCGAAAACGGGATTACTCGAACTGACGAAAAATTATCATCAAAAACTAATTACACCCAACGTTATAAAAAATCTGCGAATCTGCGGTTGATTTTATTTGCTCCTTTTTTGGGTGCATCCCTGCGGGTCGGGTTATCCGCTGTATCTTTTATCTCGTTCTTAAAAACGAGATAAAAGGATGCCGCTCCTACCCCTTGCACAAAATCAGTACCATTGAAATCTAGTGTAAATTTTGTAAATTTAGCTTTCAAAAAAAAATCAATAAACAATATAAAGATGCAAGCACACGAAATAGATTATCAGATTTTTGGAGAAGAAATGCAATATGTCGAAATCGAACTTGATCCACAGGAAATAGTCATTGCCGAATCAGGGAGCTTTATGATGATGGATAACAACATTCAGATGCAAACTATTTTTGGCGACGGATCCCAACAACAATCGGGGATTTTTGACAAACTTTTAAGCGCCGGAAAAAGAGTTCTTACAGGCGAAAGTCTTTTTATGACCGCTTTTATCAATCAAAATTATGGCAAAGCCAAAGTGTCTTTTGCCTCCCCTTATCCCGGTAAAATTCTCCCGATTGATTTAACCCAATTCAACGGAAAATTCATTTGCCAGAAAAGTTCGTTTTTATGTGCTGCCAAAGGTGTTGCAGTAGGAATTGAATTCTCCAGAAAGCTGGGTCGCGGACTCTTTGGTGGGGAAGGTTTCATCATGCAAAAAATTGAAGGCGACGGAATGGCATTTGTACATTCAGGAGGAACAATGGCTAAGAAAGAATTAAAAGCCGGTGAAATCCTAAAAGTCGATACCGGTTGTATTATAGGATTTACCCAGGATATTGATTATGACATTGAATTTATTGGCGGAATCAGAAATTCGATTTTTGGAGGCGAAGGTTTGTTTTATGCCACACTTCGAGGTCCGGGAACAGTTTACATACAATCCCTTCCTTTTAGCCGCCTTGCCGACAGAATTATTGCCTCAGCTCCAAAAGCTGGTGGAGAAAGTCGTGGAGAAGGTAGTTTACTAGGCGGATTAGGAAATTTACTCGATGGTGATAATCGATTTTAGTCTCTATTTCACACTTCCTTTTGTCATTCCGACGAAGGAGGAATCTCATTAGTTATTCCCGTTGTGTGATTTCTCCTTCGTCGAAATATAACAAAATCATTATCATAATATCAGTAAACAATTTGATGTTTATACAATATTTGTTTAAACTCTTTTTCAAGATTTCCATCATTCAATTCAACAAAACAAAGCCTGTTCTCTCTATTCATTCTTGAAATAATTTTCTCGTCAATAATACTTAATAAATTTTTAATTTTTCCCGCTTTATCATTATTATCATAATAAAAAACACATATTTTGGATTTATTTAATTTGTCTTGTTCTAAAAATCTGAACAACTCTAAAATATATTCCTTATCTGACTTATCTAAAGAATGTCCAACTATATAAAAAAAAGTTTCTTCATCATATAAAGTATTAACTTTTGGAAAATCAACAAATTTCTTATTAGAGTTTTTCTTTATTTTTTGATAATATTTTGTAAAACCATAAGGTTTAAATTGTTTTAATTCATCTAAGATATCACTAACCCCAAGAACTAAATTCTGTTCCTGAGAGTCCTCATTTATTTCCCCATGTAAATAAACCACTTTTGATTTATCAACTTTATAAATATTTTCTAAAGTTGGAGTATAATTGAAAGTATAAATTTCATCAATTAAATGAAATGAAATTGATGATTTGTGAATTATTTCAAGATAAAAATTTCCCACCACATCTACTAAATAACGATTAAAAATCACAATAAAATCTTCAAATGATTTTGACAAATCTTCTAATATTAACTTCATTTCAATCGAAAATCTTCTTTTGTTAAAATATCTATCCTGCAACTTTACAATTCTATTTGAAATAATCTTAATAACACCTAACATTTCAAGATCAGTATATTCGTCAGAACTAATTTCAATATAATTTTCTTTTAAATTCAGTTTACTTACATTTCCAGAAAAATAGTTTAATTTATTTAAAATAACTTCAATTTCTATTTCAAAATCAATCCAAGTATCTATTTCTGTAACATTTTTAAAATATTTATACCAAGGATTTATTTTCAACAATTCATCTATTCGTTCAATTTTTGAATTATCAAATTTAATTTGTTCCACATTATAATTTTCAATAATTGAATTAAAATCGTGTGGAAATCTATCTTTATAAAATCTACCAAATAAATCTGAAAAAGCAACTTCATCTTTAAACTGAAACTTTTCAATTGTCTCCATTATTGCAATAAAATGATGATATTTTGTCGGTAAATAATGAAATAAATCAAACCCGTTTCCTGTAATTAAAATTTTACTCATATCTAAAAATCCTTTTCTCAAATATACTTACTTTTATTACAAATAAGAGATTAGATATTTACGCAAAGGAAATTCTTATCAACAAGTTTAAAAACATTCATAAGAGAACAAAACGAAATTGCTAGCCCCGATTGAAGCGACATCCTTTTATCTCGTTTTTAAGAACGAGATAAAAGATATAGCGAAAAGCGGGAGGAATCGGGAATAATACGGTAATTTTCTGCTGCTAAAAACACAAAAAATCCCTTACTAACTTTTACGTCAGTAAGGGATTTTCAACTTTATTACTTGGTTTTTATTATCCAATTTTAGCAATCTGCACATCTAATGCAAATTTTCCTGTAGCTTCATTTTCGTTGATTAATTCGAAAAGTTCTAAAGCTCTGCGTGCATTTTTCTCTTCTTCTCTTTGCTCAGCAACATACCACATCATAAAATCTTCTGTAGCATAATCGTTTTCGGCTCTGCATTTTGCAATTACTTTATTGATGGCCTTAGTTACAGCGATTTCGTTTTGTAAAGCGATGTCAAAAACCTCTCTAAAAGAAGCAAATTCCTGTTGTACTTCAGGAACAGAAGGCGTAATTGCAATTCCGCCCATATCAGTGATATATTTAAATACTTTTAAAAAGTGTTCGCGCTCTTCTTCTGCTTGTTTGTATAAATATTCTGCAGTATTTACAAAACCGTTTCTGTCTAACCAAGCCGCCATTGCTAAATATTTATTAGAAGCATCGCTCTCAATTTTAGCTTGTAAGTTTAATATTTGTTCAATTCCTTCGGATAACGAAGTACTTGTTCTTAGTAAATCTTTCATGACTTTTATGTTTTAGATAGTAAATTTACAAAAAACACAAGAAAAAGACCAAAAGCAGGAGAAATTTGTATTTATTCTAAGTAAAATCAAATAAGATGAGGAGTGGTCAAAATATCACATAACATGGAATGCAGACTCAAAGTGAATTTGGTACCATTTAATAATTCTCTAAGCTGAACTATTTCGCAGATGTTTAGTTTGTGGGAAAAATTTCTTTTAGTGGTTTCTATCAGTTGTGCATCGGACTGATCTGATAAGTCATAAAGCATGTCAAGAATATTAACACTGTTCACTTTTCTTTGAAAAATCAAAAAATCCTGGATTTTATAGGTAGAAAAAGTATCTGCAAAGTTAATTATGATACTGTTAGTCACATCACATTGATAGCTATAGCCTTTTTCTGTCTCAAATAAAACGTTAGTTGTTAAATCACTTATCTGCTTCATCTTCCTAAAATAATTATGGTGCAAATTTATAGAATTAAAATCGATTTTGCTACTAATTAAGACTCATTTAAAATAACAAATATGACATTTAGCGTTAAAAATTAGTGTTCGATTTCATTATTTAGAAAAAGTCTTACTCTTTCATCGTTTATATTTTTTTATTTTTGTGTTATATAAATCCTCAGCATTGAAACGTACTCAGTTTAAAAATACCAGCATCTCCTATACCGATACCTGCAAGGGAACAGCTATTGTGCTCCTACATGGTTTTTTAGAAAACAAATCGATGTGGGATGCTTTTGTTCCTGAATTTTCTAAAAAAAACCGCATCATCACCATTGATTTATTGGGTCATGGGGAAACGGAATGTATGGGTTATGTGCATTCGATGGAAAAAAATGCGGAGATTGTTCATGCTGTTTTAACCGAATTGCGTATCCGAAAAGCCATTTTTGTGGGACATTCTATGGGTGGTTATGTGGCTTTGGCTTTCGCCGAAATGTATCCGGATTACATCAAAGGACTGGTTTTACTGAATTCTACTTCCAGAGCCGACAGCGATGAAAGAAAAGCCAACCGGGATCGCGCTATTAAAGCGGTAAAACAATCTTTTGCCAATTTTATTTCGCTTTCTATTGCCAATTTGTTTAGCGAAGAAAACCGGGAGCGATTAAAAGAAAGTATCGAATTAGTCAAAAAAGAAGCTTTAAAAACTCCGCTTCAAGGAATTGTTGCTTCGCTGGAAGGAATGAAAATAAGAATGGACAGAGAAGTGTTACTGCATTTAACACAATATCCAAAAATGCTGATTTTGGGCAAAAAAGACCCTGTTTTGCCTTACGAAGAAACCAAAGAACAAATTGAAGAAACAGCGGTTGAACTGGTTACTTTTCCTGACGGACACATGAGTTCTATTGAAAACGAAGCTGAATTAACTAAGGTTTTATTGGAGTTTTTTAAGAGGGTTTAATTTCACTATTTAACCGCAAATTACACAAATTAGCGCAGATTTAAGCATCGTTTTCATTTATGAAAATAACTTATCTGAACTTTTTTTTTCTTCTAATTTGAGAAAAACTTATATGCCTTATATGTTTAAAAAAATTAAATCTTCTCCTCAAAAGGAATCGCTTCATCCAATATCTCTTTCAGTAACAAAACAATTTGTTCCAGATAATTCGTCATTATTTCAGGATTTATAATTTGCTGAACGTCTTTATCTTCTTTAAATTGAAACGGTAAAAATCCAGATTTTAGATTTTTAAACGAAATGATTCCCGCTTCTATTGGTTTCCCGTTAGCTTCTTGTTCATACATAAACGCATAAGCCAAAACCTGAATGATTTTGTCATTTTTAATCTCCTGAGTGAGACCGTTCCAGATTTTAAGACCCACATTTGCTTTTTCTACTTTTCCGGTTTTATAATCAATAATTCTGATGATGCCGTTGCGTTCTTCAATTCGATCGACATTTCCTTTAATCAATACCGGAAATGGCAAATCAGGATGAATTAAAGTGCGTTCAAATGTTTTCTCTAAAGCGATAATTTTAATCGCATCTCCGGATTTAATACATTCTAATTCTACTTTCAAGAAATTAAAAACATTCCGTTTCGCTACTTCAAAAGCCAAAAGATTGCGTCCTTTTTTGATTTCGCCTTCTTTGTAAACAATTTTAAACTGTTTTAAAACCTCAGCATCAATGAGTTTAAAACAATTATCAATATCAGCTTCTGAAATAAATTTTCCTATAAATGGTTCGTATAAAACTCTTAAAGTTTCATGTATTATCGTTCCAAGTGTATTTAACGCAATATTTTCCTCTACCTCTTCTACTTCCCGAATTCGTAATATTTTCTGGAAATAAAACTGGATTGGATTCCTTATATAACTGGTCAAAGCCGATGGAGAAAATCCCTCTTGGGCAATTACTTTCAATCGCTCCATTACCGCCGGCGATTTTTCTATCACCATTGGTGTATAAGCTGTTTCAGGTAAAACCGCATTGAATATTTCGTGCGACAAATTATGATTGTGTTGTTTTTCGACTTCTAATTGCGTAATAAATCGGCTTTTTTCTCCCGCGTCGAGTCCTTCACTTTCGGTATTATACAACAAATAAATATTCTTAGCCCGTTGCAGCAAATGATAAAAATGATAGGTATAAATAGCATCCTTTTCCTTGAATGTTGGCAAACCCAACTCTCGTTTCACATCATACGGAATAAACGAATTTTGCGATTTTCCCGCCGGAAATTTCCCTTCGTTCATTGAAGTCACAATTACCGTATCAAAATCCAAAACACGACTTTCCAATACTCCCATAATTTGCAAACCATTCAGCGGTTCTCCTTCAAATGAAACCTCGGCCAAATCAATTATTTGCTTGTAAATAGCGTGTAAAGTTTCTATTTTATCAATGTGCTGATGTTTCGAATAATAATTAATTAATTTATTAATGACTTTAAAAATGGCAAAAACAAAAGCTTTTGTAATCTTTTCTTCTTCATTATCATTGCTCAGATTATTTTTTATCGTCACTAATAATTTTGAAATAATTTGTAAAACAGCAATAGATCCTTCTTCCCATTTTCGAAACAATAATAAAAATAAATCACTAGGATTTTGATTCAGCTCTGTAACTTTTTGATGACTGATAAAAGTGTAATTGTTTTTATTGATAACATTTACCAAATCACCCGCTTTAGCATAAGGTTCTACCAAAGGATGCGTTAAAACATCCAAAACATCTTTATAATACAGCACATAACTACCGGATTTTCTGGACAACGCATTAGTATGCATTTTAAATAACTTAGCAATTAAAATCTGAGCCGGATTATTTTTACCCGAATACCCCATCGTGATATTCAAAGCACCAACTGTAGCCGGTAATGAATAAAGAAGCGGAACTAATAAATTTTCTTCTCCTAAAACGATAGCTACTTTATCGAGTGTTGTAGTAGGGTTTAGTTCAATAATCTCCTCAATAATACTTCCCGAAATTTTAGCCTGACCAATACTTTTAGGTGTCCCAATAATCTGAATATTTTTTGACTGAGAAAAATCATCCACTATCCATTCAAAAGGATTTGTTTTATAATGCTTCCAGCTTTCTTTAAACCTACGCAAAAACAATCCTGCATCATGATACGGATCATTTAAAAAAGTTTTGTCGGCATCCCAAAATATTTTGGCTTTATCCAAAGAAATAAGATGTTGGATAATTTTTTCTTCGGAAGCATTTAGTGCATTGAATCCCGCAAACACGAATTGCTTTTCTGTAATCGTATTGGAAAAATGATTTAAATTCCCGACCGCTTCACGATAAATTAAGCCTTGGTAACCAATTCCTTTTTGAAGTAAATGTGTATAAAAAGACTGGTAATAAAGCGGAAGTAATTTCCAGAAATCAATATATTTTTCCAGTAAAGGCGTTTTATTTTCTACTTCAATCCCCCATTTTTTAATATCTTCAATGTCTTTTAAATAAGACAAAACATGGGTGGGGTCTAATAAATAACGATCAATCTCATTAAAATCCTGCAGCAATGTTTTTGCCCAATTAGCAAACAATTCGAATGACTGTTGGCTGGATTTATCAGTAACAGATAAATAAACTTCATAGAATTCAAACAATAATTCTATTGGGTCGATGGAACGTACTCCGGCGATATCCTGAATAAAATCTTCAATACTAATAATCTCAGGAGCAAGAATATTATTTACAACTTGTTTTTTCAGCGCTTCAATTAAAAAAATCTTAGCTCTCTTATTAGGCAGAACCACTATAGTATTGACTAGTTTATCTGAATATTTTTCAATTAAAACCTGGGCAATTTTATCTAAAAAAGTATTATTTATCATTTTATAAAAATAAAAAAACGCCCCGATAAATCGAGGCGTTTCCTATAATTATTTAGAAAGAAATTATTTGATTAATTTCACTTCAGTTCTTCTGTTTAAAGCTTTACCAGCAGCAGTTTTATTAGTAGCAATTGGCATAGTTTCACCATAACCAACTGATTTTAATCTGCTAGAAGAAATTCCTCTGTCTAACAATGCATCTTTAACTACAGCAGCTCTTGCTTCAGATAATTTTTGATTGAATGCATCAGAACCATCGCTATCTGTATGTCCTTCGATTAAGAATTCAGAGTTAGCGTAGTTTTTAAGCAATGCAGCCATAGCATCTAATCTCTTAGGCACATCACCATTTTTGAATGTAGATTTTCCTGAGTTAAAATAGATAAATCTAGCTTGAGATTTTAATTCATCCATAGCTTCCGGAGTTACTTCAGGACAACCATTGTTACTAGCAGGACCAGCAACTTCAGGACATTTATCATCTTTATCAGCTACACCATCTTTATCAGTATCTGGCCAAGGACAACCTGCGTTTTCTTTTGGACCTGCAACAGTAGGACATTTGTCATCTTTATCAGCTACACCATCTTTATCAGAATCTGGGCAACCTTTTAAAGAAGCTAAACCAGCTTCATTAGGACAAGCATCTTCAGCATCAGTAACACCGTCACCGTCAGCATCCGGACATCCTTTTAAAGAAGCTATACCAGCAACTTCAGGACAAGCATCTTCTGAGTCAATGATTCCGTCTCCATCAGTATCAGGACAACCATTGAATTGTTTTAAACCAGCAACTTCTGGACAAGCATCATCTTTATCGTATACTCCATCACCATCTGTATCTTTTCCACCAAATTTGAAAACAATACCAGCTGTGTGTTGAAAGTGAGATGGAGCGTCAATATTCCCTCCATTATCTGTTCTATCTCCAAAAGATTTTTTGTATGAAGTACCAAGTGCTAAACCAACATTTTCAGTAAACCAAAAAGTTAAACCTGCACCTGCATTTACAGTACCAAAACTACTGTCTCCTAAGAAAGTATAACCCCCACCTACGTGTAAGCTTGGATCAACTACTTTAGAATTGATTAATTCCATGAAACTGTATTTCACTTTTCCATCAATTCCATAATACATTAAATCACCAGGATTAGTAACAACCATCCCTCTTGAATCACTACCTGGATTCATTGGATCAAAAACAACAAATTTATCAATTTTGTTAACCGAACCTTGAAGTCCTAAAGAAAAACCGCTTCCAAGGTAACGCGATACACTTAAATAAGATACAGAAGGAAGGATATTCCAATTGTTTTTCACGTCAAAAGGTTGTGAAAAATGTTGTTGGAACCAACCCACATGCTCCGGTCCTGCACTTGTTCTTGTATCAACGGCATTTACCCCAAATTCAATTGCCCAAGGGTTGTTACTGTCTTGCGCCTGAGAGCTTATTCCCATCAGCATTATAACAGCAACAAAAAGTTTGCTAAGATGTTTCATACTTAAAATTTTTAATTACAATTTAGTTAATTACTAACAAAAGTAACGCGTAATTCTTTAACTACAAAATAGAATGTTAAAAAAAAACAAGTATTCCCGCTTTTAAGTGCCTCAAACGCATGGATATTACGGTAAAATAAGAGAAAAATTTACAAATCAATAAATTTCAAAAAAAGACAAAGTAACACTATGCTTACATTAAAAATAAACTACCTCTATTTTTTCACTGATATAGACTAAAGCTTTCTTTTTGACTTTTAGTCCCATCCGTTCAATGGCAAATTGATAATCTTCTAATTGTTTCTGATATTTTACATGATGAACTCCTGTTTTATAATCAAGTAACAAAACTTCTTTATCCGCAGTAATCACCATTCGGTCAGGCTTTATTGTTTTTCCTTCTTTCTGAATGATTGTTTGCTCATTTAAAACTTCATTTCCATCTGCAAAGAACAATGCTAATGTTTCCTGATGAATAATATTGTTGATTGTAGTGCAGACTACTTCTTTTTGTGAAAGATTAATCAAGCCATTTTCAATTGCCTTATCTATGGCTAAATCAACATCGGTTTTTGTTTTTACAAATGATAAAATTTCATGTATCACATTCCCGTATTCTATTGATTCCTGCTGATGCGTCCCCCACATGAGCGCTTCTCTCTGAGCAATTTTAATATTTTTAGGATTTAATGTAGGACTAACATTTATAATTGCTTTCGAGGTATCCACATGTTTAGATTCAGAAGAAATTTTCTTTTTATCTCCAAACTCATATTCCGAAATTTCTTCCTGAAAAAGCCCTTTGTTCTCTAAATACTGAATAAAAAAAGCAGACATATCATTCTTTTTAACTTCGCCTTTACTTGTCAGATTTCTATTCGAAATCACAAACAATTGTTCTTCTGCACGGGTTAAAGCCACATATAACACATTAATATTGTCTAATAATTCCTCCTGTTTTTTTTGACCGTATACTGATTTAGCTTCTTCTCCAAAACCTTCTACAGCGGTGCTATTATCAATCAAAGCCTTTGGCATATCCAAGCCTTCGGCATCCAGCCACAACTTATCTTTTGGTTTTTTACCATAATCTTCTTCTGCAAAAGGCATAATTACCACCGGAAACTCCAGACCTTTTGACTTATGAATAGTCATAATTCGCACCGCATTATTTCCTTCAGGAGACGGAATACTGTATTTAGCTCCATTTTTGTCCCAAAATTCAAGAAAATCAGCTATCCCAGCCTGATTGCGTACATCACGTTCTAATACAATATCTAAGAAATATTGAATGTAAGCAGTGGAGAGGGCTGGGGAGAGGAATTTAGACACAATAATCTCTACTGCTTCATACAATGATTTTTTTCGAATGTTTTGAAACGAAAGCGAAATATCAAAACCCATCAGCCATTTTTCAAAATCAGCTTCTTGTTTTTGTTCCATTCCTTCGGCAATAAAATCATGAACGTCTAATTGATCCTGAATATTTTTAGAGATATAATGAAGAAAAAAAGCTTTTGACTCTAAATCGGCGTTGTTTTTTAGATATTTCAAAAGATTAATTATCAATCGGACTTCGGTTGCATTTTGAATCATAAGCGTTTCCGAAGATAATAGCGGAATTCCCTGCTCTGTCAAATAATTAGCTATCGCAATTCCCTGATCTCTTTTACGGGTCAGAATTACAATATCCTTGTATTCAAAACCTTGCTCTAAAACTTTCCGGATGGTATTTAAAGTAGCTAAAACATACAATTCTGTTTTATCTAATGCTTCTTCGTCTCCTTCTACAGCTTCTATTTTTGGAATAAAAGAAATATTTACATAGCCACCCTTTTTGTCATTTGCATGTTGATGGCTGTGATTTTCGTATAAATCCTTATAGTCTTCGTGCTCAAATTCAGCTGAAATCAATTTAAAAAATTCATTATTGAATTCGATTACTTCGGAATACGAGCGGTAATTTGTATCTAAATGTTCAATGTTTTTATCCGGATTATTAAACGGATTAGTGTCTTTACTCAATTCAATAAACTGCTCCGCTTTTCCGCCACGCCAGCGATAAATGGATTGTTTTGGATCGCCCACAATCATCAGCGTTCCTTTGTTGCCATAATCGTCCTGACCCGAAAGGGCGTTGTCAATAAGTGGAATCAGGTTTTGCCATTGCATCTCAGAAGTATCCTGAAATTCATCAATAAAAAAATGTCGGTACCGCTCCCCTAATCGTTCATATATAAAAGGAGCCGGCTGATTTTGAATCTCGCGATGAATGATGGCATTAAACTCCGAAATGGAAAGTACATTTTGCTCTTCCTGAATTTTAGCCAACTCATTACTCACCGTGTTTAATAACGAAAGCGGTGTGATGTTCTTCAGGAATGCTTTGTAAAAATCTCTTTTTTCGAAATTTTTATAAATCGTACCCAGAATTTGCAATAATTCAGGAATTAAATTCTCAATTAATGCCCGATCACTCGCTGTTTTGTTGATAGCAATATCGTCGAATTCATGAAAGGTTTTATTCTTAGGATTGAATTTTCCGTCTCGAATGCTTGCCAAATGATTGGGAAAAGTGCCTCTGGAAAAAGATTTCAAATCAATTCCGTTGTTTTCAATTAATAACAAAGCAGCTTGGGCAAAACCGGAATTTTCTTTTTCTAAATCGTTACAGACAGCAATTAATTTCTTTTTTATTTCGACAAACTCAGCTATGGATTTATCATGAAACTGCACAATTTCATTCCGATTGTTTTCATTTAAAACTAATTTTCCGGTTTCCATTATTTCTCTGGAAATATCCCAGGATTTATCGTCATCAGTTTTTTCCATTGTAAAATCGATGAGCAACTTAGTCAGGGTTTCGTCTTCTCCAGCCTGGGCAATAATGGCATCAATCGCTTCTGTTAACAAATTTTCGGTATCCAAAGTCACTTCAAAAGTCATTGGCAAATTCAAATCATGAGCAAAAGCGCGAATGACTTTATGAGTGAATTTATCGATGGTTGAAATATCAAAAGCGGCATAATTATGAATAATATGCTTGATGATTTGCTGCGATTTTATTTTGATAAAATTAATGGATAATTTCACTTCCCAATCGGCAGTATCTTTTACCAACTCCAGCATTAAATCCTGCGCTTTTTTTGAAGGTTCGTCTTTAGCAAATTCTGACAGACTGCCTACAATTCGGCTTTTCATTTCGTGTACCGCTTTGTTGGTAAAAGTGATTGCCAAAATATTACGATAGGCATCATTTTTTGGCGAAGTAAGAATGATTTTTAAATATTCTTTGACCAATGTATAGGTTTTACCGGAACCTGCAGATGCGTCGTAGATTGAAAAAGAGTGTCTTTGCATTTGGATTTAATTGCTGATTAACGATTTTTGAATTTAGAACTAAATTGCTAGCTTTGAATATATCCTAGCCCCGATAGCAGTGGAAATCCTTTTCTTGTCTCTTTTTTGAGACAAGAAAAGATTGAAACGAATAGCGGGAAATAGCTCCAAAAAATCGGAAATTATAAAATTGCTTATTTAATCTTTAAAAGTAGTATTTTTGCACTATGGAAACAAACAGACAGAAAAAAATAGGCGGAGTTATCCAAAAAGATTTGGTGGATATTCTGCAAGGTGAAGTGAGAAAAAACGGAGTCAGTAATTTGGTTATTTCGGTATCCAAAGTATCGGTGACTTCTGATTTATCTGTGGCTACAGTATATTTGAGCGTTTTCCCTCAGGAAAAAGCACAGGAAACATTGAACGGAATTAAATCGAATACGCAGTTAATTAAGCATGATTTAGCACAAAGAGTGAGCAAACAATTGCGAAGAGTTCCTAATTTAGTTTTCTTTATCGATGACTCATTAGATTATATTGAAAAAATTGATAATGCTTTAAAAAATCAAGAAAATCCAATTGAAAACAGGGATTTATTAGAGAAACGTAAATTTCAATAAAGTTTGAATTTTCCTCTATACATAGCCAAACGTTACATTCGTAGCAATAGTAAAAACAATGCCATTAACATTATTAATCGCATCGCGAGCATGGGAATCATTGTTGGCGCGATGGCTTTGTTTGTGGTTTTATCGGTCTTTAGCGGACTAAAAGTTTTTAGCCTTTCGTTTAGTAATGATATTGATCCTGATTTAAAAATTACCAGCACATTAGGCAAATCATTTTTAATCACTCCGGGACAAGAAGCTGAAATCAGGAAAATTGATGGCGTAGTTTCTTATTCGAAAATTATTGAAGAACGTGTTTTATTTACTTTTGACAACAAACAGGAAGTAACTTATTTAAAAGGAATTGATTCCAATTACAAAAAAGTAAATGATGTCAAAAAGATAATTTATAGCGGACAATGGCTTGAAGACGATGCTTACCAGGAAGTAGTTGTGGGCTATGGTTTAGTTCAAAAATTATCGCTGGGCTTAATGGATTTCAATAAACATTTAGAAGTTTTGGTTCCTAAAGCAGGAAAAGGAACTATTGAAAATGCCGAACAGGCTTTTAACAAACAGGAAATTTTCCCTATAGGTATTTATGCCATCAACGAAGATCTGGATTCTAAATATGTTTTTGCCGACTTAACTTTAGCTCAGGAATTATTAGAATACAAAAGCAATCAGATTTCGGGAATTGAACTTAAGGAAAAACCCAATGCCGATGAAAATGCTATTATCCAAAAACTCAATAGTATTTTTAAAGGAAAAGTGACAATAAAAAACAGAGCTCAACTCAATGAATCGCTCTACAAAATGCTGAATACCGAAAACATTGCCGTTTATTTGATATTTACGCTGGTTATAGTGGTAGCACTTTTTAACCTTATTGGTGCACTTATTATGATGATTCTGGACAAAAAAGGGAATCTAAAAACTTTATTCAATCTGGGTGTCGAAATTAAAAATCTGCGTAAAATATTTTTGTTACAAGGCACTTTATTAAGCCTCTTTGGCGGACTTATCGGACTCGCTTTAGGGATTATAATTGTATTAATACAACAGCATTTTCAACTGATAATGATTACTCCAACCCTAGCTTATCCTGTTGTTTTTTCGTTAGAAAATGTGCTAATTGTTATGGCAACAATTGTTTCTCTTGGCTTTATTGCTTCCCTTATTGCCAGTAGCCGAGTGAGTAAGAAGTTGTTAGAATGATTTTTTTCAGGAAACTGGACTAAAGTCCAGCCTTACAAAATAACCCGAGCCCATGGCTCTTATCTCTAATGTAAGAGTTCTGTAGGAACGACACATACTGTAGCAACGGATTTTAATCCGTTAAATATGATGAAATATTTTTTTAAACCACCTCATAACCCGAATATGCATCTTGAATCTCATTCAAAACTGCAAATAATTCTTCGGGATGATCCAGAGTAACCAGTTTTTGTTTATAAGGTTTAAACGAATGAATTCCTTTAAAATAATTAGTATAATGCGGTCTGGTTTCTACAATTCCTAATCGTTCTCCTTTCCAGTCCATAGCCCAGGTCAGGTGATTGCGTACTGCTTCTACCCTATCAGCCACAGTTGGTTTTGCTAAATGCTCTCCCGTTTTAAAGTAATGTTTTATTTCGTTAAAAATCCAGGGATAGCCAATGGCAGCACGACCAATCATAATTCCGTCAATACCGTATTCATTTTTATACTGCAATGCTTTTTCAGGCGAGTCAATATCTCCGTTTCCAAAAATTGGCATGGTGATTCTTGGATTATTTTTCACTCGAGCGATGTGTGACCAATCCGAATGTCCTTTGTACATTTGGGCACGGGTTCTTGCATGAATACTTAAAGCCTGCACGCCAATATCCTGTAAACGCTCCGCCACTTCATCAATATTAATAGAACTGTCGTCCCAACCCAAACGGGTTTTTACCGTCACCGGAAGATTAGTACTATCAATAACCGCTTTAGTCAAACGCACCATCAAATCGACATCTTTCAAAACTCCGGCTCCTGCACCTTTGCAAACCACTTTTTTAACCGGACAACCAAAGTTGATATCAATTAAATCCGGATTTACCGTAGTCACAATTTTTGACGAAAGTGCCATAGCTTCTTCATCTCCACCAAAAATCTGAATTCCCACAGGTCTTTCGTAATCAAAAATATCCAGTTTCATTCGGCTTTTTATCGCGTCACGAATTAAACCTTCAGAAGAAATAAATTCAGAATACATCATATCCGCTCCGTGCATTTTACACAAACGACGAAATGGCGGATCACTCACATCCTCCATTGGAGCCAGTAAAAGTGGAAAATCGGGTAATTCTATGTTGCCTATCTTTATCATCTTCTGAAATTTGCTGCAAAATTACGGAAATGTTCTCAAGTCTAAAACATTTTCTTTTCAGTGAGGTATTTCCAATAACGTTTTGGAACATGCTGTACGTGAAGTTTGGTGTTTTTTCGTTCTTTAATATTGGTATGATCAAAATATTCCCACCAAAGTTTCTGATAATTCAGTTCCGTTTCTGAAAACACCTGATTGTTTTTATCCTCTAATGATTTTATATCCAAATCCATAGAAACAATTTCAATATCCTTCAAATCATAATACACGCCGTATTTTCTGCGTAAATCATAAATCAACCATTTTTGATCCTGATAACGGTTTTTAAAATGCCGGATTATCAAGGTCAGAACATCAAAATCGGGATCAATTTTGGAAAAATAAATTCCGTCTTTCAATTGTTCGAATCGTACAAATGCTTCCATTCGGTGTTTTTCACGACCAACACTTTTAGTAAGCTGAACAACTTGCAACACATTATCATTAGCAAAATCTTTCAGGATATTGACTTTAGGATTTTCGACCGAATAATTAATCACATTAAAAAGTATGTCTTCGATTCCTGATTTTTCAGACAAAAATGCATAAATCAAACTTCTGACGCCATCACTTTCTAATTGCGTATTGAGTTTTTTTATAACCCGATCTGATTTTGAATTATCTGTAATAATTTCAATAGCATCGGCAAAGAGATTTTGCTGTAAATCGTCTTTTTTGATAATTTTCGGATTTGGATATTTGAATTCATAGATTTCAAAAACCGCTGTCAAAAAACCTTCAAAAGTACTATCGTAAGAAAGTAGCGTCATTGAGTAGCGATAATTGGTTATCAAACGGTTTTTCGAATTTAGATTTCATATCCGTCAGAATAATTTCCTTTAAATTCAACGCATTCAGGAATTTTAAATGCGTATTTTCATTACTCACCGAAATAAAATATCGGGCTCGGTTTACAGCAACTCCAATCTTCTTTAGATGTTCCATCGTCAGATTTTGAAATCGTCTGGCATGAACAATTTTGTGTGCCGATTTTACTCCGATTCCCGGAACCCGAAGAATCATTTCCAAAGGTGCATTTTGAATAATTACCGGAAACTGAGTGATGTTTCGTAAAGCCCAACCCATTTTAGGGTCGACATCTAAATCCAGAAACGGATTGTCTTTTTCCAGAATTTCATTGGCTTTAAAGCAATAAAACCGCATCAGCCAATCGGCCTGATACAATCTGTTTTCACGAATTAACGGAACCTGAGTGCCTATTGCCGGCAATCGGGTATCATTAGAAATGGGAACATAACCGGAATAATACACCCGTTTCATATTGAAATTAGTATAGAAATGATTGGCAACATGAATAATTTGAAAATCATTTTCCTGTGTGGCTCCCACAATCACCTGAGTGCTTTGTCCTGCCGGAGCAAATTTTGGTGTGCTTTTAAATTTTTTCTTTTCTTCTTTATACTGAATCAGCTCATTTTTTACAAAACGCATTGGGTTAATCATGTCCTGATGATTTTTATCCGGTGCCAGTAATTTCAAACCAGATTCTGTGGGGATTTCTAAATTCATACTTAGTCTGTCAGCATATAATCCGGCTTCGCGCATTAAATCATCAGATGCTCCGGGAATACTTTTCAGGTGAATGTATCCGTTAAAGTTATGTTCCAAACGTAGTTTTTTGGCAACACGCACCAAACGTTCCATGGTGTAATCGGCATTTTTAAAAATTCCGGAACTTAAAAACAAACCCTCAATATAATTTCTTCTGTAAAAATTGATGGTTAAATCGACCACTTCTTCAACGGTAAAAGCAGCCCGCTCAATGTCGTTACTTTTTCTTGTAACGCAATAAGCACAATCATAAATACAGAAATTAGTCAGCAAAATTTTCAACAACGAAACACATCGGCCATCCTCCGTATAAGTATGGCAAATTCCCGAGGCCGAGGAATCACCCAGACCCTTGTTACTATTTTTACGATTTCCTCCACTGGAAGAGCAGGACACATCATATTTAGCTGCATCTGCAAGGATTTCCAGTTTGTCTTTTAGTCTATCGTAATTCACTTATTTTAGATTTTAGGGGTAACAAATTTAGCGATAAAAACACATCTTTTTTTACACTTTCAAACATTTATGATTTGTTTAATCTTTGCTATTTAGAGCTTAAAATATTAATTAAAAATGTTAAAAACTTTGAACTATATTTGCATATTGAAATGCTGATGTATATTGGCTATAAATTGATGGATTTACGAAGATGAAACACATAAGAAATTTTTGCATTATTGCTCATATTGACCACGGAAAAAGTACTTTGGCTGACCGATTATTAGGAGCAACTCAAACCGTTACAGCCCGTGAAGAAAAAGCGCAGTTGCTGGACAACATGGATCTGGAACGTGAACGCGGGATCACCATTAAGAGCCACGCGATTCAAATGGAATACAAATACAAAGGCGAAGAATACATTCTGAACCTGATTGACACTCCCGGACACGTAGATTTCTCTTATGAAGTTTCCCGTTCTATTGCCGCTTGTGAAGGGGCACTTTTAATTGTAGATGCCGCACAAAGTATCCAGGCACAAACGATTTCGAACTTATATTTAGCTTTAGAAAACGATCTGGAAATTATTCCGGTGTTAAACAAAGTAGATTTACCATCAGCTAATCCGGAAGAGGTAAGCGATGATATTATTGATTTATTAGGTTGTAAACTGGAAGATATTATTCATGCTTCCGGAAAAACAGGTTTTGGTGTTGAAAATATTTTATCAGCTATTATCGAAAAAATCCCAGCTCCAAAAGGGAATAAAGAAGAACCACTACAAGCTTTGATTTTTGATTCTCATTACAATCCATTCCGTGGAATTGAAGTTATTTTCCGTGTGGTGAATGGTGAAATCAAAAAAGGGCAAAAGATTAAATTCATGGCTACCAATAATGAATATTTTGCTGATGAAGTAGGAACATTGAAATTAAATCAGGTTCCTAAAAATGTGATTTCAACTGGGGATGTTGGTTACCTGATTTCGGGAATTAAAGAAGCCAAAGAAGTAAAAGTGGGTGACACGATTACTGATGCCAAAACACCAACAACCAATATGATTACCGGTTTTGAGGACGTAAAACCGATGGTATTTGCCGGAATTTATCCCGTTGATACCGAAGATTATGAAGATTTGCGTTCGTCTATGGAAAAATTACAACTGAACGATGCTTCACTTGTATTTACTCCTGAAAGTTCGGCAGCTTTAGGTTTTGGTTTCCGATGCGGATTCTTAGGAATGTTGCACATGGAAATTATTCAGGAGCGTTTAGAGCGTGAGTTTGACATGACCGTAATTACTACGGTTCCTAACGTTTCTTATCATGCGTTTACCAAAAAAGAACCGGACACCATTTTAATTGTAAACAATCCTTCTGACTTGCCGGAACCATCCAAACTGGACAGAGTTGAAGAACCATATATTAAAGCTACTATCATTACCAAATCTGATTTCGTAGGTAACGTAATGAGTTTATGTATCGAAAAACGTGGTTTGATTACTAACCAAACCTATTTGACAACGGAAAGAGTAGAATTGAATTTTGATATGCCATTGGCCGAAATTGTATTTGATTTCTACGATCGTTTGAAAACGGTTTCTAAAGGTTATGCCTCTTTTGATTATACACCAATAGGAATGCGTACATCAAAATTAGTAAAACTGGACGTTTTATTAAACGGACAAAATGTAGATGCGCTTTCTGCTTTGATTCACGAGGACAATGCCTATCATATTGGTAAAAAAATGACCGAAAAATTGCGTGAATTGATTCCGAGACAACAATTTGATATTCCAATTCAAGCAGCAATTGGAGCAAAAATCATCGCTCGTGAAACGATAAAAGCCTTACGTAAAGACGTTACCGCCAAATGTTACGGAGGAGATATTTCCCGTAAACGTAAATTATTAGAAAAACAGAAAAAAGGTAAAAAACGTATGCGCCAAGTAGGAAATGTAGAAATTCCACAAGAAGCGTTTATGGCTGTTTTGAAATTGAATGACTAATCTTTTTTTTAGAAAATAGAAGAAAGAGCAAAGAATATAGAGGAAACCTGATGATGAAAATTGTCAGGTTTTTTTGTTTGCTACAATTTGTTTTCACTAACTTTGTTATTATGGAAACCATCAAATTAAATATTGATTTAAGTGTCAATCAATTGATTGAAGCCGTTAAGCAACTTTCACCTAAAGACCGATTGAAAGTTAATGATGCTATCTGGAATGAAGATATTGAAATTCCTGTTGAGCATCAACAAATTGTTTTGGAGCGAATGGCAAAAGCTAAGACTAATCCAGAGCGTCTTTTGGATTGGGATGAAGTATCTAAAACCATTTAAATAATTGAGTTATCATTTAAAAATAGATGAAGATGCATTCAAAGACATTCAAGAAACTTCTGAATGGTATGAATTTCAATTGAAAGGTTTAGGTTTACGCTATAAAACACAAACCAAGAAACAAATAAATACTTTAAAAAAAGATCCCTATCTCTTTTCTATAAAATACAATACTATTCGTTGTCGAAAGATTGAAAAATTTCCTTTTCTCATTCATTATGAAATTAACGAAGAAAATAAAACAGTAACGATTTTTGCTGTCTTTCATACTTCAAGAAATCCAGAAATTTGGAAAAGAAACAATAAGTAAAGTTATTCTGTTTTCTATTTTTGAAATGTATCTTAGCCTCTCAAAATCTTAGTAACTCAGAAACTTCAAAAAAATGGACGAAACCCCAAAACGATTTGACCGTATTGTTGCCATTCTTATTCAATTACAATCCAAAAAAATTGTAAAAGCACAGGAATTGGCGAATCGGTTTGAGGTAAGTTTACGCACTATTTATCGTGACATCCGCACGCTGGAAGCTTCGGGAGTTCCTATTTACAGTGAAGCTGGTGTGGGTTATGCTTTGATGGACGGCTATCGGCTGCCGCCTGTTATGTTTACGCGGGAAGAAGCCAGCAGTTTTATTGCTGCCGAAAAATTAATGCAGAAATTCACTGATGAAACCCTGGGAAATCACTATGCTTCGGCAATGTACAAACTTAAAGCAGTACTGAGAAGCGATGATAAAGACTGGGTTTCCAGCATTGAATCGAATGTCTTAATACAGTCGTCGGAGAAACTTTTTAACGAGAAATCACCCGATACTTTAGCAGTTCTTTTTGAAAGTATCGCTGAAAAAAAGCAAGTTATCCTTTCTTATGAAGCCATTCAATCAGACGGAATTACGGTGCGCCATATTGAGCCTGTGGGGATTTTTCATGAGAACAACAATTGGTACATGCTTGGTTATTGTCATTTGCGAAAGGATTATCGTCAGTTTCGGGCTGATCGGGTTCACGGAATAAAGAAAACAGAAATTCCGTTTTCGACAGAACACAATGCTTTAGAATCTTATTTGGATAAAAGCAAAAATATTTCAACTATAAAAATTCGCATTTTGGTAGAGAAAAAAATTGCTCAGTATCTAACCCATGAACGAAAATATTATGGTTTTGTTGATGAACAAAAAATAGGCGATAAAATAGAAATGACTTTCATGTCCTGTGATTCATTAGAAGGATTCTCTCGCTGGTACTTGATGTTTGGTGATTATGCCACAATACTGGAACCGGAAAGATTAAAAACCAAAGTTTTGGAATTATTGGAAATAAACAAACAACGCCTTTTATAAAAACCTTATTTATATTTATAAACCATTAAGAAATCAAGAGAATGAAACTACATCCATCTTAATTTCTCAATGGCGAAATTAATACTAAACGGCAAATTCAATTTTTATCTTTCCCAGAAAAAAGGAGGTTCGATGCCTAATGCTCTTAGATAAACATAGCCCTGACCACGATGGTGCACTTCATTATCTATAAAATACAGAATGTTCTGAATGATTGGAAATTCATATTGGCCAAACAAATTAAAGGTTTCATTGAAATCTTCAATTGATAATTGCTCCCAATATTTATTAATTTCGGCAGTCGCTTCATCCCATTTTTCCAGATATTGTGCTTTGAAAATTAATTTTTCGGTTCCTTCCGTGTAGGGTTGAACATCCCGATTTACAATTCCTTTCATAGCAGGCGCGCCAATAGCCAGAAGCTCATCTGCCAATTTTGAAAAAGGGCGCATTCCGCCAATTGAAAATTCGAAGAAATCTTTCTCCGGAAATAATTCAATCACACGACGTGTTAAAGCGCGGTGTCCTTGCCAGTGTTGCAATAAATCTTCAGGAGTAATTACTTGTGCAGCTAATGTTTTCATAATTTTAAAGTTTTAATTTTTTTACTTCTTCAAAATTAGATACGGCTGGTGACAACAGTTTGTCAGTAGTAATTTTATTTTTTTTCTAACCACTCAAATAATCGTTTGGCATCGGCTTGTTTAAACAATTGCGTCCCTTCATTCATCGTAGCTGCCGAACCACAAGCCACACCCCAGCGAATCACTTCTTTTAGACTTTTATTTTGAGATAAGGCCCAGACCATACCACCTACCATACTATCTCCTGCTCCTACCGTACTTTTCTTGGCCACATTAGGTGCAGGAACATGCTCGTAACTGTCTTTTGTAACCAAAGCCGCTCCTTGCGGACCTAGTGAAACCACTACAATTTCGGCTCCGCCATCAGCAATGATTTGTTTTGCGGCATCATCAATTTCATTTAATTCTAATCGTTCCCGTCCTATTAGTCGGGCTAATTCGCCCACATTTGGCTTAATTAAGTAAACCCCGGTTTTTAAAACTTTTTTCAAGGCTTCGCCCGAAGTATCAACAATTAATTTAGCCTTGGTAATCTTAGCAATTTCCGGGTAGAAATCATCTGACAATCCTTCGTTTAGACTTCCGCTTAAGACTAAAAACTGAGTATCTAAATTGGAAACCAAATCCAATATCTTTTGCGATTCTTCAGACGAAATTTTACCACCCGGAAAACCAAAACGGTATTGCGAATTAGTATTATCATCAACGGCAATAAAGTTCTCTCTGGTCCAGGCTTCGACTTCAATAGTTTTAGATTCGATTCCTTCTTTACTAATCAGTTCTTCAAGTAATTTACCTGTAAAACCTCCAGCTGTAAAGAGTGCCAGAGAAGTTCCGCCTAATCTTGAAATAGCTTTTGAAACGTTAATTCCGCCACCTCCCGCATCATATCGGGGCGCTTCACATCTTATTTTCTGTTCCGGAACTAAACCTTTTAAATGCGTACTTTTATCAATTGCCGGATTAACTGTCAGGGTAACTATGTTTAATGATTTCATTTTTTTCTACTTTTAATTGAACTTAAAGATGCAAAAAAATAGCTTATTATTCACTATTTAAAGCAACTCAAATACTGGATTTTTTTAATTAGTCAAAACCTTTGTTCCCGAAGCTTCGGGGTTGTATCTTTGTGTCTTAGAAATTTACAACTATGATTGAAGATAAAAACCCACAACGTACAAGCATTGCTCAATTGGGCGAATTTGGATTGATAGACCATTTGACTAAAAATTTTGAAATCAATCAGGCTTCTACCTTAAAAGGAATTGGCGACGACGCAGCTGTTTTGGATTTCAAAGACAAAAAAGTGGTTATTTCTACTGATATTATGGTCGAAGGCGTTCATTTTGACCTGGCTTATATGCCGTTGAAACATTTGGGCTACAAAGCTGTTGTTTCAAATGTATCCGACATTTGCGCCATGAATGCTAAAGCAACTCAGATAACTGTTTCTATTGCTGTATCAAATCGTTTTCCTCTGGAAGCCTTAGAAGAATTATTTCACGGAATTACACTTGCTGCCAATGAGTACAAAGTAGATGTTATTGGTGGCGACACGACTTCTTCTCAAAAAGGATTAATCATCAGTATTACTGTTTTAGGAGAAGCTGATGAAGAAGAAATAGTATATCGAAACGGAGCAAAATCTACTGATTTATTAGTAGTAACGGGTGATATTGGTGCCGCTTATATGGGATTGCAGGTTTTGGAAAGAGAGAAACAAGTTTTCCAGGTTAATCCAAATTCGCAACCTGATTTAGAATTATACACGTATTTAATTGAACGCCAGTTAAAACCCGAAGCACGAAAAGATGTTCGTACTTTATTACATGCTTTAGAGATAAAACCAACCTCGATGATTGATATTTCAGACGGATTATCATCAGAGATTATCCATTTGTGCAAACAATCGAAAGTAGGTTGTAATTTATACGAAGACAAATTGCCTCTTGATCCGCAATTTATCAATGTTTGCGAAGAATTTAATATTGACAGCACAACAGTTGCCATCAATGGTGGCGAAGATTATGAATTATTATTCACGATTGCAATTGATGATTTTGATAAAATTAAGGGGAATCCAAATTTCTCCATTATTGGACACATGACCGAAGAAAGTGAAGGAATTCATTTGGTCACACGTGCCAACACTAAGATTCCATTAAAAGCCAGAGGCTGGAATGCATTAAGTGAATAATAAAAACAGAAAACGCAAATCCAAATAAATTTTGAATTTGCGTTTTTCTTTTTTAATAATAAGATTCTAAAAAATCAATCCCATTTTCTTGGCTTCAATAACCAAATCAGAATCGTCACCACTTTTTACTTTGAGCAATTCTTTTAAATTAGATTTCCTCACCTCAATGGCATTTAAGGAAATAGGAATATATTGGGGCATGTCTTTTAAAGCTGTTCCTTTGGATAAATGAAATAAAATTTGTTTATCAAACAAATCTATTTCAATATCATTTTCATGTGATTCCAGCATTTCTTTAACCGACTTACTATAATATATTTCGTTTTTTATTACGTTATCAAAGGCTAATAAAAGTTCATCAAAAGTCAAATCATTTTTAATAACTAATCCATTGGGATTGATCTTACTTATAATGGTTTTTATCTTTAAAAATTCGGTGAACATAGTGAGCAAAATAATCCGGCAATCAGGCATTTTTTCCAAAATTAATTTGGCTAAATCCTCTCCGGAAAAAAGGCCTTTTTCTTCATAAGAAGGCATACTGATATCTAAAAAAGCAATATCAAAAATTAAAGAATCGGTATTTGTTATCAAATGATAGGCAGACTCACAATCTTTAGCCTCAGAAATCATAAATTCATAATTATCCGGGCTGTATCTGGTAATGGCATTTTTATACCCCTGAATTATAAAAGGGTGATCATCAACAATTAAAATGTTTTTTTTTTGCCTGGTCAAAGCTGTTTCAGCAGTCATTATTATGTGGTATTTGGTTGTTTTATTCTAATGGAATGCTCACTGTGATTGTTGTCCCTTCTCCTTTTTTAGATTTTACATTAAAATCTCCATTACAATCTTTAGCACGGGAAATCATATTTTGCAGACCAATTCCTTTCTTCTTCAAATTAACATTGAAACCTACACCATCATCACTTATTGTCAATATAATATTATTCTCTTGCTTTTTTAACTCCACTTTTACAGTAGTTGCATTAGCATACTTATTAATATTTTGTAAAGATTCCTGAATAATTCGGTACAAATTAATCTTTACAGCATTGACTGCTAAGTCCCATTTTATGTTTGAATCGATATTGGTAATTAATTTGCACGAGAAGGTTTTTCTTTGCTCCTCAAAAAGATTATCTACAATTGCAACGAAGTTATTAATTAATTCTGATTTTTCCCTATTCAAATCATGTGAAATTTCACGAATATCCTGTTCAATATTTTTTAATTCCGATAAATAATCATGTCGTTGTGTAACGGCTAAATCATCATTAAACCGATTTAGACCTTCTAAGTTCATTCTCACCCCGAACATTCTCCCTAAAACACCATCATGCAATTCCTGAGCAACCCGCTTTTTTTCCTGAACCCTGTTAGCTTCTATCGTATTTTGCTGAGAAATCATCAGATTATAAATATCTTCATTCGCTTTTTGTTGCTGTTGCTTATACAATAGCTCTCTGTTTTTAGCTTTTTGAGATTTTATGATATATATAAAAAGACCTAAAATAGTCAAACCACTGAAAAAATAAACTAATTTTCTGTTTTTAGCTTCTAAATCAAAATTCTCTCCTTTTATCTGATCGGTTTCAAATTCTATACGGGAAAATTTCTCTCCTATTTTTCGTTCTTCTTTTTGAAGTTCTTCATTGATACGAATGTATTCTTTAGTGTAGGTAGTTGCATTTTTAGGATCTAAAACAGACATTTGGTTTAGAGCCTTCATAAGATCACGGGTCACATTTGTACTTCTGGCTATAGAAAGTGCTTCTTTGGAAAACTTTAATGCTTGTGCAGTATCATGATACACACTATAATATTCAGATAAATGCATTTTACTAATAAATATTCCTGCTGCTGATTTTAAACTATCTCTTATTTCTAACGATTCATAAAATAAATTTGGCAATCCCTCCTTATCATTGGATTTCAGTTTAGCATATGCAAAATTATCTAATAATGAAGCCTTAATTTTTAAATCCTGATTATCAATTCTTTGCTGTTCAATACCTTTTTCGAAGTAATTCTTAGCCATTTCATAATTATTTAAACTTGAATAAACCATTCCTAAATTCAGATAAGAAATAGCCATGGTTTGACTTTTTCCAATAATCTGCATCTTATCAAGCGTCCTCAATGCTTTATTATGATAGGCAATCGAATTATCGTATTCATTCATACCATTATATACCATTCCTAATATATTATAAGCATCGTAATTTACCTCATTAACTGCTTCTTGATTCTTATAATCCTTAATTATACGCAATGCTTTAAAAACTTCTTTTTCACTACTAATAAAATCTCCAACCCTAAATAATAAATCAGACTTATTTATTAATGTTTTAGCCAAATCAAATTTATTATTGAGCTTTTCATACATTTTTTCTGCCTTATAATAAAACAAAAATGAAGAATCTGACACTAACTTTATTCGATAATAATCCCCTAGATAAGTATAAGCCTTAGCCATACTCACAGTATCACTTACTTTCTCTGAATTTTCTAAAACTAAATTAACCGTTTTACAATATTCTTTCATAAGATTAATATTGTAGTATCTATTAGCCACTTTAAAAAAGTTTACCCTGTTTAGGGAATCATTCTCACTGTTGGTGACTATTACATTCGCTTTGTAGATATATTCTAATCTTTTTTCTCTTGAAAGATTAAAATCATTCGCTAATGAAAAATATAGTGGAAGACTATCTTTCGAAACATTTGAAATGTTTAAAACAGATTTATCATCTGTCTGTTTTTGAGTACACCCAAAATAGACAAATAACATAACCGAAAAAATCAATTTAAGTGTATTTTTTTTCAATGGTATTTTATGATTACCAAAAATACTAATTTTAAATTAACAGCATAAAAAAAGGCTGCCAAAATTGGCAGCCTTTATGGATATATTTTTATGACAATTAGTTATCAGTCTTGATTTGTCTACTTCCTCCATCTATGTTAGCAATGTTATCGGTTTTGATTTGTCTACTTCCTCCATCTATGTTAGCAATGTTATCGGTTTTGATTTGTCTACTTCCTCCATCAATATTAGAAATATTATCAGTTTTAATTTGTCTACTTCCTCCATCAATATTTTCAGTTGAAGAAGTGAAAGATGTTAATATCATCATTAAAGAGAATAATCCGATTGTTACGATAGATTTTTTCATAATTTGGGTTTTTATGTTTTTTATACTTTTTTACTTGCTTTTTCAGGAGTGCTTACCGCTTTTCCATGGAGTAAAATTACATAGTCGACCCGTGTTTCTATCGTGTTTTCAGGTGTTTATGGTGGATTGTAGTTGTTTGTTAGTGAATGAACCTCAAATTAGGGTAGATGGTCATTTTTTATATCTCCAGATAATTTCCATTAGAAATTTCAGAAATTATTAAGTCAATATTAGACTTATAGGATTTAGAGAAAGGGATTTTGCCCGAAGAATTTTTAATATAACAAACCGAATTTCCGGTATGGATTCTGGATATAGCTTTACTGTTTACAATGTAACTATTATGGATTCGGACAAAGGGGAAAGACAAAACATTTTCAAAATGCTTTAATGTTTTAAATGCAGTTACTATTTCTCCTGTGTTTAAATGTATATCAGTAGAGTTATTATCAGCTTGTAAATAACTAATATCTCTTGCATCAATATACCTGTAATCTCCATACGATTTAATACACAATATGAGTGGTTCTTTTTCTGTCGAAACTTCGTAATGAAAAGCATTTGTTTGTTTTTCTTCTTTTTCAGTTGTGGGATTTTGTTCTAAAGAAGTCTGTTGAGCCGCAACTGATTTGTTCAATTTCAATAGTAACTTTACAAAATCAATACGTGCTAAGGGTTTTAGTAAATAATCTGTAACCTGATACTGTATTGCTTCATACGCCAAATCTTTTTTGGAGGTTGTAACAACAATTTTGGGAATAACATTCAAATAACGATGCAGTTCATTGATGAGTGCTAAGGATAAATTACTTTTATTATCTACAGGATCTATTTCAAGAAAAACTAATTCCGGATTGTGCTCTAAAATAAGATTCAGACCGTCCTGATAATTATTAGCTGAAGCCAGAAAGTTAAGTTCAGAAAAACCATCAGCCATAGCTTTAGTCTTCGAGACACTTTCCGGGTTATCATCGATAATAATATACGAATAATTCATTAGCGGTACTTTCTAAATAAATTAGATAGCATAACTTTTAGTAGCAGCTGAAAATATTTCAGCTATTAGACAAGTAAAAAATAGTAGTTTGGGAACTATATAAAAACGTTTCTTTTTTACTGAAAAAAGGAACATTTCAACTAGCTAAAAATAAACATTTAACTTATTTTTTACATGAGTTACCCTGATAAATCGATGAAATGTAAATACTAATTGATAAAGTGTAAATAAATCCGACTAAGGACAAAAACCGCTGTTTTTACTTGTATAAATTTTACAATCATTTCTTACACAGAGCAGTATAAAATAAAAAAAGGCTCCCCGTTTTGGAGAGCCTTTTGCTATTTTTGATTTAAAAACTATATTTTCATCAACCAGTTTCGCATGGAAACTTCATTCTCAATAATTGATTTTAAATCGGAAATTTTAACACGATCTTGCTTCATAGAATCCCTGTGTCTGATAGTCACTGTTTGATCCTCTATAGTTTGATGATCTACAGTAATACAAAACGGAGTTCCTAACGCATCCTGTCTTCTGTAACGACGACCTACAGCATCTTTTTCATCATAAGCTACATTAAAATCCCACTTTAAATCGGCAATAATCTGATGTGCAATTTCCGGTAATCCGTCTTTTTTAACTAATGGTAAAACCGCCGCTTTAGTTGGCGCCAGAACCGATGGTAATTTCAAAACTGTTCTTGATGACCCGTCTTCTAAGGTTTCTTCTTTTAAAGAAGTAGCAAAAACAGCCAGGAACATTCTATCTAAACCAACTGAAGTTTCTACTACATAAGGAACATAATTCTGGTTTAGTTCCGCATCAAAATACTGTAATTTTCTACCTGAATATTGTTCGTGTGCTTTTAAATCAAAGTCTGTTCTGGAGTGAATTCCTTCTAATTCTTTGAATCCAAAAGGGAAATTAAATTCGATATCAGCCGCTGCATTCGCATAATGTGCTAATTTTTCATGGTCATGAAAACGGTAATTTTCTCTTCCTAATCCTAAAGATAAATGCCATTTTAAACGGGCTTCTTTCCAGAATTCGTAGTGTTTCATTTCTTCTCCCGGACGTACAAAAAATTGCATTTCCATTTGTTCAAACTCACGCATACGGAAAATAAATTGTCTTGCAACAATCTCATTTCTAAATGCTTTTCCGGTTTGTGCAATCCCGAAAGGAACTTTCATTCTGCCTGATTTTTGTACGTTCAGGAAATTTACAAAAATACCCTGAGCCGTTTCCGGACGTAAATACAAATCCATTGCCGAATCAGCCGAAGCACCTAATTTAGTACCAAACATTAAGTTAAATTGTTTTACTTCTGTCCAGTTTCTCGATCCTGATTCAGGACAGGCAATTTCCAATTCTTCAATTAATGCTTTCACATCAGCCAAGTCTTCGTTTCCAAGAGAACGAGCCATTCTTTCCAGAATTTCTCTTTCTTTGGCTTTGTATTCCATCACACGGGCATTTGTAGTAACAAATTCCTGTTCGTTGAAAGCGTCACCAAAACGGGCACGTGCCTTTTCGATTTCTTTAATTGCTTTTTGATTTAGCTTTTCGGCATAATCTTCAATCAAAACATCGGCTCTATATCTTTTTTTCGAATCTTTATTATCAATTAACGGATCGTTAAAAGCATCAACGTGTCCTGAAGCTTTCCAGGTTGTAGGATGCATCAATATTGCGGCATCCAGACCTACAATATTTTCATTCATCTGAACCATTGCTTTCCACCAATATTCACGGATGTTCTTTTTTAACTCTACTCCATTTTGTGCATAATCATACACTGCACTTAATCCATCGTAAACTTCGCTTGACGGAAAAATAAATCCGTACTCTTTTGCATGCGAAACTACATTCTTAAATATATCTTCTTGTTTTGCCATAGTGGTGCAAAAATATAAAAAGTGAATTTAAAAAAAAGAAAAAAATTAAAGTTTGAAGCCTTGATTTTTATAATTTTAGAAATAATAAAGCCTACTATATGTTTCAAAGCATCCTAAATCTGTTTTTTCCTAAATGCTGCTCAGGTTGCGATACTATTTTAATGGCAAATGAGAAAGTTATTTGCACTCTTTGCCGGCACAATATTCCGCTTACAAATCATCATTTGTTAGTAGAAAATGAAGCTTACAAAAAATTTTACGGTCGGATCCCTGTCGAATATGCCTCTGCCTTTTTATATTTTCATAAAAAGGGTATCGTGCAAAAATTGATTCATAATTTAAAATACAAAGGTCACGAAGACATTGGGATTATTTTAGGCAATTGGTATTCTGAAGAATTAAAAGAAACGATGCTGGCTCTAAAAGCAGATGAAATCATTCCTGTACCTTTACACAGCAAGAAACTTAAAGAAAGGGGTTACAATCAGGTAAGCACTTTTGGTCAGTCACTTTCCGAAAAATTAAATGTAAAATACAATGATGCTGTGCTTTTTAGAAAAACATATTCGAAAACACAATCTAAGAAAAATTTATTAGGAAGAACAGAAGGTATCGAAACCATTTTTGATGTTCATTACTCTCCGCAAGACCATAACAAACATTTTATTATTATTGATGATGTCATTACAACCGGTGCAACACTTGAAGCATGCGGAAGAGCTTTACTAAAAATTCCGGGAGCCAGAATCAGTATTATTTGCATGGCAATGGCACAATCTTAACTTTTTATTTTAGTTAGAAATGTTTAGCAGTCAAAAAAATACAAGTTGCTAATTTTTAGAAAAAAAACAATTATTTACACATTAAAATAACAAAAAAAGCTATTATTTAATTTATTTAACGAACAAGTATTTCCAATTCCAAACATAAATGTTTAATTTTGGATAAATTATTTTATAAATCTTAAACAAAAATATCATGGCTTTTGAATTACCAAAATTACCTTATGCATATGATGCATTAGAACCACATATTGATGCACGTACAATGGAAATTCACCATTCAAAGCATCACAATGCTTATACTACTAACCTGAATGCTGCTATTGCCGGTACTGACATGGAAGGTAAAACTATTGAAAACATATTAATTAATCTTGATATGAGTAATGGTGCTGTTCGTAACAATGGTGGAGGTTTTTACAACCACAACCTTTTCTGGACTGTTATGGGACCTAATGGAGGCGGACAACCAACTGGTGAATTACTAGCGGCTATTGAAGATGCTTTTGGATCATTTGAAGAATTCAAAGCTAAGTTTGCTAAAGCTGGAGCAACACAATTTGGTTCAGGATGGGCTTGGTTATGTGTTCAGAACGGCGGAAAACTTGATGTTTGCGGTACCCCTAATCAGGACAACCCTTTAATGCCAGGTGTTGGATGCGGTGGAACTCCAATTTTAGGAATGGACGTTTGGGAACATGCTTACTACTTAAACTACCAAAACAGAAGACCTGATTATATTGAAGCTTTTTTCAATGTAATTAACTGGACAGAAGTTGCCAGAAGATATGCTTCTGAAAAATAATCTTTTTCTATAAAAACATAGAATAAAGAAAACAGAGAATAGACGAATGACTTTAATGTTCATTCGTCTATTTTTTTTATCCTCACGCCAACTCTCTCCAAAAGAGCAACCTATGGTTTAAAAAAAAAGACGAACAAATACACCATTCGTTCGTCTTTCCTCTTTATTCTATTTTCTATTTTCTTCTCACTTTATTCCAATAAAAAAGGTGGAATTGCTTCCACCTTTTTTGCCCCAAATCTACCATAAACTTAACCTACTAATATTATGGTGATTCAAATTTATGTTAGTTATAAGTTATGTACAAAAATACAAGACAAACAACCTAAAAAACCGATAAATAACTTAAATCTATCGATTAATAAGCTCTTGCATCTTTACCTTCGTAAAAATTCATAAAAGCTCTGTTTACGACTCTGTTTCCTCCCGCAGTAGGATAATCTCCTGTAAAATACCAATCTCCTAAGTTTTTAGGACAGGCAATATGTAAATCTTCTACTGTTTGAAAAATAATTTTCACTTCTGCTTTAATTTCCGGTGAGCTCAACATTTCAGCAATTTTATTTGAAATTTCCTGAGGTTCAAACGGGTCATAGATTGCTGTTACATAATTGACCACATCAGCATCTCTAAAGTCTTCCTGTGCCTTACATTTAGCATAGACTTCATCAACAATATGATATAAGTTTCTCTCTTTTAAAAGTTCCAATGCAGCTCTAAAAGCGACTAAACCTTCTAACTTTGCCATATCAATTCCGTAACAATCAGGGAAACGAATCTGAGGCGCCGAAGAAACA
This sequence comes from Flavobacterium flevense, assembly GCF_900142775.1. Lineage (GTDB taxonomy): Bacteria > Bacteroidota > Bacteroidia > Flavobacteriales > Flavobacteriaceae > Flavobacterium > Flavobacterium flevense. The sequence continues at coordinate 176,490 of NZ_FRCC01000002.1, forward strand.
ATTACAATACGTTTTGGATTCAAACGATCCATCATCTTGATAATACTCTTTTTAAGTGTAGTTCCTCTAACAATACTATCATCAATAATCACCAGATTATCTGTAGGTTTGATAACACCGTAAGTCACATCATAAACGTGAGCCACTAAATCATCACGACTGCTATCTTCAGTGATAAAAGTTCTCAATTTAGCATCTTTGATAGCTACTTTTTCGGTTCTGATTTTTACGGCTAATAATTCCTGTAAAGTTTCAGCTGTCAAAGTATTTCTATTAGCCAAAATATAATTGTTTTTCCTTTGGTTTAAGAAATCCTGAGCCGCTTCTACTAAGCCGTAAAAAGATGTCTCTGCCGTGTTAGGAATATACGAAAACACCGTATTATCTGTATCCTGATCAATAGAATTTAAAACAGCCGGTAAAATTAATTTTCCTAAATTTTTTCTTTCCTGATAAATTTCGGCATCACTTCCTCTTGAAAAATAAATACGTTCAAAAGAACATGATTTTTTAACGGTAGGAGTCAAAATTTCTTTCATAGAAACAGTTCCGTTCTTTTTGATAATCAAAGCACTTCCCGGATCTATTTCTTGTACTTTATCAAATGGCACATTGAAAACCGTCTGAATAACAGGTCTTTCAGAGGCTACAACAACAACTTCATCATCCTGATAATAATATGCCGGACGAATTCCTGCCGGATCTCTGAAAACGAAAGCATCTCCATGACCCAGAAGACCTGCCATGGCATATCCTCCATCTAAGTTTTTTGCTGAACGGGCTAGAATTTTTGCAACATCTAATCTTTCGGCAATTACCGGCGAAGCTTCTTGTTTTGAATACCCTTCGGCTTTACAATCCTGGTACAATTGCATTACTTCTTTATCTAAAAAGTGACCAATTTTCTCCATTACAGTTACCGTATCCGCCATTTCTTTTGGATGCTGACCCAACTCCACCAAATTTTGAAAAAGCTCTTTAACATTTGTCATATTAAAGTTTCCTGCCAAAATAAGATTACGGTGCATCCAGTTACTTTGTCTTAAAAAAGGATGTACACTTTCAATACTGTTTTTCCCAAAAGTACCATAACGTACATGTCCTAAAAACAATTCTCCTATGTAAGGAATATTAGCTTTTTGTGCCGCTACATCATCCGCATATTCAGGATGATTTGCCATCTCTTCATTAATTCTTTCGTTAATCTGAGCAAAAACATCCTGAATAGGCTGAGACTGATTAGAGCGTACTCTGCTTATATAGCGTTCTCCCGGTTCCACATCCATTTTGATACTGGCAAAACCAGCTCCATCCTGTCCGCGATTATGCTGTTTTTCCATCATAAGATACATTTTCTGTATCCCGTAAAAAGCAGAACCGTATTTCTCCTTGTAAAATTCAAGCGGTTTAAGCAGTCTAACTAAAGCTATTCCACATTCATGTTTTAAAGCATCGCTCATTGTAGTGATATTTGTTGTTGGGTTTGTTTTTTTATTCTAAATATTAAAACCAGCTGTACCCGTTATTAATTTGTTTTAAATCAAAGTACAAAGTTTTAACTTTTTTATTTTATATTAGTTAACCTGGATTAAGAAATACTATAGCATTCTATGGAACAAAAAAACCCCGTTTCCGAGGTTTGAGGCATTATAATTCTATATCAAATTGTGTCAACGACTTAAATTGTTTTAATCGTACCATCACTTCTTCTTTTTCTAAGCTAACCATTCGCTCTGTTCCAAATTTCTCCACACAAAAGGAAGCTAAATTTGAACCATAAATAATGGCATTTTTCATATTTTCGAAAGAAACATTCTCGCTCTGAGTTATAAATCCTGCAAAACCTCCTGCAAAAGTATCTCCCGCTCCTGTTGGGTCAAAAACTTCTTCTAATGGTAATGCCGGTGCAAAAAACACATTGTTTTCATGAAACAACAACGCTCCGTGCTCTCCTTTTTTAATTACCACAAATTCAGGTCCCATTTCCTGAATTTTTGCCGCAGCTTTTACCAGAGAATATTCTCCGGAAAGTTGTCTCGCTTCTTCATCATTAATTGTAATTACATCTACTCGCTTAATTACATCTAATAATTCAGGCAAAGCACAATCCATCCAAAAATTCATAGTATCTAAAACTACTAATTTTGGTGTACTTTCTAATTGGTCTAAAACTCCGCTTTGCACCAGTGGATGTAAGTTTCCTAACATCACTACATCGGCATTTTTATAATTTTCAGGAACTTTTGGCTGAAAATCGGCCAAAACATTTAATTGCGTATCTAAGGTATCTCTTGAATTCAGGTCGTTATGGTAACGGCCACTCCAGAAAAAGGTTTTACCTCCCTTTACTACTTCAAGTCCGGAAATATCAATATTTCTTTCCGTTAATAAATCTAAATATTCTTGTGGAAAATCATCTCCTACAACAGAGACAATAGCCGATTGTAAGTTAAAAAAAGCCGCTGAAAGTCCAATGTAAGTTCCGGCTCCTCCTAAAATTTTATCGGTTTTCCCGAATGGGGTTTCAATTGCATCAAAAGCAACTGTTCCAACAATCAGTAATTTATTCATTTTATGAATTTCGAATTAAAGTGCAAAGATAGTTTATAAGTTACAATCTTGCAAAGGTTAAAACAAGCAAAATTATCACAAAATTCTACCCTCTTCTTTTTCATAAAAAGCATCAATTGACAAGTTTTTCTGACTTGAAGCAAATACTGCTAATTCATCGCAACGTTCATTTTGAGGATGATTGTTATGTCCTTTTATCCACTTAAAATCTACCTGATGTTTTCGGTAAACTATTAAAAATCGTCTCCATAAATCGGCATTTTTTCTGGCTGCAAAAGCTTTTTTCTCCCAGCCTAAAACCCATTTTTTAACCACTGAATCCACGACATATTTAGAATCTGAAATTACCAGCACTTTCATATTTGGATTTTTAAGCTTTTCTAATCCCACAATTACTGCCAATAATTCCATCCTGTTATTAGTGGTATGACGAAAACCTTCATAAAATTCTTTTTTATGCGGTGTCCCCACTAATTCCATTACTACACCATAGCCTCCGGGTCCGGGATTTCCTTTTGCAGCTCCGTCTGTGTAAATATGTACCTGATATTCCAATATCATTAAGCTTTTAACAAATCCTCAATAACCATCGGGAAATATTTCTGTTCTAATTCGTGGATCTTTTCAGCAACTACTTCCGGAGTATCTGTTCCTAAAATGGTGACTTGTTTTTGAAAAATAGTTGCTCCTTCATCATAATTTTCATTTACATAATGAATGGTTATCCCTGTCTCCTTCTCTTTATTTTCAACAATAGCCTTATGAACATGCATACCATACATTCCTTTTCCACCATATTTTGGTAGCAATGCCGGATGAATATTTATAATTTTATCAGGATAAGCAGCAATAAGAGCATCCGGAAATTTTAACAAAAACCCAGCTAAGACAATTAAATCCGGCTGAATCGCATGAATTTTTTGTACTAAATCACTTTCATATAATTCTGCTTTGGTAAAAACTTCAACAGGAACATCATTATTTTTAGCCCTCTCAATCACCTTCGCATTTGCGTTATTAGTAAAGACACCAACAACTTCTCCCACTGAACCACTTTTAAAATATTTTATAATATTCTCAGCATTTGTGCCGGATCCGGAGGCAAAAACAATTATTTTTTTCATAATACATCAGGTTTAAGTCACGCAAAAAAAAGAATAAAAAACGAAATTAAATAGCTTTGAGAAGTCTTTGTTCAAAATTATTTTATATTTTAGATGTCACATTTATTAACTTAATAGTTGTTTTAAAATAAAGTTTTTTATTTTTGCCTCCAATTAAATTCTAAAATTAAAGATTATGTCAGACATTGCATCAAGAGTAAAAGCGATTATCGTAGACAAATTAGGCGTTGACGAAAACGAAGTTGTAACAGAAGCAAGCTTCACTAATGATTTAGGAGCTGACTCATTAGACACTGTTGAGCTTATTATGGAATTCGAAAAAGAATTTGACATTCAAATTCCAGACGATCAAGCTGAAAACATTGCTACTGTTGGTCAAGCTATTTCTTACATCGAAGAAGCTAAAAAATAATAAACTCACACCCGAATTTTAAAATTTCAATTTTAGAAATCGGGTGTTATTATTTTTCAAATTAAAAGTTCGATTGAATTTCAATCAATTACACATAATGCAACACCCATGGCTCTTAGGTAATCAAACACAAAAGAAAGCGTGGGTTTTGTTTGTTTAAAGATAACAAAATACAGAATATATGGTATTAAGACGAGTTGTTGTAACAGGTCTGGGTGCTCTTACTCCTATTGGAAACAATATTGAGGAGTATTGGAACGGACTAATTAACGGAGTCAGCGGTGCTGCTCCGATAACATATTATGATGCTTCAAAGTTTAGAACCCATTTTGCCTGCGAAGTAAAAAACTTCAATGTTGAAGACTTTATAGACCGAAAAGAAGCTCGAAAAATGGACCGTTATGCACAATACGCATTGGTTGCAGCTGAAGAAGCCGTACAAGATGCCGGTTTTGATTTTGAAAAAATAGACAAAGACAGAGCCGGAGTTATCTGGGGTTCAGGAATTGGAGGTTTAGAAACTTTTCAAATAGAAGTTCTTAATTATGCAGCTGGTGATGGCACGCCAAAATTCAATCCTTTCTTTATACCTAAAATGATTGCTGATATAGCCGGTGGTCATATTTCTATCAAATATGGTTTTAGAGGACCAAATTTCACAACCGTTTCGGCTTGTGCATCATCAACAAATGCCATTATTGATGCCTTTAACTACATCCGATTAGGACATGCTGATGTGATGGTAACCGGTGGCTCAGAAGCTGCAGTAACAATTGCAGGAATGGGAGGTTTTAACGCTATGCATGCTTTATCTACAAGAAATGATGATCCAAAAACGGCTTCAAGACCAATGGACAAAGACCGTGATGGTTTTGTTCTGGGTGAAGGTGCCGGAGCTTTAATTCTGGAAGAATATGAACATGCTGTAGCACGTGGAGCAACTATTTATTGCGAAATTGGCGGTGGCGGTATGTCAGCAGATGCACATCATATTACAGCTCCTCACCCGGAAGGATTAGGGGCTAAAAATGTAATGCTGAACTGTTTAAGAGATGCTGGTTTAAAACCAACTGATGTTGATGGTGTAAACATGCACGGAACATCAACTCCACTGGGAGACATGGCCGAAAGTAAAGCAATCGAACAAGTTTTTGGAGAACATGCTTATACCATGAATTTGAATTCAACAAAATCCATGACAGGTCACTTATTAGGAGCTGCAGGAGCAATTGAGACCATTTCTGCTATACTTTCTATAAAACACGGAATAGTTCCTCCTACCATCAATCATTTTACAGATGATGAAAAAATTGACCCTAAGTTAAATTTCACTTTCAATGTGGCTCAAAAAAGAGACATGAATGTTGTTATGAGTAATACTTTTGGTTTTGGAGGTCACAATGCTTGTGTATTAGTAAAAAAATTAGGATTCTAATTTTATACTATGAGTATATTCAAAAAAATATTTACAAAATCCCGTCGTTCTCAAGAAGACGGGATTTTTTTTGATACCATCCAAAAAATCCTTGGTTTTCCACCAGGTAATCTAAATCACTATCAAAAAGCTTTTACCCATCGTTCATCAGGTAAAGTAGATGGTACCGGAAATCCTATTAGCTATGAACGTTTGGAATTTTTAGGAGACGCTATGCTGAGTTCCGTTATTGCTGCACATTTATTTAACGAAGCACCTTACGGAGATGAAGGCTATCTGACTAAAATGCGCTCTAAAATTGTAAGCCGGGAACATTTAAACGAACTGGGAAAAGATTTAGATCTTATTAGATTTGTGGAAAGCAAAGTTCCTGTTCAGCATTTTGGAGAAAATATACATGGAAATATTTTCGAATCTCTCATAGGAGCAATATATCTGGACAAAGGTTATCCTTATTGTGAAAAATTTATTCAGCAAAAAGTAATCATTCCGTATGTAGATATTTCCAGACTCGAAGGAAAGGTAATTAGCTATAAAAGTTTAATTATTGAATGGTGTCAAAAAGAAAAAAGACAATTTCATTATGACATTTTTGAGGACAATGCAATCGATGGTCAAAGGCTGTTTGGGGTTAAATTAAGCATTGACGAAAAAGTGATTGCTAAGGCAAGAGCAACGTCTAAAAAGAAAGCGGAAGAAAAAGCATCACAACGTGCTTATTTTGCTTTTCAGGAAAAAATGAACAAAAAATAATAGTAAATTACTCAAAACTACAACGTTTTCGTTTTAAATTTAACGAATTCATTATATTTTCAACACTTATACTTCGACAGAAATAGTATATTTACATCTTTATTTTTAATGAAGATGGCTGTTCATAAATTAAATCTTGACGAATTTGATGAGATTGATTATAATCTTATTGCAATTCATACTTCTCTTGAAGATTATCGATTGGCATATTTTATCAATCAACAACTTCCTATAAATCTAGCAAAAAATGCTGATGAAGTTCAAATAAACATCAAAGAGGGCGAAACAAAATTTTCAAGATTTTATTATTATGACGAAGAAAATACAGTGGCATGGAATTTAGTTCAAAATATCAATGAAGTAATTTCAGAGAAAAACGAACAAGTCCAGAACTTATTTTCAAATACAAATGAAGGTATTTCGACTAAAGTATATTTATTGCCCGAATTTAAAAAAGCAGATTACTTTTTAAAAATAGACAGCAATAACAGCATTGATATCAATGAAATAAAAGTAATATTAAATACTATAGACAATATCACAACAGCATATACTGTTGAAACAAAACAAATAAAATCTAAAAACAATCTAATTTTTTAATGCAAATGATTACTACAAACAAGAAAACTAAAATTGTGGCTACCCTTGGGCCTGCTTGCAGCACAAGAGAAATCATAAAGGACATGGTTGAAGCTGGCGTAAACGTATTCAGAATTAATTTTTCTCATGCTGACTATGCTGATGTAGAAAACAGAATTCAAATTATTCGTGATCTTAACGAAGAATTTGGATACACTACAGCTATTCTTGCCGATTTACAAGGTCCAAAACTTCGTGTGGGTATGATGACCGAAGGTGTCGTTGTTAATGATGGTGATCTCATCACTTTTACAACAGCCGAAGACATCCTAGGAACTGCCGAAAGAGTTTTCATGAAATACAAAAACTTCCCTAATGATGTAAATCCGGGAGAAAGAATTTTATTAGACGATGGAAAATTAATTTTCGAAATCGTATCTACTGATAAAAAAACCGAAGTTGTTGCCAGAGTGGTACAAGGTGGTGAATTGAAATCTAAAAAAGGGGTTAACCTTCCGAATACAAAAATTTCTCTTCCTGCTTTAACAGAAAAAGACATTGCTGATGCTATTTTTGCTATTGGGCAAAAAGTTGACTGGATTGCACTTTCTTTTGTAAAAACACCACAGGATTTAAAAGACTTACAAGACTTAATTGCAGAACACGCTGAAAATAAAATTCCAATTGTTGCTAAAATCGAAATGCCGGAAGCATTAGAAAACATGGATAAAATTGTGGCTTATTGTGATGCTTTAATGGTTGCCCGTGGAGATCTTGGAGTTGAACTTCCTGCTCACGAAGTACCATTAGTACAAAAAGACTTAATTCGCAGAGCTAAAATAGCTCGTATTCCGGTTATTGTTGCTACGCAAATGATGGAAACTATGATTACTAGCTTGACACCTACACGTGCTGAAGTGAACGACGTAGCAAATTCAGTAATGGATGGTGCTGATGCTGTAATGCTTTCTGGAGAAACTGCTGCTGGAAATTATCCGGTACAAGTTATCCAAAAAATGACTCAAATTTGTGAGGCTGTAGAAAACTCTGCATTAATTCAGGTACCACAAAACACACCACAAATTAAAACAAACCGTTTTATCACTAAAACTATTTGTCGTCAAGCAGCAGTTATGGCTAATTCTATCGAAGCAAAAGCTATTTCTACTATGACAAACAGTGGTTATACTGCTTTCCAATTATCTGCCTGGAGACCAAATACGGCTGAAATATTAGTATTTACTTCAAACAAAAGAATTCTTACTCAGTTAAGTTTATTATGGGGAGTTAGAACTTATTTCTACGATAAAGAAGAAAGTACCGATACAACTGTTACTGACATCAACAGAATAGCTAAAGAGAAAGGTCATGTTGTTCCTGGTGATTACATCATCAATTTAGCTTCTATGCCTATTACCGAAAGAGGAATGGTAAACACTATGCGAGTTTCTGAAATCGTATAATCAGGCTAAGCCAAAATAGTAAAAATCCGTCTTGCTACTAAACAAGACGGATTTTTTTATCTGTTTTCGAAATACTGTAAACTAAAGTTCAGCAATAATTTTTCTGACTTCGTCTTTAGATTTTCCAAGCTTTTGCTCTAATTTTCCCAGCATTTCATCTTCTTTACCTTCGGCATATAACAAATCATCATCTGTTAAATCAGCATATTTTTGTTTTAATTTACCTTTTAATTCATTCCAGTTTCCTTTTATTTCTGTAGTATTCATAATGTTATTTTTTAATATTAAATTATTTATTTACATATTTTCTAACTGTCCAGGCCTGCGTTTCGTGGCTTTGCAATAAGGCCGTTAAGAAATCGGCAGTTCCATAATCATTTGTTTCTTCAACTTCTTTTATATACTCTCTTAATTGTTTTAAAATAGCTTCGTGATCAGATAAAAGCTCATTAATCATCTCTTTTTGATCCACAGTATTATTTGAATTTTCTTTTAAGGTAGCATGATCAATGAATTCCTGCATGGTTCCAATAGCTTTTGCACCCAGTTTACTAATTCTTTCGGCTATTTCATCAATAGTATGTTCCAGTTCCGTATAATGTTCTTCAAATAATTTATGCAACTCCATAAAACTGTTTCCAGACACATTCCAATGAAATTTTCTTGTTTTTACGTAAAGCAACATTTCATTAGCCAAAACAACAGTTAAAAAATCAACACTTGTATTTAAATCTTTTTTTGTAATTCCAATTTTAGGTTCCATATTTTTATTTTTTCGGGTTCTTTAATTGTTCTTTACAAAGATAATTGCGAATACCGTAAGACCTTTTATACAATTCTCCAGTACTCTTATAAGATTCCAATTTAGAGACTAAAAAAATTATTTTTTAAAACTTTATTCAATTCTAATGGTAAAGTAAATGTAAAAGTACTGCCTTTACCAGCTTCACTTTCTACCCAGATTTCGCCCTGATGTTTTTTTATAAATTCACTACAAAGTAATAATCCCAGTCCGGTTCCTATTTCATCCTCAGTTCCTTTTTGGGTTACTTTTCCATTGATTTTAAATAATTTTGCTTTTATAGCATCCGGAATTCCAATTCCGGTATCAGTAATAGAGACGACCACTTTTTTTGATTTCTTTTCTATTTTTACTACTATTTCACCATTTCTATTAGTAAACTTAATTGCATTTGTCAGCAGATTTCGCACAATAGTATCAATCATATTTTTATCAGCCTCAACTTCTACAATATCAGATGATTCAAATAAAATAGTAATATCTTTATTTAGAGCAGCATTTCTGTTCAGTTCAATATTTTCTTGAATTGATGTATTTAAAGAAAGTTTTTTAGGACTGTATTCCATCATTCCGGTTTGTAACTGAGACCAATCCAAAAGATTTTCTAACAGCTTATAACTATTTCTATTAGATTGATGAAGCATTTGAGTAATTTCTTTGATCTCGTCACGGCTATACTCTTCAATATTTTCTGCTAAAATTTCTGAAAGTCCAACTGATCCTCCCAGTGGCCCTCTTAAATCATGAGCAATAATGGAAAAGAACTGATTCTTATCCTTTAAAAGTTTTTGGATTTTAAGGTCTTGCTTTTCTTTTACCAATAATAAAAATCCAACTGTACTAATTAATGCAAGCAAAAACAAAGCTATGTTATACAAACTATCAAAAATGGTATAGGAAAAAAATTCCTGTTGCGGATTCATCAAATTAAATACGATACGGGCAAGAACTAAAAGTTCGAATCCCACAAAACAAAATCCGTAAAAAATTCGAAAAAAATTATGTCGTTTTTCAACAAAATAGCTAATTGTAGGCTGTAAATAAATAGCAAATAAACCAATAGACGCAATCAGAACACGAGTGTTAATGGTACAATCTAAGAATGTTGCGATATTAAAAATCACTGCTGCAACAATAGTTATTGCTATTTGTAAGCGGTATTTTTGCTTTGATCTTGCTTTAACCAATGACAATATGGCTATTGTTTCATAACAACATGCCGCAAAAACAATCATATTCGCGATATTAATAGAAATGAAATCAGGAATAGTATTTCTTAAAAAAAGTAATATCCAGCCTATAGTCAATAATAATTTTCCATAGCCATACCAGTTTACAATCTTTTTATTTTCGACAGTAGCATAAGAAAAAGAATAACTGAAAATAAGAATACTGACAAATAAATTACCTAAAAAATAAAGTTCAAAAACAGTTTTGAGGTCTAATGGTAAAAGTTGGAACATTATAATTTAGTTAATTTAAACAAAGCTGATGGAGTACGAACACAAAATCAGTAGAATAATCGATGTAATTAAATTTTATCTTTTCAATCAAATAACAATTACTGATTGAAAAACCTTAAAACATTGACTTCCCTACTGTACTTGTTATCCGTTATATTTTATAAATAGATTGCGTAAAATTATTAAAATTTAGTACGCTAAAGACTTCTGCCACAGAATAAAAAAATTAAGAAAAATTAAACAGCAATCTTAAGAAATATCATTTATATTTGGCTAACCTAAAATGAATCATAATGGAATTTAAATCTAAAAACCCTTTTTTAAATAATAAAAGCTTCTCGCCTACATCAAGAGCTGAGCAAGTACATGAAGCAACAGTTATTGGCTACGACCAGCAAATGACGCTTTCAGGCACTATTAATAAAACGATTCTGTTATTTTTATTGCTTACAGCATCGGCTATGGTTATCTGGTGGATGGCTTTTAATGGCATGAATCCTATTATTCCGGCTATTGGGGGTGCAGTTGTAGGATTGGTTTTAGTAATAATATCAGCATTCAAACCACAATACTCGGGTTATTTGGCTCCCGGATACGCTTTATTTGAAGGTTTATTTATCGGAGGAATTTCGGCAATTTTTGAAGCCCTTTACCCTGGAATTGTTATCCAGGCAGTAGGAGCTACTTTTGTAACATTTGCCGTTTGTTTAGGATTATATAAATTTAAAATTGTAAAAGTAACAGAACAATTCAAATCGGTGGTGGTTGCAGCAACATTAGCAATTGCTACTTATTACTTAATTTCCTGGTTATTTTCTATGTTTACAGGCTATCAGCCGGTACATTATGGAAATTCTATGTGGAGTATTGGTATCAGTGTTTTTGTAATTGTAATTGCAGCTTTGAACTTATTTCTGGATTTTGACCGTATCGAAGAGGGAGTTCAACAAAGAATGCCAAAATACATGGAATGGTTTGGCGCTATGGGATTAATGATTACTTTGGTTTGGCTTTATATTGAATTTTTAAGATTGTTATCTAAGCTTTCCAGTAAAAACTAATAATTATCAGGAAATAAATAAGCCGCACATTTGCAAATTAAAACTGATTTGTAAATGTGCGGTTCTTTTTTTAAAAATCAAATTTTAACTGCACTGCAACTACTGATTTCCTGACTTCAGTATTCAAACTACTCATCGAAATCCCTAATAACCGAACAGAATCTTTCATTCGTTCCTGATACAATAATTCTTTTACTGTCTCTAAAATCAGTCCTTTATCAGCAATAAAATAAGGCAGGGTTTTGCTTCTGGTTTGTTGGGTAAAATCGCTGTATTTTATTTTTAGCGTTACTGTTTTGCCCGAAACATTGTGTTTCTTAAGTCTTCGTTCTAAACTAATGGCAATTTTATCCAATTGTTCCAACATAAAAATTTCCGAAGAAAGATTCACTTCAAAAGTATGTTCGGCAGCAACTGATTTTGCAATTCGGCTGGATTTCACTTCGCTGTTGTGAATGCCGCGAACCACATGATAATAATAAGTGCCTGCCTTACCAAAATGTTTCTGCAAAAATTCTAAAGATTTACTTTTTAACTCTAATCCGGTAAAAATACCCAATTGGTACATTTTCTCTGTGGTTACTTTGCCCACACCATAAAACTTTCGGATAGGCAAAACTTCTAAAAACGGAATCACCTCATCAGGAGTAACCGTTTTTTGCCCATTAGGTTTGTTATAATCACTCGCTATTTTAGCAACAAATTTATTGATCGAAATTCCAGCAGAAGCCGTCAATCCCACTTCGTTAAAAATCCGGTTCCGGATTTCTTGTGCCAAAAGACTGGCGCTGGGATTTCCTTTTTTATTCTGAGTCACATCCAGATAAGCTTCATCTAAAGAAAGTGGCTCTATCAAATCCGTATAATCCCGAAAAATTTTATGAATCTGAGTCGAAATCTCCTTATACCGTTCAAATCGCGGACGAACAAAAATAAGATCGGGACAATTTTTTTTTGCCAATGCACCACTGATTGCTGATCGCACTCCAAATTTCCTGGCCTCATAACTGGCTGCCGCCACCACACCCCGATTTTCAGCTCCACCCACAGCAATGGGCTTTCCCCGAAGTTCAGGATTGTCCATTTGCTCCACAGAAGCAAAAAAAGCATCCATATCGATGTGTATAATTTTTCTATTTGAATTTACTTCCAGCATCTTAAACAAGTGTATTTAACAACTTATTTAGTTTTTTTCGGTTTGCAGGTAATTTTCAACCACTCCTGATTTTGATTTTTTTTCTGTTGGAAAAAAGAAACTAAACGGATTTGATTTGAAGTGATTCCAGATAGCAGCAGTTACAAATCGCAATTCAAATAAAGAAATCGCTCTGGAACGAAAAGCTAATCCTAAAGACAGACTAAAACTAACCATAAAGTTAACTAATCCCACGACACCAATCCCAACAATACCCCAAAACAACATAGCATCAGTAACCTTAAAATTTGCTCCGTATAATCCCAAGGCTAAATTTCCGCTCACAAAAGTAATGTGTCGGATATCTAAATTTAGTCCTAAAAACAAACCTATCGAAGCCGTACTACCCATAAAAACTCCAAACCAGAAATTAGAAACAATACCGGCCCATTTTTTTTCATACCAGACAGAGAGTTTTAGTGTTTTGGCTTTTCCAATACTCTTTTTTAATAAAGGGTGTTCTGCGATACGAAAATAAACCTGATTGTGTTTATCTCTATTGGCAACACTTCCTGAAATAATTCCCGACATAAATAAAAACACTCCCGCAATGGCAGCATGAAAAATCGCTAAAGAATGTATCGGACTCGTATCAGTAAGTAATCTTTCCCATTTAGTAGCAGCAATATTGTAATGAAAAACATAATCAATTAACCAGATTCCAAATAGAGATACCGGAAAAGCCATAATCACATTCCCTACAAATGCAATAAACTGAGAACGAAAAACCCTTGCAAAAAGAATGGCAAAAGCACTGTACTTCTGGGTATTATTTCCTTGTTTTGACATTCCTTCCTCAATGGCTTTTATCAAAGCTGAAGCTGTCATAGCGGGCTGTTTTGTAGCTAAAGCACATCCTAAAATATAAATAGTAATGAACCCAAAAGCATAATTCATACTGTAAAGAAACGCATGACCAAAAATACTCGTATCAATTTTAGAAAGCAGAATCTTAATGATACACATAATACCCACAATAAAACCGCCTCCTAAGGCATTCCAAAACATTTTAAAATATTCATTGCGGTTTTCGGTAATGTATTTTTCGCCTGTTTTTGCTGTATGCTGAGTAATTTCATACGAAATTAACTGAATGCTTTGTGCGATAAACTTTCGAACATTATTTTTATAACAATTGAATTCTATCAATTGCAAAGCCATCACAATTCCATTATTCTTTTCATCTTTTTCATTTTCTACTTTTAATAATGAAATAAGGAATCTAAGTCTTTCTAATTGCTGCTTAATTTTTAATAAATTCTGATTTACCCGAAGGGAAATACCATATTTCGAGCTGTTTCGGAATGCCTTTTCTACAAAATCTTCACAATGTTTGAGTAAAACTAACAATTGAGCCAAAGACAAATCATCTGACAGAATATAATGTTTTTCAGAATTTCTAATCTCATCTTCAATTAAAAACAATTCCTTTTCAAATGCAGAAAAAGGACTTTCTAAGTCGTCAAATTCCGGAACCATCTTAATTACATCCGTTTCCATCGCACGACCACTAATTCGCTGTGTAATTAAATGCATTGCAATTAATAATTCTGACAAACTCGAATTAGGTTCGACACTTTCATAAATAGATTCGAACTCCAGAAGATCATACAATTCTTCCAGCTGAGGCATTGGGATTTTATTAACCCAGATACTGTCTGTAGCTAAATAAAAAACCTGATTTAAAACATATTCTAAAGTATCTTTTTGCGGCTGATAAGGTAAAATTTTAGCCAGAATTCTTTTTTTAACTTCAAAGAAAAAATCCACATCACGTAGAATGGCAGCATCCGAAAAGATTTTATTGAATTTTCTTTCTTTTAAAATCTCTTTAAGATAAATAGAAAGTTCTTTACGACAAGATTGATTTTCTCTCAGAAAAGAAATCAGTTCATGTAAATTTACTGTTTGTAAATTTTTTATTTTTAAAGGTCTGATTAACTGAATCAATTCAACCAGAGGTTCTAAATTGCTTTTTTCATCACGCCAAGTTGCACTGCCCTTAAAAAACTCCTTTAATAGCTCTGATGTCTGTGGCTTAGTTTTTACTTTTAAAAGAGGCATAATGTATCTATTACTATTGATGTAAAAATACAAATCCAACAATGAAATACAATCAAATTATTCTTAAAAAAATACAGGGAAAAACAAAAATATTTTAGGCTGAAATTGTTTTAAAAAATTCATAAATCAGAGCGGTTTTACCTGATAAATAAATTCATTAATGATTGTAAATAAATCTAAAAACAGGAAAAAATAATATCTTTAACCCAAATCAGAAAGTCAATATAAAAATGATAGAAATAGAAAGAAAATTTTTAGTTACTTCTAATGCTTATAAAAAAGCTGCTTTCTCTCAAAAACGGATTATTCAGGGTTATTTGAGCTCTAATCCGGAACGCACGGTTAGAGTAAGAATAAAAGAAAATAAAGCCTATTTGACCATCAAAGGCATTTCTAATGCCACAGGTATGTCGCGTTTTGAATGGGAGAAAGAAATTACAGTTGAGGAAGCTGAAAATTTGCTTTTGCTTTGCGAAAAAGGGGTAATTGACAAAAGCCGATTTGAAGTAAAAATAGGTTCTCACACTTATGAAGTGGACGAATTTTACGGTGAAAATGAAGGCTTAGTAATGGCGGAAATCGAATTACAATCAGAAACAGAATTATTCGAAAAACCGGACTGGTTAGGTGAGGAAGTAACCAATGACAAACGTTACTACAACTCGTATTTAAGTAAAAATCCTTTTAAAAACTGGTAACTATTTAACCACTTCTTCGATAGTTACTTTTAAAGCTCCAGCATTTTTGTTTGCTGCAATTTCCATAAAAGCTCGTTTAGTCAAGTCAATTTCTCTGGATCTTACAAAAGGGCCTCTATCAGTAACTTCTACATAAATGGATTTACCGTTGGCCTCATTAGTGATTTTTAATTTTGTTCCAAAAGGGAATTTTTTATGTGCAGCTGTATAGTCACTATTACTAAATGGGATGCCACTTGCGGTACGCCTTCCATTAAATTTATCAGCATAATAGGAGGCATGAGCGCTTTTTTTATACACTTTTAATTTACCTACAACCTCATCAAAAATAGTGTCTTTTACTATCCCTCTTTTATTATCGGTTAAAGCATATTTTTTTTGAAGTGTATCCGGTAGCTGAACAGAAGGTTTTGAAACAAGTGTTTTTGGCTTTTCAGAAATTTTTCTTTGAGCATTTGCAAAAACAACTGCAACAAATAAAAAAAAGAGTGTAAATGATTTTTTCATATTAACTTTTTAGTTCTAATCTATTTAAAAACAAAAACTATACCGAGATAAAAAAAGTCCTAAAAAAAGGACTTTTACGTTTTTATTTAAACCATAACGACCATGGTATTCTAATTAGTATAAGAACTAATCCTAATCCGTAGAAAATGGAGAAAGTTTTAAATTTTGATTCGTTTGTGATTAATTTTTTATGTTTTGACCATCCAATAGTGATTAAAGTAATCGCAATAATATTAATTAGCGGATGTTCTAATGATGTTAAACGCAACATTTTGTCTGACATTTGACCAAA
Organism: Flavobacterium flevense; assembly: GCF_900142775.1. GTDB lineage: Bacteria > Bacteroidota > Bacteroidia > Flavobacteriales > Flavobacteriaceae > Flavobacterium > Flavobacterium flevense. The sequence continues at coordinate 192,909 of NZ_FRCC01000002.1, forward strand.
AGAACTAAGACCTAATGGTGAAACAAAATACAAAATTAAACCTATTAATAACTGCGTGTGGGTACCTATTAATCCAAAAAGAGCAATTTTTCTGTCTTTAGCTGTAAACTCTTTTTTAGAAGCCAAACCAATGAGAGAATTAACTACTGCAATCACTAATAATAAAAGTGCTATATAAGCCCAGCCAGAATGAAATTTTTGAATAAATGCGTACATGTTTTTGGTGTTTTTTTAACAAATATAAACAAAAAAGGTATAAAAAAAACCTCATAATGCTAACAGCCAATGAGGTTTTCGTAATTTAGAATCAATATTGCTTTTAATGTTCGCTGAAAATCAAACACTTAAATAAAAGAGATCAAAATGTTATTTATTTCTTAAAAAATGACCCAATAAAGAAGCCGTAGAACTATCATGATTTTTCACCTCATTAGAATTGATTTCATCCAGAATAGAATTTGCTAATTGTTTTCCAAGTTCTACTCCCCATTGATCATAACTAAAAATGTTCCAGATAAATCCCTGTACAAAAATTTTATGTTCATAAAGAGAAATCAGTGAACCTAAAGATTTAGGTGTTAATTTTTGAATCAGGAACGTATTTGTTGGTTTATTTCCGGCAAAAACTTTAAATGGCAACAGAAATTCAGCAGCTTCAGCGGATAATCCTTGTTTATCAAATTCAGCCTGAACTTTAGCTTCGTCTTTTCCGTTTAATAAAGCTTCGGTTTGTGCAAAAAAGTTAGACATCAATTTATCATGATGATGATTATCTCCGTACAAAGGCTGAACGTAACCGATAAAATCTGTTGGAATCACTTTAGTCCCCTGGTGGATTAACTGAAAAAAAGCATGCTGTGCATTAGTTCCCGGTTCTCCCCAAATAATTGTTCCGGTTTGGTAATCAACCGGTTTTCCATCACGTCCTACACTTTTTCCGTTACTTTCCATAGTTCCCTGTTGTAAATAAGGAGCTAATTTTTGTAAATATTGTGTGTACGGAATCAAAGCTTCGCTCTCCGCTCCAAAGAAATTATTGTACCAAACGCTTAATAAAGCCAAGACAACTGGAATGTTTTGATCAAAATCAGCTGTTTTAAAATGTTCGTCCATTTCATTAGCTCCGTTTAATAATTCTTCAAAATTATCAAAACCTACTGCTAAACTAATTGACAAACCTACGGCGCTCCACAGCGAGAAACGTCCTCCAACCCAGTCCCACATTGGGAAAACATTGTCCGGATTAATTCCGAATTCAGTTACTTTTTGCAAATTAGTGGAAACTGCCACAAAATGGCTGGCTACATCTTCCTGAGAAGCTGATTGCAAAAACCATTTTCGAATAGTCTCCGAATTAGTTAACGTTTCCTGCGTAGTAAAAGTTTTAGAAACAATGACAAAAAGAGTCGTTTCCGGATTTAATTTTTTAATTATTTCATTGACATGATCTCCATCAACATTCGATACAAAATGAACATTTAAATGATTTTTATAATACTGTAAAGCCTCTACTACCATTGCCGGTCCTAAATCAGAACCACCAATACCAATGTTAACTACATCAGTAAACACTTTCCCGGTATATCCTGTTCTTTTTCCGGAGGTAACTTCGTTAGTAAAACTCTTAATTTTATTTTTTACTTCATAAACTTCCGGAATCACATTTACCCCATTTACAGGAATCACTGCCGATTCCTTAGCTCTTAATGCGGTATGAAGCACAGCTCTGTTTTCTGTCTGGTTGATTATTCCTCCTCCAAAATAATCCTGAATTCCATTTTTAAGCCCCATTTCATTAGCCAGTTCAAGCAACAAAGACATCGTTTGCTGATTGACAATATTTTTAGAATAATCAATTAAAAAATCATTCCAAAGAATACTGAATTTCTCTGCTCTTGAACCGTCTTGTTTAAACATTTCCTGCATAGAAACATGCTGAATTTCTTCAAAATGTTTTTCAAGTTTTTTCCAGGAATTGGTCTGAGTTGGGTTTAGTGTACTTAAAGCCATTATGTTTTGTTTTTAGTTTTGTTCGTAAAAATACTGAAATTAGTTGTAATAGCAGAAAGGATGCCGACTATATAACAATAAAAACCAACCAGTTTATTTATAAAAAAAAGAGACAATTAGTAGTAAATTGCCTCTCATTGATTATTTTTAAATTAAAAATTATATGTTTTATTATAAATTTCCAATACTATCTAATTCTCTTTTTAAAGGCTCGATCGTTTTCATAAATCGGGCTTTATTAGCACTTTCCATTGGAGTTCCGGTAGGCAGCTTTAATCTTAGGGCATCTACCTGTACCCCATTTTTCCAGAAACGATAACAAACGTGAGGTCCTGTTGCTAAACCGGTACTTCCCACACGACCTATAACATCCCCCTGATTTACATGTTGTCCGCGTCGTACTAAGATTTTTGACATGTGTAAATATTGAGTTGAGTAAGTTCCGGTATGTTTTACTTTTACATAATTCCCGTTTCCGGCGGTATAACCTGTTCTTTCAACCACTCCTGATGCTGTAGTCATAATAGGCGTTCCTGTAGGAGCCGCATAATCAGTCCCTTTATGTGCTTTCCATCGATGTTGCACAGGATGAAATCTACGGGCTGTAAACCGGGAAGTAATTCTGCTGAACTTAATAGGGGATTTCAGGAAAAAGTTTTTCATTGTTTTTCCGTCTTCATCATAATAATCAATTTTGCCGGAACTTTGATTTTGTACAAAAGGAAAAGCATACATAATTTTACCTTTGTATTCAAAAAAAGCTCCTTCTATAGTACTGACACCATTATAAATAGAATCGTTTATGTAACGTTCATTAAAAATAATACCAAAACGATCGCCTTTCTTGAGTTTAAAAAAGTCAATAGACCAGGAGTAAATTTTTGTAATCCTGTTTGCTAAATTGGGTTCTACGCCTGAATTAGATAAGGTTTCAGATAAAGATCCTTTTAAAACTCCGGTGATAGATCTTCGTTTAATAGTTACCGGTCGTACTTTTTTATGAGCAACTACGGCTGAATCGCGTAAGTCAAAAACATAATACGTTAAGTCATTAGGCTGGTAAACAAAAACCTGAAGTTTGTTTGTTTTATCCTTAGAACGCAGCATGGTAAAAACTCTGTTAGGCCTGATACTGCGTACGTCAAATGTATCTTTGACACTGTTTACAATCTCATAAATCTGACGGTCTCCAATATTTTGTTTATTCAGAATAGTTCCAAAAGTATCTCCTCTTTTAACAGTGTCATGAACTACATTATAGTCGGCAAAATTAAATCCGAAATCAGCATTACCTTTTTTAGGAATTATTTTTTGAACGGCTTTTTTCTTCTCAGTTTCAGTGTCTGATTTTTTACATGATACTGATACTACTAAGACTAATGCAATTATAATTGTTAAAACGTATTTCAAACTCTTATCTATTTATTCAATTTTACTTATTATTCTTGTTATTCTTGTCCCCAATTAGCCAATTCGACCTCACTCCATAATTGCGGAAAAAATATTCTTTTTTGATATTTAGGATGCATGTATTTACGCCAGTCGCTTCCTCCAGTTGCTTCTCCGTCACCCATACCGCTTTGATCAATGTACTTTATAGCAACATTTAAATGCTGCATTACCCAGGTAATATTTACAGTATAATCAAAATGGCGCATAGCCTCTTTTAAAGCAGCTGATTCCTGATCCTCAACAGGAAGTTGTTTGTATTTTTGCCAAATATTTATTGGCTTATACTCTTCCATAAAATCCAGAAAAACAGCTTTGTATTTTTTTTCGAAAACTTCTAAGGTGTAGGTTTTTTTTCCTGTATGATAGTCTTTTCCGGCGGCTTGCCAATACAACATTTCAAACGCATTTTCATTTGAAATAGTATTATCAAATGATTTTCTAAAGCGATTATCAATTAAATTAACTAAATCAGTGGCACAAAATTCAATTAAACGGTATTGTGCACTCTGAAATCCTGATGCCGGAGTAAGTGTATTTCTAAATTTCATGTATTGCGCTACATCCATACCATTTTCCATAATGGAAAAAGAGTTAGTCAGCATATCAAAATAGCGACTAATACGCAGGAGTCTTTCTGTAAAAAAGCCGGCATTATTATTTTCAGCATGAGTGATTTGATTCATTTCCCAAAGAATCATTTTGAATATCAATTCATTTGTTTGATGATAGAGAATAAAGACCATTTCATCAGGGAGTACGGTTCTTTGAACTTGTAAATTCAACAGCGCATCAGTCTGGATATAATCCCAATAAGTAGTGGGTTTTGACCAAAGCAAACCTTCGAGTTGCGTATCCGTTTTTTGATTTATAGATTCGTATTTCTTTTCGATCTCTTTTAAAATACTTGCTGTATTCTCATTAATATTCATTACTTTTTTATTTTAAACGGACCTTTCAATCCTTTGAAAGCATCCAAATCGGCTTTGAGTGAACCTACAGCTAAATCAGCCTTAATACGGAGAGGTAATCTGTTTTGATCATCAGATACCCAAACCGTTAAACTCTCTTTTTCTTTAAAAACACGTCCTGATTGAACTAAAGGTTTAAAAACCATTGAAGATACGACCCCAAATTTAGTTGTAATATCCTGACGACCCACAAATTTTAACTTAAATTTTGTGGTTTCATCATCAAAAAACATATCTATCTCTATAGACTCTCCCGGTTTGATTTTATCTATTGTAGGATAATTTCTTAAGTAATAAAAAGTCGATAAAATATCCTGAGTGTTTTTTGGGATGACAAATGTTTTTTCAGTTTTCTTTTTATAATCTTTTACTGTAACTCTGTTAGACGACTGATTAAAAAAGCCTTCCTGATTTTTAGTATAACCACCTTCATTAATGTTTCTCACAAACTGATACGGATTACCTGAATCTTTATCAATGTAACTTTCATAAACATCGACAACTTTGAAAAAAAAGCGCGATACACCTGTTGTGTATCCTTTACCCACAACATGAAAAACTTTTTTATTATGTACAGTAGCGTCTTTAACTTCAAGGGTAGCATATCCTGCATTTACAAATCCGTAGTGGATGCGGAATTTAAACCACTCTCCCACACCATAAGCGTTATCATTTTGTGAATAAATATTGGCAGTTACAATCAATAATAATAGTAGGATTATTTTTTTCATAATTTACTTTTAATAAGTTTATTGATTAAACTTGCAAAATTTGTTCCAAATATATTAAAACAAAAAAACTCAGTCAAATAATGACTGAGTTTTTATGCTATTAACCAACCAAAAAATTATAAATTATTAAATTTATATAAATCAAAAGGAAACCACCCCTTTTGTTTTGATATAGCAAAGATAAGGCAAGAAACTACGATTTTTATAATAAAAATTCAGTTTAACAAAATTTTAAAATAAGATTCGCAATCAATGGTGTTTTTTTTTACTTATCATAAAAAAACTAATGATAAAAAATAAAAGTGATAATTTTCGCTTAAAATTTGGAACTCTAAAAAATAGCCCCTTTAGAATTATGGCTTTTTTTTAACACTAAAAACGGGGGATTTTTATCAAAAATGGCTTTGCTAAGCATTAAAAAGGAAACCCAACACTAAACCAGGTATAGTTTGCATTAGTTTCTGGTGACCAGCTGCGTTTTATTTCAATAGGACCTATAGCGGTTTCTAATCCGTATCCTAATGCGTATCCGGAAATTTTAGGAATAGAAATCCAGTCGACTGTAGAAAAAATGTCATCTCCTATATTAGCATAGTTAGCTGTAAAATTGACATGATTGTTTTTGAAGATTTCATAATCAAATGTCGCACTCGATTTAATATAACTGTTCCCTCCAAGGCTTAAAAAATCATAGCCGTAAAAATGACTGAAATTATTGGAAACATTATAGCCAAAACCTCCCAGAATGAAATTAAAAAAAGAAACGCTTTTTTGGCCAAATGAAAAACCTGCTTCCGATTGAATTTTTAAATTCGCCGATTTGAACAAATGAAAAGCAACACCGAAATTAGCTTTTGCAATCGAAAAAGGCTCAAATTCTTTAGTATAATCCGAAGAATACAAATAAGAATGAATGTCAGCTGAAAAACTCCAGCCTTTTTTAGGGAAAAAAACATCATCAAAAGAATCAAAATTCAAGCGTGCAAAAACACTCACGTAATCACTTTTATCAATTTTAGGATCAGTATTCGCTAAAGTCTTCGAATTAATATTCAAATATTTGTATTCCAGTCCACCGCCAATTAAAAAATGCTGGGCAAATAAAGTTTGCAAATACAATTGATTTGTAAAATCATATAAATCCACATTTAGGGAATTAACACCTAAACCATTGAGATCTAAATTACTTATTTGTCCTTCTACATTCCGGTTAAACTGGTTTAGATACGACTTGAAACCTACACTTATATTGTATCCGTTTTCAATATAATAATCAAAATTGTACCTGAAATTATCTCCTAAAATAACATCTAAAGAAGCGACATCATTCTTGAAAAAATTCTTTTTATGTGTTAGATTAACTAAAACTGCGCTTTTATAAAGTCCGTCATAATGCATTCCAAACTTTAAATACATATTAGTTGGATTTTCTTTTAAAACCAGATTTAAATCATCCCCTTCTTCGTTTTTCTCAAAATAATAATCAATTGCACTAAAGTTTCCGGTGGCATTCAAATTATTAATTCCGGTTTGCAATTGGTCATAACTAATTTTAGTATCCGGTTTAAACCGTAATTTACCAAAGATATAGTCCTTCGTATAATTCTTTAATTTATTACAATTAATATTTGAAATCTGTAAACTGTCTGTTTGATTCTTTAATCCTGGTTTTTTATAATTTCCTGACTGTGCTCCTAATTGTTTCAACCTTTCAAAAACCGAAAAAGCGGCTTCCTCTCCCTTACCCACAATTTCTTTACCGCTGTCAAACGACATTACACCATAATCTTTAATATCTGGCCGGATATAAATATCTGTTTTTAAAATATTCTCTTTCATTTTATCAATCGAATGAAGATTGGTAATCTGAACCAGAATTTTTGTAGCATCATTAAGGGCATTTCGATCCAATAAATCATTTTGAACATCAACCCCAATAATAATATCAGCACCTAATTTCCTGATCTCATCAATGGGATAATTATTAACCACACCTCCATCAACCAAAAAGCGATCCTGGTATTCTACAGGAGAAAATAACGACGGAAAAGCCGAACTGGCAATCATTGCTCTGGCTAAATTTCCTTTATTCAAAATAACCTGTTCGCCTGTTTCAATATCCGAACCAATACATAAAAACGGAATGGATAACTTATTAAAATCCCTTACATGCCGAACATTTCTGGTTATCCTGCTCAATAAATTGAAATTATACAAACCTTTAGAAAGCGCATCCGGTATTCCTATTTTATATTTATTAAAAGGCAATACCAATGCATATACCTCATCGTTCCTTTTTTCATAAAAATTCTTAGTTTCTCTGGGGATGTAATCACTTAACAATTCGTCAAAATCCGTTTTATGAAAAATAGAATCCAGCTGAGCGGCATTATAACCCGCTGCATACAATCCGCCAACCACAGCTCCCATACTGGTTCCGCCAATGTAGTCAATTTTAACTCCGGCTTCTTCTAAAACTTTAAGAACACCTATATGAGCAAAACCTTTTGCCCCGCCGCCACTTAATACCAATCCTATTTTTGGTCTGTCTTTTTTTTGTGCAAACAAGTTCAAACCACTACACAAAAGGAGCAATAAAAGGATGGATTTCTTCATAAAACAATATTCTTCTTTATTATTTAAAATCAGCTTGTTGTGGTTCTGTAAAAATCGGTAATTTTTTTGGCTTTTGATAATCCTACAACGTCCGAAATCTCTTTTTCTGTTGCCAATTTCAATCTTTTAACACTTTTAAAGTGTTTTATTAACGTTTGCATCGTTTTTTCGCCAATGCCCGGAATGGATTCTATCGAAGAATTCAAAGCCGCTTTACTTCTTTTATCCCGATGATGGGTGATACCAAAACGATGTGCTTCGTTTCGCAATTGCTGAATAACTTTTAAAGTTTCCGATTTTTTATCTAAATATAACGGAACAGAATCTCCGGGATAAAACAATTCTTCGAGTCTTTTTGCAATACCTATAATACTTATTTTTCCACGCAATCCTAAATCATCTAAACTCTTTAAAGCCGATGACAACTGTCCTTTTCCTCCATCAATAATGATAAGCTGCGGTAAAGGCTGTTCTTCATCGAGCATTCTTTTATAACGCCGGTAAACCACTTCTTCCATTGACGCAAAATCATTAGGCCCTTCTACCGTTTTGATATTAAAATGGCGGTAATCTTTCTTGCTGGGTTTTCCATCTTTAAAAACCACACAGGCCGAAACAGGATTGGTTCCCTGGATGTTAGAGTTATCAAAACATTCAATATGCCTTGGTTCTGTGGGCAAAAGCAAATCTTTTTTCATTTGCGCCATAATCCTGTTAGTATGCCTGTCAGGATCTACAATTTGCAATTGCTTTAATTGTTCAATACGGTAAAATTTAGCATTCCGAATTGACAAATCTAAAATCTGCTTCTTATCTCCTAATTGCGGTACGGTGACTTTGATGTTTTCACCTAAATCAATTGCAAACGGCACAATAACTTCTTTAGACAATAACTGAAAGCGTTCTCTTAATTCTACAATAGCCAGTTCCAGCAATTCTTCATCCGTTTCAGCTAATTTTTTCTTGATTTCCAAAGTATGCGAACGAATAATAGAACCGTGCGAAATTTGTAAAAAATTCACATAAGCAGCACTTTCGTCAGAAACAATAGAAAACACATCAATATTGGTGATTTTAGGATTGATAATCGTAGAACGAGATTGGTAATTTTCTAAAACCTCTATTTTTTCCTTTATCTTTTGCGCTTCTTCAAAATGCATTTTTTGTGCCTGCTCCATCATCAGCTTTCTGAAATCTTTCAAACTTTCCTTGAAATTTCCTTTCAGAATTTCGCGGATAGCATCTACTTTTTTCTGATATTCTTCTAATGTTTCTAAACCTTCGCAAGGTCCTTTGCAGTTGCCAATATGATATTCCAGACACACTTTAAACTTTCCGCTTTCAATATTAGATTCGCTTAAATCATAATTACACGTACGGAGCGAGTACAATTCTTTGATAAGATCTAAAATGGTATGAACTGTTTTAAAACTGGTATAGGGGCCAAAATATTCGGAACCGTCCTTAACCATTCGGCGGGTAGAAAATATTCTCGAAAAAGGTTCTTTCTTGATACAAATCCACGGATAACTTTTATCATCTTTTAAATTGATATTGTAACGCGGCTGAAGCGTTTTTATCAAATTGTTTTCTAATAAAAGCGCATCGGTTTCAGTAGGAACCACAATGTGTTTTATGACTACAATTTTTTTTACTAAAACATTCGTTTTAGCCGTATCATGAATTTTGTTAAAATAAGAAGAAACGCGTTTTTTTAAATTTTTGGCTTTGCCAACATATAAAATTTTGCCTTCTTTATCATAATACTGATAAACACCGGGGCCATCGGGTAAAGTTTGTATTTGAAGTTCGAGAGCTGGGATAGGCATTTTTAGATTGTAAATTAACTATTCTTAAAATTGATTTTTTGAAATTGTTATTGCTATTGAAATTTAAAATCAGCCACAGATGAAACGGATTTTACTGATTTTCACAGATTATTTATTTTCTTTTTCGGCAATTTTTTGTTCGATGAATTCTTTGTGACGTTTTACTTCAATTTGGATAATCTTATTAATTGTTTTTTCATCAAGAACATCCGAATATGATAATTGTATTATTCTTCCATTACTCATATTAAAATAGTAAAATTTCTCTTCAAATCTTATACTAATTTCACTTAGGTAGCTAAGTCCTTTTAGTTCTTCTCTTTTTAACCCAATAAATAAAATTTTCACATCCAAAACATTCTCAATCAAATAAACATCGACTTTTTTAAAATAATCGATTAATGGATTATTTTTAACTAATCCCATATTATCTAACTCAATATCAAAATTTACATCAGAATATAACTTGCCAAATTTCAACATCTTTAATTTAAATTTTTCAATAAAATTTATAATTGAAAAGTTAAATAATTCTTTTAATTTTTCAGCTTTATTATAACTATACTTAATCTTAGTTTTACTCAACCGCTGCTCCAACAAAGCAATTTCCTTATCCAAATCATCCTCTTCCTCAATATCTTCTCCATTGGCGCCTGCAATCATTATTTCAAGAGAACGAATTAAATTCTGAGCAATATATTCCACAAAGGCTTCAATATTTCCTGCATCGGCAAGTTGTAATACTGCAAAATAATTAGCTTTATCTTCGGTTTTAATAATTACTGGTGGGAAATCAAATTTCATTAAGATAAAATTCATCAAAATCCGCGCTGTTCTACCATTTCCATCATCAAAAGGATGAATTCGAATGAATTTATAGTGAAATTCTGCCGCTAAAAAAATGGGATTCACCTCCTTTTGTTCGCTTTTTTCTCTATACCAATTAATTAAATCGGTCATCTTAGAAGGTGTTTCTTCTGGAGTAGCAAAATAAAATATTTCCCCTGTTTTTGTCTTTACATGATTGGGAGAGGTTTTATAACTCCCTACATTGATTCGTTTTTTTGTTGGTTTTCCATCAGGAGTAATGGCATCAACTTCGTAAGATTGTTTTAACAAAAGAGTATGCAACTCCCTAATAAAATTTTCATTTAATGGATAGTCGCCTTTTACAACATCAATTACCCAATTAATAGCCTCATTATGACCTGTAATTTCAAAATGATCTTGCAGAGGTTTTCCCTGAGCAGTTATTCCAAATAAAATCAGAGCTTTGGTTTCCCCATAAGTCAATGAATTTCCTTCAAGATGATTGGAATGATAATTCCAGTCCAAACGGAATTTTTGCATAATTCGTTCTTCTTGTATCTTATCAATTGGTCGTAAATTATCCAATTGATTCTTGAGATATATTGCCTTACTGATGTTTTCCATCTGAGTTTTCTATTATTGTCTAACAAATTTACAAATAACATTTTTCTAAAACGAAAAAACAATTCATAACATATAATTATATATTTTTAGCTTTTTAATTCTGCAAATGCAAAACACATCCATTACCATTCTGGGAGAGACCATTTTACCGGGCGAAAGCAAAACCATCGATATGGAAATTGCTAAACTGCACAACTCAGCCAAGTTAAAAATTCCCATCATCGTCCAGCGGTCTAAAATTGACGGACCTGTAGTGTTATTCTCTGCAGGAATTCATGGTGATGAAATAAACGGAATTGAAATTGTACGCCAAATCATCACTAAGAAAATCAATAAGCCTAAAAAAGGAACCATTATTTGCATTCCCATTGTCAATATGTTTGGTTTCATCAATCAATCCCGGCAATTTCCGGACGGCAGGGATTTAAACCGGGTTTTTCCCGGAAGTAAAAAAGGATCACTGGCCAGCCAATTTGCTTATCATATGCTGACTCAGATCATGCCTCATGTGGATTATGCAATTGATTTTCACGCCGGAGGAGCAGGCCGATTCAACGCTCCGCAAATTCGCCTCGAACCCAATAATGCCGAGTTAAAAGTTTTAGCCGATGTTTTTAATGCTCCTTTTACCTTATATTCTAAAAATATTGCAGGTTCTTTTAGAAATGCCAGTCAAAAATCAAATGTAAAAATGCTGCTTTTTGAAGGCGGAAAATCATTAGATATTAATAATGCTGTTGCAAATGAAGGTCTGGAAGGTGTCAAACGATTTTTAGAACACCTCAGCATGCTTCATCCTAAACATCATGCTGTCAAAAACAGTCAAAGAAGCATCTATATTGAAAAATCTACGTGGATTAGAGCCAATTCTTCCGGTTTATTACACAATGCAATCAGCATCAATGCATTTGTTAAAAAAGGAACAATTCTCGCCACTATTACTGATCCTTTTGGTAAATTTGAACGAAAAGTAAAAGCACCTAACGATGGTTATATCATAAATGTCAACCATTCCCCAATTGTCTATCAGGGAGATGCTATTTACCATATTTCAAAAACAATAGTTAATGGAAAACAATAAAAAAGCATTACGTTTAAAATACAAAACACTTCGCAAAGAATTATCAGAAAGCGATAGTGAAACAATGAGTTTAGCCATTGCTAATCAGTTATTAAAACTACCCATTTGGGATAAGAATTATTTTCATGTTTTTTTATCTATTGAAAACCACCGGGAAATAGATACCCAATTAATTTTACACCTGCTTTCGGGAAGAGATAAAAATATCATTATCTCGAAATCCGATTTTGCAACCCGGAAAATGACGCATTATCTTTTAACCGATAATACTAAAATCAAAAAAAATCCATACGGTATTCCTGAACCTGTTGACGGTCCCGAGGCTTCGGGAGAAGTACCTTCTCAGAAAATAGAAGTTGTTTTTGTACCACTTCTGGCCTTTGACAAACAAGGACATCGTGTGGGCTACGGCAAAGGTTTTTATGATAAATTTCTAAGCGAATGCCAGCCTGAAACGATTAAAATAGGACTTTCTTTTTTTGAAGCCGAAACATCCATTGAAGATGTTCACGAAGCCGATATACAATTGAATTATTGTGTAACACCTCATACTATTTATGAGTTTTAAAATTAGTCCACTCATTCTAATATTTAAAATCCGTACCTTCGTAAAAATACAAAGCCCCATTATTTTATGAAAAAGATTCAAAATTCAAGATTGTATGCAATCCTTTTAATTGCTGTATTTTCTATTTCTTTATCCGGTTGCGCTGTTGGAATCAGAACCAGATCGAATAGTTCTAAATCTATTCCACCGGGACAGGCCAAAAAAATTACCGGCGAAAAAAGCGCCAAACGTTATGCTCCTGGACAAAAGAAATAGTCCTGTAAAAAAGAAAGACCTGTGTAAAACAGGTCTTTCTTTTTATATCTCTATACTAAATTATGCTTCTGTATGATGAAAGGCTTTTTTATTGAAAACAATTAAAATCCCTACTCCGGTTGAAATTGCCATATCAGCAACATTAAAAATGGCATTAAAAAAAGTAAACTCTTTTCCGCCCCATACCGGCAACCACTCCGGAAGATTTCCATGCCAGAAAGGGAAATAAAACATATCCACTACTTTACCATGAAAAAATTTGCCGTAAGGCTCATCAGCAAATAAGGTTGCTAATTGCGAACTGCTGTCGTCAAAAATTACTCCATAAAAAACAGAATCAATAATATTACCGAAAGCTCCCGCCAAAATTAAAGCAATAGCTACAATCAAATAATCAGAACTGTGTTTTCTTTCTACAGAATCCCATAGCCAGTAACCAATTCCACCTACAGCAACTAATCGGAATAAGGTAAGAAATAATTTTCCATAAGTCCCCGGAATTTGAGTTCCCCAAGCCATTCCTTCATTTTCAATAAAATGAATTTTAAACCAGTTGAAAACTTCCACTTCTTCTCCTAATATAAAATTAGTTTTGATATATATTTTCGAAATCTGATCAACCAGTAATACAATGAAAATAAGCAGATACGCTTTTAGTAATGACATTTTGAAAAATTTAAGTGCGCAAAAATAAGTAAATTCTAAAAAAGAAATCAAAAAGAAATTCCAAATTCCAAAGCTAGGATTGGAATTTGGAATTTAAAATTTGGAATTTCAGTGATTATCGTTGCATGTTCTTTGCTTCGATACTCATGGTAGCATGAGGAACAATTTTCAGTCTTTCCTTACTAATCAATTTACCTGTTACTTTACAAATCCCGTAAGTTTTATTTTCTACACGGAATAAAGCATTCTTTAAATCGCGTATGAATTTTTCCTGACGAATAGCCAGTTGAGAGTTAGCTTCTTTAGACATTGTTTCGCTTCCTTCTTCAAAAGCTTTGAATGTAGGTGATGTATCATCAGTACCATTATTCAAATCATTCATGTAAGCACTTTTTATCAAATCTAAATCAGCTTGAGCTTTCTCAATTTTCTTTTGGATTATCTCTTTGAACTCGGCCAGGTCGGCGTCGGAGTATCGTGTTGCTTCATCTACCATAATCAATGTTATTTAGTAATCGTTATTTTAGTTTTAATGTCATCAAATTCAATTTCTGTGCCATCTTTTATTTGTTCTTCAAAAACCAACACTTCTGTTAACGTTTCTGATTGAATGTATGCACTATTTTCATTTACAGCAGCTTCTAATACTGCATTGCTTTGCAAATAGACCTTAATCTTATCAGTCACTTCAAATCCGGAATCTTTTCTGATGTTCTGGATTCTATTGACTAACTCTCTTGCAATTCCTTCTTTTTTCAATTCTTCAGAAATCGTGATGTCAAGCGCAACGGTAATTCCGTTAGAATTAGCAACCAGCCAACCCTCAATATCCTGAGAGGTTATTTCCACATCCTCTAGTGATAAAGTTACGTCTTTTCCTGCAATAACAATAGCTATACTTCCTTCCTTGTCCAACTGATTGATTTGTTCAGAAGAAAAATTTTGTATCTCTTTAGAAATCAGACCCATATCTTTCCCAAAACGGGGCCCAAGTGCTTTGAAATTAGGCTTAATCTGCTTTACTAATACTCCCGAAGCATCGTCTAAAAGCTCCAATTCTTTCACGTTTACCTCTGCTTTTATCAGGTCAGAAACGGCCATAATTTCACTTCTCTGTTTCTCGTCAAGTACCGGAATCATTACCTTTTGCAGCGGTTGACGCACCTTAATCATCTCCTTCTTACGCAGTGATAAAACCAGCGATGAAATAGTCTGAGCTTTCTGCATTTTGCTCTCTAACGATTTATCAACAAAGTTTTCAACGTATTTTGGAAATTCCGCCAAATGTACGCTATCAAATTTTTCTGTTTGTGTAGCCAAAGTTAAGTCTCTGTAAAGCTTGTCCATAAAGAACGGAGCGATAGGAGCACTCAGTTTACTTACCGTTAACAAACAAGTATATAAGGTTTGATAAGCCGCAATTTTATCTTGTGCATATTCGCCTTTCCAGAAACGACGACGACACAAACGAACGTACCAGTTACTCAGGTTTTCCTGAACGAAATCAGAAATCGCACGGGCAGCTCTTGTAGGCTCATAATCCGCATAAGCTTCATCAACTAACTTGATTAAAGTATGCAATTCGGACAGAATCCAACGGTCAATTTCCGGTCTTTCATTCAACGGCACTTCGGCTTCATCATATTTGAATCCGTCGATGTTAGCATACAATGAAAAGAACGAATACGTGTTATATAAAGTTCCGAAGAATTTACGACGCACCTCAGCAATTCCTTCAATATCAAATTTCAGGTTATCCCACGGATTCGCATTGGAAATCATGTACCAGCGGGTCGCATCAGGACCGTATTCAGCAATGGTTTCAAAAGGATCTGTGGCGTTTCCTAAACGTTTTGACATTTTTTGTCCGTTTTTATCCAGAACCAAACCATTCGAAACTACATTTTTATAAGCTACTTTATCAAAAACTAAGGTTCCGATAGCATGTAATGTATAAAACCATCCACGAGTCTGATCGACACCTTCGGCGATGAAATTCGCAGGAAAATCTTTGTTTTCGTCAATTTTATCTTTGTTTTCAAAAGGATAATGCCATTGTGCATACGGCATTGCTCCGGAATCAAACCAAACATCAATTAGATCGCTTTCGCGTTTCATAGGTTGCCCTGATGCCGAAACTAAAGTGATTTCATCCACTACATTTTTATGCAAATCGATTAAATCATAATTGGCTTCAGACATATTTCCGATTTCGAAACCTTTAAACGGATTTTCTTTTTGAAAACCAGCTTCAATAGATTTTTCGATCGCATTGTACAATTCTTCAACAGAACCAATCAACACTTCCTCTTTTTTGTCTTCTGTTCTCCAGATTGGCAACGGAATTCCCCAATATCTGGAACGAGATAAATTCCAGTCGTTGGCATTTTTCAACCAATTCCCAAAACGTCCTTCTCCGGTAGATTTTGGTTTCCAGTTAATCGTTTCGTTCAGGTCGAACATTCTCTCTTTTACATCAGTCACTTTGATGAACCAGGAGTCTAATGGATAATACAACAACGGTTCATCAGTTCTCCAGCTGTGTGGGTAACTGTGCACGTATTTTTCAACCTTAAAGGCTTTATTTTCTTCTTTTAATCGAATAGCAATCTCAACATCTACAGAACGCTCTGGCGCTTGTCCAGCATCATAATATTCGTTTTTAACGTATTTACCAGCCAATTCCCCCATGTGCGAAGTGAATTTTCCTTGTAAATCGACCAATGGAACTGCTGTACCGTTTTCGTCTAAAACCAACATTGGCGGAACTTCCGGCGTTGCTTCTTTGGCAACTTTAGCATCATCAGCACCAAAAGTCGGAGCCGTGTGCACGATTCCTGTTCCGTCTTCAGTAGTAACGAAATCTCCTGAAATTACTCTGAATGCGTTTTCCGGATTTTGATACGGTAAAGTGTACGGCAATAATTGTTCGTAACGGATATCTACCAAATCCACACCTTTACATTCGGCTATAATTTTGTATGGAAGCTTTTTATCACCCTCTTTTACATTGTCAAAATCAGCATCGTCTTCACTTGCAAAAAATCCTTTTCCGAATTGTTTTCCAACTAAATTCTTAGCCAAAATAACATTTACAGCTTCGAAAGTATATTGGTTGAAAGTTTTTACTAAAACGTAGTCAATTTTTGGACCTACTGTCAAAGCGGTGTTTGAAGGCAATGTCCAAGGTGTTGTCGTCCAAGCTAAAATGTGAATTGTTCCAAAACCTTGTAAAAACGAAGGTAAAGTTTCAGGCAAGGTTTTAAACTGCGCTACAATCGTAGTATCCGTAACATCTCTGTAAGCTCCGGGCTGGTTTACTTCGTGAGAAGACAATCCCGTTCCGGCTTTAGGAGAATACGGCTGAATCGTGTATCCTTTGTACAACAAACCTTTATCATAAATTTGTTTTAAAAGCCACCAAACAGACTCCATATATTTGGGCTTATAAGTCACATACGGATCTTCCATATCTACCCAATATCCCATTTTTTCGGTCAAATCATTCCATACATCCGTATAACGCATTACGGTTTTTTTACACGCTTCGTTATATTCTTCGATAGAAATGGTTTTGCCAATATCTTCTTTTGTAATTCCAAGTTCTTTCTCAGTACCTAATTCTACAGGTAATCCATGAGTATCCCAACCGGCTTTTCTTTTTACCTGAAAACCTTTTTGAGTTTTATACCTGCAAAAAATATCTTTAATAGCACGTGCCATCACGTGGTGAATTCCCGGTAATCCGTTTGCCGAAGGCGGTCCTTCAAAAAACACATAAGGCTCAGCACCTTCGCGGGTTGTTACACTCTTTTCAAATATATTTTCTTTCTTCCAAAAATCCAGAACTTCCGACGCTACTGTTGGCAAGTCAAGTCCTTTGTACTCAGTAAATTTTGTACTCATTTTATCCTTTTCTTAATCGAGGTGCGAAAGTAAGGAATTTTGAGGAAATTAGAGAAAAGAGGAAAGAAAAAAGAGGGAATAAACGCAATTATGGAGGATTTTTACAAAAAACAAGAAAGTTGTAACAATTAAAACCGTTACAACTTTCTTGTCATTTACCGCAAAGCTAGTCATTGCGAGGAACGAAGCAATCGCATCAAGTAACTACATAAAGTTGCTCCTCTTTGTGGTCGAGCTACACTAACGTTTATGTATATCCGAGCCGATCGGTGATTTCTCGCTATGACTTTTACCGCAAACTTGTCATCCTGACGAAGGAAGGATCTCATCAAGTAACTCCATAAAGTTGCTCCTCTTTGTGGGCACAGAATATAATTCTGCGCTATCGAACTGCGCTAACGTTTACGTATATCCGAGCGATCGGGGATACAATTATGCGCTATCGAGCTGCGCTAAGGTTTACATATATCCGAGCGATCGGGGTTTCGGGACTGCGCTATCGAACTGCGTTAACGTTTACGTATATCCGAGCAGATCGGGAACGAAACTCTTGCTGTTGTACACAGTTTTTATTTTCTTGATAAAATATAAAAGTAGTAGTCAGTTTTATATGGTTGAGATATTTCTATTTTTTTTAATTCTATAAGTTTCGCATTTTCAAATTTTTTAAAACTCTGAACTATATTTTTTTTCCATTCATCATCTTTAGAGATGTATCTTGATAAATTTGAAGTTATTCCCCATTTTTCGTCAAATTCTTTTTTGTTATTAGTTTCCCAATCAGAAATTACTAAAATAAATAAATCACTTATTCTAATTTCAAAGTCTTTATTTATTACTTTCCAATAGTCTTTCAAATTATTATTATCTTTGGAAAATTGGTATTTAAATTCAATTTTAAAAGGTTTTTCAATTTTTTCGCAATTGATGATAGACAAGTCTATTCTCATTCCTCTTACTCTTGGATGTTCAGCAAATGCTTTTATATTATTTAATCCTGCAGAAATGAAATGATAATTTAATTTTTCTAAAATTAAATTTCTTATCAATCCTTCTTGCTTTAGATTTGAATATGAATTATTTATATTGTTTAATTCTCTTCTAAAACATTCAGAATTTATTATATCTGTAATTGTATTTATATACTCATTTTTAACCATATTAATGCCATTTTCCATTAATATGATCCTTATCTTTCCAAATACTTTTCAATATCCACCATGCTAATTTAAATGGAAAAAAGATAATCCAAAGAATAATATTACCAATACTAAAAGAAGATTTTGGTTTATTCTTTTTAGCAAATTTTTTAAAATCATTGTGTTCTTCCTTCTTATTTATATGAGCAATATTTACACTGATGTTTTTCGGATTAATTTTTACACCAGGATAATGTACAGATAAAATTGCTAATTTGACATCGTCTCTTTTTGAACCACCTAAATTAATTGCTATTTGGTCTTCTACTTCAATTGTTTTGTTAATTATTACGGGTCCATTTAGTTGACCTGTACCCCTAAATATTACTTGTTTCATTATTTAGAATATTGTTACTTTAAATCATTTTTGTGTAAAATTGCATACAAATTATATATTAAGTCTGACAAAATCAGACCTATCACCCCCATTTTAGGGTAGCTTTATCTGATAAACGTCAGTATTTATTTTTTCGCTAATATATAAATAATTCTTACAAAAAAACTACTTCTTTATCATTTCTCTTAAGGTTTCGAGCTGGATTTCCAGTTTATGGATATGGTCGTTTTTGGCTGCAAGTTCTTTTTTTTGTAACCCTTTCAGAGTTCAAAACTCTGAAAGGGTTACTATTGCAAGTTTTTTATTTAAATCTGTCTAATCCATCATTAATTGAATTAGTGAGATTTAAACTTATCGAATTCAAAAAATAATTCGTGCATTCGGGGCAAAAAAAGATAGTCATAAAAATTCAAGAAAAAACTTCCTTTAAAACCTCCAATGATTTTGGTCTTTTAAAACCATCCAGATGATAGGCATAATAGTCAATCAGAATTTTTAAGAGCAGTTGTCTTTCGATAACATGAAACACTTTTTGATTGTTATCAAATTTTAAAGCAATGAGTTTTTTGAACAAATTGCTTTCATGTTCGCTCAAAGAACCAGCGGCATGAAAAGGGGTAAAAACACCTTCATTCATTTCGAAAAAAGGCATATCCATATCCGAAGTATCGGGATAAAAACCAAAATACTTGGTCATTTCCAGCATTAAAATCAGGTGGAAATTAGCCATCTCGTCATGTTCATCTAACCACTGCAGGGCAGCTTCCAGAAAAACAAAAAGCGGTTCGTTTTTTTCTTCTTCATGGATCGAATGATGCACTATTTCTGAAATAAACATTACAATAGTACTTTTAAAAATATCCAGATGAATGGACTGAAAAGGAGCAGCAATTTTGATTTCTTTAAAATGCTCTAAAGTTCCTTTATTCTTATGATTGGCTTCAATTTCCAGAATGGTCATGGGTTGAAAATACGCCATTTTTTGATTACTTTTTCTATTCGAAAAGGCATCCCGAACAAAATACGATTTTAATCCATGCGACAACGTAAAGCATTTTACTATCAGACTTTTTTCCTGGTATTTTAAAGCCGAAATAACAATTGCTTTGGTTTTAATTTGCATGAATATTATTTTTTGCGAAGATAGTTAAAAGAGTCCTTAGTCCTTAGTTGGTGAGTACTTAGTATTTAGTCCCATGCACTTAGTTTTTGATGATAATTTTTCGTCAGTTCGAGTGATCCCGTTTTCGGACGGGATTGTATCGAGAACAAGAAAAATTTCATTAAAAACGGTTCTCGATACATTTTTTGTTCCGTTATACTCCACAAAAAACACTCGAACTGACGTTTTAATAATTACAACTAATTACACCCAACAGCTGGACTAAGGACTCACCAACTAAGGACTATGTACTAACTACTAAGGACTAAAAAGATTAAAAAAACTAAACCACTCCCTGAGCCAGCATCGCGTCGGCTACTTTTACAAATCCGGCAATATTAGCTCCTTTTACATAATCTACATAGCCATCGGCATCGGCACCATATTGTACACAGGCAGCGTGAATATTAAGCATAATGGCTTTTAGTTTTTCATCTACTTCTTCGGCGGTCCAGCTCAATCGCAAAGAGTTTTGTGACATTTCTAAACCGGAAGTCGCTACTCCGCCCGCATTAGACGCTTTTCCGGGTGAAAACAATATTTTAGCTTTATGAAAAACAACCACTGCCTCATAAGTAGAAGGCATATTAGCACCTTCAGCAACACAAAAACAACCATTAGCCACTAAGGTTTTAGCATTTTCTTCATCCAGTTCATTTTGAGTAGCACAGGGCAAAGCGATATCGCATTTTTGATTCCAAGGCTTCTCATTTTCATAATATTTTGCATTTGGATATTTTACAACATATTCACTAATTCGGGTGCGTAATTCATTTTTCAAATACATAATATGCGCTAATTTTTCGGCATCAATTCCGTCAGCGTCATAAATATACCCGCCGGAATCTGACATCGTAATTACTTTAGCACCTAATTGAGTCACTTTCTCTACAGCATATTGTGCCACATTTCCGGATCCGGAAACAGCCACAATCTTATCATGTAGATTTTTGCCTTTAGTAGCCAGCATGCTTTGCGCAAAATAAACGACTCCATACCCCGTGGCTTCAGGACGAATTAGGGAACCCCCAAAAGAAATTCCTTTTCCGGTTAAGACTCCGGTAAATTCATTTCTGATTTTTTTATACTGCCCGAACAAATAGCCTACTTCTCTGGCTCCTACTCCAATATCCCCAGCCGGAACATCAGTATCAGCACTAATATGTTTGCATAATTCGGTCATGAAAGCCTGGCAAAAACGCATTACTTCGATATCTGATTTCCCTTTTGGATCAAAATCCGAACCTCCTTTTCCTCCGCCCATTGGCAAACTGGTCAAACTGTTTTTAAAAGTTTGTTCGAAAGCTAAAAATTTCAAAACACTTAAATTCACCGTAGGATGAAACCGAAGACCGCCTTTGTAAGGACCAATAGCCGAATTCATTTGGATACGGTATCCACGGTTTACCTGAGTTTTCCCCTGATCATCAATCCATGCCACTCTAAAAATGATTATCCGGTCTGCTTCGGTCATGCGCTCTAAAAGCATCTGGTTTTGATACTTTTTATTTTCTTCTATAAAAGGAATCACTGTCTCGGCAACTTCTGAAACTGCCTGTAAAAATTCCGGTTCATTAGGGTTTTTCAGCGTTATATTATTTATAAAATCTGTAAATATTTGTGACATATAGATGTTGGATTATGAATATTAAAAAAAATTACTACTCTTACAAATATACATTTTATGAAGAAATTTTATTTAAAATAAACTTAATTAAAATGGGAAGTATTAAAAAAAATAATTCCGAAATCAGTCCCATTGACCACTGCTTTTTCTTTATAAAATACATTCTAATTAGTTCGCTATTATTACAATGGATAAATAATGTTTTTTATATCTTTGTCCAAAACCGAAAAGTTTAAAATGCTCATAAATAATTGGCTAAGCTCCTTAATTGTATTTTTTTTGCTGGGAATATCCTGTGAAATAAATGCGCAATTTGGTTTTTCACATGAAATTGGAGTTATTGCCGGACCGGTTGCTTTTCAGTCGGATTATGGAGAGCGGCATGATTTAAGTACAAACGCAGGAAATACCGGAGTAGGAATAGGAATTATTCATTATCTCAACTTTTCATACACTGCGGAATGTAACTGTTACACTCCCGAAACGTATTTTAACGACCACTTTAAACTAAGATCAGAGCTGTCTTATAACAAAACCGAATTCAAACATTTTGGCGAATGGGTAAGTCCTGACCGTACCTCACTTGAAGCAGACCAATTGCGGGCTATGGAAGGAAACAGTGCTGTCACCAACCTGGGGATGCAATTAGAATATTTTCCGTTAAGCATTCGTGATTTTACAGCCAGAATAGGAAGTTTTGGTCCTTTTATCAGTCTTGGCGGTCAGTTTAGCTATTACAATACCGAAGCTACCTCTACCCTAGGACCTCTGGGAACACCACTAACCACCTATCCTAAATACCTGACTCCGTATGATGACCGTCAATATGGTTTTTCTACTGAAAGCGGCAGTGTATGGTCTATTGTATCCAGTGTAGGAACGCGATACAAGCTGACACCACTGAGCGATTTGATGGTTGATTTACGTTTTCAGTATTATTTCTCAGATTGGGTGGATGGCTTAAATCCCAATAAAGATTTTTACAAAGAAAACAAAGCTAATGACTGGTTAGTATGGCTTAATGTGGGCTATATTTATTACTTACAATAAATCAGGAATACCATTTTGATTTTTATTTTTAGTTAAAAACTGTTATCTTTCAATCCGCACTTTTTTAGAAAAGCTCTTGAAATATAAATTTATTTTGACCAGAATTAAAAAAAATTAAAATGAAATATACCTTATTCTCTCTGTTACTTCTTATGTGTATGAGTTGTTCCAAAGGATTGGATTTTGAAAATCAGTCTTTTGAAAAATCAACTAACTTAGACTGTACCGAAAATTGCCCCAGCATAAAAATCGATATTCCTGTTGCTAAAAATGCCGGTACTATTTCAGACAGCATCAATAACAATGTTTTTACAACAGTAAAATCTATTGTCGATTTTGGAGACAAACCCAACCACTCAAAAAATTATAACGAATTAGCCCAATCGTTTATTCAGAATTATGAAAAAATAAAAAGGGATTTTCCGCGGGATCATTTTGGATGGGAAGCTAAAATTGAAGGAGAAGTAAAATACAAATCGGAAAACATCATAAACATCACCATCAATCATTACACCTTTACAGGCGGAGCTCACGGTTATGCCGGTTTGCGTTCTTTAATTTTTGATCCAAAAACCGGAAAAAAAATACCCAATGAAAAGCTATTTAAAAACTGGAATTTGTTTAAAGTTTTTGCTGAAACAAAATTCAGACAGAAATACAAAATTCCCAAAGACCAACCAATAAACAGTACCGGAATGTTTTTTGAAAACGATGTGTTTCAGGCTGCCCAAAATTTATTTTTCACAAATGAAGGTATTGTGCTTCATTACAATCCGTATGAAATTGCCGCTTATGTTGATGGTTCCAGAGCTTTACTTATCAAATATGAAGAAGCAAATGATTATCTGATAACGAAATAAAAAGAATAGACACGAATTACACGAATCTGTCAAAGGCAGATAGAAATTTGTACTAATTCGTGTAATTCGTGTCAAAAATAAAACTCGTGCTTTTTGACCTCCGGAAGCTCTTTTTTATTATACTAATTTTCGAATAGCCATAATAACCCCTATATGAATGCCTTCATGAAAGTTATTGAATGACATCGAATCAAAATTGCTTTTTAAAACAAATCCTGTAGAAGTAGGGTATTCATTGAAATTTTGGAACAAATTATTGTCAATATCAATGGCTGTTTGTTCGATTGTTTTGTGTAATAAGGACAAAATCTCATCTACTTCTTCCTGAGAAGCCTCGTGTTCGGTTTTAGTTCCTTTTTTATATTTTTCAATCAATTCATCCGAAACCATTACAGGCAAACCTGCTAATTTATAAACTAACACTTGTTGTGTAACAATAATATGCGCCACATTCCAAATCAAATTATTATTAAAGCCCGCCGGAACCTTATTTAGTTGCTCTAAAGTAAATCCCTGAATCAATTTAGAAACCATGTTTCTGCTGGTTTTAGTAATCTCTAAAAGTTCTTTCATTGTATTGAATTTGTAATTTTTGAACAAAAATAATCATTTAACGTGGCAAATGATTTTTCTTTGCATAAAGAAATAAATAATTATGGCTAACAAAATATACTATCTCGCTTCTTGTGATACTTGTCGAAAAATTATCAAATCATTACCAAAAGACAATAATCTTGCTTTTCACGACATCAAACAAGATCCTATTACTGAGGCAGAACTGGAAGAAATGCATGCCCTTTCGGGAAGTTATGAAGCGCTTTTCAGCAAAAAAGCACAATTGTATAAATCAATGGGATTAAAAGACAAAAACTTAACCGAAGCTGATTTTAAGAAATATATTCTGGAACATTACACCTTCCTGAGCCGTCCGGTTTTTATTATTGATGGCGGTATTTATATTGGAAATACACAACAAAATATTCTTAAAGTAATGAAAGCATTCGAAAATAAATAATTTAGACACTCTTAACTCGTGGAGGCTTTAAAAAAATGTTAGCCACGAATTACACCAATTGTCACTAATTTTATTAGAATTTAAATCAAATTTCACTAATTCTGGCTTTTTAATGATTCCTGTAAAGGAAAAACAAGTAATAATTGGTGTGTTTTGTGTAATTCGTGGCAAAAACTTTTAATACCGATTGCCTTACACTGCTGACTGAACACTTACTACTTTTTTAGTATCTTTGACCACTTTTTAGAAAACAATATGATACAATCAATGACCGGTTTTGGTAAAGCTACTTTGCAGTTACCAACCAAAAAAATAACAGTCGAAGTAAAATCTTTAAACAGTAAAGGCTTAGATCTAAATGTACGAATGCCTTCGCTTTACCGCGAAATGGAATTGGGATTGCGTACCCAAATTGCGGCAACATTAGAAAGAGGGAAAGTAGATTTTTCTATTTATATCGAAAGTACCGCTGAGCAAACTTCGACGAAAGTCAATGTACCTATTGTAAAAGCCTACATCAATCAGTTAAGAGAAGTGTATGCGGATGCCGATGAAACCGAATTGATGAAAATGGCTGTTCGAATGCCGGACACCATGAAAGTGGAAAGAGAAGAAATTGACGAAAACGAATGGGCTCAGATCAAAAACGTAATCAACGATAGTTTAAATAATATTCTTTCTTTTAGAAAAGACGAAGGTCAATCGTTAGAGAAAGAATTCCAATTACGCATTGGAAACATCCGTCAATATATGAACGACGCGCTGGCTCTTGATCCGGAACGCGTTCAGGCCATCAAAGACCGTTTGCAAACTGCCATTGATGAGTTAAAAGTAAATGTTGACGAAAACCGTTTTGAACAGGAATTAATCTATTATTTAGAAAAATTAGATATTACTGAAGAAAAAGTGCGTTTAACAAATCATCTGGATTATTTCTTAGAAACCATCAAAGGAACGGAAGCCAATGGTAGAAAACTAGGTTTCATCACTCAGGAAATGGGACGTGAAATCAACACCATGGGTTCTAAATCCAATCATGCTCAAATGCAAAAATTAGTCGTGATGATGAAAGACGAATTGGAGAAAATTAAAGAACAGGTTTTGAATGTTTTATAAGTAAATAGTACCTAGTCCTTAGTCCTTAGCGATGAAACCAACTAAGGACTAAGGACTAATCACTAAGGACTAATCACTAAGGACTAATACTAAAAAAATGAAAAAAGGAAAATTAATCGTATTCTCGGCGCCATCAGGTTCCGGAAAAACAACTATAGTAAGGCATTTATTAAAACAGGAAGACTTGAATTTAGAGTTTTCAATCTCGGCAGCCACCCGTGAAGCCAGAGGTGAAGAAGTAAACGGTAAGGATTACTATTTTATTTCTTTGGACGAATTTAAAAGCCACATTAAACACGAGGATTTTGTAGAATGGGAAGAAGTGTACCGGGATAACTTTTACGGAACTTTAAAAAGCGAAGTAGAACGCATCTGGGCTTTGGGTAAAAATGTAATTTTTGATATTGATGTTGCCGGCGGATTGCGTATCAAGCATAAGTTCCCCGAAGAAACGTTAGCTGTTTTTGTAAAACCACCAAGTGTTGACGAACTAAAACGGCGCTTAAAAGAACGCTCTACCGAAAGCGAAGAAAAAATCAATATGCGAATTGCTAAAGCTCACGTAGAACTGGCTACAGCACCACAATTTGATGTTGTAATAAAAAATTATGATTTGGAAGTAGCATTGGAGGAAGCGACTGAGTTGGTTCGAAATTTTGTGAGTAAATAGTCCTTAGTAGTTAGTACATAGTCCTTAGTGCTAAAGACAATCAACCTAAAAACAATAAATTATGAGTGGAGTAAAATCATACAAAGAATTATTAATTTGGCAAAAGGGCATCAAAATTGTTGTTTTAATTTACAAACTCACAAAAGATTTTCCAAAAGAAGAAATTTACGCATTAACAAGTCAGTTAAAGAGAGCTTCGGTATCTGTTCCTTCTAATATTGAAGAAGGTTTTGGACGACAAACGGACAAATCATTCAATCACTTTTTAAATATTTCCAGAGGCTCATTAAACGAAATAGAAACACAACTCATTATAGCAAAAGAATTAGATTTTGTAGTTGATACTAATTTATTTAATGAAATTATATTCTTGATAGAAGAAGAAAGTAAAATGATAAATGCCTTCTCTAAAAACCTGAAAGACTAACAGCTAAAGACTAGGGACTAGGGACTAAAAAACTAAGGACTAAAAAATGAAAATAGGATTGTATTTCGGCACTTTCAACCCCATTCATGTTGGACATCTCATTATTGCCAATCACATGGCTGAGCATTCTGATTTGGATCAGGTTTGGCTTGTGGTTACGCCACACAATCCGTTGAAGAAAAAAAGCACTTTGCTGGATGATTACCATCGTCTGCAAATGGTATTTCTTGCCACCCAGGACTATCCAAAACTTAAACCATCTGATTTTGAGTTTAAGCTTCCGCAACCTAATTATACGGTAAACACTTTAGTACATCTTGAAGAAAAATATCCTCAGCATCAATTTTCTTTGATTATGGGCGAAGACAATTTAAAGTCTTTGCACAAATGGAAAAATTATGAAGCTATTTTAGCGCATCATGAGATTTATGTCTATCCACGCATTTCTTCGGAAGAAGAAAATTTAGTCCCGACTTTTCAGGATAAAAATCATCCTAAAATTCACATGATTGATGCTCCGGTTGTTGAAATCTCTTCGACTTTTATTCGAAATAACATCAAATCCGGTAAAAACATTCGTCCTTTATTACCCACAAAAGTCTGGGAATACATTGACCATAATTTATTTTATAAGAAGTAAAACAAGTCAGCAAAGATTATTTAATATTATAATCAATTGCCTCCAGCTTTAGCTGGTGGTTAATTTAAGTCAAATACAAATTGGCTTTAGCCAAAAATCAATAATTTTATTTGGCCAAAGCCTTTTTTTATCAAAATTATAGACCTCCAGCTAAAGCAAGAGGCAAATCATTTAGAGTTCTGTTATTTATATTTATAATCAACCCAAAATCATTTTCAACTCCTCTTCAATTTCCTGAGCTACCGAATTGATTCCCGCATTTTTTGCTGACAAAAGATACACGGTTGTAGCCGGCATATGATCTGTTTTCCACAACAATTGCAATTTATCTTTCTGAATAAATGATTTTGCATTGATATCCCAGCTTACAGCCACACCAGAATTATTAGAAAGCACCTCCAGCATTTCGTATTCTGATGGAATAATATAATTAGAAACCATAGAAGGACGTTTTTTATTAAAAACATGCAACCAGAATAATTTTATATGCGGGATTCCGGAATCATGGCTGTACCATTTTTGCTCGTTTAACCAATTTTCGGTGGCTTCATAATCATTTTTATTAATGGCAGAATGCAGCATTGCAGCATCAAGATTCCCAGAACCTACAATGATTTGCCGAATAACTCCCAGTTCTTTTTGCAAAGTATCAAAGGTGTCATACTTTTTGGTCACAATAGCAAAATCAAGTTTTTTAGCATTTACCAATTCAAAAAGTGCATCATTTTCCTGAAAACTAAAATCGATATAATCAAATTTAGCTATCAAATTACTCCCGATGCAGCTAAAAAAATGTTTTGAAATCCCGACAGTAATCAAACGATTGGCATCAAATGCTTTAGATCTGAAACCATTTTCCACATTCTCTAATCGATCTAAAGCTTCGATAATCAGGTTATTAAGCAACTTAGCATATTCGGTAGGCTCCACACCTTTGGATTTTCTGTTGAATAATTTATAACCCACATGAGCTTCCAACATCGAAATTTGCTGACTTACTGCAGGCTGGCTGATAAACAACTCTTTGGCTGCCAAAGAAAAATTACCGTTTTTATATACCGATTTAAACGTTCGGTACCATTCTAGATTTACCATGATATAAATAAATTTATCACAAACATAATTTAAATTATTTTTACTAATAACATATCTGACGTAAATTTGTACTAACAAAAAAATAACAGCATGAAAAAAGCATTACTTACGATTATAATTTTAACTGCATGTTCGCTTACTGCAACAGCACAAAATAACGCAAAGATGAAAAAAGTATTATTTGTAGTTACCAGTCACGACAAACTAGGTAACACGGGAGAAAAAACAGGATTCTGGACAGAAGAACTGGCAGCACCCTATTATGAATTAGCTGATCAAGGAATACAAATTGACATTGCCACACCACTAGGCGGACAACCACCAATTGATCCTAAAAGTGCTGATCCAGCATCGGCAACCGAAGACACGAAACGATTTGATGCCGACACTGCATTATTGGAAAAACTAAAACACACCTTAAAATTAGCTGATGTCAAAGAATCTGATTATGATGCGGTGTTTTATCCCGGCGGTCACGGTCCTTTATGGGATTTAACCAAAGACAAAAATTCGATTAATTTGATTCAAAAATTCTATAATAACAATAAACCTGTGGCTTTTGTTTGTCATGCTCCCGGAGTTTTGAAAGATGTTAAAGTAAACGGTGATTATTTAGTAAAAGGAAAAAAAGTCACCGGGTTTTCAAATGCCGAAGAAGCCGCAGTAGGACTGACTGATGTAGTTCCTTTTTTATTGGAAGAAGTACTTCAGGCCAATGGCGGAATTTATTCTAAAACTGAAAACTGGCAGCCTTATGCTGTTGAAGATGGTTTATTAATTACAGGACAAAATCCAGCTTCATCTAAACTGGTAGCACAAAAATTATTGGAACAATTAAATAAATAAGATGCTAAGTCTCTAAGTATCTCTAAAACTAAAAGAATATGCTAAATTTTGAATTATACAATCCTACCAAAATGGTTTTTGGAAAAGGGCAAATAGAAAAATTATCCGAATTAGTTCCGCAAGGTGCTAAAATCTTATTGGCTTATGGCGGAGGAAGCATTTTTAATAACGGAATTCACCAGCAAGTAATCGATAATCTTAAAGGATTTGAAATTGTAGAATTTGGCGGGATTGAACCCAATCCGCATTTTGAAACCTTGATGAAAGCTGTTGATGTTATCAAGGAACAAAACATTGATTTTATCCTTGCTGTTGGTGGAGGATCAGTAATTGATGGAGTTAAATTCATTTCGGCTGCCGTACATTTTGATGGAAATCCGATTGATATTCTTCAAAAACATATTTTAATAAAAGAAAATGCAATGCCTTTTGGAACCATTCTGACACTTCCGGCAACGGGAAGCGAAATGAATTCGGGTTATGTGGTAACAATTAAAGCGACTCAGGAGAAATTAGCTTCTGGTGGAAGTGCCTTATTTCCGCAATTTTCGATTTGTGACCCAACCGTAATTCAGTCTTTACCAAAAAGACAATTGCAAAACGGAGTAGTAGATGCTTTTACACATGTAATGGAACAATATTTAACCTATCCACACGAAGGTTATTTACAAGATCGAATTGCCGAAGGAATTTTGCAAACTTTAATCGAAGTAGGGCCAAAAGTAGTAGAAAATCCTGCCGATTATGCTTTGGCTTCTAATTTTATGTGGTCATGTACCATGGCTTTAAACGGATTAATCCAAAAAGGAGTTCCTAATGACTGGGCAACACACATGATTGGTCACGAATTAACAGCATTGTACGGCATTGATCATGCCAGAACATTGGCCATTATCGGACCTAATTTATATCGCGTTTTATTCGAAACCAAAAAAGAAAAACTGGCACAATACGGAAAACGTATTTTTAATTTATCCGGAACCGTTGACGAAATTGCCAACGAAGCAATCAATAAAACGGTTGAATTTTTCCACACGATGGGAATGGATACCAAGCTGTCACAATACACAGATGATTATAACAAAACTGCCGATTTTATTGTAAATCGTTTTGATGAAAGAGGCTGGAAAGCAATGGGAGAGCGACAAAACATTACTCTGGAGAAACTAAAAGAAATTGTAGAAATGAGTTATTAATTCGTTACCTGGCTATTTTACCCATTAAAAAAAGGCGTCTTTGAATACTATTCTCAGACGCCTTTTTAAAATAACACCAAAACTAAATTAACTAATTCCAGTAATTTAAAAAACACAAATTACTCATATATACTATTTTACAACGAAATCAATATTCTTTTTATTGCATGTGATTAGAAAAAAATTAAAAAATAATTCTTTTTATAAAGCAGCATCCAATTCAAAAGGATTCCTCTTGCTTCATTAGGACATTTTTAAGTACTTTTGGTTAAACTATAAAAAGATGAGTGAAAATATAAAGTTTGCAGTAATTGGTGGTGGAAGCTGGGCAACAGCCATTACAAAAATGCTCTGCGTCAATCTTTCTGAAGTTTCATGGTATATGCGAAATGAATCGGCTATTGAGCATATAAAAGCACACAAACACAACCCAAATTACATAAGTTCAGTAGAATTTGATACTAAAAAACTACTGCTTACTAATGATATTAATGAGGCGGTTGCTTATGCAGACTACCTTATTTTTGCGATTCCTTCTGCCTTTTTAGATACCGAATTGCAAAAACTAACCGTTTCACTAAAAGATAAAATCATTTTCTCAGCCATCAAAGGAATTGTTCCCGAAACGAGTTTAATTGTTGGAGAGCATTTTCATTTTCAATACAATATTCCTTATTATAATATTGGTGTAATTACGGGTCCGTGCCATGCCGAAGAAGTAGCTTTAGAACGCTTGTCTTACCTGACCATTGCTTGTGGTGATGAAAAAAAAGCAGAAAATGTAGCTAAAAATCTAGCTGGGAATTACATTAAAACCAAAATTACTGATGATATTATTGGAACCGAATATGCAGCGATGCTTAAAAACATTTATGCTATTGCCGCCGGAATTGCTCATGGTTTAGGTTATGGCGATAACTTCCAATCGGTGTTAATGAGTAATGCGATTCGGGAAATGAAGCAGTTCATCAAAAAAGTACACAAAATGAAGCGCAACATCAATGATTCGGCTTATCTGGGCGATTTATTGGTTACCGGTTATTCGGTTTTTTCAAGAAACAGAATGTTCGGGAATATGATTGGGAAAGGCTACACCGTAAAAAGTGCCATGATGGAAATGAGTATGGTCGCTGAAGGTTATTATGCTGCTAAAAGTGCGTACAAACTCAACCAGGGGTATGGTGCCAAAACACCTATTATTGACTCCGTTCATGAGATTTTGTACGAAGGTAAAAATGCTAAAGCCGTGTTTAAAAAACTGGTGGATAAACTGGATTAATTTTTCCAGTACTACTAAATAAAATAACCGCAAATTCGCAAATTATAATTTTAAATCTGAGCGGTACAAGCATTTTATTTATTTTTCATTTACACTAACAATCATAGTGTGGATAAAATAATAAATAGAAATTATGATTATCCAAATGCTTAATACAATTGACGATTTCTGATAAAAATTTAAAGTTTCAAATTGCAAAACAAACTCTTTAATCCAAAAATATTCTAGAACAAAAGGAATAAATGATATAGCACTTATTGGAAAAATTAAAAACGCTCCAAAATATCCAAACTTAGATTTCCCTTTGTGGGCTAATTTTGAAATCTCACCATATATTGAGAATGGTAAAATTGATCTTGTAAAATCATCCATATGTAATTCATCAACAGGAATAGAATCCTCATAATCAAAATATTCACTAGAAAATTCGGTAATAATTTTATGAATTTCAGCTTTATGCGCACTGATAATTATATATCTGAATACTAAAAAAGCAAAAACTAAGGGAATAAAAATTTTTATAGAGTTTACATCATTTATTTCAACTGGACCAACTTGCAAACTTTCTAATTTTGAAAAATCAGTCAAATAAAAAAGTAAGATAAGAATCAACATAAATATTGCAATTACGTTGCTTTCCTTAGCAATATCCTTACATTTTGAAAGTAATATCTCGAGATAAATACTTAATTTCTCATCAGTATTACTTAAAAATATCTTCTTTATTTCGTTTTTATTCATAAAATCACTGTAAATCTTAAATGTATGGGATGAAACCACATTTTACCCCTCTCAAATACAGAAAATATACTTACAAAATATCAAATAAAAAAAACCGAAAATTCACAAATTAAAAATTTGCGAATTTGCGGTTACTATTTTTTAGCTAAAAGCTTATCGAACAATCATTCTGACATATAATATTACTATTTGTAAAAAATATTTTAAGCTTATATAACTACAAAAATGGCACAGCAATATCAATAAACATAAAAAATGACAATTTCTTAACAAACAACATAAACCACCTAAATTCAATACAATAACAAGAAAATTATTATTTTAAATCATGATTCTACAACAATTATAGGCGGTTAATTTTGACAGTAACTTTCAAATCAAGAAATTTGCCGTAATTTACTTATTGTAAAAAACACAACATGCAAGACTATCTTATTGGACTGGGAAAAAGAATTAAGGAAATCCGTAAAAAGAACAACCTGACTATAAACACTGTCGCCACTAATGCCGATGTAAGTAATGGATTAATTTCGCGTATAGAAAATGGCAGAACAATACCTTCGCTCCCAGTATTACTAAACATTATTCAAGCATTAGGAATTGAAGTTTCGGAATTTTTTAACGGACTTCCAAAATCAGATAAGAATAATTTTATTGTTTCCCGAAAAGAAGACAATAACATTATAGAAAAAGAAGATGAAGCTAAAGGCTTTGAATATAAATTTCTTTTTGGCAAACAATTATCATCGGTAGGATTTGAAGCAGTATTATTGGAAGTACAACCTGGATCAGAACGTGATAAAGTAGAAACCGACGCTTATGAATTTAAGTACATACTAACTGGTGAATGTTATTATATAATAGGTGAAGACGAAGTACTATTAAAAGAAGGAGACTCTATCTTTTTTGACGGAAGAATACCGCACGTACCTGTCAACAGAGGAAATGTACCTTCTAAAATGATAGTATTGTATTTCTTTTTTCATAAAAATGAATAAACCCACCATTATATAGTGGGTTTATTATATAAAACTAAACTAATTCATTCTCTAAAAAAGTATACTTTCAAGCTCTGTAACATTCTGTAATATATAATCAGGGTTAGCAGTTTCAAGTTGTTGCCTGTTCTGAGCACCACTTAGCACACCTACAGTTATTCCGCATCCTGAATTTTTACCCTCAATAATATCAATTTCTGAATCTCCTGCTTTTAAAACCTGATTGGAATCATTTATTCCAAATTGAGCCATAGCCATTTGTATCATATCCGGATGCGGCCTGCCATTTACCACATCATCTGATGTGATTAACGCATCCACTTGCACACCTACACGCCAGTTAAGTTTCTGCATAAGTTTATTTGCCGTTTTAAAATCATAGCCCGTATTAAGAACTACTTTTATACCGTGTTTTTTAAGCTTTTCAAAAAAAGTCTCCATTCCTTGAAAAGTATCAATATCTGATTCATCGTATGCTTTTTCGAGTGCTTCTTTGAATTTTACAAATATTCTATCAGCTGCTGTGTCTAAATTTTTTTCATTAGTACAAGCCGTAAGTACATCCGTAATTGCTTTATGCTTTTCTTTTCCGGCACCATATTTCAAAACCTCATCTAAGGTAACTTCAAATCCTTCCTGATTTATACTTTTCTGAACTGTTTTGTAAACCAAATTATCTTCATTCACTGTAGTTCCTGCCATATCAAAAACCACCATTTTTATATTTGTCATTCTAACTTAAATTAAATATTCTTTTTATATTCTCCTTTGAGAATCCAGCACTTCCTGTCATTCCCTTGCCCCCAATACCAGTAACAATATGAATATCGTCATCTATTGTATGCTGGAAAATATCTTTATTTTTACATTGGGAATAGATTCCAAACCATTTATTTTGTATTTCATAAGAAGGAAGGTCAATTATTTTTTTTGCCTCATTTATCATAAATTCATCCACATCCATACGCAAATCAAATCCTAAATCATCCATATTTGCTGCATTTGCATATTCATGCGAATCGCCAATGATTACCGATCCGTCAGTAGCTTGCTTGAATAAAATATGTACCCCCCATTTCTTTTCGAATGAATCTGGATTTTCTTTAGCTTTAATTGCGGCAAATGAAGGACATTCATAAAAAGCTTCATAACGTCGAATAGAAAGTCCGGTAAGTATTGAACCTTTTAGATTGTATCCCAGTTGTGGTTTAGTTTGCATCATTTGCAATTTTGTAACTTCAAGGTCACTACCAGCAAACAGTTCCGGATAAAGTGTTTTAAATTCCGATCCACAACAAATAATCACTTTTCCTGCCTTAAAAACATCATGATTTGCTGTTTGAATTTCTACAACGTCACCAATTTTATTACAGCCTAATATTTTTGTATTACCATAAAAATCGAGACCTTTTTCAGTAATAAGATATTCTCTTAACCTGTTAATCATAATTCTTGGCTCTACAGTCACTTCCTGAGGGAAAAACAATCCCGCTTTAACATAGTCACTCCTTAATCCTGGATAATCATTAAGACACTCCTCTTTTGTAAGCAAATGAGATTGATACCCATTATTTTTATTAATAACACTCAATTCTTCAATAAGCTGTACTTCTTCATCATTTGAAGCTAAATACACCGAACCATTATTACGTACCGATATATCAAATTTATTTTGTATCTCATCATAAATAACAAGACTTTCTCGTCCATATTCTTGCCATTTAGTATCCATTCCAGAAGGAACCACTTGCCCAAAATTACGCACAGTTGCACTTATAGGTTCTTTGTCTTTTTCAAACAGAGCCACACTATACCCATTTTGCAATGCGTGATAAGCATGAAAAGTTCCTAAGGCTCCACCGCCAATAACTATAAGGTCATATTTTTTATTCATTATCTTCAATTTTATTTTTATCTTTTTTTATCAGGGAAAAGCAATTGCTTGCTTCATTTTTTTTTCATAGATACGTTTATTAAAATACCACATGGAGAAAAGCGTAAGCAACAATAGTAGTGCAGCAGATTCCAAATTAAGCCATAAGAAAAAATATCCCCATGTTTGCTTGAAACCTATCACTTCCTTAAGTAACAATACAATCACACTACCTAAATACCCAAGTGCATCAGCTAAATAAAACAAGAAACCTACATTACCTTTAAAACTTAAAAGTGCTACCAATCTTTCAAACACAAGACAATGGAAAAGTATGTATGGTAAATAAACCCCAATTCCTGTTGTTACCATCCAGGTTACAGGCGATATAAGACCTTGGTTAAATAATAAAGTAAAGACAATAATTAATACAGCTCCAAAAGCTGTAAGCAACATACCAATATTAAATGCCTTATTATTATTGCGTATAAGTACTCCTACCGCTGCTATTGCCAATACAACAACAGCAACAGGAATCTCTGTAAGAGTAACAATTTGAGGCGAACCTGAATATCCTTGTTCCGCCCAAAATTCAACCATAAAATTATCTCTAAAATCCCTAACAATAGTTAGTAAAATATAAATCCCAACTAAACCAAAATAACCAACTCCATTAGCCTTTATAAAATCTTTACGCTCTTTACTGTGCATAGGCACTCTTTCAGATCTTGCTTTTATATCACTCTCATCAGGACCTTTACTTTTGTTAAGTACCCAGACAGATAAAAGGAAAAAAGGAAAAAACAACAACGCTGTATAAAATGGCATCATAAATTCATTGGTATTAAAATCCTGCATAAGTATTAAACCAATCGTTTTCACAAAACTTGTAGAGAATATAAATGTAGCACTAAGGGCTGCAGCAAGCAGTTCTGTATTTTTTCTTCCTTCTATATAAGAGAACACAATTCCAAAAACCATCCCTAATGGCAGTCCATTAAGAAATAACGCCAATATTTTCCACTTCCCGGGAACAAAGGCAAATAAAGCCAGCATAAGTGTCGCAAAAGTAATCAGAACGATAAGCCATATTGCCCTTTGTGATTTTGGCATTTCTGATATAATTTTTATACCTAAAAATTTTGAAACCATATACCCTAAAACCTGACTTAAAACAAAAATTGTTTTTGCATCTACACCATAGCCAAAAACCAAATCAGCATATTGCCCAGCTAAAAACGATTTACGAACAGCATACATTCCCGTATAACATATAAAAACTGAAACTACAATTGCAAAGGTGGAAATTTTTTTACTATTTGTAAACTTTTCAAACATCCAAAACATAATATTTATATTAATTTTGACAAAAATACATGTATAACCATACAATCAGATTAACTAAATGTAAAATAATAGTTAACAAAGTTTACAAATAGTAAATAAATTTTAGATCTTATACAAAACAAATTACTTTTGACAACTATAATTAACAGATGATTACTAATCTTTTAAGACACACCGCTAAAGGCTTTAAAAAAGATTACAATAGCAGATTTGTTTTTTTCTTACAAAATATTATCTCCACAATTATAAAAAAATTAAAATGTTACAAATAGTAAATAAAATTTAATCACAATGAGTATAAAAGCTACAGCAATGGTATTTACGGCTACAGACCAACCATTTGCTAATAAACAAATTAGTCTAAAAGACATAGACAGCAACGAAGTCCTTGTTCGAATCGTATACACCACTATTTGCACCAGCGACCTTCACACCTACACAGGAAAACGTTCCTCACCTACCCCATGTGTTCTTGGGCACGAAATAATCGGGGAAATAACAACACTGGGAAAAAAAATAAAAAGTGATTATAATGGTCAACTATTAAAAGTTGGCGACTTAGTAACCTGGTGTGTGTACGCCTATGATGATAAAAGTAAAATGGCAAAAAAAGGCATACCCCAAAAATCGGATGGTCTTTATAAATACGGACATCACAAATTCGATTCTGAAGACGGTTTAAATGGAGGATTTGCAACACATTGTATATTAAAAAAAGGAAGTACAATTTTCAAACTTCCTGATTTTTTAAACTATAAGCAAGCAGCACCTTTAAATTGCACTCATGCTACAATAGCTGGAGCCATACGTTTAGCCCGATACCTTACAAACAAAAATGTAATGATTACAGGAGCAGGAATGTTAGGACTATCAGCTTGTGCAATGGCTAAAGAAGGAGGAGCAAAGAATGTTTTTGCAATGGATATTAATAAAGAAAGATTAGACTTAGCAAAAAAATTTGGCGCTAACAAACTTATCGATGGCAAATTGTCAGCAGATGAAATCAAAACACTTATTCCTAAAGAAAAAATAGACGTAATTATTGACACTACAGGAATAGCAGCAGTAATGGAAAAAGGACTTGAACTACTTGCAATAGGCGGAAGAGCTATCTGGATAGGAGCTGTTTACACTCAGCCACCCACACAAATAAATGCCGAAATGATAGTTAGAAATCTTATAACCATAAAAGGTCTCCATAATTATACTCCAAACGATCTTGGCTTTGCCGTTGATTTCATAGCTGAAAATCACTCCAAATATCCATTTGAAATTCTAGTCAGCAAAGAATTTCCCTTAAACGAATTATCCAATGCTTTTGAAGAAGCTAAAACAGGAAAACATTACCGAATTGGGGTCAAACAATAAAGATTTAAACAATAAAAGCCGACTGAATAGTCGGCTTTTAAATTACAAAAAAACAAAATCAAGTGTTATAAACTCCATTTAACTCCCATTTGACCTCTTATTCCATAAAACTCAACTTGTTTAGGCCTAGAGTCATCTCCATAGTAATATTCAAGTTTTTGATTAAGCAGGTTGTTTGCCTCAGCAAATAGGGTAACATGCTTACTTATTTTAAAAGATAAATTTGCATCAAGAGCCGAATAATTTCCATAGTAAACATCATCTCTTTTCAATCCGCTTCCACCATGTTCCGTGATATATTTAGCTTTAAAATTATAAGCTGCCCTTACATTTACTCTTCCTTTTTCATAATACAGCTGAGCATTAACTAAATGATCTCCTTGTCTCGGAAGACTTGTTTTGCCTTCACGTCCCGGTATTGTCATTTCTGATTTTGTAAAAGTATAATTTGCTTGCACACCAAATCCATTAAAGAAACCCGGAAGGAAATCAAATTTTTTGTTTCCGCTGAATTCTGCACCAAAAAGCCAAGCATTATCCCCATTGAGTGGTTGAGAAATTTCAACACCAGTGTGTCCATTTATATCACCTTGTCTTGTATCCATAAAAATAGGATCAGTAATCAATTTATAAAATACACCTGCAGATACTACATCTAACTTCCCAAAATAATGTTCTCCCATTACATCAAAATTATAAGAATAAGTAGGATTAACATCCGGATTACCTCCATCATATTCATTATCTGCCGCAAGATAAGTACCACCAGGAACAAGGTAACCAAAATCTGGTCTTGTAAATGTTCTTGTTGCCGCTAACCTCAGATTAGTATTTTCATCAGCCATATATTTTAGATGAAGCATTGGCAGTAGTGACAAGTACCTTTTAGTCTTAGTGACTTTAGACAGCAATCCATCAGGATTTTCATCTGAAACATCATATTGATAACCGCTTACTTTTGTATTAGTATAAGTAGCTCTTAAACCTCCCAGAAAAGTAAGTTTATCATTAATTTTATAAGTAGCCATACCATATCCTGATGTATGAGTTTCATCTACATCAAAATTTCTTCCAAGTCCGCCACCATTAGCTAATATTTCAGAATCAGCTTCAGAAAGAGTAAGATTACCATTGCTGAAATTATCATTATAAAACTGATTGAGACCATTTTTCGAAAGTACAGGTCCAAAACTATTCCCTATATTTGTATTAAGTTCGTTCAGATATTCTTTTCCCCCGGGTTGATAAATATTATATTCCCCATAAGAATTTAAAGTAGGTACCGCACCATTTCCTGTCCAATTGTAGAACTCGTCCGAAAAAGTAGCTCTTCTGTCTTTATCTCTAAATTTACCTCCAAATTTAAGAACAAGATTATCATTTGCCGTAAGTTCATAATTTACCGTTGCAACAATATTATCTTTTTCCTTAACACCTACTTTATATAATTCAAGCGTAGTAAAAGTCATTTGATCAGGGCTGGTTTGAAAATTCGAATCTGATAAGTAACCAAACATGTTATTTGTATCCATATAACCGCCATCCGTATTCCAGTAAGCTCTTGGTCCATTACCTCTATCTTCAATATAATCTGAATTAAAGCCTACACCATCCTGCTTAAAGAATGTGGAATAATAACTGTTATTTTTTGCGTCTGGAACATTTCCATAATAAAATTCAGTGCTGTAATGTGCAGCGCTCCAATCTAAAACACCTTTATTTCCAATATGCTTACCTCCAACTTCTGCTCCGTAAAAATCAAAATTCAGTTCGTTATATATATTTTGCAGTTCTACACGTCCTGTATTTGTAACATCATTAAATTTATCAAATCGAATGCGTTGTTTATAGTGCAGCTCTTTATCCAATAGTTTTCCATAATTAAGCTTTACAAACAACTTGTTTTTTTCGTCAGGATTAAACTCAAAACCACCATTAAAACCTGTTGTTTTTCTTTCTCCCGTATAATCTCTTAACTCTAGACGGTAAACACCCTCATCACCTGATCTTCTGGCTTCAAAATTATCAGCAGCCCAATTACGATTCCATTGTGCAAGATTTACAATATATCCAAATTTTCCATTTTTACTTTTATCCCCTACAAGTAAAGATCCACTATAAACTCCTTTATCTGATTTTTCATTATAACCAGCACCTATTGTTGCATCGACAGTAAATTTTGACGGCGCGGTTTTTGTAATAAAATTTACACTACCACCCAAAGCATCCCCATCAATATCTGGTGTTAATGCTTTAGCTACTTCAACATAACCAATCATTTCTGTTGGAAAAAAGTCAAAAGCGGTTGCTCTACTAGCCCCCTCATCGGCAGCAGTTGGAAGACGGTTTCCGTTCATTGTTGTAGAACTCCACTCGGCAGGTAATCCTCTTACAGCTACATAACGTCCTTCACCCTGATCACGTTCAACAGAAACTCCAGGTATACGTTGTACAGCCTCGGCTGCATTTCTATCTGGAAGTTTACCTATACCATCTGCAGCAATTACATTTACTAAATTAATTGCATTTTTTTGAATATTAAGAGCTTTAGCTTCACTAAGTCTCCTAGAAACGCTACCAGAAACAACAACTTCCTGTAATTCATCTGAAGTTGACTTCATATAAATATTAGGTACTTTAGCAACTTTCCCTGATTCAACAATCACATCCTGATTTGATTTCTCATACCCAACATAACTTATAATTATGGTATAATTACCCGATTTTAAACCAGTAATTGTAAAATTTCCTTCGAAATCAGTGGAAACACTTTTTTGAATTCCTTTCAGTTGAATTATTGCACCAGGAAGAGGAAAAGATCCATCCAGAACTTTACCTTTCACAGACCCTGTTTGAGCAAAGGCTGTCCATGAAAAAAATAAAAAAGTGGCACAAATTAAAAATATATTATTTTTCATTTTGTTTAAATTTTTAATATTAGTAAATTATTTGACGCAAAAGTGCTTATAATTTTCTTATTAGTAAACTTTTAAACTTTAAGAAATCCTTAACGCATTATTATAGTTAGGTAAGGAAAATGTTAACAGTTATAATTTTAGCTTTAATTATAACTGTAAATAGATCATTGAAGAACTTTACAAATAGTAAATTAATTATTCTAAAAACTAAAAAAGGCAGCATTTCAATCGAAATGCTGCCTTCAGTATAATTTTAAAATTGTATTTATCTAACAATCACCCCTTCTACAAATAGAATCGGCACTTCTTCGGTATTGTTTTCGTTGATGGAATTGGCTTTAAAGATAAATTTCTTGTCGTATAAGGTGTTTCCAATAAAGAAAGTCAGCATGAATTCGTTATTCAAAACCAAAACACTTTTTTCCACCATTTCTATTTTCACTACTGAAACAGCAGGAACTTCTACAAAGGCATGACGTAAAACAGAGGTTTTCTTCATTTCGCCATCGATAGTTCCAAAAGCTTTGGAAACTACCATGGCACTTTCGATATTAAAATCACTGTCGTTTACTAAATAAGCATACCAAACTTTCTCCATAAAGTCATCGCTCCATTCCTGAACGGCAGCAATAAATACGTTTTCTACTTCGGGGATTGTAATGTCTTTTTTCATTAATTAGTCCTTAGTCCCTAGTTATTAGTCCTTAGTGATAAGCAAAACTACTTCTCTAAGGACTAATTACTAAGGACTTTAAATTATATTATCGATTTAAATTGCTCTAAGAAACGTACATCATTTTCATAAAACATACGAATATCGCCAATTTGGTATAACAACATTGCAATACGCTCTACTCCCATTCCAAAAGCAAATCCGTTGTATTCATCAGGATTGATGCCACAGTTTTTCAAAACATTAGGATCTACCATTCCGCAACCACCAATTTCTAACCAGCCGGTTCCTTTGGTAATTCTGTAATCGGTTTCGGTTTTTAAACCCCAATAAATATCAATTTCGGCACTTGGCTCCGTAAAAGGAAAATAAGAAGGACGCAAACGAATTTTTGACTTTCCGAACATCTCTTTAGTGAAATACAAAAGTGTTTGTTTCAAATCAGCAAAAGAAACCTCTTTGTCTATGTACAATCCTTCCACCTGGTGAAAAATACAGTGTGAACGGGAAGAAACAGCTTCATTACGAAAAACACGTCCCGGAGAAATCGTTCGGATAGGCGGTTTGTTGTTTTCCATATAACGCACCTGAACCGATGAAGTGTGGGTACGCAATAAAATATCGGGATTCGTCTGGATAAAAAACGTATCCTGCATATCACGTGCCGGATGGTATTCTGGCAAGTTTAATGCTGTAAAATTATGCCAGTCGTCTTCAATTTCCGGACCTTCGGAAACATTAAATCCAATGGTAGAAAAGATATCTATAATTTGGTTTTTTACAATAGAAATCGGGTGACGGGAACCAATAGTTACCGGTTCAGCCGCACGGGTCAAATCGCCATAGATTCCTTTAGATTCTTCTTTGCTTTCTAAAGCTTCCTGGATTGATTTTACTTTTTCTTCAGCAGAAGTTTTCAGCAGGTTAATTACCTGTCCAAATTCCTTTTTTTGCTCGTTAGGCACATTTTTAAATTCAGCAAAAAAGTCTTTTAAGATTCCTTTACTTCCTAAAAATTTAATTCTAAATGATTCTAATTCGGCTGTATCCTGTGTTGAAAAAGCTTGTGCTTCACCAATATATTCTTTTATCTTATCTATCATTTTCATCCAATAATTGAGTGTGCAAATTTAAGCAAAAGTTAGAAGTTAAAAGTTAGAAGTTAGAAGTTTTTCTAAACATCTGTTGTAAAATAACAAATCATCAATCAATGAGCTCTTTTTCTA
Source organism: Flavobacterium flevense (assembly GCF_900142775.1). Classification (GTDB taxonomy): domain Bacteria; phylum Bacteroidota; class Bacteroidia; order Flavobacteriales; family Flavobacteriaceae; genus Flavobacterium; species Flavobacterium flevense. Next base: position 236,088 of record NZ_FRCC01000002.1, read on the forward strand.
TAAAATAACTCACGATCGCTTCCTTCATCAAAACAGTTTGTTCCCCTGCTTTCAAAGGTGGTAACTCTTCTTTTACTTTGTAATGCGGCCAGCCTTCTTCATCATAATATTCGAATTCATAAAAACCATAAGGTTCTAATAAACGGCAAATGGCGATGTGCATCAGGTTTAGTTTTTCATCTTTCTTGTATTCCCGGTGGAATTTACCCAATTCCTGAACGCCAATCAGAAAAATAATGGCATCTAAATCCAGATCTTCGCCTTGCGAAAACTGATTAGAAAGTATATCGACGAGCTTTTCCCAGCGCTCTTTAAGTTGTGTGTCTCTTGACATATTTAAAAGTTAAAAGTTAGAAGTTAGAAGTTAGAAGTTAGAAATTGATATCTGATTTTCTACTATCTAAAATTATCAGGTGCAAAGATACCAACATAATTCTTTTATCTTTGCTCTTTATTCTTTTCTCTTTTTACTATGAGTTTTTTAGACATTATTTTAGGTGCTTTACTGGTATTTGCTTTGTACAAAGGAACTGTAAATGGGCTATTTATTGAATTAGCTTCTTTTCTTTCGTTAATTGTGGGGGTTTATTTAGCGGTTAAATTCTCAGTTGTCACTAAAGATGTTCTTGCTGGTTTTGTACACTGGAATCCTAATACCGTTCAGGTTATTGCTTTTTTACTCACTTTTATTCTGGTGGTAATTGGCATTCATTTTTTAGCCAAAATCCTGACAGGAATAGTAGATTTTGCTTTTTTAGGCTGGGCCAATAAACTAGGCGGCGGATTATTTCGGGTGCTAAAAACGGTATTGCTTATTGGGATTGTCTTTTCTCTTTTCGAAAAAATAAATTACAATCATTTTTTCGCAAAACAGGAAACACTTGATAAATCCATTTTTTATAATCCCATTCAAAAAACTGCTACTTTCATGTATCCATCTATTACAAAATGGTACGGAGACCTTAAAAAGTAAGCATATTTTAGAACCCAGAAGGCATCTGCATTCTGGAATCTTATTATTTCACTTCCCGGATGGCATCGCTGTCAATCCAGCCTTCGGTTCCATCGGTTAATTGAACTTTTTTCCAATTATCAACTTTTTCGTTTACATACACCTTAGTTCCTTCATGTAAAACAACCACGGTTGTTCCTTTATTTTGTGGTTCACTTTTTACTTCAGCCATTTCGGCAAAAACAATAGCCGGTTTTTCATTTTTAAAATGACTTTTTTCAAAAGCAGCCGAAGCAACACTGATAATAACCAATAGCAGCATTACAAACATTCCAAAGAAAAACAATCTTTTATTCAATGTCAAAGCTGAAAAATAATAGCCTAAAAAAGAAATCAAAAATAAAACAGCAAAAACAACCGAAATCCATGCCCAGGTATTGTAATGAAAATTACCGGTGAAATCACGAAGTAATTTTGCAAAACCTACTTTAGGTACGACTTTTATTTCATCGACAGTACGTTTTTGAGCAAATCTCAAATTATTAGCAATGTCCTTATCATTAGGATTCAGGACTAATGCTTTTTCATAATTGTAAATCGCCGGTGCTACTTTGTTCAGTTTATAATAGCAATTAGCCAAATTAAAATACAATTCTGCCGAATGCTTCTTAGCACTTAATTCCGAATTGTAAGCGTCAATTGCCTGTTCATATTTGCCGTTTTTATACAAATCGTTTCCTCTTTCAAAGCCGCTTTGGGCAAAGAAAACCTGGCTCATTAACAATAATATATAAAATATGTTCTTCATAATTTTTTTTAAACACTAAGAGTATTAAGAAAGCTGTTTCTCCAGATCAGAAATTATCAATACTGCTTTTTCATAATCTTTTTGAATGGTGGCGCTGGATGAAGGCGCATATCTTGCAATTTCACAGTTTTCAGTAAGTGCAATAAACTCATTTATCGATTCCGGATTTGCATTTTTAGACAATAAAATTTCTTTGATATTATCTTTACTCATTTCTGAGGTTTCAATATGCAATTTAGCTTTCAGGAAATTATGCATGGCTTTTTCAAGCGCCACATAAAAAGGTTCTTTGTTGTTGATTTGCTTCTTTGCTTCTGACAGATATTTCTTTGCCAGACGGTTGTTACGCTTGATTCGGTTTCCAACAATATCGCCGTCAATAGCTTCTTTTTTCTTTTTAGCCAATACAATTATTGGTAATAACCCAAAAGGAATTAACAACAGGCAGTAAAACAATGTGGATCCAAAGAAATCTTTCTGATGGATTGCTTTTAATTTTGTATTCAATTTTAAATACTTGAATTGCTCCGAAGCAGTTAGCTGATTTTTTCCTGTTCCTGAGTCAGAACTGGCCACGGCCTGTGTAGGTCCATCAAGTACTTTAACAATAATCTCCGGAGAAGTAATGGTTTTGTACCTACCTGAATTTAAATCAAAATAGGAGAACTGCATTGGTTTTATAGGATATTCCCCTTTATATTGCGGAATAATAGTATAACTGTCGGATATTTTTCCGGTCATTCCTGAAAGAGGCGTATTTACTTGTTCGTTATGAACCGCATCGTACATTTCCAGTGCATTTGGCACAACCGGTTTTGGCAAATTAAACAGTTTTAAATTTCCTTTTCCAGCCACACTTACTACCAAATCCAGACTTTCTCCGTTTTTAAGTTCTGTTTTTGACGGAATCACTTTAAAGTCAAAACTTCCCACGGCCCCTGAAAAATCGTCCGGTTTACCTGCTTCCGGCAAAGCTTTTACATTGATTATTCTGGCTCCGGCCGAAACTCTCTTGCTGTCTTCTTTCAAAAGCATTTGCCCAAAAATATTTCTGCGATTTGTAGGCAATTCTACATCAATATCTAATGCAAGGGGTTCAATATTAAGTTTTCCTGATTTTTGAGGATATAAAACCGTTTTTTTCAAAACCACATAACGAAATCTCTCCCCTTTGAACATTCCTTCTTCCGGAACTAACTCCTTAATATCAATATTCTGACTCCAAAAATCATTGTATGTGGGCTTTCCTAATTCTCTCCAGTTTTTAATTCCAATATTATAACTAAAATACAATTTGTAAACCACCGTAATGGGTTCATTGATGTACGGATTTGTTTTAGAAACATCAGCTACCAGATACAAATTATTATCTGCTGAAACACTGGTATCATTAGGATCCTTAGGCTGTTCTATCGCATTAGTAACATTTATCCTTACCGGATTAGTTTTATACACCTGCCCATTGTATTCTATAGTGGCCTGCTTGATGGTTAATATCCCTTTTTGATTAGGCATTAAATAATAAGAATAGATTTTTTCAAACGAACTTCTTCCGTTTACCCATGACTGGCTCACTTGCTGGCTTGGTCCTGCAATGACTCTGAACCCTTCAAAAGAAGGTTCGTTAAAGTTGTCTCCATCAATATTCATCACAAAATCAATACGAAGTCTTTCGTTCAGACCCAGCGTGTTTTTGCTCACTTTAGCCTCAAACTGTACTTGAGCCCAAAGTCCCTGAAAACTTAACAGTAATACTACTAAATATCTTTTCATTTTTTTTCTCTCCCCAACCCTCTCCAAAGGAGAGGAAGCCAAAACGGAGTATATTATATTATTATTTAAAAATCGTATTATCTATCTTTTGTTGTACACTTTATAAATTGGAAAATTTTTCAATTTTTACCAGTCTTTCTCTGTATCAACTGGTTTTCCTTTTACTTTATTTGCGTTTACCTTGTCCTGAATTTTCTTTTCTTCATTATTCACTGCATCTAAAAGGTTTTGTAAACGATCTTTTGAAATTCCGCCAGGCTGCGGTTTTGGTGGCTGATTTTCATCTTTTTTGTCGTCGCCATCTTTTTTATCCTGATTCTTTTTGTCCTGATCTTTCTTATTCTCGTCTTTTTTATCCTGATCTTTCTTGTCTTTGTCCTGATCTTTTTTATCCTGATCCTTTTTGTCTTTATCCTTATTTTTATCTTTTTTATCCTTGTTGTCTTTAGGCGGATTCTCTTTCAGCATTTTTTTAGCTAATGCAAAATTGTATCGGGTTTGCTCGTCATCAGGATTGTTTCTAAGGGCATTTTTATAAGCTTCTACTGCCTGAGTATAATCTTTCTCTTTCATAAAAACATTCCCTAAATTATGGTAGGCTTTGTGTTTTTGAATTCTTGATCTGGCATTCTTTAGCGCTTTTGCGTAAGCATATTTAGCCTCTGATGGCTGATTTTGTTTGTAAATAGCATTTCCTAAATTGTATGGCGAAACAGAGCGATTAGGAAATTTTGAATTTGATATTCTATACGCTGCTTCAGCCTCAGCATATTTACTGTCACTGTAAGCTTCATTTGCTTTTGGTAATGCATTGTCTTTTTCCTGCGCTAATATGCTGCCCAAACTCAGAAAAAGCAGCGCAAAAAAGGTAAATCCGTATTGTATAAAATTCTTCATTTTCATTTCTTAGTGTTCTCCCTTATCATTTAATTTAATCCGTCAAAGGAATTGACATTTATTTTTCCTCGTTAAATAAGTTTAACTTCTTCACCCAACTGGTTTTTTTCTCTAAAAGAAATAAATCCAGGAATAAAAGCACAAAAGCTAATCCTAAAAACCATTGAAACTGCGATTGAAAATCGGCCATCTGAGTCGATTCAAACTCGGTTTTCTGAATAGTATCTAATGTTTTTTTGATGTACTCCACTACTTGTTTGGTGTTATTTCCACTCACATAACCGCCTTTAGTTTCTTTTGCGATTAGCTCTAAACCCGGTTGATTCAATTTGGTTATAACCACTTCATCATTTCTGTCTCTTTGATAACTTTGTACTACACCATTTATTTTTAACGGAATTGTGCCTCCCTTTTCGGTTCCAATTCCAATAGTAATAATACGCATTCCCAGCTTATTCGCTTCTTCTGCCGCTGCTTGTGCTCCTTCGGAATGGTCTTCTCCATCCGAAATAAGAATCAACAGTTTAGACGTTTTGCTTTTTTCTTCGAAATAAGTTGCAGATAATCGTATGGCTTCCTCTAATGATGTTCCCCTTGAAGAAACAATATCTGTATTCATGCTTTGCAAAAACATTTTGGCCACACTATAATCAGTCGTTATTGGCAAAACCGGAAAAGCACTTCCTGCATAAGCTACAATACCAATACGGTCACTCCCTAACTGATTAATAATTTGAGAAACTACTTGTTTGCTCTTTTCTAATCTGTTAGGTGCTACGTCTTCTGCAAGCATACTTTTAGAAACGTCCATTGCAAAAACAATATCAATTCCTTCCCGTTTTACAGTTTCCATCTTGGTACCTATTTTAGGATTTACCAATCCGAAAATTAATCCCAGTAATGCTAATAAAAGCACCGCTAATTTAAAAGCGGGTTTAAAAACAGAATGCTCCGGACTTAATTTTTTTATGATGTCTAAATCACCAAATTCCTTTTGCTTTTTCCTTTTCCAATACATATTCAACAGGAAAAGCAACACTACAAGAGGTAGTATAAAAAGTAAGTACAAATATATTTTTTCGTCTAATTCCATTTTATTTAACCACGAAGGTCATTAAGTTTATTTCACTAAGTCCACAAAGTTACTTGCAAACTATATTTATAATGTTTCGTTTATTATTCTTTTAACAGCTACAGATGTTTTAATTTTTTAGCCATACACTTTCCTGAGTGTTGTCTTCCTTTGTGTACCTTGCAGTTAAACCCCTAAATAAAGCTTCTGTAAACTGTATTTCGCAATCCAAATTCAAGCAATACCAGAAAACCGGCTAACCACACGAAAGGCCTGTATTTTTCATCATAATCATAGAACTTCAATTCTTCAATTTCAGTCGTTTCCAGTTTGTTGATTTCGTCATAAATCTCAGCCAACTTACTGTTACTGGTGGCTCTGAAATACTCTCCATCGGTTTTTTGAGCAATACTTTTCATCAATCGTTCATCGATTTCTACTTTCATTCGTTGGAACAAAAACTGCCCATTTGGACCTAAAGCATAAGGAAACTCCGCCATTCCATTGGTTCCAATTCCGATTGTATATACTTTTATTCCGTACTGTTTTGCAATATCTGCTGCTGTTTCGGGCTCTATAAAACCGGCATTATTAACACCATCCGTCAACAGAATAATTACTTTACTCTTAGCTTGACTATCTTTTAAACGATTTACAGCAGTAGCGAGTCCCATTCCTATTCCGGTTCCGTCTTTCAAAACGTTATCGTATTTAATGCTTTCGATGGCCTCTGCTACAATAGCTTTGTCACTGGTAACCGGTGTTTTAGTATACGCTTCAGAAGCATATACCACTAATCCTATTCGATCATTTGGTCGTTGTTCCACAAAATTCTCAGCCACTCTTTTTAAAGCCTCCATACGGTTTGGCTTTAAATCCTTAGCAAGCATACTTCCTGAAACATCCACTGCCATCACAATATCAATCCCTTTGGTTGTTTTTGTTCTGTTGCTAATATCAACTGTTCTTGGCCTGGCCATAGCAACTATCAAAGAACTCAGTGCTAACAACCGGAGTACACTTAAATACGGCTTTAATTTTGTCCACACAGAATGAGATGCTTTAAAACCTTTTACAGAACTCACTTTCAAAGTTGCCGATTGCTGGTTTCTTTTTAAAACTAACCAAATGATGGCTAACGGAATTAAAAGAAACAACCAAAAAAACTCTGGATTTAAAAAACTTATTTTTGCCATTATTTATCTCCTTGTTTTAATTCAACCGAGCCCAATACCCGCTCTGAAATTTCATTTGCATATTTATCCCCTTCCTGATGCAGAATCAAAATTTGTTGTAAACCACCTTCATGGCTAAACATCAAAACTTCGTAATACATTCTTTCTTTATCATTTGTTATTGGACTTACCCTGGTAAAAGTTCCGTATGCTTTCAAGCCTGTAACTCCTTCCTGAGTTTCATAATCTTCCTGTTTTACAATCATGTTTTGAGCACCCTGAGATTCCATAGCCTGTAAAGAACCATCCATGGATTTTTTTAAATCAATCTGTCCTTCCTGTTTGTATTTAAAGGTAGAAACCATCAAATAGAAATTATCAATCAGGCTTCCGTAAACAAATGACTGCATTTCTTTAATTAATGCCATTCCTTCTTTAGGCAATGATTTTGCCAAATCTGTTCGTACAAGAACCTTAGGTGTTTCAATTTTTACAGCCGGATTTCCATATTCACTTCGTACCCATTCTCCTTCTAATAATTCTTTAGATGGATGCCCGATAAGATTATCTTTTACATAATCAAATCCTTTAGTGACCATCAGGAAAATAGTGGTTGCTGCGAGTAAAAACACTACAATAGCCGCTGCACTGATAATACGTTGTTTTCTTTTTTTCTTTAACTGAAGCGCAATTTGTTTTTGCCTTTGAGCTTCATTCAACAACACATCTTCTTCAGCAGGAACCTCAACAGGAATAGAACTGTCTAATGTTAAAATTGCTTTTTGAATCTTATTCCTGTCTTCTGTTATTTCGTATTCCAATGGTTTTGATTTAGCAAATTTTACTAAATCGGCTTGTTTTAAAACTCTTTCCAGATTTTCAATTGTCTCGGCAGAAACCGTCATTTTCTTTTTGACCGAAGCTGCTCTTAAACCCGTTATCAACTCCGAAGTAGTACTTTCCATCGCCGGAATTTCTATTGCTTCTTCGATATAATTTCGGGCTATATCTGTTAATTCGCTATAATATTCTTTTATTTCTCCTTTTTGCCAGAGTTCTTTCTTTTCTAAGTTGTTCAATAAACTTGTGGCTTTTTCTATAGGCGTTTTATAAACCTCTTCTTCTATTTTCTTCTTTTGTTTCTTTTTGATAAACCAATATATTCCTGCACCAATTGCCAGAATTACAAGTAATCCTAAAAGATATTTCCACCAGTTACCAAGAGAATCATTGGCAGGCTGAATATCCTTAATATCATACATTTTTTGTTTTAAAGTATCTACCTGAACATTCGCCACTTCAACAGCTATAGAATCCGTTTGATACGCTTTGTTATTAATAAGTATTTTGATTGCCGGAATTACATAACGTCCGGAATCAAATTGGGTCAAACCGTATTTTTTAATTAACTCATAGCGGTCATTATTTTTTACGGTATCAATAGGATAGGATTGAATTACTTCTAAAGCGCCTATGTTTTTTAAATTTGGAAAAACAACTTTAGACAGAGTATCTACCGAAGTTTTTACCGTTAATTTAAACTCGGCTCCAATTTTATTTTTTGTAGTGTCAATACTTGTTTCTACTCTTTTTTGCGCAAAAACGGCAGAAGTTGAAATCAGTAATAATAAGAAGAATATCTGTTTTTTCATGTTTTATGAATCCGATTAAATCTTAAATCAAAAATCTTATCTCGATTTAAAATAGCCCAATAATTTGGTTACGTAACTTTCGTCCACTCTGGTATTTACTACACCGGAACCTGATTTACTAAAGGTTTCTTTAAAATAATTTAATTGCTCCTGATAATATTTCTCATAATTCATTCGAACAGCTTTAGAACCTGTATCTACCAGTTGTATTTCACCGGATTCAGCATCCAGCATAGGAACCATACCTATATTTGGCATTTTTTGTTCGCGAATATCATACACACGGATTCCTGTAAGATCGTGTTTTTTAGCAGCAATTTTCAACGTTTGTTCATAATCATCTGATATAAAATCAGAAATCATAAAAACAATGGCTTTCTTTTTTTGAGTACTCGACAAAAATTTTAAGGCCTGAGCAATATCTGTTTTATGGCTTTTAGGTTCAAATTCTATCAATTCGCGAATGATACGCAAAACGTGGGATCTTCCTTTTTTAGGCGGAATATACAGTTCAATTTGGTCTGAAAATAAAATCAGTCCTATTTTATCATTATTTTGTGTAGCCGAAAAAGCCATCGTTGCAGCAATTTCTGTCACGATGTCTTTTTTAAATTGATTTTTAGAACCAAAACTCTCCGAACCCGAAATATCAACCATTAACATCATGGTTAATTCCCGCTCTTCTTCAAAAACTTTTACATGTGCTTCATTATAACGAGCGGTAACGTTCCAGTCTATATTTCGAATATCATCGCCATATTGATACTGACGCACTTCGCTAAAAGTCATTCCTCGTCCTTTGAAAGAAGTATGATATTCCCCTGAGAAGATGTGGTCGCTTAGTCTTCGGGTTTTGATTTCTATTTTTCGTACTTTTTTTAAAAGCTCTTTTGTATCCATTTTTTTAGTAATTAGTCCTTAGTCCTTAGCTTTTAGTTCATAGTCCCGAGAAAAAACTAAGGACTAATCACTAGGTACTATTTTACTATTACGGTACTTCTACTTCGTTGATGATTTTATTGATAATATCTACCGAAGTAATATTTTCAGCTTCTGCTTCATAAGTAACCCCTACTCTGTGACGTAAAACGTCATGAACAACGGCACGAACATCCTCTGGAATTACATACCCACGGCGTTTGATAAAAGCATAACATTTAGCTGCAGTAGCTAAGTTAATACTTCCACGTGGTGAAGAACCAAAACTAATTAACGGTTTCAAATCAGCTAGTTTGTATTTTTCAGGGTAACGGGTTGCAAAAATAATATCCAGAATATATTTCTCTATTTTTTCATCCATGTACACTTCACGAACTGCTTCTTGTGCACGTAAAATTTGCTCAACAGAAACTACCTGATTTACTTTCTCATAACTTCCGCTTAAGTTTTGACGAATTACCAATCGTTCTTCATCCATTTTAGGATAATCAATCACTGTTTTCAGCATAAAACGATCCACCTGTGCCTCTGGCAACTGATACGTTCCTTCCTGCTCAATTGGGTTTTGCGTAGCTAAAACTAAAAATGGTTTTTCCAGTTTAAAAGTGGTATCACCAATGGTAACCTGCTTTTCCTGCATGGCTTCTAATAATGCCGATTGTACTTTAGCCGGAGCACGATTAATCTCATCGGCAAGAACGAAATTAGCAAAAATAGGCCCTTTTTTAATAGAGAATTCATTTTGCTTAATATTATAAATCATTGTCCCTACCACATCTGCAGGTAATAAATCCGGGGTAAACTGGATTCGGCTAAAAGAACCGTGAACGGCTTTAGAAAGCGTATTAATTGCTAATGTTTTTGCCAGTCCCGGAACTCCTTCAAGCAATATATGTCCTTGCCCTAATAATCCAATCAATAATCGCTCAACCATTTGCTTTTGACCCACAATCACCTTGTTCATTTCCATAGTAAGAAGATCGATAAAAGCACTCTCTCTTTCTATTTTTTCATTGATTGCTCTGATGTCTAAAGTCGCTGTATTCTCTTCCATAAAATTATTTTTAATGCCTTGAATTTAATGCCTTAGTTTTGAGAGTGCAAATTGAATTTTTTTTTACAGCTAAGATGTTAAAAAATGGTTAAAACTTCTGCCAATACTGCAATTTTAAGGTCGAATTATGATACAATTTCCATAATTTTAAGAAGTTTAAGAATTATAGTTTTAAAAGCGCAAAAAAATCATTTTATTCGAAAAATAAAAGCGTAAAAAATCATTCAATTATCAGAAAGTAAAGGGGTTAGAAATAACAACCTAAAAAGGCAATTATTGTTTATTTAAAAATCAGGAATACCTTATTGAAATGTTTTTTTACTGATTCTGAATTACATTTTGAATATTAAGCAAACTGCACAATCATATAACATGAATAAAACAGCACTAATAACTGGAGCAACCAGCGGAATAGGGAAAGCAACGGCACAACTTTTAGCCCAAAACAATTATACTATTATCCTTTGCGGAAGACGTCAGCATCGATTAGATAAACTTGAAAAAGAACTTAGCCTGATTACTAAAGTCCACTGTCTTTCATTTGATGTCAGTAATAAAAAAGCAGTTTTTGAAAAAATAAATGCTCTGCCGGAATCCTTTTCTACAATCGATATTCTCATTAACAACGCCGGAAATGCGCATGGTTTAGACCCTATTCAAAACGGTAATTTAGAAGATTGGGAAAACATGATTGATATTAATTTAAAAGGACTCTTGTATGTTTCCAAAGCTGTAATTCCAAAAATGATTGCACAACAATCAGGACATATTATCAACATTGGTTCAACCGCAGCAAAGGAAGTTTATGTAAATGGAAATGTGTATTGCGCCACAAAACATGCGGTTGATGCGCTTAATAAAGCAATGAAAATGGATTTGAATCCGCACGGAATTCGAGTAGGAGCCATTCATCCCGGACTTGTAGAAACTGAATTTAGTCAGGTTCGTTTTAAAGGTGATACCGAAAAAGCGACCAATGTTTATAAAGGATTTACACCGTTAAAAGCAGAAGATATTGCTGATATCATTCATTTTGTGATATCAAGACCTTACCATGTTAACATCTCTGATTTAGTGGTCATGTGTACCGCACAAGGTTCGGCAACGATGATTCAAAGAGCGGAATAACCATAAAAAAACAGCTCAAATCAATGAGCTGTTTTTTTTATATTTTTTTACTTTTTTATTCGAAAGAAACAGATCCTACATTAGTAATTTCTCCATTTTCAACTACTACATCAGTAATCGTAATTGGCGTTTTTCCCGAAGCAACATCCGGAGTCAACGTTACTGTATAAGTTCCCGCCGGAACACCATTTAACTGGAACAATCCTGTTTCTCCAGCAAAAGTAGTAATAACAGCATCTCCTACTGGAACAGAAACTTCGACCTGATAACCTTCCAGGACAGGATTTATTGCTCCTTTAATTACTCCTGAAGTAGCTGTAGCCGAAACATGAATTACAGGTTTTAAATTATACATTCCTGAACCTCCGGCTGAAACGATAGATTTAGCTACATCAAAATCTAAAATAAATTCATAAGTAGCACCCGGCTCCAATGTTTGATTAACCATTAATTTTAACCCTGACTGCATCGCACTTGGAGTATCTAAATCAATTACTTCACCATCTTTTAAAAGAGTATTGTTCTCTCCTAAAACTAATCGTATCTGTCCCAGATATCCCGATGGAACCAACTCATCAGCCAATAAAACATTTACACCTCCTGTTAAATCTAATAAATTATATATACCGGGAGTAAAATCATCATCAACAATACTTACCCAGCCTTCACTGTCATTAGTATCATCAGAAGATTTAATCATTATATCCTGTACATCAATATTTACTTCATCATAATCTCCTGGTGCATCTACCATTCGAACTGTCATTCTTGAAGTTTGAGAGCTGTCGTCATTATCGTTATTATTACAAGCTGTAAAAAAGCTCGCAAGCAAAACAATGACAAAGAAAAACTGGGGGCAAAATTTAATCTTTTTCATTTTATTTAACGTATTTAAAATTAGTATATTGACAACGCAATAAAAACAATAAAATTGCTGAAAAAACGGTATTTTTTTTTAAAATAAATCATAAATCTTATTTTCAGATGATTAACAAACGGCTTTTAATAAAAAATTTGCTCGCTCATAATGATGAAAATAGTTTTTACGACAAAAAACGCCAACTAAATTTACACACAAAAGAAGGAAAATCCAAATTTTTAAAACACATTTGTGCCCTATCTAACTCCAATCCAGCCAACAACTCCTATATTGTGGTAGGGGTGGAAGATCAGGACAACGAAATTGTAGGTGCCGATTTTTTTGATGACAGTCATATTCAGAATCTTATTAATGCCTATTTAGAAAATCCTCCTAAAATTCAGTATGAAAACGTTCCTTTTCCAAATTTACCCAAAGACAAGGTAATAGGTTTAGTAACCATCAAACCCAAGAATAAAATCTCTTCGTTTAAAAAAGGGATTCATACCATACCGGCACAAAGCGTTTTTATAAGGCGTGGCAGCAACACCACTCCCGTTGAAGATAAAATTGATAAAAATTATCCCAATACAGAAACGGTTATTGACCTTGAAAACAATTCCCGTAATAATATAAAATATACACTTGACGGTGTTTTTGATTTTATGAATTTCCGCCATAAAGACATGGCTCCCAAATACAAAGTTTTTAAAGAGTTATTTGTTATTTGCTGGGCTGGGATTCCTAAAACGGTTCGTGACAAAACGTTTTTATCCCGTGTAGATATTGAACTAATTAATGAACATATTAAACTTTTTTATTCGGCTCAGGATGTGGTTACCATTTCTTTTGATGAAGATACTTTTACCATCATTGAATATGTACCGTTGGGTTTGAATGATAAAACCAGCTATTATCCATTAGAACAACAAACTATTTATTTTTTTGAAAATGGCTATTACAAAATTGAAAGCAAAATGCTTTTTGAACCGCCAGCATTCAACAGAAAAATGCTCTTTCACATCTATAACAACAATGAAGCTTTAATAAAAAAGCTCATGAAAGGCATTCAGCTCACTCCCGGAGAACTCAAAGACCTTGAAAATCTTCCTTCGACTTTTATGATTTGTTATCTTAACGGTTTTGAAGACGCTAAAAAGAAATTAATTGATGCTAAAAATCATCTGAAAGCTTTTCCTTCCATTTATTTGTCCTTTAAAGAAGCGATGCGAATTCTGCGCAAAATGAAATATGATATGTGATGACTTTGCTAAATAGCGTCAATAAGACCTTTAATAAGCTCAATTAATTTTTCCTTTGATACCGGCTTTATGATATAATCTGAAACTAAATTGTTTTTTTTAGCCAGTAAAACATCACTGGGAGATATAGATGAAGAACAAATATAGATGGTTATTTTTTTATCTATTTTAGGTGCCAATTTCGTAAATTCATCCAGAAATTGCCATCCATCCATTATAGGCATACTAAGATCCAGTAATATAATTTCCGGCAACGCATCAGAATTGTTACAATTCTCCTTAAGAAAGTTTATTGCATCTAATCCATTACCAAAAACCTTAATCAATTCGACTAAATTAGTGGTCTGAATAGCTTTTTTAGTCAAAAAAACAAAAATATCATCATCATCAATTAATGTCATATTTCTAATTGTCTTCATATCATAAGTGTTTTAAATTCAACAAAAAAAGTAGATCCAACATCTACTGTACTCTCAACCCAAATTCTCCCGCCCATTGCCTCTACTTGGGTTTTAATTAAATAAAGTCCAAATCCTTTTGCATCATTATGCTTATGAAAGGTTTTTCTAATTTTAAAAATATGATTCTTATGCATATTAAGATCAATACCTAAACCATTATCAGAAACAGCTATTAAAATAGTATCCTTTAATTGTTGGGCTTTGATTTTTATTTCTAATTTTCTTTGAGTTGATCTGTATTTTAAAGCATTACTAATTAAATTAGTAAATATACTTTCTATATATTTTTGAGGGGAAAGTATTGTAGATACGCCATCTAAGTCTATTTTAATACTGGCATTATATTCTTGAATTTGCGTTTCAAATCCAATTAAAATTTTTTCCAAACAATCTTCTAAAACAATTTCATCTATTTTAATCCCTGCATCTTGTTGGATTTGGATAGACTCGACCAGTTCATTAAAAACTTCTAATAAATGATTAATTACTGGTTTTATTTTGACCTGGACTTCTTTTCTTTCTTCTTCATCTTCGCTTTGTTCAATAAAATCAACCAGCATTGCAATATTGATTAAAGGTGCCCTTAAATTATGTGAAACAATATTACAGAAATCAACAAGCTGTTTATTAGTGATTTCTAACGCATTAGAATATTTGATTAAATTTTCTTCTGCCTCTTTTCTAAAGGTAATATCTGATCTTATAGCAATATACTGATAAGGCTTTCCCGCCTCATTCAAAAAAGGGACAATAGTAGTATCAACCCAATAGGTGGTTCCATCCTTAGCTTTATTTTTAAGTTCCCCTTTCCAAATTTCACCTTTTGCAATTGTAGTCCATATCTCTCTGATAAATTCCTTCGGGTGAAAGCCAGAATTAATAATCCGGTGATCTTGTCCAATTAATTCCTCCCTACTGTATTTGGATATTTTGCAAAAATTATCATTAGCATGAATAATAGTACCTTTTTGATCTGTAATTGCTACTATAGCTGATTCATCCAGGGCTTGTTTATAATCTGAAAGTTCATTTTTCATAATTTACTTTTCTATGAATAACACATCCTTATCTAAAAAGTTTCTAACAAAAACGGTCTTAATTTGGATTATTCAAATAATATTATCAAAGTTAATTAAAAAAAGTCGACAAAATGCATCACTAAAAGTGGGTATATTGTAAAGTAAAAAATCTTGTTTTCAACACTTTCTTCTAGCTTATTAGAATAATCCAATTTTTTACATTAAAAAAAATCCGCTATACAATCTCTTTGAGCTATTTTTATTATATTAGAGCATAAAAGCAGATTTCAGAAAAATGAGGACATTAGTAATAGGAGACATTCACGGAGGTTTACGTGCCTTGCATCAAATAATGGAGAGAGCTCAGGTTACCGAAAAAGATAAACTGATTTTCTTAGGGGATTATGTAGATGGCTGGAGCCAATCACCCCAGGTAATCGATTTTTTAATAGAATTAAACTTAAAAAACGACTGTGTTTTTATTAGAGGAAATCATGATGAATTATTATTGCATTGGCTAAAAGACAATAAGGATAACCTTATGTGGTACAATCACGGTGGGGAAGCAACAGTAATTGCTTATGAAAAAGTAAGTGATGAAACCAAGCGTAAACATGTTGCGTTTTTACAGGAATTAAAAGATTATTACCTGGATGAACAACAACGCTTATTTATCCATGCCGGTTTCACCAATATGAACGGAGTAAATTTTGAATATTTTCCTAAATTGTTCTACTGGGACAGAACTCTTTGGGAAATGGCCTTAGCATTAGATGAAAACATTGCTTCTTCGGATGTCAGGTATCCTAAACGGCTTACCCTGTACAACGAAATTTACATAGGCCACACACCTGTTACCCGCATTAATCAAAGCATTCCAGTAAAGAAAGCCTGTATCTGGAATGTGGATACCGGAGCCGCTTTTAAAGGCCCATTAACCATTATGGATATAGATACAAAAGAATATTGGCAAAGCGAACCATTATGTAACTTATATTTCGATGAAAAAGGAAGAAATTAAATACATTTGTACAAAAAAATTATCATGAAAAAAACATTCATTTTTGTATTATTAACTGTTACAGGTTTAATAAACGCTCAGGCTTTTAAAGGAAAAGGAGATACTAAATTTGACATCGCTGCTAATATCCAGAATGGAGGCTCAGGAATTCGCCTTTCTTCAGATTTTGGTTTGGGCGAAAACATCTCCGTTGGGGTTTTAAGTTCTTATTTATTATCTGTTAGTAAAGATGATTTGGGCAACAAACCTGATTTTGGCGACAGGATAGACCTTAAGGCCCGTTTTAATGCAAATTTGGGGAATGTGTTCAATATTGATGAAAAAGTAGATATTTATCCCGGATTGGATTTAGGATTGAGAAATTTTGGTGCGCATTTGGGAATTCGTTATTTCTTTACAGACGGTTTTGGGGTTGTGAGTGAAATAGGCGTTCCTATTGCTAAATACAAACCGGAAGCAACCGGATTTGAACGTTTGAACAATCAATTTACTTTTAACATTGGAGCTTCGTTTAATTTATAAAAAAAATTAAGGCAAATTGAAAAATTCAGTTTGCCTTTTTTTTAAGCTGTTAAAAAACCATTCATTAATATTCATGTATGTAGAATAAATTCTACAACTATATCGCTAATATTTTACATTTTGTTGCTGGATAATATCCGTAATTTTGCACTAAACAAACGACATTTAATTTAAAGCTATTCCGGGATTTTTCCCAAAACTTATTTAATATATTAATTTAACACCTGAATTATCAGACTCTATTTAACAACCTTTTATTAATATTTTTTCTGTCGAGATGAAATTAGTATGATTTAATTTTTAGATTATTTTGAACCACAAACTGTTTTTAACGGATTTGAAATCTTCATAACCAATAAAAAAAAATCTATCCTCCTGTAGTCTTTATTTCCTTAAATTAATTTAATATTAAAAATTTTGAATAAAACCCTCCCAAAATTCAATGCTTTCTATTTAAAGAAATTAAAATTTGAGCACCGAAAAATTATTCATTACACTTTATTAACCAGCGTAATTTTATTGCAAATTATTGCTGTTTTTATCTGGTATAATGAAACTAAAAACGAAACAAAACTATCTAATGCTCTGGACGAAATTTCCTCTGCAAATAAAATTATTAATTACACTAATCGGGCAAACATCTCTTTGATAGAGTCACAGGAAAATTTCAATAACTATCTTAAAAACAAAGATCAGATTTCATTTCAAAAATACGCATCATCATTAAACAACATCAGTAATTCATTAGACAGTTTACGTATTCTTACCGATGCTAATTTGAATTATAAAAAAATATTTTTTAAAAAAGCGCAGACAGAAGCTTCCCTTTTAGTTTTAAAATCATCAATTGATTCTATTATCAATAAGCAAATAAACAAGAATAATGAGAATGCAACCGATTTATTTAACTTAACCAGATTTGAAACCCAAAAAATATTAGATAACGTGAAAACGGATTCTTATATTAAAGTAGACACGGTTTTAAAGAAAGGTTTGCTGGGTCGAATTGGAGATGCCTTAGCTGGTCGTTTAAATGTTCAAAAAGAACAAATTAACGTTGTTGTAACAATGAAATACAAAGACGGGATCGTTTCGGGAAGCATTGAAGACCAATTAAAAAATGCTTTTAACAAGAGTAACGCTTATTATCAAAATGAGTTTGCAAAGTTAAAAAAATCATTTTTTGATTTGAGAAAAAAGGATTTAGAATTAATTGTACTTAACAATGAATTACTAAGCTTAAGCCAAAACATCATTACTAACTATAAAAAATCGGCTGATGTAGTTCAGACCAACAATGAACAAAATATTGTTAACCAATACCAATCCAACAAAACTGTTAGAAATTATTCGATACTATTCTTGATTATTATCATGTTTATTGTATCCATTATTCTCCTCAGTTTTACACATGTAGCTTTTGAATATGAAAAAAGACTGATAAAAGCACAAAAGCAAGTACAGCAGAATTTGATTTTTAAAAATCGAATTATGGGAATGATTAGTCATGAAATTCGCTCACCACTGAATATCATTTCGATGTACAGTAGAAAAGTACGCTCATTAATTAAAGACAAGGAAGTGAAAAACACTTTTAAATCAATAGAATTTACAACAAATTCATTGCTGCTTCTGTCCAATCAAATTTTAGAATATTCTAAAGATGAACATCAGAAACTCCATTTGAAAAATCAGGAAATTGAGTTAAAAACGGAAATTAATCAGATTGTTTCTTCCATGAGTTCTCTTGCCGAAGTGAAAGGAAATAAAATCAATGTTATTTCAAATCTCGAATCAGATTACAAGATATATACGGATGCCGCTAAAATTCATCAATTGTTTTATAACATCATTGGAAATGCAAATAAGTTTACCGAAAACGGCATTATTAATATTGTTATCAAGGCTAACCAGCTCACCGATTATGAAATAAATCTCCATGTTGAAATTGCTGATAACGGAACCGGCATAAATCAAAATGATTTAAAAAATATTTTTAAATCCTATTACCAAGGCACTATTTCTAACAAAGTTAATGATCTGGGTGTAGGATTAGGTCTCAATTTATGTAAAGAAATAATTGAATTATTTGAAGGCGATATCCATGTTCAAAGTGAAGAAGGAAAAGGAACTACCGTTATATTCAATTTAATATTGAGCAAATTTTAGGATAAACTTTAATCAAGTAAAAAGAAATGAAATTATCAAACCACTGTACATTTTTAATTACAGACGACCACAGCATTGTGAGACAAGGAATTGCTATGTTAATTAATGAGCTGTTTTTAAATCCTAAAATATACAAGTCCGGAAATTTTAAAGACACCTTTAAAATACTACATGAAACTAAAATAGATTTATTGATTTTAGATATTAATTTCCCCGATGGAAGCAGCATCAATATTATTCAGGATATAAAAAACATACAGCCAGGAATTAAAATTTTAATTTTTACAGCATATAACGAAGATATTTATGCGTTAAGGTATCTAAACTCTGGTGCATCGGG
This sequence comes from Flavobacterium flevense, assembly GCF_900142775.1. Lineage (GTDB taxonomy): Bacteria > Bacteroidota > Bacteroidia > Flavobacteriales > Flavobacteriaceae > Flavobacterium > Flavobacterium flevense. The sequence goes on from NZ_FRCC01000002.1 coordinate 255,191, forward strand.
CTACTTAAACAAAAACAGTTCTGAAGAAGAAATGAAAAATGCCCTGACAACCATGGTTTTAACCGGGAAATACATCACTCAAAATGTTAAAGACAGAATTTTAGATTCCTATATCTCTAAATCCCCTATTAACCCAATTGAGCAATTATCTAACCGGGAATTAGAAGTAGCCAAAATGCTTATTAAAGGTCATGGTAACTTAGAAATATCAGATATTTTAAACATCAAAAAAACAACTGTCAGTACTTTTAAAAATAGAATTTTTGAAAAATTAGAAATTGATAGTTTAGCTGCATTAATAGAACTATTCAGGTTATATGATGATAACGAATAATTTTTTATTTGTAGTTAAATTCATCTCCTAATCGAATTTAAACCTTCCTTTTGTAGAAATAATTCTACATCCACAAACTAATAACCTCTACATTCCCCTGATTTCACAGCAGTTATATTTGTATTATTACAAACCGCTCAGCTATTTAAATACATGAATTTAAAATTGAAAATCAGAATAAAAAAGCGAATTATATCTGAAAATTCGTTGACTACCCTACTTATTTTTAGATAATTATGCTTTAAAAAGATAATTTACATTATTTGGTCTGATTGAAAAAAAACATTTTTGGTTTTTGTAATGATTTGAATTTTTAAACTAAAAAAGTATGAAATCTCATTTTCAAAATATCTCTAAAAACCCGAATGATTTCCAGGAAACGCTCTTTAATGATATAGCAGAAGATATGTTATTATTTAAAATTGCTCCTGATAATAGTTTTCATAAATTACTTATAGGTAAATCAATTTACAAAACATTCGGATTACCAACAAATCTTATCTCTGACACTTTTCTGCCGCTATTTTATAATAGCATTCATAAAGCGGATAGGATTAAAATACTTCGACTATTTATTCAACTCAAAAAAACTGAAAGGAAAGCAGAAATTGACTTTAGAAGCCTGCTTCCTAAAAAAGGCTTGTCTGTTTTTAAAGCTTATATAAAAACAAAGCTGAATTTTAATGGAGAAACCGTTTTTTATATTCAGTTTTTTAAACCAGTCATTATGGAAAATCAGGACTTAAACTTGGGTGTTATTGCACAAAAAAAAGAAAATGAAACAGATTTAGTCCTACAACAATATAAAGAACATAATAGTCGTTTATTAAATTTTTCTCACATCACAGCTCATAATTTAAATACACATGCCGGAAACATCAAAATGCTTCTGGACATGATTGAAACTGAAGACAATAATGAAACCGGCAAGGAATACCTCAATCATTTAAGAACTGTTTCTAATAATCTGAGTGCCACCATCGCTCATTTGTCCCAAATTGTGAATATTCAAAATAACTTAAGTGTTACAAGAGAACCCTTGGATTTAAATAGCTTTCTGGAAAAAAATAACTCCATAATTAATAATTACGGACTTGAAAATAATATTACTATAATCAATAAAATTCCAAAAGGAAATACCATCAATTTTAACGCCGCATATCTGGAAAGTATTCTGTTAAATTTTACGACCAATGCTGTAAAATATGCTCATCCCGACCGATTTCCCATCATTACATTTGAGTTTTTTACAGAAAATGATAAAAAGATTTTAACAATAAGTGATAATGGATTAGGCATTGATTTAGAAAAACACGGACAGTTATTATTTGGTATGTATAAAACATTTCATAAACACCAAAACGCAAATGGCGTGGGTTTATATATCACAAAAAATCAAATTGAAGCAATGAATGGAGAAATTAGTGTAGAAAGTAAGGTAAATGAAGGAACTACTTTCAAAATTATTTTTAGTAATTAATCTCAACAAAATATTCGGTTAAAATGGGAAAATTTGTAATTAGCAAAAATACAAATGGCGAATTTAAATATGAATTTCGAACCAATAATGATGAAATAATTTTTGAAAAATCAGGCTATAGAAACAAAGCCATGTGTTTAAATGTTATCGAATCTATAAAAAATAATTCTCAGGATGATTCTAAATTCTATCGAAAAAGAACTACTGATAATGAATGCTATTTTAATCTAAAATCAGCAAACGGTAAAATTTTAGGCACCAGCAAAACTTATGCAAATAGAGCCACCCGGGAAGATATAATTCAATTTGTTAAGCTTACATCAGTAAATGCTTCCATTGAGGATTATTCTAGTAAAAACATACAACTATCTTCTAAAATGCTCTCTTAAAATTACAAATCAAATTTTATTCCTTGTGCCAGTGGTAAAGTACTGCCGTAATTAATAGTGTTGGTTTGTCTCCGCATATAGACTTTCCAGGCATCCGATCCTGATTCGCGGCCGCCGCCTGTTTCTTTTTCTCCACCAAAAGCACCGCCAATTTCGGCTCCGGAAGTTCCTATGTTTACATTGGCAATTCCGCAATCAGAACCTGATGCAGATAAGAAAAGTTCAGCTTCCCGCAAGTTGTTGGTCATAATTGCCGAAGACAATCCCTGGGCTACATTGTTTTGAATAGCAATAGCATTTTCTACAGTTCCTGAGTATTTTAACAAATACAAAACAGGTGCAAAAGTTTCTTGTTGCACAATTTCGAAAGCATTATCAGCTTCCACAATGGCAGGTTGCACATAACATCCACTCTCATATCCTGAACCGGAAAGCACTGCTCCGTCTACCAGAATTTTAGCTCCTTCCGTCACTGCTTTTTCTAAGGCTTTGTTGTATTTGTCAACAGCATCAAAATCAATTAGCGGTCCTACATGATTTTTTTCGTCCAATGGATTTCCAATACGCAATTGTTGGTAAGCCGCAACCAAAGCAGCTGCAACCTTATCATAAATACTATCGTGAATGATTAATCTTCGTGTAGAAGTACAACGCTGTCCCGCTGTTCCCACTGCGCCAAAAACTGCCCCGATAACGGTCATTTTAATATCAGCATCGGGAGTGACAATAATTGCGTTGTTTCCGCCTAATTCTAATAAAGTTTTACCTAAACGAGCCGCAACAGTTTGGGCTACAATCTTTCCCATACGAGTAGATCCTGTAGCAGAAATTAATGGAATTCGGGAATCCTTAGTCAATAGTTCCCCTAATTTATAATCACCATTAATTAAACAGGAAATTCCTTCTGGCAATTTATTTTCCTCTAAAACCTTAGCCAAAATATTTTGACAGGCAATTCCGCATAATGGTGTTTTCTCTGATGGTTTCCAAACACAAACATCTCCGCAAACTAATGCTAAAGCAGCATTCCAAGACCAGACAGCAACCGGAAAATTAAATGCGGATATAATTCCCACCACACCTAAGGAATGGTATTGCTCATACATCCTGTGATTAGGCCTTTCAGAATGCATGGTTAATCCATGTAATTGACGGGAAAGTCCAACAGCAAAATCACAAATATCAATCATTTCCTGAACTTCGCCATAACCTTCCTGCAGCGATTTCCCCATTTCGTAAGAAACTAATTTGCCTAAGGCTTCTTTATTTTGACGTAATTTTTCTCCCAACTGACGCACAATTTCTCCGCGTTGTGGTGCCGGAATTAATCGAAATGACTGGAAAGCTTCTGTAGCGGCCTGCATTACTTTTTCATAATCGGCTGCTGAAGTGGTTTTTACTTTTGCAATCAACTGACCATCTACCGGAGAATAACTTTCCAGAATTGCCCCTGAAGAAAAAGAGTTCGTTCCTGTGGATGTTCCTTCGTTTAGTTCGCTAATTCCTAATTGTTCTAAAGCGGCTTTTATTCCAAATTGTGTTGCAATTGTTGTCATGATAATGAGTAGATTTCGTGTTTTAGCCCTGGTAGTCCCGAGACTTCGGGAGGCATCCTTTATGTCCTTTCTTTAAGGACATAAAGATAGAGCGGATGACAGGAATAGCTCCTGAAAAAAATTATTTTTTAGCGGTAAATCTTGAATCGGTTTCCATAACTTTTCCGCAGTTTTCACAAGTTCGTAGTTTTTCTGAATTGTAAAAGTGTTCAAAATGAGGCAGAAAATCTTTTTCGATATTGTTGAGTTCAAAATAGACTTCGTGCAACTTGTGATTACAATTGTCACAATACCATAATAAACCGTCTGTAAAACCCTGTTTGGCTCTTTTTCGCTCAATGACCAAACCAATAGAACCTGCCGAACGAACAGGAGAATGTGGAATTCCCGCAGGATGCAGGTACATATCACCAGGATTGAGTTGCATCACTTTTCGTTCACCATCTTCCTGAATGTGTACTTCTATAGAACCTTCGAGCTGATAAAATAATTCTTCGGTTTCATTGTAATGAAAATCTTTTCGGGCATTTGGACCCGCAACAATCATCACGATATAGTCGCCTGAATCTACATATAAGTTTTTGTTGCCAACAGGTGGTTTAAGCAATTGACGGTTTTCGTCAATCCATTTAGTGAGATTAAAAGGTCTTGAAATTGCCATTTTGAGTTGTTTTAAGAAAAGCTAAGGTACGAAAAAAAGAATTTTGGTTTCTTTTGGTTTCACGAAGATTCGCAAAAAACCGCCGAGACACACCAAGAAAAATATTTAAAAAATTTTAGCAAAACTCTGTGTTTTCTTTGGTGAGTCTTTGCGTAACAAGCTCAAAACATCATTTAGCTTCTTTAATCAAATAAATATAAACCGGGAAATGATCGCTAAAACCCACTTCGGTAGCCGAATGCCGTTTGGGATATCCTTTATACTGACCGGAATTCTGAATCAAATAACTTTTATTAAAAATGCCTGCTTTCCAATACTGATAAGTCGAAAAATCATTTTTAACTAATGATTGAGTTACCATAATTTGGTCAAAAATATCCCAGGAATCCCGAAACGCAATAGTTCCCAAGCCTTTTTTAGCCATTTCTTCAAAAGGATTGTAGATTCCAAATTCAGGAACATCTTGCTTTTTAGCTTTAGCATTCAAGGCTTTTTTAATACTGTTATTAAAGGGACCGTCGTTTAAATCGCCTAGTGTAATCACTTTGGCATTTGGATTTATTTTTTGTAAAGAATCAATTATTTTACGATTTAACATTCCGGCTGCTTCCCTGAATGCACTTGTCTTTTTCTCACCTCCGGAACGTGATGGCCAGTGGTTGACAATAATATTGATTTCTTCGCCATCCAGAAAACCTGTAATCAATAATTGATCCCGTGTAAAAACACGATTATCATAGGTGTTAACTACCTCATCCTGATCTAAATCCTCTGAAAGCGGATCAGGTTCTTTGTCTTCAACTTCCTTTTTATAAATATAAAGTGGAATATTAGCATAAGAAACAGGCAGAAAATATTTTTTCTGGAACAATAAAGCAACATCTATCCCTCTTTTATCAGGGGAATCAAAATGGATAATTCCATAATCATGCAAGGCCATTTTAGGGTGTTGTACTAAATCTTCTAAAACACCCCGGTTTTCAATTTCAGAACCAGCGATAAATGTAGGTGTGTTGCTGTTTTCCGGTTTGCCTATTTCCGTCAGGACGCGGGATAAGTTTTCTAATTTTTGCTGGTATTTTTGTGCTGTCCACCGCTGAGTGCCATCAGGTGTCCATTCGTCATCATTAGTATGAGGATCATTGATAGTATCAAAAAGATTTTCGAAATTATAAAATACAAGGGTATGAATACGAAAACTTTTTTGTTGCGAAAATCCTATTCGGAACAAAAACAGAAAACTGAGCAACAATAGCAATTTAACCATTTTCATAACCCATTCAATTTAAAGGACTTTAGTAAATTTAGTACATTTTGAACAACTATCTTAAAATTATTTTTGAATTTGACTATCTTTGTTTAAATGTCCCGCAAAGGCATTTTATTTAGTATTTATTTCGGAAAAACACCACCATGCTTACTTCTCGATTTTTAATTTCAAAACGAACCATTTGTGTATTTCTGATTTTTATTTTTCAATCTTTCAACAGTCAAGCCCAACAACAAATGATTACACCAGCCGCTTTACAAAAAGGAGACACCGTTGCCATTGTAGCCACAGCACGAAAATATATGGATAACCATCTGCAACCTGCCATCGATTTACTGCATAGCTGGGGACTGGAAGTGGTTATTGGGAACAGCATTGGGCTCGATAATAATCAACTGGCAGGAACTGACGAACAAAGAACTGCCGATTTTCAAACTCAACTGGACAATCCCAACATTAAAGCCATTTGGTGTGTAAAAGGCGGTTATGGAACTGTTAGAATTATTGATGCTTTAGATTTTACCAAATTCAGACAACATCCCAAATGGATTGTTGGTTTTAGTGACATTACCGTGTTACACAATCATTTGAATACTTTAGGCTATAAAACCATTCACGGGATTATGCCTGTTACTGCTCCAAGAGCAACAGCCGAAGCCAAGGAAACTTTAAAGAAAGCTTTGTTTAACGAAGCTTTAAGTTACGAAATCCCTTCAGACCCTATGAATAGAATTGGCTCTGCCAAAGGCGAACTGGTTGGTGGAAACTTATCTATTTTATACAGTTTGTTTGGATCTCCATCGGCTATTGATTGTGATGATAAAATCTTGTTTATTGAAGATTTAGATGAGTACTTATATCATATTGACCGTATGATGATGAACTTAAAACGCAATGGGTGTCTGGAAAGCATCAAAGGAATTGTGGTAGGTTCCATGACAAAAATGAAAGACAACGATATTCCCTGGGGAAAAAATGCTGTTCAGATTATTGAAGATGTGACTAAAAAATACAATATTCCTATTATTTATAATTTCCCGGCAGGGCACATTCAGGACAACAGAGCTTTGACTTTAGGAAGCACGGTTTCTATGGAAGTGACTCCGGTAAAAAGTACATTGAAATTTGAGGAGTAATTAATTTTAACATATAAGTCATATAAGTTAGCATCCAACTTAAACTTAACTTATATGAGCTGTGTTTTTACTAGCTTCTAACAGAACAGATAAGAGCAAAAAACTTATATGACTTATATGTTAAACCAAGGCAACAATGGCTAAGCACAACGAATTAGGAAAACTTGGAGAAGAATTGGCTGTTGACTTTTTAAAAAACAACGGTTATACAATTATAGAAACCAATTGGACTTTTCAAAAAGCCGAAGTGGATATTATTGCCCAAAAAGAAGACACGCTGGCAATTATAGAAGTAAAAACCCGTTCTTCGATTGAATTTGGTCTCCCGCAGGACTTTGTAAATTCGAAAAAAATAAAACTACTTACGAAAGCCATAGATAACTACGTAGTTGAAAAAGATCTTGATATTAATGTTAGATTTGACATTATCGCCATTCATTTAGAGAATAAATCTTTTGTAATAGAACATCTTACAGATGCTTTTTATCACTTTTAGTGATATTTTTTGTTGTTATTTTTGTAACAAATTGTTTTTTTAATTATATTTGCCTAAATTTTTAACGATTTATCTACGTAAATCAGATTAGAAACTAAGTAAAAACACCTATTTAATTATGAAAACTGTTTCTTCAATAGTCGAAAATTACATCAAAACAAAACCATTTTTATTAAATGCTTTGTCACTTGGAATTATCAATTTAACCTCCTTATCCCGTAACATCATGTCGGAATTAGAGAGTGAATTTGGAAAAGAAGTAAAACAAGGAGCGGTTGTAATGTCTTTGAAGCGATTGACTGAAGAACTGGATTTCAGGTTAAATCATAAAATCAATAAAGTAATTAAAAACATAGGTGAAATCACAGTTAGATCTGCCTTAACTGATTATACTTTTGCTGTTTCAGAAACTGTTTTAAACAAACAAGCAGAATTAATTTCGGATATTAATAGTTTTCCCGATGTTTTTTATACTTCTTCAAGAGGGGTAAACGAAATTAATATCGTAGTAAGTAATACCGTAAATAAATTGGTTGACAAACATTTTTCTAACGAAAAACTAATTCAGAAATTAGACAATTTAGCCTCTATTACAGTTAAATTACCTAAAGAAAATATTGTCATTCCGGGGATTTATTATTTTATTTTCCAACGCTTGGCCTGGGAAGGAATCATTATCAATGAAGTAATTTCTACCTCTAATGAATTTACGATTTTAGTGAGTGAAGAACAAGTAGATGTTGCTTTTAAAGTAATTAAAGATTTGAAAAATTAAATCCAAATTCATTTTATAAATTAATGGCTGTCAAAAAATTGGCAGCCTTTTTTATTTTTATTAATATCCAAAACTAATTCCTGCAACCAGGAAATTAGCACCAAAGAATTCGGTGTTTTTTGTAGCAGCATTATGTATATAATTTAATGAAACCGGCATGGCTATTCCGTTTCCTAAATCAAATTCCTGAGTAGCTTTCATACTTAAGTTGACTAGCGAAGGCTTATCATAATCGGCAAAAGAATAATATTCAGCTTTATTATTCAGCACTGCACCTATTGCAGGTTCGAGTTGGATATTCTGAAGTTTTTTACAGGAAGAATTTTCGAATAAATCAAAAGTATAGCCCAGTTCTACATACGTTGTATAATTGCGAACCGGCTTTTCATCGCTATTATAACGGTAATCATTACCTCCAATAAAAGTACTTATAGTAGCATTAAAAGGATATTTATAACCTTCGGAAAAATCAAAATAAAGCATCGCATCAATAGTCTGCGAACTTGTGGGGCCAAATTCAAAAAACTTATTACTTACTCCGGCTACTTTAGAAACCGAAGGCCAGTAATATTCCCATAATTGGAATTGTAAAAAATCATTAATTTGATAAGTGACATAAAAATCAATTTCCTGATATCCTTTATAATAAGTTTCCCCATCAGGATAAAAATATTGGCTTTTAAAATTAGTCGTTCCCCAGAATCCCAAGGTTAATCCAGGTAAAACTGCATATTCAATTGATGGTTGTATCGCAGGATAATTGCCACCCCAGCATTGTCCACGCCACAGATACCGATTGACGATATCAATAGTCAAACTTAATTTTTTTTCATTACTGAGAGTGTCTTTTAGCTGCTGTTCCTCTTGCGAAAATCCAAAAGCGGACAGCAATCCCAAAATCAAAACCCAGATATTTCTGTGTATCCTCATTAATATTTATCTATCATTTCAAACAAACGTTCTCTGCTTAGCGGCTTTGTGATGTAATCATCAAATCCTGCTTTCTCAATTTTGATTCTGTCTTCGGAAGAAGAATAAGCTGTCTGGGCTATAATAGGCAACTCTGGTCGAATGGGTTTTATTTGCTCAACAGCTTCAAAACCATTTAAAACCGGCATTTTGATATCCATTAAAACCAAATCAATATTCGAATTACTAATACAAATATCTACTGCTTCCTGTCCATTTTTAGCGCGGATAATCTCAAAATCTTTGTCTTTCATCATTTTTTGGAACAACAAAAAATTAATATTATCATCTTCGGCAATTAAAATAGTCTTATTGGCTGATTTCATTCCTTCTTTTTCTTTTATTGGTTTTACGATGATAGGTTCTGATTTTACATATTGTAACGGAATGGAAAAATAAAATGTAGAACCTTTCCCCATTTTTGATTCAAAACGAATAGTACCACCCAGAATTTCTATATAAGCCTTTGAAATAGAAAGCCCCAGTCCTAAGCCTCCTACTTGTATGGACTTATCATTTTCAACTCGTTTAAAACGGTCAAAAACATGTTGTTGATGGTCTTCTTCTATCCCGGTTCCGGTATCCTCAATTGTAAAATGAATTAAACTTTGTTGTTCGTCTATTTCATATTTAAATTTCACAAAACCTTCATCGGTATATTTAATAGCATTCGTGAGTAAATTAATAATAACCTGTTTTAATTTAATCTCATCGGTAATAATATTATGCTCTGCCGGAACGCTGCTTTTTATCAGTTTAAATTTTATTGCTTTGGTTTTAGGAATCGTTATTTTGAGCGTTTTATACACTTCTACAATACAGGATTCTAAATTAATTTCGCTGAAATTAGGCGAAACCTGATTGGAATCTATTTTGGACATTTCGATTAAATCATCAATAATCGAAACCAGATTTTTACCGTTATTCTGAATCACATTTAGATATTCAATTTGTTCTTTTTTATCAATATCAGTATTCAGAATAAGTTCGGTAAAACCATTTATCGCATTCATTGGCGTTCTTATCTCATGGGATAAATTGGCTAAAAAAGATGCTTTTAACAAATCTCCTTCCTCAGCTTTTATTTTTGCTTTTATCAATGCCTGTTTCTGATTGTTATTTTCTTCGAATAAATTCCCGATATAACTAAATTCCCCACTTGACTTTTTTAATTCGGCTATAGCTGCTTTACTTTCTTTCTGAAGTGCTTTACGAACCAGATAAAGAGGGCGGTAAATGAGTTTTTGAGTATAAAAAACACTTATTATTAAATAGAGGATAAACACAATAATTATGGCATACAAAATACTAATTGTGTTTTCAAAATAAACATCAAATTTCCTTTCAAACAAGAGTTTTCCAATGGGTTTTCCCTGAAAATCTTTCAAAAGATAAACAGAACTCACGATATGTCTTTGCTGGGGAATACTATCGTTAGTTGCCAGAAATTTAATTTTAGAAGAAGTAATATTTTCTAAATTTCGAATAAAATCAGCATTGATTAAACGCACCGCAAAAAAATAACCCGAAGGTTCCGATTTGTTTTTAAAAGGATCGTCAGAAGGATGAATGGTGGCTCCGGTTATCTCTACAACTCCTTCGGGAATTTGTAAATAAAACTTCCCCACTCTTACATTATCCAGATAAGCCATGGCTGACTCAGGAACAAAATCAAGTGTTTTAATTACAGGCGTAGGAGTACGCATTATAAATTGTTTATCCTGATCATAAACACCTAAATAATCAGCGCCGTAAATTTCCAGTTCGTTGCTTATGGTTTCCTCGTACCAGCTTTTATCTCTGGTTGCAATAAAATTTACAAATTCATCCCAGTTGGTATCATTATTTAAAGCTGTTAAAATGGGTTTAGATTCCAATACTAACAATTGGTTAATTTTACTTTCAAATAATTCAACAGCATTCTGGTATGCTTCCTTTTCTGTTTTATTGATATAATAAAATAAAGCAGCATAAAGCAATAAAAAAACAACACTAGAGGAAACTATTAAAAAAAGTATTTTTGGGGACGTTTTTTTTAATGTCATAAAGGGTAACACTGTCTTATTAGGGTTAAAAAAATATTAAATTAATAAAAATAAACACATTTCAAACCCTATTTTATAAAGTAATCGACAGACAGCACTGTTGTTAACCAAAGTACTACAAAAAAACCACTACTTTTCTTTCCCGCCCAACATCTCCATCAACTCCAAAGCTCTTCTGGTTGATTTTACGTTATCAAAAGTCAGCAACAAACGTAAACCGTTTGCGGTTTGTTTTTCTTTCATTTTACAAAGTGAAGCATGTTTTTGCACAAACTGCAATACCTTATGAAAACGATTGGACTGGTAAAAATCAGATTGTTGATCGGATACAAAATAGCCAATCATCTTGCCTTGTTTCATCACTAATTTCTCAATTCCGACACGGGTTGCCACCCATTTTATGCGGATACTGTTCATTAAGGCATTGGCTCGAGGAGGTAAAGGACCAAAACGGTCAATCAGTTTATTTTGGAAAACAACCAACTCTTCTTCGTTTTTAATGGCTGCCAATTCGTTATACAAATTCATACGCTCCGAAATATTATTGATGTATTCATCCGAAAACAACAACTCAAAATCGGTATCAATTTGTAAATCTTTTACATATTCCTTGGTTTCAATATCGTTTTCAACCGGATACAAATCTTTGAATTCGTTTTCTTTCAACTCTTCAATAGCCTCGTTCATGATTTTTTGGTAAGTATCAAAACCTATTTCATTGATAAAACCGGATTGTTCACCACCCAATAAATCTCCTGCTCCACGAATTTCTAAATCTTTCATCGCAATATTAAATCCGCTGCCCAGTTCACTAAATTGTTCCAAAGCCTGAATCCGTTTTCTGGCTTCTTCAGTCATTGCCGAATAAGGCGGACAAATGAAATAACAGAATGCTTTTTTATTGCTTCGCCCCACACGTCCTCGCATTTGATGCAAATCAGAGAGTCCGAAATTATTCGCATTATTGATGAAAATCGTATTCGCATTAGGAACATCCAATCCACTTTCGATAATAGTTGTGGCTACCAGAACATCAAATTCTCCGTTCATAAAAGCCAGCATCAGTTCTTCCAGTTTCTTACCTTCCATTTGTCCGTGACCAATTCCCACTCTTGCATTGGGAACCAAACGCTGAATCATTCCTGCTACTTCCTTGATATTTTCGATTCGGTTATTGATAAAATAAACCTGTCCGTTTCGTTGAATTTCATACGAAATCGCATCGCGGATAATTTCTTCACTAAAACCAACCACATTGGTTTCAATAGGATATCTGTTGGGCGGAGGCGTTGTAATTACCGATAAATCACGAGCGGCCATCAATGAAAACTGAAGCGTTCTGGGAATAGGCGTTGCCGTTAAAGTCAAGGTATCCACATTAGCTGCAATGGTTTTCAACTTGTCTTTTACGTTCACACCAAACTTTTGCTCCTCATCTACAATCAGTAAACCTAAATCTTTAAAAACCACATTTTTATTGACCAATTGATGTGTTCCAATAACAATATCCAGTTTCCCTTCGGCTAATTGCTTCAAAGTTTCCGACTTTTGTTTGGCGGTTCTAAAACGATTCAAATACCCAATGGTAACCGGCATATCTTTTAAACGCTCTGAAAAAGTACGGAAATGCTGGTACGCTAAAATAGTCGTTGGAACTAAAATAGCTACTTGTTTGCTGTTATCTACCGCCTTAAAAGCGGCACGAATAGCGACTTCGGTTTTTCCAAAACCTACATCACCACATACCAATCGATCCATGGGGCGATCGCTTTCCATATCGGCTTTTACTTCTGCGGTTGATTTCGTTTGGTCCGGCGTATCTTCGTAAATAAACGAACTTTCTAATTCGTTTTGCAAATAACTATCGGGTGCATATTGAAAGCCTTTTTCAAGTCTTCTTTTGGCATACAGCTGAATTAAATTGAACGCAATATGCTTGACTCTCGCTTTGGTTTTTTGTTTTAAAACCTTCCAGGCATTCGAACCTAATTTGTATATTTTAGGTGGAGTTCCGTCTTTTCCGTTGTATTTCGAAATCTTGTGCAACGAGTGAATGCTCACATACACAATATCATTATCGGCATAAACGAGCTTAATCGTTTCCTGTGTTTTTCCTTCGACCTGAATTTTTTGCAAGCCACCAAATTTTCCAATTCCGTGGTCAATATGCGTTACATAATCACCCACCGAAAGCGTAGTTAATTCTTTAAGTGTAATATTTTGTTTTTTCGAATAGCCGTTTTTGATACTGAATTTATGATAGCGCTCAAAAATCTGATGATCGGTGTAGCAGGAAATTTGGTTTTCTTCATCAATAAAACCCTGGTACATTGGTAAAACGATGGTGTTGTATTGCTTTCGAATATTTTCCGAATTCGCTTCATCTAAGGTTTCGAAAATATCATGAAAACGCTTTGCCTGCGCTTCATTCGAACAAAACAAATAATTTTTATAACCGTTAAAATGATTTTCGCTCAAATTATTCAACAACAAATCAAATTGCTTGTTGAACGATGGCTGCGGCTGAATGTGAAATTCGAATTTTTTGGTAGTTTTAAAAATCGCTTTCGAACTCAATTCGACTATCGAAAAATCCAAAGCGTGTTTTATAAAAGCTTTTTGATTCAGGAATAATTGTTCCGGAGTCGCATGTTTGATATCTTTTGACAATTTCTCAAAAGCTTCTTCGGCCCGGGCAAATTGTTTGTCTAATTGTGCTAATAAATCTTCGGTATTCTGAATAAAAAGGACCGTTTGTTCCGAAATATAATCTAAGAAACTTTCTCTGTTTTCCTGAAAAACCTTGTTTTCCACATTGGGAATAATGGTAATTTTCTTTTGTTGTGCCAATGACAATTGGGTTGCGACATCAAAAGTCCGGATACTTTCGACCTCATCCCCAAAAAACTCGATTCGGTACGGATTATCATTCGAAAAAGAAAATACATCGACAATTCCGCCACGCACTGAAAACTCTCCCGGTTCGGTAATAAAATCGACTCTTTTAAATTCATATTCGAATAACACTTCATTGATAAAATCAATCGAAATCTTATCACCAACGCTTACTTTCAATGTGTTTTTATCTAAATCGCGACGTGTCACTACTTTTTCAAATAATGCTTCGGGATAACTGACAATTACAGCCGGTTTTTTACGGGAATTAATGCGGTTTAATACTTCGGCACGAAGCAAAACATTGGCATTATCAACCTCCTCAATCTGATACGGACGGCGATAAGAACCCGGATAAAACAACACATCCTGCTCGCCAATCATTTGTTCCAGATCATTCAGATAATAAGCCGCTTCTTCTTTATTATTTAAAATCACTAAAAAAGGAAGCTCCGCTTTTTTAAACGCCGAACGAATCACGAATGAAACAGCCGACCCCAGCAAACCGCTAAGATGTAATTTTACTGTGTTTTTTTCCTGTAATGAAGCAACAATCTGCTGCGTTTTAGGCGAAGTTTCGTAGAGGGTATATAAGGCAGATTTACTCAACTCTGGCGTCGTTTGGGTTAATTATTGCTCGTGTACTGGCCGGAATAACGGATTGATTGGGCAATACCATATTCGGATTATTAGGAATCGCTCTTGCCGAATCCAATAACATTCTTCTCATTTCGTCTTCTCCTTCTTCAACCGGAATTTTACTTTTCTCAGTTAAAATATCCATCTGACGTTGTAATGTGGCTAATTCTTTATTGATTTCGCCCACTAATTGCACCACTTTTTTATCCGGAATTTCGTCCAGATGAATGTACATATCCATCAGGCGAACCTTAGTAATCAAAACTGAAATACGGGTTTTGATTTGGGGTTTATTGAATAATTCCGGGACATTATTTCGTAACGCCAATGCTTTCTTAGAAATTGCTTTGGCTTTTTGCTGATAAGCACTAATGGTCATTTTAGGTTTATGAGCTAATTCCTGAATGAATAAACGCAACTCATTCCAGGTTTTCACGCCTTCCTCAGTCGCTTCATTAATAGGTTCGTCATAAAAATCCCAGCCTTTTTTGATGTTCTCAAAAATGACTTTTTTCTTTTGGGCATCTTTGGCATTTTCAGCAATCCTTTTTTGTTCGTCTTCTCCTTTACAAGAACCCAACAAAAGCAACAGACTAAAAATATATACTAGTTTGTATTTCATCATTATTTTGATTGAACGGCAAAGTTACAAAGTAAATTGATATTAAAAGAGGCAAATCTTGCTATGAAAATGCTCTTTTTGGGCGTTACCCAAGGGTCGGGCTTTTCGTTTCAATCTTTTGTTTTTTAAAGAAAAAAACAAAAGGATTTACACTGCAATCCCTAACGCAATTCCCTACTTCACCTCAACACTATTATTTTTCAATTGTACATCGGCCATTAATCCGCTTGGGTCGATGGTAATTTTTTTGATGGTGCTTTTAGGTTTTGAAATGCTAAACTCATATTTTGGGTTTGCCCAAGGCCAATCTCCTAAAACCGTTCTTTTAATATCCGGATTCGGGTTTTCTTTTTCAAAATATAGCATTCGCAACGGAATATAAAAACTCTCTTTTGTTCCATCGGCATATTCGACTAAAAGATCAATAGGCATGGGCATTCTGCCTATTCGCTCTAAACTCACCACCGAATTTTCACCCTTTTCATTCACTGCTGTGATTCCGTAATCAATCGTGTTGGTAGTTTGTGTCCAATCGGTCAGATACCAATCGAGTTCCGCTCCCGAAACGCGTTCGGCAGTACGCTTGATATCATTTGGAGTAGGATGTTTGAATTTAAAATCCTGATAATATTTTTTAATCGTCTTAGCTAAATTATCCTGACCAATTAAATATCCCAATTGCGACAAGAAAATACTTCCTTTGATGTAAGACGAAATACTATACGGTCTGTTCTCATCATAACGATCAGCATGAGTCGTTTGTGGTTGCTCTTTACCTGATTTTACTAAATCGGCATACAGTATGTAACTTGTTTTAAAAGGATTTGATTCTTTTTTAACTGCAAATTCATTGACTGCCAAATCCTCTACATAAGTGGTAAAACCCTCATCCATCCACGGATGTTTGGACTCATTAGAAGCTAAAATATGCTGAAACCAGGCGTGACCTAATTCATGCGTAGCGGTACCAAAAATCCCTTCTAAAGTTCCATTTCCTAAAATCAAAGTACACATGGCATATTCCATTCCGCCATCGCCACCCTGAATAAAAGAGTATTGTTTATAGGGATAATCGCCAATGTTCTTGTTGTAAAAATCCATTACCTTAACCATTAAAGGCTGGAGATTTTTCCAGTTTTCAATGATTTTAGGATTGTTTTTATATAAAAAATGCAAATCGACATCATTGGGTCCTTTTACCACATCATGGATGTATTCTTTATCGGCAGCCCAGGTAAAATCATGCACCATTGGCGCTACAAAATGCCAAGTTAGGTTTTTGGTTCTTTTAGGGTATTTTACCTCAACACCATTTTCCTGATACCCATGCCCTATTTCGTTAGCGTTTTGTAAATAACCCGAACCTCCTAAAACATAGTCTTTGTCAATGGTAATTTTTACATCAAAATTTCCCCAGACACCGTGAAATTCTCTGGCAATGTAGGGATCAGCATGCCAACCTTCAAAATCAAATTCGGCTATTTTTGGGTACCATTGCGACATTGAGAATTCGACTCCTTCGGCATTGTTTCTACCCGAACGACGAATTTGAACCGGAACCTGACCTTCAAAATTTAAAGTAAAGGTAGTTTTAGAATGGGGTAAAATTGGCTTTGCCAAAACAACTTCTAAAATAGTACCGGTAGTTTTTGTATTTGCATCAACTTCGTCTTGTTTAAAATTGCTGATTTTTAAATAGCCTGTTTCATCGGGTTTTAAATTCTGGATTCGGTTTACTTTAACCTCTTTTCCATCGACCTTGGTTTTTTTAACCATTCGGGCATCGGCATCCTTGATGTTATCCGCTCTTTCCGCCATTTCACTTCCGGGCTGGAAAGCATTTGGATACAAATGATAATATACTTTCTTCAAAGTATCCGAAGAATTATTGGTGTAAACCAATTCCTGAGTGCCCTGGTATTGATATTTTTTAGCATCCATGACAACATCCATTTTATAATCAACGGCTTGTTGCCAGTAAGCGGTGTTTTGGGCAACTAAAGAAAATGCATTTGATAAAATTAACGATAACAGCAGAATTTTTCTCATTTGTATTGAATAAAAAATGGAAGGATAAATACCCTTCCATTTGATTTTTAATTAGTAAAATTATTTTTTAGCCATTTGATTTGCCATCAAAATGGCGTTGTAGGCGTTTACTATTCTGCCAGTTTTTGATAATTCATTAAATGGTCGAATGTCCTGTGGATTTCCTCCTACCACAACATCCTTACTTATTACCACACCTGAATCCATCAGAATATGTTTGACTTGTGAAGCCGTCAATTTTGGATAATAGGAACGAATTAATGCCGCAACACCAGCTACATTTGGCGCAGCCATTGATGTTCCTTGTAAAAACTTATACGTATTCTCAGGCGTTGTAGCATAGATTTTTACACCGGGAGCAAAAACATCTACATTTATTTTTCCTATATTTGAAAAACGAGCCACGATATTTTTTCCATACTCAAAATTCAAGGCTCCCACAGTGATTAAGTTATCTGAAATCTCTGTTTTTTTATCTTCAGAATCATTTGGAAAATTATCATAAAAATCAATATTTTTTGCATCATTTCCTGCAGCATGAACGATTAAAACATCTTTTTCGGCAGCATATTTTATCGCATCAAAAACCCAGTTTTTATGCGGAGAAAAGCTTTTTCCAAAACTTCCGTTAATTACTTTAGCTCCATTATCAACAGCATAACGAATGGCTAATGCAATGTCTTTGTCGTATTCATCGCCATCAGGAACAGCACGGGCAGTAAGGATTTCAACATTATTAGCAATTCCGTTTCCTCCAATGTTGTTGTTTCTAGCCTGCGCTACAATTCCGGCAACGTGGGTTCCGTGTAAAGCTTCATTTTTATCGGGACCTATAACATTGTTGTTTCCATAATTAGTATTAGTAATGTCATTTGGGTTGTCTCCTAATACTTTTCGATAATCAGTATCTAAATCATTCTTGTTTAAAAGTTCGTCTTTAGCATCTAATTCTTTTTGGATTTCAGTTTTCAAATCGGCAATAGGCATTCCGTAAGAAAATAGTCGTTCCATAATCATTTTACTTTTTTGAACTAAAGTATCTTTAGAATCAATCGTTTTTACCTCTTCAAGGGTATAAACTTCTTTTCCTAATTGCTTCTGGATATTTGCATCTGCTTTTACCGTCTGGTCAATTAAGGTTGCTAAATAATTTTTTTCTGCCTGAGCATCGCTTATTTTTTTATCGTAGATTTTTTTAGCTTCCAGATAAGTGGCTTCATCTACCAGCGATTTATCTTTAATAATTCTCTCATATTCTAAATGTTCTTTAGTAATATCGCCCAGAAAATTCCAGCCATGAATATCATCTACATATCCGTTTTTATCATCGTCAATTCCGTTTCCGGGAATTTCTTTTGGATTCGTCCAAAGTACTGATTTCAAATCTTCGTGTTCGATATCAACACCTGAATCTACAATACCCACAATTACTTTTTGGGATTTTCTGTTTTTTAACAATTCGGCATAAGCTCTGTTGACACTCATCCCGGGAACAGTATCTTTAATAAGGTCATACTGATTCCAATATTTCAATTGGTCTTCCGTTAAAGCCTTCTTTTTTGTAATATTTTCAGGTGCTGTAATAGCAGTCACTGACTTATAATTGGGTAATTTTTGCGCTCCACATCCTGCTAAAACCAAAGCAGAAAACAGCGAAAGGCTAATGGATTTTATTGTATTCATGTATTTTAGATATTTTGTCTATTTCAAATATAGATTAAAAATAATTTTCTTACTCGAAAATTTTCAGGATTAACACTAGATTAAGATATCAGAGCAGGAAAAAACCTCCGATAATCGCACCCCTTTTTCGGTATGTTTTACGGTGAATATAGTATCAAAAGTAAAGTCTAATTGATTTTACTCATAACCAAACATTTATTCTACAAAGCCTAATCAAATTTAAAGAAAAACAAATTCTTACAAATAATTTTTATTGTAGTTTTGTGTAATAAAAAAATTACACCTATTGCAAATGAAAATAAAACTACTCTTTTTACTATTTTTTGTAATATGAAAAAATTAATATGAAAAAAATTTTAAAATTTCTATTCGTACTGTTTTCTTGTTATAATTTGACCGCTCAAGATTTAAAATTTATTCCATCATCAGAAGGATATGGTATAAATGACGTTGCAGATGATAAAGCTTTGCAGCCTTTTTTCAAAGATAACTTATATATATATTGTTCTACTCATAAACTAACTTCAACAAGTCCAATAACAAAAAGAGGTTGTATTGTTAGGGTTGATATTTCTAATGGAGAAAAATATGTTTTTCCTGACGATGTCTATTTGCCAGCTAAAAATGGATATAATGCGAAGAAAATAAATAATGATATTGTTTTTAAATTTGGAAATTGGTTAGCGAAAATAGATACTAAAACAAATAAACTAACAATTATTTCTAATAATGTAGATGTCTTTGATGTTTTTGATCATTATGTAATTTACGATGCGGATCAATCTCCATATACGACTCGTATTGTAGATTTAAATACTAATGTTTCAACAGAATTATTATCACCAAACAATAAAAAGCTATACCGACTTGGAGCAACATATTATTATAACGGAGTCTTGTATTTTAGAAGTCAACATATCACTTTAGGGGTGTATTACGGAATATATAAATATGTTCCTTCTACTAAGACTATAACAGAAATTATTGGAAAAAATGTGGTATCTGGTCCAGAAATTTATCAAAATAGAGATGAAATTACTAGAGTAAATGATAATATCATTTTTCTAATGAAAGATACAGATTATAAATTGAAGTACTATTCTGTAAATTTAAATACACAATCTCTAAACACTTCTTTTACATTTGACAATAAAGTAGTCTATGACATTGCAGTAAATGATTTAATGGTTTTTAACAATACGGTTTACTTAACGGCTGGAGGAAAAGTCTATACATCGGATGGGGTTTCTACACCTGTAGAAAGTAATTATCCTACATTTATCAATAACGGTCATGCAGATAGTAATGGAGATGTTTTATACTTTAACAACATAGCTTATCTACAGTTAAATACTCCCGAATACGGATATGAAATCTGGAAATATGATGGAACACTCAAAGACAAGGAATTAGTAAAAGATATTACACCGGGTACGGAAAGTTCATTTGCTATAAATAAAAATGGTTTCATAAATAATGACAGAATTATATACACCGTAAATCAAGGTCCTTTAGCTTATTCTTTCTATGTTACTGATGGGACTTCAGAAGGGACAACTTGTATTTTGAATAACTTTAATTATCTTTCTTTTACTGATCTTTTTTTTGAAGGAGATATAATATATTTTTATGGTGATAATGGAATAAATAGAGGGTTGTATTCTCTAAATTATAAACTAGGATTACCAAGTCCTTTGAATGCAACAATTAACCAGACTAATATAGTTTGTATTGGTGATAATACAGGACAAGCGAGTGTAACGATTTCAGGTGGAAATAGTCCCTACACTTATGAATGGTCGAATGGAAAGACGACAGCTTCAATTTCAGGATTAACGGAGGGGACTTACTCATGTAAGATTACAGATGCTAATTCTACAACATTGACTAAAAATTTTACTATAACTACAGAAACCGACACTGAAAAACCAACAATTACAGGACTTCCAACAATCACTACAAATACAACTTCAAATTGCACAGCTACAAATGTTATTTTAGGAACTCCAACAACCTCTGACAACTGTAGTATTGCTTCTGTTACAAATAATGCTCCAACCGCTTTCCCTATAGGAACAACAACAGTAACCTGGACTGTAAAAGATGCAAGCAATAACATCGCAACAGCTACGCAAATAATTACAGTAAAAGATATAACTAAACCAACAATCACAGCTCCTCCTGCTTTGACTGTAACTGCAAATTCAAATGGAACAGCCTCTGGAGTAGACTTAGGTACAGCTATAACAGCTGATAATTGTTCTGTAGCATCTGTAACTAATGATGCTCCAACTACTTTTCCACTAGGAAATACTACTGTAACCTGGACTGTGAAAGATGCCAGCGGTAACATTGCAACAGCTACACAAATAGTAAGCGTAAAAGAGGCAATTTCAATCCCAATACCTAATTTTTCGGCTTCTACAACTGCTGCTAATATTAATGAAAGCATTAATTTTAAGGACAATTCAACAAATACACCTACCTCTTGGATTTGGGAAATTACTCGAACAGGTTCTACCCCGCTTATCTCTACATTGCAAAACCCTACATTCACCTTTGTGGATGCTGGAATTTATACTGTAAAACTAACTGCTACAAATAGTTCCGGCAGTAATACAAAGACTGTTACTGATATGATTACTGTCGTTATACCACTTCCTTCAAACAACTTCACCATCGAATCTAAAGGAGAAACTTGTTTGAATGAAAATAACGGAGCTATCAATATTACCGCTAAAGCCAATTATAATTATATTGCCAATATCAACGGCACCAATTATGCTTTGACTAATAATTCTCTGACAGTCGCTAATTTGGCTCCGGGAACTTACGCAATCCGAATTACGATTCCAGGACAATATTTTGAACAAAATTTCTCCGTAACGATTCCTAAAGCGGCAACAATTACTGGAAAATCAACTATTTCTTCGCGATTAGCATCAGTAGAAATAACAGAAGGAACAGCTCCTTATACTGTTTTTGTTAATGGTAAAGAACAATTTGAAACGACTTCGGATACTTTTTCTGTTACTGTTAACAATGGTGATTTCTTAGAAGTAAAAACCGCTAAAGCCTGTGAGGGAATTTATCTGAAAGAAATTGCAGATGCCCAAGCCTCAATTGTAGCGCACCCAAACCCAACCAAAGGAGAATTTACAATTGAAGTTCCTGTTTCTCTTAAAAATATCAATATTGATTTATATACTACCGATTCTAAAATTATTTCTTCAGAAACAAAAAGTGTAACAAATGGTCAAATCAAATTCAACATTGAAAACCAGCCTGCCGGTGTTTATTATGTAAAAATCTATTTGAACACACCTAAATACTTAAAAATCATTAAAAAATAAAAATGAAGAATTTTATATACTTTATCATCATTGGTTTTTTATCCATTTCATGTAGCAATGGTGGAGAGGATACTAACGATACCGCACCAATAGCCCCTACTTTAGTAGCTCCGGCAAATAATAAATTATGCCTTAACAATTCCGTTGATTTTGAATGGAACATTGACACCGAAGCGAACAAAACAACCAGCTACCAAATTCAAATTGCCAAAGACAATCAATTTACCCCAATTGTAAAAACCGTTACTACAGTTTCCGATTTACAAACCATTCAACTCGAAAAAAACACAGCTTACTACTGGAGAATAAAAGCTACTGACAGTCAAAATTCTTTAAGTAGTTTTTCGACTACATATAAATTCTATACTGCTGGTGAAGCGGTTACAAATCGCTTACCATTTTTACCTGAATTAGTATTTCCCGCTTCCAATTCAGTTTTAAATACTGCTACTGCAAAATTGAGTTGGACAGCTACTGATGTTGATGCAACTGATATTCTTGTATATGATGTATATTTTGGCACTACAACTACTCCAACACAAAAAATAAGTGAAAATATCACTACCACTACGCTTGATGTAAACTTAAATACTGGAAAAGAATATTATTGGAAAGTAGTCGTTAAAGACAATAAAGGAGGAGAAACAACTGGTCAAATATGGAAATTTAAAACAAATTAATTTCTATTGGTATAAAACTGCACTTTTATAAAAAGTGGAACACATAAAATTAAAAAAACTCCATTTTAAAATTAATCTCAAAATGAAGTTTTTGTTTACATACTACAAAATATCCTCTAAGGAAAAAACCTCCGATAATCGCACGCCTTTTTCGGTATGTTGTACGGTGATTATCGGATTGTGTGCATCGTGTTCCAGAAACAAATAGTAATTATTATCGGCAGCTGCGTTCATGAATTTTGCTTTTTCGTCCATCGTTAACAGCGGTCTCGTATCATAACCCATCACATAAGGAATAGGAATGTGTCCGGCTGTTGGTAATAAATCGGCACAAAAAACAATAGTTTTTCCTTTGTAATGAATATGCGGAATCATTTGTTTTTCAGTATGTCCATCAACAAAGAAAATTCCGAAATCCAATTCTGATTTTTCCAGGAAATCGGTTTCATTTCTTTTGATAAAATGCAACTGACCGCTTTGCTGCATTGGCAAAATATTCTCGGACAGGAAAGAAGCTTTTTCCCGCGAATTGGGTTGGGTTGCCCATTGCCAATGATTCTCATTCGACCAAAATTTAGCATTTTTAAAAGCGGGTTCATATCCTGTTTTGTCAGCGTTCCATTGAATAGCACCTCCACAGTGATCAAAATGCAAATGCGTCAAAAACACATCCGTAATATCGTCACGGTGAAACCCAAATTTAGCCAACGAGGCATCCATAGAATGCGTTCCCCAAAGCGAATAATACCCAAAAAACTTCTCCGATTGCTTATTCCCCATTCCGGTATCAATCAAAATCAGTTGGTTTCCATCTTCGATCAACAAACAACGGGCTGCAATATCAATTAAATTATTAGTATCGGCGGGATTGGTTTTATTCCAGATTGTTTTAGGTACAACGCCAAACATGGCACCGCCATCCAGTTTAAAATTTCCTGTTTCTATGGGGTAAAGTTTCATATCTTTTATTTAAAAAGTTCTAAATAATTAGCAATGGCAATTTATGCAAAAGGAATGCATTTGTAAAAATAAAATGATGTTATATTATTTGAAAACCAAAATAAAATAAACTCATTCTAAATAACTGTAATAAATAACTATTATCTATTTGCTTATTAGTTATAAAAATGTTATCTATTGTGCAATACCGTTTTTATGCCTTATCTTTGCAGTTAATTTAGACAAAATCAACACACAATGATAAAGGTTTCTGATACTGCCAAAAAGAAAATCATCGACTTGATGAAAGACGATGGTTTTGATGCCGCCACAGATTATGTAAGAGTAGGTGTTAAAAGCGGCGGATGCTCGGGCTTATCCTATGATTTAAAGTTCGACAAAAACAAAGGCGAAGATGATAAGATCTTCATAGACAATGATATTACGATTGCTGTAGAAAAAAAATCGTTTCTTTATTTAGCCGGAACTATTCTTGAGTTTTCGGGTGGATTAAACGGAAAAGGATTTGTTTTTAATAACCCAAATGCAACCAGAACTTGTGGTTGCGGAGAAAGTTTCTCACTGTAATATAAAATAAAAAACATTTAAACCATTACGATATTAAGCCAGTTAAGTCTTGATTTCTTTATGGTTTTAAAAAATAAAAAAATGAGTAAATATACAGAAGACGATTTAAAAATCGAACTCGAAACGAAAGAGTACGAGTACGGATTTTACACCAATCTTGAATCGGAGACGTTTCCTATTGGTTTAAATGAAGACATTGTTCGTGCCATTTCACATAAGAAAGGTGAACCTCAGTGGATGACCGATTGGCGTATTGAAGCCTACAGAGCATGGGAAGAAATGACTGAACCGGAATGGGCTAATGTTAGTTATGTTAAACCGGATTTTCAGGCTATTTCCTATTATTCAGCACCAAAAACGGTAGACCCGAATAAAACGCTGGATGATGTAGATCCGGAACTTTTAGAAATGTACAAAAAGTTAGGTATCTCAGTCGATGAGCAAAAAATGATGAACAATGTGGCGATGGATATTGTAGTTGACTCGGTTTCGGTGGCTACAACATTTAAGAAAACATTAGGCGAAAAAGGGATAATCTTCATGAGTATCTCTGAAGCTATCAAAGAACATCCGGAATTAGTGCGTAAATATTTAGGAACTGTAGTGCCGCAAAAAGACAACTTTTATGCCGCCTTAAACTCAGCTGTTTTCTCTGATGGCTCTTTTTGTTATATTCCAAAAGGAGTAAAATGCCCTATGGAATTATCAACGTATTTCCGTATCAATCAGGCAGGAACAGGTCAGTTTGAAAGAACGCTGGTTATTGCTGACGAAGGAAGTTATGTATCTTACCTTGAAGGTTGTACTGCTCCTAGCCGTGACGAAAACCAATTGCATGCTGCTGTAGTAGAACTTATTGCTCTTGAAGATGCCGAAATTAAATATTCTACCGTTCAAAACTGGTTCCCCGGAAACAAAGAAGGTAAAGGTGGGGTTTACAATTTTGTAACCAAAAGAGGTTTGTGCGAAACGAATGCTAAAATTTCCTGGACTCAAGTAGAAACGGGTTCTGCAATAACTTGGAAATATCCTTCGGTTATTTTAAAAGGAGATAATTCAGTAGGTGAATTTTATTCGATTGCGGTAACTAATAATTTCCAACAAGCCGATACAGGGACTAAAATGATTCATTTAGGTAAAAACACTAAATCGACTATTATTTCTAAAGGTATTTCGGCAGGAAAATCACAAAACAGCTACCGAGGATTAGTGCAAATTAGTCCAAGAGCCGATAATGCTCGTAACTTTTCTCAATGTGATTCCTTATTAATGGGTAACAATTGTGGAGCACATACTTTCCCTTATATCGAAAGTAAAAATCCATCTGCCAAAATAGAACACGAAGCAACAACATCTAAAATTGGTGAAGATCAGGTTTTCTATTGTAATCAACGTGGAATACCAACAGAAAAAGCCATTGCTTTAATCGTAAACGGTTTCAGTAAAGATGTTTTAAACAAGTTACCAATGGAATTTGCCGTTGAAGCGCAAAAATTACTGGAAATTTCATTAGAAGGTTCAGTAGGGTAATTTTAAATTTAAAGTCATGGATATTGTTTTAAAAAATGTAAAGAAAAAAGATTTTCCGGTTTTAAAATCACTGGCAAAATCGCTTGGATTTGAAATTACAATTGAAGAAGAAAAACCATACGATCCAGAATTTGTAAAAGAAATTTTGGAAGCTGAAAAAAGCATTAAAGAAGGCAGAGGAACCCGAATGACAATGGAGGAATTGAAAGAACTATGCAAATAGATTTTTCTGATAAAGCAAAAGCTGATTTAAATTTTTGGATAAAGTCTGGGAATAAAGGAATGTTAAAAAAAATTTATTCTTTAATAGAAGATATTCAATTACATCCTTTTGAAGGTCTTGGAAAACCTGAAGAATTAAAACATCAGTTATCCGGACGCTGGTCAAGAAGAATTAATAAAGAACATCGTATCATATATAGAGTTACCGAAGAAAACAAAATAGAAATATTAAATATTCTTTCTCTGAAAGGACATTATTAAATAAAAGAAAAACACGCTAAAGAATGTTATCAATAAAAAATTTACACGCCTCGATAGGTGATAAAGAAATTCTTAAGGGAATTAATTTAGAAATAAAAGCAGGAGAAATTCACGCGATAATGGGACCTAACGGTGCCGGAAAAAGTACGCTTTCGGCAATTATTGCAGGAAATGAAAACTACGAAGTAACAGACGGTGAAATTCTATTGGAAAACGAAGATATTTCAGAGTTAGCTCCTGAAGAAAGAGCTCATAAAGGAGTATTTCTTTCGTTCCAGTATCCTGTTGAAATTCCTGGCGTTTCAGTAACTAATTTCATGAAAACTGCTATCAACGAAACTAGAAAAGCAAACGGTCACGAAGAAATGCCTGCTAACGAAATGTTGAAAGTAATTCGTGAAAAATCAGAATTATTAGAAATTGACCGCAAGTTTTTATCCCGCTCTCTTAACGAAGGTTTCTCTGGTGGAGAGAAAAAACGTAACGAAATTTTCCAAATGGCAATGTTAGAGCCTAAACTGGCTATTCTTGACGAAACTGATTCCGGATTGGATATCGATGCTTTGAGAATTGTGGCTAATGGTGTTAACAAATTAAAAAGTGATAAAAACGCTATTATCGTAATTACGCACTACCAAAGATTATTAGAATATATCGTTCCTGATTTTGTTCACGTATTGTACAATGGAAGAATTGTAAAATCTGGTGACGCGAGCCTGGCTTTAGAATTAGAAGAAAAAGGATACGACTGGATTAAACAAGAACAAGAAGCGTAAAATTAGTTTGCAGTTTACAGTTTGCAGTTCCGATAATTATCGGAAGCACTCCTAACTTATAACTCCTAACTTATAACTACAAAAATGGAATTAAAAGAAAAATTAATCTCATCGTTCATGGCTTTTGAAGAACGCATCGATGTTCATTCAGAACTGCATGATGTGAGAACTTCGGCTTTAAAAAACTTTGAAACAAAAGGATTTCCTTCTAAAAAAGAAGAAGCCTGGAAATATACTTCGCTAAATGCCATTCTAAAAAATGACTTTACCGTTTTTCCTAAAAAAGACAGTGCAATAGAATTTAATCAGGTAAAAAAATACTTTATCCACGAAATCGATACGTATAAAGTAGTTTTTATTGACGGTATTTTTAGCTCTCACCTGTCTTCAACTACTCACGATGGAATCGATGTTTGTTTAATGTCTTCGGCATTGACAAAACCAAAATACAAAATGGTTATTGATAACTATTTTAACAAAATTGCCAGTAAAGATGATAGCCTGACTTCATTAAACACTGCTTTTGCCAGCGAAGGGGCTTATATCAACATCCCTAAAAGCAAGGTTGCTGATAAACCTATTGAGATTATGTATTTCTCAACAGGAAATGAATCAGCATTGATGACTCAGCCACGAAATTTAGTGATTGTAGGCGAGAATTCTCATGTACAAATTATTGAACGTCACCAAAGTTTAAGCGAAAATCCTGTTTTAACCAATTCGGTTACAGAAATTTTTGCTCAAAAACGTGCCATTGTGGATTATTATAAAATTCAAAATGATAGCCTTGAAGCGAATCTAATTGACAACACTTACGTTTCGCAACAAAAAGAAAGTCATGCTTCTGTTCACACGTTTTCTTTTGGTGGAAACCTAACCAGAAATAACCTGAATTTTTACCATTATGGTGAAAGACTGACAAGTACATTGAATGGTATTACTATTATTGGTGACAAGCAACACGTAGATCACTATACTCTAGTAAACCACGCGGAACCAAATTGCGAAAGTTTCCAGGATTATAAAGGAATTTTCTCAGATCGTTCAACAGGCGTTTTCAACGGAAAAGTATATGTAGAGAAAGAAGCTCAGAAAACGAATGCTTTCCAAAAAAGCAACAACATTTTATTGAGTGACAAAGCTACTATTAATGCGAAACCACAATTGGAAATTTTTGCTGATGATGTAAAATGTTCTCACGGTTGTACGGTAGGACAATTAGACGAAACCGCTTTATTCTACATGCAACAACGAGGGATTCCTAAAAAAGAAGCCAAAGCTTTGTTGATGTATGCTTTCTCTAATGCAGTAATCGAAAACATCAAAATACCGGAATTAAAACAAAGAATCACTAAAATCATTGCTATGAAATTAGGAGTGAAATTAGGATTTGATTTGTAGTTTTTAAACGAATAAATACACAAAGGGCACAAGGTTTTTACTAAACTTTGTGCCCTTTGTAAATTTTACTTAGTGTGTTGGTGTGAAATTTCTAAAGATTACGTGATTTATTAATATATAAAATCTCTAATAAATTAAACTGATACTACAATCAATCAAAACGAACAATTGAGGTAAAAAACAATTTTAGTTTTAGTACTTTTGTATAATAGAATTTTTCTAAATAGTTATGCTGAACATTCAAAAAATAAGAGCCGATTTTCCTATTCTTAATGAAAAAGTAAATGGAAAACCATTAGTATATTTCGACAACGGAGCTACTTCGCAAAAACCGCAGGTAGTTATCGATGCGATTGCAAAATATTATCAGGAAATTAATGCCAACATTCACCGTGGTGTACATACTTTAAGCCAGTTGGCCACTGATGCCTATGAAATTTCCCGTAGCAAAATTCAAAAGCACATTAATGCTAAACATGCTCATGAAGTACTTTTTACTTCAGGAACTACTTTTGGGATTAATTTAGTAGCTAACGGATTTGCTTCCATTTTAAAACCTGGCGACGAAGTGATGGTTTCGCATTTAGAACATCACAGTAACATTGTTCCCTGGCAAATGCTTTGTGAAAAGACAGGAGCTACGCTAAAAGTCATTCCTATGGATGAAAATGGCGAATTGATTATGGCGGAATATGATAAACTGCTTTCGGACAAAACAAAAATTGTTACGGTAAATCATATTTCCAATGCACTTGGAATTATCAATCCTGTAAAATACATGATTGATAAAGCGCATGAAGTAGGCGCCGCTGTTTTTATTGACGGAGCTCAGTCAGCAGCGCATTTAAGACCTGATGTTCAGGCATTAGATTGTGATTTTTATGCTTTCTCCGGACATAAAATGTGTGGTCCTACAGGAACCGGAATTTTGTACGGAAAAGAAACCTGGCTGAATAAATTACCGCCTTATCAGGGTGGTGGCGAAATGATCAAAGAAGTTACTTTCGAAAAAACTACATATGCCGATTTACCTCATAAATTTGAAGCCGGTACACCTAATATTGCCGGAGGAATTGTACTGGGAACAGCTATTGATTATTTAAATGAAGTAGGTTTTGAAAACATTCAAAAACAAGAATTAGAATTATTGGAATATGGAACCAAACGATTATTAGAAATCGAAGGTTTGCGTATTTATGGAAATTCTAAAAATAAAACTTCGGTAATTTCGTTTAATATCGAAGGCATTCACCCGTATGATATTGGCAGTATTATTGATAAATTAGGAATTGCAGTAAGAACAGGACACCATTGTGCCCAGCCTATTATGAATTTCTACAGCATTCCGGGAACCATAAGAGCTTCATTCTCTTTTTACAATACTAAAGAAGAAATAGATGCCTTAGTTGAAGCGGTTAAAAAAGCCCAATTAATGTTATCTTAAAATAAAAACATGAAACTACTATCGTTATTATTTCTGACTATTTTTCTAGGCAAAGGCTGCGAAGGAGTTTCTCAACAAAATATTGAAACGGCTCAATTGATTTATACAGCAAACTCCAGAGGATTTTACCGGGAAATTAGTATCGAAAATCATGTTGCAAGCATAAAAAATGACAGAAAAGGGAAAGCTGTTCAAACTAAAATCTCAGATACAGACTGGAAAGAATTCGTTAAACTTTTTCAGGAAGTAGATTTAGAAGAAATAAAAAACCTGAAATCGCCTACGGAAAAACGTTTTTATGACGGTGCGGCAATCGCTAATCTAAAAATAAATTATGCAGGAAAAAACTATGAATCACAAAGTTTTGACCATGGTTTTCCTCCTGCCGAAATAAAAAAAATAGTGACTAAAATAAATTCATTTGCAAAACAAAACAATGAAAATTAAAGACATACAAGAAGAAATAGTTGATGAATTCTCCATGTTTGATGACTGGATGCAGCGTTATGAATACATTATAGAATTAGGAAAAAATCTTCCTTTAATCAAAGAAGAATCAAAAATTGACGAAAATTTAATTAAAGGCTGTCAATCTAAAGTATGGTTACAAGGAGAAAAAAAGGATGATAAAATAGTGTTCACCGCCGATAGTGATGCTATATTAACTAAAGGAATTATTGCTATTTTAATTCGTGTTTTTTCAAATCAGACACCCAAAGATATCATTGATGCCGAAATGGACTTCATTGACGATATAGGACTAAAAGAACATTTATCTCCTACGAGAGCTAATGGATTGGTTTCGATGATAAAGAATATTAAAATGTATGCTTTGGCATTTGATGCTAAGAAATAAGCTTTTTTTAAAACATATAAGTCATAAAAGTCCATAAAAGAAAGTTTAATACTATCTTTATGATGCCCCGAATAACTATATGTTTTATAGTAATTAAAAAGAATACTAAATTTAAAGGAACTTATATAACTTATAGGATTCAAAACAACTAAACAAAATGGAACAAGAAATAGACACCAACCAATTAGGAGAAGCGATTGTAATGAAATTAAAAACCATTTATGATCCGGAGATTCCTGTAGATATTTATGAATTAGGACTAATTTATGACGTAATGGTAAATACCGATTATGAAGTAAAAATCTTAATGACACTAACATCTCCAAACTGTCCTGTTGCCGAAAGTTTACCTAGAGAAGTAGAAGAAAAAGTAAAATCAATTGAACACATCAAAGGTGCTGAAGTAGAAATTACTTTTGATCCGCCATGGAGCAAAGACTTAATGAGCGAAGAAGCTAAATTAGAATTGGGAATGCTTTAAAAAATAGTAAGCAGTAATCAGTAGCAGAAGGCAGTTTCTATAGCTACTGAACACTGAATACCGTTAAATGAATACTAGAATAATGGAAGAAATTGTAAATAAAGTAGCAAACAGTGCCTTGGAAGTTTTCGACTTAGAAGATTACTATCCTAAAGGCGTTCGTACGCAAATTGATATTTCGCAATGGTTACTCGAAGGATTTTTATTAAAAGAAAAAGACTTTAGAGAACAACTTAAAAATCATGACTGGACACAATATCAGGATCAATATGTAGCAATTAATTGCAGTACTGATGCCATTGTTCCGGCATGGGCTTCTATTTTAGTAGCAATACAATTAGCGCCTTTTGCTAAAAAAATCATCAATGGAAACAAAGAAGATTTAGATGCATCTTTATACGAAGAATTGCTTCCTAAAATAGATTATAAAGTTTACGAAAATAAATCAGTTATTATAAAAGGTTGTTCAAAAAAACCAGTTCCTACAAGAGCATATGTGTTAGCAGCTCACCATTTACAACCTTTTGCAAGAAGCATTATGTATGGAGAAGCCTGTTCAGCAGTGCCTTTGTATAAAGCAAAAAAGTAACTAAAATCAATAACATCTATATGAGAAAACTACTTCTATTTGTTGTTTTAATTCTGACAGCCTTTACAATTCAGGCTCAGGAAACAGAAAAAGATACCACAAAAGTGTGGACAAAAAAAGCAATATGTCTTTATTGTTAAGTCAATCAGCATATAACAGACAATGGCTGGGTGATGGAACTTCAAACGTTGCTGGGAATTTTGGTTTAAACTACGACTTTAATTATAAAAAAGGAGATGTAGTATGGGATAATAAATTTATCCTTGCTTATGGTTTAAGTAAAATAAAAGGGAATGAAAATACTGCCAAAACAGACGACCGTTTGGAATTAAATTCTCTTTGGGGAAAAAAAGCTAAGGCTAAAAACTGGTATTATTCGATGTATTTTAATTTTAAATCGCAAATGGACGTGGGTCTTGATAAAAATAATCAGGTGATTTCTCATTTTTTCTCTCCGGCCTATTTTCAATTTAGACCCGGTTTTTTATGGAAAAAAGATAACAATGCAAGTATTAACATTGCTCCGGCAGCAGGTAAATTAATTTTGGTTCACAAGCATTTTACAGATTTAGGTTCTTCTTTTGGTGTTTTACAAGGAGACAATACCCGTTTTGAATTTGGAGCCAGCGTTTCAGCTTATTATAAATTTGTTGCTCTTACCAACGTTACGATTGAAAACCGCCTGAATTTATATTCTAATTATTTAGAAGATCCACAAAATGTTGATATCGACTACCAAATGAATGTAGTGATGAAAATCAACAAATACCTTTCGGCAAATGTTGCATTGCAAACCATCTATGATGATAACGCTATAAAAGGTGTTCAGGTAAGAGAAGTATTTGGCTTAGGAGTTAATTACGGATTTTAGAAAATCTATCTTAATCATAAAAAATCCCTTTTGAAAAAATAATTTCAAAAGGGATTTTTTAGTTTTATTTCGAAAAAAAAAATTATTCTTTTTCTTCTTTTTCAATCGCATCCTTATAATCCGGATACAGGAATTTGTTGTATGGAAAACGCGTAATGTGAATTTGGCGTACGGCTTCGTAAACTCTTTCTCTGAATTCTTCGAAATTTTCTTTGTTGGTTGCCGAGATAAACAATGCCTTTTCTTCCCCTACACGACTCATCCAGGTGGATTTCCACTCTTCCAGCGTATAGTGTTTAGTCGTTTTTTCGGTCATTAAATCGTCTTCGTCAATAGTCAAATGTCTATACGAATCTATTTTATTGAAAACCATAATTACTGGTTTGTCAGCTGCTTTGATGTCTAATAAAATTTGATTTACCGAAGCGATATGGTCTTCAAAATCAGGATGTGAAATATCAACCACATGCAATAATAAATCGGCTTCACGAACCTCATCAAGCGTACTCTTGAAGGAATCTACCAACTGTGTGGGTAATTTTCGAATAAAACCTACCGTATCCGAAAGCAGAAAAGGTAAATTCTTAATCACCACTTTCCGAACAGTAGTATCCAGTGTGGCAAACAATTTATTTTCGACAAAAACATCGCTTTTGCCTATGGCGTTCATCAAAGTCGATTTTCCCACATTGGTATAACCCACTAAAGCCACACGAACCATAGCGCCGCGATTGCTTCGTTGAGTACCCATTTGCTTGTCGATAGCCTTGATTTTTTCTTTCAATAACGAAATTCGGTCACGTACAATACGACGGTCGGTTTCAATTTCCGTTTCTCCCGGACCACGCATTCCGATTCCCCCTTTTTGACGCTCTAAGTGGGTCCACAATCCCGAAAGTCGCGGTAACAAATAGATACATTGTGCCAGTTCTACCTGGGTTCTTGCATAGGAAGTCTCCGCTCTTTGTGCAAAAATATCCAGAATCAGATTGGTTCTGTCCAAAATTTTACAATCGATAATTTTGGAGATATTTTTTTGCTGCGAAGGCGTTAATTCGTCATCAAAAATAATGGTGGAGATTCCGTTCTCTTTTACATAATGATGAATCTCGTCTATTTTTCCGGTTCCAAGAAAAGTCTTTGGATTGGGTTTGTCTACTTTTTGGAAAAAACGTTTTACCACTTGTCCGCCTGCAGTATAAGTCAAAAACTCTAATTCATCCAGATACTCATTGAGTTTCTCTTCACTCTGATTTTGAGTTACAATACCAACAATGGCCGTTTTTTCGAAATTTATTACTTCTTTTTCTAACATATCATATAATAAGCTGCAAATTTAATGATTTGCAGCTTAGGAATTGAATTTATAATTTCTTAAAAATATTCCTTTTGTCTGAAAAAAAGAAATTTTAATTCACTGAAATTAATTTAACTTCAAAAATAAGTACTGATGCACCCGGAATGCTTCCATAATCATTTCCGCCATATCCTAGTTTTGCAGGAATAACAAGCAATGCACTTCCGCCTTCTTTTAGGTATGAAATTCCTTCTGTCCAGCCTTTTACCACCTGATTCAGTCCAAAAGAAATTCCTTTTTCATCACTTTGATCAAATACTTTCCCATCCATAAAATAGCCTTTGTAAGCCACGGTTACATTAGACTCAGGAGTTGCCTGCTTACCGGTTCCTGGATCTTTGATTACATAATACAACCCGGATTCGCTTTTAGTTCCTTTTAATCCTTTTTCAGCAACATATTTTTCAATTTCCTTTTCATTTTTGGCTACATAAGGAATTTCACTTGGTGCTTCGCTGGTATTGTTACTTTCTTTTTTACAGGAAATAAAAAGAGTCAAAATCAATACTGCTGATAATAAATGTTTCATAGTAAAATATTTTTTTTAAAGGCCAAATATAGTAAAATTCGAACTATGACCTTTAAAAATTAAGCCCCCTCAATTTCGATCGGTCTTATAAAAAAGTGAGCTTTATTTATTTGGGAATAACTACCCTGTATGAATTTCAGGACACCACAAGATACCACAGGATACGAATTGATTTACAGCTAATTATATTTACTCACTATTAACCATTAACCAACTTATTTATGACTAGAAAAACTACTTTTTCTTACCGTCTGTTATGCCTTAAAATCAGCCTGACGGTATGTTTTTTGTTTAGTTGCTTTTCTTCCTTTGCACAACAATGGAATATATTAGGCAACGAACAAGCAATTTCTTCAGTTGCTTCAGCATACACCAGCATTGCTGTTGTAAAAAACGGAAGCATTTTTACACCTTACGTAGTATTTACAGAAAGTGGAGTGCCAAGAGTAAAAAGACGTTTAGCCGACGGAACTTGGGAGCAAGTTGGCGCAAACCTTAGTAATAATGCTTCTTACACCCGTATTTATGCTAATGCTATTGGTGATTTATATGCAACTTACATTGATCTTTCAGCCGGTTCTAAACTAGCCGTAAAGAAGTTTGACACTGCCACTGAAACCTGGAATCCATTAAATCCGGAAGACAGTAATTCGCTGTATGTTTCTACAGGAAATGCAAATGGCATGAGTGCGGTAGGTCAATACGGATCCACTCAACGCTGTTCTATGGCATTCGATTCATTTAATAGCCCTTACATTGCTTTTAGTGAAGCAGGTATGATTCCTTATGTTAAAAAATTCAACGAAACAGCATGGGAAACCGTAGGTACGGGAGCTGTTTCTGGAGATTTTGCTGCTGCTGTGGGTTTAGCAATTGATGCTAATGACAAACCTTGGTTAGTTTATTCCAAACTAACTGCAACTAATTCCAGTACAGGTAATATGACTTTGTATGGTTTTAATGGTGGTACATGGTCTTTAGTAACGAACAATCCCATTCCAACTGTTGGAGTACGACATACTAACATTGCTGTCAGAGACAATAACAGCATTTGTATTGCTTATTTTAATACTGGTTCTTCTAACAGAGCAACAGCAATTTTATATAACAAAACAACAAATACCTGGGGATCAGCCACAACACTTGCTTCAAGAGACTCCCCTAATATTAGTTTAATAAATGACAAATCCGGAAATCTCTATTGTTCGTTTATAGATTATACTTCTTCGACAAACGTGTTTCCAACCCGTGTTCGCTTTCTGGCAGCAGAAAGTACAACATGGACTGAATTGAAAGATCCTGCAGTAATAAGAGGTATTGATGAACCCACTGGATGGCCTTCTATTGCCATAGGAAATGCTACCTATCCTTATGTGGTTTACACCAAAGCGAATTCAAACAACATAACTACTCCTATTGTCAGAACGTATGTTCCACCTCCTCCGCCAGCGGAACTTACAACTAATGACATTACTAATATTACTACCACCACAGCAGTATCCGGAGGAAATATTACCTCTGATGGCGGACAAGCCATAACCGAAAGAGGCGTGGTTTACAGTAATTCGAATCCTAATCCGACTACAGCTAATGCTAAAGTAGCAGATGTTAGCGGAGGCATAGGCAATTTTTCAGTAACCCTTACCGGACTTACACCCGGAACGTTTTATTATACCAGAGCCTATGCTATCAATGGCGGTGCAGCTTCTTATGGAAACACTGTCAGATTAAACACCTTACAAGTTCCTGATGCCGTGGTTTCAACTCCTAAACAGGTAGAGTTTTTAACAAGAGGTCTTATAGCAGTTCAAAAAACGACTAACTCGGTATTTTTAAGCTGGAGATTACTGGGTAATGACCCTGCTACTATTGCATTTAATGTATATCGAAACGGAGTAAAAGTAAATGCTTCTCCTATAACCAATGCAACTAATTATACCGATGCGACTGATACTAATACTAACAGTTACAGTATCAAAGCTGTAATTGATGGTGTAGAAGGAACTGAAACCGCTGCTGTAACTGTATGGGCAAAAAATCAATTGAAAGTTCCTCTTCAAATACCTCCGGGAGGTACATTACCTGACGGACGCACTTATGGTTACACAGCAAATGATACTTCTGTAGGTGATGTTGATGGTGACGGTGTATATGAAATTATTTTAAAATGGGATCCTACTATTGTAAATGACAATGCAGGCGGTTATAGCGGGAAACAAATTTTTGACTGCTATAAATTAGACGGTACCCGATTATGGCGTATTGATTTAGGAATAAATGTAAATGCAGGTCCACATTATAATCCGTTTATGGTTTATGATTTTGACGGAGATGGCAAAGCCGAAATTATTTTAAAAACAGCCGATGGTACAATTGACGGTGCAGGTACTGTAATAGGTAATGCTACTGTTGATTATCGTAATACTGGAGGATGGGTTCAACAAGGACCTGAATTCCTAACTGTTTTTAACGGATTAACAGGTGCTGCAATGGCTACCACTACTTATCAGCCTGCCAGAGCAAATACTTCTGACTGGGGTGATAATTATGGAAATCGTCAGGATCGTTTTGTATCGGCTGTTGCTTATCTTGACGGAGCCCGCCCAAGTATTATTGTAGGACGCGGCTATTATAATAAACTAATGCGTGCAGCCTATGACTGGCGTAACGGACAATTAACATTACGCTGGATTTTTGACAGTAAAGATCCAACCCATCCGGAATATGATTCTTATTCAGGTCAAGGAAATCACCAAATGACAATAGGTGATGTAGATGGAGACGGAAAAGATGAAATCATCAATGGCTCCAGTGCTATTAATGATGACGGAAAACCGCTTTGGACTTATGGAATGGGTCACGGAGATGCCTTGCACATGACAGACATGGATTTAGACCGTCCGGGACAGGAAATCTGGATTTGTCTGGAATCGCCAGGAAATTATGACGGAATGGGACTGAGACAATATGATGCTAAAACAGGTCAAACTAATTGGGGAATCCCAACTACGGGTGATGTTGGTCGTGCCATGGCAGCCGATTTAGACCCCAACTACAAAGGTTATGAAATGTGGGGTTCTGCAGGCGGAAAGGTATATGATGCTAAAGGAAATGCGATAAGCAGCAGTGTTCCTTCTTATAATTCAGGAATTTGGTGGGATGGCGATCTTGGCCGTGAATTATTTGACAGAGGTTATATTGACAAATGGAATCCTGCTACTAAAAGTGCGGGTCGTTTATTTACAATCTATAATCAAACAGCTACAGGAGTATCCACCAATAATAGCACTAAAAGCAATCCTTGTTTACAAGCAGATCTTTTAGGGGATTGGAGAGAAGAAATTATTTTACGTGAATCTGATAATTCAGCTCTTGTAATTTTTACAACTAATATTGCCAGTGATTACCGTATTCCCACTTTGATGCATGATCCACAATATCGTACCGCAATTGCCTGGCAAAATTCAGGTTACAACCAGCCACCCTATACCAGTTATTACATAGGGTATGACATGGATGTAAACAATATTCAAACGGCAAAAATTGCGGTTGTAGATGCTATAGCTCCAACAGTTACAGCAATTAACAGACTTATACCTGACGCTGAAAAAAACAATGCGACAAGTGTTAGCTATCGCGTTACTTTTTCTGAAAATGTGAGTGGAGTTGACACCGCTGATTTTGCACTTTATACCACCGGAAATGTATCTGGAACTATTGCTGCTGTTACTTCTGTTACGGGTGCTTCATTTGATGTAACAATAAATAACATTACAGGTGACGGAACGCTTCGTTTAGACATCAACAACGCAAATACCGGAATAATTGATGAAGCTAATAATAGTTTTACAGAAGGTTTCATGAATGGTGAAATTTATACTTTCGACCATACAAGCCCGGTTATCACTACTCCGGCTGATCTTAACATTAACGCAGATAGCGGAAGTTGTGAAGCTACAAATGTAGTTTTAGGTACAGCATCAGCAAGCGATACAAATACAGTTGAACTAACAAATGACGCACCAGAGATTTTCCCTGTTGGAATCACAACTGTCACCTGGACAGCAATAGATGCCGTAGGCAACAGTCAGACAGCTACTCAAAAAGTAACTGTAACAGATGCGCAAAAACCGGAGATTACTGTAATTCCGCAAGCTGTAACACTGTGTTACAATGAAGGTGATTACACCATTCCTACTATAGCTGCTACAGATAATTGTGGTATTGATTCGATTAGCTACATCATAAACGGGGCTACTTCAAGAAGTGGTAATGGCAATGATGCCAGTGGTAACTTTAATGTAGGAATTTCTACAATCACATGGACTGTTACGGATATCCATACTAATGAGACAACAATTACCAGTACAATTACTGTTAATCCGGCTGTTAGTGTAACAATTAATGATGTTTATGCAATAAATCAGGCTACAGATAACAAAAACACCTTGTATATTGGTTATGGTCCTTCCTCATTTACAATTACAGCTACACCAAATGGTGGTACAGCTCCTTACACTTATAACTGGAGTAATGGGCAAACAACAGCATCTGTCAATGTTAATACAGCTGGAACTTATAATGTAACTATTACTGATGCTGAAGGATGTACGGCAACTACCTCAATAGTAATCAATGTAATAGACGTTCGCTGTGGCAACAACAACGATAAGGTAATGATGTGTCACAACGGAAACTCTGTTTGTGTAGCTTCATCAGCTGTTCAACAACATCTGGATCATGGGGATAACATTGGATCTTGTGGAACTAACAGAATGGTCGATAAATCTTTCGTTTCTGATGAAACCGGTACAACTGAATCTGGAATAAAAATCTATCCAAATCATACTTCGGGTGCATTCTCAATAGAAGTTAACAGTGTGAAAGCTATTAAATCGACCATCACTATTGCTACTGTAAACGGACAAATTGTCGAGCAACGCGATGTTTTGCTATCAGAAGGCACTCAATCTTTTTCATTTAATATTTCCGGTAAGGCATCAGGAATATATCTGATAAAAGTGAGTGGTATTGATGGTGTGAATACACAAAATTTAATACTGAAAAATTAATTATAAATTGTTTAATCTGGCGGCTCGTAATTTAAATTACGAGCCGTTTTTTTATATCTCTAATCTCCATAAATCTGAACATCATCCACTAAAAAAGCACCATCCAAAGCTAAATTCCTGCCGGAACCAATGTATTTAAAAGCAATATTGATTTTCCCTGTATAAGCTGACAAATCAATCGCCCCCGACCCAATAAATTCATTCCAGGTCGAAGCCTGAGTTGGAATCTTTGCCGAAATAGGAATCCATGTTGCTGTTTTAACATTTGCCCCATCATAGTTAGTTGAAACATATACTTCAAGTGTATTTAGAGGAGAATCTACATCTAAATGATGTTGTGCCGTTCTAAAAGAAAGCGTTTCATTAGTATGCACATCCATATCTATTTTAGGAGAAATTAACCAAACTATATTAGACACTACTTTAGTCCCTGAAATAACAAATTCAGCATAGCCGTTTGTAGCATTTATACCGCCTTTCCAGAC
The DNA here is from genome assembly GCF_900142775.1 of Flavobacterium flevense. Classification (GTDB taxonomy): domain Bacteria; phylum Bacteroidota; class Bacteroidia; order Flavobacteriales; family Flavobacteriaceae; genus Flavobacterium; species Flavobacterium flevense. The sequence goes on from NZ_FRCC01000002.1 coordinate 295,624, forward strand.
TATTGCACCCGCCTGAATAATATTACTCCATCCCGGCAAACTCAAATTAGTTCCATGAGTAACAGTTTGAAAATCTTCAACAAAAAAAGGAATATTTCTGGTTCCTGCTATCTGAACATCAGCCTCTTTTCTGGCTACCAATTGATAATCAGTGGCGTATTTGGTCAAAACACCCCGAACTTTACCACTTCCCCCGGGAACAATACTCTTAGAAAAATCGGCATAACTGCTTGTTCTGAAAATTAGCTGATTGCCATTTTTGTCCACCAGATTCCAGTTAGTCGCTCCGCCCACATCATTTGTTTCTTCATAATAATGTCGTCCAATAGCTGGCTCTGTAAATTGTACCTCTGACAATTCGATAAGCGTGTTCAGCTGACTGTCATTAATTTCGCCTAAATCAATCAATCGAACCAATTGCTCTTCTTTTACATTAGTACAGGAAGCATGCAATACGTTTTTATAATCATTTTGCGAAAGCCTGCCCACCCCGCCCTGATTAAACGGGCTGACATACAAACTCCCAATACGTAAACCTCCGTAATACAAATCAGTATATTGATTTTTCAGTTTTACATATACCTTATTCCCAACCCGAAAATCAACATACAGATTAGTCGCATCTACGGGAACACTAAACCCCATAGCACGAGTTGTGGCTGTAGCCAAAGTTTGAAACGAAATGGTCTTAAAAAAATTACCATTTTCATCGCTGGAAACCACATAGCCTTCTATCACGTCATCATAAGTATATTGCGCTACTATTTCAGCCGAATTTCCCTTAATATCAGCAACTGTTTTATTGACTTCAAAATCAGGCTGATTGCAATTTAACTCCGGAATTTTCACATCATCATTAGCACAGGATGCTACAACAGTCAACAATAATAGCATTAACAAAAATTGAAAAGTATGATTTTTCATAATAGCTGAATTTTAAATTAGAAACTGAAATTGATATTCACAAAATACGTTCGGCCGTAGCCATAGAAATATTTATTGCCAAAAGATGGCGTCCCACTGGAAACATCCTGATTGAGTTGCCTGAAATTAGCATTCCGGGCTTGTTCATAACCGCCCGTTTTGTATTTGCTGTCCAGCACATTATTAACACTCGCAAACAACCCCAGATATTTTGTTTTAATTTTCCATGATTTCCCACCAATTAAATTCAGTAAAACCACAGCATCAAATTGTTCTTGTTTTAGCAATTGTGCTGCTCTTTCCTGAGTTGCTTCCGGAAAAGGAAAACTACTGGCTGGATTGGTATAAAACCGATTGGTTCTGGAAATTGGCGAAACATCAATGTAATTTTCAGTCAGATAATTAACATTCGTACCTATCCACCAATATTTAGGATCCCTATATTCTAATCCCACACTATAGGCCTGTTGCGGCATTCCCGGTTGTTTATAATTTTTTAAAAATGCTGTACCAAAATCAAAAGACGGATTAGTATTTTCTACCGTAGCTACCGCATCATTGTTGATACTCACATTCGGATTACTATCAAATGTGAATTTTCCGTAAGCTGCCGAAAAAGTTGCTTTTAAAGTCGCACTCATCTGATACTCCAAACTCAGTTCAGCGCCAATGTTTTTTTTGTCCAAATGTGTCAGCGTCTGACTCACAAAAGCATTCGTATTGGTGTAACCTGCTTCGTTATCAAATATTCCTTCGGCATAAAAAAAACTAATTTTAGTTGCATTTTTTATTGTCGAATAATACGCAGTAAGTCTCGTTTTTAGTTTCGGAGTTCTAAAAACATACGTCGCATCCACACTATTAATTGTTTCACTTTCTAAGCCATCCACAAGGGTATTATTCAGTCGCGCATTTGCAAAACTATTTCTCAAATTAGGCGCTTTGGTTAAATGAGCCGCATTAAGTTGCAACGATTGCTTACCGGAAATTTTAAACAGCATTCCGCCTTTGAAACCGAAATTTTCAAAGTCTTTTTTTGGGCTCTTGCCAAAGGAAATTGTCTCATAAATTCCGTTTTTGTACAAACCTTCCCGTTGGTAAGTAGTTTTAGAAAAAGATTGAGCCAGATAAAAATCAATGATGCTGTACGAAAATTTAAACTGACTAAAAGCCTCCAGAACAGTTGCCGAAAAGTTGTAATTATATCCATAAGTATCACCCACTTTTACCTGCCTGTTTGGTTTATTTAAATCAGACTGTGCCTGGGTTCCGCTGTAAAAACCGTCAATATCTTCAAAAAAAGCTCCTCCTAATAAGTCCAATACTTTTTGGTAATTATGCGATTTAAAATCCCGAAACGAAATTCCCGCATTGACAATCAGATTTTCGCTAAGCTGAGAATTAAAATTAGAATTTACTGCAATGGTTTTGTCATCATTCCGGTCTTCGTACAACACATAATGACTTTGTGCGGGTTCATAACCAATTATATTTGAATTAGCATCTGTCACCGGATTTTGGTTGGCCCGATACATCGCTTCCCAATCTATTTGCCTATTAGTTAAAAACGCCAGTCTGTTTTTCTCCGCATTATCATTATCCGGAATAAAATCTCCTGAGAATTCTCCGTTATCAGCTGCATAAAGAGCCGTATAATAGCTGGGCATTTTTCTAAAATAAGCAGGATCGGGACTATTGGCATTTTGATAATCAATATTGCTATTACCTACTTTCCCAATTTGATACATCACTGCCGAATTGAGATTTGTATGATCATTAATTTTAAAATAATGATTGAGCATCACAACAGGTTCTTCAATGGTTTTTACTCTGGCATTTCTGATTTTTCCGTTTTGATATCCCCAGTAGGAATTGTAATTTTCAGAAGTTAAACTATTAACTTCAGCTGTGTTTGGTGAATTTTTTCCGCGTTCATTGGGGGTGTAAAATCCTGTGATATTGAGTGAATGCTGCTCGTTTAATTTTTTTTCGATACTTAAAAATAAAGAATTGGCATCATACGTAGTTCCTTCAAAATGACCTTCCCGAGCATAGCGTTTTCCTGCCGAAATCACGTAAGCCCAACCTGAATTACTCATTCCCGAAGCATAAGTTCCGATAATTCTCCAACTGTAATTAGTATTAGTAGCCGACGCTGTAATCCTGCTTCCTGCCCGGTAAATGGAAGCCCGGGTATTGATTTCCTGAGTTCCCAGAATTCCTCCAAAAGTATAATCGGATGGAGTAGTTCCTATTGAAAACTCCTGATTTCGGGTAGCGTCATTGAGACCGCCCCAATTGTTCCACTGCGGTCTTCCATCATACATTTTGTTCATGGTTAGCCCGTTGATCATCGTAGTAGCATTTTCACTATCGAGACCACGAATTCTAAACCGTGCCTGTCCCCAGTTGAAAGCGGCAGCCTGCTGAAAAGCATCTCTGGAAGATTGCAATAATCCTGAAGTATTTTCGGAACTGCTGTTGTCATCGGTTAAATCATCTTCGAAAAGCTGAATAACGGCGGCTTGCTGATCAGTAACCTGATCTAATTCTAATAAAATGGTTCCTAAATCCAGTGCTAAGTTATTTTGTACTACAACCGGAAACAAGGCTTCTTTATAACCCTGACTGCGAAAAAGCACTAAATACTCACCTGCAGGAACGGCATCAAAGACAACAGTGCCTTCCTGATTAGTAAGCAACGTAAAATTAGTATTCTGAATAGCCACCACAACCGCCACTAGTGGTGTTTGTGTTTTTGCATCTAAAACTTTAACTGAAATTTGAGTTCCATTTTGTGCCAATGCACTACTAACACATCCAATGCCGAACAGTAAAACAAGAAAATATTTCATAACCCCAATAGAATTAGTTGTAAAAATCCTTCTGTTTGGCAAAAAGGTTTCACACAATCATACAACTTTGAAAAAGCTAACTCAGTAGCATAAAAAATATCCCAAAAAGGAATATTTCAACATCAATAGGGGAATTAATGAAGAATCAATTTAAGCTTTTTAAAAGGTGGGGAAATACATGACTTAACAAAGTCAGATAACACTTTCGATACTAAAAGTAAGAAAAAAATTATTTAGACGAAGTGTTTTTTAGATTTTTTTTACAAAAAATAGTACAAAATTATTTTATGAAAGAACCTATCTTTTCATCCGACGGAGTTAATTACTACTGAATCACTTTAATTCTTGGAACAAGGAAAGCGATAAGAATACCAAATACACCTATAAAAGCAAATGAAAATCGAAGGCCAAATAATTCAGCAATATATCCTATCACGGGCGGACCCATTAAAAAACCAAGGAAACTCACACTGGAAACAGCGGTTAAGGCTTCACCGGGAGGAATGGTAGGATGCTTTCCTGCTATACTGTAAAGTGTAGGCACAATGGTTGAAACTCCAAGCCCAACCAGCATAAAACCGATAGTTGAGGGAATTAAAAAAGGTAAAAATACCGATGTAAAAAGTCCGCCAGAAATTAAGAAACCGCCGGTTTGTATTACTTTTTTTCGTCCAAATTTATTAATCATTCCGTCACCCAGAAAACGCCCGGTAGCCATCATAATCATAAAAGAGGTATATCCCAAAACAATCAGCGGACCCGGTGCCTGAACAATGTCTTTAAAATAAATTCCGCTCCAGTCAAACATAATTCCTTCGCTTGCCATAGATCCAAAACCTATAATTCCAAGCCAGATTAAAGTCATATCCGGTTTAGAAAACAATTTTTTCTTTTCGACAACTTTTCGTCTTTCTTTGGCTTTAACCAAATATTTATAATTGAAAGCTATAAGTAATACCGTAATTATTCCAACAATAATAAAATGATAGTAAGGTGTTAATTTTAAAGCCAGCATTGCTAATCCCAGTAAAGCACCGGTAAAGCCGGCAAAACTCCACACCCCATGAAAAGATCCCATGATGGTTCTTTGAAAAAGCTGTTCCGTATAAACGCCCTGAGTATTAACAGCAATATTGTTCATATTCCCAAAAAGTCCGAAAGCATACAAGCCTAAAGCCAATTGCCAGGCGGAGGTAGCCAAACCTAAATTAGTCAGGCAAAAAGCATACATACTCAAAGACAAAACTACCAAACGATGACTTCCATAACGGGTGACTAATTTTCCTGAAAAGGGCATCATAGTCAATTGTCCCAAAGGAAGTGCAAACAAAATAGTACCTAAGTCGGCATCACTAAGATCGAGTGCCACTCTAATATCCGGAATCCGGCTTGCCCAGGTTGCAAAACACAATCCCATGCCAAAATAGAAAGAAGCAACAGCAACACGTACTCTCTTTAAATAAGAAAGTTTAGCATTTCTAAAACTCTTCTTGATTTTTCCCTGTGCTCTAAAGCTTCCTATAAAATTTAATCGTAACAAAGGCGCTGTGTTTTAGAATTTGAAACCACAAAAATACAAAAAGCAATCGGGACGATGTATTAATTAAGTGTTACATCAATTTATTACATCGTTATCGTTTATAAGTTTAACAGATCGTGTACTCAAATGGAACACCTACTTGTCTCCGACAGGCAGGTAAAACGTATTTTGACAGATTCACTAATACTAATTTGGCTAAAGCCAATAAATAATATCTACAAAAAACCTTTGGCTAAAGCCAAAGGCAATTCAAACCACAAATTTGCAGCAAATAATTTGAGAAAATTTGTGGTTAAAAAAAATTTATACGCAAAGAAAAACTACAAATCAATCACTCTTTTTTCGGCACTACTTTGAATTGCGGCTTCTATGATTTGCATGACTCGCGCACCGTCCTGAGCGGTAACAGGCTCATCAGTATTATTGATAATCGAATTGTAAACTCCATCAAAAAACTCATAATAATTCCCCTGAAGCGTTGGGATTTTTCCATGCATGACGGTACCGTTCATTTCAGTATGTAAAAAACCTTCTTTTTCTAAAGGTTCTGTTCCCCAAGTATTCAAATTAGGTTTTTTCATTACTTTCAAATCATCTTCCTGCACATCGCCTCTTGGTTTTAAAAACGAACCTTTTTTACCGTGAACTACATACGCCGGATTAGGTTCACGCACAAAGAAACTTGCTTTTAAACGCACTCTGAAATCAGCATAGTACAACAAAATATCCACCCAGTCATCCACCACCGAATTCTCACGGGTGATTCTGATATCAGCAAAAACAGCTTTTGGAAAACCAAACAAATACAAAGCCTGATCAATTAAATGCGGCCCTAAATCTTTCAGAATTCCAGAACCGGAATTCACCGTTTCTTTATGTAGTTTAGGACTCAACAATGGATTGTATCGGTCAAAATGGAATTCGGCTTCCACAATTTCGCCCAAAGCACCGTCTAATAAAATCTGGCGTACGGTTTTCAAATCACTGTCCCATCTTCTGTTTTGGAAAACAGCTAATTTTAATCCTTTTTCTTTGGCCAAAGCCGCTAATTCCTGAGCTTCGGCAACAGTAGTCGTAAATGCTTTTTCAACAATGGCGTGCTTTCCTGCTTCCAAAACTCTTTTGGCATATTCAAAATGGGTATCAATTGGGGTGTTTACAACAACTAAATCAATTGCGTCGTTTGCTAAAATTTCCTCCAGAGAAGCAAAACTTTTAACCTGCGGATAATCTTCCTGAATTAATTTCTTGCTTCTTTCCCAGGAACCTAATAATTCAAAACCGGGATGTAGTTCTAAAAAAGGTGCGTGAAATACTTTACCCGACATTCCATAAGAAAGCAAGGCTGTTTTTATTGTTTTCATAATTATTTATCTTGTATTTGTTATGCCACGAATGCACTAATTAATCTTTAAAAATCTTTGAGGTTAAATTCACCACAAATTACACAAATTATCACAGATTTTTTTAGCCCACGAATGCTCGAACTATTTTAAAATCTTGGTGGTCTTTGTGTGTCATCCTGTCCCGATACTTCGGGAGTCGAAGGACTTTGTGACCTTTGCGGTTAAACCTACTTTGCTCTTTCGTATTGCACAGGCCAGGGAACTTCGGTTTCCAATGCTTTCGCAAAATGTAAAGCTAAGTTAGGATCGCGCAAGGATGCTCTGGCAAATAAAACCAAATCGGCTTTTTCGCTCGCTACAATTTCTTCTGCCTGATGTGCTTCGGTTATTAATCCCACCGCTGCTGTTAAAATTCCGGTTTCTTTTTTAATTTTTTCAGCAAAAGGAACCTGATAACCCGGTTCTACCGGAATTTTTTGGTGCGAAACCAGTCCGCCCGAAGAAACATCAATTAAATCGACTCCTTTTTCTTTTAGGATTTTAGACAATTGTATGGATTCTTCAATATTCCAACCTCCTTCTGCCCAATCAGTGGCCGAAATTCGAACAAATAAAGGTAAATCAGCAGGCCATTCGGTTTGTACTGCTTCAACAACTTCCATCGTAAAACGGATTCGGTTTTCAAAACTTCCGCCGTATTCATCGGTTCTTTCATTCGATAATGGCGATAAAAACTGATGGTTTAAATAGCCGTGAGCTGCATGAATTTCGAGCACTTCATACCCAGCCTGCACGGCTCTTCTTGTTGCTGTTTTAAAATCGGAAATTAATTGTTGGATTCCGTTTTTGTCTAATGCAACAGGTTGAAACGGTTCAGTATCATGATAAGGAATTGCTGATGGCGCCACCGTTTGCCAGCCGCCGTCAGCAGCAGTCAGCTTTTTATTGCCATTCCAGGGTGAGGAAACACTGGCTTTACGACCGGCGTGCGCCAATTGAATTCCCGGAACTGCATTTTGACTTTTGATAAAAGCGGTAATGGTTTTTAGTTTTTCGATATGCTCGTCTTTCCAGATTCCTAAATCTTCGGGTGAAATTCGGCCTTCGGGAGCTACCGCAGTCGCTTCCTGAATAATTAATCCCGCTCCGCCACTGGCACGACTGCCTAAATGCACCAAATGCCAGTCGTTAGCAAATCCATCTAGGGATGAATATTGGCACATAGGAGAAATGGCGATTCGGTTTTTAAAGTTAATTTGTTTGATTGATATAGGAGAAAATAATTGGGATGCCATAGATTTTTTGTTTTTTGAGAAACGTAAAGTTACGCTTCAAAAAGCAAAATGAAAATTATTAACAAACATTTATTATCCAAGCTAATCCTAAAATCTTTGCAACTAAAACAGAAAATGTTACTTTAGCCGAATATAAAGAACAGAAAATTAAAAATGGAAATAATTATCAAGCTTTCTCAATTTTTATTGAGCTTATCATTACTGATTATACTACACGAATTAGGGCATTTTATCCCTGCTAAATTATTCAAAACCAGAGTCGAAAAATTCTATTTGTTTTTTGATGTTAAATATTCGCTGCTTAAAAAGAAAATAGGTGAAACTGAATACGGAATTGGGTGGCTGCCACTGGGCGGTTATGTGAAAATCTCCGGAATGATTGACGAAAGTATGGACAAGGAACAAATGGCTCTGCCTCCAAAACCTTGGGAATTTCGTTCTAAACCGGCCTGGCAACGTTTGATTATTATGCTTGGTGGAGTTACAGTCAACTTCATTTTAGCTTTTATTATTTACATTGGGATGGCATTTGCTTATGGCGATACTTATATTGCTATGGACGATTTGAAAGATGGGATTTGGGTAACCAATCCAGCAGTTGAAAAAGCAGGTATTAAGACCGGAGATAAAATTCTTGCTATAGATGGGGTAAAAGTGGGGAAATTTGATAATAGTATCAATTTAGAAGTCGCCATGGCTAAAGAAATACTTATTGAAAGAAATGGGATCAAGCAAACTATAAAAACACCTATAGACTTTATTGATCAATTGTCTAAACATGAAAAAGGACTTTTAATTACTCAAAGAATACCTTTTGTAGTTAATACTTTAACAGAAGATTCTCCTAACACAAATTTAAAGGCAAAAGATATTTTTGTTTCTTTAAATGGAGAAAAAGTGAAATATTTTGATCAAGTAGAAGGTATTTCAAATAAAAATAAAGGAAAAGAGATTCCTGCCGTAATATTACGTAATTTAAAAGAAATGAAAATTACAATTAAAGTTTCTAAAACTGGAATAATAGGCGTAAGACCAGCATTATTAGATAATAATTCTTTAGAAAAATTAGGATATTATAAGGTTAGTACTCAAAATTACAGTTTTTTTGAATCTATACCTGTTGGGATTGAAAAAGGAAAAGACCAATTAATCAGCTATGGAAAACAATTAAAAATGATGATTAACCCAAGTACGGGAGCTTACAAAGGTGTGGGTGGATTTGCCGCTATTTATAATATTTTTCCAGATACCTGGAGTTGGGAAGTATTCTGGGGAATCACTGCTTTATTATCAATTATGCTAGGTGTAATGAACTTATTGCCTATTCCTGCACTTGATGGAGGTCATGTCATGTTTTTATTATACGAAATTGTTTCCGGTAAAAAACCGAGTGATAAATTCCTAGAGAATGCACAAATGGTTGGTTTTGTTTTACTTATCACATTGTTAGTATTTGCTAACGGAAATGACATTTATAAAGCCATTGTAGGCAGGTAAAAAAAATCAAATTTTTTTTCATTTTTTGTTTGCTACATTGAAAAAACGTCTTATATTTGCAACCGCTAAGAACAAGATATCACATCTTAATTATAGCAAACAAAAACGTTCCTTACGCATATTAAATATACAGTTTCCTCCTTAGCTCAGTTGGTTAGAGCATCTGACTGTTAATCAGAGGGTCCTTGGTTCGAGCCCAAGAGGGGGAGCTTTTTTAGAAAGCCATTCAAGCAATTGAGTGGCTTTTTTTTTGGTTTAAACATTTTGGAATTGTCCGAGTTATTTAATAAAACGGGGATCAAAACAAAAACCTTATATCAAAAAAAAACCTTCACATCACTGCAAAGGCTTTTTACTATTTTACGTTTTAATAAACTATTTTTAATCCGCCAGCAATTTATACGCAATTACATTGTTGTGGTTAAAGGTAGGGATATACAACATGTTTTCTTTAGGGTTATAACCTAAATCAGCGGTGTTCATTTGTCCCTGTACATCCTGTAGTTTTTTGACTTCGCCATTGGCTTTTACATAATAAATTAAGCCCGCCCAGCAGCTCACTATAAAATCACCGTTTTTAAGCTGTTCCAGTCCGTCACCGGATTTTTCAAAACCTTTGGCAATGACCGTTCTGTTTTTATTTTTATCAATTTTTAATAGTTCTGTATTGGCTAAAACATACAGGTTTTTATTGATCCATTTTAAGCCATTGGCACCGCTCACGTTTTCTAAATACAGTTCGCTTTTGCCATTTTCTATACGATATATAGTATTGGTACGGGTATCAGATACATAGACAACGCCTTTATCATCAACTGTTACATCATTCAGGAAAACAGTATTCTCAATTTCCATTTTATTAATGATTTTTCCACTGGGAATATCAATACTGATAACAGCAGTGATATCAGCCACAAAAAGCGTGTTTTTAAAACGAGCCAGACCTTTTGGCGCATTCAAACCTTCTACCCATTTTTCGTTGCTTATCGAGCCATCTGTATTCAGAATGGCGACTCCTCCTTTTCCGTCTTTTACGTTGCCTGCTCCATCAATCAGACTCACATATAGTTTGTTGTCAGTTGCACTGTAAAGCACTGATTCGGGCACTGGCAGTTTATTGCTTTCCCAAATGGATTTTGAAAGTTGTTGGGCATTAGTCGTCAGATTCAACAGCAAAAAAGCGGATAGTGTTAAAAATTTATATTTCATATTATTCAAAATATTGCGTTATACATCATGTTTATAACAAAAGTAAAATTTATTAAACAATTAGAAAACATCCCACTCCGTTTATCTGATGCTAAAAGAGTCCTATTAACAATGAATAGAAAAATTCGTTGCTCAATTCTGGACAAAAACCTCAGATAAAAAAGAACAAAAGCTATTTTTAAACCAACTTTTCTTTCCAAAAAAATGCCCCCAAAAAGTATCTCACTTTTTGGGGGCATTTGCATTTTCAGACAGCCTGAATTATAAAAACAAGTTTATAGTTTTTTATATCCATCATTTTGCTCAAGATTTGAGTTTGTTAAAATTGCATCATTAGGTATTGGAAACAAATTAAAGTTCACATCATTTGTTGCTGTATGCGAAAACCATGATTTTGTGGAAAACACGCCAAACCTGATAAGATCCTGACGACGACGCCCTTCTTGCGTAAACTCCCAACCCAGTTCATCAAGAAATCTTCCCATAACAATATCAGCTCCACCCTCAAAAGTTTGAGAATTTTTATCACGTCTTCCATAATCATAATTACTACCTAGCATCAATTGTGCGTCCGTTACAACAGCTAATGCCGGATTAGTTGTAAATGCCCTTGCACGAACCTCAGTTACCAAAGCTCCTGCTCCAGCCTGACCAGATCTTAGTAAAGCTTCCGCTTTCATAAGTAATATATCTGCATAACGAAACATCGGCCAGTCATTACTCAAACGATTAGTAGCACCTATGGCATATTCAAATTTACCCCAACGAAGTCCATCATCTTTATCAGATTCATCTATTGAGGGTACAGAATTGGTATAATTAATAGATAAAGCCTCACCGGTAATAGCATATTGTTGACCTGTTATAAAATTTTCCTTTAAGCGAATATCCTCAGGATTATAAGAGTTTATAAACTGCGGTATTGCACAAACACCGCCCCATGGTGAATTAGTAAACTGATACGTTCTTTGATTATCACTTGCTAAAGTATACATATGAAAGTCAAATGCATTCCAATCTTTTACATATTTCTCATCAAAAGGAAGCGCAAAAATTATTTCGGTTGAATTTTGATTTTCAGTAATAAAAACATTTTTTTGATTGGCCTCTAAAGAATAATGACCTGATTCTATTACATTATCACATGCTGCAATACACTCTGCCCACATGGCCTGACCACGCCATACCTGAGCATTCAGATACATTTTAGCCAATAGCGTATTGGCAACCCATTTATTTATACGTCCATAATAAAGACCTCTTGGAGTTTCGGATAAAAGTTCAATATTATCTTTAATTTCTTTTACTATAAAATCAAATACTTCGCTTCTTTTAGCCTGTTTTGGCAAACTTGTATCACTAAAATCAACAACAATAGGTACATTTCCATATAAATCTACAAGTATGTAATAATAAGAAGCGCGGAGTACTTTTAGCTCAGCTATAAGCTCTGCTTTTCTTTCATCACTAACCACAATCTTACCCGTTTCAATTTGGTAAATTATCCTATTACAAGTATTAACCCCTTCAAAAGTACGACTCCAAGGCTGTAACACTCCATCATCACTTGAAGTCCAGGTATGCTCATGCATTCTTTTATAAACATAACCATCTACCCAACCAATACCGGTACGTGCAGGAAGTACATCCTGATCAGCAGGGAGTTCCTGAGCTCTTACAACTCCATTCCATAACAACATGGTTTTTCTCCAAGGGATATATGCTGCATTTACTAATGCACTAATATCTGTTTCTGTCTTTGGAGTATAATTTTCTGAAATAACAGATCCATAACTATCATCCACTAAATCAGTACAAGAAAATGTACTAAATAACATAGCAAAAGTTATTGCTAAAAATATATATTTTGTTTTCATTATATGTTTTTTGAAATTAGAATTGAGCTTGCACTCCAAAAGTAAATGAGGTTATAGTAGGATATCTGCTCCTGCTGTCTACACCCGGATTCAAACCTGATGTGTTAACTTCAGGATCAATACCTTTATATCCTGTAATTGTTAATACATTCATTACTGTACTGTAAAGTCTTATTGATTTAAAATAAGAAGATTTAATTTCTTTGAATGAGTAGCCAAGTGTAATGTTGTCAATTTTAACATAATCACCATCTTCAACATAATAGCTATTAAACTGTGGTGCTATTGTATTGTTTAATAATGCTTTTCCAAAAACTAAATCATTTACAGAAGAAAGGCGGTTATCTGCATAACCATTCTGAGTCCCTTCATAGTTCATACGAGCTTCATTAACTACCTGAAAACCAAAAGCTCCACGCACGTTAACATTTAAATCAAAATTTTTATATCGAATGTTATTAATCCAGCTGGCATACCATTTAGGAAGTCCGTTACCTATTACACGTCTGTCTGTAGGACTTTGAGCAAAATCATCGTAATTTACCCTTTCTCCGGCGGCATTTAAATACACCCATTTACCTTCTTCATCAACATCTACCACTTTAAAGCCATAAAAATTACCTACTGGCTGACCTACCTGTACTCGGTGAGATGAAGTGGTCATACCTTCGAAATTTACATTCCCAGTATCGAAATAATCAAATTGTGTCTTAAAAGAACCATCTAAACTTTTAAGTTTATTGCTGTTAATAGAGTAGGTTCCTGTAGTTGTCCACTCAAAATCAGTAGTTTGTACAGGTACACCTGAAACTAAAACTTCTAAACCTTTATTTTGCATAGTACCACCATTGGCCACTATTGTAGGATATAAATTAGGAGGTGTAGGAACATTATAAGAATATAATAATCCATCTACATTACGATTGTAAGCATCAACAGAACCTGAAAGGCGTCCGTCAAACATAGAAAAATCAACACCTATGTTAGTTTCTTTCTTTTCTTCCCATCTTAAGTCAGGATTAGGATTTGAAGCCGGTGTAATGGTTCTTACCCATTGTCCGTTTACCAAAGCAAAATCACCATATTGTAGTAATGCTACTCCCAGAAATGAGTTTGCAGGTTGCGATCCTGTAACTCCATATCCCACACGAAGCTTTATCTCATCAAACAAAGTCTGATTTTTCATGAAATTTTCATTGGTTATTTTCCATCCCAAAGAAACTGCCGGAAAGGTACCCCATGCATTATTGGTACCATAAAGCTGACTTGCTCCTTCATGACGTAAACTTGCCATTAAAAGGTATTTATCATCGTATGCATAAGTCATACGTCCAAAGAAACTAATAAGATTAGCATGGTTTTTAGAGCTTCCCATAGTTGCAAGACCTAATGGAAGTGCTGAACCCGCTCCTATGTTATGCCATCCGCCAAAATAGTCATCCTGAAAACCGTAGTTAGACATATTAGACCTTTCAATATCCGATTCAATATAGCTATAACCGCCTAATAAGCTAAATTTATTTTTATCAATCGTTTTGTCGTATTTAGCCGTAAGTTCTGCTTGTTTTTCCATACGATTGAATCCTGAAATAGAAGAATATCCCGGAAAACCGTATACAGTTGCAGAGGAATGCTGTAAAGTTTCTGAATATCCTGTTGCTCTGTTTTCTTTTACATAGGAAAAAAGGGCGTTCAGAGTTAAATCTTTGATGGGATTGTATGTCAATGTACTATTATATCTAATTTCAGATGTTTTAACATTTCCATCAGCCTCATTCAGTAAAGCTATAGGGTTGAGATAATCTAATTTATCTTTGTTTTGATAATAGGTTCCATCAGCATTATAAATAGGATCCGTAGGATTTCTACGTAATGCCTGCCAGTATGCTCCGCCGTTAAAACTACCTGCATCTGATGTAGAAGTAAATTTATTTTCTCTTCCTAAAACAGAAAACTTCACCAATAACTTATCATCAAACATGCGATGGTTAATTTCAATACGTCCCCTAAAAGTATTATTATCTGATTTCAGCATAATCCCTTGCTGACTATTGTAATTAAGATTAGCAGCATAGCTCGTTTTATAACTTCCTCCTCTCATAGAAAGGTTGTGTACATGAGTAATTGGAGTACGACTAATTTCTTCAAGCCAGTCTACATTACTTCCCTTATCATACTGTGGATACAGTTCTCTAAATTTTTGACTAGAAAGCATGTCTAATTTATTTGCAATAGTAGAGGTGCTTACATATCCTGTATATTGAACATCATCGATTTCTCCACTTTTAGCTCTTTTAGTAGTAATTAAGATTACACCATTAGTACCGCGTGTTCCATAAATTGCAGCAGCTGATCCGTCCTTAAGTACATCAATACTTTCTATATCCTCTGGAGCAACGGTATTAAGAGCACCGGGAATTCCATCTATAAGTACCAATGGATCTGTGTATGCCCCGGAAAGTGTATTATTACCCCTAAGTTTAATAGAGGTTACTGCTGTAGGATCACCACTATTATTGGTTATAGCAAGACCGGCAACTTTACCTTGTATAAGCTGACCTGCATCTTTTACCTGACCTTGATTAAAATCTTCAGCCTTGACACTCGCTACTGCACTGGTTACATCACCTTTTCTCTGAGTACCATAACCCACAACCACAACTTCATTTAGATTAGATACATCTTCTTTCAAGCTTACATCTATAGTCTTTTGATTTGAAACAGCCACTTCTTTTGTAGCATATCCAATGTAAGAAAATGATAAAACATCTGTTTCAGAAGCAGCAATGGTATAATTCCCGTCTATATCAGTTGTCGTGGTTTTGGTAGAATTTTTCACAAGTACAGTAGCTCCGGGTAACGGCATTCCCTGTTCATCAGTAATTTTACCTTTAACTATATTTTGTTGTAGAGACAAATTAGCTGATTGTTTTAACTTTTCCACTTTAGGAATGAATGAAATCGTTTTTCCTTCAATAATCCAGGTAACTGCTGTTTCTGCAAAAGCTTGTTCCAGTACTTTTTCAATTGGGACATCTACAACTTCAATAGAAACGGGCTTCACATTTTTTAAGATAGCCATGTCATAGAAAAAAACATAATCAGTTTGATTTTTTATGACCGATATTACTTTTTTAAACGGAACATTCCTTCCCGAGAAAGTAATTGTTTGTGAGGAAACTGCTGCTGAAACTTGAAAAGTTAAAGCAATAACCAGTATGGATGTTAATTTCATAACTTTCCAGGTGTTAGTAGTTTGCCAAGGGGTTTTTGGCTTGGTTTTTGGTAATAATTTCATACTTTTGGTAATAATTTTTGGTTAATAATAAATTCTCCTTGCTTGGTTTATCTATTTGTTTTCCATTAATTTAGTTCCTTATATTTTTTAGGAACAAGCCAGCAATGCTTCCATCATCTGCTGGCTTTTTTTATGGATCACAAATACATATTTTATATAAAAGGGTTTCCCCGTTTAAATCAAATTTATGGTTGTACTCTTAAAACATTTCCGTCTATTTTAAAATGAACTTTATTTTTTTCTAAAATTTTCAACACTTGTGATAATTTTAAATTCCTTTGTATTTCCCCCTCAAAAGTTCTGACAGGTATCCCTTTTTCAAATACAACATCTACATCATACCAGCGACTTATTTCACGCAGAACGGTTTGAATACCAGCATTTTCAAAGTAAAATACCCCGTTTTTCCACCCCATCACTTCATCTATATTTACCTTGTTATTTACAACAATAGTCCCCTTTTTTTGTTTTTGAGCCTGTTGCCCGGGTTTTAAAAGTACTTTTTGACTTTTCTCATTAAGTAACACACTTCCCTCTAAAAGAGTAGTATTTATAGTAGCTTCATCATCATAAGCATTTATATTAAAGTGAGTTCCCAATACATTTACCTGCATCTCGTTGACGGAAACCCTAAATGGTCTCTTTTTATCTTTGGCTACTTCAAAATAAGCTTCTCCTGTTAGGATTACTTTTCTTTCATTAGAAGCAAAAGAAGTTGGAAAAGTAAGTGACGAAGAAGCGTTAAGCCAAACTTTTGTACCGTCTGATAATTCTAAATTATATTGTCGGGCTCTGGGCGTGGTCATTGTATTGTATACCAGCTCAGAATTATTGCCTGATTTATATACTAATGCACCATTTTTTTTAGAAACAGTGGTATTGTTTTGATTGGCTACTAATCCATTTCCTAAACTATCCAATACTATTATAGAACCATCCGCAAGTGTTAATATTGCTCCGGTTTTCCCGGGTGCTTTATCATTTACTTGTTTGGATACTACCACTACAGGAGCTTCATCTCCCTTTTGAAGAGCAACAAAAGTTCCAATACCAACAGCTATTAAAATACTGGCAGCTACTGCTATTTTTTTCCAATTAAATAATTTTATAACAGCAGTTTTTTCTGTTTTTGAAGAAGCATTCATTTTACCTTTTAGTTCTTCGATAAACTTTTCAGTTACTTCTGAACTAACGGAAGGAATCTCAACAGAATCAAAATTGTCCCGAAGGATGCTATTTAGTTCTTCGGAATACTGAGGATTATCTAACATCTCAAGTAGCATCGTTTTCCCTTCAGGGGTAATTTCTCCTGAAATAAACTGCTCCATGAGTTCTTTAAATAGTTCGTTTTGATTCATAAATACAAGTTTTGGAACGACATTCAATATCGTTCAATTATAAAGACGTAGTTTAAGTTGTAAAGTGGCAATGAAAAATGAAAAAATTTATGTAAAAAAAAATAACCCTAATAAAATTAGGGTTATAAAACTGATAATATAATGGTTATGTAAATGGTTTCTTAAAAAATTTAAAGCTTGCAATAAATGCCAGCGGACTGTTCTTGTTGCTAAACCTAATTCCTTACTGATATATTCCGTATCCTTTCCTTCCATTCGGCTTAACAAAAAAATGGAACGTCTGGGTTCTTGTAAAAGTGCGGCTCCTTCGTTTAAAATTTTGACCAATTCCTGAAATTCATATTGCTCATCAGGTTTAAAAAACAGCTCTTGTAGTTTTTGATCTTTCAGCGAATCTGTTTCCGTCAGTTTTTTCCTGATATGACTAATAATTAAATTGCGGCTTACTATAAAAAGATAATTCTCAAAACTGTTTACTTCAGATAATTTATTGCGTTTTTCCCAAATCTGAATAAAAATATCTTGTGTTAATTCCTCTGCAACCGGATATGATTTCACAAAACTAAGAGCATGCTGTAACACCTTTTGCCAGTATTTCTCCACCAGTTTTGTATAAGACAATTCATCACCGGATGCAATACCCAACAAAAGAGCAGATTCATTTGAAGATTTCAAATTGGAGTTCATATTTTTAGGAGTCGGAAATTAGTTTTTAAATGCAACAAGATTTAAACAAACATAATTAAAAATAAACGATAAGAACAAATATTTCATAATCCTGAGCTTCTACACAATTTGCAATATGAGCTATTGTATCAAAAAAGACAGTAGTTCTAAAAATACTTGTAATAAAGTTCTTTAATAAACCATTAATTCACTAAAAGCACCGCTCCGTTACAAGGAATACTCACTTCTATTTCCTGATTCTTTTTTAGTTTTATGGTATTTACGCTTCCGTTTAATTGTGCATCATCAGCGTATTGCTTCAATGAAGAACCTCCGGCAATCATCGGTAATTTTACTTTGATTTTAAGAGTTTCTTTCTGAGCATTTATTCCCGCTACATACCATTTATTCCCTTGACGACGCGCTAATATGGCGTACTTTCCAGGATAACCATCAATAAATTTTACCTCATCCCATGTTGTTGGCACTGTTTTCATAAAATCGATTGCCCATTTTGGCGCATCGGTTAAATTGTTTGGTGCCAATGCAAAATGCTGCACCCCACTTTGAAATAATACGGCTGTCGCCAAAGCATAAACATCCGATGTCAGTCTTTTAGAACCTTTATTTGGTGTGTTTTTATCATTGTAAAACTTGTTCAAAGCGCTTCCGCCAAAATCCATGCTTCCCACAGTATTTCGAATAAAAGTATGCAGTGTAGCACTAAAAGCTTCTAAATTGTTGCTTTCCTGAGTAAAGAAAAGATTTTCACTTGCCAGAACGGCTTCACTGGAAGCATAGTTAGGATACATTCTTTCCCATCCACGCGGCAAAGTCGTTCCGTGAAAAATCACCATAATTCCGTAATCATTAGCATCGAATAAAATATCTTCATATAACTTCATGGTTTCTTGTTTGTCACCACCAAAAAAGTCTACTTTGATACCTTTGATACCAATACTTTTCATCCACGCCATTTCTTTACGTCGAACAATACTATTATCCATTTTTCCTCTTGGCGTTTGAGGAGCATCATTCCAATAGCCATTAGAATTGTACCATAAATACAAACCAACACCTTTACTGGCACCATATTTTGCTAAAGCCTCTACCTTATCACGCCCTACCTGAGTATCCCAAAGCGCATCAACCAGAAGGGTTTGATAGCCTAAATCAGCACTAAAATCGATATATCTTAGTTGCTCCTCATAATTCATGCTTTTCTCCATACCAATAATCCAGCTCCAGGTTCCCTTAGTGTATTGGTATTTCTGGGAAGCTTCGTAACGAGGCTTTACCAAATCAAAAGGAACTGTTGTAGTTACAATAGGCTCTAAAGTTTCGCCAACAGTAATCGTTCGCCAAGGTGTTTCGCCAGGAAGTCTAATTCCGGGAGTTGATGAACCAACGCCATTGTTTTCACCCTGCATAGGAAAACCAATAGTGTACAAACCTTTCTCGTGACCAATTAATCTACTGGCACAATAGTAGCTGTCCACACCGGTTTCGGAAATTAAAACCCAGCCATTATTTTTAAGTTTAAAAAGACAAGGAAAAGTATAGCCCTCTCCTTTTCCATTGTCGCCTACGGGTGCATCAACAACATACGGAATTTCATAACTAGGCATCGTTCGCTCCCATCCTACCATCGCTTGACTTTGTGCCGAAAGAAACGAAGTAGTTCCGGCCGGGAATAAAAACCCAGAGGCTTCTTCCTGAACCACTGCTGCAACCGTTGATTTTTGCGGATATACTTTATACTTAAAAGCCACATCATTATTACTCACTCTAAAAATAATATCAATAACGGATTCTTTATTTTTTGTGAATGAAAACACGGTTTCATTAGCTATATAACGAACCTTGCTTTGCTTGATGTTGGGCAATTCATACGTTTCATCAATTTTGTTTTCAATTTGCTTATCTTTTAATGCTAAGCCTGTACTAAAATCTCCAATATTGGTTTTTAATCCAATAGGTGAAGGTTCTAAAAACAATTTTCCGTTGTAAGAAACACTATAAGTAGGTGTTCCATTATCTACAGCCAGGTTTACAGTAAGTTTTCCGTCGGGGCTTGTTACAACAGTTTGTGCTTGCATATTGGTTACAAAAAAACTAACAAGCAAAAAATAATACATTGATTTAAGAGAAATAAATCGAGGAGATTTAAAAATTGAAAAGGTCATTTTTAGTTTATGATTAGGTTAGAAAACCAAAAATACCAAATATTTATTAGTTTCATAATAATAAAGTGTAAATTATACACTATTTGTTTAAAACCAATTGATTAATTAAAAACTTAAAACAGATCGCTCCTATGGAGCTTACTTTATGAATACTACTATTTCTACAAACAGAAAGTCCCGCTGGGACTTATAAAAACTCCGCTAGGAGTGAAATGTTTGTAGAAATAAATGTTCTGACTTTTTTAGCTCCATAGGAGCGAGCTATTTTACAAGCGTTCCTATCAAACAAAAAACGAAAGAATAGCTAACTAAAAAGCATAAAAAAAGACAGCTCTCACTGTCTTTTTTTTCGAAAAATTAAATTCTTTATTTCTTTAACACATTATTATCCGGTGCATATTTCTGTTGCCAATCCGGATATTTGTCCAATACTTTTTGAGGGCTGGAAGTGTACCAGGCATAGCCATTGCGACGTTCCACACTCACCTCAGCCAGGGAATACAACAACTCACTGTTTCTGTCTGAAAACAAAGATTTATTCGTACCCAACTCATAATAACGCGTCCAGATAGGTGCCGCAGCAGGATCGGCTACAGCCCTGACATCTCTTTTTACGGTTTTATATTTAGACTCGAATGCATCTATTTCAAAAGATTCTATTCTGGTATTATAAATTTTCGAATCTTCAAACCACTTTACCGCACTTTGGATCGATTGAATAATTCTTTCGTCTGGATTTTTGATTTTCATCAAAAACAAAACAACATCCACACTTTCGGCATTGCAAATACTTGGCGGTTCAAATTTTCGAGCCCATGCAGGAGCTAAAGTTACCTCATCATGTTGTTGACACCAGGCGGTGAGTCGTCCATTATCCTTAATTTGCATGTTTAAAATGCAATCCAGTCCTTTATTGTATGACTGTAGCACTTTCGACTTTAACGCTTCATCTAAGAAAGAAAAATTAGGATTGTTATGGACTATTTTGTCTAATAAATTCATAATTCCCATGTACGCTCCATCGTTGAAAGTAATATGACGGATGTAATTTTTTTCCAATGGGAAATATTGTGGCCAGCCACCATTAGCATATTGCGCATCAAGGATAAACTGAATTCCTTTTTGACAGGCTGCTTTGTATTTTTCAATTTTAGTCGCGGTATAAACCTGAGCCAAATAATACACATGAGTATAAGAGGTTTCATTGTCGAATGTAGTATGTAAAACAGCCTTTGTTGAGGCTACTTTCTCCACTTGTTCCGGTGTCAGAATCGCTTTCATATCATAATTCTTAGGCCAGCCGCCATTGGCACGCTGAAAAAGAATCATATTATCGGCAATTTTAGTGTAATCGGATTCGGGATATTTAGGCTGATTAGGAACCGGATCGACTAAATTAGTGGGATCTTTAATTCCGTACCAATGTCTTTCGCTGTCGCCAAATGGTTTTGTAGTAATAACATCAGCATCTTTTTTGGTTTGGGCATTTATAATACTATTCGATAACACAAATACAATCAGAAATACCAAATAATTTCTTTTTTTAGTGGTCATAGTTGCTAGCATTTTAAAGGTTGGTTATAACTTAGAGTTTTAAAAACTGATTTGGTTTAAGCACTTCGGGCGAAATTTGTATTTTATAAATAGCTCCTTTAAACCAGGTGACTTTATTCATTCGCACCCCGATTGAAGTTTGTCCTTGTTCAATAGGATTAAACACATATTCTTTATGCAATTCCTGTTTTCCATTGACATAAGTGGTCAGACTATTGGGGGTAACCACAAAAGCCACATGATACCATTTTCCTAAAGGATGCAATAATTCTTCGGTTGCCAAAGCCAATTTCACTCCTTTGGAAGCCACAAAACCATCAAAATACCAATTGTTATCCAATACACGAATTTCTAACAACATTCGGTCGCCTGTAATTTCGCCTATTTGCAAAATGCGTTGTTCAAAAACGCCATTGCTTTCGGGTTTAAAAATCATTTCGACAGTAAAAGAGTCTAAACCTTTTAATGGCATTTCTTTTAAAAACAAGGCATCGTCAATTCCATTAAAAGCAACTGCATCACCATAAAGAGATGGAACAATTGTTGGGTTTCCTAAAATTGTGGTTTCCTCAGTTTTGTTTTGAAGCAATGACGCAACCAGCCATTCGGTATTTTGATTCGATAAAGCATCTGTATTTTGAGCTTTCGAAACAAATGAAAAAACCATAAAAAGCAAAGGTGTAAATACCGAAGTTATTTTCATTTTTCAAGGTTTAAGAATGAATAGTAATGTGACTTTTTCTAAATGAAATCAGGGATAAAAAAATCTCCAGAATCAGCTGACTTTGGAGATTTCGGATATTTTAAATTTATGTTTAAAATTTTACTGCTTTTTTAGGAACTTTTGCTCCGATAAACGTTTTCTTAGACAAATCAGAAGTTGTTAAATCGATATTCTCAGAAGCTGCTCCATTGATAGTAACCGCTTTTGGAGAAGTCGAATTGAATTCCACATTTTTAAGCGACAAATTTTTAGCATTATAGATATCAAATACGGCGGTGTCTTTTAAATCTATAGCTGCATTTGTAATTTTAATTCCTTTGGCATCAATAATAGTAAACCCTTTGTCTGCCTTTACTTTCAAGTTAGTAATTTCAATATTTTCCAGATTCATTTCAGGCAAACCTTGTAAAAAAACGGCTTGATTAGCTCCTGCAATAGTGATGTTTTTCATCGAAATATTCTTAAACTGTGGCGTTTTTTCATCAACAGGAATCATTTTATTCTCTACTGGAGTTCCGCCTTCTTCCAGCGTTTCGGCAATTGATTTTCCGCCATAATACAAATTGAAAGAAATAGCCTGAGAAGGAATATTGGTCATGAAAATATCCGAAATAAAGATGTTTTCAACAACTCCTCCGCGACCACGATTACTTTTAAAACGCAATCCCACATCGGTTCCCATGAAAGTACAGTTAGAAACATGCATGTTTTTTACACCACCGGACATTTCGCTGCCTACCGTCACACCACCGTGTCCATGGTACACAATATTGTTTCTAATAATCAGATTTTCACATGGAATTCCTCTGTCGCGTCCGTCTTTGTCTTTTCCTGATTTGATACAAATAGCATCGTCACCCACATCAAAACTGGAGTTTTCTACCAATACATTTTTACAGGATTCTACATCAAGACCGTCTCCGTTTTGAGAAAACCAAGGATTACGAACCGATACATTTCGAACAATTAAATCTTCAATCATTAACGGGTGAATGTTCCATGCCGGAGAATTTTGGAACACCGGTCCGTCAAACAATACTCTTTTACTGTTTTGAATACTTACCAATACCGGACGAAGAAAATCATGAATTTTTTCGAAATCTTCTTTGGTTTTCAAGTCCAAACGTACATTTTGATCTGCACCTTCAGAAGCATTCATAAAAACTTCCGATGGATACCAGCTGGTTTTAGATGCATTAAGCACACCACCTGATGCAATAACTTTTTTCCATTGACTTTCTGTCATCTTGCTTTTTTTAACCTGTCTCCACACTTCGCCTGAACCATCCCAGACTCCTTTTCCGGTGAAAGCCACATTTTCCAGGTTTTTACCATAAAGAGGCGAAATACAACGCCAGGTATTTAATCCTTCAAAACTGGTTTCTACTAATGGATACAAACTTTTATCCGGTGAAAATTTAATTAATGCTCCTGCTTGTGCATGCAATTCCAGATTACTTTTTAAAATAATAGGTCCTGTTAACCAGATTCCCGGAGGAATAATTACTTTTCCACCGCCTTTTTTAGAAACAGCATCAATAGCTTTAGCAAAAGCTTCTGAATTTAAAACATCGCCACCACTTACAGCACCAAAATCTTTGATATTTACGGAATTATTGGGTATAACCGGTTCTTTGACTATTGCCATTTTAAATTCAATTCCTTCGTAATTTGCATTTTGTGCTACGCTGTTTTGTGAAAAGCCCGAAAGCATAATAACAAAAGCAGCAAAAAGTAAATTTCTTGATTTTTTTCTCATTCTTATTTTTTTAGGTGTTATTTTTTGAATTTAATGACGAATGTAATCGATTATCCTACAAATATATTTAAAATTAATTGATTTATGACCAATAAGCATACCACTCTTTTCGATACTTTATTGTTAAAACTTATAATCGAAAGTAAATAGCACTTCTAACAACAAAAAAAGCCCTCTTTCCATTTCTGAAAAGAGGGCTTTTTTTGTTATTAGCAATTCTTAATTAGTAGCGCTAATAATTAAAGTTGCTGTTTTTAAACCTTTTCCGGTAACGGTTAATTCCATAGTTCCGGCTTCTTTTTCAGACTGAACCAATACCACTAATTTTCCACTAAACAGTTTCATTGTTGGTAAATGAAATAGTTCTAACGAAGTTGCATCGCCATTACAAGCTGCTTTATACTTTCCTTTTCCTTTTACTTTAAATTGCAATTGGTTGGTAAGTGTAGGACATGGAACTCCATTTTTATCCACTACCGAAACAGTAACATAAGACAAATCTTTTCCATCGGCTTTTATGGTTTTTCTATCGGCATCAAGCACAATTTGGTATCCTTTTCCAGCGGTATGAATTTCCTCTTCGGCAACCGCTTTTCCATTTTTATCAAAAGCAACTACTTTTACAGTTCCTGGTTCGTATTTCACATCCATCCACATCAAACGGTATCTGTTTTGCGGCGTTGCATTGCTCTTTTTTTGAATTCCCATACTTTTACCATTTACAAAAAGCTCTGCGCTATCATAATTGGTATAAACAAATACCGGTGTTTGCTGACCTTCGCGTCCTTCCCAATTCCAATGTGGTAAAATATGCAAAGTTTCTTTTTCAGTGTTCCAACGGCTTCTGTACAAATAGAATCGATCTTTAGGTAAACCCGCTAAATCGCTGATGCCAAAATAAGAACTACGGGATGGCCATTTCTCATCATAAGGCGTAGGTTCGCCCAAATAATCAAAACCAGTCCAGACAAATTCGCCTATAACCCAAGGTTTATCATCTTGTAAAACAAAATCTTCATCAGGTACATTCGACCAGCTGCAAGCTTCTAAATCATAAGAAGAACTTTGAAAATCAGGATATTGTTTGTTTTTTTCCTGAACTACTGGAAATTTATAAATTCCTCTTGAACTTACGGTAGATGCCGTTTCAGAACCTAAAATAAATCCTTGCGGGAATTTCTTAAAAGCTTCTTCGTATAAATGCACACGATAATTCAATCCCGGAATATCTAACAAGGCTCCAAAACCAGATTCCATAGTTGCTTTTACCTGATCCATACCAACAGTAACCGGTCGCGTAGGATCTTCCCGGTGGAAAATTTCCTGTAGCCATTTGGCACGTTTTACTCCCGCTTCTCCCCATTGATCCGGAACTTCATTTCCAGAACTCCACATTACAATAGAAGGATGATTTCTGGTAGCATGAACCAAATTAACGATGTCTTTCTCAGCATAAGCTTCAAAAAATCGGTTGTATCCATTTTTCACTTTTGGCTTTGCCCATTCATCAAAACTTTCAGCTAAGAACATAAAACCCATTTCATCACACAATTCTAATTGTTCTAATGATGGCATGTTATGTGAACTACGAATAGCATTACAACCCATGTCTTTTAAAATAGTCAATTGACGACGCAAAGCAGCCACATTGATTGCTGTTCCCAAAGGACCTAAATCATGATGCAAACAAACTCCTTTAAATTTTCGAACCTCGCCATTTAAACTAAATCCTTTATTGGCTTCGTATTTTATATCTCGAATTCCAAAACGAGTCGTAACCTCATCTTTTAATTCGTCTCCTACAAACCATTGCGAAACGGCTTTATACAAATAAGGATTTTCCGGACTCCATAACTTAGGATTGTCAACTTTGATGTTTTGATCGAATTCATTTCCGAATTTTGTAGTCGCTTTGTCTGAACTTAATTTTTGTCCATTGGCATCAAAAACAGTCGTAACCAAATAGCCATTTTGGCCAGTAGCCTTTGTTTTTACATTTACTTTAGCTGCTTCCTTACTAATAAATGGTGTTGTAATGGAAGTTCCCCATTGGTCAATACTCTCCTTATTTTTTATAATCAAACTAACTTTTCGATACAAACCGGCACCCGGATACCAGCGTGAAGCAAAGTCTTTGTTGGTTAACTTTACAGCCAACGTATTCTCTCCTGCGTTGATGAAATCAGTTACATCAAAATAAAAATAGCTGTAGCCATAAGCCCATTCGCCCACCTTTTTTCCGTTTAAATAGATTTGTGGTTCGCTCATAGCTCCTTCAAAAAGCAGAATTACTTTCTTTCCTTTCTCGGCAGCCGAAATCGAAAACTTGTTTCTGTACCAAGCGGAACCAACATGAGGTAAAGCACCTGTTCTTCCTGTTTTTTCGGAAGCTACTTTTTCGCCATTCTGAACAATAGCAACTGTCTGTTTGTCTATTTCTTTATCAAAAGGACCATAGATTGCCCAATCGTGCGGAACTGTTACTTTTTCCCATTTCGAATCATTAAAATTAGATTGAAAAGCATTCTCAAAATCTCCTTTTTGAAACTTCCAGTTGCTATCCAATTCTCTTACTGTTCGCACCTGAGCAAGGGAAATTTGTGTTATAATAAAAAAACTGAGGAGGAAAACTCTAAATTGTGTCATCTTAGGTTTTATGATTGGTGATTGTTAAACTTATAAAGTTTATAAAAGTAGTTAGTTTCTAATTGTAAATCAAAATAATTTAAACTGTACTCCAGTCAAAAAGGGTTTCAATTGCCTCCTGCTTTAGCTGGAGGTCAACTAAGTTCAAAGATAAATTGGCTTTAGCCAAAAAAGAAACAACTTGCTTTGGCTAAAGCCTTGTATTCTATCTAAATTATAATCCTCCAGCTAAAGCTGGAGGCAACCCAACAATATCCATTTTCTCGCTCTCCTTTGCTCCGCCAGTTCGCTGTTGCTCGTGTGGAGAGGACTGGTGAGAGGAAACAAAAAACCCCTCTTTCCAATAATCAGAAAAGAGGGGTTTCCAAATTTTATAAAAAAAGCAATTAAGCTACTTTTTCACCTTGTGTCCAAAAACACCAAAGTAAAGAATAATCAAAAAGCACACTAACGGAATCAAATAACCTGACTGAATATCATCATGATTCATATCGATCAAAGTTCCCATTCCATAAGGTAAAATAGCTCCACCTATTATAGACATTACTAACCAGGAAGAACCTGTTTCAGTATTGTTTTTCAAACCTACTAAGCCTAAAGCAAAGATTGTTGGGAACATAATGGACATAAAAAACCCAATACCCCATAAAGCATAAATCACGTAAACACCTGTTCCGTAGATTGCCACTGCACAAAGAATTGTACTTAAAACGGCATAAATGGAAAGCAACACATAATCTTTTACAAACTTCAAAAAGAAAGTTCCTGTAAATCTCCCTATCATAAACAACAATCCATAAATACCATAATAATAAGCAGCCATTTTTTCATCTAATCCAGCTTCTTTTTGAGCAATTCTAATAAAGAAACTCGTTACACAAACCTGAGCTCCTACATAGAAAAACTGAGCAACTACAGCCCAACTCAAATGACGGTGTTTTAAAACCGAGAAAAATCCGGGCTTTACCTCTACTTCTGTATGCTCTGATTTCATAGATGGTAAGTGCATGAAATAAAACAAAATAGCTACTAAAACCAAAACGGTTCCTAAAACAATATAAGGCATTTTTACTGCTGCCGCTTCACTGGCTAAATAAGATAATCTTTCTGCTTCCGGCATCGCTGCCATTTGTTCTGGAGTATGATTAATCCCTGAAAGAATAAAAAAACCTCCCAAAAATCCGGCTACTGATACCGCTAATCCATTAAAAGAAGCGGCCAAATTCAATCGAAAAGAAGAAGACTCCGGTGGTCCTAAAATGGCGGCATAAGGGTTCGCACTGGTTTCTAAAATAGTTAATCCGCAACCAATGATAAATAAAGCTATTAAAAACATATCATAAGACCTAGTATTTGCTGATGGTACAAAAAGAAATGCTCCTGTAGCAAAAACTAATAAACCTGTAATGATACTATTTTTATATCCTATTTTTTTTA
Source organism: Flavobacterium flevense (assembly GCF_900142775.1). GTDB lineage: Bacteria > Bacteroidota > Bacteroidia > Flavobacteriales > Flavobacteriaceae > Flavobacterium > Flavobacterium flevense. The sequence continues at coordinate 323,795 of NZ_FRCC01000002.1, forward strand.
TAATCATTCCCGCCGGAATTGCCATTAAAAAATAAGCCAAATAAATAGCAGTATCAATCAATGTAGATTGTCTATTATTAAGCTGACAGGCTTTTTTAAGGTGCGGAATTAAAATTCCGTCTAGACCGTGAGCCATTCCCCAAAGGAAAAACAGCGACGTGATTAATATAAAAGGCAACACATAATTAGGACCTTTTCCCTTTCCTGTTGGCGCGTTGTGCTGGTCACCCATTTGGTTTGTTACTTGCATAATTGATTTATTGGTTGGTTAATTTTTCCTCTTTACCAGTAACAAATGGTCGCAAACCATCACTACTTCACCTCTTTGGTTGATAATTTCTACATGTTCCGTCACCGTCCCCATCTCCGGTCTTTTGGCTTCTCCTTTTTCAGAAATCGTAATTTCCGAATGAATCGTGTCCCCAATATGCACCGGTTTTACAAAACGCATTCGGTCATAACCCTTAGAAAAAGCTTCCGGATTAATCTCTGATGCTGTTAGTCCAATTCCAATTGCAAATACCATTGTCCCGTGAGCAATACGTTGACCAAAAGGCTGTGTTTTGCACCATTCCTCATCCATGTGATGCGGAAAAAAATCGCCTGTATGTCCTGCATGCACTACAAAATCCGTTTCTGTAATGGTTCTTCCCAGCGTCACACGCTTTTCATTTAATTGGTACTCTTCAAAAAAAGTTGATTTGAAATACATATTTTTTAGTTTTTAGTCCTTAGTCCTTAGTGATTAGCCAAAATACTAAGGACTAATTGCTAAGGACTAGGGACTCTATTTATAATATTTTTTTGGGCGTTTTAACACGCTTTCCGCTGTATCTTTTTATTTTGTCCTTCGACAAGCTCAGGATGACAAAATAAAAAGGATGCCGCTTCAATCGTTAACGCAGCGACTCGTTTTTATAAATCGTTTTGTGGAATTCCTCCATTCTTGTTGCTCATATAACAGGCTTCCACCACTTTCATCGTTCCAAGAACGTTTTCAACACTGGCATGTAATACCGTATCCGAACCTTCTTTGTAACGCATCAGGTTAGCCATCGTTCCCACAAAAGCTTCCGGAAACCACGAACCTTCCAGCTGTACTTTTTTCCATTCGTATTTGCCGGATTCATTTTGCACCGAATATTCAAAAACATCTTCCAGACCCGCCGGATAGTTCATCAACAAGCCCATTTTAGCTTTGATGGCTCCTTTAGTTCCTTCCCATTTAATGTAACTTTCCTCATGTTCCGGACCAAAATGGTGATCGTGATTCGTATTAATCACCGCACGCATGGTATCGCCGTAATCCAGAATAATAGTCGAACGCGAAGACGATAAATCCTTCAACGGATGTCTCCAGGTTTTAGCTAAAACCGATTTGGGATCACCCACAAACGAACGAATACAATCTATATAATGCACACTGTGGAATAAAATCTCTAATCGCGGATGTACTTTGATTAAAGGGAACAACTCCCAGGGTGTATTTACAGTTACTTTGAATTCCATATCATACAATTCGCCAATGATTCCTTCGTTAATCAAATGACGGGCTGCTGCCACAAATGGCGCAAAACGCAACTGGAAATTAATAGCACCTACTAATTTTTTTCTTTTGCAAACTTCCAGAATTCCTTTGGCTTCAGCCAGATCATTTCCCATCGGTTTCTGAATCAAAACTGCAGCGCCATCAGGTAATTGTTCTAATATCTCAATATATTGTTCCGGTAAAACCGTGATATCATACACCGCATTGGCTGGAGCATGTCTAACCGCATCTGCAACGGTTTCAAAAGCGTGTGGAATGCCAAATTCATTCGCCATTGCCTGGGCTTTGGCAAAAGTCCTGTTTGTAATCCCGAAAACTTCAAATCCTGCCATTTTATAAGCAGGTAAATGGGCATCTTTTACAATTCCGCTTGCGCCAATAATTACTATAGGTTGCTTTGTTTTAGGTAATTCGGGTTTATAGGGAATAGTTGTCATTATAATATTTTTTCAATTTCAATTTGTGTATTTTTTAATAAATCTGCCGATGGAATGTCTGTTTTTAAAGCGGTCAAAACCATTTGGTCTATCAATATGGCAATGTCTGGCCAAACTGCGATTTGTGGCAAAGTCAGTGCATTTTCATGCAAACTTTCCAGTTTGTGGTAATACGGAATGGTTTCGTTAATCTCAGCATCTTTCCATGTTGATTTTCTACAGCCTATTCCGCCTTCATTTGTTAATAATTTATCACTTTCGGCAGTAGTGGCAAATCGTAAAAAATCATACGCTAATTTTTTGTTTGTACTTCCGGTTCCTATGGTGTACAACCAGTAGACATTCAACGAAGCAGTTTTTCCGCCTACCGCAAACGGTAAGGTAGTGACATCTACTTTTCCTTTAACTCTGGATTCGGCAATAACTTCACACATGGAAGCAAAACCAAACCAGTTGATTGTCATAGCAGCTTCTCCATTGGCAAAAGCCATACCGGCTTCAACCGAACCAAAATCGGCAGAGCCAGGGTGAACAGCAGCAGTGTTTTTAACAATATAACGGTAATAATCTAAGGTGTCAATTGCAGCTTGTGTGTTGATATTCATATTATTTTCGGCATTTAATAAAGAACCGCCACGGGTCCATAAATGCAGGCAAAAATCAAAAACCATATTGTGTCCATCAGGATAATTGGCAAAAACACAGCCGTATAATTTTTCGTTAGGACGATTAAAAAAAGTAGCGATTTGCTCAAATTCTGTCCAGGTTTTAGGCGGAGCTAATTCGTAACCAAACTGTTTTTTAAAATTCTCTTTTTCTGTCTGATTTTCGAATAAATCTTTTCTGTAAATCAAGCATTCGGGACCATCGTGAAAAGGCAATCCATAAATTCCTCCTTCAATTTCCTGCAAATGCAACAAAGAATTATGCCAGCCTTCGGGAAAATCCTGAGGTGCTTTTTTAGCAATAAAGGGTGTTAAATCCTCAACAGCATTAGCCTTGGCAGCATCAAAAATCCAGTCGGTATTCATGTGAGCAATATCCCAATTTCCTTTTTTTAAGCCGCCATCACTGATGGTTTGTTCATACAAATCATGCAATTCCATTGGCACCATTTCGACCCCAATACTGATATCGTATTTTAAACAAAACGCATCCCAAAGTTGCTGCATGGCCGTTTCAAAAGGCCCAAATTTTCGAACTGCTATTCTAAAGACTGGATTTTCCATTTAGCAAAGATTAAATTCGTTTATAATTGTTTCATTGTCCTGACCTAATTTTGGAGAACCTTTGCCTGATGTAAACAATTCCCCATCAATTCTAATTGGGCATCGGGTGGTTTTATACTTGTAGCCATCAAGCATTTCTACCTGCTGCACAAAGTCTAAAACTTTGAATCCTTCCTGAGCAAAAAGCTGCTCGTAATTCAACACATTGGCACACCAAATATCAGCCGGTTCTAAAATATTTAACCAATATTCAGAATCCTGAGTGCGCAAATGCGCTGCTAAAATAGATTTAATATCGTCTCGTAAAGTAAATTTATTTTCCGGGAATTGCTTTAAATCTTCACAAGACAACAATTCTGCCAGGACAGGAATCGATCCCATGGCCAGACTCATGTAGCCATTTTTAGTCTGGTAAATTCCGTAAGGCGCGCCCAGATACGCATTGGCATTATTGGTTTTTGTTCGAACAGGCAGTTCACCACCATCATTAAAGAAAGTCGTGATGGTTTCAAACTGAAAATCAAATGCCGATTCCAGCATACTTACTTCTACCAGAGCGCCTGTATTTTGAGTCACTTTTCGATACAAAGCAGCTAAAATTCCCTGAGCCAAATGGGCTCCGGCCAGCATATCCACAATAGACAATCCCATAGGAACCGGGCCATCGCCTTCATTTCCGGTTAGCCAGGTCAAAGCCGTTAAGGATTGCAACAGCAAGTCCTGTCCCGGTAAATCTTTATAAGCACCTTTTGAGCCGTAGCCACTTATCGAGGCATATACCACATTAGGATTTATCTTTTGTACATCTTCATATCTTAATCCAATGCGTTCCATAACTCCGGGTCTGAAATTATGCATCACTACATCGGCTTTCGCCAAAAGTTGCTTCAGTTTTGCTAATTCCTTCGGTTGTTTGAAATCAATCGCAAAGGATTCTTTATTTCGATTTATCGTATGAAAAACGGAAGATTCTCCGTTCATAATCAAATCCGAAGTATATAAAGTTCTGCAAATATCACCTGTTCCGGGTTTTTCAATTTTAATGACACGGGCACCCATATCGGCCAGGCGTAAACTTGCCGAAGGTCCCGAAAGAAACTGGCTGAAATCTATTATTAAATAATCTTCTAATGGTTTCATCTTTTAATTGATAATAGTTTCAAGAATTATTTTATTGTGCTCTCCTACTTTTGGTGCTGCTTTTCGACTCATCAAAATTTCGCCATCTAACTGAATCGGACTTCTGGTAGTAACGATTTTTTTATTATCTGAATTTTCGATGATTTGTTTCATTGGCATACCAAAATCAATCTGATCCAAATCCTGATAATTCAATACTTTCGCACACCAAACGCCTTTTTCCTGCAACAATTGCAACCAATGGTCTGTTGTTTTTTGTGCCAATCGATCACTCAACAGCGTTCTGATTTCGTCACGGAATTCAAACCACAAATGTTTTTCTTGGTACTTTTCAAGATTTACTTCCAGCAATGCACTAATGTACATTAAATCACCCATAGCCAGTGAAAGATAGCCATCCTGAGTTTTATACACTCCGTATGGCGCACTTAAAAAAGCATGAGCACTACCGGCAACATCGCCTCTTTCCTGCAATTTCCCACCATCATTCAAATAGGAAGTAATAGCTTCAAACTGAACGTCTAAAATCGATTCGATTAAAGAAACCTCAACCAAAACTCCTTTATTCGTTTTGGCTCTTTTTAATAGTGCAGCCAAAAGCCCTTGTACCAAATGATTGCCGCACATAATATCAGCCACGGATAAACCAAAAGGAACCGGTCCCTGACTTTTTTTACCGCTTAACCAGGCTAAACCGGATAACGATTGAACTAATAAATCCTGTCCTGGTTTTTTAGCCCACGGTCCTACATCTCCGTAACCGGAAACTACTCCGTAAATAATTTTTGGATTGATTGTAATAGCATCGGCGAAAGCCAGACCTATTTTATCCATTACACCTGGTCTGAAATTATGGGTCATAATATCGGCCTTGGCAATGAGTTTTTTAACCAATTCTAAATCCTCGGGATTTTTAAGATCGGCTGCAAAAGAATCTTTATTTCGATTAATAGTATGAAATAACAAACTGTTTTCGTCAACAAATAAATCTTTGATGCTCAATTGGCGACAAGCCTCTCCTTTTACAGGTCTTTCAATTTTGATGACTCTGGCACCTAAATCGGCGAGTTTTAATCCTGCTGAAGGTCCTGCCAAAAACTGGCAAAACTCTAAAACCACTACGCCTTCTAAAGGTCTCATACTGTTGCGGGATTAAGTGATTTTACATACAAAGCATCCATTGCTGCTAAAACTTCTTTTTCATCGCCACCGTTCATCAGATAATCACGCACGACATCGCCGGCATGATCCTGAAAATACATGTGACCGGAATATCTTGGACGCAAGAAAGCACGCTCTAAAGCTGGCAAAGTATTCTTGAAATAATCATGGGTAATTTCATTAATTCTATCGCTTTTCCAAGCTTGTAAATGTCCTGGTTGCCCGCCATTATCAGCAAAAATATTTTGTTGCACCTGAGAAGAACCTGTAAATTCAGCATATTTCAAAGCTTCGGGAAGATTTTCGCTAAAAGCAGAAACCGCTAATCCTGTTCCGCCAAGCGAACTAATCATTGGTTGATCGTTCAACTTTACCAAGTCATAGAAATGAAGTAAATTTTTGCTGTAGCCAATTCGGGAATAATTAGAATAACCGTAAGCAAATGGGCAATAGGCAATTTCATCGGTATTTACCATGGCTTCATACACCTGAATTGGGTTTCTGTTAAAATTAGCCGGGTCCATCAATTGCGCTAATTCGCGGTGCATTTGTAACGCTTTAATTCCTGTTTCTTCCGAAATTACTTTTTGCTGAGACTGAAATGGTGCTTCGCCTAAACTGCAACAAAACGAATAAAAAGTCATTAATGAATCTACCGGAATTCCTGCAAATGCAACCAATCCTTTTTTGGCTAAAGCCAATAAATCTTCAAAAGTTTCAGGCACTTTTAGACCGTTTTTTTCTAAAATATCCAAACGTGCTGCCGCTACCGGAGTAGCTGCATCAATAGGCAAAGCCCAAAGTTTGTTGTTAAAAACATAACTTTCGTAGGACTTCCCTACCGTATTCACTTCCTGATCTTTGATATACTCGCTTGAAAAATGATCGGATAAAGGAACAATCGTATTGGTTGCTGCACCAAAACCTGTCCATGGATGATCAATCACCAATAAATCAAATCTTTTAGCCAGATCCTCTATCGAGGCATCGGCAAATTCCTGTAAACTTCTTTTTTCCCAACTAATTTCTACATCTGGATACAGCTCTGTAAAACGCTGAGCAGTAGCAACCATTGGCAACAGCCCTCTTGTATGGTTCCATGTAATCCCTTTCAATTTCTTCATTTTTTGACTTTTCAATTTTTTATTAGAATACAGATTTCCAAAAATTAAAATTAAGAAAACTAATTAATTCTTTTTTATCCGTTATTATCTAAGTTTTATCTGTTTTTCATCTGCAAAAACAACCGTGAATACAGTTATTAAAATGGCAATTCGAGTGCTTTTTTGTAGCATAGCGAAACAAAAAACACTCGAATGTGCACATTGATTTTATATTATAAACCTGTAATGCGTTATATATCTTTATAACCACCCCGCCCGTTGGGCACCCCTCCAGAGGGGAATGGCACCCGAAACTCCCTTCTTTTAGAGAGGTGGTCGAAGACCGGGGTGTTTTATTAATTGTGTTTTTCTTGGGTTTAAGTTGTCCTTAGCTTCCGCAGTCGAGTGTCAAATGTTTGAAGAATGCGTAAAAAGAAAAGCTGTTTGAGCGATAGCGAGTTCTTTTCTTTTAGCATTCGAAAACTAATTTGACCGACGAGGAAGCGTAAGACTTGATTTTTTTGTTTCTTTTTTGATCAAGCAAAAAAGAAAATTAATAAACCATAATTTCACTTTTACTAAAAACGTTCCCGATATAAATTTTCTGAAAATTCACTCGAACTGATGTACAAATAAAACGTTTTATTATACTGCTACATCCCCACAAAAATGAACCTGAATTCCCAGTTCCTGTAAGGCTGCAGCTTTAATTCGACACAATTTGTTGGCTTCGGTTTCATTTTCAGCATATACTACCTGAATGTGATTGGCTTTATGACGCCCCATCATTTGGTCACGATTCACACCTTTTAAAACCGCATTCATAATAGGCCATTGTGGTGTAGTCATATTCCATCTTCGGTCTAATTCTTCTTTTGGTAAATCAACAGATTCTCCAATTCCCAAATCGCAATGCAAAGCATCATCCATCACATAAATACGGCTCCAGACAATAGCACCCGGTTTGCTGACACCTTTTACACTTCCGCCACCTAATCTGAAATACATTTCAGGCTGTCTTTCGCTGGAAGTTCCTTCATAGCCACCTACAAAATGTTCCGGTGGAGCTGCTCCGCTGATTAAGAAAACCCAAACAAATCCGTCGATAGTTTCATTTTTAAAATGCTCACCATAACGCAAATCATGCAAGGTATTTTCGCCTTTCAATCCCATAGAACGCCATAAATTGTACGTCACTAAAGCATCAATTCCGGCACATTCATCTACTTCGTTGAAATGTGGCAAAGCTTCTCCGGCAAACAATTCGTTTCCTTCTTCGTCAAAAACAGGAGGACGGTTTTGATTGTTCAATAAACCTTCGACCAAATCACTGGCCGGAACTAAATCCTTCAAACCTTGCTGGTACTGAATACCGATTGTATCGCAACCAAATTCAGCTGCAATTCTTACCGCTGCAATGTACATTTTGCACTGCAAAAGCGTTTGATTTCTGGTTAATTCCGTCACTTCATCAGTTCCCCAATTGAATTTCATTCCTTTATCCAGCAACCATTGTAACACCGTTTCTGCCTCTTCGTCTTTCACCGTCAGCATTTTTGCGTATAGCGAAGACTGCGATAATCTTTCTTTATAAATTCCTGTTGGATGCAACAAATGATCGGGAACAATCGCATTGAACATCCCCATACAACCTTCGTCAAAAACACCCATAATGGCTTTTTCATTTCTGAAAGCTTTCGCAAAAGCAACTCCCTTAGCCAGTTCATCCGAAGGAATAAGCGCTTTGTCAAATGCTTTTACATGACTCAAATCCGGTTGAACTGTAGCAGTTTGTAACCAATTTTTCAAATTAGTTTTGAAAAAATCATCACTGAAATCCACACTCCACAAAGTGCTGTATTCTACTCCTGCCTTAGTCAAAGAACCGTTTAAGTTTAACATTCCTACTAATCCCGGCCATTCACCGCTCCAGTTAGCCACTGTTAAAATTGGGCCTTTGTGTGTAATTAAACCCGCCAAAACGTGGTGTGAATATTGCCAGACACTTTCAGCCACAATTAGTGGTGCTGTTGGGTCAATGTTTTTAAAAACCTGCATTCCCATTTTCTGGCTATCAATAAAACCATGCTGTTTTTTCTCATCATAAGCATGGGCTCTGATGATTTTTCCGCCTGCTTGGGCAACAGCTTCTGATAATAATTGTTCCATTTGGGCTTGTGCTTCCCAACATACCTGATTTGCTGACAAACGCAAATCGCCACTGGCTACTAAATAAATGTTCATTTCTTAAAGTTATTTATAAGCAATAGAGCACAAAGACAATTTGAATTTTTAACCAAATTGCTTTGTGACATGCTGTTAATGATTCGTATTTTTTGTGACTGTCAAAAAGCTGTAAAAACTTTCAGTCTGTATTCAAATATGCTAAAAATCGGCACTTATTCATTATTAGTTATTTGCATGTGTTTATAGGATATTATCATAAAAACATTTGTAATTGTAAAAATTACACTAATTTAGCAAAATAAATCAAAACTCCTTGTTTATGAAGCCTTTATTTCACAAAGTCCCTACGAGCATCCAAAGTTCGTTTGAAGTGCGACACAACAAAGAACCTAATTTTGGTAAGATCTGGCATTACCATCCCGAGCTGGAATTGCATTATGTAATCAAAGGCGAAGGAGTACGCTTTATAGGCGATAACATCAGCAATTTCAGCTCAGGAGAGCTTATTCTGCTTGGTGAAAATTTGCCTCATACCTGGCGTTGTCATGAAGAATATTATCAGAATAAAAAGGATTTAGATGTAGAAGCCATTGTAATTCAGTTTCTACCCGATTGTTTAGGCAAAGATTTCATACACTTACCCGAATCTTTCCTGATTCCGAAACTATTCGAAAAGGCCAAAAAAGGCATGATTATTCATGGAAAAACCCGTGAAAAAGTAATGGAGCAAATGAAAAAAGCACCCAATGCCAATCATATTGACAAGTTGATTATTTTATTAAACATTTTGAAATATCTATCAGAAACGGAAGAATATACCGAAATTACAGCATCGCATGCATTTTATCAATCGAATGAATCGGATTCGATCAGACTCAACCGAATATGCAGTTATACCCTTTCGAATTATAAAAAAGAGATTACTTTAAAAGAAATTGCAGCTTTTAGCAATTTAAGTGTGACTTCTTTTTGCCGCTATTTTAAACTGATGACCAAGAAAACGTATTATGATTTTCTAATAGAAATCAGAATCAGCCATGCGTGTAGATTACTGATTGAAAACAAAGTTCCTACCGAAATGATTTGTTTTGAATGCGGTTTTAATAATGTATCTAATTTTTACCGGCATTTTAAAAAAGTAGCCGGGATTACTCCGATGGAATATAAGAAAAAGTATTTATCGAATTAAGAGATAGCTGTTTTTAAACGCAAAGCCACCAAAGGTTTTTCGCAAAGATTTACAAGAAATAAAGACCGCAAATTCGCAAATTATTTTTAAGTCTTTTGATCTAAATAAATTTGCGAATTTGCGGTAATTTTAATTACAGATAGCAAAAGGTTTTTCGCAAAGATTTGAAAAGAAATTAGTGCATTCGTGGCAAAATTTTAACCGCAAAGAAATCAAAGTTTTTCGCAAAGATTTACAAGAAATAAAGACCGCAAATTCGCAAATTATTTTTAAGTCTTTTGATCTAAATAAATTTGCGAATTTGCGGTAATTTTAATTACAGATAGCAAAAGGTTTTTCGCAAAGATTTTAAAAGAAATTAGTGCATTCGTGGCAACAGCAAACGGCAAGCGATTCAAAAATTATTAACCCATCTGTTCGAAAAATTTCCATTGGAAATTGTATTCAGAACCAAAATTATGGTCAAAAAAAAGTTCTTAACATTTTTATACAATGACCAAAATTGGGAGGAGCGGTCACGACACAAAAACAATCGAACAGACGACTTAATAATCACTAAAAACTAACACTAACCATACACTAACCAAAATGTATTTCTTTTTATAACTTAGAATGATAATTCACTCTGTAGCATATCATATTCTGTTTGCAGCTGATCTACTGCATATTTTACAATCGGAGTAAAATCACCTACTTCTCTGCGGGTAAAATTCGAAATAGGCAAACCTCTTTTTTGTAAAGCATATTTAGCCACTACAGGGTATACATCGTGCATAACACCCATATTAGACTCTAAAAATCTTTGTACTGCCGCTAATTCATCTGCCTTAGAAGCATCATTATAATTGTCACAAATCCAGACAATTAATTCCGGAAAAAAGTTCCCCTGAATACAGGACAATCCTGCCGAACCTGCTTTTAACGATTCGATAGCATGCACCATATACGCATCATACAAACCAAAATCAGGATTTTTTACCACGCTCAGTTTTGCTTTAATCTGATTGATATCTAAACTGGTGTCTTTATGGTAAATTACTCTACCTGTATTAACAAAATCTTCTAACTGAGCAGCAGTCAGCACTCTTTTATAAGGAACCGGACATTCGTAAAAACCCGTTGGAATTCCCGGTGTCAAATCTAATAATTGGTGTACATTGTCAACAAAAACAGCATCCGAATCCGTTTCTTTAGCCAGTAAACCTGAAATCAAAATCACAGCATCGATTCCGGTACCGTATATTTTTTTAGTGAAATCAGCCTGTTCTGCAATGGTTCCTTCAAAAGTTCCCGTAGCCACAATAGGCACCTGACCCGCCACCACATCAACCACATGTTTCGTCACCTGAAGACGTTCTGTTTCAGACAATTCAAACATTTCACTAGACAAACAATTGGCAAATAAACCAGTAACCCCTGACTTTAAATACAATTCTGTAAGATCTGTTAATGTTTTGTAATCAATGCTGCCATCATTATTAAATGGTGTTAACATCACCGGAATAAATCCTTTTTTTGAATTGTTCATCGTTCTTTATTTAGTAATTCGGTAAACATTAAACTGGCAATCAGTCCGTAATTACCGCTATAATCTTTTTCTTTTTTTAAACACAAAGCACACTAAGATTTTTTCTTTGATGCCGTTTATAAAACACAAAGTTCACAAAGCTTCTCCGCCTTCCAACTTCTTTATTCTATTTTCTTTATTCCAACTCCCAACTCCCAACTTCTGCCTTCTGCCTTCTAACCTCTAACTTCCTCTCTAAATACTGCTTTCCAGTTTTTTTCCTCTGATTCGGGTAATGATAATTCCTGTCAAAAAGATACTTAGCGTTCCTATTACAATAATCATATTGGTATCAAAAGGACTTTTTAAAGCCGGATAACTCACCGCAATTTTGTCTGAAAGAGACATCCATAAAATCACCACTAACCCAATGGCTGTTGCGATCATCGCTTCCAGGTTTTTAGACTGTCTGCTCAGAATTCCTAACAAGAACAATCCCAACATTCCGCCTGAGAATATTCCGCTCAGTTCCCACCAGATATCCAGAACACTCTTAGTTCCTATCAGCATAATTCCCACACCCATTCCGGCAATCCCAAAAACGGCTGTAGCAATATAAAGCAGTCTTAAAAATTGCTTTTCTCCTAAATCAGGATTGAAATATCTTTTATAAATATCAATGCAAAAAACTGTTGCCGTAGCATTCATCCCCGAACTGATTGTACTCATTGCCGCCGACATAATAGCCGAAATAATCAATCCTACTAATCCGGTTGGAATTTCTTTTACCATAAACATCGGCATTACTTTATCACCATAATCCGATGGTTTCAGGTTTTGTGCTGCAGCCTTAATCTGTTCGGCAGTGCTTCTTAAAGGAAGTCCCTCAGCAGCTGCTTTTAACTTTACACCTTCAATTAATTCAGGATTAATATTATAATAGGCATACAGACAAGAACCAATAATAAAAAACAGTAACGAAATAGGCACATACATCAAAACACAAATCCATAGAGATTTAGCCGCTTCTTTTTTAGTCGTAGCTGCGTGGTATCTTTGTACATAATTCTGGTCGATACCAAAGTTGTTCAGGTTGATAAAAAAACCATATAATAAAATAACCCAGAAAGTAGGCGAACTAAAATCGAGTGAAAAAGACCCCAGACTGAATTTATCATTGGCATTCCCTATTTCGATAATCTCACTCACACCGCCCGGCACTTTGTTAATAATGGTAAACAAAATCAATAAGGCTCCAAAAGTCAGTAAAACCGCCTGAATTACCTCAGTCCAGATCACCGCTTCAATTCCGCCCGAAACCGTATAAATTACAATACAAATACCCACAACCAGCATGATCGACTGCATGTCATAACCCGTAAGTGCCTGTAAACTCAACGCAATTCCAAAGAAAATCGAACCCATTCTGGCCAGCTGCGTAAAAATAAAGCACACCACCGCATACGTTCTTGCCCATAATCCAAAACGTTTTTCCAAATGCGAATAAGCCGAAACTTCCTGTACGCTTCTGTAAAACGGAATGAATAATTTGTACGCAATAATTGCCGCAAAAGGCATCGACAAACTAAACACAAAAGCACTCCAGTTGCTGCCAAAAGCTTTTCCGGGAACACCTAAAAAAGTATTACTACTCAGGAAAGTAGCGTACAATGACAACCCAATAGCCCAACCCGGAATCGCTCCCGAAGCCTTCGTATATTGCTCTGAACTCTTGTTTTTTCTGGAGAAATAAATTCCCACGCCTATCATAATCATCAAGTAAATGACAATAATAGCGATATCTAATAATGGTAAGTTTTTCATTTATTAAAGATGGGATTTTATATTTAATTTCTCACCACCAATAAACATATCCTACAACGTATTGATGATTTTACAAAAATATCCCAAAACTACAACGATTTCCTATGAAATTTTTTCAGGATATTATAGGATATTATCATAAAGCTTCTCGATACATTTTTGGCTTGTCAAGTTGCTGTTCAAAACAAATTCCTTCAAGCCAAAAATACTCGAAGTGACGTAACAGTAGTCAGTTCGAGTGAATTTTCGGAAAATGCGAATAGCTTTTTCCGAAAATTTGTATCGAGAACTATTTTTATAAGAAGCCAATTCCCGCCCTTCGCTCCACTCTTATTTATAGTCTTGTTTTTTCTAAGCGCCAAAAAGGAGCTCCTAAAGTCGCTCTTTTGGCACAAGAAAAAAATACAAGCCTAAAAAATAAGGAGTTCCTCTGCGGTCAGAGCTAGGGGAATATATTGAACAAACAACTTATGAACAATCACGAATTGTGACTCTTATGCCGTTGCACCAAAAGCAACATTCCGATAGATTTGTAAACATAAATTATATTTAATTACAAACTATGGATATTAAAAACATTACTCAACTCTTGATTGAAAATACAGAAATCGGATTTCAAATTACCAAAAGCAGTGGTCTTTTTACAAGTACATGGTTAATTTATACAAAAGAAAATTATTATTATTATTTTGATATTAGCGAAGAAATAATTTTTGATGAAAACCACAGATATTCATTAGAAGAAATTAGAAAAGAATTAAATAACAATTATTATCAAATAGATTGTGAAATCTTCTAAGAATGTAATTAAACAATTATACTTTTTTCAATCTTATTAAGCTCGATCATTAATACTTTTTTTACTTCAATAATAAATTCTTTTTTTAATGGAATTCCACATATAAAAACAGTATTTGAAGATTGGTTTATACTATTCATATAACTAATTTTCTTTATCTCAACCTCATCAGAAGGATAACAAAGAAATCCATATTTAGCATCCATTTTACTAAATGAAGAATAAGCCATAATTTGATGTAAATCATACCTATGAACATCTTTCAATTTTTCATTCTTATCAAATTTGTTATAAAGATTCGATTTATATTTTGCATCAATAAACACAAGAAGGTTATCTTTTTGATAGATAGCATCAGGCTCTAAATGTTTTAATTCCCAAGAATAATGATTTGAAGTTTTAGAATGTAATTTGAAATTTGAAAATAAACGACCTCCTGTTTCTTTTGAAACCTCTTTAAAAATATATTGAACAAATTTTTCAAAAACATCTGAAAAATCTACTCTCCATGCAGTACTAGAAATAAAATTGAAATTTAAAACCTTATTAGCTTGGATTTTACATTTTTCTACAATAGGATTATCATACGATTTTAATACAATATTATTGACAGAAGTAGGTTTATGCAAATAGAGTTTTTCATCAAGAAATAATAATCTTGCCCTAATTAGATTCTTTATTCTTTGAGGGGTATTTGAAGATAATAATTCGAATTTACACAAATCAAAAACATAGCGAATTTCAGAATACTCCTTATGAAACTCACTCAAAATATTTTTCTTTGTTGGAAATTTTAGTCTATTTTTATATTCTTGACTTACATATTTATTCCAATTTATTTGACCTATTGGTTCAAGAGTAGTTTTTTCAACACTATCAAATTTTCGCCAAGAAGTTTTTATTAACATTTCAAGAGAATCAATAAATTTTACAGCTTCTAAATATAAAGGTGGTCTAAAATTCTTTCCTGAAGCTAATGGCAAACTATCTATTACTTGTGGACTTATTTCAGTCCCTAAAAGATTCAGAATTTCAATATAATCCTCAAATCTATCCCGACCAGTAAATCTTGGCATAACAACAAAATCACCTATTTGTTTTCCCGTATCGGAAGCTCGTAATGGAATAGTTCCAATATATTGAGAAGTTTGAAAAGCTAAAGTTGTATTTTGATCAGTACCAACTATTAATGGATTAACTCCTAAAAATTTAAAATTGTCACAATTATAATCAATAAATTTTTGTAAATATTGACCAATAATTCTTTTATCGGCTGACTTAAACCACTTCTTTTGCAAAGCAAAACCATTTAACAAAACTGGCTTTTCTGTTAAACAAGGTATTTCACAAAAAACATCTAAAAGCGTACTCATTCGAAAAGTGATTGATTAATTCTAACTTGAAAATAATTATTAAATTCTTCTTTAGAACTTCTAACTAAACCTTCTTGTAAATACTCTTTAATTAATGGGAAAATTTCATGTTTAATTCGATAACTCATTTCTTGATCTGATGAAGCTAAGAAATATCCTTGCCCAGGTTGCAATGAAAGTTCATTACTTGTTGCGTACCAATCAAATATTTCTTGTATTCTACAAAAATCATCTTTATAAAAATCTTTCGATTCAATCAATTTTGGCTTTAAAGTATACCATGCAAATCTTCTTCTTAAAGCAAAATCGACAACTGCCAAACTTCTATCTGCAGTATTCATTGTAGCAATAACATTAAAATTTTCTGGTAATCTACTAATTTTAAAACCTGGATAAATTTCAATTTCAACATCGGAATCTTCCATTTTGTGTTCAAATAAATAAAATATCGGACCTAAGACATTTGATAAATTTGCTCTATTAATTTCATCAATAATTAAAACTATTTTCTCAGTTTCATGTTCTTTAGCATATTTTACAGCCTCAGTAAAAATTCCTAATAATTCAGTATAATTTAGTTCCTTATTATTAACATCAGGTCTAATTCCATATATAAAATCGGAAAAACTGGTTTCTGCATGAAATTGAGTGAAAAATATTTGAGCTCCTATATTTTTTGCAACCATTTTTGCAGTCCTCGTTTTACCAGTACCCGGAGGACCTTGAAGTACTATAAATTTTCTTTCATTAAGTAAATTTTCAATTTCTTTTACATCATCAATTTTTGCCTTTTTTAAAAAAGGGCTAAGGGCTTCTGAAATTGCTTTTCTATGGTCTTTATTTGAAGGCCATTCTCTTAATTTTGCGTAGCCAGCAACAAAAGCAGCTATAATTTTTTTTCCATCCTCACTTTCAGGATTATCAATTATTTGGCACACTGGCAATACTTTACTATATGTTCTGATAGTATTTTTAATGTGTTGTAAATCATCATTTCCTGTTATTTTTTTAGGCAAACTTGTATCGATATCTGAAAAATCAGATTTACAAAAACCTCTTTCGTTAATAAGTTTTGAAAACAGCCTCCTAAGTCCTGGATAAGTAGCTAATTCATAATCATTTTTAAATCCATTTGATCCAATACCTAAGCAAACTAACCATGCTTTATTTTGATCATTAGGAAAAATGGTTAATGAAAAATCATGAAATGGACCAGAAATCTCTTCTTCAGGATGAATAAAACCAAAAAATGCACCATTATCTTTTAGTGCCTCCTGACCAATGTTTCTGCGTTCAACATATGATTTATTATGTTCATTTTCAATTTTAGCTCCAAATTCTGCTGCTTTTTCTTTTATAAAATCTCTTATATTATCTATAATCATTTCCGTTTTAAATATTGTGTTATTTATTGTAATCAGACGATCTTTATAATTGAACATCAGCTTCTAGCCATCAAATAAGTCTTTAATTTTCACATCAAGAGCTTTCGCTAATCTTTCAACAACTTCGATTGAAACATTTCTTTCTCCTTTTTCTATTGTTGGTAAATATGTTCTGTCAATTTCAGCAAGATTAGCAAGTTTTTCCTGAGAAAGACCTTTAGACTTTCTCAATTCTTTTATTTTCAGTCCAAATTTTTGTTTAATATCCATGTTAACAAAAATTGCAAAATGTTGACTCTAAAACAACGGAGTATACTCCGGTTTTTTTATCTTTGAAAAGTATCTTGTCATTGAAATTAGAGTATAAGTAAAAGATAGAGAACATGTGAATCATGGAAAAATTAAATTTAGAAGCATATTTTAAAAATAGAAACTCTAAACTAAAACAATAGAGCTCTTTATTTTATTTATAAAAAACAACAACCAATGGGATATAGTGTAGAAATAATATTTGGAAAAAAACAAGTAAAAAAACATTTACTAAAAGAACCATTTACAGATTATGAAAATTTAATTAATCGGAAAAAATATGAATTCGAAACATATCTTGAAAAGGTTTATTTCTATAAAGGCCTAAGTGAAGGAATTCGAAGTAATGAATTTGAAATTATAAAAGATCTTAAGATAAATTCTAATAAAGAAATAGAAAATCAATCAGAATTTGATTACTGGGGCTTTATAGGCAAATATTATCCAAACTATTCTCATTGTGATAATGTTTTACTTAGTGATATTTTGACTAGAAAATTAGATGGTGAAGAAATTAGTGAAAGCGATGAAGAATACATAAAAGATTGGGATGTGAGAAAGGAGTTGATGGAACTTGATAAAGAACTTCTAAGCAAAGCGTTTGAAGCTTTTTTTAATATAGCTTATCCGATAGAACCTAAATAGTATCTCTTTTTATATTATTTAAACCTATTGTAATGTATCGCAGTCATTGAGCATGAAATTGCTCAATGAAAACCAAAAAACTGATAAACCTCTTCAATTCAACTTTTTTATTATCTTTAAAAAAAGTTTTAAGAAGCAAATTATGAAGCCATTAGCGATAGTATTATTTTCCTTTTTTATTGTGAATTGTGAAGCACAGTCAAAAAAAGAGAACGACATTCAATTACAGGAAGAAACCAAAAACTACACTTTAGAAACCGTAGTAGAGGGCATTAACAATCCTTGGGGAATGGTTTTTTTACCCGATGGCTCACTGTTAGTAACGGAGAAATCAGGGATTTTATACCATATTACTAACGGTACAAAAACCGAAGTAAAAAATGTTCCTGCGATTTACAACCGTGGACAAGGTGGTTTACTGGATGTTGTATTGCATCCTAAATATGCTCAAAACGGTTGGATTTACATTACCTATGCTTCCACCGAAGGTGAAGGCACAGGTGGAAACACCAAATTAATCCGGGCTAAACTGGAAAACGAAAGTCTGACACAAATAGAATCTTTATACAAATGCGAGCCCAATACTACCAAAGGGCAGCATTTTGGCTCCCGAATTGTATTTGACAATGCCGGTTATTTGTATTTTTCGGCTGGAGAACGCGGCAATCATTTTGTAAATCCGCAGGATATTAGCCGCGACAACGGGAAAATTTACCGCCTGAATGACGATGGCAGCATCCCGAAAGACAATCCGTTTGTGGGGAAAGAAAACGCCAAAGAAGCTATTTATTCGTACGGTCATCGCAATCCGCAAGGAATGGCAATACATCCTGAAACGGGTGTTCTGTGGGAACACGAACACGGTCCACAAGGCGGTGACGAAATCAATATTGTCAAAAAAGCGGCAAACTACGGTTGGCCTGTGGTTACTTACGGTATTGATTATGATAATTCGGTTATCAGTAACGAACAAACCAAAACAGGAATTGAAAACCCTTTGTATTACTGGCTGCCTTCTATCGCTCCCAGCGGAATGGTATTTGTAACCAGTGATAAATATCCGGACTGGAAAGGGCATTTATTAGTAGGTTCGCTTAAATTTCAATATTTGGAATTAGTAAAACTTAATGGTGAAAAAGTCACCGCCAGACAAAAAATTGCGACCGATGTGGGTCGTTTACGTAGCGTAACTCAGGGACCGGATGGCTTTATCTACATGGGTGTAGAAGGAAAAGGAATTGTAAAAATCATACCCAACTAATTACCGCGGATGGCGAAGCAATCTGTTATAAAAACGAAAGCAAACGCTTCGATAAATTAAAACCAGAAAATAAATTAAAATGCTGTTTACTAAAATAAATTTTGGCGTAAGCCTGACACTTTTAATGGGTTTGTATTTTTCAAATCCCACACATTTTACCCATTCCAATAATGATTATTTGCCTTTAAAAGAAGAGCAGCAAACTCCGTTGCAAAAAAGCATGGCACGCGGTAAAGAAGTCTATACTGATTTTTGTATGCAATGCCATCTGGCAACAGGAAAAGGAAATGGTACTACTTTTCCACCTTTGGACGGTTCCGACTGGCTGAAAAAGAAAAGAGCCGAAAGCATTCACGCCGTGAAATACGGTCAAAAAGGCGAAATCACAGTCAATCAGAAAAAATTCAATATGATGATGCCTCCCATGGGCTTAAGCAATGAAGAAATTGCTGATGTCATGAACTACATCATGAATTCCTGGAGTAACAAAACGACAAAAATGGTTACCGTTCAGGAAGTGGCTTCGATAAAACCTTAAAAAAGACCAATAAAAATTAAATTTCAAGATAGAAATTGATGGTATTAAATACGCTATATTTGCTATTTAATACCATTTCTTTTTTATGAAAAAATATGCTTTTGCAATTCTCACCCCTATTTTATTTTTACTTTTTACCAATTGCAAACAAAGCGAAACCCGCACCGACGAAAATTCTAAAAATGATACGATAGCGGTAAAAACAGATTCGGTTTCGCCGAAAGCAAATACTGTTATTGATACTGCGGACTTTAACCGAAGGATGCTTGCGTTAAGCAATCAGGATACCACCGGAAGATGGCCTGTAAAAGCACCGTATCCTTTACCGGGCGCTTTATTGCCTTATCACCGGATTATTGCTTTTTACGGTAATTTATATTCTAAAAGAATGGGCGTTTTAGGCGAATATCCTAAAGAAGAAATGCTGGCAAAACTTCAGGAAGAGGTTGCTAAATGGCAGGCTGCCGATTCGACTGTAACTACGATTCCGGCGTTGCATTATATTGCTGTTTCGGCACAGGCTGCTCCCGGAAAAGCAAACCGTCATAACATGCGAATGCCTTTTAAACAAATTGACACCTTACTAAACTGGGCAAAACCCATCAATGCTTTGGTTTTCTTAGACATTCAAATAGGTCACAGCACGGTAAAAGAAGAAGTCAGCCAACTGGAAGAATACCTTGCTTTACCCAATGTTCATTTAGGACTTGATCCTGAATTCTCAATGAAGGGCGGTCATATTCCAGGTAAAAAAATTGGAACCATGTCAGCCGATGATATTAATGATGCGATTGACATTTTGGCGAGAATTGTCCGTGAAAAAAAATTAGCACCAAAAGTATTGGTTGTTCATCGTTTTACTCAGGGAATGGTAACTAATTACAAAGCTATTAAAACGGTTCCCGAAGTTCAGATTGTCATGGACATGGACGGTTTTGGGAGTCAGGTTTTAAAGCGTTCTACCTATTTAAGATACATTTTCAGAGAGCCGGTTCAATTTACAGGTTTTAAATTGTTCTATAAAAATGACAATTGGAACGATTGGAAAATATACACTCCGGAGCAATTGTTGCAGTTTACTCCCAAACCAAGTTACATTCAGTTTCAATAATTTTTAGCCATGAAAAAAGTAATCAGCATCGCAATGGTGAGCCTTTTTTGGATGTTCAGTTGCCAGCAAACCGCAGTTCCAGTTACAACCAAAGCTGCTGTTACAGATACTATTAGTACTCCAAAAAAGGAAGCTAAATTAATAGCCAACGATGCCGCTGCCATACTGGCTCAAAAAGAAGTACCCATTTTATGCTATCATAATATCAAGGATTTTTCAGCTTCTGCCGGAGAAATGACTAAAACTTATACGGTAAAACCAGCCAATTTTGCTGAACAAATGAAAGCCTTAGCCGATGCCGGTTACCATAGTATTTTGCCTGATCAGTTGTATAATTATCTGGTTTATAACAAAGCATTACCTGAAAAGCCGGTGATGATCACCTTTGACGATACCCGAGGCGAGCAATACAGCATTGGCGCAGCCGAAATGAAAAAATATAATTTTAAAGGTGTTTTCTTTGTGATGACGGTTTCCATCAACCGCCCTAATTATTTAAGCACTGCCGAAATTAAAGACTTATCTGATTCCGGAAACTGTATTGCAGCTCACACCTGGGATCATCACATGGTGACGAAATATGGTGGCGAAGACTGGAATACCCAATTGGTTAAACCAAAAGCCAGACTGGAAGAAATCATTGGAAAACCAATCACTGATTTTGCTTATCCCTTTGGACTATGGAATGCAGCAGCCATTCCTGAGATTAAAAAAAGTGGGTATAAAATGGCGTATATTCTTTCTACCAAAAGGGATTCGATAGATCCGTTATTTACTGTTCGACGCATGATTGTTTCCGGAAACTGGTCTACTGACCGTATGATGAAAGCAATGGAAACTACTTTTTCCAATACTAAATAAACGGCTTATAACTTCCTCTGGTTGAGAAATCTAAAAAAAATGGGACTTAAAAACACTAATTCTCAATAAACATATCTACAAAAAAAGAATGCTGTATTAATTACATTATTCATAACAATATTGAAAATACGTATTAATAAATTTGTTAAATTAGCCTAAAGACTAATATTTTTTTAACCAAAATTAGTTTTTATTAATTTTTTAATAATTTATTAAAATGGTAAATCTGACACCTAAATTAAGCCCGAAAGGATGGGATGAAATGTTTTCTAAAGACGGCGTAAGGGATTCTTACAAGCAGGTCTTGCAAACATTAGAGAGTTTAAATATTGACAAGCTCAATTTAAAACTGAAACAGGCTTCGGATATTTTCATGAATCAGGGGATTACATTTACGGTTTACAGCGATGACAACCAGGGCATCGAAAGAATTTTTCCTTTTGACATTATTCCCAGAATCATTACCAAAAACGAATGGCTGGAAGTCGAAACCGGAATTGCCCAACGATTAAAAGCGTTAAACCTGTTTCTGGAAGACATTTACAACGAACAGCTGATTATAAAAGAAGGCATTATGCCTGCTTCGTTAATTGCTTCCTGTCCGCATTATATTCCGGAAGTACATGGAATTAAAGTACCGCATGACATTCATGTTCATATTGCCGGCATCGATTTAATCAGAGGCGAAAAAGGAGAATTCTATGTGCTGGAAGATAACTTAAGGTGTCCCAGTGGTGTGAGTTATATGCTCGAAAACAGGGAGATTACCAAACGTATTTTTCCGGAAATGTTTCGTGCCAATAATGTAAGCATGGTGGCTAATTACCCGATGATTTTCCATAACATTTTGATTTCGCTTTCGCCAAGGAGCATCTCTAATCCTAATGTGGTTTTACTGACTCCGGGTGTTTACAATTCGGCATATTATGAGCATACTTTTTTAGCCAGACAAATGGGTATTCCGCTGGTGGAAGGACGCGATCTTGTAGTAAACAATCATAAAGTCTACATGAAAACCACCTCCGGCCTGCAACAGGTAGATGTTATTTACAGACGTCTGGACGATGAATATCTTGATCCATTGGTTTTCAAACCCGATAGTGCTTTAGGTGTTCCCGGATTGATAAGCGCTTATAAAATGGGGAATGTTGCCTTAGTTAACGCTGTGGGAAATGGCGTTGCTGATGACAAAGCTATTTATGCTTATGTGCCACAAATGATTAAATATTATTTGAACGAAGAACCTATTCTGAAAAATGTTCCTACTTACCAAATGGAAAATAAGGAAGAACGTGAATTAGTTTTTGCCGACATGGGAAATATGGTAATTAAAGAAACCAATCAGAGTGGCGGTTACGGAATGGTAATGGGCAACAAGGCCACCGAAGAAGAACTGGAAGCGGCTAAAGTGGCTATTTTAAACAATCCGCGCAATTTTATTGCCCAGCCTATTATTCAGTTAAGTACTGTTCCCTGTTATATTGACGGCGAATTAAAGCTCCGTCATGTTGATTTAAGACCTTATGCTCTTTGTGGTCCTAACGGAGTACAAATTGTTCCCGGCGGACTTACCCGTGTGGCGCTGACCGAAGGTTCGCTGGTAGTGAATTCCTCTCAGGGCGGCGGAAGTAAGGATACCTGGATTATGAAATAAACGAAGTCGAAACTGTTTTTAAACTTTAAAAAAAAAATTATGGAAGTAAATATGCTCAGTCGTGTAGCCGACGGAATGTTTTGGCTTAACCGATACATGGAAAGAACCGATGGGATGTTGCTTACCCTCAACACCCTTTACATCATGTCTTTTGATCAGGAGACAAATGATTATCAGGGGTACAAACCTTTATTAAAATATTACACGGATTTATCTCCGGAATACATAGCCGAATTTCAGCACGACACTAATTTTGTATTGAAATATGTCATTTGCGACAGCAAAAACCTTAATTCGGTTCGGAATTTAATTACCAAAGCCAGAGAAAATGCAAGAGGTTCTCAGGATAAAATTACCAAGGAATTGTGGGAACACATCAATTCGATGTACCATTACATCAATTTACCTGACTTGCCTAAAAGACTGGAAACGCCTGAAGCGATTAATATTTTGGCAAAACTTAACAAGGATTTCCTGCTGTACAATGGGATTTTTCACGTGACGATGCCCAGAGGATTAGGCTGGTGTTTTTCAAGCATTGGTAAACATATTGAAAGATGTTTGCAAACCATTTCGATGACACAATCTTATTATGCCCCGATTGAATACAATCTGGAAGGAAAAGAAGATTTATTGTATTGGCGAAAATTATTATTGTCTTTATCCGGTTATGAATTGTATTTGAAAAGCTATAGCAATATTCCGCACAATCGAAAAGTCATCCAACATGTGATTTTCAATCCTGATTTTGCTCATTCGGTAATCTTTACGCTTGGTTTGATCGAAACCTATTTGGATTGTGTTTTTAAAAACAACAATCTGATGGAAGCCCGAACGATGCGCAATCAATTTGGACGATTAAAAAGCTACGTAGAATATACTGATTACCATCATCTGACCAATTATCAATTAGAACAAGTACTTAAAAATACCAAAGACCAGCTGAATGAATTTTCAATGGATTTCTCTAAATTATTCTTTTCATATACCTAAACCACAATGGCAGTTTTCAACATCATCCATATTACAAGATACAAATACAACCTACCTATCAAAGAAAGTATTAACGAGATTCGCTTGTTTCCGCATAACTTTGAAAATCAGGATGTGTTGCAATACCAGCTTTTAATTTCTCAAAATCCTAATGTGTCTATAACAAAAGATTATCACGGCAACAGAGTGGGAAATTTTAATACCTTAGAAGCTCACACCGAAATGACTATTGAATCCCGAATGCTCGTTCGTGTGAATCATTCGCTTAAAATTCCGGAAATTGATGCTACTACAGTAGCCGATTTAGATTTCCAAAATGATATTTACCTGTTGCGTCTTTGTTATCCGGAAACCATTACAAAACAAGATGAAATTAATGCTATTTTAAAAGAAATCAATCACGAAAACAAGTCGATTATAGACATTGCTTTTGATTGCAGCCAATACATTTACACGCATTTTACCTATACCAAAGGGATTACCAATATTGAAACTACAATAGATGAAATTTTAGGGCATAGAAAAGGCGTTTGCCAGGATTTTGCGCATGTGCTTTTACAACTTTTAAGAACTGCCGGCATCCCGTCCAGATATATAAGCGGCTATATTTGCCCTAACGAAAGCGGACTTAGAGGTGAAGGTGCCACACATGCCTGGGTAGAAATTTACACGCCCAAACAAGGCTGGCTGGGCATTGATCCTACAAACAATATTTGGACTATGGACAACCATGTCAAATTATCGGTAGGAATCAATTTTACCGATTGTACTCCGGTAAAAGGAACTTTCAAAGGCGTTTCCAAGCAAACACTTTCGGTTTTTGTTTCCATTGGTTATGAAGATGGCCGCCATTTTGAAGAAATTAATGATGTAGAACTTCAAAAAAATTCCATTGAATTTCAGCAACAATTAGTGTATGCGGAACAGCAGCAGCAATAGATTTTTATAGAAAAACAAACTACAGTCAACATCATTTTAGACATAAAAAAAGCGAATCAGAAAATCCGATTCGCTTTTTGCTTTTATTTAATAGTCCAATAGTCCGCTAATTAGCCAGCCAACCCTGTGGATTCATATAGGTTGTATTTTGAGAAATGATGAATTTCAGTACTGTCTTTCCGGTATCTCCACTGGTACGAATTCTACCCAGACTTTGTTTGATACTTACTTTCTCTCCCGAAGAAACGCTAACAGAGCTCAGGTTTTGATAAACCGTAAAATAATCTCCATGCTGAATCATTACCGCTTTATTTGCAGGTGTTATTAGCCAGATACGCGATACTACTCCTGCAAAAACAGCTCTTGCATTTGCTCCTTCATTAGTGGTAATTTCTACACCGCTGTTGTGTACTACTAATGTATTGTAAATAGGATGTGCCTGATCACCGTAACCTAATGAGATAAATCCTTTTTCAACCGGCCATGGTAATTTTCCGCGGTTTGCTTTAAAATTATCGGCAATGACCTTGTCTTCAGGAGTCATCTCGATTCTTGAAGAGGATACTGATCCTCTGGAAACTGTTGCCGATTTTCCTGTGTCTGATTTTGATTTGTCACCGCTGGCTGCCGCTTTAGCACGTTCTGCAGCTGCTTTTCTATTAGCTTCAGCAATGGCTTCGCGAATTAAACGGTTAATCTGAGCATCGATTGTTTTAGATTCTCTTTGTTTTTTTCGAATATCAGAAACAATTTTGTTTTTATCTTTTTTAATCGAATTTACCAGTTTTTCCTGTTCCTGCTTTTCTTTTACCAGCGCCAGTCGTTCCTTTTTATTTTCTTCCAGTAGTTTTTGTTTGGCAATTTTCTGAAGCTTTAATTTTTCATTAATGCTATGTAATTCTGTTGATTTCTTATTGATTTCCTCCCCTTGCGATTTTCTAAAACTGGTATATTGTTTTAAATATTGTGCCCTTTTATAAGCCTGAAGGAAATTCTCAGAAGAAAGAATAAACATCGCCCTGCTTTGCTCGGAACGGCTTTTGTATGAATTTACAATTTTCTTAGCGTAATCTTCTTTTAAAATATCCAGTTCCCTGTTTAGCTTATTAATTCTAAGTTGGTTGCGATACATATCATCCGCTAAAAGCCGGGTTTGCTTTTCGGTGGTATTGATCAAATTCTCTTTCAGTCTGATTTTGTTCTTTTGAATCAAAAAAACATTCATCGCCGATTTTTCCTTTGACTTGACGTTTTGCAACATCTTTTCATTGTCTCTGATTTCTCTTTGAATTTGAGCTTTTCGTTGTTCTAACTTTTCTTGCTGAGACTGGCTCCACATGGTAGCAGTCAGGCATACAAATAACAGACTAAGGAAATATTTTGGCATCTTAAGAAATATTTTTTTGCAAATTTACTTAATTATTATTCTTTTGTAACCATCCGGAACACTATATGGAAAAGAAAGTTCTTCATTAAATGAAACCGAGTTGTAATTTAAGTTAATTTCCGATTTTCCTTTAGGCTGCTCCGTTTTAATCTCAACACTGGCCGGCAAATTGGCTTCTTTATATGCCACTCTTTCCGGATAACTAATCTGAATGTTTCTGTTTTTATCCGTCTGGCTTACTTGCTGTTTGTTTACCGTAAAATCATTTGGATTAAAATAATAACTTTTTTGTGTATTTCCATTAGAAGCATCATCGAGACGATACATATTATCAAGCAAAATTTTAGTGTATTTTCCTTTATTCAAATCGTCCAGTGCTTCTCCGGTAAGCATATTCTGAATTTTATTATAATCTAAATCTGTTCCTAACCATTGGCTCAGGGCTGTAAAATCACCTTCAAAATAAGTTCCTTTTATTTTTTCGTAATAACTCACCGAAGTTGGAGTTATCGAAGCTTTAGCCATTGTAATCCCTAAAAAACGAATGCTAACAAGGATTTGCTGGTCTTTCTTTATTTTAATCTCAGCAGTAACATTTTGCGTTTGTTTTTCATCAGAAAATCGCGCATTCGCTTTAATATATAAGGTAGAAAAATCACTTTTATTGTTATAGTGATTGTCTATTATTCTTGCTGCTTTCATGTCATCAACTGCTTCTGTAACCGTTGTTGATGTCACAGCGGCTTTAGGTTTACAGGAAACCATCGCTATAATTACTAATACTACTATTATTCTGTCCATCTTACTTTTGTTTTTTTAATAATTCATTGGCTTTAGAGAAATAAAATTCTTTTTTAGTGGTATCGCCTAAACCATTGTAAGCTTCTCCTAACTGAATATTATAATTTATTTCTAATGTTGGATTTTCTACTACATAATCCATGCCTGTTTCAAACATTTCTTTTGCTTTTTTAAATTCTTTCAATTGATTATAGGCTAAACCGGCATAATAATAAAATTGCGGCTGGGCTGGATATAAATCCACCATATCAGAAGCAAATTAAGCCATTTGTCCAAAATTATTAGACTGTAAATACACATCAAGCAAAAGCAAAGCTGTTTCAACATCAGCGGGACTATTACTTTTAAGCGTTAATTCATAGTATTTTATTGCCTTATCCCATTGTTTTTTATTATGATAATATTTACCTACCTCCTGAGTTACGTTTACATTTTTATCATTATCGAAATAAGCAATGGCTTTATCTAAATCGGCAGTAAATTGTGGATTTGTATTGAGATAAATTAGAAATTCATTGAAAATACGGTGCTTTATTTTACTATCTATTTTAGCACTGGCTAATACAATGTTCATTGCTTTTATGGCTTTTTCACTTTCGTTATTGACTAAATGGCTTTTGAACAAACTTACCTGTGCCCACTCCGAATTCGGGATTTCCTTTTCTAATTTTCGGGCGGTTTCCAGAACCTTTTCCAGATCGTCTTTTTTAGAATAGTAATAAATCAGCGAAATGTAATTAGATTCTTCTTTGGGATATTTGTTTATTTGGTTGACCAGATTAACAATTTCAGCATCCTGATATTTCCCTTGGGACAAAATCTGAAGTTTGTAGTTTTCTCTTCTTTCTGATTTTCCGGCTGTTTCATTCAACTCATTAATTAATTCCAATGCTTTGTCAAATTCACCTGTATTCATATACAATGACGTTAAATCTTCCTTGAATGCAGGGTCGAAAAGAATGAGTTTGTTAATCACTTTAACCCCATCAACATAATCTTTCGTGGCATAATCAACATCATACATTCCTATTAAAAACCATTTGTTTGCAGGATCTAATGTACTGGCTTTTTCGAAAGAAGAATAGGCGTTTTTGTAGTCTTTTTGAGCGAAATAATTTTTACCTAATTCATGATAAATGGTCGCATTATTGGGTTCTATTTTCAGGCAACTTTCCAGTGAGACAATGGCTTTATCATAATTTTCAATCGCCTTTTGTTTTAAAGCTTCAAAAAAGTAATCTTTAAATTTATTGTCTTCCAGCTTAATTTCTTCGGGTTCTGTTTGAGCCCATGACAAAGCCGAATTGCATAGCAAAACCAACATTATCAGTAAAGAAACTACCTTTTTCATTTTGTCCAACAAACATTAAAATAATCAAATCACCATTAAGAAATTAAGATTCATTAAGCTTAATCAACTTAATTTCTTAATGGTAAATTTTTATTGTTATCGTCATTATTCTAACACCGAATAATCACCAATACTAATACTTGTAAAATTACCGTCAAAACTGGCATGATTTCCTATCATGGCGTTGTCTAAATTGGCATTTTTAATATGAGCATGGGTTTGAACCAAACTGTTTTTAATACTACTGTCCACAACGTGACATCCGTTTCCTAAAGAAACATTTGGACCAACGGTTGCATTAATCAAAACCACATCTTCACCAATAAAACATGGTTCGATAATGGTTGCATTTTCCATTTTTACGTTTTTAGAAATCAAACTTTCTTTGTCTTCAGCAAGGAAAGCCAGCATTCTGGAATTGGTTTCCACGGTTACATTTTTGTTTCCGCAATCCATCCACGCACTTACTTCTCCGGTTTTAAAGATTTTACCGTTAGCCATCATGTTTTTGATACCATCGTTAATCTGGTATTCACCTCCATTTTGGATATTATTGTCTAAAACGTTTTGCAATTCCTGTTTTAAAACAGCAATGTCTTTGAAATAGTAAATCCCGATAACAGCCAGATCACTTACAAATTCCTTTGGTTTTTCAACCAATTCAACAATTTCTTTTTTATCGTTTAGCTTAACGACACCAAAAGCTTCCGGATTCTCAATTTGTTTTACCCAAATTACCGAATCAGCTGTTGGATCCAGTTCAAAATCGGCTCTGATCAAAGTATCTGCATAAGCAATTACCGCCGGACCCGAAAGGGATTCTTTAGCACACATAATCGCATGACCTGTTCCTAAAGCTTCATTCTGGTAATAAATAGTTCCTTTAGCTCCTAATTTTTCAGCAATAGCAATTAAATCCTGCTCTACCTTTTCGCCAAAACTTTCGTGGATAATAAAAGCAACTTCTTCAATATCCTGGTTTAAAACTCCGGCTATATCTTCTACTAAACGGTGAACGATGGGTTTTCCTGCAACCGGAATTAATGGTTTAGGAATGGTTAACGTATGTGGTCTTAATCTGGAACCTCTTCCAGCCATTGGAACAATTATTTTCATATTTTATATTTAACCGCAAAATTGCGAAGTCCTTCGACTCCCGAAGTATCGGGACAGGATAACACGCAAAGTTCACGAAGTTTTTATTTTTGATTTTCTTTGTTTAATTACAGTCTTCTGCCTACTGCTTTCTAAAATTCTGATTACTGATTACTGCAATCTATTTCACCCCGGTACTTCCAAATCCGCCGGCACCTCTTGAAGTTTCTGATAATTCTTCCACTTCAAACCATTCGGCACGTTCGTGTTTAGCGATGATGAGTTGCGCAATGCGTTCTCCATTTTGAATTTCAAAAGCCTGATTGGACAAATTCACTAAAATCACGCCTATTTCTCCACGGTAATCGGCATCAACCGTTCCGGGACTATTTAGAACCGTAATTCCGTTTTTAAAAGCCAGTCCGCTTCTTGGTCGCACCTGAGCTTCGAAACCAATGGGCAATTCGATAAAAAGACCTGTTTTAACAACGGTTCTTTCTAAGGGTTGCAGTGTTATCGATTCCGTTAAATTAGCTCTTAAATCCATTCCAGCCGAAGCTATGGTTTCATAGTTAGGCAAAGCATGCTGTGATTTATTGATAATATTAATTTTCATTCTTTATTTTTTATTTACGAATAAGTCCAAAACTTATTCTACAGATTGTTTTTACGTTTAAGAATATTCATTAAAGTAGTTTTCTCATTGTGGTAGATGAAATAGAGAAACAAAAGTAACAAGGCGATTCCAACAAAATAATTTTCTCTAAAATAATAAAAAGAAATTATCGAAAATAAAACAGACAAACCCAGATAGCCGCCTATTTTTTTAAAATCATAAGGAATAGGATAATATTTATTGCCCAAATAATACGAAATCAACATCATGCTTCCATAAGCTGCCAGTGTTGCAATTGCCGAACCCAAATAACTATGAGACGGAATCAACAAAAAGTTAAGTACCAATGTGATAATTGCACCCACAATGGAGATATAGGCTCCAATATACGTCTTATCAATCAATTTGTACCAAACCGAAAGGTTCGTGTAAATTCCCAAACAAAAATTAGCCAGTATAATCAATGGAACTACTTTCATTGCTATCCAGTACGATTCGTCACGAATCATTAACATTTTAAAAAAATCGGCAAAGACAATAACGCTGAGCATAATAAACGACCCAAAAATGACAAAATATTTGGTGACCATGGCATAAGTCTGCGGCGCATTTTTATTCGAAGCATGACTAAAAAAGAAAGGTTCTATTCCCAGCGTATATGCTGTGCGGTACAAAACCATGAATAAACCCAGTTTATAACAAGCGGAATACTCACCTACTGCATCTTCAGCAATGTTTTTAGGTAATAATCGATCCAGCAGAATTTTATCAAATTGTTCGTTAATGGCAAAAGCGATTCCGGCAACCAAAATAGGTAAACCGTAAACCATCATTTTTTTCCATAAACTAAAATCGAATTTCCATTTCAGGAAAACATAATCAGGCGATAAAACCACAAAAGTCAATAAACTGGCAATAATATTTGCCAGAAAAATATAACCAATCTGGAAATTTTCTATATAAAAAGAACTGATTAAACCTGTTGGGTTTACTGCCGATAGTTTAGGCAAATAAATCAAAAATACAATACTCAGTAATAAGTTTACCAATACGTTTCCAATTTTAATTATAGCATACGTCATCGGTTTTTGAAAGGCTCTTAACTTAGAAAAAGGAATGATAACTAAGGCATCTAAAGCTAAAATCCAGATGGCATAGCTAATATACTGGGAGTCGATTCCTGACCAGTCAGCTAAACTAGTCCGGAATAAAAGTGCCAGAACTAAGAATACTATTGTGGTCCAGAAAATAGAAACCATCGAGGTTTCGACTACTGTTTGTTTATTTTCTTCTTTATTATAAAATCTAAAAAAAGCCGTTTCCATTCCGTAAGCCAGAATCACATTGAAAAAAATCATCCAGGCAAATATGATAGTTACTTTTCCGTACTCTGCTTTGGGAAGCAAATCGGTATAAAGTGGCACTAATAAGAAACTAAACATCCTGGGCAACACCGTAGCTAGTCCGTAAATGGCTGTTTGTTTGAAAAGATTTTTATATAATCCCAAAATGATATGTCTTATACTTTTAAAAAAACAAAAATAACTAAATCTTTGGTTTATTTAACGTAGC
Organism: Flavobacterium flevense; assembly: GCF_900142775.1. Classification (GTDB taxonomy): domain Bacteria; phylum Bacteroidota; class Bacteroidia; order Flavobacteriales; family Flavobacteriaceae; genus Flavobacterium; species Flavobacterium flevense. The sequence goes on from NZ_FRCC01000002.1 coordinate 355,811, forward strand.
TATGGAATCATTTGTTGCTCTTTTAAACAAGTTCTTTTACAATAGTAACAAAACTTACTTATGCCGGAGAAACATTGCCGCAGTAAATAATAATAGCCCATTTGTTATATAAATATTTGGAAATCTATATTCCCAAAACCAGCAGATTAAAAGCTGTTGGTTTTAATTGGTACCAATAAAAAAGTCCCACAATTGCGGGACTTTTAAATGTTTTTCGAATAAATATATTATCCGTTCAAAGCTTCTGCTCCACCAACGATCTCTAAGATTTCGTTAGTAATAGCAGCCTGACGTGCTTTGTTATATGTTAATTTCAATTGATTTCTCAATTCAGTAGCGTTATCTGTAGCTTTGTGCATTGCTGTCATACGTGCACCATGCTCTGAAGCAAATGAATCACGGATTCCTTTGTACAATTGCATTTTTAATGATTTAGGAATCAAAGTCAATACAATTTCTTCTTTGGATGGTTCGAAGATATAATCTCCGGCAGTAACATTCAAGTCTGATTTTACTGGCGCTAATGGTAAAAATTGTTCTGTCTGAACGATTTGAGTAGCCGCATTTTTAAATTGGTTATAAATCAATTCAATTCTGTCATACTCTCCGCTAACAAATTTCTGAGTTAATGTTTCAGCAATAGCGGCAACATTATCAAAAGTCAAATCATCAAAAACAGCACTTTGATTTTCAACTACTGTATTTGTTTTGCTTAAAATATCATTTCCTTTTTTTCCTATAGCAAAAATATCTACTTTTTTCCCTGCATAATATGCTGCACGGTTTTTAGCTTCTTTGATTGCATTAGTATTAAATGCACCTGCCAAACCTCTGTTAGAAGTAACTACAACAAGCAAAACTTTGTTGATTTCACGTTGTGTAGTAAACTCTTCTCCTGTTCCTCCCTCAAGAGTAGCAGACAGACTTTGTAACAATTCCGTTAATTTTTCGGCATAAGGGCGCATGGCAGTAATTGCATCCTGGGCTTTTTTAAGCTTAGCTGCAGATACCATTTTCATCGCCGATGTAATTTGCATCGTAGATGAAACGGAAGTAATTCTATTACGGATTTCCTTTAAATTTGCCATTTTTTTGTAAAAGTTTGGAGTTGGAAGATGGAAGTAGGAAGTAAGATTTTAACTTCTCACTTCCAGCTTCTAACTTCTATCTTAATTATATTTTGCTGAAACTTCTTTCGCTACAGTTTCGATTACATCTGTAATTTCGTCTGTTAATTTACCAGCTTTTAAAGCATCAAGAGTAGCTCTGTGTTTTGCGTTAAGAAATTCTAAGAAATCTTTCTCAAATTCTTTTACTTTATTTACAGGAACATTTCTCAATAAGTTTTTAGAACCGGCATAGATAATTGCAACCTGATCTTCAACAGTATAAGGATCGTTCAAACCTTGTTTCAAGATTTCAACGTTTCTTTTTCCTTTTTCAATTACGTTTAAAGTAACGGCATCAAGGTCAGAACCAAATTTAGCAAACGCTTCCAATTCACGGAATTGAGCCTGATCTAATTTTAAAGTTCCGGAAACTTTTTTCATTGATTTAATTTGAGCATTACCTCCAACACGAGATACAGAAATACCTACGTTAATTGCCGGACGAACCCCTGAGTTAAACAAATCTCCGTCAAGGAAAATTTGACCATCAGTAATCGAAATTACGTTTGTTGGGATATATGCAGAAACGTCACCAGCCTGAGTTTCGATAATTGGTAAAGCTGTTAATGAACCACCACCTTTAACGATTCCTTTGATAGAATCCGGTAAATCATTCATGTTTTTAGCAATTCCGTCATCAGCGATAACTTTACAAGCACGCTCTAATAAACGGGAGTGTAAGTAGAAAACGTCTCCAGGATATGCCTCACGTCCCGGTGGTCTTCTTAATAAAAGAGAAACCTCACGGTAAGCTACAGCCTGTTTAGATAAATCATCATAAACAATTAAAGCCGGACGACCTGAATCTCTGAAATATTCTCCAATTGCAGCACCTGCGAAAGGAGCATAAACTTGCATTGGAGCAGGATCAGAAGCATTAGCAGCAACGATAACTGTATAAGCCATTGCTCCTTTTTCTTCTAACATTTTTGCAATTCCTGCTACAGTTGAAGCTTTTTGTCCAATTGCAACATAGATACAAAATACTGGTTTACCAGCATCGAAAAATTCTTTTTGATTTAAGATAGTGTCAATACAAACAGTTGATTTACCTGTTTGACGGTCACCAATAACCAACTCACGTTGCCCTCTACCCACCGGAATCATAGCATCTACTGCTTTCACACCTGTTTGTAACGGCTCAGTAACCGGTTGACGGAAAACTACTCCGGGAGCTTTTCTTTCCAAAGGCATTTCGTATAAGTCACCACCTATTGGTCCTTTTCCATCAATTGGAAAACCAAGAGTGTTTACTACACGTCCTACCATTTGTTCTCCTACTTTAAGAGAAGCGATACGTTGTGTTCTTTTAGCAACAGAACCTTCTTTGATTCCTGTAGATGGTCCTAAAAGTACCACACCCACATTGTCTTCTTCAAGATTCAATACAATAGCCTCAAGACCATTTTCAAATTCAACTAACTCACCGTATTGAACATTTGAAAGCCCGTAAATACGAGCAATACCATCTCCAACTTGAAGTACTGTTCCTACTTCCTCCAGCGTAGCGCCAGATTCAAAACCTTCTACTTGCTTTCTTAATATTGCTGAAATTTCAGCAGGTTTGATTTCCGCCATCTTAATTTATAATTTAGACACTTAATGTGCAATAAAACTAGTTACTTAATTCTTTTCTTAATACTTGTAATCGGTTAGCGATAGAAGCATTGTATTGCTTATCACCTATAGTTAAAATAAATCCTCCAATGATAGCAGGATCTACAATATTTTTAATAGTCACTTTTTTATCTGACAAAGATGCAATTTTAGCTAAAACTTTAGCTTCTAAATCGGCATCCATTGGGATAGCAGTAGTTACTTTAGCTACTTCAATACCATTAGCTTCATCAAATAAATTAGAATAGGCTACTACAATAGCTTCCAGGATTTCAAATCTTTTATTTTCAAATAATAAATGAAATAACCCTTTTGTTACACCATTGATAGTAGCAAAAACTTCTAATAATGCATTTTCTTTTACCTCAACACTAATGGTTGGACTTTGAATAAAAGCATTTAATTCAGAGTTTCCTTTGATTGTTGACGCAATTAAAATCATGTCGCTATTCACCTCATTAGCCACTCCTATTGAGTCTGCCATGCTAAGGATTGCTTTTGCGTAACGAATTGCTGCTCTTGTACCTGCCATAATATTAGTTTAGCTTTACGTCACCTAACATTTTCTCAACTAATTTAGTTTGAGCTTCAGTATTAGACAATTCTTCTTTCAATAATTTCTCTGCAATGTTTAATGATAATGAAGAAACTTGCAATTTCAACTCAGCCATAGCTGCATTTTTCTCGCTTTCAATGGCTGCTTTAGCCTGTTCAATCATTTTTGCTCCTTGAGCTTGTGCTTCAGTTTTTGCATCAGCTACCATTTTCTCTTTCATTTCACGGGCTTCTTTCAACATAGTATCACGCTCTGCTCTGGCCTCGTTTAAGATTCTTTGGTTATCAGCCTGAAGATCCTGCATTTCTTTTCTTGCATTTTCAGCAGATTCTAATGCATTTTTGATTCCTTCTTCTCTTTCATTAACTGCATCAAGAATAGGTTTCCAAGCGAATTTTTTCAATAATAATATTAATCCAACAAATATTAATACTTGCCAAAAAAACAAACCAAACTCAAACTGATTTATTAACTTTTCCATTATATATAATTCTAAGTTTTATATTCTAAATTTAATCTTCTTGCATTGCTGCAATGTAATGTTTTAATTTTAAAAACAATAGTTACAACCAACCGTTGCAACTATCGTTTTTTTAGTTTTAATTAAGCTGCGAATAAAGCCGCGAAACCAATACCTTCAATAAGTGCAGCAGCGATAAGCATAGCTGTTTGGATTTTTCCTGAAGCTTCTGGCTGACGAGCAATAGCGTCCATTGCTGAACTACCAATTTTACCAATACCTAAACCTGCTCCGATAACGATTAATCCTGCTCCAATGATTTGTGGAATTTCCATGATATATATATTAAAAATTAAACATTCAATTTGATATTAGATTTTTGAGTTCTGATTTTAGATTTACATTTGAAATCTAAATTCTGAAATCTTAAATCTTCCTTTTAGTGGTGCCCTTCTTCGTGGTGGTGTTCTTCAACAGCCGCACCAAAATAAAGCGCTGATAACATTGTAAAAATATATGCTTGTAGAAAAGCTACTAATATTTCAAGAATAGAAAGTACAAATGCTAATCCAAAAGATAAACTGCTTCCAATCCAGCTTTTAAAGATAAACATTAAACCAAGGATACTCATCAATACAATGTGTCCTGCAAAAATATTGGCATACAAACGAATCATTAATGAGAAAGGCTTGATAAATACACCTAATAATTCAATTGGCGCTAAAATAATACGCATTGGTTTTGGCACACCCGGCATCCAGAAAATGTGTCCCCAATAGTTTTTGTTAGCTGTTAAATTAGTAATAAGGAAAGTTAACAATGCTAAAGAAAAAGTTACTGTAAAGTTACCTGTAGCATTTATTCCAAGTGGAGTTAAACCAAAGATATTTAAGAACAATACAAAGAAAAAGATGGTCAATAAATAACTCATGTATCTTTTATAATGTTTTACACCAATGTTTGGGATCGCAATTTCGTCACGAATATAAATTACTATTGGTTCAAAAATACGTCCTGCACCTTTAGCAATTCCGCCATTTTTAGCATATGATTTTGCTAAACTTGTAAATAAGAAGAACATTAGTAAAGCAGCAGCAATAATTGAAACTACAGTTTTAGTAATCGAAAAATCAATAGGACGGAAATTTTCAGGGTGACCTGTTTCTTCATTCTCAGTAATTGTTCCTGAAGCATCAGTTTTGTAAATTTTACCATCATGATGATTGATAGCATAATAATTACCGTTAGATTCGGCAACTTCTTTTCCGTGGTGGAATTTTGCAGAAGAAAATACTTGCAAACCATTATCCCATAAAATTACCGGTAATGGAAATCCCCAAGACTCTCCTGTTTCATCATCCTGAGTTAATGAAAAGTCATGAGAATCTAAAACGTGGTGATTTATAAACGCTTTAATTTTAGATCTTACATCTGTTGGTTCAGCGTGAGCCCCTTCATGGTGGCCTTCTGCTACTACTTCGTGAGCGGCTGCTTCATTACCATGTGCAGCATCAACTTCTTGATTTGCAAAACTAATCAATGGAAGACACGCTAAAAATGTTGCTATTATCAATCTAAGTGGTCTCTTTAAAATCACCATAATTACAAAATATGTTATATTTACGTTTCTAAAATTTGGCGCAAAGGTACATTATTATTTAATATCTAAAAGGATATAAAAACATATTTTTTTTAAACCCTTAATAAAGCCCTGTTTTTATTGCTTTTCACTTAATATTCTTATAGTTACAACTGTTTCTATTGTCAAAAAAAGAATAAATAACGCAAAAAAATTCATTTTCTCCGTTGCGATATCATACTGCTTACTATTCAAAATAGGCTTTAAAATAAAATAATAAACTCCTAATTTGATACTAGTTAACAACAAAAACGACATTCCTACCTGATCAAAGTTGCGTTTTTTTATTTTTAACAGCATCAAAATGATTCCGAATGAAAGAATAAAAAAGAGGCCATACAATTGTTCCAGACTATAATAAAACACTTCCTGATTGATTTTGAAAAAATAAAAAACCAATTTGTGTACTACATAAGCCAGCAATACTAAAATTATTAAAAACAGAAAGGGCTTATAATTCTTTAAGATCATACGCTTTAATCTTTGTCTTTATTTATCTCATTAACTTGTCTTATTACGTTATATAACGCTAAGAACACGCCTACCATCACTAAAACCTTATTATAATATACTTTAGGATGGGGATGGTTTTCGTCCAGCCAGTCCCCTAAATAAGAGAACAAAAAAATAATCACTCCCATTTGAATAGGAATGTTTATCAAAGCCAGCCATTTACCAGATCTTTTATTGTTGGGTTTATTTTCCATCCGTTAAGAGCTTTACATTTTCTTTCATACTGCAGGAAGCGCTAAAATCAGCTCCGGGTTCTACTGCTAATTTACCCACGGTGGCATCGCCTTGAATGCTCGCTTTCGACTTTACATTTAATAATTCATTCACTTGAATGGTTCCGGTAAATTTACCTTCAATATCTGCATTATTGCAACTAATATCGCCTGTAACGCTACCTGTAGGACCTATAACCAATTTCCCTGCAGATTGAAAATTACCAATTAATTCGCCGTCTAATCTAAAATCAGCTTTTGAAATAATGTCTCCTTTTATCACAGTTCCCTCAACAATTCTGTTGGTTTTGCCTAAAAGTTCGGTATAGGGTTTCTCTTTTTTATTAAACATCATTATTCTTTTTTAGCTTCTAAATACGAATTGAGATTTTTCCTGATTTGGATTATTTTATAATTTTCATTAGAAATAATTACAGCCGGCGTTGCTATTTTATAACTTGGATTTTCTTTTAAAACCTGAGCTACACTGGTCGCATATTCCTTAGTTGTAATTCCCTGAATAATAACAAAACCTTCTTTGCTGTCATATGAATTGAACGTTAAACTTAATTTTTGAGCATTATCAGCGTTCATAAACTTAGTGATTTTCTCCTCAATTGCTTTTTTATCATCAACAGCATTTAAAGCGAGTGGATACAATATTTTCCAATGACCGGAGGTTTTGAAATCAAAATTCATATTTTCTAATAACGGAATCTGCTCTGCTAAAATACTAGTGGCTTTCTTCCCTTCTTCGGAATTAGGGTAGCTTGCAGCAACATTTTCTAATGCTGCTTTGTAATCTTTTAATCCGTGTACTTTACCAATAGTATTCGCTTTTAAAAGTTCTAATTTAGGCAGTATTTCTTCTCCCGAAAACTGATTAATTAAACCGTCTATTTTACTTAAAACAACATCAAATTCCTCATTAATATAGTGTTGATATAATTTTTTGTAAACCACATCAGGATTGCCTTCTTCAACAATTACATTTTCGTTTCCTAAAATTTGGGCGTAACGGGAACCCGGATATTGGGTTATGATCTTGTTTTTGAAGGATTCAGCTCGGTCTTTATCTGTAATCTGATAAATTTTGTACAAATTATATAAGGCAGGAAGCACTACTTTTTCTTCAGGCTGATACCCTAATAATTGTTCTAATTTACTGGCAGCTAAATCATATTCTTTAAACTTTTCTTTGTAAATGATACCTAACTGATAATAGGAATCATTACGTTCTTTTGCAATACTGTCAATTGCCGTTTTTGAAGTTGGAAGCTGGTTTAAATAAAAATCAGCCTCGTATTTTGGATTGACTTCTTTGTCTTTCAAAATATCCTCAGCAACTGCATTTTCCGGAGTTATTGCTGTAGAATCTGACGCCATAACCGGATTAGCAGCGGTTACAGAAGAAACTCTCCAATATCCGCCAGCAGTACGTTTGCCCCAGTTTTTCTTAAACGCCACTTTTCCAAAAGATACTGTGGTGGGATTATAAAAATAAAATGTATTATCAGCCTGAAGAGCGGTCATAGATGGTGGCGTAAATGCGGGTTTGGGAGCCGAATTTCCATTTGCCGAAACAGCTACATCGGCAGTTGTAGCCTGACTGTTTCGCTCTATATTTTTTTGTTTCTCAGCTTCTTTTTCTTCTAAAACTCTTTGCGCTTCATCTTCTTTTTTTATCTTTTCGATGTAAGCATCAAAATAAGCCACTTTTTCTGATTCCGGTAAAGAAACTACGTTTAAAATACTGTCATTTCTAACCGCAATGGATTCATAAAAAATAACTTCGTCCAGATTTTTACGTATTTTATCAATTCGAATGAATTCTCTGGTTTTAGGATCCAGTTTTACTAAAGTACTGTCGTAGTATTTTGCAGCCATGGGATAGCTGGCTTTTTTAAAATACATGTTTCCTATATTTCTGTAATTCGAAGCAATAAGATAAGTATCCGTTTTTGCGTTATCTAAAGACGCATTATAATATTCCAAAGCTTTTTCGTCCTTGCCTTGTTGATCATAAAAAATCCCCATCTGATGATTTAAAACATCCAGAAACGGACGGTTTTCACGGTTTTCTAAAAGTTTATGGTATTTTTCGTCAAAAGCAAATTTATCGCCATTTTGATAATCAAACATTTGAGCCAATCTTACCTGCGATTGCATCATGTATTTCCTGTCTGCTTTTCGGTTCATCTTAATCACGGCTTCATAATAATCTCTTGCCTGATCATTCTGACCCATTTCCTGATACAATTGTCCTAAGATAAAACGATATCTGGCTTTTTCGTTATTGCGTTTGCTGAAATTGACTGCTTTTTTTAGTCTGACAATGGCACTGTCTTTTTCTTCCAAATTTAAAAAAGCCGAAGCCAGAAGTGCATTGGCATCAGCCAAAACCTGTTTTTCCGGTTTGTGCTCTTTGAGCATCTGGCTAATGTTTTTTACGACTAAGGCATCATTGCCCAGACGCATATTGGTTTTTTCGCGCCAAATTTTAGCTTCGTCAATCCGGCTACTGTTGGGATATTTGTATAAAATATAATTGAAAGCGTCCAGCGCGGGAATGAATCTTTTATCGTAATAACGGGATTTTCCTAAAAGTAAATAGGCTTCGTCTATTTGAGAATTGCGTTCTCTGCCGCCAATATTCATGGAATGTTTCTGGATGGCTTTGGTGGCTTTGGTCTCCGCCAATGCAAAATCAGAATTTTTAGTGGTATCGGCCACAATATCTTCATCAATGTTCATGGCTTCGACAGGCAGAATTTCCCAAAAATCATCCTGATTACCGGCTTCAATTCCTTTAATTCCTTTGTCTAATGCTATTTGCCCGTTGTATAAAATATTGTATTTTGTACTCAAAGCATGTGAATTTCGAGCCAAAAAAGTATTATTCCTGGTAGAACAAGCTACCAAAATACACAAACACCCTAGTGGAATTGAATATTTAAATCTGTTGGTTTTCAATGATTCGCAGTTTTTATCATTAAACTTTTAAAAAGTTTTTTTAGTATAATGACTGGTAAAAATACGTTTCTTTTTGAAATATAGAAATTTAAACATCTATTCTTTTCTGTTGAATCATTTTAAGCCATTAACTTGTTGATTTTATTTATTTTACAAAAAATCAAACCAATTTATATTTTTTGACTATTGTAAAATGTTCTACTGCAATCATAATTAAATGGAAAGCCAGCAAAAAAAAGTAACAAGGCATAAACCATTCGATAAATTTTCCCAAAAACGGTTCATTATTATAATGCCGATACAAACGACTATAGCTACTTGAATATATGTAAATAGCGCAAAATTGTAAAACAAGAAACCACCAACTCTTTTGAATCAATTTTCCGGAAATTGTTTTTGATTTTGTTTTCGAAATAAAAAATAGACTAATTATTCCGCCTAAACACAATAAAAAATATACCGAATAAAAAACTAACTTTAAAATATTATAAACAAATTCTTCAGGATATAACGTTGTAATGATTGCTATTAAAAAACTAAAAATAGCAGCAACTGGAAACAAGAATTTATATTGACCTTTAAAAAATGTAGAAAATTTTTCCATAACTATTCTTGGAGCTGCAAATTTTCCCGAAGGATTAATTTCTTCCAACTCTCTTTCCCATTTATACATAGCTTTAGAAAAAGCAACATCAAAATTAGATTCTTCGGTTTCTAATTCAATATCCGTTACAATGTGATCCAGTAATTCCAGTTTAATATCATCATAAATCACACCTTTATCAATTAAAGTTTGATCAATTATTGCAATTTGTTGGTTGGTTAATTTCATAGTTCGAAAAGTTAAAATTCTAATTTTGGATTCACTAAACTCTGCATATTTCTGATAAAATCTTCTAATTCTGAAAGTCGATTCACTGTTTCTTTTTCTCCCGATTCTGTGAGTTTGTAATACTTTCGCATTCGATTATCTATTTTTTCAATTTCCACATCAAGAAAACCTTCGGCTTCCAGTTTATGCAAAGCAGGATACAAAGCGCCTTCAGTAATATTCAATTCTCCCTGCGTAATTGCTTTTACTTTTTGGGTAATTTCATAACCGTACATCTTACCATTTTCTTCTAATAATTTCATGATAATGGTATTCAAACTTCCTTTGTATAATTGTGAATTTTTCATAATCGCTTTCATTTTGAACAACAAACATACATAAGTTTCTTATACATAACAAATTTAGGTATGAAATTTTTATCTTTTGATTTTAAGAAGCTATTCCGTTTGCTATCTTTGTCAAAAATTATATCACATGCCAAATTTTCTTAAACTCCTTATAAAAGAGGTTAAAAGAGAAACTGCCGCTGCCGTTTCGATACTTTTTAATGTCCCTGCCGAATTAAAAGAGGATTATAAATTTATTGCAGGACAATACGTAAACATCCGGTTAACATTAGACGGAAAAGAAATTCGTCGTGCTTATTCTATTTGTTCTTCACCGGAAAGTGGTGAATTGCGTATTGCGGTAAAAGCGGTAAAAGACGGGGCTTTTTCTCAATTTGCCAACACTAAACTCAAAGCGGGTGATGTCCTTGAAGTAGGAAAACCAGAAGGGAAATTCACTTTTGAACCCGATGCACATAAACAAAAAAATTACGTTGCTTTTGTTTCCGGAAGCGGAATTACACCTGTTTTATCCATCTTAAAATCGGTTTTAAAAAGCGAACCTATGAGTTCTTTTGTGCTTGTTTACGGGAATAAATCACCGGAAGAAACTATTTTTCATCAGGAATTACATGACTTGCATCTGCAATATGTAAACCGATTGTTTGTACATTATGTATACAGCCAGGCTAAAGCCGATGAAGCTTTATTTGGTCGAATTGACAAATCAGTGGTGAATTATGTTTTGAACAATAAACACGCTGCTGTAGAATTTGAAAAATTCTATTTGTGCGGTCCTGAACAAATGATTGATACAGTTTCAGGAATTTTGAAAGAGAAAAACGTAAAAGATTCGGCTATTAAGTTTGAGCTTTTTACGGCTTCCGTTCATGAAAATGAAATCAAAGATTTAGCTGGGCATTCGAAAATTACCATTATGGTGGACGATGAAGAAACGACTTTCGAAATGTCTCAAAAACAAACCATTCTGGAAGCAGCCTTAAAACAAGGTATTGATGCGCCTTATTCCTGCCAGGGCGGAATTTGCAGCAGCTGTCTTTGCCGCGTAACCGAAGGTAGCGCCGAAATGAAGAAAAACTCGATCCTTACCGATAAAGAAATTGCCGATGGATTAATCCTGAGCTGTCAGGCACATCCAACATCAGACACGATTTATGTGGATTTTGATGATGTATAGTCTTTAAATTCCAATATTTAAATTTACAAATTCTAATAATTGAAAACTTCTCTGAAAAGGGAAGTTTTTTGTTTTATGGATGCTAAGTTTTTTCTTATATTGGTAATAAAAAACGAAATAATTGTTTTTTAATGTTCCATTATTAGTTAACTTTGCTATGGAGAAAATTCGAAAAATCATATTTTATAAAGATTACTTTTTGGATTTTTATAATCTTCAAAATGAGAAAGTTCAAAATAAAATTGATGAAGTTCTTTTTATGATTACTGTTTTAGAAAGAGTTCCTAAAAAATTCTTTGATCATTTGAGTGGAACAAATGGTTTGTATGAAATTAGAATAGAACTTGGCGGAAATATATTTAGAGTATTTTGTTGTTTTGACGAAGGAAAATTGATTGTTCTTTTTAATGGTTTCCAAAAAAAATCTCAAAAGACTCCAAAAAATGAACTAATGAAAGCGGAAAAACTTAAAGAAGAATATTTTAAGATAAAAGATAATGAAAAAGGAAAATAACATTACCAATTTTGATGAACTTTTAGAATCCAAATATGGAAAACCTGGAACTCCGGAAAGAATCAATTTTGAAATAAAAGCTAAAGCATTTGCAATTGGCGAACTTATTAAAGAAGAACGCAAGCTAGCTCGTTTGACCCAACAAGAATTAGCAGACAAAACCGGAACTAAAAAAAGTTTTATTTCAAGGATTGAAAACGGCCATACTGATATTCAGCTTTCCACTTTATACCGATTGTTAGAAATTGGATTAGGGAAAAAAATTTCTATTTCGATAGCATAACGCAGTAACTAATACAACATCTCATTTGTGAACAGTTAACTCATTCCAATTAAATTTCATACCATGAAATCCAATCCTTCGCTTCTTGAAGAACCGGAAGTAATTATTATCATAGTAAGCGTCTCACTAGTAAACACAATCTTAAAATTTACACTAAGCAAACAATAATTTTGTATTTTTGAATAAAATAGTAGTTATCATGGATTTACAAACTAGAAAAATTGAATTTATACAAGAGTTTCTTAAACTTCAAAGTGAAGAGTTAATTGCTCAGTTTGAAAATTTATTAAAAGTGGAAACTCAAAAAAAACTAAAACCGATGTCGGTTCATGAATTAAATTCAAGAATTGACCAATCAGAAGAAGATTTTAAAAATGGTAAATTTAAAACGACTGCTGAACTTTTATCTAAATACAAATAATGGCTTTTAAAATAATTTGGTCTGATTTTGCAGAAATGCAATTGGATCAAATTTTTGAATATTATATTGAAAAAGCAGGTGTTCGAGTTGCTAAAAATATAATTGAAAAAATTATTTTAGAACCAAATAAGTTACTTTCTCATCCTGAAATTTCACAAGTCGAAGAATTTTTATTAGACAGAGAAAAAGAATACAGGTATCTGATTTGTGATAATTATAAAATCATTTATTCTATAGACTCAAAACAAAAATATATAATGATTGCTGATGTTTTTGACACCAGACAAAATCCTTCAAAAATCAAAAGAACTAAATAAAGCCATAAACAGGTACGAACTTATTGATTATGAAATCCATTAGGGAAATATTCAAAAACAATCCTTCGCTTCTTGACGAACCGGAAGTAATGCGACTTATCGCCTATTGCGAGCAATTGCAGGACGAAATTGTGGAGTTTAAATTTCAAAAAACGGACAATAAAGAACTCCCTATGCTTGATATGCTTAAAGAAGTTATCAAAGGTTGCAATGCCATCGAAAAACAGCAAATGGAACACGAACGCTTCGGGTTTGAAGCTCCTGATTATCAGGAAACCATTTCGAACCTAAAAAGATATATTTACGGCAGATGTAAAGACGAAAAGATTTATTTGTGATTTGTTTTTACACCAATTGGACGAATTAAGACAAGCTCAATGTGACAGAAAGATTAGATAAATAATATATTGGATTCCATTTAATCAGCGTTTTACAAAAACGCACTCCACAAGAACATATTCTTTTGTCTTTCGTTTTCTTCTTTGTTATCTCCATAACTAAACCACTCTTTTGTTCTCTCTTCTATCAGGGATTTCAAACCCGCAAAATCATAGGTTTTTTTGTCAGTAATGGTTTTTATCTCCGCTGCATTGGTAAAAGTCACATCAACCTTAGTGGCAATATAGGAAGTATATAATCGAGGGATGGTAAGTCCTAAAATCATGCCCGGCAAACCATTTACAGAACATGGACCACCGGAAATGGTAATATCATCCGTGTAAAAAGCAAAAACATACACGTCATCCATTATTTTGCCCACGGCTTTTCGGCAATTATAACCGGCAATTTCTCTGTTTTCATTGGTAATTTTCCATTCAATTTTTGGAATGCTGTCAATTATAACAAAATTAGTTCCTACTATTTGTTTTTTCATATTCATCATTCCTGTATTAAAATCAAAATACCAGCTGTTTTCTTCATCGGCATCTTTCAGGTATTTTGGAATCCTTGTTTTGGGACTCCACCTGTCAAATTTAAAAATGCTTTTATTGTCGGCAAAAGTATAATTGAAATACGAAATTTTAAGATCAGAAAGGTTGTCTTTCATCATTTCGTCCCAACTGTCATTACTCATTGTTTTTTTGAGATTTGTACTTACTTCATATTCAATAACAGCTTTGTTTACAAATTGCTGTGCACTTGTTGTTATTGTAAAAAAAAGCACGGTAATAAAAAAAAGTATTGTTTTCATATAGCTATTTTGTTTTTTTTATTTCAAAAACTGATATTATTTTATTTATTTTTTGTTCCGCCACCATTTTTAAAATTCCAGGTAAAACCTATCATAGCATATCGTTTTAATCTGTCGTTTTGTTCCTGACTAATCGTATTTTCATATACATTTCTTTGTATACCAATATTTTGATTTAAAATATCACGCATCATAAAATAAGCGGTAAACTCATCATTTTTAAAGGTGCGTTGCAATCTTGCATTCCACAATTGATTGGTTAAATTGTCTTGAAAATCGACTGTTTTTTGTCGGGTATTCAGGTTATAATCAGTAGATACTTTCCAATTTTTAGCAAAATAAACTCCTATGTCTAAATTTAAGTTATTCGTGTTAAAGGATTTAACTTCGTCATTTTGAGAAGTACTGCTTCTGTTAAATGAGAAGCGGTTACTTAAACTAATATCGTATTGCTTTTGCTTGGATTTATTTAAATAAACCGAAAGTCCTGTGTTTAAATTCTTAGCACTACCCATTTTATCATTAATGCTAAGTACTGATTTATTATAGCCAAATGAAGGACTAAAATCAGCTCTCATATCTAATTTCTTTATTTTAAATCCATATCCCAAATAAAAATTTCCTGAAAAATTTCCATTCGTATTTATGGGTTTGGAAACTGTTTTAGCCGTTTCCGGGTCAATTACTCTACTATAGATAATGGCATTACTTGTGGTGCTGAAATTTAATCCCTGATAAATTTGCGTTTCCGTCAGCATATCATAACTGCCCTGATTGATGTTAATATTATTAGTAAAAGATTGCTTCAAATCCGGATTTCCCACCGTTTGATTAAAAAAGTCCTGATTGTTTCTCAACGGTTGTAATTGGTCCAGTGTAGGCTGTCTGGTTGATCCCTGATAATTGACCCTTAAACTGCTGTTGCTTTTATACCTGTAAGAGAAATTTGCCGAAGGAAAAAAGTTAGTATAACTACGCTTGTATTGTTTATCCATCGTTTTATCTAACAAATCAAAAGAAGTAAATCCAAAACCACTTCCAATACTATAATTAATTTTTTTAGCATTGTAACTCAGTTTTAAATTGGGTCTGTGTGTAATTAACGTTTGTTCAAACTCATTGGACAAGGAAGACACTAATTGGTCATATTTCCCTGTGTCTTCTGAATAATCATAAGTGAAATAGTTGTTTTTGCCTTTGTCATAAGCAATTTGGTAAGCAAACTGAAGTGATATTTGTTTAGCAATAGGTTCAGAATAACTAAAACTGGCGGAAAAATTCTGACTGGTTCTGTCGCCTATTTTATTTTGATCAATATCGTCTTTTGTTGCAAGAACACCCTCTACATAACTTTCGTTAGACGATTTTAAAAAATTATCCGAAGTGGTATTCAACATACTCCAACTGCTATTTACCGAAAAAGTACGTCGCGCTTTCGCAAATTTATGTTTGAATAAAAAACCGGCTGACAAGGCAGATTTATCGGAATTAGTGGTAAAGGAACGCTGTTGTTTGTTTTTTACTATTCCGTCATTTCCTGTTGTGATTCCATCGGTAAATTCATCACTGTCTGTATTATAAAAATTAGTTCTGGCTGAGAATTTTATGGAATTCACCGAATCTAATTTCACATCATAAACCGCATTAAGTTTAAAATTACTCCTGTCAACATTCGTTACCGTAGAGCGGTTTTCATTTAATTGGGTATCTCCTACCTGCGTTTGGGAAATTCTGCTACTGTTATTGGTGTAAATCTGATTATTGAATTTGGGAGAAACATTCAGGTTTTGTTTATCATTCCACTTGTTAGTGTACTGCAATCCTGCATTGGTATTTTTGATGAATCCATTTTGAGTATTGATACGTGGTTCTCCATCATTGTTATCACCTACCCATTCATAGCTTACATTTCCATCATCATCCATATTCATACTGATGTTGTTGTCACGGGCTCCAAATTTCTCGCTGTCTTCCCAGCCTAGTCCGTCCTGACCGGTATTTCCATTTAATAAAAAGGCAGATAATTTCCTTTTTCCTTTAAAACTGCTAAACATTAAATTAGTATTGTATCTGGAATCAGCATCCGTAAAGGGCTGATTAGCTCCGTCTATTTTACCAAAATATCCCTTCTTCTTATCTTCTTTTAATTTCAGATTAATTGTTTTTTGGGTTTTTCCATCGTCAATTCCTGTAAATTCGGCCAGTTCACTTTTCTTATCAAATACCTGAACTTCTTTTACGGCATCGGCTCTTAAGTTTTTTACCGCCATACCAGGATCGTCGCCAAAAAATTCTTCACCATCTACCAATACTTTTTGTACCGTTTCTCCCATGGCTTTTATGGCTCCGTTTTTATCTACCTGAATTCCGGGAAGCTTTTTAAGTAATTCTTCCACATTTGCATTAGCATCTACTTTAAAATCACTGGCTCGGTAACTGGTCGTATCGCCTTTAATTCTTATGGAACCTGTTTTAATAATTACTTCTCTTAAAAGCTCTATTTTGCTCATCAAAGGGATAGTTCCTAACTTTTTGTCATTTTGATCCATCGTAATTCCATCCACATAATCGGCATATTGATTGTGGGAAGTCATCAGAATGTATTCTCCTTCTTTTACATTTTTGAGATTGAATTTACCGTCCTTACCAGAACGGGTAAATTGGTACAAAATAGAATCTATAGGGGTTAACAAAGCTACAACTGAATTGTAAACTGGTGTTTTTTCATTACCATCAATTATAACACCTGAAATAGTCGCTTTTTGGGAAAAGACTGAAAATGAAAATAAAAAGAAAATGGTAACTAGTCCTATAGTTTTTTTCATAAATAGCTATGTTTTAAATATTAAACATTTAAGATTTAAAGCTACTTTATGAAAAGTTTCTCTATTTCTCCATTATAACTTCTGACTTACAAGATCAGGTTACGGTGAGCCAAAGTAGTATTTTTAATACTAATACTTTAAAGGCGGTTTGTTAAATAATTTATAAAATTATTCTTTCATTAAAAAACTCAGGAAACATGAGGGTTTGTAAGAATGTAACTTAATTCACTTAGTTACAATTATTTAAAATTTCCACAATGGAGTCTGGTGGAATGGTTCTCATAGCCTCTTCATAACCTGCTACTTTTTTGTTTCCATAAACCGAAGTGGGTAATAAAGGAAACATTTCTCTATTAGAAACAAAGGCGTTTTCGATAGCTTGATTAAAAGGTGAAAAACCAGCAAAAGGATGGGTTGCTCCCCAAAGTGTAATCACTTTTACACCTAACATGGCTGCAATATGTGCATTTCCGGAATCCATAGAAAGCATCACATCCAGATTACTAATGAGCTGTAATTCCTGCTGAAACCGGATTTTTCCCGCCATATTAATGACGTTTTCATAAGGTTTTGAAATAGCATCTAAGAGGGCAATTTCTTTCTCACCACCACCAAAAAGCAAAATTTTATTTTCCTTCCCGAAACTTCGGGATTCTGCCAATTGTGCTATAACTTCCTGCATTAAATCCAAAGGATAGACTTTAGAATCATATTGAGCAAAAGGAGCAATTCCGATTAATTTTTGGTGATTTTCTCCAATTATTGCTAGAATATCAGGACTCAAGACTGCTTTTTCAGGAAATGTCGGATTGGATAAATCTACCGGGAAACCTAATTTTTCAAAGACTTTTACGTGCCTTTCAAACATGGTAGGCAGTTGTTTAAAAATTTTATTTTCTGCCCGCGTTAATGCTTTTTTAGCTTTTCTTCCTTTGTCAACGGCTGCCGTTTTTTTTCCGCTTAAAGCAAAAAGTATTCTGACTACTTTAGAACGAAGTACATTATGCAAATCGGCAAATGCGTCAATTTTTAATTTTTTTAGATCATTAAACAATCGCAGCAAACCTAAAAATCCTTTATGACGTTCTTTTTCGTCGAAAGCAAAAAAAGAAAGATTTGGAATTCCATCAAAAAAAGGCTTGAAAAACGGTCGGGAAATGACCGTTATCTGAATGTTGGGATACTGTTTTACAAAAGCGCGTAAAACAGGAACCGTCATGGCGACATCTCCCATTGCGGAAAGTCTCATGACGGCGATATGTTTAATTTTTGGAGGCAACTGAATGTTCAATTATTTCTTCCCCTGATACAAAACAGGATTCAATTCATCGTCGTTGTACATTTTCATTTGCTTGTACACTTTCATGAATTTATCTCCGTTTTCAATATCAGTTATTAAGTCATCAATGGCGGTAGACAAATCGGTTCTTTGTTCTAATAAAATGTTTAATTTTTCCTGACATTTATCTCTGTGTTCCTGCGAAGCCTCTGCACGGGTAGCTTCTTCGGTCATGTGGTAAATTTTCAATGCTAAAATAGACAATCTGTCAAATGCCCATGCTGGACTTTCAGAGTTGATTTTTGCATCGTCTTTTACAACTACTTTGCTGTATTTTTGCAGAAAATAACTATCAATATATTCCACCATATCGGTGCGTTCCTGATTAGAAGCATCAATTCTTCTTTTTAATGTCAAAGCTGCAACCGGATCAATTTGCGGGTCACGAATAATGTCTTCAAAATGCCATTGCACTGTATCAATCCAATTCTTTAAATACAATAAATGTTCAAACTGTTCCTTTGGGTAAGGATTATTTATTGGTTGATCCACATTATCAAATTGATGATAATCTTTTATACTTTGTTCAAAAACGGAATAAGCTAATTTTGAAAACATATTTATCTTTTTATTTAGACAAAGATACTTTTTATACTTTTATAAAAAAATTACATTTCGACTTTCTGTTTTCTCATCCATAACCCATAATTCTTCTCTATGCAAATTCATTATTTATCAGAAAAAAACAGCGTTTTAAATCACTTTTTAGCAGAAATAAGAGATGTAAACAGGCATAAGGATGCTATGAGATTTCGACGAAATATTGAACGCATTGGCGAAATAATGTCCTATGAACTAAGTCAGGAATTAAAATATGAATCCATCGAAATTCAAACGCCGCTGGGGATTAAAAACACCACTAAAATTGCTGATAAAATTGTCCTCTGCTCTATTCTAAGAGCCGGTTTAGCGATGCATCTGGGTTTTCTAAATTATTTTGATCAGGCCGAAAACGGGTTCATATCGGCTTACAGACACCATCCTGATAATGATGATAATTTTGAAATAAGAGTCGAATATCAGGCTATAGCTGATATTAATGATAAGTGCTTATTAGTAGTAGATCCTATGCTTGCTACTGGTCAGTCTATAGTTGCGGTGTACAACAGATTAATGGAACGTGGCCATCCTGAAACCATACATATCGCAGTAATAATTGCCGCTCCGGAAGGTATTGCTTATCTGGAAAAACATTTGCCTGAAAATTGTCATTTATGGATAGGCGCTTTAGACAAAAAACTCAATGAACAAAGTTATATAGTTCCCGGTCTGGGAGATGCAGGTGATTTAGCTTACGGAATCAAATTATAACTGAGAGAAAAAAGCAAATAAACTACATAAAATCAATATTCCCAGAGCCAGTTCCTGATTTAATTTAAGTTGCGGCATTTCAATATGGCAAGTAGTCATTATTGCTAAAGGGGCAATTGTAAAAATTAATACATCATTACTTTTATTAGCCGAAATTATAAAAATCACTATTCCGATAAAAAAAGCAATTATCATTTTCCTGAACGAAGCATGCAACAACTGGGATCTCGAAGACAATGTCATTAGCATCGAAATAACAAAAAACAACGCTACAGTAGCATAAATTGAAAGTGCCGCATTTTGATAATTATTAGTAAAATAATCAATACTAAAATCAGTTTCAATCCCACTGGTGATATATCCTATTGCATCTCCATCAAATAATAAAGAATACAATGCAAAAATGATAGCTGCTGCAAAAAAAGCAATAAAAGGTAAAAGCCAGTTTCTATAATCGCCGGCAACATGCGAAATAATAGAAATAAATACTAAAATGAGATACAAAATACTCCAAAAATGGAACAAAGCAGCTACAAGAACCCATAAAGAAGCATCAAATATTTTCTCTTTGGATGATTTTTGAGATTGTAAAGAAATCAGTCTGCGAATCGCTAATAAAATAAAAAAATTAGCAAAAACAAGATTGATATTTTCAAAAAGAGAAGGGAAAAAAATCAGATATAAAAGAAAGAATAAAATGCTGTAAGCACTGTCTTTACTGAGATTGTTTCTTTTTGCTACAAAATTAGTAATCAACGCCGAACCTAAAATAACCAATCCAATCGCTATTGTTTTTAAAACCAAAATCGTCGAATGTGACCAAGCTAAATCCTGAATTTGATAAACAAAATCAAAAAACAATATCAAAAATACTACTAAAGAAAAATTTAATGGTGTAGATTTTTTAAAAACACTTGTAATCATAAGGATATTTTATACTTTTGTGACTGTAAATATAATACTTGTTTAAAAAGGAAACGAGATATAGTAAAATTTTATTAGTCTAATAAAATTTTAAATTATTTACCCATTTTATCACAACGCTTAATAAAATTTAAATTCTATATCATGAAAGCATTTTTCGAAGGAATACAATCACTTTTTGTAGATTTTCTTTTCAAACCATTAGATTGGTTACGTTCATTAGAACTGGTAAGCTGGTTTGGTGCTAATACAATAAACTGGATTTTTATGATTATTTGTACTGCAGCAATTGTTTACTGGATTAAACAATTACGTATTTTTGACGATGCAGGAACTGAAAATCAGGATACTACTGCACATTCATTCTTGAAATAAGAATAGAATAAAAGAATTATAAAAAAACCGAATTGCACTTTAAAAATGCAATTCGGTTTTTTTATGCTTAAAACTTCGGTTTTTAAACCAAATCAAAACCAATATCTTTTCTGAAATTTATTTTTTCAAACGATATTTTCTCCACATTCTGATACGATTGTGCTAATGCTTCCTGGAAAGAATCACCATAAGAAGTAATTGCCATCACACGTCCGCCGTTAGTTACCACATTTCCGTTATCTAATTTAGTTCCTGCGTGAAAAACAATGGAGTTTTCTACCTTTTCTAAACCGGAAATTACTTTCCCTTTTTCAAAATCCTCAGGATAACCACCAGAAACAAGCATTACCGTTGTAGCACTTCTTGGATCTATTTTTAATTCAAATTCGTCCAGTTTTTCATTGGCTACAGCCAGGAATAACTCCACTAAATCCGATTCCAGTCTTGGAACCACCACTTCTGTTTCAGGATCGCCCATTCGAACATTGTATTCAATTACAATCGGTTCATTTTTTACATTGATTAAACCAATGAAAACAAATCCTTTATACGGAATTCCATCTTTCTGGAAACCTTCAATCGTAGGTTTTACAATGCGAGTTTCAATTTTTTCCATCAACACAGCATCTACATAAGGAACCGGAGAAACCGCTCCCATTCCGCCTGTATTCAAGCCTGTGTCGCCTTCACCAATACGTTTGTAATCCTTAGCTGTTGGTAAAATTTTATAGCTTTTTCCGTCTGTTAAAACAAAACAGCTCAATTCAATTCCGTCCAAGAACTCTTCGATAACCACTTTTGAACTCGCAGCACCAAATTTTTGTCCTACTAACATGTTTCTTAATTCTTCTTTGGCTTCCGCCAAATCATGAATAATCAAAACTCCTTTTCCGGCTGCTAATCCGTCTGCTTTCAATACGTAAGGTGGTTGCAAAGTCGCTAAGAAATCGCATCCTTTCTCCACCGTTTCTGCTGTAAAACTATCATAAGCAGCTGTTGGGATTTTATGTTTTACCAGAAATTCTTTGGCAAACTCTTTACTTCCCTCTAATGTAGCTCCTAATTTAGAGGGTCCAATTACAGGAATGTTTTTTAAACTTTCATCATTCAAAAAGAAATCATAAATACCTTTTACCAATGGATCTTCAGGACCTACCACAACCATTTCAATATTTTCCTTGATAACCAAAGCTTTTATTGCTTCAAAATCGGTTACCGCTAT
This sequence comes from Flavobacterium flevense, assembly GCF_900142775.1. Taxonomy (GTDB): domain Bacteria; phylum Bacteroidota; class Bacteroidia; order Flavobacteriales; family Flavobacteriaceae; genus Flavobacterium; species Flavobacterium flevense. The sequence continues at coordinate 378,029 of NZ_FRCC01000002.1, forward strand.
ATTTACATTTGTTGCTATAGCATCAGTTCCAGCATTTCCAGGTGCCATAAAAAGGGTATCACAAAGTGGACTTTGAACCATTTTCCATGCAAATGCATGTTCTCTTCCGCCTGAACCCAATAGTAATATATTCATGTCTTTAAATTTTAGTTGCAAAAACTCCTTTTTAGAGTGCTGCAAAAATAATTGCTTTTGAACGTAAAAAATAATTATTTCTTAAAAAGTTACAGATTCGCCACCTTTAGTTTTACTTATTAATATTATTTTTGAGGAAATAAACCCTTTTCATGTTTTCTATTTTTGACCTTTCGCTGCAATTAAACGGTTTTCCAATCCGGAAAGCCAAATCTGATTTGGACAAAATAGTCGCTCTTTCACCGTCTGAAAAAAAGCAATTTATTGAAAAGCAGAAACAGTCTATTGTTGAATTTCATTTAGAAAACAATGCTTTTTATCAAAAATTAGTTGGTTCTAAAGAGTATAAAAACTGGGAAGATTTACCTGTTTTAAGCAAAAGCAATCTTCAAAGTCCTTTAGAAACCAGGCTTTCAAAAGGTTTTACAACCAAAAACTGTTACCTCAATAAAACTTCAGGTTCGAGCGGTATCCCTTTTATTTTTGCCAAAGACAAATACACTCATGCACTAACCTGGGCGTCTAATATGTATCGCTTTGGTTTACATGGAATTGATTTTAATCGTTCCTTGCAAGCCCGGTTTTATGGGATTCCGCTGGATTTTGTGGGTTATAAAAAAGAACGCATTAAGGATTTTCTGGGACACCGCTATCGTTTTCCTGTTTTTGATCTTTCGGATGCTGTTTTAGAAAAAATGCTAAAAAAATTCGAAACAATTCCATTTGAATACCTCAACGGTTACACCAGTTCGATTGTGTTATTTGCTAAATTTTTGCGAAAGCGAAACCTCATCTTGGCAACTATTTGTCCTACTTTGAAAGTATGTATGGTGACTTCCGAAATGCTTTTTGAAGAGGATAGAAAATTATTAGAAACGCAATTTGGAATCCCAATTATCAATGAATACGGCGCTTCGGAACTGGATTTGATTGCTTTCGAATCCCAAAACGTCGGAACCGAAGTAGAGTGGCTAGTCAATTCAGAAACTCTTTTTGTCGAAATTTTAGATGAAAATAATAATTCTGTCCCAAATGGAACTAAAGGTAAAATTGTGATTACTTCGCTGTTCAATAAAGCAAATCCTTTTATCAGATATGAAATTGGCGATATTGGAATTTTGGATGAAAAAAGTACTTTAGAAAAACCCATTTTAAAACAACTTATTGGACGAACTAATGATGTTGCGATACTCCCCAGTGGTAAAAAATCCCCAGGATTGACATTTTATTATGTAACCAAATCTATTATTGAAGACGATGGAAACGTCAAAGAATTTGTTATCAAACAAACCAAAATAGATCGTTTTGAGATTGAATATGTAAGCGAAACGGAATTAAATTTGGCACAAATTCAAAAAATAGAACAAGCAATTGCTTTGTATTTAGAACCCCATTTACATTTTACATTTATTAGAAAAAATACTTTAGAAAGAACGGCAAGAGGAAAATTAAAACAGTTTACATCGTTTTTATAATGTAAATAAAATCGTATATTGGTGTTCTAAATCATAAAGCGATGGATTCCAAACTTATTCTTTCGGAAGAAACTATTTCTAATACCATTTATTACATTAGAAATCAAAAAGTAATGCTGGATCGGGATTTGGCTGTACTTTATGGAATCGAGACTAGAGTTTTGAAACAAGCCGTAAGAAGAAATATTACACGGTTTCCTGAAGATTTTATGTTTGAATTATCTAAAGAAGAGTTTCAAAACTTGACATCACAAATTGTGACATCAAGTTGGGGCGGAACAAGAAAATTACCTTTTGTTTTCACAGAACACGGTATTCTCATGCTTTCCAGCGTTTTAAATAGTGAAAAAGCAATTCAGACCAACATTCAAATTATGCGAATTTTTACCAAAGTACGCCAAATGCTTCTCGATACCACCGAAATGAAATTAGATATTGTCCAAATTCAGAAAAAGTTAGAAAATCAAGGTAAAAATATTGAATTGGTTTTCTCTTATTTAGATGAATTAACCGAGAAAAAAGAGGAACAAAAACCAAGGACAAAGATTGGATATAAAAATAATTAAACTGATTTTGAATAAAGCGGTTTTATAACTAATTGAGTAAACAAAAACCCAGTCATGCATAACAAAGAAACTACTAAGTTATAGCCGTGAAATTGCCTGTAAACTGCAAAATTATATCGGATTAAAGCGGTTTTAGAAGTAGATAAGGAATTATCCCGTATGCGGTAAAAAGCCAAACTTTCGGGAACTGGTTTTGCTTTTTTTATTTTCTTTAAAATGGTTAACCAGTGCATCCAGTCCTGTCTTTTTCGAATGCTGGAAATAGTGATTTTACCAAAAAATTCCACATCATAAACTCCCGTCAAATTACCCACATAATTGCAAAAAAACAGTTGCCGATATGATAAATTTCGTGGTGCTTTTACTCTTCTGTTTAATGAATTTCCCTGCTCATCAATGCAATCATAGAATGAAAAAGTAAATGGTAAATCATTCATTTGCATGAAAAGGATTTGTTTTTCCAATTTCTCTGGTTTCCACAAATCATCGGCGTCAAGAAAAGCAATATATTTTCCTTTGGCTTTCGCCAAAGCAGTATTTCTGGCTACACCCGTTCCGGAATTCCTTTCTAAAACTTGCAATTGAATGCGAACATCCATTTCCCTGATTTTTGAAATCAAGGCCACCGTTCCATCTGTTGAAACATCATCCACTACAATTATTTCCCAATTTTCGTACGTTTGCTGCTGTACAGAAGCAATCGTTTCAGCAATAAACTGAGCAGAATTGAACGTTGGAATTAGAATAGATACGAGTGGTTTTGTCATGTTGTAAAGCAATATAAACTTTCTAAAACATTTATAAAGTAATGCTTATCATTTTAACCACAGATTAAAAAATCCGTTTAATCTGTTTAATCTGTGGGCTAATTTTTTACTGCTCTACTTAATATAATCGGTAAAATCCTTATGTTCCTCTTTAGAAAGCTCTTCCGGAGACAAGGATTTAAAATATTCATAAGTAATTTTCATTCCTTCGGCACGATCCACTTTAGCTTCCCAACCTAAAATTTCTTTGGCTTTAGTGGTATCCGGTTGGCGTTGTAACGGATCGTTTATTGGCAATGGATGATATACCACTTTTTGATTGGTTCCGGTTAATTTGATGATTTCTTCGGCAAAATCTTTAATGGTAATTTCGTCCGGATTACCAATGTTTACGGGATATACATAATCAGAATGCAGCAATCTGAAAATCCCCTCTACCTGATCATCCACGTAGCAAAAAGAACGCGTTTGCATTCCATCTCCAAAAATGGTTAAATCCTCACCACGCAAAGCCTGACCTATAAATGCCGGAATTACACGTCCGTCATTGAGGCGCATTCTTGGCCCATAAGTATTAAAAATTCTAACAATTCTGGTTTCTACACCATGAAAAGTATGGTAAGCCATGGTTATGGATTCCTGGAAACGCTTCGCTTCGTCATAAACGCCTCTTGGCCCTATTGTATTTACGTTTCCGTAATATTCCTCTGTTTGCGGATGAACTAATGGATCTCCATAAACTTCAGAAGTAGAAGCTATCAAAATTCTGGCATTTTTTACTCTGGCTAATCCTAATAAATTATGTGTTCCAAGTGAACCCACTTTAAGAGTCTGAATTGGGATTTTTAGATAATCTATGGGGCTTGCCGGTGAAGCAAAATGCAAAATATAATCTAACTGGCCCGGAACATGAACAAACTTAGTAATATCGTGATGATAAAATTCAAAATTTTCCAACTTGAACAAATGTTCTATATTTTTTAAATCTCCGGTTATGAGATTGTCCATACCTATAACAAAATAACCTTCTTTGATAAAGCGATCGCATAAATGGGAGCCTAAAAATCCCGCTGCACCTGTAATCAATATTCTTTTCATAACTATCTATTTATCAAATGTTTTGTAATTTGTATTTAAAATTTGTTCTAGTATTTTAATGGTAATTAAATAAGTAGGCTTTACTCCGGTAGTTCCTAGACCTCCCGAAGCCAGTGTGCTTCCTGTTTCCAGCGGGTTATCCGAAGCGTAATAAGCATAACGCACTTTTACATCTTTTGGGATACTTTTTCTGATTTTAGAAGCCGATTGTATGGCTTTTTGATAATGCGAGCCTTCCATTTCCAATCCAATAACGCCCCAGGTAGACTCATGGAAAAACTTTAATAATTCTCTGTTTTGGAGCGAAGTTCCTAAAACGGTAACCATTGAACCCGAAAAAACAGCAATATTATTGCCCTGAAACATTTCAGGAGTTAATTCATTTTCAAAGTAATAATTATCAGCTGTACCTTCGTTAATATGAGCATTAGGGATCATAATATCTCCTTTTCTTCCTTCCAGAATTCCTGCTTTTCCCATAATAGAAACCGACTGAACATTCAGGAAAGTATTTTTTTTGTACGGTTTTAACAGCTCATCCACCGTTTCATAAGCCTGTTCGCCAAAAGCATAATCCATTACAATCAACACTGGTTTTTGTTCGCCAAAAGCGACTTCCGAAAAGGAAGTTACTGACCAGTCAATCTTAGCGGTATCAAAAATCTGAACATCAATATTTGTTCCTACGCTTTCAGGTAAAAAAATCATTCCGTTTTGAAAAGCAACCTCTTTTACAGTATTCCTGATTTCATTTGCCGAAGATTTACTTAATTCTTCAAAAACATCAAAATCTAACTTGTCTTTAAAGGTGTTTTTTAATGCATTTTTAGCAAAAATAGAATTCATTACCGAATGCATATTGGCACTAATAATGTGAATAGGACGGTCTAAAAGCTGATTTATCTTTAAAACTTCCTTGATATTTGTAGCCCAGATTTCGCCATGAATATGATGCCCTAAACGCTCTCTGAGAATGGGACTAAAAGTAATAGTACGTTTTGTACTGCTTACTACTTCTTCCATGGCTAGTTTTCCTAACCAAAAAATAATGTGTAAAAAACGATCCGGAGCTTCTTCTGAACCAAAATCATCATAAATATCTAACACATCTTCAAAAGTTCTTGCTAAGATGTTTGCCGCATGCGAAATAGCAATTTCTTTTTCGACCAGCGTTAATGGTTCTTTTTTTAAGACTGCCTGCTCTAATTTTACCCAGTCGCGTGAAACTTCGCCTCCTTCATCAATCAATACCCTGTTTTTTATCTTATGCGATTCAATAAATATAAACGTAAGATGCGTCAGAATATCATAAATATCCGAACGTCCACGGGTTATTTCAACATTCATCTGTTCGGCATCTATTCGATAACAGTTGCGTCTCCTTTTTGGGGGAACTATAGCTTCAAAATGTGATTTAGAATAGCCCTCATCTGAAGTCAGATTAATAAAACGACATTCTTCAATACCTAACGGCAATCGTTCAATAACGTACAAAAGTCCTTTTAATTCTACTTTTTCATCAGCAATATTTCCATATATTTCAGGACGTAAAGTCATCAATGCTTCTCGCAAAGTATCTCCCGAAATGCCCATTGGTTTGTAAAACCCTCTATTAAATAAATGACGCATGGTAATGTACATTTTTTCAATAGCCGCCGATGATTCCTGAGCTCTTGTTCTCGATATGTTTTTACCTTCTTTCATAGATTTTTAGATAAAAATTCAGCAATTTTCCTGTCATTGGAAAGTCTTGGAATCTTATTTTGACCCCCAAGTTTTCCTATGGATTTCATATATTCCCGGAAACCATTTTCAGGTACTTTAGTAATGACTACTTTTTGCAAAATATTGCCCGAAATCAAATCGTCATAATAAATATTTTGCTTACGCATGGCGTTGTCTATCGCTTCCGCAAAAGCGCCTATATCTTCCGGTTCTCCCGAAGCTTCGGAATCAAATTCAATAAACCATTCATGATATGGCAAACCCTTTTCAGGATTGATTTGTGGCGCCACGGTAAACTCATTTACTCGAATAGTTGTTCCTGCAACAGCTTCCTGCAACGCACTTTCTACTTCTTTGCCAATAACGTGTTCGCCAAAAGCAGAAATATAATGTTTGATTCGTCCCGAAACAATTACTCTGTACGGTTTTAGACTGGTAAACTGAACGGTATCGCCAATATTATAGCCCCAAAGTCCAGCATTAGTAGAAATAATCATCACATAATTTACGCCTAATTCAACTTCTCCAATGGTATAACGTTTCGGTCCCGTCCCGAAACTTTGGGATTCGGGAGCTGTATAAAATTCATCTGCCTTTATGAATTCGTAGAAAATTCCAGAGTTTAACAACAGCAACATTCCTTTCTCTTTTTGAGAATCCTGATACGCAAAAAACCCTTCTGAAGCAGGAAACAATTCGATGCTGTCAACTTTTCGACCAATAAGATTTTCAAACTTGGCTCTGTACGGTTCATAATTAACGCCACCGTAAATGAACAAATTGAAGTTTTTGAAAATATCACCTACCGGCTTCCCTGCTTTTTGATGCAAACGCTCAAAATACATTTGAACCCAGGATGGAATTCCCGAAATCACCGTCATGTTTTCTGAGTAGGTTTCTTCGACAATTGCATCAATTTTAGTTTCCCAATCTTCGATACAATTGATTTCCCAGGAAGGCATTCGGTTTTTTTGTAAATATTTCGGAACAAAATGCGCGACAATTCCTGAAAGTCGTCCAAATTGAATTCCGTGTTTTTTTTCTAAAATGGGACTTCCCTGCAGGAAAATCATTTTGCCATCTACAAAATCAGCATTTCCTGTTTCATGAATATAATGCAAAATGGCATTTCGGGCTGCTTCAATATGATACGGCATCGACTCCTTAGTCAACGGAATATATTTAGCCCCGGAAGTGGTTCCTGATGTTTTAGCAAAGTACAACGGTTTGCCTTTCCACAATACATTTTCCTCCCCTTTTACTACCTTTTCTACATAGCATTTTAAATCTTCATAATCCCGAACAGGAACTTGATTAGCAAAATCTTCGGTAGTTTTTATCCGGTCAAAATGGTGGTCTTTACCAAATTGGGTTTGTTGTGCCTCTTTGATTAAACTTTCAAAAACGGCTTGTTGGGTAGCTACAGGATTACGTGCCCAAAGTTGTGTTTTTTTATAAATATTTTTAGCAAATAGTTTTGCCGCTATTGATTTTATTGACATTTCGTTTTGCTGATTATTATTTCTGAAGAAAAAATTAGATTTATTTCTTCTTTTTCACAGCGGTTTGCTGTGCTTTTTTCTGTTCTTTCTCCACTTCTGCTCTCAATTCTAATTCTTCTTCGGAAGCAGATAAATCTATTTTCTGAATGGTATCGGTAGATGCTGCTAATATCGAATCTTTATTAAATTTAGCATAATCTAATTTACCTGTTAACACTTTTTGTATGGATGAAATATACGCCTGATTTTGCTTTAATAAATTAGTTATAGAATCTGATTTTAAAGCCAGCTCAGTAGCATCTTTTTTTAATTTAGTAGAAGAATAACCCGGAATAAATTCACGCAATGGTGTAAAAGCAATGATAAAAGTAGTGACTGCAATTAAAAAAATTGCACCCAGTGAAGCTACTACAAAGACATTCATAAGAGTCAGTTTTAAAGAAAAAGTTTCTTCAAAAGTATCCTCATTCAATATAACCAATCGGTTTTTTGTGAACAGTTTTTTGTGAAGTTTCTTTCTTTTTAATCTTTTCCCTGACATGATTTTTCTTTATTTCACAAATATAATAATTAATGTCAATCAATGCACGGAGTTGATATTAGCTTATCATTATAAATTATTGAAAAAAAATTAAATAATTTTTAACGTGATATAAATTAAATAATTGACAGAAATTGAATCCTCATTAAGTTATTCTAATTATCTTTGTAGCCAGTTTTTAATACAAATTTGCTTCGGCATAAATTATTCAATCATGGGAAGATTTGGAGTTACAGAAATCCTGGTTATTTTAGCAGTTGTTTTATTACTTTTTGGAGGTAAAAAAATTCCGGAATTAATGAAAGGTTTGGGTAGTGGAATTAAGGAATTCAAAAACGCCGCTAAAGACGAACAACAGCCAGCTGATAAAAAAGAAGACGAAACGAAATAAGAAATTTATTTTTTTATTAAAAATCCCAAAATCCATTAGTACATAATTGGATTTTGGGATTTTTTGTTTTTTTGAATTAAATACTATTTTTTTATAAGTTTTTACTTAATACATTTACGCGATAAATAGTAAACTTATATAAAAATGAAGAAAACACTACTCACATTAGTTACGCTGATAACTATTGGATTAACTAATGCACAAGTAAAAGAAAAAGGAGTAATTGAAATTACACCTAAAATTGGAATTTCTAGCTTTTCAGAATTCAATGAAGATGACAATACTAATTCTAATTCTGGTGTAGAATTAGGAGCAACTGTTGATTATTACTTTAACGACAGATGGAGTTTGCGTTCGGGATTAATTGCTAATAAAATGGGTGGAAAATATGATTTTGAAGGTGAATCTTTTGAAGATAAATTAAATTACGTCACTATTCCTATTAATGCAAACTGGCACTTTGGGAGCACTAGAAAATGGAATTTAAATTTCGGCTTAAGCCCTTCTTTTCTATCAAGTGCCAAGGTTAAGGTAAATGGATACACAGAAAATCTACCTGATGATATTGTTGAATCTTTTCAACTGGGATTAACATTTGGTATTGGTTATAAAATTGAAGTTACCGAAAGATTTGGAATTCTAATTGATGCTCAGTTATTTAGTGGTTTAACTAATATTAATAAAGCCTCTAGTGAAAAAATCTTAAATAGTGGAAATAGCTTTAACGTAGGTGGCGTATTTCAACTATAATTAAATCTCAATAAAAAATCCAAAATCTAATTATAATGGATTTTGGATTTTTTTGAATTTTATAAACTAATTAGAATAAATTTCGAAAATATCGTTTTCATCAGAATCAATAAATTCCGTTATTTTATCTTTATTTTCTATAATTAAATCAACTAATTTTTTAGTGTCTAAATTATACGTTTTGAGATAAATCAGCTTAGGCGGAGCTTTTTTTAAAAGTACTATTTTCTCAAAATCATCATCTTTACTCAGGATTGTAAATCCGTTTTTCTTTGCATAATTCCAAATAGAAATGTCATTTGCGGGTTGAATTATTTTCAATTCTGAAGCGTGAACAACTTCTGTAAAATAAGGTGTGAGCTTCTTTATCATTCGCCAGGATAAATTTTCGTCTAATAATAACTTCACGATGCAAAAGCAATTTTAGTTATATTATCTCTATATGCTGCAAATGAAAGTGTTGCTATAATTTTTTCTTTATCTAAAGTTGGAAAATCTTCTATAATTTCCTCTATAGACATTCCAGATGCTAAATAAGACAACACATCAGAAACCGTGATTCTTGTACCAGAAATACAAGGTTTACCACTTCTAATTTCTGGATTTATGCTGATATATTTTTGCCAATTTTCCATAATAGATTATTTAGTAATCAAATTTAATCAATTTTTTCCATTTTTAGTCATCTAACAATTGTTCGGACTATTAATGCCTTTGAACTGAATTCTAAAGCACCATCGTCAACTGAATACGCTTTCTATCCTCGTCTACTTCCGTCACTTTTACCTGTACTTGCTGGTGTAACTTCACTACTTCGTTAACATCGCTTACAAAGCCTGCTTTAAGCTGTGAAATGTGTACCAAACCACTTTCTTTGATTCCTAAATCAACAAAACAGCCAAAATTGGTAATGTTATTAACAATTCCGTTTAAAATCATGCCCGTTTTCAAGTCTTTTATTGTTTTTACATTAGGGTCAAATTCGAATATTTTAGCCGCTTTTCTTGGATCTAATCCTGGTTTTTCTAATTCTTTGATAATATCCTTAACACCTAAAATTCCAATGGTTTCATTCGTATAATTTTCGGGTTTTATCAAGGCTGTTTTTTCCTTATTGGCAATCAAATCAGTCACTTTTAGCTTTAAATCTTTGGCCATTTTTTCCACAATAGGATACGCTTCGGGATGCACTGCCGAATTATCTAATGGATTCTTTCCTTCTTTTATTCGAATAAAAGCCACACCTTGCTGATAGGCTTTTTCGCCTAAACGAGGCACTTTTTTCAATTGTTTTCTATCTTCAAAAGGGCCGTTTTCAGAACGATAATTCACAATGTTTTCGGCTAGCTTCTCTCCTATTCCGCTCACATAACTCAACAAATGTTTACTCGCCGTATTGATATTGATCCCAACCGAATTCACACAACGAATTACAGTGGAATCCAGTTCTTCTTTCAACTTATTTTGATCCACATCATGCTGATACTGGCCTACGCCAATGGCTTTCGGGTCAATTTTAACCAATTCGGCCAATGGATCACTCAATCTGCGACCGATAGAAACCGAACCACGAACCGTCACATCATAATTGGGAAATTCTTCCCTGGCAATTTTAGATGCGGAATACACCGAAGCTCCAGCCTCAGAAACCACAAAAACCTGTACTTCTCTGTCAAAAGCAATTTTTTTGATGAAAAATTCTGTTTCACGAGAAGCCGTTCCGTTTCCAATAGAAATGGCATCAATGTTATAGGCATTTACCATGGAACGGATTTTTTTCATTGCCATAGCCGATTCATTTTGAGGAGCATGCGGATAAATGGTTTCGTTGTATAACAAATCGCCTTTTTCATCCAGGCAAACTACTTTACAACCACTTCTAAAACCGGGATCAATGGCTAGAATTCGTTTTTCTCCTAAAGGCGGAGCCAATAATAACTGCCCTAAATTATTAGCAAAAACCTGAATCGAATTCGCATCTGCTTTGGCTTTGGCTTCCTGCAAAGTTTCGTTAGAAATTGCGGGTTGTAATAATCGTTTATAGGAATCTTCAATAGCTAATTGCACATGTGGCGTAGTTGTATTTTGCCCTTTTAAAACCAATTCGTCTATAATATCATAAGCTTCGTCTACATCCACTTCGACTTTAAACTTGATAAATCCTTCGTTTTCGGCACGAAGCATCGCCAGCAATCGGTGAGAAGGTGCTTTAGAAATGGGTTCTGACCAATCAAAATATTGATTGAATTTTTGAGCTCCCTCCTCCTCTTTTTTGCTTTTAACGACTTTAGTTGTAATCGTAGCTTTTCGTTGGTACAATCGTCGTAATTGTTTTCTAACAAAAATATTTTCGTTAATCCACTCCGCAATAATGTCTCTTGCACCTTGCAAAGCGGCGTCTTCATTTATAACATTTTCATTCAAATATTTTGTAGCCAGGAAATCAACATCCTCTTTTCCTTGCGCCATGATGATTTTAGCCAATGGTTCTAATCCATTTTCACGAGCCACATCGGCCTTTGTTTTTTTCTTCTTTTTGAATGGCAGATAAATATCCTCCAATTCTTGCGTATCAAAGCTTTGTTCTATTTTTTTCTCTAATTCCGGAGTTAATTGTTTTTGCTCTTCAATCGATTTTAGAATCGCTTCTTTACGTTTTACAATTACTTCGTATTCTTTTTGGAGTTTGGCAATTTGCTCAATTTGAACTTCATCCAGATTTCCTGTAGTGTCTTTTCGATAACGGGAAATAAAAGGAATGGTGCAATCTTCTTGTAAAAGTTCAACTGTTTTTTGAATGTTTATAGCTGCTGTTGAAACAGACTTGGCGATGAATTGTATATTGGTCATTAAAATATTAATTAAATAATTGTATGTAATTGTGAAATACGTAAACTTTGCCTCTTTTGCCTCCTGTAATTTCTTTTAAAATTTCCATTACCATCAGTTCTTCTAAAATTTTATAGGCTGTTGCTTGCGAAACCCCTGTGATTTCAACTACTTTAAATGCATTAATAGTTGGTTTTTGATATAAAAACTCCATTATACTTAACAAATGGTGGCTTCTGTTTCCGGTAATTTTAATTTTATCTTCTATTTCTTTCTTTAATTTTAAAATAGCATCAAAGGTCTCTATTCCATTTTTAGCAGTTTCAATAATCCCTACTAAAAAAAATTTAAACCATTGTTTTAAATCATTTTTAGTTCTCACATTCATCAAATTATCATAGTAAAATTGCCTGTTCCTTTCAAAAAAATCGGATAAATATAAAACGGGTTTCTTAAGAATAGTTTTGTCAACTAAATAAAGTGTTATTAACAGTCTCCCTACTCTTCCGTTACCATCTAAAAAAGGGTGAATAGTTTCAAATTGATAGTGAATTAAGGCAATTTTTAATAAATCCGGGAAATAAAATTCTTCATTATGAGCAAATTTTTCTAAATCACTCATCAATTCTGCTAATGAATTATGTACTGGCGGAATAAAAGTAGCATCATTAATAGAGGCGCCTCCTATCCAGTTTTGACTTGTTCTAAATTCTCCAGGCTGCTTATTTTGACCTCTAACTCCTTGTAGTAAAACTCGATGTGTTTCTTTTATTAATCGAGTAGAAAAAGGCAAAGTGTCAAGCTGTTTAATAGCAGTATCCATTGCTTCTATATAATTTTGAACTTCTTCCCAATCCTCTCTTTTATCTAAAACAATATCCTCTTTGTCTAATAATGCTTCTTCAATATTGGTTTGTGTTCCTTCTATTTTACTGCTTTGAGTAGCTTCTTTCAAAACGTGCATACTTATGAATAAATCAATATTTGGAATATATTCAGAATACATATCCAATCTACCCAGTTGTCTGTCAGCTTTTGAAAGTAATTGTTGAATTTCCATATCATCAAGTAGCCAATGCTTATTTATCAAAGTGGGTTGAAAACTTTTGTAATAGCCTTGATTTTCAAAATTACCTGATTTATAGTTTTTCATTTCTCTAAATTTTTAAAACAAATATAGTTCTTATTTTAATTTATATAGTTTTTTTAAATTAAGAACCAGTTTTAATTTAAAAAAATCACTTTATTTAAATTAAGAGCCTTTATTAATTAAATTTTTAATGTTTTTTAAAATACTATACGACTGAAATTTTTGAATATTTAAATACTGTTTTCATTGAATTTATCATCAAGTTTTAAAAAATTCAATTCCTTAAACTTAATTTTATCAATATAACCAGATTCTCAAAATATTCGATTATTTACTTATTTTTTTACTTTCTAAAAAGAATATCTTTGAAACGTAATTTTAAGTTAAATGGATATTTTATTCTACTATTTTTTGATTTTAAATATATTGGCTTTTGTAGAAGTAGCTTACGACAAACATTTGGCAAAAACCCAAAAACAAAGAATTTCGGAGCGAACTTTATTAGCTTTTGTTTTATTTGGAGGAACATTTGGCTCAGGATTAGCTATGCTTATTTTTAAACATAAAACTTCTAAAATATCCTATTTATGGAAGTTTTGGAGTATTCTTTTTATACAAATTGCAGTACTTTATCTTGGTTTTCATTTAGAAATTTTAAACTATAAAATCTAAATAATTCCCCTTATTAATCACTTCAAAACTGGCTTCCGGATACGCTTTGGCGAAAGCCGTAGGAATCTTAGCTTTTCTGTTTTCATTCCATTTGAATTCATAACCGTGTAAAACGCCATTTTCTTCTTCTAACCAATCCAATTCTTGTTGGTCATACGTACGCCAAAAATAATTAGTAATCGTTTTTTGAGTATAATTTTGAAATTTAATTCGTTCTGAAGCCAGGTAATTTTCCCATAACGCACCCACATCTGTTCTGGAATCCAAACGACTAAAATTAGCAATAATTGCATTCCGGATACCGTTGTCATAAAAATACCATCGGTTTGATTTAGTGATTTCTTTACGCAAATTTCTACTAAAACCTGGCACTTTATAAACAACAAAAACTTTAGAAAGTAAGTCCAAATAACTTTCGACCGTATTTTTAGAAATTCCCAATTGTCTGGCTAATTCTTGCAATGACACTTCCTGTCCTAGCTGAAAAGCAATCAATTTTAACAAATCCAGAATTTTATTGGATTGCTTAATTCCTTCATAAACCAAAATATCTTTCAATAAATAAGAGTTTACTATCTCTTTTAAATAATTGATTTTATCGTTCCAATCCGGATATTGTTCAAGTTCAGGATAACTGCCAAAAAGCAATCGTTCTTCTAGTTTTTGAGTGGTTTCCTTAAAATTTTCATATTTATTGAATTCAATTTGAGCCAATGGAAATAAATAGATCGTATTTTTTCTTCCCACTAAAGGTTCGCCCAACTTATTCGATAAATCAAAAACCGATGATCCTGTAGCAATAATTTTTATATCTTCAATAGAATCCACAATCAATTTCAAAATCAACCCAATTTCAGGAATATTTTGTGCTTCATCAATAACTAATACTTTTACATTAGCCAGAAGACGCTTATAATTAGCAACCGAGCGTTCTTTTAATAAATCGGCATCGTGGATATCTTCTCCGTTTAATTGCAAGTAATCTTCTTTAGGAATTGCAGAAAGATAGTTTTTGATGAAAGCCGTTTTGCCCACACGTCTTGCACCCAATAAAATCAACACTTTATTAGGCAGAACTTTTTTATCAAATATGGTATCTATTCCTCTTTCTAAAAAATTCATTATCTTGAATTTTAATAATTTAGATACAAATATAATCAAAAAACGTTAATTCAGTCAGTACGTTGACTGAATTAATGTAAATTCAGTCAGTTGATTGACCGAATTTATATAAATTTAGTCAATAGCGTACAAAAAAAAGCCCAGTGAAATTACCGGGCTTTCTATATTTTTGGTGCACAGCACCTCGCAAAATTTATTTACAAGCGATTTTATCTACTCTGTTTTGGTGTCTTCCACCTTCAAAAGCAGTATCTAAAAAAGTTTCAACAATTTCAATAGCTTGTTGAATTGAAGTATAACGAGCCGGAATACTTACAATATTAGCGTCATTATGCAAACGTGTTAAATAAGCAATTTCTTTTGTCCAGCACAAACCAGCTCTAACTCCGGCATGTTTATTAACCGTCATTGCAATTCCGTTTCCTGAACCACAAATAACAATTCCAAAATCAGCTTTTCCTTCTTCAACATCAGTAGCAACAGGATGTCCAAAATCAGGATAATCAACAGAAGCTTCAGAATCTGTTCCATAATTAGTTACTTCATATCCTTTAGCTTCTAACCATTTAACAATAGCTATTTTATATTCCGGACCTGCGTGATCGTTTCCTATTGAAATTTTCATTTTATATCTGTTTAATTTTGTGCAAATTTACCAAAACTATTTGTCTTTTTATTATTTTTTAAAAAAGGAAAGCAATGTTGGTTTAATCATTTTATAAGAATCAGATTTTGAATAGGATAGGAGCTTATTAATATTTCTTATAATTTATAAAACATTGGGAATCAATTGGTAAAATATAATTTATTTGTTAAAATTTTGCATTGTTAATAGTGAATGCTAATTCATTGATTTTCAGTTAACCTTAATTTAACATTAATTGTTAATAAGTTGAGAAAGAAAATTAGAAGTTTTTTTTGCTTGTATCGAAAAAAAATCTAATCCAAAATTGGAATTTATAAACCTAAAAAAGTTTGAACGATTTTTAGAAAAGTTATAAACACAAAAAACAAGTTTATCAATATAATTTCAAAAATTACTTATTTACATTTTAAAATGATTTTTGGTTATCAACCATTGTTAACTAAAAAACAAAAACGCTTTAAAATTAAATATTTAGCTTCCTGTAACTATGTTAATAACTCATAATAACAAACTGAAACTTCATTTTTAAACAATTTCTAAAAAAATTATTGCAGCTATTAACACGCTATAATAACAAACAATAATTTAATTAATTTAAAATTTTCTTTTTTATTATATTAATATATGTTGACAACTTTGAAAAAATTAAACGATTTTTAAATTGTTATCGTATTTCATTTCCTGAAGAATTGTTTTTACGGTTTCAAAATCGTTTGGATGAATTTTAAGTTTGATTCCGCCCAAAGCTATGGAATACATCGGAGCGAAAGAAGACATGATTTCGTTTTCAAAATAATATTGGAAACCTTCATGATCCAGTCGGTGTTTTAAAATTTCGATTTCATGGATGTAATCAAAAGTAGCAATGGTAATAAATACTTCCATATTGAATTGTTTATAATGTTGAAACGATTGTTAATGCGTTATATTTTCTTTAAAACTGGTCTCATATTCTTTTAAGTCTTAACTATTTTGTAATTTTCGACTTTTAAGAAAAGACGTATGGGAAAAAGATTAAGAAAGCCTGCTAAGAAAGAGAAAAGTTTCTCAGATAAAATTATAAAAATATTATCGAATAGTGCTAATAAAGCCTTCAATTATAAGCTAATAGCAGCAAAATTAGAAGTTGATGATACACAAAGCAGAAATCAAATTATAAAAGATTTAAAAATTCTTGCTGCCGAAAAAAAAATCATAGAATCCGAACCGGGTAAATATTTAATCAAAGCGATAAGCCAGGATTATTATGAAGGTACGATTGATATGACCAGTAGAAAAACGGCGTATTTTATTTGTGAAGATTTTGAAGAAGATGTTTTTATCCCAACCAATAATTTAAATCGGGCATTGGATAAAGATAAAGTAAGCGTTTATGTTTATAATCGAAGAAAAGGAAGACGCGCTGAAGGTGAAGTAATTAAAGTGTTAGAAAGACATAAAACCGATTTTGTAGGTGTTATTGATGTCCAAAAAAACTTTGCTTTTGTATCGACTGCAAATCCTAAAATGTATACGGATATTTTTATTCCAAAAGATAATTTAGGCGAAGCTGAAAATGGAGATGTGGTTTTAGTTCATATCGAAGACTGGCCTAAAAGAGCCGATAGTCCTTTTGGGAAAGTAATTAAAGTGCTAGGAAAACCTGGGGAACATGATACGGAGATTCATGCTATTTTAGCCGAATATGGTTTACCTGCTGAATTTCCTATTGAAGTAGAAACCTATGCTCAAAAAATAGATACTTCAATATCTGAAGCTGAAATTGCCAAGCGACGTGATATGCGTGATACCTTGACTTTTACGATAGATCCAAAAGATGCCAAGGATTTTGATGATGCTTTATCTTTTAAAAAATTAGAAAATGGAAACTACGAAATAGGGATTCATATTGCTGATGTGTCGCATTATTTAGAAGAAGGAACCATACTGGATGATGAAGCTTATCAACGTGCAACTTCGGTTTATTTGGTCGATAGAGTAGTGCCAATGCTTCCTGAAGTTTTATCTAATTTTGCTTGTTCATTACGACCGCAAGAAGAAAAATATACGTTTTCGGCAGTATTTGAAATTACCGAAAAGTGTCAAGTAGTGAATCAATGGTTTGGTCGAACAGTAATTTATTCTGATCAACGATTTGCTTATGAAGAAGCACAATATATCATAGAAACGAAAGATGATACTATTCCGGAAGAAATTTCGATAACTGGTAGTTCTTATCAAGTTTCTCCGGAAATTGTCTCAGCAACGCTTAAATTAGATGAATTAGCTAAAATTTTCCGTAAAAAGAGAATGGCTGATGGTGCTATTTCATTTGATAAAGTTGAAGTAAAATTTAATTTGGATGCCGAAGGAGAACCGGAAGGCGTTTATTTTAAAATTTCAAAAGATGCCAATCATCTGATTGAAGAATTCATGCTTTTAGCCAATAGGAAAGTAGCAGAATACATTGGAAAACAAAAGAAAACCTTTATTTACAGAATTCACGACGAACCAAATGAAGATAAATTAATTGCGATGCAAAATGTAATTGCAAAGTTTGGTTATAAAATTGATTTTAGAAATCCGGGCGATATTTCGAAATCGTTGAACCAGTTAATGGCTGATGTAAATGGTAAAAAAGAGCAGAATTTAATTGATACACTGGCTATCAGAAGTATGAGTAAAGCCAAATATTCTACGGATAATATTGGTCATTACGGATTAGCTTTTGATTATTATTCACATTTTACTTCGCCTATTCGTCGTTATCCTGACGTTATGGTACACCGTTTGTTACAGTTTTATCTGGACGGAGGAAAATCAGCTGACGAAGAATTGTATGAAACCAAGTGTGTACATTGTTCTACCATGGAAGGTTTAGCTACTAATGCCGAGAGAGACTCTATTAAATACATGCAGGTTAAATACATGCAGGATCATCAGGATCAGGAATTTTTGGGTGTTATTTCAGGTGTTACCGAATGGGGAATTTATGTTGAAATTGTCGAAAATAAATGCGAAGGTATGGTTCGAATTAGAGACATAAAAGAGGATTATTACACATTCGATGAAAAACAATATGCCTTAGTTGGAGCAACTTCAGACAAATTATTACAATTAGGAGACGAAATTTACGTTAAAGTAAAAAATGCCGATTTAGTTAAAAAACAATTGGATTTTAATTTTTTAAGAAGAGCAGAATAAACAATTAAATGAATGAAAATGAGAAAGATATTTATAGTAACACTAGCAATTGTATCACAAGTAAGTTTTGCACAGCTAACTAAAACATTAGGTGATTTTAGTAGCTTAAAAGTGTATGATAAACTGACAGTTAAGTTAATAGCTTCGACTGAAAACAAAGTTGTCATTAGCGGAAACAGAGAAAAAGAAGTAGAAGTTGTTACTAATAATGGTGAGTTGAAGTTAAGAATGCCTTTCCCTCAATTATTATCCGGAGATGATATTGCTATCAAATTGTATTATAAAAATATTGATGATATAACAGCTAATGAAGGTTCTTCGGTTTCAGGAGACGCTATTTTTAAACAAACAATTTTTAATTTAAATGCAAAAGAAGGAGCACAAATTAAGTTAAAAGTAGATGCTCAAAAAGTTAATGTAAAAGCAGTTACCGGAGGTATTATAGAATTGAGCGGAGCTGCAATTAATCAGGATATAGTAATTATGTCAGGTGGTGTATTGAAAGCTAAAAATTTAAATACTTCACAAACTACGGTAAATGTTTCAGCAGGTGGAAATGCTGAGATAAATGCAAGTACATTAGTCGATGCAAAAGTGAAAGCAGGAGGAAGTATTTTTATCTATGGTAAACCAAAACAAATTAATCAACAAACGATTTTAGGAGGAAAAATTGAAGAAAAAGAATAAAAAAAATGTATTTTTATTCTAATAAATTCTGAAATTAATGATTAACGATATTTTATCAGGGATTCCATGGGGAATTTTCCTGAGTTTTATGATTGGTCCTGTTTTTTTTATTTTACTGGAAACCAGTATTTTAAAAGGATTCAGGGCCGCTCTTGTTTTTGATTTAGGAGTAGTTTTAGGTGATATAATTTTTATTTCAATTGCTTATTTAGGTAGTTTTAGATTAATTCAGAGTTTAAAAGATAAGCCGGCACTTTTTATTTTCGGAGGTATTGTAATGTTTGCTTATGGAATAATCTCGTTACTAAGTTTAAGAAAAGAAAAAAGAATTAATACTAAGGAAATCGACAGGGAAATCATAAAAAAAGATTACTTCAGTTTGTTTTTAAAAGGGCTTTTTTTAAATGTTATTAATATCGGAGTTTTAGGATTTTGGCTGGCTGTAATTATTTCTGTCGGACCTAAATTAGACATGCAAACTTCCCGAATGATGACATTTTTTACTACTGTTATTATTACTTATTTAATAGTAGATTGTTTTAAAATACTACTGGCTAAGCAATTAAAATCTAAAATGACACCTTCTAATATTTTAAAAATAAAAAAAGGAATTAGTATTGTTTTAATGGTTTTTGGGGTTGTTTTAATGATCCAGGGCTGGTTCCCAAAGGAAAAAGAAATGGTTAAAAAAGCTTTTCAAAATATAGAACAACAAAAATAAAATAGATGATTAAGCCGCTTAGAATGAGCGGTTTTTTTATGCTTAGTCATTGCGAGCGTTAGCGTGGCAATCACATTAAAATATTCCGAACAGAATTTATCAAGTTTTAAATTAAGAAACTTTGTAGAGTTACTAAATGAGATGGCTTCGTTCCTCGCAATGACATAAAAAAACTCCAAGTTTCCTTTAAGGTTTTAGAGGCATCGTCCGGATTCGAACCTAACTTTATTTAATTTTTCTTAAAAATCAGACATAAAAAAACTCCAAGTTTCCTTGAAGATTTAGATTCATCGTTCGGATTCGAACCTAAATTTTACTTCATTTTTAGAAAAAATGATATATAAAAAAACCTCCAAGTTTCCTTGAAGGTTTTAGAGGCATTGTCCGGATTCGAACCTAAACTTTACTTAATTTTTCTTAAAAATTAGACATAAAAAAACCTCTAAATTACTTTAGAGGTTCTTGAGGCATCGTCCGGATTCGAACCTAAATTTTACTTCATTTTTTCTAAAAATGATATATAAAAAAACCTCCAAGTTTCCTTGAAGGTTCTAGAGGCATCGTCCGGATTCGAACCGGAGTAGGAGCTTTTGCAGAGCCCAGCCTAGCCGCTCGGCCACGACGCCATTTATTTAATGGACTGCAAAGGTAGTATAAAAAATAGAATAAGCAAATCCCAAATTCCAAAATAATACAATTATGTATTTTATTTAGAATTTGGGATTTATTTAAAATTTAGAATTTAATTTCTACTTTCTTTTAATACGATGGTAACTGATTCAACATCACCACCAATAGGTGGATTTAGTTTAGAAACCGAAACAATTGTTTTCATTACCATCGGAATTTCAGCAAGCACTCTGGTATTAATTCTTTTAGCAACATGTTCTAATAATTCAGATCTGATAGCCATTTCTTGGACTACAATTCTATTTAAATGAACATAATCTACAGTATCTGCTAAATTATCTGATTGTGTAGATTGTTGTAAATCGGCCTTAATTTCTAAGTCAACAGCATAGTCTGAACCTATTTTTCCTTCTTCAACCAGACATCCGTGATAGGAAAAAGTTCTAATATTTTTTAATTTGATAGTTTCCATGTTATAATTTTAATCTTGTATTTTCAGGATTTTGGTAGTCACAAGTTACAGCTTGGATGGATACAATTTTGTCAAATTCATTAATTGTAAAAATGAATAGTATATGGAAACTTTTTTAAAGGTAGTTTTCGAATTTCTTCATATTTTATTTCAAAAAAAGGTATTCTTTTTAAAGTATTTACATGATTTCTGTATTCAGTATAGAATTTTACTCCTAATCCTGTTGTAATAGACTCATAATATTCAGATATTTCATCAACTTCTAATTCAGCACGTTTAAATACAATAATTCTGAAATTATTTAAGCCATTTTGCATCTAATCTTTTTTTAGATTCTTCCCAACTTATATAATCTTCAGGTTTAGCATTTTTAATTCGTTCCAAAACCATTTTTTCTATTGATTTATTGTATTCTTCTTGGCTGTTATCAATAATTGTATCAGGAATTGGTTTTAAAAATTGAATTAAATTTTCATAATATTCATCTGGAATTGTAACTGTAACTTGTCTCATAACTTTCAATATTTATACAAAAATACTAATAAATATAATTCGAAGTCTATTATCGTTAAGGCTATTAACTATCATCTATTTTTTTACCTTTGTGATTCAATAAAGAAAATTATGTCAACTGAAGAAAAATCACTGCATTTTATAGAACAAATTATCGAAGAAAACTTAGCTAATGGTTTTCCGCAAAATAAATTAAGATTCCGTTTCCCGCCTGAACCTAATGGATATTTGCATATTGGACATGCTAAATCTATTTGTCTGAATTTTGGTTTGGGACTAAAATATAATGCTCCGGTAAATCTTCGTTTTGATGATACAAATCCTGCAAAAGAAGAGCAGGAATATGTAGATGCTATCAAAGAAGATTTGCAATGGCTGGGTTTTCAATGGGATAAGGAATTATATGCTTCTGATTATTTCCAACAGTTGTATGATTGGGCTATTCTTTTAATTAATAATGGGAAAGCGTATGTTGACAGTCAATCGTCTGAAGCGATGGCGGAACAAAAAGGTACACCAAGTCAGGCAGGTGTTGATAGTCCGTACAGAAATCGTTCTGTAGAAGAAAATTTAGCTTTATTCGAAGGAATGAAAAACGGTGATTTTGAAGAAGGAACTCATGTTTTGCGTGCTAAAATTGATATGGCTTCTTCTAATATGCTAATGCGTGACCCAATTATGTATCGTGTTTTGCATAAAGAACACCATAGAACAGGAAACGATTGGTGTATTTATCCAATGTATGATTATACCCATGGTGAAAGTGATTATTTAGAGCAAATTTCACATTCTATCTGTACTTTAGAATTTGTCATGCACCGTGAATTATACGATTGGTTTTTAGACCAGATTTATGATACTAATAAAGTAAGACCCCATCAGTATGAATTTGCGCGTTTAAACCTGAATTATACGGTTATGAGCAAAAGAAAACTGTTACAATTAGTTCAGGAAAATATAGTAAATGGTTGGGATGATCCCAGAATGCCTACTATTTCAGGTTTGAGAAGAAGAGGATATACATCAGCTTCTATTCGAAAATTTTGTGAAAATATTGGAGTTGCTAAGCGGGAAAATATCATTGATTATTCTCTTTTAGAGTTCTGTTTACGTGATGATTTAAATAAAACAGCACCTCGTGTTATGGCTGTTTTAGATCCTGTAAAAGTGGTTATTACTAATTATCCTGACGGAAAAGTAGAACTATTAGATGCCGAAAATAATCAGGAAGATGAAAGTGCCGGTTTTAGAAAAGTACCTTTTTCTAAAGAATTTTATATAGAAAGAGAAGACTTTTTAGAAGTAGCTCCGGCAAAATTTTTCCGATTAAGTATAGGGAATGAAGTGCGTCTTAAAAATGCTTATATTATTAAAGCAGAATCAGTTAGTAAAGATGAAAATGGTACGATTACCGAAATTCAGGTAACTTATGATACTGATTCATTGAGCGGAAGCGGGAGCGAAGCCTCTAAACGTAAAGTAGCGGGAACCTTGCATTGGGTTTCGGTACAGCATGCCGTTGAAGCCGAAGTGCGTCTATACGACAGATTGTTTATTGATGAAGCACCAGACAGTCATAAAGAGAAAAATTTTCTTGATTTTATGAATCCAAATTCACTTTCTATTATAAAAGGATTTGTAGAGCCAAGTCTGGAAACAGCAGCTCCGGGAGATAAATTTCAGTTTCAGCGTTTGGGTTATTTTAATGTTGATAAAGATTCAACTGCTTCTAAATTAGTCTTTAATAAAACCGTAGGATTGAAAGACGCCTGGGAAGAAAAAGGAAAAAAAGACAGTAATAGTATCAATAATGCTTTAAAAGACATTAATAAATATTTTAAAGTGGGTACAAGAGAAGAGCGAAATGCTATTAGAAATGCAATAGGAGAGACCTTATCCGGAATTTCTAATTATAGTTTATTGCAAAATTCATTCAAGAAAAACATCAATAATAATAAAAGCTCTTTGTTGTTTGCCAATTTGATTTTGAAATATGCTCCTTTAAAAGTGTCTGATTATGATAATGAAGATTTGCATAAATTATTTACAATGTCATTGAGAAGTGAATCTACTTTTGTTCGTTCGAGAACAATTTTAAATTTATACCATTTAGAATTGGATTCCGAATTTAAAAATACTTTTAGAGAAGAAATTTTAAAATTAGAAGCTAATCCTCCTAAAAATTCTACCGAAAGAGAAAAAGAATTTATCGAACAATTTTTAAATAAGTTATAACTATAGAAAGCGCCTTAATCAGCGCTTTTTTTTATTATTGTAAAAAACTATTATTTATTATAAAACGATAATATTTATAAATTAAAAACGACTTCTGTATTTTGTTTTTAAGCGATTTTAAAAAATACTGCTACATTAAATACCTTTTTCTATTTTTTATCCATTTTAGAAGCTTATTTTAATTCAATTAATTTAAAAAGCTATTAAAAGATCTAAATCCAAATTTTTATAACTATCCCTTAAGAATAAATTTGAAAATTAATTAGTATCTTTAAGGAAACTTAAAAAAAACAATTATGGCAAGTAGTACAGGAAAAACGTTAATAGCTCTTGCAAGTGGTGCTGCAATAGGAGCTGTATTGGGAATTTTGTTTGCTCCGGATAAAGGAGACAAAACCAGAAAAAAAATAAAAGACGGATATAAAGATCTTGAGAAAGAAATGAAATCTAAATTAGCTAATGCAAAAGTTGATTTAGAAGGAACTTATGAAGATTTACTTTCTAATATGAGTTACAAAACAGAAGATGTAATTACATTTTTAGAAAAAAAATTAGCCGATTTAAAACAACAAAATGCTAAACTTCATAAAAACTAATTTCTTTATAAAATCGAAATAAACAATTATGGCTTTTGATGAATTAAAAGAACATTCAGAGAATATTCAGGAACAGGCTAAGGATTATATTGAGAAGAATCTTTCTTATTATAAATTAGTAGCATTTAAGATGGCTATGAAATCAACAACAATGATTTTTAAGTTTACCTTAATTTTGCTTTGTTTTTGTATGGTTTTATTATTTTGTTCCGTAGCATTGGCATTTGCTTTTAGTACTTATTTAGGTAGTTTTGCCTATGGTTTTCTGAGTGTTGGTTTAATTTATCTGCTAATAACAGGATTATTGTTTCTTGTGAAAGATAAAATTGTGGAAGGACCAATTTTAGAGAAATTTTCAGAAATCTTTTTTAATGACTAATTATGCAGCAAACTAAAAAATATTCCTCTTATGCTCAAATTGATAGCGAATTAGAAATTTTGAAAGTTGAAAAAGAAATCAGTTATCAAAAGTTAGTTTTAAGCGTTCAAAAAATAAAAGAAAGCTTTTCCGTTTTAAACATAGCTTCTAATGTTTTAGATACTGTAAAAAGCACTTTTTTTAGCTCCTCAGCAACGATATTTAGATTATTGATACCAATTGTTATAAATTGGTTTATCAATAAAAAAAGAGGCAATTAGGCCTCTTTTTTGTTTATGTATTTTTATATTTCATTGTTTTCATCATTTTCATCTGATGTATCTTCAGGTTCTTTTAATTTATCTTGTTCTTTTTTAGGTGAAATCTTGTTCTTTTTCTTCATCATTTCGCCCACCTGATTAGATGCTGAGAATGAAGCCACCATATTATTAAGCATTTCGCTTCCTGCTTGTGGAGAATTGGGTAATAAAATCAAATTAGAATTAGTATCAGCACCAATGGCCTGTAAAGTATCATAATGCTGTGTTACCACAATCAGGGCAGAAGCTTCCTGCGAATTGATTCCAACTCTGTTCAATACATCTACACTTTCTACTAATCCACGGGCAATTTCACGTCTTTGATCAGCAATTCCCTGACCTTGCAATCTTTTGCTTTCAGCCTCAGCTTTAGCTTTAGCAACAATTCTGATTCTGGATGCTTCCGCTTCAAATTCGGCTACAGTTTTTTCTCTGTCAGCAGCATTAATTCTGTTCATCGCATTTTTTACCTGAATATCCGGATCAATATCAGTCACTAAGGTATTGATAATAGTATAACCATAAGTAGTCATTGCTTCATTCAATTCTCTTTTTACAGCAACAGCAATATCGTCTTTTCGTTCAAAAACATCATCCAATTTTAATTTTGGAACTTCAGCACGAACTACATCAAATACATAAGAAGTAATTTGATCATGTGGATATTCTAATTTATAAAAAGCATCATAAACCGTTTCTTTAACTACCATAAACTGAACAGAAACTTTTAGTTTAACAAAAACATTGTCTTTAGTTTTCGTTTCAATAATAACATCCAGTTGTTGGATTTTAAGATTAACGCGTCCGGCAATTCTATCAATCAAAGGAATTTTAAGTTGAAGTCCCGATTGTCTAATACTTAAAAATTTTCCAAAACGTTCCACAATTACAGCCGTTTGTTGTTTGACTGTGAAGAAAGAGGAAAGGAAAATAAAGAGCGCAATAAATACCAAAAAAATAAGAGGAATGTTCATAGTTTATAAATTAGTTAAAAAATATCTGTTAAATTACAAAAAAACTTTAGGTTTGTGGCTGTTTAAAATCCTTATTATGAAAAAGCTAACATTAACTTTTTATTTCCTTTTAGTTTCAGCATTTAGTTTTGCTCAGTATGGTTATCGCGATTCTAACAGAATCGGGATTAGCGCGGGAGTAAATCAGTTTACATTAAATACCGATAATTTTGAAACTAAACCCCAAACAGGATGGAATGCAGGTTTGTCGGTAAGAGGAAATTTTTATGATAATTGGGATATGGTGTATGCCATTCAATTTTCAGAAAATAACTTTTCGGTTGCAACAGACCAATTGGTTTTTGGGAAAGAAGATGTGAATTATAAATTACCATCCGCACAAATTTCGTTACAATTGAGTTATATTTTGATCGAAAATCATTTATCGTTTGAGTTTGGTCCTTTAGTTCAGGTTAATGGAAAATTTAAAGTAGAATCTGGGAAAGAAAACAATGTGATTTCCGGAACTACTTTACTAGCCAAAGACATTGTGGATATTTCTAAATTTAATTTTTATCCCACCGTTGGAATTACAGCAGGAGTGAAGCATTTTAGATTGAATGTTTCGTATCAATACGGAATTTCGAATATGTTGGGTAGTTTGAATTCTAAAAATCCGGGTTATAATTTTAAAGGAAATCCCGGGATTCTTAATGGAAATGTTATTCTTTATTTATAAAAGCACATCAT
The DNA here is from genome assembly GCF_900142775.1 of Flavobacterium flevense. Taxonomy (GTDB): domain Bacteria; phylum Bacteroidota; class Bacteroidia; order Flavobacteriales; family Flavobacteriaceae; genus Flavobacterium; species Flavobacterium flevense. Next base: position 404,756 of record NZ_FRCC01000002.1, read on the forward strand.
AGATCTATAATAAAGAAGGCACAAAGTTTACCATTAACAGTAAACTTTGTGCCTTCTTTGTGAACTTTGTGTTTATTTACAAAGTAGCTATTGCTTTTTGAATTCTTGAAATTGTTTCTTGTTTTCCAATGAGTTCCACAATGTCAAACAGGTGAGGACCTTTCAATGCACCAACCAGACTCAAACGGAAAGGCTGCATTATTTTACCCATTCCTATTTCGTTTTTAGTCATCCAGTCTTTTACAATACTTTCAATATTTACTGAAGTAAAATCGGTGATTTCTTCAAGAACAGAAATTAATTCCTGCATTAAAGCTGGTGTTTCCGGTTTCCAGTTTTTCTTTGCTTTTTCATCATAAGCTGTTGGAGCAACAAAAAAGAAATCACTTAAATCCCAAAATTCAGTCACAAAATGGGCTCTTTCTTTAATTAGTGAAACAATTTTTGTTATTGTTTCAATTGAAGTAGTAAATCCTTTTTCTTTAACAATAGGAGCAAAGGCTTCTGCTAATTCCGCATCGTTTTTATTAATTAAATATTGGTGATTGAACCATTTGTTTTTTTCCGGATCAAATTTGGCTCCAGCCTTGTGAACTCTGTTTAAATCAAAAGCTTCTACTAATTCTTCTAGCGAAAATAATTCTTTATCGGTTCCGTCATTCCAGCCTAATAAAGCTAAGAAGTTCACCACAGTTTCCGGAAAAAATCCATTTTCTCTGTATCCGGATGAAATTCCTTCTTCTGTTTTCCATTCTAATGGAAATACCGGAAATCCTAATTTATCTCCATCACGTTTTGATAATTTTCCGTTTCCCACAGGTTTTAAAATCAAAGGTAAATGTGCAAATTCAGGAGCTGGCCAGCCAAAAGCATGATATAATAAAACGTGTAATGGCATGGATGGTAACCATTCTTCACCACGAATGACATGTGTAGTTTCCATTAAATGATCATCTACAATATTAGCCAAATGATAAGTTGGCATTCCGTCACTTTTAAACAAAACTTTGTCATCTAAAAGACTGGTTTCAAATTTTACATGACCACGAATGATATCTTTTAAATGTAAAATTTCATCAACCGGAGTTTTAAATCGAATCACATAATGTTCTCCGTTAGCAATTCTCTGTGCTGTTTCATCTGCTGAAATAACTAAAGAAGTATCTAGTTTTTCTCTGTTAGTATGATTGTAAATAAATGTTTTCCCTTGTTCTTCTTCAGCTTTTCTGTAAGCATCTAATGAGTCCGGAGTATCAAATGCATAATATGCCCAACCGGAATTGATCAATTGATCTGCATATTGTTTGTATAATTCTTTTCTTTCGCTTTGACGGTAAGGACCAAATTTTTCATTTTTTCCAATAGTTTCATCAGGAGCGATTCCTAACCATTCCAGCGCTTCCATAATATATTGTTCGGCTCCGGGAACAAAACGGCTCTGGTCAGTATCTTCAATTCTTAAAAAGAAAGTTCCGCCATTTTTTTTGGCAAATAAATAATTAAACAGGGCAGTACGAACTCCGCCTATATGTAAAGGTCCCGTTGGACTAGGTGCAAAACGCACACGAATTGGGTTTGACATTTTTTATAAATTTTACCACAAAGATAAATAGAAGTTAGAAGTCAGAAGTTAGAAGTTAGAATTTTTTCAATAATAAGCTGTTGATTTTATTGATATAGTTATTCTCATTGAATTTGATAATGTTATAATTACTACTTTTATGGGTTATTAAAAAGTAAAAATATTTTGAATAGTTCCAATTTTATTTATCAAAAACTAGAAGCTTTTATTAGAAAGTATTATTTAAACGAACTGATACGTGGCGTAGTTTTCTTTATTGGTTTAGGATTATTGTATTTTCTTTTTACCCTTTTTATTGAATATTTTCTTTGGTTAAAACCCATAGGAAGAACTATTTTATTTTGGACATTCGTTGGAGTAGAAGTCATTTTGCTTTTTCGTTTTATTCTATTTCCTGTTTTTAAATTGTTGAAATTCAAAAAAGGAATTGATTACAACGAAGCATCTTCGATAATCGGGAATCATTTTTCTGATGTAAAGGATAAGTTGCTTAATTTTATTCAGCTTTCAAATCCTGAAAATAATTCGGATAGATCTGAATTATTATTGGCTTCTATTGAGCAAAAAGCAAATGCGTTGCAACCCATTCCTTTTACAAATGCAGTAAATTTTAATTCGAATAAAAAATATCTGCCATTAGCCATCATTCCGGTTTTCTTATTTGCTGCTTTTTATTTTTCAGGAAATAAAGGAATCATTACGCAAAGTTTAAATCGAATTGTTCATTTCAATGCTGTTTTTTTGCCTCCGGCACCTTTTGAATTTGTGCTTTTAAATGAAAATTTACAAACAGAACAAAACAAAGATTTCATTGTAAAAGTAAAAACCAATGGAAAAGTTGTTCCTGAAAATGCCATGATTTTTATAAATAATGAAAGTTATTTTATGGAAAATACTAATCCGGGTGAATTTCAATTTAAGATTGAAAAACTTAGTCAGGATGTTTCTTTTCATATAGAAGGAAATTCAGTTTCTTCCAATGAATATCAATTAAAAGTGATTGCTGTTCCGTCTATTTTAAATTTCGAAATGCAATTAAATTTTCCATCGCATTTAAACAGAAAACCTGAGATAGTCAAAGGAACCGGAAATGCAATTATTCCCGAAGGAACTAAAGTGACCTGGAAAATAAGTACGCAGGCTACCCAAAAAGTAGAATATGTTGATTCTAAAGCACAATTCTCGTTTGACAAATCAGAAAATAGCTTTTTATTAGCTAAAAACATCATGGAAAGTACAGATTATCAAATAATTACTTCTAATGAATCTGTTGCTAACTTTGAAAAACTCAATTATCAGCTCTCTATTGTTAAAGATCAGTTCCCAAACATTACAGTTAACCAGGCGCCAGACACTTTAAAGCTGGCTACTAACTATCTTTTAGGTAAAATAAGTGATGATTATGGCTTACGCCAATTGCAGGTTGTATACTATGAGGCGAATAAACCGGCTACTGCCAAACGTGGAACAATTGCGATTAAGCCTGGAATTTATGATCAGTTTGTTTTTTCTTTTCCCGCTAATCTTCCAGTGAAGGAAGGGGTGACGTATGATTATTATTTTGAAGTTTTTGATAATGACGTTTTGCATCATTTTAAAAGTTCAAAATCTGCTATTTTTTCTAATCGAATTGTAACAGCCGTCGAAAAACAGGATATGATTCTTCAGCAACAAACAGATAATATTCAGGGTTTGCAAAAATCTTTAAAAGAGCAGGACAAGCAGTTTTCTCAATTGGATAAACTTCAGAAATCAGGAAAAGAAAAAGAAAATTTTGAATTTAAGGATCAACAAAAAGTTTTAGATTTTATCCAGCAACAAAAAAAACAAGATGAAATGATGCGTAATTTCATGGATAAAATGAAAAATAATTTAGATGAATCTAAACCTAAAAGTGATGATGAATTTAAAAAAGAATTAGAAAAGCGCATTGATAACAGCAATGAAGAGATTGAAAAAAACAAAAAACTTTTAGAGGAATTAAAAACCCTTAATGATAAAATGAAGAACGAAGATTTACTTGATAAATTAGATCAGTTCAAACAAAAGAGTAAAAACCAAGTTAAAAATCTGCAACAGCTTGTTGAACTGACTAAGAAATATTATGTTCAGAAAAAGGCGGAACAACTGGCTGACAAATTAGAAAAATTAGCTGATAAGCAAGATAAACTTTCGGAGAATGAGAAAGAAAATCAGCTTTCAAATCAGCAGCAAATAAATAAGGATTTCGATAAGATCCAACAAGAATTAGATGATTTGAAAAAGGAAAATAAAGAATTAAAATCGCCTCTTGATATCCCTAATGAAGATGTTTCAGAAAAAAGTATTGATGAAGATTTAAAGAAAGCTTCGGATGAATTAAAAAACAATAATACTGCTAAAGCAAAACCAAATCAAAAGAATGCTTCTAAAAAAATGAAGGCTATGTCCAAAAAAATGGAACAGGGAATGGAAGGTGCTGAGATGGAACAAATGGAAGAAGATGTAAAAATGCTGCGTCAGATTTTAGATAATTTATTGGCTTATTCGCTTTCTCAGGAATCAGTAATGTTGCGTTTTAAATCTCTAAATCCTGCTTCTCCTGCTTTTAATAAGAACATTAAATTACAACAGGATTTACGAATTCAGTTCAAACATGTTGATGATAGTTTGTTTGCTATGTCTTTGCGTAATCCTAAAATGACAGAAGACATTACAAAAGAAGTAGGCAATGTACAATACAACATCGATAAAGCATTAGAAAACTTAACCGATTCTCAACTACGAAAGGGCACCTCTCATCAACAATATGCTGTTGCTTCAGCTAATAAATTGGGTGATTTTTTAAGTGAAATTTTAAATAATATGCAAATGTCTTTGTCGTCTATGGGTGAGGGAAATCCAAAACCCGGTCAGGGTGAGGGAATGCAATTGCCGGATATTATTTCTAAACAGCAATCCTTAGGTGATAAAATGAAACAAGGAATGAAGCCGGGAGACTCTAAGGATGGAAAAGAAGGTAAAGATGGCAAAGAAAACGGTCAACAAGGTGAGAACGGTCAAGATGGAGAAGGAGATGCTAAAGCTATTATGGAAATTTACAAACAGCAAAAGGAGTTGCGCGATGCTTTAGATAGCGAATTAAAAAAGCATGGTTTGGGTAATGCCGGACAAAGTGCTTTGGAACAAATTAAACAGTTAGAGAAGCAATTATTAAACAAAGGTTTTAAGAATGAAACGCTTCAAAAAGTGATGAATATAAAGCAGGAATTATTAAAATTGAACAATGCTATTAAGCAACAAGGAGAAGAAAATAAAAGACAATCTGAAACAAATAACAAGGAGTTTAATAATCAATCAAGAGCGCTTCCTCAAAGCTTATTAGAATATTTAAATAGCATAGAGATATTAAACAGACAATCATTACCTTTGCGCTCCAATTTTAACCGAAAGGTTCAAGAATATTTTAAAACAAAATGATAAATTTTAACTACGAAAGTGACTTTAATTTAGAGAATGAGGAAGCAATAGCTTCTTGGTTATCTGCTGTAATTGTTTCTGAAAAGAAGAAAGAAGGAGAGATTAATTATATATTTTGCGATGATGATTATTTGCATAAAATTAATCTTGAATACTTAAATCACGATACACTTACTGATATTATTAGTTTTGATTATACTATGGGGAATGAATTAAACGGAGATATTTTTATTTCTGTTGAACGTGTTCAGGATAATGCTGCTGATTTTAATGTTTCTTTCGAAGAGGAATTAAAACGTGTCTTAGTTCATGGTGTGCTTCACTATTGTGGATATAAAGATAAAGATGAAGAGAGCGAACGTTTAATGCGCTCTAAAGAAGATGAAAAAATCGCTATGTTCCACGTGGAACAGTAGTGGTTGTGAAAACATGATTTTGGATTAATTGTTTCACGTGGAACATTTTTTTGTTTTAAAAAAAACAATCTGAAATTATGCATTTTGAATTAAATGTTCCACGTGGAACAGATATATAAAAATAATGATTTTGAATTTGGCGTAAGCCAAAAGTTTAAATCTAAAATAAGAAATTAAATGTTTTTAGAAGAGTATGATGTAATTGTTGTGGGTGCTGGTCACGCAGGTTCTGAAGCTGCGGCAGCGGCTGCAAATTTGGGATCGAAAACATTATTGGTTACAATGAGCCTGCAAAACATTGCACAAATGTCCTGTAATCCTGCGATGGGCGGAATTGCAAAAGGACAGATTGTTCGTGAGATTGATGCGCTTGGTGGATATTCAGGAATTGTTTCTGACAGAACGGCAATCCAATTTAAAATGTTGAACAAGTCGAAAGGGCCTGCAATGTGGTCTCCGCGTGTTCAAAGCGACCGTATGCGTTTTGCTGAAGAGTGGAGAATGATGTTAGAAGGAACTCCAAATCTTGATTTTTATCAGGAGATGGTCAAAGGTTTGATAATTGAAAACGGAAAGATTAAAGGAATTACGACTTCGTTAGGGGTTGAAATTCGTTCAAAATCTGTTGTGTTGACTAATGGAACTTTCCTAAATGGATTGATTCATATTGGCGAAAAGCAATTTGGTGGTGGTAGAGCAGGAGAGAGTGCTGCTCACGGAATTACCGAAGATTTAATTAAAGTAGGTTTTGAAGCAGGAAGAATGAAAACGGGAACGCCTCCTCGTGTGGATGGTCGTTCGCTCGATTATTCAAAAATGAATGAGGAAAAAGGAGATGCAAAGCCATCTAAATTTTCCTATTCTGATTTGACTTCTCCGTTAACGCATCAGCGTTCTTGTCACATGACTTATACGTCTCTTGATGTTCATGATATTTTGCGAGAAGGTTTTGACCGTTCTCCAATGTTTAATGGAAGAATTAAAAGTCTCGGTCCAAGATATTGTCCTTCTATCGAAGATAAAATCAATCGTTTTGCTGATAAAGAGCGTCATCAATTATTTGTTGAACCGGAAGGATGGAATACCTGTGAGGTTTATGTAAATGGATTTTCAACTTCACTTCCTGAAGATATTCAGTTCAAAGCGTTGAGTTCGGTAGCAGGTTTTGAAAAGGTAAAATTCTTCAGACCAGGATATGCTATCGAATACGATTATTTTCCGCCTACACAATTGAAACATACTTTGGAAACAAAGTTGGTTGAAGGTTTGTATTTTGCCGGACAAATTAACGGAACTACAGGATATGAAGAAGCCGCGTCTCAGGGATTGATGGCAGGAATTAATGCGCATTTAAAAGTGCATGAAAAAGCTCCGTTGATTTTGAAAAGAGACGAAGCTTATATTGGTGTTTTAATCGATGACCTAATTACTAAAGGTACCGAAGAGCCTTACCGAATGTTTACTTCTCGTGCAGAATACAGAACGTTATTACGTCAGGATAATGCCGATTTTAGATTGACTCCAATGTCGTTCGAAATAGGTTTGGCTTCTGAAGCTCGTTTGCGCAGAATGGAACGCAAGCTAAATGAGTCGGAAAAGATGGTTGCTTTTTTTAGAGAAACTTCTGTTTCAGTTGCAGAAACAAATCCTATTTTAGAAGAAAAAGGAACGGCTGCGATTTCTCAAGGAGATAAAATGTTTAAAATATTTTCTCGTCCGCAAATTGATTTAGAGGATATGATTAAGTTTGAAAAAGTTCAAAATTATGTTGCCGAAAATGATTTGGATGAAGAAATTCTGGAACAAGCAGAAATTCAGGTTAAATATTCCGGTTATATCGAAAAGGAAAGAAATAATGCTGATAAGTTAACCCGATTAGAAGATGTAAAAATTCCTGCTGATTTTGATTATAATAAAATCAAATCGATGTCAATTGAAGCTAAACAAAAATTGAATAAAATTCGTCCGGTTACTATTTCACAGGCTTCAAGAATTAGCGGAGTTTCGCCCAGTGATATTTCGGTATTATTGATTTATATGGGAAGATAATTTGAAGTTAGAAGTGGGAAGTTAGAAGTTAGAGGTTTGTAGTTAACACTTCTAACCTCTAATTTCTAACCTCAAACTTTAATTGTTCCACGTGAAACTACTCTTGGAAGTATTGCTATTTCTGGAAAAAAGAGTTTTTAGAACTTTTTCAAAACTCAAAATTGAACCAAAAACTTTAAATATTTTTTTGTCAATTATTTTAACTGACAATTATAAACAGACCACTGACCACTATAAAATGGATATTTCAAATAAAAAGCATTTCCTTACGGTAAAAGATCATTCTGTTTCTAAGGAAATTTTCGAATTGTATCATGACGAAGAATTGGATATGTTAATAACGCATCCGCAACCTGATTTAGATGTTTTGGGTAAATATTACGAAAGCGAAGATTATATTTCCCACACCGATAATAAACGTTCTCTATTTGAAAAAGCCTATCATTTTGTAAAAGGTATTGCTTTAAAAAACAAATTAAATTTAATCAATTCAGAGCAAACTGCTAAAGGTCGCATTTTAGATATAGGAGCAGGTACCGGTGATTTTTTAACGGTGGCTAAAAATGACGGTTGGCAAACAGTAGGGATTGAACCCAGCGACAGAGCTAAAGGAATTGCAATTAACAAAGGAATTTCTTTTGTAGAAAACACAGCAGCTTTAGAAAACCATTCTTTTGATGTGATTACGATGTGGCATGTTTTAGAACATGTACCTGATTTGGATTTTCAAATAAAAGAATTAAAACGTTTATTGAAACCATCGGGAACTTTAATAGTTGCCGTTCCTAATTTTAAATCTTTTGATGCCAATTATTACAAAGAATTTTGGGCAGCTTATGATGTACCCATTCATTTTTGGCATTTTTCAAAAAAAGCCATTCAGACTCTTTTTCAAAAAGAAGTTATAAAATTAGAAAAAGTACTTCCGATGAAATTTGATTCTTTTTATGTGAGTTTGTTATCTGAAAAATATAAAAATGGAAAAATGAATTTCCTGAAAGCTTTTTTTGTTGGATTACAGTCAAATTGGAAAGCTAAGCGCAATTTCGAGTATTCCTCACATATCTATGTCTTAAAAAACAACTAAAACGCATTTTAAGCCATTTTAAAGCCTTTTTTACTAGTTTAGGGACATAGAACTTGAGTTTTTACAGTTTTTAACTTATTTGCAATTTATTTACTTCGTTTTTTATAAATTTAACTTATAGAATTATATTTAATCATAATAAAATTAAATAGTTTAAAATTTAGCCATTTTTTCAGTGTTTTTTAGGATGCTGTCTATTTTTTTATATTTTTGCTCATACACACATTTATTTAATTACAACTTAGTTCAAAATGAAACCAATGATTCACGAATACCAAAAAACAAATATTATTAAGACAAGTAAAAAAGTTCTATTAATAATCGCAATTTCTATTTCAGTTGTTGCTTGTAACAAAACTGCAGAAGTTAAAGAATTTAAAACCGCTTATGTAGATACTTCGGAATTGATGAAAGAGTACACAGAAGCAAAAGATCTTGAAGCGAAGTACAAAGCACAATCAGAAGAAAAAGGAAGACAATTAGAAGCTGAAATCAATCGCTTTAAACAAGATGCAGCTAATTTTCAATCCCAAGCACAGGCTAATGGTCAGGAATGGGCTCAAAAAAGAGGAGCTGAATTGCAAAAAAGAGAGCAACAATTAGGTTATGCTCAACAAGCACTAGCACAACAATTGCAACAAGAAAGCGGTGCAGAAATGGATACATTAATCAACGGTGTTAAAAAATTCATCAAAGATTACGGAAAAGAAAAAGGATATGCTTATATCTATGGAACTGGTGACGCAGCATCTATTTTATATGCTGAAGAAAAATATGATATTACTAAGGAAATTATCAAAGCTTTGAATGACAAATACAAGTCTTCGGCTAAAGCTGATGATGCTAAAGAAGAACCAAAAACAGAAGAAAAGAAATAATCTTCTCTATAAAAATAAAAAGCCTTCAATTCTAATTTGTATTGAAGGCTTTTTTATTTAATTTAGTTTTCTAAAACAAATTTAAAGAAAAATCTTATCCTAAATTAACTGATGCAGACCTTATCCGAAGCCGCTCAATATACCTTACAGTTCATCAATCAAACCCAACGGTCGGTTTTTTTGACGGGAAAAGCAGGTACAGGAAAGACTACTTTGCTTCGGGAAATTATTGAGACTACTCATAAAAATACTGTGGTGGTGGCGCCTACAGGAATTGCCGCTTTAAATGCCGGCGGAGTAACAATTCATTCTATGTTCCAATTGCCGTTTAGCGGTTTTATTCCTTCGCATACTGCCGAATCGCAATTTTCGGAAACGGTGAAGTTTGAAAATAAGGAAAGTTTACGCAGGCATTTTAAAATGAATGGCTTGAAAAAAGCAGTGATTCGAAATATGGAATTGCTGGTTATTGACGAAGTGAGTATGCTTCGTGCCGATTTGCTGGATGCGATGGATTATATGATGCAAACCGTGAGGAAAAAATCCGCTCCTTTTGGTGGTGTTCAAGTACTTTTTATTGGCGATTTATTGCAGTTGCCGCCCGTAATTCGGGATGAGGAATGGCGCACTTTGCGCAACTATTACAAAGGGAAATTCTTTTTTCATTCGCATGTTATTCAGCAAAGTCCACCTTTGTATATTGAATTATCTAAAATTTTCCGCCAGACGGATAGTAATTTTATTTCGGTTTTAAATAATTTGAGGAATAACCAAATTACTCCCGAAGATGTTCAGGTTTTGAATCAATATGTAAAACCTGATTTTGATTTGAAAGCCAATAAAGGTTACATCACTTTAACGACTCATAATGCCAAAGCTGATGCGATGAATGCACAAGCTCTGGAAGATTTAAAAGGAGAATTGATTACTTATAAACCAGAAATTACAGGCGATTTTCCAGAGAAAATTTATCCTGTGGAACATAATTTGCAATTGAAAGTGGGAGCCCAAATTATGTTTGTGAAAAACGATTTGGCTTTCGAAAAAAACTATTTCAATGGTAAAATGGGAATTATCAAATCACTATCGAGTCAGGAAATCCTGGTTCATTTTCCGGAAGAACACAAAACCATAGAAGTGGAACGCTACGAATGGCAAAACATTCGTTACAAAGTCGATCCTTTGACTAAGGAAGTAGAAGAGGAAGTTTTAGGAACTTTTGTGCATTATCCCATTAAACTAGCCTGGGCAATTACCGTGCATAAAAGCCAGGGATTGACTTTTGATAAAGCAGCAATTGATGTTTCGCAGGTTTTTATGCCGGGACAAGCTTATGTGGCTTTGTCGCGTTTGCGTTCGTTAGAAGGCTTGGTTTTGCTTTCTCCGTTGCGAATGAATGGAATTTCAAATGATCAGGATGTGATGGATTATGCACAAAATAAAGCTTCGGAAGAAGTTTTGAAGAATTCGCTGCATTTTGAAACCAAGAATTTTATCCATAATTATTTGATTAACAGCTTTGATTGGTATGATTTGGCTCAGGAATGGCGCAATCATAAATTCAGTTATTCGGATAAAACAGAAAATTCGGCCAAATCTAAAAATGCACTCTGGGCAGCAAAACAATTGGAAAATATCGAATCGCTTTTGGAGCCATCCAAAAAATTCATTCTGCAACTGAACAAAATATTTGCCAATGAAACAGTCGATTTAATACATGTTTCAGCACGAATTCAGGCTGCTTTTGATTATTTTTTCAAACCTATGGATGATTTGGTTTTTGAGATTTTGTGGAAAATAGAAGAAATCATACGTCAGAAGAAGGCCAAAGCGTATTTTGAAGAATTGTCGGAATTGGAAGAGTTGCAATCAAAAGCTGTTTTGCGATTGATGAAAGCCAAATTGTTAATAGAAACCGTTATTGCAAACGAGGCCATTTCGAAAGAAAAACTCACTTCAGACGAGATAAAAAAATACCTTTCGAGAAAAAAAGAAGCCATTCAAAATCAATTTAAAGAAGTCAATGTGACTTTGATTGAAGATGAAGCAGATGTGAATCGCTACAATTCGAAGAAAAAAGACCAAAAGGAACCGAAAAAATCTACTGTTGAAGAAACTTTTGACTTGTGGATAGCCAAAAATTCAATAGAGGATATTGCCGATATTCGAAAATTAACCGTAACAACCATTCAAAGCCATTTGGTTAAATTAATTCAGGCCAAAAGAATTTCGATTAGCGAAGTCTTACCGCAGGATAAAATGGATGAATTAGCAGAAGCTTTTAAACATTATAAAGAAGAATCGCTTACTCCAATGAAAGAACAATTGGGAGAAAAATACAGTTGGGAGGAATTGCGAATGTTTAAGGCGAGTTTGAATTGAAAAGTCATTGCGAGGAACGAAGCAATCTCACTAACCGTTATAGTGCTTGACTTTGCAAATGAGATTCCTTCGTTCCTCGGAATGACAATTTTGGCTTTTTTTGAGTTATTTTTTATACTTTTGCAAAAAATATTCTCACTTAAACCGTTTATAGCATGCAACTGTACAACACCTTAAGCGCAGAAGAAAGAGCTGAATTGATTGATCAAGCAGGTAAACAACGTCTTACGTTGTCTTTTTATGCGTATGCCAAAATTGAAGATCCTAAAAAATTTCGCGATGATTTATTTCTAGCCTGGAACGCACTGGATGCACTGGGTCGAATTTACGTTGCTCACGAAGGTATTAACGCTCAGATGAACGTTCCTGCCGAAAATTTTGAAGCTTTTAGAGAAACTCTGGAAGTCTATGATTTCATGAAAGGCATTCGTTTGAATGTTGCCGTAGAACAAGACGATCACGCTTTTTTAAAATTAACAATCAAAGTACGTCACAAGATTGTGGCTGACGGACTGAACGATGACACTTTTGATGTAACCAATAAAGGCGTACACTTAAAAGCTAAGGAATTCAATGAAATTCTGGATGATCCTAACACGATTGTAGTGGATTTTAGAAATCATTACGAAAGTGAAGTGGGGCATTTTAAAGGCGCTATTACTCCTGATGTAGAAACTTTTAGAGAAAGTTTACCCATAATTAACGAGCAACTTCAAGGTCACAAAGACGATAAAAATCTGGTAATGTATTGTACCGGAGGAATTCGTTGTGAGAAAGCCAGTGCTTATTTTAAACACCAGGGATTCAAAAATGTGTTCCAGTTAGAAGGCGGAATCATCAATTATGCCAAGCAAATCGAAGAAGAAGGTTTAGAAAGTAAATTCATTGGAAAAAACTTTGTTTTTGATAATCGTCTGGGCGAAAGAATCACCGATGATATTGTTTCGCAATGCCATCAGTGTGGAAAACCTTGTGATAATCATACTAATTGTGCGAATGATGGTTGTCATTTATTGTTTATCCAATGTGATGATTGCAAGGCTGCTATGGAAAATTGTTGTTCTACAGAATGTCAGGAAATCACACATTTGCCCTGGGAAGAACAATTGAAATTACGAAAAGGAAAACAAGTAGGTAACAAAGTTTTCAGAAAAGGAAAATCAGAAAGTTTGAAATTCAAACATTCGGGAGAACTCTCTGATACAGCTTTGGCAACAGCCGTAAAAACAAATGATATTCGTCAAAAAATAAAAGTAAAAAAGACCTTAGTTGGTAAAGCGGAGCATTATTATGTGAAAGCACAGGTAGGACTTTTTACTATTGAAAATCAAGAATTGAATTTGGGAGACAAAATCCTAATCTCAGGACCTACAACCGGAAATCAGGAATTGGTTTTAGACAAAATGTTTGTCAATGGTTATGAAGGAACTCAGGCAAAACCGGGTGATAAATTAACTTTTTCAGTTCCGTTCAGAGTTAGATTATCTGATAAATTATATAAGATTTTAGACTAATTAATTTCTAAAAAACAGTTTTAAAAAACCTATTTTGTGTGCAACAGAATAGGTTTTTTTAGTCTACAATAGTTACATTTGTTAGAACACATTACCAAAAGATTATGGAGGATGATTTAAAAAAGTTTATACTTTATACAGCACCAAGTGGCGAAATACGTGTTGATGTTTTGTTGCAAGATGAATCGGTGTGGCTAACTCAAAAAAGTATAGCAGAATTATTTGGGGTGCAAAGACCAGCTATAACCAAACATTTAGGTAATATTTTTCATTCTGGTGAACTACAAGAAAATTCAGTTAGTTCCATTTTGGAACATACTGCCGATGATGGTAAAATTTATCCAACCAAATTTTATAATCTCGACGCCATAATTTCTGTTGGATACAGAGTCAATTCTGCAAAGGCTACACAATTCAGGATTTGGGCCACTCAAACTTTAAGAGAATATATTATAAAAGGTTTTGTTTTAGATGACAATCGTTTAAAACAAGGTCAGGCTATTTTTGGTAAAGATTATTTTAAAGAATTACTGCAAAGAGTTCGTTCCATTCGAGCGAGCGAAAGAAGGATTTATCAGCAAGTAACGGATGTTTTTGCCGAATGTTGTATTGATTACGACAGCAATTCTGAAATCACTAAAAATTTTTACGCCACAGTTCAAAATAAATTCCATTTTGCTATAACAGCTAAAACGGCTGCTGAAATAATCTACGAAACTGCCGATGCTAAAAAAGAGAATATGGGATTAACCACCTGGAAAAATAGTCCCAATGGCAGAGTTTTAAAATCAGATGTTATTGTTGCCAAAAATTATTTAGAAGAAAAAGAAATTAAACAATTAGAGCGAACAGTAACGGGTTATTTTGATTACATAGAAGGATTAATAGAACGAGAACAAACTTTTACAATGAGTCAATTGGCTGAAAGTGTGAATAAATTTTTAAACTTTAATGATTATAAAATTCTGAATGGAAAAGGAAAAATTTCTAAAATACAAGCAGATAAAAAAGCAATAGCGGCTTATGAAATTTTTAATAAAACGCAAGTAATAATTTCTGATTTTGATAAAGAAATAAAAAAATTAAAGTGACCAAAACCATTTCTTTATTAAAATTTTATGATGTTTTAGCATTTTCAGTCCTTGTAACTTAAGATTAAAAAATACTATCTTTACAGATTAAACGTTTTAAGAACTTAAGTTGTGCCAGTCACAACACTACATATAAAATTATGGCATGTGCAAGTTGTTCAACTTCTGATGGTGGCGCACCTAAGGGTTGTAAAAATAATGGGACTTGCGGCACCGATAGCTGCAACAAATTAACGGTTTTCGATTGGCTTTCTAATATGAGTTTACCGGGTGGTGAAGCTCCTTTTGATTGTGTTGAAGTTCGTTTTAAGAACGGACGAAAAGAGTTTTATCGCAATACCGAAAAATTAACTTTAAGTATGGGAGACATTGTAGCAACAGTGGCTTCTCCCGGACATGATATAGGAATTGTTACTTTAACTGGCGAATTAGTTCGTATCCAGATGAAGAAAAAAGGAGTAGATCCTAACAGCAATGAAGTTCCAAAAGTGTATCGTAAAGCTTCTCAAAAAGATATTGATATCTGGTCAGCAGCCAGAAACAGAGAAGAACCAATGAAAGTGCGCGCCAGAGAATTGGCAATTCAGCATAAATTAGAAATGAAAATTTCAGATATTGAATTTCAGGGTGACGGATCGAAAGCTACATTCTATTACACCGCTAATGATCGTGTTGATTTCCGATTATTAATAAAAGATTTTGCTAAAGAATTCAGTACCAGAGTCGAGATGAAACAAGTAGGTTTCCGTCAGGAAGCAGCCCGCTTGGGAGGTATTGGTTCATGTGGAAGAGAATTATGTTGTTCTACCTGGTTAACTGATTTTAGAAGTGTGAATACATCGGCGGCACGTTACCAGCAATTGTCTTTAAATCCTCAAAAATTAGCCGGACAATGTGGTAAATTAAAGTGTTGTCTGAACTATGAATTAGACACTTACATGGATGCTTTAAAAGGCTTTCCGGAATTTGAAACTAAATTAGTTACCGAAAAAGGAGATGCTATTTGTCAAAAACAAGACATTTTTAAAGGCCTAATGTGGTTTGCTTATACGAACAATTTTGCTAACTGGCATGTTTTAAAAATTGATAAGGTTAAAGAAATTATTGCCGAAAATAAGTTAAAAAAGAAGGTTTCTGCATTAGAAGATTTTGCTATTGAAGTGACTCAAGAAGTTGAAAAAGACTTTAATAACGCCATGGGTCAGGAGAGTTTAACCCGTTTTGATCAGCCTAAAAAGAGCAAAAGAAACAATAAAAAGCCTAAAAAAGCAGTTGAAAATAACGCAGCTGCACCCAATAATCCTAAACGATCAGGAAATAAACAAGGCAATAATACTAACAATGCGGCAGCAACTCCACAGGCACAAAAACAACCTTCGGAGAAGAAACCAAAAGGGCCAAGAAAACCTATAATTATTAAAAAAAATGAAACTAAAAAATAGCGTTTTACTACTTTTAGTTAGCCTGCTTTTTCTTTCATGTGATGAAAAAAGAGTTTTTGATGAATACAAATCCGTGGGAAGCGCCTGGCACAAAGACAGCATCGTTTCTTTTAATTTACCCGAATTAGATTCCACAAAACAATATGATCTTTTTATAAATATCAGAGACAATAATAATTATCCGTTTAACAATCTTTTCCTGATTGTAACGTTAGAAAAACCCAATGGTTATACTAAAGTTGATACCTTAGAATATCAAATGGCTGCTCCGGATGGTACGCTGTTAGGCAATGGATTTACGGATATAAAAGAAAGTAAACTGTATTTTAAAGAAAATGTAAAGTTCAGAGGAAAATACAAACTTAATATTAAACAAGCGGTAAGAGAAGGGGGAAAAGTACCCGGAGTTACCCAATTAGAAGGAATTACTGAAGTAGGTTTACGAATTGAAAAAAAAGAATAAAATAGTTATGGCAACTAAAAAAACAAATACTACAACTCACGACTTTAAGTATTACAATAAAAAATTCTGGAAGCTTTTTATGTATGGAATGGGAGCCATTGTTCTTTTTTTCCTGTTTGCTTCCTGGGGACTTTTTGGTTCTATGCCTTCATTTGAAGATTTAGAAAATCCGGATTCTAATCTGGCTACCGAAATTATCTCATCGGATGGAGTGGTCATTGGAAAATATTTCCAAACCAATCGTTCGCAATTAAAATATTCTGATTTGCCTAAAAATCTTGTAGACGCATTAGTAGCAACAGAAGACGAGCGTTTTTATGAGCATTCAGGGATTGATGGACGTGGTACTTTGAGAGCTATTTTTACGTTAGGGACTAATGGTGGAGCGAGTACATTAACCCAGCAATTAGCCAAGCAGTTGTTCCACGGCGAAGGTTCTAAATTTTTACCTTTTCGTATTGTTCAAAAAGCAAAAGAGTGGATTATTGCTATCCGTTTAGAGAGACAATATACTAAGAATGAGATTCTTGCCATGTATTGCAATGTATATGATTTTGGGAATTATGCTGTGGGAGTAAGTTCAGCAGCACATACTTATTTTTCAAAAACCCCAAAGGAATTAACGGTAGATGAATCGGCAATTTTAGTGGGAATGTTCAAGAATTCAGGATTATATAATCCGGTAAGAAATCCTGTAGGTGTAAAAAACAGAAGAAATGTGGTGCTTGCGCAAATGGAAAAAGCGAATATGATTTCTGAATCTGAAAAGCAAAGATTACAGGCTTTGCCTATTACACTGCATTTTAAATTAGAAAGCCACAGAGAAGGTACCGCAACCTATTTTAGAGAATATTTGCGTGATTATATGAAAAAATGGGCCGAAACTAATAAAAAAGCAGATGGTTCGGATTATGATATCTATAAAGACGGATTAAAAATATATACCACCATTGATTCCAGAATGCAAGCCCATGCAGAAGAAGCTGTAAAAGCACACATGGCTAATTTGCAGGAACAATTTTTTATTGATCAGAAAAACAATAAAAATGCGCCTTTTGTTAATATTTCCGACAAAGAAACTAACCGTATATTAAATCAGGCAATGAAGGCATCTAACCGTTGGTATGTTATGAAATCAATGGATAAAACAGAAGATGAAATTATTGAGTCTTTCAGTAAGAAAACAAAAATGACTGTTTTTACGTGGAAAGGAGAGAGAGATACGATTATGACTCCGTTAGATTCTATTCGTTATTACAAACACTTTTTACAGGCGGGATTGATGGCAATGGAGCCCCAAACGGGTAACATAAAAGCCTGGGTAGGCGGAATTGATTATAAATATTTCCAATATGATCACGTAGCACAAGGAGCAAGACAGGTAGGTTCTACTTTTAAACCATTTGTATATGCGACTGCTATAGAACAGTTGAATATGTCACCTTGTGATTCTATTATTGATGCACCCTTTACAATACCTGTAGGACGTCATCACGTTACAGCAACCTGGACTCCTAGAAACTCTAACAATTCTTACATGGGAATGGTAACTTTGAAAAAAGCACTGGCCAATTCGATTAATACTGTTTCAGCTAAATTGATTGACAAAGTAGGACCAGAAGCCGTTATTAAACTAACCCATAAATTAGGTGTTAAAACCAGTATTCCGGCACAACCCTCTATTGCACTTGGTGCTGTAGATATTACAGTTGAAGAAATGGTAGCCGCTTACAGTACATTTGCTAATCAGGGAGTTTATAACAAACCACAATTTTTATCCAGAATCGAAGATAAAAGCGGAGTTGTTATTTATGAACCTATTCCGGAATCTCATGATGTTTTAAATAAAGACATTGCTTTTGCAGTTGTTAAATTGCTGGAAGGAGTAGTAGAAGGAGGTTCGGGTAATAGATTAAGATCTACCTACGGAGGAAATGGAGATAACAGATGGACAGGTTATCCTTATGCTTTTACCAATCCTATTGCCGGTAAAACAGGTACTACACAAAACCAGTCTGATGGATGGTTTATGGGGATGGTTCCTAACTTAGTTACTGGTGTATGGGTAGGTTGCGAAGATCGTTCGGCACGTTTTAAAAGTATTACTTACGGTCAGGGTGCTACAGCGGCATTACCGGTTTGGGGATATTTTATGAAATTATGTTATCAGGATCCGGATCTTAAAGTTTCTAAAAATCCATTTGACCGCCCGGCAAATCTTTCTATAAAAGTAGATTGTTATCAGCCTCGAAAAGTAAATGATTCTATTGCTAAAGATTCGATTCAGTCTACAGATGAGTTCGAATTTTAATAAAACTAACAAGAGCCTCCCAATTGGGAGGTTTTTTTGTTTTTCATCGAATTGTAATATTGTTTTTTCTTTCGAAAATAAAGCCTTATTTTTAAAGGTCTAAAGAAATCTATTTGTTATGATTAATAAAAAAGTAAATTCCGTTCAGGAAGCATTACAGGATATTCAGGATGATGCTACCATTATGTTGGGCGGTTTTGGATTATGCGGTATTCCTGAAAATTCGATTGCCGAATTGGTACAAAAAGAAATCAAAAACCTCACTTGTATTTCTAACAATGCCGGAGTAGATGATTTTGGTTTAGGATTGCTTTTGCAAAAAAAACAAATCAAAAAAATGATTTCTTCTTATGTAGGTGAAAATGCCGAATTTGAACGTCAGATGCTTACAGGCGAATTAGAAGTCGAACTTATTCCACAAGGGACGCTGGCGGAACGTTGCCGGGCAGCTCAGGCAGGAATACCTGCTTTTTTTACACCGGCAGGTTATGGAACCGAAGTTGCCATAGGTAAAGAAACCCGCGAATTTAACGGTAAAATGCACGTGATGGAATTGGCTTTCCAGGCTGATTTTGCCATTGTTAAAGCATGGAAAGGCGACACAGCAGGTAATCTCATTTTCAAAGGAACAGCCCGAAACTTTAATCCAGCCATGGCGGGAGCTGCTAAAATTACCATTGCTGAAGTCGAAGAACTGGTCGAAGCCGGAACTTTAGATCCAAACCAAATACATATCCCCGGAATAATGGTACAACGTATTTTTCAAGGGAAAAATTATGAGAAACGAATTGAGAAGAGAACAGTTCGAGAGAGAAAATAGTATTCAGTGGTCAGTTTTTTAGTGTTCAGTTCGAGAAAGAAAATAAATGTTTAGAAAACAAAATGGATAACCAAGATGTAAAAATACTGTTTAAATTCTTTAGTAATGTATTAGATGAATGGACAGTAGAAACAATGTGGGCTGAAACAATTAATGCAGAAAAAGGACTGTACAAATTATCCAACATTCCCTTTTATGCTTCTGTATCTTGTGACGATATAGTGTTTGCAGAATATGACCAAGACGAAGAAAGATTGGTTTATAGAAAAACTATTGAACATTCGGGAAATTCAACAATACAAGTTGTTGTTGTAAACAAAGAAATTCCAGCAAATGATTTACGGGAAGTTTTCAATGATTTTGGTTGTGAATCTGAAAAATTTAATGAAGGATATTTTGTAATTGAAATTCCAGCAAAAGTTGATTACACGCCAATAAGACAAAAACTTATCGAACTTGAAGAGCAAGAGATAATTTATTATAGCGAACCTAATTTATCGAATAATCATTTTTACGAATAAGTATAATATAAAAACTTAATGATTCTTAATTCTCTTAATGGTTCAAAAAACTTAAAGGATAAAAAATTATGGCTTTAACAAAAGAAGATATCGCAAAACGAATTGCTCAGGAACTTAAAGACGGTTTTTACGTCAATTTAGGGATAGGAATTCCTACGCTTGTGGCAAATTATATACCTGAAGGGATAAACGTCGAAATTCAAAGCGAAAATGGCGTTTTAGGCATGGGTCCATTTCCTTTTGAAGGAGAAGAAGACGCTGATTTAATTAATGCCGGTAAACAAACTATAACAACACTTCCCGGAGCGAGCTTCTTTGATTCGGCTATGAGTTTCGGAATGATTCGGGGACAGCATGTTGATTTAACTATTTTAGGGGCAATGGAAGTTGCCGAAAATGGTGATATCGCCAACTGGAAAATTCCCGGTAAAATGGTCAAAGGAATGGGCGGTGCAATGGATTTAGTCGCTTCAGCCGAAAATATAATTGTAGCGATGATGCACGTCAATAAAGCAGGAGAAAGCAAAATTCTCAAAAAATGTACTTTGCCATTAACAGGAGTGGGTTGCGTTAAAAAAATAGTAACTGAGTTAGCCGTTATGGAAATCACTCCCAAAGGAATTAAATTGCTCGAAAGAGCTCCGGGAGTTTCTGTAGCCTACATTGTCGCTGCTACCGAAGCAAATTTAATTATCGAAGGCGAAATTCCAGAAATGATAATCGATTAAAAAAAATTAACCGCAAATTCGCAAATTTTAAATCTCAAAAACTTTGAAATAATTTGCGAATTTGCGGTAAAATATTCTTTGTGAGCTTAGCGAAAAACTTTGCGTCTTTGCGGTTAATTTCTACAAATTCTCAAAGAAATCGTTTCCTTTATCATCAGTAATAATAAATGCAGGAAAATCTTTTACAGTGATTTTACGAACTGCTTCCATACCTAATTCTTCAAAATCAACTACTTCTACTTTCAAAATATTATCCTGAGCCAAAATCGCCGCTGGTCCTCCGATAGAACCTAAATAGAATCCACCGTAGGTTTTACAAGAATTCATCACGTCTTTAGTTCTGTTTCCTTTGGCAAGCATTACCATACTTCCGCCGTTTTTCTGAAATTCTTCTACATACACGTCCATACGTCCGGCAGTTGTTGGTCCAAAACTTCCCGATGGCATTCCGTCCGGAGTTTTAGCCGGTCCAGCGTAATATACCGGGTGATTCTTAAAATATTCCGGCATTGGTTTACCGACATCTAATAATTCTTTGATTTTAGCATGTGCAATATCACGGGCTACAATTAAGGTTCCGTTTAATTTCAAACGTGTTTTGATAGGGTATTGCGATAATTTTTTAAGAATATCAGCCATCGGTTGGTTCAAATCAATCTCCACTGCTGGTTCCAAATGTGGTGGCGTTGCAGGTAACAAACGTTTTGGGTTTACTTCCAATTGCTCAACGAAAATTCCGTCTTTGGTAATTTTACCTTTGATGTTTCTGTCCGCAGAACAGGAAACGCCTAATCCTACCGGGCAAGAAGCGGCGTGACGCGGCAAACGGATGACACGAACATCATGCGTGAAATATTTTCCTCCAAATTGTGCTCCAATGGCACTTTCCTGGCAAATTTGCTGTACTCTTTTTTCCCATTCTAAATCACGGAAAGCCTGACCAGACATATTTCCGGTTGTAGGTAAATGGTCAAAATATCCTGCAGATGCTTTTTTAACGGCTGCTAAATTGGCTTCGGCAGAAGTTCCTCCGATAACAAAAGCCAGGTGATACGGTGGACAAGCCGAAGTTCCTAAATCCATGATTTTTGCACGAATAAAGGCATCCATTGATTTCTCATTCAACAAGGATTTTGTTTGTTGGTACAAATACGTTTTGTTTGCTGAACCGCCACCTTTTGCTAAAAACAAGAACTCATAAGAAGCTCCTTTTTTCGAATAAATATCAATCTGTGCCGGAAGATTAGAACCTGAATTCTTTTCTTCAAACATGCTGATAGGTACAATCTGTGAATAACGAAGGTTTCTTTCCTGATAGGTGTTAAAAATCCCTTTAGAAAGCCATTCAGCATCATCGACACCTGTATATACATTTTCCCCTTTTTTAGCCATTACAATCGCTGTTCCGGTATCCTGGCAGGAAGGTAATTCACCTTCAACAGCTACGGCGGCATTTTGTAATAAATTATAAGCAACAAAACGATCGTTATCCGTTGCTTCAGGATCGTCCAGAATAGCTCTTAATTTTTCAAGATGCGATGTTCGCAACATAAAAGAAACGTCTTTCATCGCTTCTTGAGAAAGCAATTCCAAACCTTTTGGGTCAACGGTCAGGATTTCTCTATCGCCTAGTTTTTCAATTTTTACGTAATCAGAAGTGATTTTGCGGTATTGGGTATCGTCTTTTAAAATTGGATAAGGATCCTGATATATAAAGTCCATGGGTATTTTATTTTTTGGCAAAGATAAAAAATATTTGCCGCAGCAATTGTTTTTGCCGGATTGGATTATTACTAAAAAACACTTTTTTTGTTAAAATCAACCCTCAAAAAAAATCTGATTTGCTGATTAATAACTCAAAAAAGTGTTTCTCTAAAAAGGGAAGCTGATTTTTAGCTCAGTAAACTGGTAACTAAAAATAGAATCACTAACCCTATGGCGATGTATTTGGTATATTTTGACATTTTTTTATGTGTTTTTAATTAACTGAAATGAGTTTAACATCAAAGATTAAAACAGAACCACCAGGAATTCCCCTGTAATTGAAACTGCCGTAACCTAAATGAGAAGGTACTAATAAAATACCGCTTCCACCTTCTTTAAAAAGCGGAATTCCTTCTTTCCATCCTCTTATTACGTTTTGTAAGCTAAATGAAACACCTGATTCTGAACTTTGGTCAAAAACCTTTTTGTTGCTGTAAAAACCTTTGTAGGCTACAGTAACATTTGAATTTGCCGTAGGCTGTTTACCCGTTCCTTGTTCCTCAATAACATAATACAAACCGGATTCAGTTTTTATAGCGGTAAGATCATTTTCTTCAATATAGGCTTTAATTTCATTATCGTTTTGAATGGTATAATCTATTGGTTCTGTGGGCTGTTGTTCAGGATCATCAATACTGCAAGATGTAAAAAGAACGGTTAGAATAACTAAAAAAGAGTATTTCATAATGGAATTAATTTTTTAAGATAACAAGCTGGTAACTAAAAATAAAATCAGTAATCCTATGGCGATGTACTTTGTGTATTTTGACATTTTTTAATTGGTTTAATGGTTAATAATTTGTCGTTTTTTCAATAATTCAAAAGAATGAAAAATAGATTAAAAAACCTAGAATTATTATAACATTGAGAAAACAATTCATTTATATTACAACGGATAAATTTCGTTGCTAGAATTTTTCCATTTATTGGTCAACGGATTAAAATTTATTGTAACGATTTTGTCGTTCCTCCGTCAACGGATAAATTTCGTTGCTATAATTTTTCCTTTCTTCGTCAACGGATTAAAATTTATTGTAACAATTTTGTCGTTCTTCCGTCAACGGATAAATTTCGGTGCTATAATTTTTCGTTTTTTCGTCAACGGATTAAAATCCGTTGCTACAATATTTGTCGTTCCTACGGAACTTTTAAATTTCATAGAGCCATTGGCTCGGTATATTTTGTAAGGCTGTAATTTAGTCCGGTTAGTTGTTACAATATTAGTCGTTCCTACGGAACTTTTAATTTCATAGAGCCATTGGCTCGGTATATTTTGTAAGGCTGTAATTTAGTCCGGTTAGTTGTTACAATATTTGTCGTTCCTACGGAACTTTTAATTTCATAGAGCCATCGGCTCGGTATATTTTGTAAGGCTGTAATTTAGACCGGTTAGTTGCTACAATATTTGTCGTTCCTACGGAACTTTTAAATTTCATAGAGCCATTGGCTCGGAACATATTGTAAGGCTGGACTTCAGTCCAGTTTTAAAATCTATCAACTGAATAAAGAGCCATAGGCTCGGTTCATATTAATGACTCAAATACATATCTTTCATCAAATGGTATTTCGAATTTATCTAAAAATGCTAAATATTCTTCTTTGAAAGTTTGCTTTTTATGATGCTCTTCTTGATTAAGAATATATTTATAGACCACATTAATTTGCGAATGTCCATAAGAAAAAACACCATAACCTTCTTGCCATTCAAATCTTGATTTAGTCAAATGATGGTCATTAATATATTTTGATGATTTTGCTTTTACAGTTTTCATTAATTCCGAAATTGAAATGCTAGGTTTAAGACCTATAAAACAGTGAACATGATCTTCAACACCATTTACAATAATAGTTTTACAACCCGTTTCGTTTATTAAATTACCAATTACACCAAATAATATAGATTTCCATTCATTAGCAATAACAGCATCGCGGTATTTTACCGCAAAAACAACCTGGATGTGTACTTGATGATAGGTATTTGCCATTTGATTTTAACGTTTTGAATCTGTAGCTAAAAATGTTCCGTTCCTACGGAACTCCATTTCATAATTTTATATCTCATCAACGGATTAAAATCCGTTGCTACAATAGTATTCGTTCCTACGGAACTCTCACATTTGATACATTCACAAAACCATCGTCTCGGTAAATTTTGTAGCAACGGTTGTAAACAAAAACAATTCGATTTAAAAAAACCAGCTCGCCACAAAAATCGCTGTAATCACACAAATTAAATCAACTAATAGCATGATAGGTAAGGCATATCGGGTGTTTTTTATGTTTACAGAACCAAAGTACACCGCAATAACGTAGAACGTACTTTCGGCACTACATTGAAAAATACTACTCAGTCTTCCGGTGAGAGAATCGGCGCCAAAGGTATTCATGGAATCAATCAAAAATCCTCTCGATCCTGCTGAACTAAACGGTCTTAACATCGCTACAGGTAAAGCATCTGTAATTTGTTTATTGACACCCATATTCGAAAAAATAAATGCTATCCAATTGCTGATGATTTCAAACAAACCACTATTTCGGAATAACGAAATAGCCACTAACATCCCTAAAACATATGGAAAAATAACAACGCCCGTTTTCACACCGTTATTCGCTCCCACAACAAAAGCATCAAAAACAGTCGTATTGGCTTCGGCAAATTTTTTCTCCTTGAAAAAGGAAAAGATTAAAGTAAAGACAATAATTGCTACTAAGATTAATGCTGAAAGATTGGACGTAAAATAGTTTTTACCTATTAAATCCAAATGATTCACATACATCAGAAGTCCGATAATGGCTGCAATCAATGTGATTAAGGCCAATACCAAAGAAGCACTTTTGAAATTGATTTTTTGTTTGATTCCAACAATTAAAAAAGCGGCAATTGTACCAATAAAAGAAGTAATGATACAAGGTAACATCACATCAGCAGGATTTGCCGCACCAGCTGCCGCGCGATATCCAATAATCGAAGTCGCAATTAAGGTCAGTCCCGAAGCATGCAAACACATGAACATGATTTGGGCATCACTGGCTCTGTCTTTTTCGGGATTGAGTTCTTGTAAACTCTCCATGGCTTTAAGTCCAAAAGGTGTTGCAGCCGAATCCAGTCCCAGGAAATTTGCAGCAAAATTTAAGGTCATGTACGATATCGACGGATGATTTTTAGGAATAGTTGGAAACACTTTTACAAATACGGGACTCAAAACAACAGCCAGTTTTCCGGATGCTCCCGAGATGATTAAAAGCTCCATCAAGCCACAGAAAAAAGCCAGATAAGCAATAAGAGGCAGTATTAAATCAACTAAAGTGCTTTTACAAGTAGGCAATAATCCATCCGATTTTTGTACTCCGCTGTAAACTTTAACCGTTTTAGCAGAATAAACATAAGTAGTATCCGGATTCGAGGGATTATTGTTGATTACCATCGTTTTATCAGGAGCTTTTTCGATGCTGTCTTTTATAAAAACAGGCAATTGATCGATGTATTTTTCAGAAATTAAAATAGGTTCATCTTTCGTGCCATTTAGCACATGATCAATGGTGTAGCTGTTTCCAGTAAATAAACTCACCACAATAAAAACAATTGATGAAATAAAGATCACCAACCAAAATCTACTTAATACCATAATTTATTAATTTTTGTAAATGTAAATATTTAACCGCAAAGTTCACAAAGGGTTTTCGCAAAGAGCACTAAATATTGATAACCGCAGATTCGCAGATTATTTTATTACACATGAATAATCTCCTCCTCAATCAACAAATCTTCTCTTCTCAGGCGAAGGAAAATCTGTGCTACGGCAATAGTGTCTTTTTCGCAATAGGTTATAATTCGATCGATATCTTTGTCTACATAAAAAACGTGTCCTACCTGACTGCCGTCGATATCACCTTTAGAAGAAGGGATTCCCAGTACTTTGCACATCAGTTTTAAAGAAGTATAATGTTTGTAATCGCCAAATTTCCATAATTCTAACGTATCCAAATGTGGAATTTCCCAAGGTTTTTTTCCAAATAAATTCAGCTTGTCCGGAATAGGAACCTGATTAATAATCATACGTCTTGCCATAAACGGAATGTCAAATTCCTTAGCATTATGTCCGCACAAGACATGTTGCGGTCCGTTGAAATGATTGTTTAATAAATCGCTGAAGTCTTTCAGAATTTTTTTTTCTTCTCCAAAAAAAGAAGTCACCCTAAAGTTCCGAATGTCATTTTTATTGGCAAAAAAACCAACAGAGATACAGACAATTTTACCAAACTCAGCCCAAATTCCGGCACGATCATAAAATTCTTCAGCAGAATAATCATCTTTACGCTGGTATTGCGTTTTTTGCTCATAGAGGGATTTCATTTCATCATCTAATGAATTGAAATCTTCCGCTTCAGGAACCGTTTCAATATCTAAGAAAAGGATGTTGTTGAGGTTTATTTTTTCTATCATGTCTTATTTGTTGGTTTGTTGAAGCATTTTATAGCTTTCTTCTAAGTAAATATTGAAATCCTCTCTGTGTGGCGAACCGTTTGTACTGGGTTTACCGTGATGTCCCAGCCTTACAATAATCAAATCATCTTCAGGAACTACAATTACATATTGCCCTAAATGACCGCGCATAGAAAATACTTTTTTGTTCTGAAAATTGCTTAACCACCAGCCGTAACCATATTGGGGAGAAATCTCAAATCGAGGATTTACTGATTTGGAAACAAAAGCGCTATCCAGAATTTGTTTTCCGTTCCATTTCCCATGTTGCAAATACAGTTTGCCAAAACGGGCAAAATCTCTGGCATTACTGGCAATGCAGCAATATGCTTTTACCATTCCGTTTTCACTATCTGTTTGCCAGAGCGCGTCACTTTCGGCTCCCATAGGTTTCCAAAAAGATTGGGAAACATAATCAGCAAGGCTTTTCGCTGTCGCTTTTTCAATACACATGGCTAAAAGTTGGGTATTTCCACTCAGGTATTGGAATGATTTTCCCGGTTCTTCGATGCCTTTTAAACCCAGAATAACTCCTTTTAGATTATCATCAAAATACGCGCGGGTGGTTATTGAAAACGGACTGTAGTAAGACTCATCCCAGTCTAATCCCGAAGCCATGGAAGCTAAATCACCTACGGTCATAGTTGCGGTTTTTCCGTTTTTAAATTCAGGAAAGAAATCAGAAACTTGCTGGTCTAAACTTTTAATTTTTCCTTCCATAATGGCTTTTCCCAATGCAGCCGAAACAATACTTTTGGCCATCGAAAAAGAATTGGATTTAGAATCTTTGGAGTAATTATCATAATAACTTTCGTGACGGATGCTATCGTTTTTTATGATTAAAAAAGCAACTGTACCAATCTCTTTATGTAAATTTTCAAGTTTTTCGGTGGCTTTAATTTGGTTGTAATTTTGGGCAATTTTCCAGGGTTGTGCAACGGTACTTTTGGCAATTGTTCTGTTATCAAAGTATTTATAATCGTCTAAAAATGCTGTTTTATGTCCGTTTAAATAAGTTACCCGTACGGCTTTTAATAAATAATCAATGTTGAAAACATAGAAAACAATTTCTATAATAAGTATCAAAGTAATCAATCCGATTAAGAGTCTTTTTAGCCATTTCATGTTGTAATGCTTTAGGATTCAGTACGAATTTACGTAAATTTAGTTTTGCTTTTAAGACGTTTGTTGTTTTCTAGAACAAACTTTGTTGGTTGGTAGGATTTTCATGTTCCAATAACCATTTTTTTCGCCACAATCCTCCGGCATAACCCGTTAAGGAACCATCAGTACCAATAACCCGATGACAAGGAACCACAATCCAAAGCGGATTTTTCCCATTGGCGGAAGCCACAGCACGAATAGCTTTGACATCGCCTAATTTTTTGGATAAATCCATATAACTACAGGTTTTTCCAAACGGAATTTCGAGTAATGCCTGCCAGACTTTTTGCTGAAATTCAGTGCCCTGCGGATTCATTTTAAAAGTGAAATCAGTTCTTTTTGCTTCGAAATAGTCTCTTAATTGCGCAACAGCTTCTTGTAAAACGGCAGGAATTTCGGAACTAATTTCGCCTTCATCAGTAATCGAAATTATTGAAATTCCATTTTCATCACCTTTAATTTCAGCAATTCCTAAAGGGGTTTTGAAGTATGAAGTTTCCATTCTGTATGTGTTGAGTTTAACGCAAAATACATAAAGTTTTTGCAAGGATCACAAAGAAATATTATAACTTATTTGTTAAAACGGGAGTAACTATTAATCCAATTATTGTGGCTGAAATAATTGTGACAATAATTGTTCCATATTCATGGAATTTTAAGCCTGTTAAAAACCTAAATGTGATTATTATTAGAGTAATTATTGAAAATATCAACCAATATTTAAAATTAATTGGATGGTTTTCAATTGGGTTTATTGGTAATTTGCTAAAACTAATGAGTAATATAATTGCGCCAATCAAGCTACTTGAATGTTGCAAGATTTTAAAAACGGGAACTTGTAAATTAAATAAATCGATCGTTTTGTTTAACAACGGTATGATTTCTACAAAATATCCATGATTGTGGGTGAAACTATCCCAAAGTAAATGAGAGGTAATTCCAATTATAAAAGATATTATTACTACTATCCAATTATGTTTAAAATGATTGATCCAATCAAAATTTTTATAAGGAAGTAATCGGGTTTTAATTTGTTTTGGTAGATTAAAAAATAAAGAATGGCGAACTATTGTATGGAATAGTATTGAAATTATAATAGCTAATGGTAAATCAAACCAAAATATGCCAGAAAGAGTATGGCTATAGATACTTTGAACTTTCATTCTTAAAAAATATTCGAAATCAGGAGTTATACTTCCAACAATAAGTGCTGTTAATGAAATCCATTTTTTAGGTAAATAAGAAAGCGGCAAAATTATGGCAGGATGTGAAAATGTAAATGGCATTTTTTTATTTTTTACTAATTTTTTCCGTTAAAAATTCTATTGCAGCTTGTGAAATTTGGGACTGATTTCCTTTTGGAGTGGCCAATAAAATATCAGTAAACAAAGCTGTTTTTTTTAATTCAATAAATTCTAATTCAGGATAGTTATGGCTTTTCATAATGGCGGTAGGCACAATTGAAATTCCCAAACCATTTTTGACTAACTGAATAATAGACGAAATATTATTCGATTCGTGAACCACTTTTGGTTTAAAACCATATTGCGCACAAATTTGTAATAAAGCATCATAAAAATAAGGTGCATATTGCTTATTAAAAAATACAAAGGTGGCTGTTTTTAGGGATTCAAAATCGTTTTCGGAAGAAATGCTGTAATTATTTCGATTAAAGACCAATGAAAAGCTGTCCTGATACCACAATCTGGAATCAATTTTTGAAGAATGCAATGGCGAACGGATGATTCCAAAATCGATTTTTCCTTCTTCCAGAGCCGCAATTTGTTTGACGGTTGGCACTTCATACAATCGAAAATTGACATAGGGATATTGTGCTGATAAAAATTGTATCAGTTTAGAAATATCTCCCGAAAAAGTCGAACTCACATAAGCAATCCGAAATTCTCCACTTTGATTTTCGCTTATTTTTTTAGTTGTTGCATTAACTCTTTTCAGATTCTGAAGCAATTCCTGGATTTCTTTTTGGTAATATTTCCCTGCATCGGTAAGGATTACCCGTTTGTTATTACGCTCAAAAAGTGTCGCTCCCAGTTCGTTTTCTAATTCTTTAATCTGCCGGCTCAAGGGCGGTTGCGAAATAAACAATTTATCGGCTGCACGAACAAAGCTGAGTTCTTCGGCTAATTTCAGGAAATATTTTAAGTGACGTAATTCCATGAATACTTTTTAAGTATTAATAATTGACAAATTAAGTATTTTTAAGTCATATATAAAAATTATAGGTTTGTGAAATAAATAAGCCTTTTTTAGCCACGAATTCACGAATTTAAATTAAAAATAGGAATGTCTCATTTCACTAATTAAAGTTAGTGTATTCGAAGCTAATGAATGAGTAAGCGAGTGTCAAAGTAAAGAATTAGTGGAATAATTGAGTTTAGTAAAAACTCTTATTCGTGCATTCGTGGCAAATAATGAATGAAATAAAATTTATAACTATGAAAAAATCAACAGTAACAGAAATCAGAGAACGTTTTGATAATGAAGTAGAACGTTTTTCGAATTTAGAAACCGGACAGGTGGCTACAATGGATGCTAAAATTGTATTAGAATTGATCACCTGCACCACAAGAGCTATAAAACCGGAAGCAAAAACCATCTTAGATTTAGGTTGTGGAGCGGGAAATTATACGTTGAAAATGTTGTCTAAAGTACCCGATTTAGAGTGTACTTTGGTCGATTTGAGTGGGAATATGTTAGACAAAGCTTTCGAACGTGTTACTGAAGCAACAACTGCCAAAGTGGAGACGATACAAGGAGATATTCGTGATATCGAATTGCCTAAAAATCATTTTGATATTATTTTGGCAGGTGCCGTTTTGCATCATTTACGAGAAGATTCCGATTGGGAATTGGTATTTCAAAAATTGTATGACAGCTTAACACCGGGAGGTTGTTTCTTTATTTCAGACTTGGTGACTCAGGATCATCAAGCTGTAAATCAATTGACCTGGAAAATGTATGGGGATTATTTAAAGCAACACGGAGGTTCAGAATACCAACAAAAAGTATTTGATTATATCGAAAAAGAAGATACACCAAGATCGATGACCTATCAATTGGATTTAATGAAAAAAACAGGTTTTTCAAGCACTGAAATTTTGCATAAAAATGCTTGTTTTGGAGCTTTTGGAGGGATTAAATAATTAGAAATAGCCCACAGATAATACTGATGTTACAGATAAAAACGGATTTCATTTTTAGTTAAATCGGTGAAAATCGGTGTAATCCATTAAGATCTGTGGGCTAATTTATTATTTTAAAGAGGAATTGATATAAGCTTCCAGACTTTGCAATTCTTTAACGGTAAATGTTTTTGTTAAAGCCAGATTGGCCTGCATTAAGGCAAACTGCGAAGGATCAACAATAGCTTCGCTTTCGCCTTTTAAGAAAGTTACGATATTCCCGTTTTTTTCTTTGTAGATTTTGGCAATTTCCTGTGTGCTTGGACCAATGGTTTTGCTGTCAATTTGATGGCAGGAAGTACAGTTTCCTTTCCCTTCAAAAATAACTTTACCAATTTCTTCAGGCGTTAATTCTTTTTCCTGGGTTGCAACGGTGGTTTGTTCCTCATTTCCAAAAGATTCCTGACTTTCTTTTTTACATGAAAAGGCAATAAGTGCAAAACTTAGAAGTATTAATTTTTTCATTTTTTAGTTATTTAATCTTAAATTCAGGTCATTTCCATCCGAAGAGAAATGATATATCAGTTTATTTATTCAAAAGGATAGCCGCTTCTTTAGCAAAATAAGTCGAAATCAAACTCGCTCCGGCACGTTTAATACACATTAATTGCTCCATCATGATTTTGTCGTTGTCTAACCAGCCTCTTTCGGCAGCTGCTTTAATCATCGCATATTCGCCCGAAACATGATAAACAGTTACTGGGACATTTACTGCATTTTTAACCTCTCTCACGATGTCTAAATAAGCAATTCCGGGTTTTACCATTACCATATCGGCACCTTCTTCAACATCCCACAAGGCTTCTTTGATCGCTTCAATGCGATTGGCATAATCCATTTGGTATGTTTTTTTATCTTTTGGCACCACAACATCAGCTTCTTTAGGTGCAGAGTCTAAGGCATCGCGAAAAGGACCGTAAAACGCTGAAGCATATTTAGCCGAATAACTCATGATTCCCACATTGTGAAAACCAGCTGCATCAAGTCCCTGACGTAGTCTTAAAACTCTTCCGTCCATCATATCAGATGGCGCTACAAAATCGGCACCAGCTTCAGCATGAGAAACCGCCATTTTTACTAAGGCATCATTAGTAGCATCGTTTTCCACATCGCCATTAGTAATAATTCCGTCATGACCATAAATAGAGTAGGGATCTAAAGCCACATCGGGCATTACAATCATTTCAGGACAAGCCGTTTTGATGGCTCGAATAGCATTTTGCATCAATCCGTTTGGATTCCAGGCTTCGGTTCCGGCATTATCTTTTAGTTTTTCGTCTACTTTTACATAGATGTTTACCGCACGAATGCCTAAAGCGAATAATTCCTGAACTTCTTTTACCGTTAAATCTACCGAACGACGGAAGATTCCCGGCATCGATGGAATTTCTACCTGTACATTTTCGCCTTCGGCAATAAACATGGGAAACATAAAATCGGACGGACTTAAACTGGTTTCGCGAACTAAAGATCGAATGGATTCGTTAGTGCGTAATCTTCTACCTCTTTGTAATGGGAACATAATGATTTGCGATTGATAACAAACGAATGTTGTTAATTATAATGCTCCAAAGTTAAGGAACTTTCACCTAAATTATACTGACAAAAATCATAACAAATGTTTAATTTTAAGTGAAACAACTTAGAATTAAAGCTTAAAAGTTCAGGTTCTAAAAAATAATATTATTTTTGTGAAATGAAGAAAATTCTTATTATGGCAATTTGTTTTTTATTGACAAGTTGTTTTGAAATTACGGAACGTATTAAGCATCATGAGGATCAAAGTGGTGAATATTCCTTAATGATTGATTTTTCTAAATCATGGTTGAAAACAAAATCTGCTATTTTTTTAGGAGAAGTAGATGGCGAAAAAATTCCTGATGAAGCAGAAATCAATAAAAAATTAGATGATTTTAAAAAAATGGCTTCTGCAATCGAAGGCATTTCTAATGTCAGGACTAAAACTAATTTTGATGATTTTATTTTTACAATTGATCTTGATTATAAAAATCTAAAAGCGCTCAATTTAGTAATGAATTCAATCAACAAACAGAAAGATAAAATCCATTTTTTACCCACTGAATCGGGTGGTTTTTCCAGAAAGACCAATTATCCCATACCAGAGAAATTAGCGAATGATCCCAAAAAAAAATCCGATTTACAAGCAGCAAGTGTCATTGCTATTTACACTTTTGATAAAAATATTAAATCGGTGGGAAATTATAAAACCAAATTGTCCAAAAATCAAAAAACGATTTTCTTGAAACAAAGTGTTTATGATGTGCTCCAAAGTCCCAATTTAATGAATAATACAATTAATCTTTAATACTATGAAACACTCTTTCTACTGGCTTTTTTTACTTTTTAGTACTTTTTCTTTTGCACAAATAAAAACAGATAATTACGATTTTTTTGTGCAATATAATGGGAGTCAGTTGTCTAAAAAAGTTAGTATTGCCGCTATTTTAAATCATTCTGTATTTAAAGATTTTGATAAAAAATCAAAAACATTTGCTGTCAATGAGCTAGATGCTATTTTGAATTTGAATGAAAATATAACTTTTTTTGGAAATTTTACTGATAGTCTTTCATACACTCACATTACAATTCCTTTAAAAAACAGTCAATTATTAAAAGAAGTTCTGCTTCGAAAAAAAGAATTTAATGATTCGATTACTAAGAATAAAGAATCGGAAATTATCGAATTTGAAAATTTTTCTATGATTAAATCGGATACACTGGGTAAAAAACAAACTGTTGCCTGGAACAAAGATTATATGGTGGTTTTTGAATTCACGAATAAATTAAATTATACCGATTACATTTCGAATTCAAAAACTCCAACTTTTCCAACAACGACAGAAGAGGAAAATCCCGTTATTGTTGAAGATACAGCGGAAGATGTTGCTTTTGAAGAAAAAGATAAATCGCATGACTCTTATTTGGCCGAAAAAGCAAGCTTTGAGAAACAACAAACAGAAAATCAGGAAGTATATGTCAAATCACTGTTTGATAAAGGATTTGTAGCTCCTTATTCTGATAAAATAAACCCTAAAGCGGATATTGCTACCTGGATAAATTATAGTTCCCTTTTAGACAGTACTACGAAATTGTATGGTGCTTTGAACACTTTATCTTATTTAAATGGTTATTTCCCTAAAGCAAATACATTTGGCGATTTTATAAAAGGAATCAATTTCAATGTTTATTTTGATAATGATAATGTTCGATTAGAAGAAACGATTGAATACAATGCAGAAATGGCGGAAACAGTGCAAAAAATAACCAACAGAAAAATCAATAAAAGGATTTATTCCTATTTTCCAGCACAAAAACCTTTAGCTTATTTGTCTTCTCATTTAAATACTAAAGAATTATTAACTAGTATTCCGTCATTTACGAATCAAATTTTTGGAGGAAAATCAGAATTTAAAGAAGATTTGACTTTGATAATGGATTTAATCACCACGATTGTTGATGAAGAAGCTACTGCTACTTTATTTGATGGCGATTTTAGCCTGTTTTTGCATGATATAGCAAAGAAACAAGTTACTACGAAGAGTTTTGAGTATGATGAGAATTATGAGCGTAAAGAGGTAGAAAAAACAATAAACAAATCGATTCCTCTTTTTTCAATGGTTTTCACTTCAACGCATCCTACTTTTAGCGATAAGCTAATTAATCTGGGAATTCGAAAAGGATTTTTAAGAGCTGAAGGAGATTTGTATTATTTTAAAAATACTTCAGAATTTGGAGAAATTTTTATTCTAAAAGATAAAGATGTAATTGTTATTGGGAATGTTTCAGATAATTTTAAAGCTAAATCGAATGCTGATTTTGTAAAAGGGCTTCAACGCAATTTGAATAAAAATTCCTTAACCGCAGCTGTCAATTTTGAAGAATTAGCGAGGGTTTATCAAGAGGAATCTAAAAACCAGTCTGTAACAGATGCTAAATACCTACAATTAAGCCAGCGTTTTAATAGTATGGAAATGCAATCACCTAAAAAACTTAAGAAGAATGTATTTCGTTTTGATATGAAATTAAACTCAGTTCAAAAAGATAAAAACATCATTTTACAATTTCTAGATGCTTTTGAAGAAATGAAATAAAACACTATAAAAACAACAAATCCCTAGATTTCTCTAGGGATTTGTTGTTTTTATATTAAATCCAATCAACAGGATTTTCTAACACTTTAACTAACTTTTCTTCTTCACTTCCTGCTTCGGGATGATGGTCATACACCCACTGAACATGGGGTGGCAAAGACATCAAAATGGATTCTATTCTTCCGTTAGTTTTTAATCCAAATAAAGTGCCTTTATCATGAACTAAATTGAATTCTACATAACGGCCACGACGAATTTCCTGCCAGTTTTTTTGTTCTGTTGTATAAGGCAAATCTTTTCTTCTTTCAACTATTGGAACATAGGCTTGTAAAAATGAATTTCCTACTTCAGAAACAAAGTTAAACCAGTTTTCCATTGTCATTTCCGGTGTTTCTTTGCAATAATCAAAGAATAATCCGCCAATTCCGCGCGCTTCGTTGCGATGTGCATTCCAGAAATAGGCATCACATTGTTTTTTATATTTTGGATAAAACTCCCGGGAGTGTTTGTCGCAAGCGGTTTTACAGGTTTGATGAAAATGAATAGCGTCTTCTTCAAACAAATAATAAGGTGTTAAGTCTTGTCCGCCACCAAACCATTGCTGAATCACGTTTCCGTTGTCATCGTACATTTCGAAATAGCGCCAGTTGGCATGAACCGTTGGCACCATTGGGCTTTTAGGATGAATGACCAAACTGAGTCCGCAGGCAAAAAAATCAGCTTCGCCTACGTTGAATAATTTTTGCATAGAATCGGGTAATTTTCCATGAACGGCAGAGATATTTACTCCACCTTTCTCGAAAACAGCTCCGTTTTCTATCACGCGTGTTCTTCCACCACCACCTTCGGGGCGTTTCCAAAGGTCTTCTTTAAATTTGGCTTGACCATCAACCGCTTCAAGTCCTGCTACGATTTGGTTTTGCAAGTTTTGTATGTAGGCGTAAAATTTGTCTTTCATATTCCTCACCCCCAACCCCTCTCCGAAGGAGAGGGGAGCAGAGGACTTATTTTATGTTAATGATTGTTTTTTGCAGCAGCTATTTTATTAAAAATCCCAAATGAAAAAGTCTTGCTTTCTTGTTGAATATAATTATAAATCGCAATGGCTTTTTCTTTAAAATCAAACGGATTTTGTTTCGAAAAGGCAACTAAAAAATCAGCAAATTGTTCTTTTTGATTCCAGTCCAGAT
Organism: Flavobacterium flevense; assembly: GCF_900142775.1. Taxonomy (GTDB): domain Bacteria; phylum Bacteroidota; class Bacteroidia; order Flavobacteriales; family Flavobacteriaceae; genus Flavobacterium; species Flavobacterium flevense. The sequence continues at coordinate 441,415 of NZ_FRCC01000002.1, forward strand.
GCAATCTTTCCAAAAGTACAATTAAGTCATTTTGCGCTATTGCATTCAAATTTTCTATGTTCAGCCCAAAACCTTTTAAAGCTTCTTCAATTTGATGGGTATCAAATACACTTTCAGGCACAAAAACCAAAGAATGCAACGTTTTTAGCACATTGTCTATTCGGATGCTTTCCTGATCTCTTAAGCCTTTGTTGAGCATTTTTGTTTTTTGTAGCTATCCTACAAGGTTTTTTTCAAACCTTGTAGGTGTTTATTTTGGACGATTTCTTTATTAAAACCAACGGATTGAAATTCCATATTTCATTACCAACGGATTAAAATCCGTTGCTACAAATATGTCGTTCCTACGGAACTTTTACATACTTAAGAGCCATCGGCTCGATATATTTTGTAAGGCTGGACTTTAATCCAGTTATTGTCCGTACTCCTTCACCGCATCAATAAACGCTTTGGCGTGATCTACCGGAATGTTTGGTAAAATTCCGTGACCCAGGTTTACTATGTATTTGTCTTTTCCGAATTCGTCGATCATTTCGTGAACCATTTTCTTAATCGTTGGAATTGGCGAAAGCAATCTTGAAGGGTCGAAATTACCTTGTAAAGTAATATTTCCACCAGATAAATAACGCGCATTTCTGGCCGAACAAGTCCAGTCTACACCAAGAGCTGAAGCTTTACTTTTCCCCATATCGTTTAAAGCAAACCAACATCCTTTTCCAAAAACAATTACAGGAGTTACTTCTGCCAGCGCTTCGATGATTTGGTTGATGTATTTCCATGAGAATTCCTGATAATCCACTGGAGAAAGCATTCCACCCCAGGAATCAAATATTTGAACCGCATTTACTCCTGATTTTACTTTTTCTTTTAAGTATAAAATCGTGGTATCGGTGATTTTTTGCAATAAAGTATGAGCAGCAACCGGATTAGAAAAACAAAATCCTTTAGCCGTATCAAAGCTTTTCGAACCTTTTCCTTCCACAGCATAACAGAAAATTGTCCATGGAGAACCAGCGAAACCAATTAATGGCACTTCGTCGTTCAGCATTTCCTTAGTTAATTTCACCGCATCAAAAACATAACCTAAAGTCTCATTTACATCCGGAACGTAAACCTGATTTACCTGTTCCATCGTACGAATAGGATTCGGGATAATCGGACCTAAATTGTCTTTTAATTCCACGTGAATTCCCATTGCTCTTGGAACAACCAAAATATCTGAAAACAGAATCGCAGCATCAGGAGCAATTCTGCGAATAGGTTGCACAGTGATTTCGGCAGCTAATTCAGGAGTTTCACAACGGGTGAAAAAATCATATTTATCGCGTAATGCTCTGAATTCCGGTAAATATCTTCCCGCTTGACGCATCATCCAAACCGGTGGACGTTGTACAGTTTCTCCTTTTAGTGCTTTTAAAAATAGGTCGTTCTTTATCATTTTTATTCGTTTTTCTAATTCCCCCTTTAGGGGATTAGGGGGGATTATTTATAATATTCAATAACTCCTTCAATCACGTCCTCAATGGTTGGGATTTCTGGAGTTATTATTTGTTTAATTTTCTTTGCTTCTAATGCTGATGCAGTGGTTGTGCCAATGCAAAAACAAACTTCATTCTTGATTTTATTATTAGTCAAATAACTTTCAACGGCAGATGGACTAAAAAACAGAATCCCGTCAAATTTTTCTTCTGCAGATATTTTAAAAGGAGCTAGAGAAGTTTGATACACTTCTATTTCATTAAATGTTATCCCGGCATTTTTTAATGCACTTGGTAAGGTTTCCCTGCGTAAATTTCCACTTAAAAAAGTATAGCTCTCTTTGTTATAAATTAAGGTGATAATTTCGGCTAATTCAGATGCATAATCCATATAAACATCCACTTTAAAACCATTTAATTCCAGTAAATCCTTCGTTTTTATACCTACACAAAAAACAGGTTTAGACTTTAATATTTCCCAGCCTGATTGTTCCATTAAACTCAAAACTGCATTTTGACTGCTAAAAATCAAGTTAGTGTTGATTGAGTTGAGTTCAAAAACGTTGTTTTTAACTTCGATAAAATCTTGTTCTAAAAGATCAAAATTAGAGTCAAGAAATATTTGCCTTTGTTCTGCCGACAATGTTTTGGTCGATAAAATACTTATTTGGCTCATTATTTCTTCAAATTATTTTTGATTTGCTTCATCAATTCAGTTCCGCCATTTTCCAGAATTTCTTGTGCCGAATAAAATCCTAATTTCTTCCATTCGGATATATCCACGATTTTATGGACTTCGATTTTTTCTTTTCCGTCTAATGAAAATAAAACGCCATCAAAATGAATGGTGTCTTCGTCTTCATTGTATGTTGCCAAAGCACCAATAGGAGCGGTACATCCGCCTTCTAAGGTTCTTAAAAACTGGCGTTCTATATGGGTGCAAATTTGAGTTTCAACATGATTTAAATTAGAAAGAGCATCCAGCGTAAAATTGTCATTTCCCATGGCAACCACTAACATGGCACCTTGAGCAGGAGCGGGAATCATCCAGTCTAAATCGATATAATCGGTTGGTTTTAAGTTGATTCTTTCCAGTCCGGCAGCGGCAAAAACAGCTCCGTTCCAGTCGCTTTCCTGTAATTTTCGCATTCTGCTATTTACGTTTCCTCGCAAATCAACTACGGTATGATTGGGGTATTTGTTGAGCCATTGTGCCTGACGACGCAAACTTCCGGTAGCGATAGTACCATTGGTTTCCAGAAAATGAAGATTGCCTTTATGAACTAAAATGTCAAGGGTATTGGCTCTTTCTAAAACAGCAGCCTGAACAATTCCTGTTGGCAGAGCAGTAGGCACATCTTTCATCGAATGTACTGCAATATCCACATCGCCGTTAATCATGGCGATATCTAAGGTTTTTGTAAAAATACCAGTAATTCCTAATTCGTAAAGGGGTTTGTCAAGAATAATGTCGCCTTGGGATTTTACGGCTACAATTTCGGTTTTATAACCTAAATCGTTTAATTTATTTTGAACGGTGTGTGCCTGCCATAAAGCGAGTTCGCTGTCTCTTGTACCTATACGTATTTTTTTTTCTGCCATTTTTGTTTTTTTAGCCGTAGATTTTAAATAAACTATGGCCTATATGTTTTTGTGAAAATTTGTGTAATTTGTGGTGAGAAACTATTTTATTTAACCAATGCCTCAATTTTAAACACTTTTTCAATCCATTCGATACTTTCATCTACCATCGTGTTTTCATCTTTGAGGTGATTGGCAAAATGGGTAGTTATTTTTTGAATGATTCTGTTGCTTATTAGTTCAGCTTGTTCTTCGTTAAAATTGGCGATTTTTCTACTTTGAAAATCTAATTCTGAGTTTTTAATGTCGTTCAGTTTGGCTTTTAAAGCGTTGATAGTGGGTGCAAATTTTCGCCCTTTGGTCCAAATGTTGAATTCGTCTTTTATTTCTTCGATAATTGCTTCAGCAGCAGGAATGTGTCTTTTTCTGTTTTCTAAGGTTTCATCGGTCATTTGAGCCAGATGATCCATGTGAATCAGTGTAACACATTCTAATTCCATTACGTTTTCATTCACGTTTTTAGGAATCGACAAATCTAAAATCAATAATGGTTTTTTAAGATTTAAAATGGCTTTGTCCACTGTAGGATTTTGAGCTCCTGTTGCCACTACTAAAACATCGGCTTTTTGTAATTCTAATTGCAAATCAGAATAATCTTTAACTACTACATCCAGTTTTTCGGCTAGTCTTTCGGCTTTGTCCTTGGTTCTGTTAATTAAAGTAATTTGTTCGTGTTTAGTATGTTTTACCAGGTTTTCGCAGGTATTTCGGCCAATTTTTCCTGTTCCAAAAAGCAAAATATTTTTATTGCCAATATCTGCTACGTTTTTGATTATATATTGAACTGATGCAAAGGATACTGAGGTTGCACCAGAAGAAATTTCGGTATCTGTTTTGATTTTTTTACTTGCTTGAATCACTGAGTTCACTAAACGCTCCATGAAAGTGTTTACTAAACCATAAGATTTACTTTGATTAAAAGCATTTTTGATCTGGCTGATGATTTCAAAATCACCTAAAATTTGGCTGTCTAATCCTGTTCCTACACGAAACATGTGATTAATAGCGTCTTGATTTTTATAAATATAAGCGACTTCCTGAAATTCCTGAACGGAACCTTTACTGTTTTCGCAAAGTAATTTGATTAATTCATAAGGATGATTGGCAAAACCGTAAATTTCAGTTCTGTTGCAAGTTGAGGTAACTATCAACGACTCGATTCCTTCTGCTTCAGCTTGCATTAATAAAATAGATTGAGCCTTGGCGTCTAAGCTAAATTTTCCTCTAATGGTGGCATCTGCTTTTTTGTAACTTAGACCTAAAGCGTAAAAAGTGCTGTTTCTGGACATGTTAAAATTTTCCATAATTATACTTTCCTTAAAAAGTTCAACAAAATTATTATTAACTATTTTATAAAAACAACGCTGTAAGTTCTTTTTGTATCGCTGCGTGGCAATTTGATTCAAAATAGCAATTACAAAATCGATTATATTTAAAAATATAGTAAAATCAGGTGTTTTTTAGCGTTTTATGTAGACTTATTCTAAATAAGATCATTGATTGATTTTTTATTTTCTACAAAAAAATATCGCTTAGAGTGCTATAAAAAGTGATTTTAATTCCTTTTTACAATTTTTAAAAAGGAGCTAACAATCCTTTTTAATTGGAATTATTCTACTGTTATTTTTTTATTTTTTAACAGTAAAAATGCTGGAATTGAGATGTTTAATAAAAACGCTACCTAAAAAGGCAGCGTTTTTAATCTCAAAAAAATTATTTTTGAACAATTGGAGCTCTTAATGATTGTAAAACAGCAACAATGTCAGTATATAATTCAGTATTAGAAGCAACACCATTAGCATTTGCTGCAGCACCTACATAACCCACAAATTTTGTGTAATCGGCATCCGAAGATTTTGTTCCCATACGAGGATTTTTAGCAGGATCATGCGCATCAACCATGTTTAAACCTGAATAGGTATTTACTGCATTTGTTCCTCCGGTATTGAAAGAAAAGAAATCAGTAAGGTTGTCTACTAAAACTGCTAATTTAGTAGTATTTCCAGCAGTAACTTCTGTCAAAACAGGAGTAAAATGAGCGCCAAGGTTTCCGGAAGCATTTGCTTGAACATCAGCCACAATAAGACCTACGGTAGAATTTACCACTTTACGGAAAGATAATCTTCCGGCTTCAATCATTTGTCCTGAATTATCAGGATCAGCTACCATTTTTGTTCCACCTAAACGAGTGTAAATGGATGCTTCTACTGGTTCTGGTTTTGGATCATCATCGTCACTGCAAGAGGTAAATGCTGCCGATGCAACTAGTAATACACTTAGTGTAATTTTAGAAAAATTTCTCATAATAATTGAATTTAAGGATTAATTAAAAAATTGATTTATTGTTTTTAATGCTTTGTAACTAAAACTGTTTTGATCGATAGGGCAAACTTCTTTGTTTTTCATATTGGCAGGTAATAAAAAGCGTTCTGCATCATAAGGTCTTTTTGTCATCAATTCATTGAAAACAATTTCTGAATTGGTGATTTTATTGTTATGGAAATACACCACGACATTTCTTTTTACAATAATAGAATCAGATGTTAAACCTTTGATGGTTCTCAAATCGGCACAAATTTGTTTGGCTTGAGCCGAATCAATATTGGATTTAAAATCAATACGGCTTACTTGTAAATTCGGATTCTCATATTCGGCTGGTTTTGCTGTTATAATGTGAAAAAGCAAAATGGCGATGAATAGCACCACAATTCCGGAGATTACGTAGAGTAATTTTTTGACTGTTTTATTCATTTTAACTAATTTTTTAGGTTTTCAAATTTATTTACGAACCTTTCTTAACTATGGTTTTATAAATTATGAGAAAAAGACTAATTTAGAATTGGTTTAAATACAAATACTGTTTTAGGTAGATTTTGTAAGCGCCAATTTTTAGAAAACTCTTAGCAAATTGAATCCAAAAAACACATCGCCTTTTGTCCAGTCTCCAGTTGTCTGACCTAAATATCCGGCTTCATGAATGCCTTGTGAACTGGTAAAATGCATTTGGAAAACATGTCCGCCTGTTTCTAAATCAAAACCTATAGAAAGTGGATTTTTGTAAACAGAATTAGATGCTCTGTTGAGATGTGCTGCGTAATCAATGTTCAAAGACCAGCGTTTAGACAATTTATAACGACCACCAAAACCAATCGCATACTGCGTATTGTCCTGTTGTACATTGTCTACAAAGTTTTCATGAAAAATAGTGGGTGCTAATTGCAGCGACAGTTTTTCAGAATATTTTCTGGAAATCAATACTTGCTGTACATACGTAAACCGATCATCGAATTGCAGTTTAGGATACAGGCTTTCTTTGAGGGTATTGTTAATAGCTAAACTGGAAAAACCGGCAATAGTGACCGGAAAACCATCTGTGGTCTGGCTTAGCAAGGTATATTTTGCAGAAAAATCATAAGCTAGTTCGCTTCGGGCGCCACTAATTGTCAACCAATCGGTTAATCCGTAAACAAATTTCAGTTGTGTGTTAGCATTATCCAATCCAAAAAAACCTTCAAAACCATCTTTTACGGAGCCAAATCGGTGGGCAACAATAAAATACAAATCGCCTTTTGCAGCCAGTTTAGTCGATTCCAGATTGACAATTTTTAAGCCTTTGAATGCTGAGGATACTTTTTCTTTTCCGGAAATAGTATCGATTCCTTTTAATAAATCTTCTTGCGAAAAAGAGATTAAGGGGAATAATAATAAGAATAGGAGGAACTTTTTCATAAAATATAATTTTGGATTGTTAGTTAATTGGTTTTTTATCGAATAATAGAACTCTGATCGAGTTTGAATTCTTCTAATAAGTCGTCATAGCCCAGAAAACGCCCTTTAATTGTGGCCATTTTTCCCGAAATAATGTTTTCAGGCAAACTCTCCTCGAACGTAGCAAATACTTTATTGTCCAGAATAATGGCCTTGTTTTCAATATCTACTGCTGTTATTTGCGCAGTCAGTTCAATAGTCTGATCCTGATATTTAACCAATGCCAGACTATCATTAGCCGTGAATTCTTTTTCTAATTCGGGAATACTTATGCTATAAGTTGCCGCTTCAGTACTAATGTCGCGGTGGCTTTGGTAGATGTAGCCGTAAAAAACAATGGCAATGACAACTGAGATAAGAATTCCGATGAGGATTTTTTTCTTCATGGTGGTGGTTTTTAATGTGTAATTTCATCTACGTTAAAACAGAAAGATTGGTTTTTTTTTAAAATAAAATTGGCAAGGCAAAACTGGATAAGCATTTTCAACGTACATGAGTTATCTAAGAGAAACAATCATTTTTAATCTAAAACCAATTGTTATGAAACCAAAGAATCTTTTCCCGCTACTGCTGTCTGCCAGTTTTTTATTGTCTTGTTCGAATGATAATCCGGATACTCTGATGGAGGATGTGCCTAATGATAATGTAGTAACGTATCAGCAAAATGTAAAATCTATTATCGATAATAATTGCATTTCCTGTCATGCAGCAACGCCCAGAAATGGCGCTCCAATGGCATTAGTGACGTATGATCAGGTAAAAAATGCCGTTCAAAATCGAGGATTGTTGAATCGAATTTCCTTAAATAATGGCAATAGTTTATTAATGCCGCAAAGTGGAAGATTGCCTCAGGCCACTATTGATATTGTAGCTAAATGGCAACAAGACGGACTGTTGCAACAATAATTTTTTAAAAAGATAAAATGAAAAACTATTTTATAATAGCAATGTTACTGGTTTCGGGCTGGTCAATTGCTCAGGAAAAAATGATTTGTAAAACGGGGAATATTACTTTTGAAGCTTCGGTACCCGCATTTGAAGAGGTAAAAGCGACCAATACGAATGTAACGGTAGTTTTAAATCCAAAAACCGGTGAGATAGCCAGTTTAGCTTTGATGAAAGGTTTCCGGTTTAAAGTAGCTTTAATGGAAGAGCATTTCAATGAAAATTACATCGAAAGTGACAAATACCCAAAAGCGATTTTTAAAGGGAAAATAGAAAATTTTAATGCCGGTAGTTTAACTGCAAGCCCGAAGAATTTTACCATCAACGGGAAATTAGAACTTCATGGAAAAACGGTTGCAGTAAAAACCATTGCAAAGATGAGTCAGTCCGGTTCCGGAATTACTTTAGTGGCCGATTTTTCAGTAAATGCCAGTGATTTTGATATTTCCATTCCGGCTGTGGTGAAGAATAAGGTTTCCAATAAAATCAATATTCAGGTCGATGCGCTGTTGAAATAAGTTATACAAACAATAAAGATTTTATAAATTTAGAAGGAAGTAAACAATAAATCCTCAAAAAGATTTAATTTTGAAAGAGCAAAAGGGTCGTTTGACTAAAAACGACTAGTAAGTTGTATTAAAGTAAATCAAAAAAATGGAGGAAGAAATAAAAATTGACGATGATTTTATTTTAATTCGTTTTCAAAACAATACTGATGAGGTTTTAACTTTTCAACGTCCGGTGCAATTGGGACTGATACAATTTCATTTTGGTTTGAAAGGAAGTGCTAACTACATTTTTAATCAGGGCAATTATGTACTGAATTTAAAAGAAGAAAAAGCCTTATTGTTTTATAATACGGAGAAAGAATTGCCGCTTAATGTTGAAATTGCTCCAAAAACCTGGTTGATTTCCATATTTGTTTCCATTAAAAAATTCCATGGATTGTTTACCAGTGATGCCGAGCATATTCCGTTTTTAAGCAAAGAAAATCAGGAGAAAAAGTATTATAACGAAAGCGAAATTAGTCCGTCGATGGCTATTGTTTTGAACCAGATGTTTCATTATAACCTTAATCCATCTATAAAAAACCTGTATTACAAAGGAAAGGGATACGAGTTATTAAGTCTTTTTTTTAATCGAAATGAGGATCCAAATGCGGAACAATGTCCGTTTCTGGTTGATGAGGAAAACGTATTGAAAATCAAGAAAGCCAAAGAAATTATTATCGCTAACATGTCTGAACCACCGGGATTACAGGAATTAGCAGATCAGGTAGGATTGAATTTGAAAAAACTAAAAATGGGTTTTAAGCAAATTTATGGTGACACTGTTTATGGTTTTCTGTTTGATTACAAAATGGATTTTGCGCGAAAACTGCTCGACAGCGGATCGTATAATGTAAACGAAGTAGGTTTAAAAATTGGTTACAGTACCGGGAGTCATTTTATAGCGGCTTTCAAAAAGAAATTTGGTACCACTCCTAAAAAATATTTAATGTCAATGTAACAGCAATTCAGTCACAGTATTGATTTTGTATATTAAAATATAAATAAAAAATAACATTTATCATATTTCTAAAAAACAGCTTGCTGTACTTTTGAAAAAAATTAAAAACCCACCTATGAAAGGCGTATTACTAGTAAATTTAGGATCTCCGGAGAGTCCGACTCCCAAAGATGTAAAACCGTATTTAGACGAATTTTTGATGGACAAATACGTTATTGATGTTCCGTTTTTGTTACGTGCTTTATTGGTTCGTGGAATTATTTTAAGAAAACGTCCGGAAGAATCCGCCCATGCTTATGAGAAAATCTGGTGGGAAGAAGGTTCGCCGTTAATCGTTCTTTCGGAAAGAATGCATAAAAAAGTTCAGAAATTAGTCGAAACACCTGTTGCATTAGCCATGCGATATGGTACGATGACTATTGAAAAAGGACTTCAGGAATTGCACGATCAGGGTGTTACTGAGGTGATGCTTTTTCCGTTGTATCCACAGTATGCTATGGCTTCAACATTAACCATTTTAGTAAAAGCCGAGGAAATCCGCAAAAAGAAATTTCCAAATATGACTTTTACTGATGTTCCGGCATTTTATAACAAACCGGATTATATTCAGAATCTGGCTAATGTGATGAAAAAACACCTGGAAGGATTTGATTATGACCAGTTGGTGTTTTCATATCATGGAATTCCGGAGCGTCACATTCGAAAAACTGATGTCACTAAATCACATTGTAAAATTGATGGTTCTTGTTGCAACACACCATCGCCGGCACATGATTTTTGCTACCGCCATCAATGTTATGAAACCACCCGACAAATTGTAAAATTACTTGGGATTCCTGAGGATAAATATTGCCTTACTTTTCAATCCAGACTGGCAGGTGATAAATGGTTAGAACCTTATACAGATGTAGAAATTAATAAAATGCCAGCCAGAGGAATTAAGAAAATTGCAGTGGTTACCCCAGCATTTGTTACAGATTGTTTAGAAACATTAGAAGAAATTGCGATGCGTGCCAAAGAAGAATTTGAAGAAAATGGCGGGCAGGAATTTTTAGCAATTCCGTGTCTGAATGATGATGATGCATGGTGCGAAACGGTAAGTAACTGGATTAAGGAATGGGCTGTTGCTGCGCAAAAAATTGCATAAATGGCAGTATCTGCGCAAGAATTAGGCTCTCAAAGTATTAAAAAACTTCTTGTGAAACAGGCGGTTCCTGCTTCAGTTGGGATTTTATTTCTTTCGTTAAATATTTTAATAGACACCATATTTGTTGGGCAATGGATTGGTTCACTGGCAATTGCTGCTGTGACCGTTGTATTGCCCATCACTTTTTTAATTTCTTCTCTGGGAATGGCAATTGGAGTAGGAGGCGGCTCAGTTCTTTCCAGAGCTTTAGGTGCTAAAAATAAAGAAAAAGCCGAACATGTTTTTGGAAATCAAATCATGATGACATTGGTTTTGTCATTGTTTTTTATGTTTGCCTGTATGTTTTTCAGTACGGATATTTTATTTCTTTTTGGTGCTAAAGGCTCCATAATGGAACTGGCAAAAGCATTTTTTGCTCCGCTTATTTTTTCGGTTCCTTTTCTGGCTTTGTGCATGATGGGTAATAACATCATCAGGGCCGAAGGCAAGGCGAAGTTTGCGATGGTGGCTATGATTATTCCCGCATTTTTTAACATTGCTCTGGATATACTTTTTATAAAAATATTGGGATTAGGAATGTTTGGTGCTGCAATGGCAACTACTATTTCTTATGTGATGTGTTTTTTATTTGTGCTTTGGTTTTTTGTTTTTAAAAGTGAATTGACCCTGAAAGCACCGCATTTTAAATGGAATCTCCCTATTGTAAAAGAAATTACGGGATTAAGTTTTGTTACTTTTGCCCGTCAGAGCGTTATTAGCATTCTTGCTATTATTGTTAATCATACCTTATATTCTTACGGAGGTGAAAGTGCTATTACCGTATACGGAATTGTCAGCAGGATGCTGATGTTTGCTTTATTTCCCATTTTAGGCATCACTCAGGGATTTATTCCTATTGCCGGATATAATTATGGCGCTGATAATTTTAAAAGAGTCAATGAAAGTATTCTGGTTTCTATTAAATATGCAGCCTTATTAGCTACGGTTATTTATCTTTTTATTTTGTTTTTTGCCTCTGAAATAGTTAGTGTTTTTACTCACGATCTTCAGGTGAATGATGATACTACTGTTGCTCTAAGATGGGTTTTTGCAGCTTCTCCGGTTATTGCCATTCAGTTAATTGGTGCTGCTTATTTTCAGGCGGCAGGAAAAGCCAGAAAAGCATTGTTGCTAACCTTAAGCAAACAGGGTTTTTTCCTGATACCATTAGTTATTATTCTACCAAATTTTTTCGGTATTTTTGGAGTCTGGGTTGCTTTTCCAATAGCAGATGTTTGTTCGACTTTATTGACAGCCTATTTTCTAAAAAAAGAAATGAATACTAAATTGATTCAGACTCATGATGGAATACTATAATTATTTAAAATCACTGCATTTAATTTTTGTGATTACCTGGTTTGCAGGCTTGTTTTATATTGTACGTTTGTTTGTATACCAGATTGAAGCTGCTGATAAACCTTCGCCGGAAAAAGAAATTTTGCAAAAACAATTCAAAATCATGAGTTACAGGCTGTGGTATATTATCACCTGGCCATCGGCAGTTTTAGCCAGTTTTTTTGCTTTTTGGATGTTGTTTTTTACAGATCTGGGGAACTCCTGGTTGCAAATGTCCTGGATGCATGTCAAACTTGGCTTTGTTTTTGCATTGTATTTGTACCATTTAAAATGCCATCAGATATTTAAACAATTACAAAATAACGAAGTAAAATATACCACTAACTTTATGCGTTTGTGGAATGAAGGAGCTACAATTATTCTTTTTGCGGTTGTTTTTTTAGTAGTTTTAAAAAATGCTGTAAACTGGATTTATGGTGTAATCGGAATTGTTTTGTTTTCGGTTTTAATCATGCTGGGTTTTAAATTTTATAAAAGAATCAGGGAGAAAAACAGTGGTCAGTAAACAGTATTCAGTTGGGGACTGAACACTAGAAAATTGAACTCTGAACACTAAAAAATTATGCCAAAAAGCTTTAAATTATCGATGCTTTCGCTGCGAATCCGAATTTTTCTTTCGATGATCGTAGTGATAATCGTGGCTTCTATTTTATTAGCTTCTATTTCGATTATTCAATTTAAAAATGAAGCTAAAGAATATCATAAAGAACGTTTAGAACGCAAAGAAAATGCTGTTAGGGAACATATAAATTATGTACTTTCTACCACCACTTATCCGCTGACTACTGAAAATTTAGAACTGATTTTTAAAGATCGAATTCACGAAATAGCACATATTCACAATAGTGAAATTAATATTTACGACTTAAACGGTAAATTATTAAAATCCTCTAAAGAATCGTTTTCAGTAGATAAAGTAGCGCCACCCATTCCCAAATATATTTTAAAACTGGTACGTTCTTCGATTGAAAAGCGCTATGTAGATATAAAAACCATCAACGGAATTAAAAACCGTTCGTCTTTTACCCAAATTAAAGATGATAAATTCAAACCGCTGGGGGTTTTAAATTTACCTTATCAGGAAGACGATGGTTTTTATCAAAAAGAGCTGAATAATTTTCTTATTCGTCTGGGTCAGGTTTATTCTTTTATGCTGATTGTGGCTTTTGCTTTGGCCTATTTTCTTTCTTCTTACATTACGAAATCCTTAAAAACCATTTCTGATAAGTTGAATGAAACCCGACTGAATCAAAAAAATGAAAAAATTCTTCTTTCGGCCAGTAGTAAAGAAATCAATTTGCTAATTCGGGGTTATAACCAAATGGTTGATGAATTAGAAAAAAGTGCCATTAAACTGGCGCAAAGCGAAAGGGAAGAAGCCTGGCGGGAAATGGCAAAACAGGTGGCACATGAGATTAAAAATCCGTTAACACCGATGCGATTAACGGTGCAAAGTTTTCAAAGAAGATTTAATCCGGATGATCCGGATATCAAACAAAAAATGAATGATTATTCAGAAACACTGATTCAGCAAATTGATACGATGAACTCAGTAGCTTCGGCATTTTCTAATTTTGCTTCCATGCCGGCACAGCAAAATGAAACGTTGAATGTGGTAGAAGTAGTCGAATTAGCCTTAGATATCTTTAATGAAAATCATATTGTTTTTGAAAGTGATGCTCCGGAAATTATTTCGAAGATAGACAGGACACAATTAATACGAATTATTACTAACTTAGTCAAAAATGCTATACAGTCCATTCCTGAGCAACAAGAGTATAAAATGGTATCTGTTTTAGTGAAAAAAGAGGAAGAAAATGTCCTGATTATTGTTCAGGATAATGGGATAGGAATTAAAACAGAAGATATCAATCGCATATTTGAACCTAAATTCACCACTAAAAGCAGTGGAATGGGACTGGGATTAGGGATTATAAAGAACATTATCGAAAATTATAAAGGCAGCATCAGCTTTGATACTGAATATGGAAACGGAACCCGTTTTACTGTTTCACTTCCCATTATTAACTCTTAAAAGCAATACAATGAGCTACAAAAATATTTTGATTACAAAAGAGCAGACTATTGCAACGATTACCATTAATCGTCCACAAAAATTAAATGCATTAAATAAAAGTACCATTCAGGAACTGCATCAGGCTTTTTCAGCTTTAGAACAAAATCCGGATATAAAGGCTATTATTTTAACAGGTAGTGGCGAAAAAGCTTTTGTTGCCGGAGCAGATATTGCTGAATTTGCTGATTTTTCCATCGAAGAAGGCATACAATTATCGGCTCAGGGTCAGGATATCTTATTTAATTTTGTCGAAAATTTAAAAGTTCCGGTTATTGCCGCCCTTAATGGATTTGCCCTTGGTGGCGGATTAGAACTGGCTATGGCCTGCCATATTCGTGTAGCTGCTGATACTGCTAAAATGGGACTTCCGGAAGTTTCACTGGGTGTTATTCCCGGTTATGGAGGTACACAGCGTTTGCCCCAATTAATAGGCAAAGGACGCGCGATGGAAATGATTCTCACAGCAGCTATGATTACCGCCGATGAAGCCTATAGAATGGGTTTAGTGAATCATGTAGTTGCTCCTGAGGAATTGTTAGCGTATTGCAATGAGATTGCTCAAAAAATTATTAAAAACTCACCATCGGCAATTAGTATGGCGATGACTGCCATAAATGCCAATTATAAAGAAGGAGAAAATGGTTTTGAAACCGAAATAAAATCCTTTGGAAGATGTTTTGGAACCGTAGATTTTAAAGAAGGTACCCAGGCTTTTATCGAAAAAAGAAAAGCGGTTTTTACCGGAGAATAAAAAAATTTTCAGTATTCAGTCCCAAAGTTTTCGGTCTTAGGTTGTAATTGTCTGCTAACTTTATTTATATTAAAATATCAAATTATTATATTTTTTTGATATTGTAATATCAAAATATTATGTTTTTTTGATATTGTAATATCAAAATATTATATTTGTATTCTGATATGAATGCAAAAGATGATAAACAGAAGCCCACAAACTGAAATTGACAGTTATCTTTTCAAAGGAAAAGCGATATTGGTATTTGGCGCAAGACAAGTAGGTAAGACCTCTTTGATAAAAAAGACAATCAAAGGACAATCGTTTTTGTGGTTTAATGGAGACGAACCCGACACCCAGATTTTGTTAGAGAACATTACTACCGACAGATTGAAAGCCTTAATTGGCGAAAAAAAAATCATAGTAATTGACGAAGCCCAAATGATTCACAATATTGGTTTACTTATCAAGCGAATGGTAGATAATTATCCCGAAATACAAGTCATTGCCTCAGGAAGCAGTGCTTTTGAATTGGCTGACAGAACTAAGGAATCGATGGTGGGAAGAAAAGAAGAATTACAACTTTTCCCTTTGAGTTATGGCGAAATGGTTAAGCATTCTAATTTTGTTGAGGAAACCCGCTTAGTTCCGCACCGTTTAGTCTTTGGTTATTATCCCGAAGTGGTTACCAGTGTTGGTAAAGAAGAAAAAATTCTGAATGATTTAGTTGAAGGTTTTCTTTACAAAGATATTCTGAACCTGGAGGGTGTAAAAAAATCGGCAACTTTGCAAAGATTAGTTCAGATGTTAGCCTACCGCATTGGTAGCGAAGTCAATTCTAATGCACTTTCTAATGATTTGGGGGTGAATCGGTTAACTATTGAAAAGTACATTGATATTCTGGAGAAAAATTTTATAGTTTTCAGTTTAACTGCTTTTAGTAGAAACCAGGATAATGAACTTAAAAAAGGCAGAAAAGTATATTTTTGGGATAACGGTTTGCGTAATCGAATTATCAAAAATTTTAATCCTATAGAACTTCGTGATGATGTTGGTGCGTTATGGGAAAACTTTGTTATTAGCGAGAGGAAGAAAAAATTGGCCTATGAAAATCAATTCAAAGACACTTATTTCTGGAGAAATACACAACAGGCAGAAATTGATTATTTAGAAGTAAAGAATACTGAAATTGAAGCTTTTGAAATTAAATACAACCCCAATCAAAAAGTGCGATTTACAAAGTCATTTACAGAAAAGTACCATCCCAAAACTACTCAGGTAATTCATAAAGAAAATTTTTGGGATTTTTTATTGTAAACTAAAAAGCCTATTTAACTTAGAACTTTATTTTAAAACAAAAGATAAAAACATGTCATACGAGCCTATATTTGCCCTTTTTTGGGAAAGAGTGAAACAAAGTATTGAAGATAAAACTTTTGCTAAATTAACCCTTGCAAAAACCATTGGCGATACCGAATTAAAAAACATCTATGTTCGCCCTGTTTTACTGGAAAATGATGCATTTAGTCTTTCCGTTATTGCCCGTTATAAAACCGAAGAGATAGAAAGTTTCCACAGTTTAGACGAAGCTTACCCAATATTAGCGTCTTACATGAATAAGCCCTTTTTAAGTGCCTTATTATTCACCACCGAAAATGATGTGACTTTTAAACTCAATAAAAAAAGAGCAGGAAGCATTACAGAGCAGGCACCCACTTTTAAAAGTGCTTCGGATGTGATTCTGGAAATGAAAGAAAAAGGGATTTGAATTTAATTATACAATAACAAAGCCACTCAGAAAATGAGTGGCTTTGCTGCTTATCAGGGATGGTTAAAGACTATTAAACTTTATGGAATGGGCAATTAATTCCATCCACCGCCTAATGATTTATACATATTAACCTTAGCAGTTAATTGCTCTTTTTTAGTTTCAACTAATTGTAATTTGGATTCCAAAGCATCACGTTGCGTTAATAAAACTTCCATGTAATCGGCTCTTGCTGCGCTGAAAAGTTTATTGGTGATTTCGATAGAATTAGTCAAAGCTTCCACCTGATGCTCTTTTTGTTCGTAGCTTTTCTTTAAATTTTCAATTTTAGATAAACCATTTAGTACTTCGATATGTGCATTCAAAATGGTTTTTTCATAATCAAAAACAGCTTGTAATTGCCTGTCGTTGGCATTATAATAAGCTGCTTTAATAGCATTTCTGTTAATTAAAGGCGCTACCATATCTCCGGCTAAACCATACAACAAAGATTCAGGTGTGGCCGTAATATATTTGGTTTTGAAAGATTCTAAACCTACACCAGCTCTTAACGTAAAAGACGGATAAAAATTTGCTTTAGCAACCTGTGTATCCAGTTTGGCCGCTTGCAATTCATATTCCGCCTGTCTGATATCAGGACGATTAGTTAAGAGCTGTGAAGGTATACCTACATACATGGTATCTATTTTTTGATCAATAAAAGTATCCGAATCACGATTAATGTGCTGTGGTGAACGACCCACTAAGAAATTCAATTTATTCTCCGTTTCCACAATATCTTGTTTAACATTGTACAATTCGCTGGTGTTTTTATACACTTCAGCTTCCAGTCTTTGTACCCCAAGAGCAGTTGCTTTAGCCGCCTGCATTTGTAAACGAATGGTTTTTAAACCGTGATTTTGCAATTCTAAATTTTGCGTAAGAATGGCTAATTTATTGTCTAATGCCTGTAATTCATAATAAGAATCGGCAATTTCGGCAATTAAATTAGTGACCATGAAATTTCGGCCTTCTACAGTAGAAAGGTATTCCATTGCTGCTGCTTTTTTAGAATTGCGTAGTTTTTTCCACACATCCAGTTCCCAGGTGGCAAAGGCACCTACCTTATAATTTTGTAAAGGTTCCGGAAACTCTTCTCCGGGTTTAATATCCGTATTAGCATCGTTAGCACCCTGACTGGTATAACGTCCCACTTTTTCTACTTCTGCAGCTGCCTGAATACCTAAAAAGGGTAAATACTCTCCTTTTCTGGCCTGGATTTCATTCTTTGCCATATCTATTTGTTGCAACATGATATTTAACTCCTGATTGTTTACCAGTGCTGTGTCAATAAGTGCTGTTAGCTTAGGATCGTTAAAGAATTCTTTCCATTTCATTTGGGCCGAATTAGTTGTATCATTCGAAACTATATTTTGAAATTGCTCCGGCAAATCCTTTTTTTCGTCACGAACAGTTTTTACAGGCACACAGCTTTGAAAAATCAGGGTGAATAAGGTCAGTGTTAGTACTGACCTTATATTTATATATTTGAAAACTTGTTTATTCATTTTCTTCATCTCTTTTCATTAGTTTTTTCAATTGTTTGTTCATTGCTTTAAGCTTCAATTTAAGACTGCTTTCGTTTTCACTGGTTCTCATGAACTCTTCAGATACTGGTTCAAAAGTTTCGTCTTGTATCAAACTACGACCGTCGCTCATTTTTGCAAATGTGTAATACAATCCGGGAATAATGAAGACGCCAAAGAGCGTTCCGATGATCATTCCTCCCATGGCAGATCCACCTATAGTACGGTTTCCAATAGCTCCGGCACCAGTAGCAATAACTAATGGAATTAGTCCGGCAATAAAGGCAAATGATGTCATCAGGATAGGCCGGAAACGTAGTTTAGCTCCTTCCATAGCGGCATCTACAACACTCATGCCTTGTGCCCGCTTTTGGACGGCGACTTCCACGATTAACACGGCATTTTTACCCAGAAGTCCAATAAGCATGATGACCCCAATTTGAGCATAAACATCATTAGATAATCCCATTAACTGCAACAAAGCAAAAGATCCAAAGAACCCAACAGGTAACGAGAGTAATACGGCCAAAGGCAATACAAAACTTTCGTATTGAGCGGCTAAAACCAGGTAAACGAATATTAATACAATTCCGAATACGTACAGCGCATCATTTCCTCTGTTAGCTTCGTCATAAGACAATCCTTCCCAGGCAATATCATAACCGCGTGGAAGCTTGTATTGTGCCACTTCTTTAATCGCATTAATCGCATCAGCACTGGTGTAACCTTTAGCAGGTAATCCACGAATTGCCGCCGAATTGTACAAATTGTAGCGCGTGATTTCATTAGGACCTAAATGTTTTTCGACTTTCATAAAAGCAGAATAGGGAACCATTTCGCCCGCTTCATTTTTTACATATAATTTCTCCAGATCAGAAGGGATTTTTCGATATTCCGGAGCCGCTTGCGTATATACTTTAAAGAACTGACCAAATTTGATAAATCCTTGTTCGTAAGTACTTCCGATAAGAATATTCAGGTTGTCCATAGCTTTTCCTATAGAAACGCCTTTTTGCATTGCTGCTTTATTATCAATATTTAATTTAAGCTGTGGATAATTGGCAGAATAAAAAGTAAATACTCCTGTTAGTTCTTTTCGTTTTTCTAATTCGGCAAGGAAATCGTTGTTTACTCTTTGGAATTCCTGATAATCGGTTCCGTTTGTTTTGTCCAGTAAACGCAAAGAGAAACCTCCTGAAGAACCAAATCCCGGTACTGCCGGCGGCTCAAAATATTCGATAACTGCACCTAAATTTTTGGATTTTTCTTCTAATTCTTCCATGATTTCGTGTACGGAATGTTCTCTTTCCTCCCAGGGTTTCAGGTTGATTAAACAAGTTCCTGCATTGGATCCGCGACCTTCGGTCATAATTTCATAACCCGCTAAAGAAGATACAGAAGATACACCGTCAATTTCTTCACAAATGCTTTGTAGTTTTTTCGCAACATCATTAGTACGCTCTAATGTTGTTCCCGGTGGTGTTTGAATGATTGCATAGATCATCCCCTGATCTTCACTAGGTATAAAACCGGCAGGAAGTGCCTGATTAGTAAAGTAGGTTGCAAAGCAAAAACCAATCAAAATTCCGAAAGTAATGACTCTTCGGTTAACAATGTGTTTTAAAATACCCACATAATGGCCTGTCAATTTTTCAAATCCTTTGTTGAACCAATCGATAAAGCGATCGATAGGAGATTTTTTCTTAGCATGACCGTGGTTGGGTTTAAGTAACATGGCACAAAGTACAGGTGTCAATGTCAAAGCAACAACTGCCGAAATAATAATAGATCCCGCCATAGTAATAGAGAACTGACGATAGAACACACCTACCGGCCCCGTCATGAATGAGATAGGAATAAATACAGAAACCATTACTAACGTGATTGCAATAATAGCTCCTCCAATTTCGCCTAATACAGCCTTCGAAGCTTTGAATGGTGTGAGATGTTCTTCTTCCATTTTTACATGGACGGCCTCGACGACGACAATCGCATCATCAACTACAATACCAATGGCCAGTACCAGTGCAAATAAAGTAATCAGGTTGATGGATAAACCAAATAGTTGCATGACAAAAAAAGCTCCAATCAACGAGACGGGTACTGCAATAACCGGAATAAGTGTGGAACGCCAGTCACCCAAAAATAAAAATACTACAATGGATACTAAGACAAAAGCATCTCTAAGAGTGTCTATTACCTGTTCAATAGAAGCATCTAAGAAACTGGAAACGTCATAACTAATTTTATAACCCACTCCGGGAGGAAGGTCTTTTTCTAATTCTTTTAATTTGCTTTTTACGTCTCTGATTACATCGCTACCATTAGTTCCAAGGGTTTGTTTTAAAACAATCGAAGCCGATGGTTTACCATCCAGATTATCGTAGATATCATAAAATTCACTTCCTAATTCTACATTAGCAATATCACCTAGTTTTATTTCTTCACCATTCGCATTTGCCCGTATTATTACGTCTTTATATTCCTGAGGCTCACTAAATCGGTCTCTGTAAGTTAATACATATTCAAGCGATTGTGATTTTACACCGGAACTTTGTCCTAATCTTCCGGGTCTTGCTAAGATGCTTTGTTCTTGCATAGCCTGCATTACTTCTTCTGCAGAGATATTATAAGCACGCATTCTGTCTGGTTTTAACCAAATACGCATGGCATATTTACGGCTACCCAGAATTTGTGCACTGGCAATTCCGTTGATACGTTGTATTTCACGAAGCATGTTTGTATAAGCATAATTGTATAGGAATTTTTCATCTACATCATGTCCTTTCTTGCTATACAAATCAACATACATCAACATACTTGGCTGAACAGGTGTAATGATAACACCTTCACGCTGTACTAAGTCAGGTAATAAAGGCATTACCTGATCTACTCGGGTTTTTACCCTGATTACCGCGACGTTAGGATCGGTTCCTGGTTCAAAAATTACACGAATGGTTCCTTCTCCTGCACTGGTAGCATCCGAAGCTATGTACCGCATTCCGGGTACACCATTAATGGCTGTTTCCAGAGGAATTAAAGTTGATTTTACCAATACATCTGAACTTGATCCCGGATAGGCTATAAAGATATTAACGGTAGTTGGTGCAATTTCCGGAAATTGCGAAATGGGTAATTGTTTGATAGCAAGCAACCCCATAAATACAATAATGACCGAAATAACAATTGCTAAAACGGGTCTTTGAATAAACTTTTTAAACATTTTGTTGTTTTTTAAGGGGGTTTTTATTCGGCGTAAACATCAAGAGTTGCTAGTACCTTTTTAGGATTTTCAACATTGAATTTCACTTTTTCATTGTTTTTAACCAGTCGTAATCCGTCTAATAAAATATGATCGTTTACATCCAGTCCTTTTTTTACTATAAAAAGGTTTTCTAAAGTGGCACCAATTGTAATTTCTCTTTGTCTGACTACACCGTTTTTATCAATTACAAAAACATAGCGTTTGTCTAATACTTCAAAAGTTGTTTTTTGCGGAATGATAAGTACGTTTTTTAAAGGAACAGTCATCAGTATAGTTCCTGTTTCTCCGTGTCTTAAAATACTTTTCGGATTAGGAAATGTAGCTCTAAAAGCAATATTCCCTGTTTCGTTATTGAATTCTCCTTCAATAGTTTCTACAATACCGGATTGATTGAATTGCATGTTGTTAGCCATGCGTAAATTCACTTTTTCTTTCTTGTTTTTGTCAGCACTTACAATATAATTCAGGTATTCTGCTTCAGGAACGTTAAAGTAAACCCACATTTTGCTGTTATCAGAAAGTGTCGTTAATAATTCTCCTTCTTCAAGCATGCTTCCTTCTCTTACATGAAAGTGATCGATAACTCCGTCAAAAAGAGCTTTAATACTGGTAAAGCCTAAGTGTGTCTGAGCAAGTGCTATTTCGGCATTAGCTCTGTCAAATTTAGCTTTAGAAAGCGCTAATTCATTAGGAGATACCACTTTGCTGTCTGCCAGAAGTTTGGTGTTTTTATATTCGATAAAAGCAGCATTTCCTTCGGCTTTTGCTTTTTGCAATTCGGCCTGATAAATGTTTGGCATGATTTGAAACATTTGTTGCCCTTTTCTAACTTTTTGCCCTTCATCAATATTTATTTTCTGAAGGTAACCTTTCTCCATTGCACGGAGTTCGATATGACGAATGGAATGGATCTGGCAAACATATTCTTTAACGATTGAGGTATCCATTGCTACAGGATTAGTTACCACAAATGTCCTTTCTTCTTTTTTTTCTTCTTTATGTGAATTGCAGCCAATAGTGCATAACGCGGCCATTAGACCAATGAAAATTGCGTTTTTTTTCATGATGATTCTTTAACTTTTTAAAACAATAAGGTATGTTGATTTGTATAAGCTGTAAAATGAGCTACAGCTTAGTTTCCCAGACTTACTAGCATAAGAAAAGGACTGATTTGCACAGAATTGTGCTTATAAAAAGTTAAAATATCATATTCGGAAAACCTCGAATATAAGGTAAAGAGAATTGCGTAAAGGTAAGTAAAACAGATTTTTAGAGAAATCTGAAGATTTTTCGAGATACAATATACCCGATTCGGCTATTTGATGTCTGAAAAAAGAGGGGTAAGAAACGGTTTTGTTTACTAATTTTTTATAGATGCTAACTTCGGAATCTTCTTCATCATTATCAACTACAATTTCTTTCTTGCTGTAAAGATCTTTTACCGGATGAGCTATATTAAATTGGTTTTCAAACAGATGTTGTACTATTAATCTGTTCGGTTTTTCTAAAGGAATTTTTTTGGTTACAGAAGTCGCAAAAAAAGGAGCTGTTAGTGTTTGAGCAAACAAAGAACCGGTGCTCAATAACAGCAGCATACATAATGGGATAATATGTCTTAGTGCTTTTTTCATTCCTGTTGCAAATCTATCTCTCGTAAAGTATTCTGGCAAGTATTAGTTAATAAATATTTGTTAATTAAAGCTAAAAACAATAAAAAAACCGATTAAAAGCAGTTTTTAGATTGAAAAATGCAATGTTTTGTTTAAAAACATGAGAAAAATAGTAAGACTTATTTCTCTCCTTCCCATTCGGCATAAAATTGAGCTAAGAAATTTTCCATGAAACGATGCCTTTCTTTTGCGATTTTTTTGCCTGTTGAGGTATTCATTTTATCTTTTAGCAGCAATAATTTTTCATAAAAATGATTGAGTGTAGGTGCCTGACTATTTTTGTATTCGTCAATTGTCATATTGGTATTTGGTGCGATTTCAGGATCGTAGAGCGCTCTGTTTTTAAATCCGCCGTAATTGAATGCTCTGGCAATTCCTATGGCTCCTATGGCATCTAAACGATCGGCGTCCTGAACAACATCTAATTCTGCTGAATGGAATTTTTTATCGAAATTGCCTCCTTTAAAAGAAATATTTTCAATAATTAGCACCACATGATTAATTATAGCATCAGGCACTTTTTCTGATTCCAGAAATTGGCGGGCTATTTTGGGACCAATAGTTTCATCTCCATTATGAAATTTACTGTCAGCAATATCATGAAGCAAAGCACTTAGTTGCACTACTTGCAAGTTGCAAACTTCTTCTTTAGCAATTAAAAGAGCATTTTTGTACACTCTTTCAATATGAAACCAGTCGTGTCCTCCTTCGGCATTTTCTAATTGTCCTTTTACAAAAGTGATGGTTTTGCTAATAATATCGGTGTTGTCCATGTTGTTCTTTTAAAAAAAATGTTGATTTTCAAAGCTTTTAAACTTCAAAAATCAACATTTTAAAATTAACTAATTGTGTTTTTAATTCAATGGCAATGGCAATTTCAATTTCAAAAATCAATTTCAATTTCTAAAAATCTAAAATCTGCATTCTATAATCTCGCCGGTTCTACCCATTTAAAAATATGTGATTCTTTAGGGATTACAATTCTTTCAGAAATTCGGGCCATTCTCGCAGGTAATTTCATTAGATAATCACGGGCTTTTTCAGCTTCATCAGTTAAACCTGCAATTTTATCAATTTCCCATTTATCGATTAATTTTTGCATAATTTCCACATAATCCTGAGCTGTGTACACTCCGATACGCTGTGCAGAATCAGAAAATAATTCGAATGCTGAGCTTATTTTTTGCCCTGATTCTCTCAGGAAATGAGCAGGCATCACAATCTTAGCTTTCATCATGTATTGAAAAGCAAGCATCATTTCGCTTGGATCTACTTTAAAAATTTCGCTCACAAAATGGCTGTAAGCATGGTGGTGACGCATTTCGTCCCCGGCAATCATTTTACACATTTTAGACAATTTCTTGTCACCATAATTTTTAGCTAATTGCGAAACTCTGTTGTGTGAAACATAGGTTGCTAATTCCTGAAAACTCGTGTAAACAAAGTTTTTATAAGGATCTCTTCCGGTACCAATATCAAATCCGTCGTTGATAAGGTGTTGCGTTGTCATTTCAATTTCGCGCATGTTTACACGACCTGATAAATACAGGTATTTGTTCAATAAATCGCCATGACGATTTTCCTCTCCAGTCCATTGGCGTACCCAGGCTGACCAGCCGTTTCTTTCTTCATTATCCACGCCTTCCACTTCCATTAACCAGTTTTCATAAGTAGGAAGGGCTTCTTCGGTAATCATATCACCTACCATAGCTACCCAGAAATCATAAGGTAAATCCTTTGATATTTCGCGTAATTCTTTTACTTCTTCTAAGAAATTATCTCCTTCAGAATTAGGTAAAAAATCGGATGGCTGCCATATTTGTTCTACCGGAATCAAATATTGATCCATATAGCCAGTCACGTTTTTTTCCAAAAACTGCATAACTTCTAATCGAATGTTTTTTATAGACATTGTATTTTTTTTAAAATTTTATTCCTTTTACTACTGCACTTTCAGTCTTCTCCATTAATTCAGGAAAATTATAGTCACTAACCTTTAAAGGCTTATGAACTACAAAGGTAAGATGATTTCCTAAACCTACAGGGAAAAAACCATATTTTACCATTTTCCATGAATTATTGATGCTTATAGGCACAATATAAGCTGAAGGTGCACTTTTACATAATATTTTTAAACCTGTTTGGGCAAATTCCTTTGGTTTTCCCGTTTTGCTTCGGGTTCCTTCGGGAAAAATTACCGCTGAACGTTTATTTTTCTCAATATATTCAGATAATCTTTTAATCTCCGGAATCGCCTGTTTAGGGTCTTTCCTGTCGATTAAAGCTCCGCCACCGTGTCTTAAATTATAAGAAACACTAGGGATTCCTTTACCTAATTCTTTCTTACTTACAAATTTACAGTGAAACCTTCGTAAGTACCAAATCATTGCTACAATATCATACATACTTTGATGATTAGCTACAAAAATTAAGGGTTTACCTTCCGGAATGAGTTCTCTGTTTTCGAATTTATAAGTTGTTCCTACTAAGTTAGTACATTTTAATAAAAAAAAGTTTAAATAGTCAACACTTTTTTTATGGGCATTATAACCAAAAACATTCAGACAAACCCATTGAATAGGGTGGAAAATTACTAACGTAAGTCCAAAACATAAATAATAAATTACGGATAGGGGATACGAAATAAGTTTTTGCATTCTTGAAAAAATTAGCTGCAAAAGTATGAAATAATTTTTTAGCGGTATTTAATTCTTAAACATTAATAGGTTTAGTGTTAAATTGTACCTTTGTCGTTTAAAAAAAATGTCTTTTCCCCGTAAAAATGAGTTTTAGCTATCCAAAAAACGAAAAATTAAAAAGTAAAATCAGCATTGGATTGTTGTTCTCTGAAGGTAAATCAGTTTCTAAATATCCATTGCGATTGGTTTATCATTCCGGTTCTTTAAACGAGAATGAAAAAATAAAAATGGGTGTTTCGGTTTCTAAAAAATATTTTAAAAAAGCCGTGGACAGAAATCGTTTTAAGCGTATTCTTCGTGAAACGTATCGACTCAACAAACATATTCTTCTGGACAATTTAGATCAGCCTTATGCCTTTATGTTTTTTTACCAAACTAAAGAGCGTTTGTCTTACGAAGAAATTAATACTAAAACCATTCAGTTATTCGAAAAATTTGTGGCTCAGAATATAAAAAAGGAATAGAATCATATTTTTTATACGAATATTCATTAATTTTAGTTTCTGATATTCTAAATCAATTTTTATGAAAAAACTATTCTTGTTTTTGATAATTGTACTGTTTTCTTTTAGTTGTAAAAAATCGGAAGCTCTTGGGCTAGATAAAGTAATGAAGGAAGATGAGGTAAATGTGCCTCCACCACCAAAAGTTAATCAGGTTAAACTTTTAAAACCTGTCATTATAAATTCTGAAGAAAGTATTGCTGTTGAAAAAATAGAACAGAAAATCATAAAAACTGGTGATATCCGATTTGAATCCAATGATTTAGAAGAAACTTACAGTCACCTAATTATTGCAGTAAAAAAACACCATGCTATTATTCAAAATGATACCGAAGGAAAAGATTATAGTTCGGTTTTTAGACGATTAGTAGTTCGTGTTCCAAGTAAAAACTTTGATTTATTTTTAGCTGACATTTCTAAAGGAGTAACTTATTTTGACAATAAAGATATTTCTTCTCAAGATGTAACGGAAGAATACATTGATATTGATGCCCGATTAAAAGCTAAAAAAGTACTGGAAGATCGTTATCTGGAACTTTTGAAAAAAGCAACTAAGGTTTCGGAAATGTTGGAAATCGAAGCGCAACTTTCTGCTATTCGAGAGGAAATTGAAGCTAAAGAAGGACAATTGCGTTATATGCAAAGCCAGATTTCAATGAGTACAATGACTATCGAATTTTATAAAACTGTTGCAAATGAAGGCGGTGCAACCATTTCTTATGGATCTAAAATTTGGAATGCCTTTAAATCTGGATTTAATGAAATTTCAAATTTCTTTATTACATTATTAAGTATTTGGCCTTTCTTGATTATTTTAGCATTAATTGCACATTTTATTAGAAAACGATTAAAGAAAAAAACAGTTTAAGATGATAAATCTTGTAAAGAAAAAATACATCCTTCCCGTAGTTGCTTCGGCCTTTTTGTTTATTGGTTCCAGTTTTAAAGATGATTTTTTTGAAATTGCCAAGCAATTAGAGATTTTTACGACGCTTTTTAAAGAATTGAATACCAATTATGTGGATGAAACTAATCCGGGTGAGCTGATGGATAGTGCCATTAAAGGAATGCTGGCCAGTTTAGATCCGTACACGGTTTATTTTAATGAGCAGGATGTCTTGAAATTTAAAATTAACAATACAGGTGAATACACAGGAATAGGAGCTTTAATCACCCAAAGATCCGGGAAATTAATATTGCGGGAAGTTTATAAAAATTTTCCGGCTGATAAAGCGGGATTTAAACCCGGTGATGAAATTATCCAGATAGGTGATGTGGCTATTGCCGATTTTAAGGATGATGCTTCCCAGTTGTTAAAAGGAGCAAAGAACACTAAAATTGATATACAATACATTCGTCAGGGAAAAACAAATACAACCCAGATTTTACTTAATGAAGTCGAAATCAAATCGGTTCCTTTTTACTCTAAAATTGATGATAAAACAGGCTATATCGTCCTGAGCCGATTTAATAAAAAAGCTTCGAACGAAACCAAAGAAGCTTTATTGGAACTTAAAAAACAAGGTGCTACACAGATAGTTTTAGATTTAAGAAACAATCCCGGCGGGCTTTTAGTCGAAGCCATCAATATTTGTAATTTATTTGTTCCAAAAAACGAAATCATTGTAACCACAAAATCCATTAATGAGAAGCATAATAATATTTATAAAACTACTGCTGAACCGGTAGATTTAGAGATTCCGTTAGTGATTATTGTGAATGATAAAAGTGCTTCGGCATCCGAAATTGTATCGGGAGCTTTGCAGGATTTAGATCGTGCTGTGATTATAGGAAGCAGAAGTTTTGGGAAAGGATTGGTTCAAAAACCAGTTGATTTAACCTATAATACGCAATTAAAAGTTACTATTTCAAGATACTTCACTCCTTCGGGAAGATGCATTCAGGCATTAGATTATGCTCATAAAGACAAAAACGGACTGGCAACCCGTACGCAGGCAACTAATTATAATTCGTTCAAAACCCGAAAAGGAAGAACGGTTTATGATGGTGGCGGAATTTTGCCTGATGTACCTATGGATGAGTCAAAAACCAGTGTGATTGCCAATGCATTGATCAAAAATGATGGAATTTTTAATTATGCTACGGCTTATTATTATAAAAATCCAAATCAGGGCAATCAGATTCCAACGTTCTCGAATGCTGATTTTCAGGATTTCAAGCAGTTTTTAAAAAATCAGAAGATCTCATTTGGTACAGAAACCGAAGAATCACTAAAAAACACTTTGGCAATAGCCAAAAAAGAAGCGATTGATGAAGCAATTATAAACGAATACAATCAATTATTAGCTGCCGTTCAAAAAAGTGAAGCCCAGCAATTAGACAATCATCAGGCTGAAATTAAAGATTTGATTTTAGAAGAAATTATAAAGCGCTATCAATATCAGGAAGGTTTTTATCAATATTATATGAAATCCAATTCGGTTATTAAAAAAGCGGTTACTATTTTGAATAATACTGATAATTACAAAACTATTTTAAAAAGCTGATGTTAAAATCAATTCTGATATTTTCTTTTTTTGGCTGGAGTACGTTAAGTGCTCAGGAGAAAAAAATTGGAACTGTTTATTTTGAATTTGACAAGTATGCTGTTGACGCCATTCAGGAACAAAATGTAGTTGATTTTGTTCGTGAGCTGGATACCACACTGGTAGAATCGATTCAGGTTTATGGATATTGTGATGACCGTGGCAATAATAATTACAATTTGAAACTATCAGAAAACAGGGTGAATGCTGTAAAAAGTATCTTGGTTGCCAATGGTTTTAATAAAAGTAAAATAGTCATTGTCGAAGGTAAAGGTCGTGTGCTTGTTGATGATTTTTCAGGCGGAAGTTTAGCTGATATCCGATCTAAAAACAGAAGGGTCGATTTATTAATTGTTAAGAAAAACAGCTTTGGCAAAGGGATTTACACTTCTTTTCAGGACAAGCATGAAGTGGGAGACCGCATTTATCTGGAAAACATTTTTTTTGACTTAGGAAGCAGTACTCTCACAGTAGCTTCAAAAAAAGAACTGGATAAAATAGCCTTGATTTTACAAAATAAAAAAGAAATAGAATTTGAAATCCGCGGACATGTATGTTGTACTCCGGATTATTATAAAGATGCAATTGACAGGGCAACAAAGGAAAGAAAACTCTCTTTGAACCGGGCCAAAAGTGTTTTTAAATATTTGATTTCTAAAAACGTGAATAGTTTAAGAATGGTTTATAAGGGCTTAGGAAATCAATTTTCTTTGGGGAAAGGCGATGAATTTGACCGCCGAGTAGAATTTTTTATTACTAAGAATTAATTTTTTTTACTTAGAAAACATCGCCATGATTTTTGATTTTTCAGAAGCCGGTTTTTTATTGATTTCCACGGATTTTATTATCGCTTCCAGTTCCAGCATCAAATCTCTTTTTTCTTTTGAAGGAGAGTAGCAAAAGCCTTCTAAAACCAGTATGCGATTGTTTTCTTTATCTACAATAGCATAATTGATAAAAGGTCCTGACATGAAATCGTTTTTTAATTCCCAGGTTCCTTTGGTTTCATAAGCTTTAGTATGGTTAAGCACAATATTTGAAAAATAAGGAGCATAAGCCTCTTCAGTAATCATATCTGTGTTTAATTCTTTGCCATGAATGTATAATTTTCCAATGGAATCTCTCATTTTGATAATCTGGGAAACCTTATCTCTTTTGGTTTCAATGCTGCTTATAGGAACCTGATAAAGTAAAATACTGGTGTTTCCGCTGATGATTTCCTTTTTAAACCACATGAAATTTTCTTTCCTCAACATCAATTGATAACTGGAAGGTATTTCAAAGTTAATGTTGAAACTGTCTGTGAAAAATTTTGGACTTAACAGCGATTTTCTGTTAATACGCTGACATTCTTCAATTTCTGTCTGATGAATAATTTTAATAATTTCTGTGGTGTTTTTTTGAATTAAACACAGAATGTCATCAGCTGCTTTTCCTGAAATATAAAATACATTTTGAGGTGCGGCAATTTTATTCTTTTCTATTTTAAAGGATTCTTTAGTGTCTTTTTTAATAACAATAATATTGCGGCTGTCGGTCATAAAACCTTCCATCAGTTTGACAGGATATTGATTGATGGTAAAAAGTGGTTCCTCCTGAGGTAATCCAATTACGGGTGAAGCAAATTTATTTCGGATGCTGTCGCCAATTTCAGCATTCCATAACAAATCGTCTATAATCACCGAAATGCTATTGATTTTTCCATTAGTTTCTTTAGTATTTTCATTTTGCTGATTGCAGGAAATGAAAAAAATGGAAACAAAAAACAATATAAAATAGATTTTATTCATTTTGCTTAATAGTAATGGAATTCAAATTTTATAATCTAAGAGTTTCTAATCTTGAGTTTACTCCGCTAATATCGTTCCATTTTTTCAAAATTAGGATAAAAGAAGGTAATTTAAGTTGGATACATGAAAAAAGGGCTTTATTTGATGTCCAAATAAAGCCCTTTTGTATTTTTTCAAAGTTCTTATTATTCTCCTATTTTTAATCGCATTCCCGGTTTGATATCTTCATTGTTGATATCATTCCATTTTTTAATATCTGAAACAGAAACTCCTGCATATTTTTTGGCAATACTAAATAAAGAATCTCCTTTCTTTACAAGATAGTCATGCTGTAAATCATTACTATTCTTTTTGAATGATGCTGCTGTAGCTTTAGCCGTATTGATGGCAATTTCGTTTTTAGCCACAATCAGGGTTTTGCCTAAAGCAATATTAGTATCAGAGAGGTGATTCCAATCTTTTAAATCGGCAATTGCAGTCCCAAACTTTTTAGAAATAGTACCCAGATTGTCACCTTTTTGAACGGTATATTCAATATTTTTTAATTCAGGAGCTACCGTAGTTGCTGCTACTTCTTTAGCTTCCACTTCTTTTTCAGCTATTTTTAAGCTTGTTCCGGCTTTAATAATAGTTCCGTCAAGATCATTCCATTCTTTAATCTGAGCTACAGTTACGTTATTTGCTTCGGCAATATCGCTTAGATTGTCTCCTTTTTGAACGATATAATTGGTTTTATTACTGGCAATTAAAGTATCTGCTTTAAATTCTTTTTTTACTTTTTCAGTTTTGCTGGTTTTAGTATCAGCAGCAGCAATTGCGGTGTTATTTTTAGCAGTTATGATAGTGAGTACTTTTCCATAGGAAATAGTATTACTGCTTAATTTATTCCATGTTTTTAAGTCACTAACACTTACATTATATTCATCGGCAATACTGCTTAAATTATCACCTTGTTTTATTTTATAATATTGTGTTGTGCTACCCACAGGATAAGTTGGGGCTTCTACGCGGGCAATTTCGGTAGTAGCACTTTTTATATATGGATTGTTGTTTTTTTGATTTGATTCGTGCTCGAGATAAGCATAAATCTTCTCCTCATTGGAAATAAAAACCCCAATTTTGTTCTTAGGTAATCTCAAAAAATGATTTTGATCCTTGTAATAAGGTATTACATTGAGCTTGTAGGAAGGATTGAGCAATTGTAATTGTGAGACTGGAACATCCAGTAAATTAGCTATTTGCTGGAACGACATCTGTTTTTTAATCATTACAGTGTCAGTTTCAAAATGTTGTATTATAGCTTTGTTAGGTTTGATTCCGTGTTCATTATGGTATTCATACAAATACATAGTTGCTAAAAAAGCAGGTACATAACCCTGAGTTTCTTTAGGAAGATGTTTTTTTATGCTCCAGAAATTTTGTTGTCCGCCAGATCTTCTGATGGCTTTTGATACATTTCCGGGTCCTGAGTTATAAGAGGCTAAAACCAGTTCCCAGTCACCAAAAATGGCAAACATATTAGACATATACTGAGCAGCAGCCTGAGTAGCTTTAAGCGGGTCACTGCGTTCGTCAACATAAGAATCTATTTTTAAATTGTATTGTTTCCCGGTGTGGTACATAAATTGCCAAAGTCCGGTAGCACCCATTCTGGAAACAGCTTTAGGATTTAATGCCGATTCAACAATAGCTAGGTATTTTATTTCTAAAGGCACGTTTTGTCTGGCAAAAGTTT
Source organism: Flavobacterium flevense (assembly GCF_900142775.1). Classification (GTDB taxonomy): domain Bacteria; phylum Bacteroidota; class Bacteroidia; order Flavobacteriales; family Flavobacteriaceae; genus Flavobacterium; species Flavobacterium flevense. Next base: position 473,649 of record NZ_FRCC01000002.1, read on the forward strand.
CTTCAAACATAGGGAAATAATAATCTGAAATAGCCATTAAGCGTTCAAATGATTTCTTTCTGTTTTTTAAGAACGATTTAATGATGTTTTCAAGCCCCTGATTGTATTGAATGTTAAATGGAGATTTAGCATTCATAGCTTCTAATCTTGATTTTAGTAATTCAGTAGGCAATTCATAATCTACTTTTTCATCCGTATTTATATTTTCAATATCGGTATTGATATCTTTATATAAATCTAAATTAGTCAGTTCTTTAACCCATAAACTGTCAACGCAACTGGCGATATCATCATTTACAAAACTGTGTTTAATAGAATCTAAATAAGAAAGCCTGGTTTCCATTACAGCAATTCCCTTGCTTTCAGCGGTTTCCTGCGAAAACAAGGGAATTGATAATAATAGAAAAAATGATAAGGTGATTTTTTTTATATTCATGTTTTTGTTGTCAACGTGCTTAATTTTAAACGATTACAAAATCGTAATGCAAACTTAATAGGTTAAAACTAAAAAAATCAATAAATATTGTTAAAATTGTTATATTTATTCCAGAATAGCTGCGATACCAGGTAAAGTTCTTCCTTCAAGCATCTCTAACATGGCTCCTCCACCTGTAGAAACATAGCTTACTTTATGTTCAAAACCAAATTGTTTTACGGCTGCAACTGAATCTCCACCACCTACAAGTGAGAAAGCGCCATTAGCTGTTGCCTCGGCAATATAATCTCCCAGAGCAATAGTTCCTTTTGAAAATGTTTCCATTTCAAAAACACCTAATGGTCCGTTCCAAAGAATGGTTTTAGACTCTAAAATTACTTTTTTGAAATTTTCTAATGATTTAGGTCCGGCATCCATACCTTCCCATCCATCAGGAATATTAGTTACATCAACTACTTGAGTGTTAGCATTGTTAGAGAAATCATCTCCGGCAACTACATCAACAGGAATGTGGATTTGAACACCTTTTTCTTTAGCTAATCTTAATATTTCAAGGGCTAATTCCTGTTTGTCATCTTCACAAATAGAATTTCCTATTTTTCCTCCTTGTGCTTTTACAAAAGTAAAAGTCATTCCTCCACCAAGAATCATGTGGTCTACTTTGTCAAGGATGTTTTCGATAACTGTAATTTTAGAAGATACTTTAGAACCTCCAAGAATTGCAATTACCGGTTTTTCACTGTTTTTTAATACTTTGTCAATGCTTTCAATTTCTTTAGCCAATAAAGTACCAAAACATTTAGCTGTTGGGAAAAACTGAGCAATAATTGTAGTAGATGCGTGTGCTCTGTGAGCAGTTCCAAAAGCATCATTTACATAAATGTCTCCTAATGAAGCCAATTCTTTTGCAAAAGCAACATCTCCGGCTTCTTCTTCAGCATGAAAACGTAAATTTTCTAATAATAAAACTTCACCTGCTTTTAAGTCATTTGAAGCTTGTTGTGCAACTTCACCCACACAGTTTGAAGCAAATTTTACAGGAACACCAAGAATGTCAGTTGCTGTTTTTAAGATATGTTTTAATGAATATTTTTCTTCAGCACCTTTAGGACGACCTAAATGAGACATTAAAATTACGCTTCCGCCATCGGCAAGGATTTTATCAATGGTAGGTTTTGCTGCTTCGATACGTGTAGTATCTGTAACATTAAAATTTTCGTCTAGTGGTACGTTGAAATCAACACGTATTATTGCTTTTTTATTAGCGAAATTAAAGTCGTTTAAAGTCTTCATCAGTATTTTTTTAGTTTATTTTTTTGAAAGTGAAACAAATATAGAAATTTTCCAGTAGTATTAAATTTCAAAATTTCAAAAAAATCATTTTTTTGCAACGAAAACGATGTAAGTTCACAAATAATTTGATTTATATTCTTTTATTTCAAAAAAAGCCTAAAAAAGTTAAATTTTCTAATTTGAAAAGTTTTGCTTATTCTAAAATTATTCTTTTGAACAAATAGATAAATAATCAATTCTTAACAATATAATAGTTTCAAATTCATTGCCGTCATTTTATTATACTTTTTTGGAATTTCTGAAAATGCATTTTTCTTGTTTGGGTGAATAATTTAGTTACTAGGCAGTCTAAAAGGATAATATAATTTCTTCATTTCTTTAAAAAGACAGCATTATAATAGAATAAAAACAATAAAACACCAGCATTTAATACTGGTGTTTTGATGCTGCTAATTTTTTTTACTTAATTGATGAAAATTTCTTTATGCATTTTGACCCATTCTTCCATTGGAGTCATTTTTACAGGTAGCTTTTCTAAAACTTCTTGCAAGTTGGGATTGAATTTTGTTGGATATACAGGAAGACTTGCGAGCATTTCATAATATCCTTGTACGCCTCTAGCACTTTCTTCGCCAACAAGAATACTCAATTTGTCTCCAAACTCTTGTGGAGGCATAGCGTAGAAATCAATTTTTTCGCCCAAACCAATAGAGAATTTTTCAGCAAGATCATTTCCTTTTAGGTTGTTCAATCCGCTAATCATAAAAGATTGCCCTGATAATTCTGGTTTGTATAAAGCTTCTACGACAAAGGCACTAACATCTCTTGATGCAATAAAACCAATAGGCATATTTTCTGGAGTTGGGTATGCCACTTTTCGCTCTTTTTGAGTATACTCAGTTGTATAGGGTGCCAATAAGTTTTCAGCATAAATAGACGGTTCAATAATTACATAAGGTACTCCAGCATTTTCAAGATATTCTTTTGTGTCTATTTTTACATCTTCCATCGGAATGCCAATTTTTTTTGGTGCTAAATATCCGCTGGTATTCCAAACAATCATTTTTACATCATTTGACTTAGCTGCATCGATTACATTTTTTGCTAATTGAAATCCATCTGCAGGATTTGGAAGAGAAACAGGAATCAATAAGGCAATCGTATCAATACCTTTAGTGATTTCTTTCATTTTTTCTAAATCAGACATATCGCCTAATACTGGAATGGCACCTGCGTTTTTAAGCTTGTCAAAGTTTTTTTCAGAACTGGTTACTGCATAGACTTCTGCTCCTTTATTTTTTGCTTCTCCAATCACGTGAAACTGTTGTGAGCCTGTAGCTCCAAAGACTAATACTTTCATTTTCTTATATTTATAGGTTAAATTTTTTTTGGTAAAATTATATTAATACTTACTTTTGTACAAGTACTTACTTAATGGTTAAGTACTTACCAAAGGGTTAGAATAATTGATTATCAATGGAAAAAAATTTAAAAAAAAATCCGGTATGTGATGAAAGGTGTCCTGTAAGAGCCTCTTTATCCTTGTTAAGTGGCAAATGGACATTAATGATATTGTTTCAAATTAACAGAAATGTAGTGCGCTATGGCGAATTGAAAAGAGCTGTTACAGGTATTAGTGAAAAAATGCTAATACAAGAATTGAATATGCTCGTTGAAAACAAATTGGTAAGCAAGGAAGTATATCCTCAAATTCCACCAAAAGTAGAATATAGGTTGACTGAATTAGGATTAAAAACGTTGCCTATTGTTGATCAACTGGCTCAATTTGGACTTGAAAATTTAGTTTGATAATAGCTAAGCAATTTTAAAAGGACTAGTGTATTTTAAAACAACAAAAAATTGAAAACTCAGAAATTTCATAAAACAGAATGTGGGGTAGATTTCCTAATTAATGTTTTGCCTTTTGCTGATGTAAAAGAAAGCTATCTTAAAAAGGAAATCTATAATACCGATTACCTTGAGATCGTTTTTTTTAAAAAGGGGAGTGGTCATCTTGTTTTGAATCACGATAAAATAATCATCAGCGACAATAGTATTATATTTATTTCACCTTTTCAAAAACGAGAATGGAATCTGAATCCGGAAGGACTGGATTTTGTGGTTTTGGTTTTTCAGGAAGACTTTCTGAATGATTTTTTTTCTGATAAATTTTTTACTTATCGCCTGTTATATTTTTATCAATTAGAATATCCGCTCAGTATGCAAATTGATGAAGCACTTATCGAAAGATATTATGCGCTTCTTGCCGAAATAAAATCAGAATTGGTAAAAACACGATCCGATAGTGTGCATATTATTCGTTCTTTAATTTATTATCTGCTTCAAAAACTCAACAGAGAATATTCAGAAAAACACCATTTAGTATTAGAGAAAAATCAGAATAGTGAAGCTTTTCAGTTCAAGAAATTGATTGAAATTCATATCAAGGAAAAGCAACGCATTAATGATTATACCGAACTCTTAAAAGTGAATCGTATTGCGCTCAATAAAGCCGTAAAAGAACAATTTAATGTTACGGCTTCGCACTTGCTCAAACAACGGTTGCTGGTAGAAATCAAGGATTATCTGCTTCATTCTAAACTTACCGTTGCCGAAATTGCTTTTCAGCTTAATTTTTCGGAACCCAACCATCTGATGCGCTTTTTTAAAAATCAAACTGGAATTACCACAACCGATTTTTTAAACGAATATCAAAATGGTATCAATCCATAATGTTTTGGTATTAAACAAAGAACAATGCTTTTTTAATTTTGCTTCATAATTATTACGAAAAATAAAATAAATATGAGTAAAAAAGCATTAATTATTATCGACATTCAGAATGATTATTTTGAAAATGGAGCCATTGAATTGGTAAACCCAATAGAAGCAAGTTTGAAAGCGCGTGCGGTGCTTGATTCCTTTCGTGAGAAGAATTTACCAATAGTACACATTCAGCATTTATCGGCTGATCCTGTTAATATGCCCATTTTTGTTCCGGGAACTTTCGGTTCAGAAATTCACGAAAATGTAAAACCGCTGGAAGGAGAGCAAGTAATTCAAAAATATTACCCAAACAGTTTTAGAGAAACGGCTCTTTTAGATTATTTAAAAGAAAACGAAATAACAGAATTAGTAATTACAGGAATGATGACACATATGTGTATCGATGCAACTACTCGTGCGGCATTTGATTTTGGATTTACCTGTACCGTTATTGGTGATGCCTGTGCTTCAAGAGATTTGGAAATTGATGGTAAAACGGTAAAAGCAGAAGACGCTCACAACGCATTTTTAAGTGCATTGACTTTCTTTTATGCTAAAGTTGAAAATGCGGATGCGTTTTTATCGGCGTAAAAATAACTTAAAAGTGAAAGAGCCAAGTTGGACTATTGTTTAACTTGGCTCTTTTTGTTTAGATGTAGTGAATTCGCTTTTAAAAAAATCCGCCACGAATTACACAAACAAACACGAATTATATTTTGTTTTTCAATTACACGAATTCTTAAAAACAGATAAAATTTGTGGCTAACTTTTTTAAAGCGAATGCCTCGGTTTAGATGCTTTTAAGTTTATTTTGAATAATATATTGAGACCTGAAATACAATAAAACAGATGAGGTTAAGAGTCCAAGTGTTAAACCGTACCAAATTCCTTTTACTCCAATATTAAGTTGAATTCCTAAAAAATAAGCCACGGGTAAACCTATAACCCAATAGGCAAAAAAAGTGATGAATGTTGGAGTTTTTACATCTCCCATACCTCTTAAAGTGCCTAAACCCACAACCTGAGCTCCGTCAAATAGCTGAAAAACACCTGCAATAATCAATAGTTGTGCGGCTAGAGGAATAACAGCCGGATCACTAGTTATGATATAAGGAAGGTATTGATTAAAAACAGTGAAAATAACAGCAAAAATTAGCATAAAAACAATAACCAAGTGATAAGAAACCTTGGCAAATTTCTGGATTCTAAAATAATTTTGGCTTCCAAAACTATTCCCTACTTTAATAGTGGCTGCGGAAGCTATTCCGCTGGCCATCATATACGTCATTGCTACAAATGTTATGGCTGTTTGATGAGCGGCCTGTTCCATTGCACCAATTTTACCAGCCATTAAAGCTGCTACTGCAAATGCACCGATTTCAAAAATATATTGCATCGCTACAGGTACTCCAATTTTTATTATTTTATAAATTCTTGAAAAGTCTATAAAACGAACTGAAAAATGCTGTATGTACTGTTTGAAATTTCTTGATTTTAAAACATACCAAATAATTACCACCATCATTAAAATACGATCTGTCAAGGTAGCAATGCCTATTCCTTGTACCCCCATAGGCGGAATTCCGAACATTCCTTTCACCAAAATGACTGCTAGTATTAAATTGAGAACATTTCCCCAAATTGTAATTGTCATAGCTTGCTTTGTAAAACCTAAACCTTCTGCAAATTGTTTGAATGTTTGAAATACCATTAGTGGCAGGATGGATACGCCTAAAAGGAGCAAATAAGGTTTTGCGGTTTTGACCACCCGTGGATCCTGATCCACATGATGCATGGCAAACATAGACCCATAGTATACTAATAGAAAAAGTAGTATGGCAGATATTATATTAAGCCACAAACTATTGGAAAGTAATTGGGCACATTCCTGATAATTTGATTTTCCGTCTTCCTGTGCAATTAATGGAGTTACTCCATAGGCTATTCCTAATCCAATAACCAATACTACCATAAAAACCGAATGAACCAGTGATACGGCTGCCAGAGATATAGTTCCTGCATAATGTCCCACAATGATGGAATCTACTGTTTGTACTAAAGTATGTCCAAGTTGTGAAATCACTACCGGGCCTGCCAGCATTATGGTACTTTGATAATAGATCTTGTTGGACTTATATTGCGATAGCATAGGGAAGAATTATATTTAGGAATAAAATCGCTTGCCGTAAATTGCTTACAGCACACTATTCTATTATTCGAGATTAACTGCAAAGATACGTGTGTAAGTTTGCTGTGAGATACCAAAATTCTTTATAAAGCTACCATTTTGATAATCAAAAAAGTGATTACCATTATTTAAGAATTTAATGAAATCATTAAACTAATTGATTTTTTTTTAATGCTTAGAAAAACTATTTTAATTGATTGTTCTGAAGACGATATTCTCCGGGTGTCAAACTCACTATCTGTTTAAATATTTTAGAAAAGTGGGGCAAATTAGAAAAACCAGTGTCCAGGGCAATTTCCAGAAAACTCTTATTAGTTGTTGCGATAAGGTATTGGGCTCTTTCTATCTTTTTTTCGTGAATGTAATTTAAAGGTCTTTGTCCTGTATGAATTAGAAATTGTTTCGAAAAATAATCCTGATTTTGATTGACTCTTTGGGCTAATTCTGCCACGGTTAAATTTTCACTTAAGTGAAGCTGCACATAACTCATGGTGTCCAAAATTTTAGAAGGGGTACCTTGAGAGGTGTTTTGTTTAAAATACGTAGTATTCATAAACCGGGAAATTAATAGTAATAATGTTCCTTGGTTTTCAAACTTTAGATGCGGTTTGAGTTCGTTATTAAGAGATTGGTATTCCTTATAATACGCTTCCTTTTCATAGACTTTTGGATTATTCGATCGGTTAATTCCTCTCCCGGGATTGTTCTGAAGCATTTTTTTGATAAGAACAATGTCGGTTTCAGTAGCAGCTAATTTCATCACATTTCTATTTTGATTAAATAATGAAATTCCATCAGGAGATTCTTCAAAAAACTGGATGAAATATTGGCTCAAATATTCCTCGCAATTCAAATTGCAAATAGTAAAACTGGGTATAAGATATAAATAACCGGGCTCTAAAATTAATTTATCTGAACTGTTAGAAATAGTTCCCGTTCCATCGTCAATGTAATACAGTCGATAATAAGGGCTAATTACATTGTTGAAATTCCAGTTGTTGTTAAGTTTCACATAATCAATGTGTAACAGCGAAAACGAATATTTGAAAGTGCTTTTTGACATAATATAGTAAAAGGATGAAAAAAAATCGTTTTTGAGTAATAAAAAATCGTTTTTGAATAATTAATTACACAGGTGTGTATTCTACATTTGTTTCGTTGAATTACTACAAATTAAAGTAATAAAATATCAATAATAAAATTTTACACCTAAATAGTTATGTAATATTTATTTTTTAAGATGCTAAAAAATATTTATAATTAAATCTCAGCTGAATTTTTTAGCTGTAGTCATTGTTATGCAATTACGGTAATAACGGAAATGTATAACATCTCATTTAGTGTAAAGTATACTCCTAACCATTTTTAATACATTTTTTTAAACCTTAAAACCAAACTAATTATGACCAAAAAAATTTTAAAGAAAACAATATTTTATATGATATTGTTTATTGGGCTTTTTGCCAATGCTCAGGATGTTCCTGTAAAAGGAAAAGTAACTTCAGCAATTGATGGACAAACTATTCCTGGAGTAAATGTTACTGTTGATGGTACCAATAAATCTACCACGACTGATTTAGATGGTAATTTTACCATTAATGCTTCAAAGACAGACGTATTGACTTTTACTTTTTTAGGGTATATCACTGAAAAAGTAAATGTGATGGACAAAACGGTTTTTGCTATTTCTTTAAAAGAAGAATTAAGTCAATTACAGGAAGTTGTTGTTGTGGGTTACGGTACTCAAAAGAAAGTAAATTTAACGGGTTCTGTAAGTTCAATTTCAACTAAAGAAATAGAAAATCGTCCTATTACTCAGGCTTCACAAGCCTTATCAGGTTTAGCAAGTGGTGTAACAGTACAACAAGGTTCAGGACGCCCGGGGAATGATGGTGCTTCCATTCGTTTAAGAGGAATAGGTACTTTTTCAGGAGCAGGAAATGATCCTTTAGTTTTAATTGACGGACTTGCGAGCTCCTTAAATGATGTTGATCCTAACAACATTAAAAGTATTTCGATATTAAAAGATGCGGCATCGGCTTCTATTTATGGAACTCGTGCAGCTAACGGAGTAATACTTATTGAAACTAAAAGGGGCAGAAAAGGAGAATTGACAGTATCTTATAATGGATATATTGGAACACAAAAAGTAACTGCGCTTCCGGATTTTGTTGATTCGGCAACTTATGCAACTTTGCGTAATGAAGCTAATGCAAACATGAACAGCGGACCTTCTTACACGGATGCAGAAATTGAATTGTTTAAAAATCAATCTGACCCGGATAATTATCCAAATGTTCCGCATTTAAAAAATCTTTTAAAATCAGGTTCCGGATTACAAATGAATCATAATTTTAGTTTTACCGGAGGAGACGAAAAGAATTCTTATCTGTTTTCTTTAGGATACCTTGATCAGGACGGAATAATAGCTGAAAACAATTATAAAAGATATAATTTTCAGTTGAATTTTGATAGCCAAATAAAGAAGAATTTAAAACTTACTGCAAATCTAAGCGGCTATTCTGCAAATACTGAAGAACCTCGCCATATAGGTGGAGATATGACAAACATGATGAATTTTGCAGTAAGACAAGGACCTATTTTTGCTGGAAAAAAATCAGATGGGACTTATGGTTATCAGGATAATTACAGTCCTCAGGCCTGGTTAGACAGTGAGTCTTTTACCAACAGAAAAAATAAATTATTTTTAGGAGGAACTGAATTAGCCTGGGATTTTATGAAAAACTTTACGTTAAGTGGTAAAGTAGGGTATCGTTATACTAATTATCGTGATAAAGAATTCCTTTCAGATCTTCAATTTGATGCTAATAAGTATGTAGGACCTAATAGCCTTAGAGTAAGTTCCGGTTTTGATAATACCATTACATTACAATCTCTTTTAAAATATGCTGTAAATATTGATAAGCATAGTATAGCTGCTTTAGCAGGATTTTCTCAGGAAGAATTTCACTCTGAATTTGTTTCAGGTTATCGAGATGATTTTCCTAATAATCTATTGTATGAAATTAATGCTGGTTCATCAAGTAATATGCAAAATTCCGGTTCAGCTGGTGAGTGGGGGTTAAGATCTTATTTTGGCAGAATTAATTATTCATTCAACGATCGCTATTTGTTTGAAGTAAATGGTCGTTATGATGGAACATCAAGATTTATTACTGATGGCAGATGGGGCTTTTTCCCATCCGTATCAGCAGGATGGAAAGTATCTGAAGAGAATTTCTTAAAAGAGGTGAAATGGATAGATAATTTGAAATTCAGAGCATCCTGGGGACAACTTGGAAATCAAAATATAGGGAATTATCCCTACCAAAATGTTATTGATTTAGGTCAGAATTATACATTTGGCGGAAGCCTTGTTTCCGGAGCCAGATTATCAACATTATCGAATGCTAACATTAGCTGGGAAACTACTACAGTTACTGATTTAGGTTTGGATGTTAACTTATTTGACGGAAAATTTAGTATGGTTTTTGATTATTTTGACAAAATTACTTCCGATATTTTAGATGTAGTAAGTGTTTCGGGTGTATTAGGTCTTAATCCTTCTACTGTAAATGCAGGAGAAGTGAGAAACTCAGGTTTTGAAGTTTTATTGAATTATCAGGATAAAATAGGAGGTGTTAATTTTAGTGTGTCACCTAATTTTTCTTATACCAATAATAGAGTTACTAAATTATCAACTGGTTTAAATCAGGATATAAACAGAGGTTTATTTGTAGGTCATTCTGTAAATTCAACTTACGGTTATGTAGCTGATGGCTTATTTGTAGATGCTAATGATGTTGCTAATTATCCTACTCAACCCTATGCAGCTGAACCTGGATTTGTAAAATACAAAGACATTAGTGGTCCTGATGGAGTTCCGGATGGAAAAGTAGATGCTACTTATGACCGAAAAGTGATAGGTAGTTACTTTCCAAAATATTCTTTTGGAGCTAATTTACAGGCAGATTATAAAGGTTTTGATATTTCTGTTCTTTTACAAGGTTTAGCTGGTTTTAACAGACAAATTGGTGCTTATCAAGCTTATGCTTTTTATAATGGCGGACAGATACAACAGTGGCAGGCTGATAACAGATGGACAGAAGAAAATCCAGATCCTAATGCTGAATACATAAAATTAACGAGTCTTAATCAAGGAAGTGGTACTATCAGACCTTCTACATTTTGGGATAGAAATGCAAGTTTTTTAAGAATTAAGAATGTACAAATAGGATATAATTTCCCAAAACCTTTATTAGATGCATTAAAAATCCAAAAATTAAGAATATATGTAACAGGACAAAACCTTCATACATTTAATAGTTTCTACAAAGGATGGGATCCTGAAATGAGCCAGTCAACTGGTGATAATAGTCCTTTTTATCCTATCACAAGTGTATATACTTTAGGATTAAACTTAAATTTTTAGAGATACTAATTTGTTAAAAAATATAAAATTATGATTACTACTATTAAAAAATATCGAAACATTAGAAGCGTGGCTCTAAAGTTTTGCCTATTTGTACTTGTTGTCTCAAATAGTGCCTGTTCGGATGATTTCTTTGATAAAAACCCGCTTGATAAAGTTTCTGATGCTACTTTTTGGAAATCAGAATCTGATGCAAAACTAGCGTTGGCAGGTTGTTACAACAATGGAGGAGCATGGAATGGAGAAGATTTTTGGACTGCCAGAGGAATTATTTATCTTGATTTTATGGCAGGTCTTGGTTCTGAAAAAGAATTGATTCCGGATCGTTTTACAGATGGAACATTAGATCCAACCAATGGTACTGTAAGAGCATATTGGAATAACTCGTATAGAAAAATTACTGCTTGTAATAATTTTCTAAGTAATATTGATGGAATTGCAATGGACGAAAATACTAAGGCAATAATGAAAAGTGAGATTAGAACCATAAGAGCGTATCAATATTTTAACTTAGCTTTTTTCTTTTCAGATGTACCATTCACTACAGAAGTTTTGACTGTTGATGAAGCTAATACTATTCCGCGTACTCCTAAAACAGAAATTATGGATTTTGTGGAAAAAGAATTACAGGAAAGTGCTGTAGTTTTACCACCTACAAGACCTGTTTCTGAAGATGGACGTATCACTTCGGGAGCTGCTCTGGCAATCTTAGGGCGTGTTCAAATGGCTAATAAAAAATGGGGACCGGCAGCTGTTACTTATAAAAAAATTATAGACAGTCAGGCTTATACTTTAAATGCTAGTTTTAAAACGATGTTTAATGCGAATAATGAGATAAATAAAGAATTTATTCTTACCACTCAGTATCAGGAAGATGTGTATGGACATGTTCTTCCTCAGTATCTTTATCCGGAGATGTATGGCGGATGGCATCAATTTTCTCCTTACAATGAACTTGTGAAACAGTATGAATGTACAGATGGTTTAAGCATTGATGAATCTCCTTTATTTGATCCGGCAAATCCATATAACAATAGAGATCCAAGGTTAGATTATACCATTATGATTTCGGACAGAACGGTTTTTCAGGGTAAAACATTTGTGAGCAGACCTGATAGTAATTCTCCTGATAGATTTACCAGATACAACTGGAGTGGGTACTGCATTAATAAATTTATGGATCCTTCATTTACAGGTGGAAATCTAATGAATTATGGAGGAAATTGGAGTATTATTCGTTATGCTGAAGTATTATTGAGCTATTTAGAATCTAAATTAGAAGCAGGTGAAGCTATAAATCAGGCATTGTTAGATGAAACAATTAATAAAGTGAGAGCAAGAGCAGATGTTAATATGCCAGCAATAACAACAACAAATCCAACCGAATTAAGAAATAAAATTAGAGTGGAGCGCGAAGTAGAATTTGCTTTTGAAGGACTTCATTATTATGATATTCTAAGATGGGGTGTTGCTGCCGAAAAATTGAATCGCCAGTTTACAGGTATGAAATTAACAAATGATCCGGCAAATTATACTGCTTTTGATGTTGATGAAGATGGTTATTTGATGTATCAAAAAAGAAATTTTGTTGAAGGAGTAAATGAATTATGGCCTATTCCTCAGGCAGAAAGAAATGTCAATACTAAATTGACCCAAAATACGGGATATCCTAATTAAATTTTTTCATTTCCTGTTTGAAAAAACAGGAAATGATTTTTTTTAAGTCAAGAAAAAACATCATAGTATAAGTGGCTTTTTTTTAGAATTCCAGATTAAGATTAAATAAAAAAATGAAGCAAATCACAATTTTATTCACCTTACTTATTCCAATGTTTTGTATTGGACAAGCAGTTAAGAGCTATAAAAAACAGAACGATAAAGTAGTTATAACTCTCGATAAAGGTGAACTGTATTTAAGTCCTTTAACCGAAAATACGGTAAGAGTTCAGTATGGAGTGGATATAAAAAGTCAAATGCCTGAATTGGTTTTTACTTCAAAAGTTAATGTGCCTGATTTTAAGGTTTCGGAGTCTAATTCAAGAATTGAAATCGCTATGTCAAGAATGACTGTGGTAGTAGATAAAAAAACTGGTGCATTGTCTTATCGCAATCATGAAGGCAAGGTGTTTTTAAGCGAAAAACCAGAAGCTCGTATTTTTAAAGCAAGTTCAGTACAAGGAGAACCTTGCTATATGGTGGAACAAGGTTTTACTACTTTGCCTGATGAGTATATTTTTGGAACAGGTCAGTTTCAGGACGGACATTTAGATATTAAAGGATTGCCCCGGAGATTAACTCAGGTAAATACACAAATTGCTATTCCGTTTATTATGTCAAGCAAAGGTTATGGTTTACTATGGCATAATTATGGACTTACTGATTTTAATCCGGCTGATTCTATTGTGAATTTAAAGCCAGCAGGTACAAGTGGTGAAGCTGTTACTGTTGCTGTCACGACTACTAATGGAACACAAAAGGAAACGCGCCAGGACGGTGTGTTTACAGGAAATTTTACGGTTAAGGATAGTGGTGAATATGCTATTTTACTGGATGTAGGGCAAAAAATGGCCAGAAAATGGCAATTGACAATCGATGGCAAAGAGGTTATTAATTTTAAAAACCATTGGTTGCCGCCCACAACAAGTACATTGGTAAAACTAACAGCAGGAAAACACAATATAACAGTTACAGCAGAAAAAAACGATCTTCCTGTGGTGTATTATCGCAAAGTTACCAATGAAACAGTGTTTAGATCTCCAGTTGCTAATAAGCTGGATTATGTGGTTTTTGCCGGAAATTCAGATGCCGTTATTTCAAGCTATCGTAATCTTACAGGACAGGCTCCGCTTATGCCTATATGGTCTTTAGGTTATATTCATTGCCGTGAGAGATTCATGACTCAAGGTGATTTGCTTGACAATGCCAGAGCATTCAGAGACAAAAAATTACCCATGGATCTAATTGTTCAGGATTGGCAATATTGGGGAAAATTCGGTTGGAATTCAATGAAATTCGATGAAGATTTATTTCCGGATCCGGCTGCAATGGTAAAAGAATTACATCAAATGAATATGCGATTGATGCTTTCTGTTTGGTCTAAAATCGATAAAGAAAGTGTACTTGGTAAAGAATTCGATAAGAAAAATTTCTACATCCCCAATACGCAATGGGTGGATTTCTTTAATCCTGATGCGGCCAATTATTATTGGAAAAATTTTAGCGAAAAACTCTTAAAACCGTATGAAATTGATGCCTGGTGGCAGGATGCAACCGAACCGGAAAATGATGATTTAGTAAATAGAAGAATCAATAACGGAACAACTCCTGGAGAGCAAATGCGAAATGTGTATCCCATGTACGTAACCAAAACAGTATATGAAGGTTTACGAAAAGATGCTCCGGACAAAAGAGTTTTTATTCTTACCCGAAGCGGGTTCTCAGGGCAACAGCGTTATGCCGCCGCCGTTTGGACTGGAGATGTGGGTAATGACTGGGAAACCCTACGCCGACAATTAACAGCTGGATTAAATTATTCCATAACAGGATTGCCGTGGTGGACTTTTGATGCAGGAGGTTTTTTCCGTCCTGGCAAGAGTCAATTTACTGACATTAAATTTCACGAACGTTTTTTAAGATGGTTCCAGTTGGCTACATTTTCTCCGCTACAAAGAGTTCATGGATATGAAACCAATACTGAATTTTGGAGATACGGCGAGAAAGTAGAAGTCGAATCTTTAAAATACTTAAACCTTCGGTATCGTTTATTGCCTTATATTTATTCCCAGGCAGCTAATATTACCTTTAAAAACGGAACCTTGATGCGTCCGCTGATTATGGATTTTGCAAATGATAAAAAGGCATTGGAACAAAAATATGAGTATATGTTTGGGGCAGCCTTTCTTGTTGCTCCTGTTGTTTCCGAAGGGGTTGAAAACTGGGATGTTTACTTACCAGAAAATCAATCCGGATGGTTTAACTTTTGGACAGGAAAACAATATAAAGGTGGGCAAACGTTGCAAACAGCTGCATCTATTTCAACCATTCCGCTGTATGTTAAATCGGGTTCTGTTATTCCAATGGGTGAAAAAATGCAGTACACCACTGAAAAACCTGCGAAAAATATTGAGATTAGAATATACACAGGAGCAAATGGTAAGTTGGAGCTTTATGAAGATGAAGGAACAAATTACAACTATGAGAAAGGAGCTTTTTCGATCATAGATTTTGAATGGAATGAACAAAAACAAACGCTGACCATTGGTAAACGAAAAGGTAAAAAATTTAATGGATTAATCGAAAATCACGTTTTTAATATCGTTTGGGTTGACGAATCAAACGGTGTTGGTCTTGAAAACGGAAAAACAAATGTTTCGGTAAAATACAATGGGAGTAGTATTACTATTCGAAGAAAATAAAATTAGTAACAGGAAGTTTAGTAATTTAGAATTTCAAGTTCTTTATCTGAATATTTTTTAATGAAAACGAAATGTATGGTTTCGAAAAAATTATGTTATGCCTGCGATTTAGTTGATAATCCAGAATTAATTGAACGCTATAAACGCTATCATTCTCAAGATAGCGCTTGGCCTGAAATCACTAAAAGTATCAGGGATTCGGGTGTTTTAGATATGGAAATTTACCTTTTAGGTAATAGATTATTTATGATCATGGAAGTAGATGATAGTTATACTCCGGAACGCAAGCAAATGATGGATGCTGCCAATCCAAAAGTTCAGGAATGGGAAGAGTTGATGTGGCGATTTCAACAAGCACCTCCGGGAGCAAAAGAGGGTGAAAAATGGTTGCCGATGGAACAGATATATAAATTATAATAATCTTTTAAAAATAAATACTAAAAAAATAAAATATGAGAACAAAAATTTTATTCACGTTTTTATCCCTACTGCAGTTCAGCGCTTATGCTCAGGACAAAAATCCTATGCCGGCGATACCTGCTCCCTTAGCTGTAAATAGTGTGAAAATGGGAGATTTGGAAACATTTCCGGAAGTAAAGTTAGAACTGCCTATTGCAAAAGGACCTTTTGAACCTAACTGGGAATCGATAGAGAAAAATTACCCTGGTGAGCCTGCCTGGCTTCGTGAGGCTAAGTTTGGAATATGGGTTCATTTTGGACCACAAGCTGCCGGAGAAAGTGGGGATTGGTATGCCCGTAATCTTTATAAAACAGATAAAACAGCATATCAAAATCATATTAAAAAATACGGACATCCTTCGGAATCAGGATACAAAGAAGTTTTGCATGATTGGAACCCAACAAAGTTAGACCCTGAGAAACTTACAAAAATTTATCAGGATGCAGGGGCTCGTTTCTTAATGATCCAAGGCGTACATCATGATAATTATGATTTGTGGAATTCTAAATACCAACCTTGGAACTCCGTAAACCTTGGTCCAAAAAGAGATTTGATTGGTGAATGGGCAAAAGCCTGTAAAGCAGTTGGAATGCGATACGGAGTAACTTTCCATCACGAGTATTCATGGTGGTGGTGGCAAACAGCGTTTGGAAGTGATAAAGAAGGCCCTAAAAAAGGAATTCCTTATGATGGTCATCTTACGCTTGCTGATGGTAAAGGAAAATGGTGGGAAGGATACGACCCTAAAATGCTTTACAACATAGATTTAAGAGAATACAAAGGGGTAGAGAAGAATGCGCATACAGATTGGTCACCGCCACCGGCAGGAATATTCAGTAATCATTTAGGGTATGCTAAATGGTATGCCACAAATTGGGCTTTAAGAATGATGGATGTTGTGCAACATTATGATCCTGATTTTATTTATACAGATGGTACAGTTCAGGGACCATTTACAGGTGATGGAACAGGAACAGGTTTAAAGGCAAATGCGATGCAAAGCGTTATAGCTGATTTTTATAATCGAAGTTTAGAGCGTCGAGGTGAAGTAAATACTTTTAGCATTGTCAAGTTTCGTCATAATACCAATGGTACAGTGAATACGGAGGAATTTGGTATTCCTTCAGAAATTAAAAAAGACCAACCATGGATTGCGGAAGCTCCGGTAGGAGACTGGTTTTATGCTCCCGATTTTACCTATGATTCAGGCATGATGATTCGTTATATCATTGAAGCTATAGCACGTGATGGAAATGCAGCAATATGTATTTCTTTACTGCCTGACGGTTCAATTAACGAAGAAAGTCAAAATATGTTGAAAGAAGTAGGGAACTGGATGCGAATTAATGGAGAAGGAGTATACGGAAGTCATGCCTGGGTCATTCCAGCCGAAGGCGAGATGATTAATGGAAAGTTAAAAATGCTTCCTGGAGGGAAATTGGGTCAAAAACAAGCTGAATTTAAGTTTGATGCTCAGGACATCCGGTTTACAGTTGGAAAAAACAATAAGCTATATGCCTTTTGTATGAATGTACCAGCCCCGAATACTCAAATAAAAATTAAGTCTCTTGCCGCAGATGCAAAGCATTACGGTAAAAAAGTTAAATCGGTTAAATTACTGGGTTACAAAGGAAAATTAAAATGGAAAGAAACAGCTGATGGATTAGTAATAATCTGCCCTAAGAATATGCCATTTGCAACAGCTATAACTTTTGAAATAGAGTAAAAAACAGCTTTAAATATTGAAAAAGGCAACTGTGAGTAATTATAGTTGCCTTTTTTAGTATATGAGAAAGGTTCTACATATAGAATTCACTTGGTTTTAGCCTTGAAACTTTATAATCTAAAATTTTAGACTTATCCATTTTCTGCTATCTTTGCCTTATGCAGTTTTCAGAGATTTTAGGGCAGGAACACATTAAAAACCATCTTAGCAGAAGTGCTGATTTGGGTAGAATTCCTCATGCACAACTATTTGTGGGTCCGGAAGGAAGCGGAACTTTAGCTATGGCAATTGCTTATGCACAATATATTTTGTGTGGCAATCAAAACGGAGAAAATAACGGAGAAAATCAGGCTTGTAATATCAAATTCCAAAAACTGTCTCATCCCGATTTGCACTTTGCTTATCCTACCGTCACTACCGATGAGGTAAAGAAAAACCCCAAAAGCATTGACTTTATTGCCGATTGGAGAGAATTTGTACTTCAAAATCCTTACGGTGGTTTGTTTGATTGGTATGCCGTTTTAGGGGTGCAAAACAAACAAGGAGAAATCAGGGTTGATGACGCTCAGGAAATCCTGAAATCACTTTCATTAAAAGCTTATGAAGGTGGTTACAAAATCATGATTGTCTGGATGGCTGATAAATTGAATATTGCCGCTTCCAATAAATTATTGAAACTACTTGAAGAACCGCCGGAGAAAACCATTTTTATTTTAATTTCTGAAAATGAAGAAGATATTATCCAGACCATTCGTTCCCGTTGCCAAATATTACATTTCAACGGATTAAGCGAAGCTGTTATTGCGGATGCTTTGATTTCCCGTGAACAAACAGATACTAAATTAGCTGCAAAATTAGCCCATCAGGCTCAGGGAAATTATAATGCTGCTTTACATTTGTTAAGAGATAAAGACGAAGAACATCCGTTTGAACAATGGTTTGTTACCTGGGTTCGTGCTGCTTTTAAGGCAAAAAAAGATGCGGCTGCTATTCAGGATTTGATTCTTTGGAGTGAAAAAATTGCGACTCTGGGAAGAGAAGCCCAAAAGAAGTTTTTGCAGTTTTGTATGGAAATGTTCCGTCAGGCTTTGTTGATTAATTATGAAACGCCGGACTTAGTTTATTTCGAACCAAAAGTCGATAAATTCAAATTAGAAAATTTTGCTCCGTTTGTAAATGGTAATAATATTCAGGATATCTTTAAAGAACTTTCGGATGCCATGTATCATATTGAACGCAATGGAAATGCCAAGTTAATTTTAACCGATTTATCTATCAAACTAACCCGTTTAATCCATAAAAAATAACGATTATGAATAACCCGGCTTCGCTTTTACTTCTGGTGTTTTTCGGAATAACCTATTTGCAATCCAGTTATGAAAAACTGTTTTACTGGAACGATAATGTGACCTGGCTTAAAGAACATTTTTCGAAAACAAGATTAAAAAACCATGTAAAATTAGCGTTGATTAATCTTGTAATCATGGAGCTGATTTCGACTATTTTATGTTTTGTAGGCTGTATCGAATTATTAGTCAATAATGGAAGATTGTTTGGTTTTTACGGAGCGGTATTTTCAGCAATTACGTTACTGATGATGCTTTTTGGGCAACGATTAGCCAAAGATTATGACGGTGCCAGAACCGTTGTTATTTATTTTATTCCGGCTGTAATGGCGGTGTATTGGTTGAATTAAAAATCAATTTCAATTTCAATGACAATGCCAATGTCAAAAACAATGGTAATGTTGAAAAATAATTCTAATTAAATCTAAATTCAAAAATCGTTAATCTTCAATCAAAAATCAGATGACACCAAAACATCCTTCGGAATCCTTAACGATATTAACTGATATGGTTTTGCCAAGTGAGACTAATGCTTTGCATAATCTTTTTGGAGGCGAATTATTAGCCCGAATGGATCGTGCTGCGAGTATTTCGGCAGGAAGGCATTCGAGACAGGTTTCGGTAACAGCATCGGTAAATCACGTGGCTTTTAATAAGTCAATTGCGTTGGGAAGTGTTGTTATTATTGAAGCAAAAGTGTCCCGGGCTTTCAAAACCTCAATGGAAATCTATATTGATGTTTGGGTCGAAGATCGTGAATCTGGAGAAAGAACAAAAGCCAATGAAGCCATTTATACTTTTGTAGCAGTAGATGCAACAGGGAAACCAGTTGAGGTTCCTCAAATAATTCCCCAAACAAAACTTGAAATTCACAGGTATGATGATGCTTTAAGACGCAAACAGCTCAGTTTAGTATTAGCAGGAAAAATGAAACCCGAAGAAGCTACGGAGTTGAAAGCGTTGTTCTTATGAAAATTATTGAAATTAAATAGATTCTGTTTTATTTTATGTAATTTTGATACTATAATTCTACAAAAATGAACCTAATAGAAAGAATAAATAAAGAGATATTGGCTTTGTGCAAAAGGCATAAAGTCAAATCTTTGTATGCTTTTGGTTCTGTACTAACAGATAAATTTACCCCTGAAAGTGATGTAGATTTAATAGTTGATTTTGAACGCATAGACGTTTTAGAATATGGTGACAATTACTATGATCTTAAATTTTCTCTTGAAAATATTCTAAAAAGGAACGTTGACTTATTAGAAGAAAAAGCCATCAAAAACCCCTATTTCAGAAAAACATTAAATCAAAATAAAAAATTGATTTATGGATAACACTATTAAAGCTTGGCTTTTTGATATTTTAAATTCTATAAATGAAATAGAAAGCTATTTTCTAGATACTCCTAAATTGTTTGAAGTGTATCAAAATGATTTAAGAACTAAAAGAGCAGTAGAAAGAAATATCGAAATTATTGGTGAAGCAATGAGTCGAATTCTTAAAGAAGATAAAGACATTCAAATTTCAAATTCCAGAAAGATTGTTGACGTTAGAAATCGAATAATTCACGGTTACGATTCTGTTTCAGATGATGTGATTTGGGGAATGTGATTAAAAACCTGCCTGTTTTACAAAAAGAAGTTGAAGCCTTATTAGAAAAGTAATAATCAAAAAAGGTTATGGAGTTGAAAGCGTTGTTTATGTAAGATTTGTTTTTTTGCTTCGAAATCTTTTTAAACGAAAAATTCGCATCAAAAAAAGAAGTATTTTTACAAACACAAAAAAAGATATGTAATAGAAATTAGAAGGAGCAACTGCTCCTGATTAGTTTCTAATCACTATAGAAACAATATTAATTTAATGAAAGAAAAGCTAAAAGAGAAGATGAGTACAGAGAAAGAAGCCAAATTAAAAGCGTTACAACTTACCCTTGATAAACTGGATAAAACCTACGGAAAAGGGACTGTTATGAAAATGGGTGATAAAGCCATTGAGGAAGTAGAAACTATTTCTTCAGGATCTTTAGGTGTGGATTTAGCATTAGGAGTTGGTGGGTATCCAAAAGGAAGAATCATTGAAATCTACGGACCGGAATCTTCAGGAAAAACGACTTTAACACTTCACGCTATTGCCGAAGCGCAAAAAGCAGGTGGAATTGCTGCTTTTATTGATGCAGAACACGCATTCGATAGAAATTATGCGGAAAAATTAGGTGTTGATATCGAGAACTTAATTATTTCACAGCCGGATAACGGAGAACAGGCATTAGAAATTGCTGAAAACTTAATCCGTTCAGGAGCCATTGATATTGTAGTAATTGACTCGGTTGCTGCTTTGACTCCAAAAAGCGAAATTGAAGGCGAAATGGGAGATTCTAAAATGGGTCTTCACGCACGTTTGATGTCACAAGCATTGAGAAAATTGACAGGAACAATTAGTAAAACCAATTGTACGGTTTTCTTCATCAATCAGTTGAGAGAGAAAATTGGAGTGATGTTTGGTAACCCGGAGACTACAACGGGAGGAAATGCATTGAAGTTTTACGCTTCGGTACGTTTAGATATTCGTCGTTCTACGCAAATTAAAGATGGCGAGAATGTTATTGGAAACAGAACCAAAGTTAAGATCGTAAAAAACAAAGTAGCTCCGCCATTTAAAGTAGCCGAATTTGATATCATGTACGGTGAAGGTGTTTCTAAAACAGGAGAGATTCTGGATTTAGCAGTAGAATTTGAAATTGTAAAAAAATCAGGTTCATGGTTTAGTTATGGTGAAACCAAATTAGGACAAGGTCGTGACGCTGTAAAATCACTGATTAAAGATAATCCGGAATTAGCGGAAGAATTAGAAGAAAAAATCAAAGCAAGAATTAAAGAATTAGCCGAAAACTAATTGGTTTAATTTTAACTATTTTAAAAATGCCCGGCAATTTTGTCGGGCATTTTTTTATTGAAAATTTAGAATTAGGCTATTTTTTTTAGAAAAAAATATTTTTTAAAGCAACCTTTTTTGTTTATCACAGTCTTTATAAAAAGATAAACAATATAGTTAATTTATAAATTCGAGAAAAATGAAAAAAATAGCCTTGTTTTTGGTCTTAATGACCACGCTGTTAAGTTGTAGTCTGGATGAACCGGATTCTTATACTTATTATGTATTGCCAATTGAGAGTTATACTTTACCCGAGACTTTTGTTAAAGGTCAATCTCATGAAATTAAGCTAAAGTATCAAAAACCCACCGCCTGCTATATTTACGGAGGTATTTATTATTACTCCGAAAACAGCACAAGAACTATCGGGATTAATGCTTCTGTAAAAAATGGAGAAAACTGCTCTGAAACCTTGCCTCCGGAAACGGAAGTTTCTTTTAATTTTACGCCAACAACAGCAGGAGTTTATACTTTTAAATTCTACAAAGGAGAAGATGATGCCGGAGAAGACGAATTTGAGGAAGTAGAAATTACGGTAACAGAATAAATTATTTTAAGAATAACAAAGAATCACCTTCAACGAGGTGATCTTTTTGTTTTTAAGCAGTTTTAAGCGTTTTCCTGGCTTCAAAAACAAGTAGTTGGCTATAGATGGTATTTCTTATCTGTTCCCGAATTATTTTTCGGTCAGCATTCGTTTTGCCTTGAGTATCTACTTGTTTGTGGATTTTTACACGCATAATTCCTGGACTTCCTGCAAAAAAAGTATAAGGAAAACGCTGTTTGTTATCGCCAAAACTGATAGGCAAAACAGGAATCTGGTGTTCAATAGCTAACCTAAAAGCACCTTCTTTAAAATTATCTAAAAGGATAGATTCATCATTGGGAACACCACCTTCGGGGAAAATACAAACACTAAGACCGCTCTCGATTCTTTTTTGAGCTTTTGCAAAAACGGCCATTCGGCTTTGCGAATCACTTCTGTCCACTAAAATACAGGTTCTTTTGTAAAAAAATCCAAAAATAGGAATGCGGGCCAGTTCTTTTTTTCCCACAAATACAAATGGGTTTTTGATAATAGCCAGCATCAGCATTATATCAGCCATCGAAGTATGGTTAGCCACAATCATGTAACTTTTATTTTCATCAACAACTTGCTCACTTTCTACTTTATAATAAAATCCCATTCCAAAAAGAATGAATTTAGCCCATATACGAGCCATGAAAAAAAAGTAAGGATAGCCTTTTTCAGAAAGTATAGAAAGAATTAAAAAGGGAAACATGATTAAAATAGGTATCGCCATAAGGATGTAAAACCAAATGCGCCACAGGGTCCAGAGAATTATTTGTATGCCTTTCATGTGTCCAAAAATAATGAATCAAATGGTATGATTTTTAAAATTTGCGAATTTGCGGTAAAAAATAAAAAACTTTGCGAACTTTGCGTTCAAGAAAAATAAAGCATGGCAAAAATACTTACCGGAGTTCAAAGTACAGGAACTCCACATTTAGGAAACTTACTTGGAGCAATTATTCCGGCAATACAATTATCTAATAATTCTGGAAACGAATCTTTTCTTTTTATTGCCGATTTGCATTCAGTTACCCAGATAAAAAACGGAGAAACGTTAAGAAATAATACCTACAGCGTTGCGGCAGCCTGGCTTGCTTTTGGATTAGATGTAAACAAAGTAGTTTTTTACAGACAATCAGATGTGCCGCAAACAGCTGAATTATCCTGGTATCTGAGTTGTTTTTTTCCTTTCCAGCGTTTGACTTTAGCACATTCTTTCAAGGACAAAGCCGATAGATTAGATGATGTAAATGCAGGTTTATTTTCCTACCCTATGTTGATGGCGGCTGATATTTTATTGTATGATGCCGAATTTGTTCCTGTAGGTAAGGATCAATTGCAGCATTTAGAAATTACCCGTGATGTGGCTTCTCGCTTCAATCATCAATTGGGAGAAACGTTTGTGCTTCCGGAGGCTAAAATTCAGGATGATAGTATGTTGATTCCGGGAACTAATGGCGGGAAAATGAGTAAATCAGCCAATAATATCATTAATATTTTCTTGGATGATAAGGCTTTGCGCAAGCAAGTAATGAGCATTGAAACCGACAGTACGCCGCTTGAAGACCCTAAAAATCCGGATACTTGTAACGCTTTTGCCATTTATTCTTTGTTAGCCAATGAAGAACAAATAACACAAATGAGAGCTAATTATCTGGGTGGAAATTATGGTTACGGTCATGCTAAGCAAGCTTTGTTTGAATTAATTTGTGAAAAATTCAAAGCTGAAAGAGAGAAATACCATTATTACATTAACAATTTAGAAGAAGTAGATGCTTTATTAAAAATAGGAGCGGAGAAAGCTTCGGCTGTAGCCAATGAAGTTTTGAAAAGAGTACGTACAAAACTCGGTTTTTTATAAGATATTTTACAGATAAGAGTCTCAGCAATGTGTTTGTTAAAGTTTTTTTAAGAAAATTTTAATAAGCACATTTCTTTTAAGCAGCATCTATTGTATAATTTTATACGAAATAATGCAATAAAAAAATATTATTATGAAAAAAATACATGTATCCTCTTTGGGGCTTTTGACTTTAGCTTTAGCTACAATGACTTCTTGCAAAGATAAAACAGAGAAAACTACAGAAGATTCAGCTGTTGAAACACCTGTAAAGTCAGAAATTTCAGTTACACCTATCGAAGATTCGAAAATGTTTCCGGGTGCTAAACTAACCGTTACTTCAGAATCAGCCACTGCTGCCGATGCTGATTCAGTAACTTTCAAAATCAATTACAAAGTTGCTAATTTTGAATTAACCCAACATACGGAAGGTCATCATGGTGAACACATGGCTAATTCCGGTCAGGGACAACACATTCATTTTATTCTGGACAACAAGCCTTACTCGGCATTATACAAACCGGAACATGAAGTGAAATTAGAGAAAGGAAGTGAACATTATTTATTGTCTTTCTTATCACGTTCTTACCATGAATCCTTAAAAGACAAAGATGCATTTGTAGTAGAGCATTTTAAAATTAATGATAAAGGAGCTTACGAAAAATTAGCAGAGCCTAAAGAGCCAATGTTGTTTTACAGCCGTCCAAAAGGAGAATATAAAGGAGAAGATGCTAAAACAATCTTGTTAGATTTTTTTGTTATAAATACCACTTTGGCTAAGGATGGTTATAAAGTACAAGCTAATATAAATGGGGAAGATTTTATGCTGGATGAGTGGAGACCTTACCAGATTACCGGACTTCCAATGGGTGAAAATACCATCAAACTAACTCTTGTGGATGCTGACGGAAAAGCTGTTTCCGGCGAAAATACTTCTGTGGAGCGAAAAATTACATTAATGGAATAAGTTTCAATTTATATTCAAATAAAGAAAGCGGTACTATTTTTTAGTATCGCTTTCTGTTTCATGACTGTCCTAAGCGGACTAAATAAAAGAATAGACCACAGATGATACTGATTGAACAGATAAAAACGGATTTTTCATATTTCTTTTAAATTACAATCTGCGATAATCCGTTACAATCCGTTTCATCTTTGTACCATTCTCAATAATGGGTAAAAACGGATAGTCATATTTGTTTTTAAATCGCCTCGAATAGCTTCCCCGGCAATGGACGAATGACACCTTTGAGTTCCATGTTTAATAGTAATGCCGAGATTCTGTAAATAGGAAATTCACATTCCAAAGCGATAATATCCATTAATTCTTTTCCTGTTTTTAAGAGGTAGTCGTATATTTTTTGTTCGTCGTTATCGAGAGAAACAAACAATTGTTTTTGTACTGCTTTGGATTCTTCTTTGATGTCCCAATTCAGTATGTAAATTAAATCGGCAGCACTGGTTAATACATTTGCTTTTTGAGTTTTGATAAGGTTGTTGCATCCTGCACTGTATTTATCTGTCGTGCGACCGGGAACAGCAAAAACATCACGGTTGTAATCATTTGCGATATTGGCGGTAATTAAGGAACCGCCTCTGTCTGCCGATTCAATGACAATGGTGGCTTCTGCAATGCCGGCAACAATACGGTTTCTTTTCACAAAATTTTCTTTATCAGGATTGGCTGAACTCCAAAACTCGGTCATAAAACCGCCGTTTTGTTCCATTTTAGCCATGTATTTCTTGTGCGTTTTTGGATAAATCTGATTTAGACCATGAGCCAGAACTCCTATGGTCTGTAAATTGTTTTCCATAGCCAGTTGATGCGCAACAATATCCACTCCGTAAGCAAAACCACTTACAATTACCGGATTAAGCGGAACTAAATCTTCAATCAATTTTTTGCAGAATTCCATCCCGTAAGAAGTGATTTGGCGTGTTCCCACTATGCTGATTATTTTTCGGCTTTTTAGATTCATATTTCCGGCTGTAAACAATACTAAAGGAGCGTCAACACAATGTTTGAGTTTGTCGGGATAATTTTCATCCTGAAAGTAAGCGACGTTGATGTTGTTGTTTTGTATAAATGCTATTTCTTTATTGGCTTTATCAAATACACTTTGGTCTTTTAAATTTTTAAGCAGGGTAGTGCCTACACCATCAATTGCTGCCAATTGATTGCTTTTAGTTTTAAACACCCCTTCAGCCGAACCACAATGACTGATTAATTTTTTGGCCATGATGTCGCCCACACCTTCTACTCTCTGCAAGGCCAATGTGTAAAATAAATCAGATGCTGTCATGTTAAATATTTGAAACTGAAAAGTATAAATTTTTTAGTTAGATTGTTAATAAAAATTGTGAATAAAATTTTGATAACTATTTTGGTTGTATAACTTTGTAAGTATGAATATAGAACACTACATAAGCCAACTATTGTATCGTTATCAATGTGTTACCGTTCCGGGTTTCGGTGCTTTTTTGACCGAAATTCAGTCGGCTCAATGGGTTGAAAGCGCAAATTCTTTTTTTCCGCCTAAAAAACAGATTTCTTTTAATACCAACATTAAAAACAATGATGGTTTATTAGCCAATCATATTGCCAGAACGGAAAAAACTTCTTATGAATATGCTATTAGTGCCATTCAGTATGAAGTTTTGAACTGGAAAAAAGAATTGGAAAAAAACCGAACACTTACCATTAAAAATGTAGGTAGTTTTTCAATGAATGCTACAGATAATTTAATTTTTACGCCTTCCGAGCAAAAAAATTATCTGACCAGTTCTTTTGGTTTGGCTTCTTTTATAGCTCCGGTTGTGAAACGTGAAGCTGTTGAAGAAGAAACTACAGTTGAGGAAAGAGAAGTTATTTCTTTGGTTACTGAAGAAAGAAGCGGTCGTTCGTATTTAAAATATGCTGCCATTTTTGTCCTTGGATTAGGATTGACAGCAAGTGTGGGTTATTCGGTTTACCAAAATCAAATTACTTCCCAAAGAGTTTTAGTTGAAAAAGCAGTTCAGAAACAAGTACAAAGCAAAATCCAGGAAGCTACTTTTTTTATTAAAAGTCCGATGGCTCCCGTAACGCTTTCGGTAAAAGCGAATAAGGAAACTAAGCTGCCTTACCATGTTGTGGCCGGTGCTTTTAGAGATGAGAATAATGCAAAGGATGTTTTTATAAAATTATCTAAAATGGGTTATAAAGCCAGAAGATTAGAGGTTAACAAACACGGCCTTTATCCGGTGCTTTATGGAAGTTTTGCTACTTATGCTGAAGCGCAAAAAGTTAAAAATAAAGTTAGAGAATCAGAAAACCCCGAAGCCTGGTTGCTGGTGGAATCACTATAATTTAAAGCCTTTCTTAACGGAAAGGCTTTTTTTTGACTCGAAAAAAGACAAAACGGTGTAAAGTCTAGGTCGTCACTTCGAGTGGTTTTAAATGATAATGCGATAGCTTTATTATTTAAAAATGTATCGAGAAGTTTATTTGAACTAAGGTTCTCGATACATTTTTTACTCCATTTCATTACGCAAAAAACACTCGAACAGACGGGTCCTTAATTTGATGTTATTATTTCCTCTTTTTCTGCTGTTGAATCTGGTATTTTCTGGGACTAATCCCGTTGCGTTGTGAAAATGTTGAGGTAAAATGCTGTAGTGACGAAAACCCGCAAACAAAAGCAATTTCTGCCATGTTAATTGTTGAGTTCTCTTTAATCAACTCGATCGCTTTTTCTAATTTTAAACTAATAATAAAACTGTTGGGAGGAAAACCGGTTAGTTTTTTTACTTCATAAGTAAATTTGGTTTTTCCCATATTAAATTCGGATGCCAAATCTTCAATATGCCATTTCTTAGTTAAATCGGCCTGAAGTAATTGAGTTAGTCTTTCAATAAAATGGTCACTTTCCTGATTCTTATGAATTTTATTCGAAAGATGCCGATGTAGATCAATAAAAAGATTCTCCAGAATATTTTGCACTTTTATTTCGAATCCTTCTTCCTGAAAAGCCAACTCATTTCGTAATTCATCAAAATATTTTTTGAAATTTTTTGCTTTTTCAAGTACAGCATTGTTGGCATCACCAATCATCTCTCCCAGATTTTGCTGAAAATTTTTAGAGAGTTTACTCCAGTTGCCCAGTTCTAAAGCAATGTTTTTTGAAAATTCAGCAGGTTTTATAATAATCCAGTTAATTTGCCCAATGTCCATAATTCCGGATAT
Organism: Flavobacterium flevense; assembly: GCF_900142775.1. GTDB lineage: Bacteria > Bacteroidota > Bacteroidia > Flavobacteriales > Flavobacteriaceae > Flavobacterium > Flavobacterium flevense. The sequence goes on from NZ_FRCC01000002.1 coordinate 502,284, forward strand.
ACTTCCGTTTTCATGCCAGGGTGCGGTAACCGATAAATTTTCGGGTAATAACTCAATTTCCCTGCCTTCAATTACCCAATCGTATTTTCCGCTGTTCACATAATGAATCTCGATTCCGTCATTCAAGTGCGGTCGCATGCTGTCATCAATACGAACTTTGGAGAATTTCATACTCCCAAACTGACTGATAAAAGGCAGCTTTTTTAAGGGTCCGGGATTGTTTTCGTGCCACCAAACACCATAATTACCATGTTCGTCTTTTTCTCTTAAGGCTTTTGGTAACAAAAAGGAATTCATAATTTATAATGTATTAAATTGGTATAAAGATAATTATTAAATTTATTTATTGAATTAATGACCGTTTTTATAAAATCGACCGTTGTTTAAAAGTATGATTTTTTTTGAATAAAAATTGGTATCTTGCCCAGCCCAATTTATTTATTTCAAGGATATTAGAGTCGACAGACTTTTTTTTATTATTTAAAATGATAACGTTTACATTTTTTATTTTTTTAAACGAAAGCATTTTTGAAATAAGGGCAGTTAAGAATCCAAATTTATAATTACAATATATTATGTTTCTAAAAAAACGAAATCCTCTGTTAACCTTTTTACTTGTTATTTTCACTGTATTCTCCATGCAGGCTGCTGATATTTGGGTAGCTGTTAACGGAAAGGATACGAATGAAGGTACAAAAGCAAGTCCGCTGGCAACAGTTCACATGGCATTGAGAAAAGCCAGAGAATTGCGTCGGTTGAAAGATGCTTCGATAAAAGGAGGGATTCATATTATTATAAAAGACGGGACTTATTATCTGGATGAGCCATTATTTGTAAGACCGGAAGATTCCGGAACTGCCGATAGTCCAACAACTATTGAAGCGGATGTAAATGCAAAACCAATTTTTAACGGTGGAATTGCAATTAAAAACTGGAAAAAAACCACGACTTCCATCAACGGATTAAAAAAAGGAACAGCGTGGGTTGCTGATGCTCCCACTATTGCAGGAAATGTGATCAATTACCGCCAGCTTTGGGTAAATGATGTTAAAGCGGTGCGAGCTAAAAATACCTTAGGAAACAAAATGGAAAGAATTTTGTCCTGGGATAAGGAAACCGAAACTTGCTGGATTCCTTTTAAAGACAAATCAGTAAAATTCGAACCGGGAATGGAAATGTTCATCATACAATGGTGGGCAATTGCCAATTTACGAATCAAAAATATAGAAGTAGTAAAAGACAGCGCCCGACTTTCATTCGAAAAACCGGAAAGTCGTATTCAGAGTGAGCATCCCTGGCCAGCGCCTTGGATTTCTAAAAACAATGGAAATTCGGCATTCTTTTTAAACAATGGAATGTCAATGCTAAATGAAGCGGGTGAGTGGTTTTTGGACAGAAAAAATGCTAAGATTTATTATATTCCAAGAGCTGGTGAAAATATGGCTAATGCCAAAGTAATTGCTCCTGTTTTAGAGAATTTAGTGGAAGTAAAAGGAACAATTGATACTCCGGTTCACGATATAAAATTCAAAGGAATTTCGTTTCAGTACAGCAATTGGCTTCGTCCTTCACAGCAAGGTCACGTTCCGTTGCAGGCAGGAATGTATTTGCTGGATGCCTACAAATTAAAAATTCCGGGAACACCTAATCAGGCTTCTCTGGAAAACCAGGCGTGGGTGGGGAGACCAAGAGCGGCTGTGGAGGTGAATTATGCCAATAATACTGTTTTTGAAAGCTGTAGTTTTGAGCATTTGTCTTCTACAGGATTAGATTTGAACAAAGGAACCCATCACAATGTTGTACAAGGAAATCTTTTTAAAGACATTGGTGGAAACGGAATTAGTGTGGGCGTTTTCTCCGAAGAAGCATTCGAAGCACATTTGCCATTACAAGTAAAAGATGAAAGAGAAATTTGTTCGAATGAGTTAATTGCTGATAATTTAATTACCAATGTAGCCAATGAAGATTGGGGATGTTTAGGAATTGCAGCAGGTTTTGTAAAGAATCTGACTATTGAGCACAACGAAATTTCGGATGTTGCTTACAGCGGAATCTCAATGGGTTGGGGTTGGACGCACACCAAAAACGTGATGCAAAACAATAAAATCCTCGCTAATAAAATCCATTATTATGCCAAACATTTGCATGATGTGGCGGGAATTTACACACTTTCTTCTCAGCCTGATAGTCATATTGAAGAGAATTATATTGATAAAGTCTACAACAGTCCTTATGCACACGACCCGTTTTTATGGTTGTATTTGTACACTGACGAAGGTTCTCAGCATTTTACGATAAAAAACAACTGGATTCCAATTCAGAAAATCCTGAAAAACAATAATGGTCCTGCCGGAAATATCTGGGAAGACAACAACCAGTTTGTAAGTACTACAATCAAAGAAAACGCCGGAATTCGCGCTCCTTTTACCAATTTAGAAAAAGAAGTTGTTGTTGATGAAGCCTGGGGAATGCAGGAAATGCCAAAATCGGTAGCGATTGAATTAATCGGGAAGGATTTTGATATTGCCAAAATCAAATCGACTATTAAAGGTTTCCGGATTGTTGGGGAAGAATTGTACCAATGGGAAAATCATCTGGTGATTTATGGTTTGATGAATCAGCCGGAGAGAACAAAAAGAAAATTGGCTTTGGCTTTTCCGGAATTAGAAATCAAAATTTATGAAAATCCCATTTATGATTTCCAAAATTCGGAAAGATGCCAGGATTCTAAAACGGCATCAGAATGGGATAATATTGTGTTGACCGCAAATTTAGTTGACGATCCTAAAATGCAAAAAGAGTATGTGGAGTATCATAAAACACAATTCGAAAAATGGCCTGAAATTGCTAAAGGTTTCTGTAATGCCGATTTTCAGCAATTACAGGTTTTCAAAAACGGAAGACAATTGATGTTAGTGATTAGTATCCCAAAAGGAGAAGACTTAGACAAACTCAATCCAAAAACTACCGAAAATAATCCTCGTGTAGACGACTGGAATGCAATAATGAAAAAGTACCAAACCGGAATTGAAGATGCAAAATCAGGAGAAACCTGGATATTCCTGAAAAACATAAAATAAAAAATCAAGCCACGAATTCACGAATGACATCAATAATTTTAGCTTACAATCTCACGGATTTTTATTCAAATCAGTGAAATAATAATGACAAAGATTAAAAAAAATAATTAGTGAATTCGTGGCAAAAAACAATTTAAATACGAATAAATGTTAAAAATAGCCATTTTAGGTCTTGGAGAGGGACGCAGTACCATGTCAGCCGCTATAGAAAGCAGCAAAGTAGAGTTGGTAAAAGTGTGTGACAGAAATGAAGAATTGTGTAAGCAACGCGCTAAGGAATTTGATTTTCCTCATTATACAACAAATTATGATGATTTATTGCAAGACGATGCTATTGATATCATTGCAATTTATACACCGGATCATTTGCATGCCGAACATGTAAAACAAGCGTTATTGCATGGGAAACACGTAGTTTGTACCAAGCCTTTTATTGATGATTTGGCTGCAGCCAAAGAATTAATTGCTATTAGTGAACAAACAGGGAAAAGAGTTTTTGTGGGACAAAGTTCCCGTTTCTTCGAACCTGCTAAAAGACAAAGAAAAGATTTTGAAGCAGGAGTTATTGGAGATTTGATTACCATAGAATCGCATTATCATGCAGATCACCGTTGGTTTTTAAAGAAAGAATGGTCTTTGTTACAATCTTTCAAATGGTTGTATGGTGGATTGAGTCATCCTGTAGATTTCATTCGCTGGTATTTACCCAATATCGAAGAAGTAATGGGTTACGGAATGATCAGCAGCAACGGAAAAACTGCCGGTTTGAAAAACGAAGATACCATGCATTTTATTTTCAAAGCAACTGACGGACGAATTGCCAGAGTAAGTGGAGTTTATACTTCGCCAACACAGCCAACCAAAAGAGACAGCGGAATGAGCGTTATTTTAAGAGGTACTGAAGGTGCAAGTCAGGCCGATTATCACGAATTGCGTTATTCGGTTACTGATAAAGAAGGCGAAGAGAAAATCATTCATTGGGGTGATGCGACTATAAAATATTATTTCCGTTTTGAGGGGCAAAGTCATCATGGTGGAGAATACCAAAATTACCTGGAATATTTTGCTGATAGCATTGAGCAGGGTTTCACCGCTTATCCGGATATGAAAGAAGGAATAGGAACCGTAGCTTTATTGCAGGCAATGGATAAAACATTACAAACCGGAATGCCGGTGAAAATTGCGGATGTTTTAGCAGCATATGATATTCAATTATAAAACCAATACGAAATGAGTAAAATCAGTAGTTTTTTAGAACCCATAGATTATGCCGTCGTTATTGGTTATCTTCTGGTGTTGATTGCCTTTGGTTATTATATTTCTTTTGTAAAGAATAAAAAATCAGAAGATGAGAGTATTTTCCTGGCCGGAAACACTTTAGGCTGGGGAAGTATCGGTTTGAATATGTGGGGAACTAATGTGGGACCTTCGATGCTGATTGCTTCGGCAAGTGTGGGTTTTACCACAGGTATTGTTGCCGGTAATTTTGCGTGGTATGCTTTCATTTTTATCCTGCTTTTAGCTGTCGTTTTTTCTCCAAGATATTTAGGAGCTAAGGTGCTTACTTTACCGGAATTTATGGGAAAACGCTTTGGCGATTCCACCAGAAACATTTTGGCCTGGTATACCTTAATTACTATTTTGATTTCTTGGTTGTCTTTAACCTTGTTTGCCGGAGGTGTCTTGGTCAAGCAGTTATTGGATATGCCCATGTATCTTTCAGTGATTATCATGGTGGTGCTTTCTGGATTTTTTGCGGCAGCAGGAGGATTAAAAGCCATTGCTTATACGAATGTTTTCCAAATGTTATTACTGATTGCGGTTTCTCTTTTATTAGTGGTAATGGGTGTCAACAAAGCAGGCGGATTAGAACATATTTATAATAGTACTCCGGGTTCCTATTGGAATTTATTATTACCGGCAGACGATAAAAATTACCCTTGGCTGGCTATTTTGTTAGGCTATCCTATTATGGGAGTTTGGTTTTGGTGTACGGATCAATCGATGGTACAATCTATTTTAGGAGCCAAGAATTTAAAACAAGGACAATTGGGAGCCAACTTCATCGGTTGGTTAAAAATTCTGGATGTGCCTTTGTTCATCTTACCCGGAATTGTATGTTTTGTTTTGTTTCCAAATTTAAAAAATCCGGACGAAGCTTATATGACGATGGTAACGCAATTGTTTCCGGCAGGATTAAGAGGACTGATTATTGTGGTGTTGATTGCAGCATTAATTAGTACCATTGGTTCGGCATTGAACTCTTTGAGTACCGTTTTTACGATGGATGTGTATGTGAAAAATCATAAACCAAATGCTACCAACAAAGAGATTGTCAAAATAGGAAGGTTAGTCACTTTATTTGGTTCGTTGTTGGCCATTTTAATCACCTTAGCTATTGACAGCATCAAAGGATTGAATCTTTTTGATATTTTCCAATCGGTTTTAGGATTTATTGCTCCGCCAATGTCGGTAGTGTTTTTGTTTGGTGTGCTTTGGAATAAAACTACCACAAGAGCGGCTAATTTGGTGTTGACTCTTGGAACAATTATTAGTTTAGGTACAGGGGTTTTGTATTTATGGGTTTTCCCAAATGGAACTTACAATTGGCCCCATTTCCTGCTATTGTCGTTCTATATTTTTGTGGGACTTTCGATAATGACTTACCTTATTACCATTACAGACAAAGCAGGTCAAAAAGACCATCAAACCTTATTACGAATCAATCCTGCGGCTAAACCCGATAAGCAGGTCAAAATATTATGGGTTATCCTGACTTTAGTTATGATAGCACTTTATGTTATTTTTAATGGACATTAAAATTAAATTGAATATGAAAAAAACTGCTTCTTCAGGAAAAAAGTTGTTTAGCCTATTGCTTTTATTTGCGATTTGGGTTACAACTTACGCACAACAAAATCCTGGTCTTCATATAAAAACTATTAAAAATCCTGATAATACAGTTGACTTTTATTATGAAAAAGAAGCAGCGGGAAGTTTTATTGTAAGATTGAATTTTTCAAAGCTTGAAAATTCTGAAACTAAAAGTGTTCCATTGTTAAATGTAACTGCTAATTCAGGTTTTCTTTTTAAACTAAAACCCTTAGATAAAACTAAAAAGGTTGATTTCTTTTATGATTATTCAATTACTCTTGGATATCTTAATCCCGTATTAGATCCTGCTGTAACGTATGCACTCCCTTTTGAAAAAGGTAAAAAAGTTAAGATTTATTGCTCAACCAGACCAGGTATCAGCCCGGAAAAATGGAAAAGATATGTTGTTTATTCTGCTAATCAGGATAGTGTTTTTGGAATGAGAAAAGGAGTGGTTGTTGATATTAGAACTTTAACAAGATTTGATAAAGATGAGACAACTCAGGAAACTAAAAAAGCACTTTTAAAAGAAATTGTTGTGGAACATGCTGATGGAACTTTTGCTTCTTATACAGGTATAGATGAAAAATCAATTGCAGTTAAAGTGGGAGAAACTATCGATCTTCATTCTTATATAGGCATTATGGATGGATTTAGAGCAGGACGCTACATCTTAACTTTCGACATCTTTTATCATGAGTCAGATGAGAAAAATGATAGAGGAAATTTAGTGACAGTAAATCCAAATTTTCTAACTCAAAATGGTGTTGAAAAATTAGAAAGCAAAAAAGAATATGTAGTTAGTTATAACTAAAACATCTCATTTTAAATAACAAAGAAAATAATTAAACATAAATAAACCTTATATGAAAAATCAATTTTCAATTTTTAGGTCTCTAACGGTTTTTTTCCTTTTGGTAACGGCATTCACTGTTTCTAATGGAAATGCTCAGGTACAGCCAAAAGAAAGCAAAGCCACCTGGATTTGGTATCCGGGCGATTTCGAAGTTTGGTTAAGCAATAAAATGCAGGTAAGACGTACGGAACGCGAAGCAGTATTTCCACCACTTTGGCAATATTACAGCCCTTATGCTTTGGTAACTTTTCAGACAGAAGTAGCTATTCCGCAACCCGATGAGATAAAAATCTATACCGAAGGACCTTTTCAATTACTTTTAGATGGTGTTCAGGTTTACGGACAGCCCAAATCACTGAAAATTCCTGCCGGTAAACACAAAATTTCTTTTAAAGTATATAATCAGGAAGTACTTCCAGCTATTTATATTGCGGGTAAATATGTTAAATCGGATGCATCTTGGAAGGTGACTAATGAAGATAAACTTTGGATTGATGAAAATGGAAAAGCACAACAATCCGGTACACCATGGGTGCCTGTTGGTTCCTGGAATTTTGATGCACCAGAAAACAAGCCTTCCGGATTTAAACTAACAACTACACCATGGAATGCCAAAAAAACAGAAAAAACAGCAGCTGGTCAGTTGGTAGATTTTGGTAAAGAAACTTTTGGGTACATTAAAATTCATGGTTTAAAAGGAAAAGGTAAAGTAGCATTATATTATGGAGAATCTCGTGAGGAAGCGATGGATACGGCCAGATGTGAAACATTAGACCATTTATCTTTTGATGGAAATCAGCCGGAAACCTACACCCATGATGGATCTAAAGCCTTCCGCTATGTTCAGGTAGTCGCAGATGCATCGGTAAAATATGATTCTATTTCGATGCTGTATGAATATTTACCATTAGATTATCGTGGGGCATTTAAATCTTCAGATCAGGAATTGAATAAAATTTGGGATGTGTCGGCTTATACGATGCATTTAACATCCCGCGAATTTTTTATAGACGGTATTAAACGTGACCGTTGGGTTTGGTCGGGCGATGCTTATCAAAGTTATTTGATGAATTATTATTTATTCTTTGATTCGGCTTCGGTAGAAAGAACGCTGTTGGCGCTGCGGGGGAAAGAACCTGTGACGGCTCATATCAATATCATAATGGATTATTCCTTGTATTGGTTTGTGGGTGTTTACGATTACTATTTGCACACGGGCGATACTAAATTTATCAAAACTTTCTATCCACGAATGAAATCATTGATGGAATTCTGTTTAGAAAGAAGAAACAAAAACGGATTTCTGGAACCATTAGAAGGCGATTGGGTTTTTATTGATTGGGCTAACGGATTACCAAAAACCGGCGAGGTGAGTTTTGAGCAAATGCTTTTAGCCAGAAGTTTAGAAGCCATGGTAGTTAGTGCTGAAATTGCAGGTCAAAAGGATGACCAAAAACAGTATCAAAAATTAGCAGATGATTTAAAAACAAAATTATTTGATGTGTTTTGGGACAAGAAAGAAAACGTCATGAAGCACCAGCGTATCGATGGTAAAATACAGGATATTGTAACCAGATACGCTAATATGTTCGGTATTTTCTTTAATTATTTTAATGAAGAACAAAAGCAAAGTATAAAAAAGAAGGTGTTGCTCAACGATGATATTCTTCAAATCACCACACCCTACATGCGTTTTTACGAGTTGGAAGCCTTGTGTGCTATGGGCGAACAAGATTATGTGTTGAAAGAAATGAAAGATTATTGGGGAGGAATGCTAAAATTAGGTGCTACTTCTTTTTGGGAAGAATACAACCCGAACAAAAAAGGAACGGAACATTTAGAAATGTACGGACGTCCTTATGGAAAAAGTCTTTGCCACGCCTGGGGTTCCAGCCCAATTTATTTGCTTGGAAAATATTATTTAGGTGTAAAACCAACGGCTCCAGGTTATGCCGAATATGAAATCAAACCTAATTTAGGCGGATTACAATGGATGGAAGGAAAAGTACCAACACCAAAGGGAGAAGTGACTTTGTATGTAAGCAAATTAGAAATCAAAGTAAAAGCCGCTGAAGGCGAAGGAAAATTGATCATTGATAGTAAAAGCAAACCCAAAACCAATTCGGGAACGATTACAGAATTGGCTAAAAACAAATATCAATTGACGGTAAAACCGAATGTGGAGTATAAAATAAGTTATAAAGCACTTTAGTCATTGCAAGGAACGAGGCAATCTCACTAACAATTACACAAAGCCTTTAAAAATCTAAGAATCTATGTGGTTAAGAAAAACAAAATATACTTTTTTAATAGTGTTTATAATGTGCTTTACTTTCGTAAACGCTCAAAACATTGCATGGAAACCCGCTTCTTTCGAAGTGGTAAAATCCAATTATAAGACTTTCAAAACAACGCAATATGCACATGTTTTTTCGAACAGTAAAAACAATATTGTACGATTAGCACCCGAATTAGAAGGGCTTACAGGAGTTACGCTTCCTTTGGAACAATATAAAAACGGAACGAATGCTCCTTTGAAACTAAAATTCAAGGAGAATGCACAGTTGCTAATTGGTGTTTTTCAGGAAAAAGGAAATGCGGAGTATGTTCAATTAACGGAAGCTGATAATGCGAAACTAGTTTTGGAAAACGGAGTTACCGTAACAGGGTTGCCTGCGGTAAATGTGTATGCAATTCCATTTTCGAAAGGAACACACACTATTTTGCAAAAAGCAAAAGGATTATTTATTGTTTTAGGTGCAGTAAAAAGTAGCCAGAATTTAGTTTCCAGAAATGCCGAATTTCCTGATGGAAAGTTATGGAATCCAACGTTTATTGTCGAAGGATTTTCAGATGAGAAACCTTTATTCGAAATCATCGGCGGCGAAAATGCTCCGGTTATTGACGAAGGTTCTCCGGGAACCGAAGGCATTCAAGGCGGTTTTGAAGGTGGTCGCGTGGTAAAAATAGGCGATACTTATCATATGTTTCCAACAGAAAGAGCAGGTGAAGTTGGTGTCGAAATGTATTATGATCGTGTAAAAACGAAAATCGGACATTGGACGAGCAAAGACGCGATTCATTGGAAACGTGAATCGACTATTTTACAAGCCAGCGGAACCTATGCTGTGACCGAAGATGACAATCCAATGAACGATCGACGTGCTGCAATTTGGTCGTACATGCCGGTTTTTAGTAAAAAAGAAAACAAATGGTACGGCTATTATTTGGCATACACCGTTCACAAGGAAATCGAACCCAATCATTCCTTTGGTCGAATTTGGCGTTGTGAATCGACTGTAGAAGGCATCAACGGAATTGCGGGTCCTTATAAAGATATGGGAATCATTATGGAACCGGGATTGGATTCACAACCTTGGGAAGGACGTCAGGGAGTGGCTTCTTTCTTTCCGTATCAGGTTGGCGATAAATATTTTGGGTTTTACAGTGGCGCTTATCCATTCGCCTCTTGGGCCGATTATCCTAAAAAATCCGGAAAGGGCTGGTTTGTTGCTTTGGCAGAATCGAATAGTTTAGAAGGTCCTTGGCAAAGAAGGAATAAAGGTTTGGAACCGATAAAATCCATACATCCTTTGTTTGTTGAAAATCCTATTGTGAGTCAGTTGCCAAATGGCGTGTACATTGCCATTTTTGATGGTGGACCTGACGGTTGGGGACATCATTTGCCTAATATGATGGGGTATTCGTTGTCTAAAGATGGGGTAAATTGGTCAGAAGCACGTTATTGGCCTATAGAAACTAAGGTTGATAAATGGTGGGATATCATGAGAACACCTTTATGTTTAATTCCGGAAGGGAATGATGTATATACAATTGTGTACAACGCTATCGATTTGAAAAAGCGTTTCCATCCTACAGGAATGGTAAAATTGAAATTGAATAGAGAAGTAATGGAAGCTCGGTTGAAAGAATTGAAGTAAAAGTTTAGGCCACAGATTGAACGGATTTACACGGGTTATTTAATTCAAAAATCTGCTAAAATCTTTTTAAATCTGCGTGCCAAAAAAAGAAAAAAATCCGTGAATATCGGTTAGATCAGTGTCATCCGTGGCCGATTAAAGTAAATTAAAAGTAGAAATGAAAAATACACTCAAATATCTAGTACTTGGAATTACAACACTATTTATAGCTAGTTGTGCTACCAAATACAAGAAAAGAGAAATTACCGATGCTGTAATGCAGGAGATTTATAACGAAATCAAAACGCCTTACAAATACGGATTGGTAATGGTGCCTACGGACAACTCCTATAAAATGGACTGTCCTTCTGTTTTTAGAAAAGATGGGAAATGGTTTATGACGTATTTGATTTATGATGGAAGAGGCTACGAAACCTGGTTAGCCGAAAGCGACGATTTATTGAATTGGAAACATTTGGGGAAAGTAATGTCTTTTTCTAAAGATGAAACACATTGGGATGTGAACCAAAAAGCAGGATACATTGCTTTGCAGGACCCCACCTGGGGCGGAAGTTACGAATGGGAAAAATACGATGATAAATACTGGATGAGTTATTTTGGAGGAAATACTAAAGGATATGAAGCAGGAGTTTTATCAATCGGAATGGCTTATACCAAAGAGGTACCAACAAAACCTCACGAATTTCAAAGATTAGAAAATCCGGTTTTAACGCCAAAAGATAAAGATGTAAGCTGGTGGGACAACAGCACCATGTACAAAAACAGTGTGATTCGGGATAAAGATAAAGTAACAGGACATGATTTTGTGATGTATTATAATGCTCGTGGTGATAGTCTAAATCCGGCTAAAGGTGCAGAACGAATTGGAATGGCTGTTTCGAACGACATGAAAACATGGAAACGTTTCGGAAAAAATCCGGTTTTGAACAATCATAGAGGGATTACCGGAGATGCTTTCATTCAGAGAGTGAATGATACCTGGGTGATGTTTTATTTTGGAGCTTTCTGGACGGGTTGGGATCAGGGTGCATTTAACCGTTTTGCCGTTTCGAATGATTTAATTCACTGGAACGACTGGAAAGGCGATAATTTAATTGAATCATCAGAACCTTATGACAATATGTTTGCACACAAATCTTTTGTGGTAAAACACGACGGAGTGGTGTATCATTTCTATTGTGCGGTAAATAAGGCGGAACAAAGAGGAATAGCCGTTGCGACTTCTAAGGATTTAGGAAAAAGCAAATTGAATTTTGTGGCTCCACCTGAAAAAGTTAAAAAGAAATAGGAATCGTTTAGTATTAATTCAAAAAAATCTGCGGAGATCTGCCACCCGAGCGATAGCGAACTGGCGAAGCAAATCTGCGTGAAAAAGAATATGAAAAACATCAAAATTTTATTATTTATAATTTTAGCTTCAGTTGCTGCAAATGCCCAACTGGTTACGGGTGAACCTGCCGGAATTCCAAAAATCCCGCAGAAATATTCCTTTAATCCTTGGGAGAACCCAATGATTACAAGTATCAACAGAGAGCCGGCAAGAGCCACTTCGTATTCGTATGCTACTGTCGCTGATGCTTTAGAAGGTAACAGAGCTAAAAGCAGAATCAAAATACTCAATGGCGACTGGGATTTTAAATTTGCTAAAAACCTGCAGGAAGCGCCTCAGGATTTTTATAAAAATGAAGTAAAAGGCTGGGACAAAATTGAAGTTCCATCCAACTGGGAGATGAAAGGCTACGGAATGGCGATTTATAAAAGTGCCGTGTATTCTTTCCGACCGGTAAATCCGCCATTTGTTCCTCAGGATGATAATCCCGTAGGTTCGTACCAACGCAAATTTACGGTTCCTGAAAATTGGAACGGAATGACCGTGAGTCTTCATTTTGGCGGCGTTAGTTCGGCATTTCAGGTTTGGGTGAATGGCGATTTTGTAGGTTATGGACAGGATAGTTTTAATTCGTCTGAATTTAATATTACACCTTATCTTAAAAAAGGAGAGAATATTTTATCCGTTCGCGTTTTGCGTTACAGCGATGGTTCGTATTTGGAAGATCAGGATCACTGGCGTTTAAGCGGAATTCAGCGGGAAGTGTATATCAAAGCGGAACCAAAATTGCGTATTGCCGATTTCTTTTACCAAACCAAATTAGACAAAAATTATCAGGATGCCGTGTTTCAATTGCGTCCGCGTTTGGATAATTTAACAGGTGATACCATCAAAAATCATACGTTTGAAGTACAATTATATGATGCTCAAAATAAGCCTTTATTCGAAAAAGCCTTAAGCAGAAAAGCTTCGGATATTATTAGCGAAGTTTCTCCACGTTTGGATAAAGTGCGTTTTGGTTTTTTTCAGGAAACAATTAAAAATCCATTGAAATGGAGTTCGGAAATTCCCAATTTGTACACTTTGGTCATGACGCTGAAAAATCCTGACGGGAGCATTAGCGAAGTAAAAAGCTGTAAATTAGGTTTCCGTTCTGTAGAATTTTCGAAAGAAAATGGCAAAATGCTTATCAACGGAAAAGAAACCTACGTTTATGGAGTCAATCATCACGGGCATCACCCGGAACGTGGTGAAGCAGTCAATCATCAGGATTTAGAAGAAGATGTAAAACTGATGAAGAAATTCAACTTCAATTTTGTACGTACCGCTCATTTTCCAGATGACCCTTATTTCTATGAATTATGTGATAAATACGGACTGATGGTAATGGATGAGGCTAATCTTGAAACCCACGGATTAGGTGGTTTTTTAAGTAATGACCAGCAATGGACACACGCTTATTTAGAACGTATGACCCGAATGGTCGAAAGAGATAAAAATCATCCCAGTATTGTGATGTGGAGTTTAGGGAATGAATCCGGAAAAGGCCCTAATCACGCAGCGATGGCAGCCTGGACACACGATTATGATATTACAAGACCCATACATTATGAGCCGGCTCAGGGAAATCCAAGGTTAGATGGCTACATCGATCCATTGGATCCGCGCTATCCTAAAACTGTCGATCATTCGCATCGTTATGAAAACCCGCAGGACGAACCTTATGTAGATATGGTAAGCCGTTTTTATCCAGGTGTTTTTACACCTAAATTTCTGGTGGATCAAAAGAAAGATACCCGACCAATTTTGTTTGTCGAATATTCGCATTCTATGGGAAATTCAACCGGAAACTTAAAAGAATTATGGGATGAATTCCGTAATACGCCAAGAGTCATTGGGGGTTGTATCTGGGATTTAAAAGATCAGGGAATGCTTAGAAAAGATCCAAAAACCGGAAAAGAATATTTTGGTTACGGAGGTGATTTTGGTGAGAAAAAACACGATGGTAATTTTAATATCAACGGAATAGTAGCAGCTGACGGAAGACCAAAAGCCGCGATGTATGAGAACAAATGGATTTACCAGCCTGCTGCTTCAACTTTAAGTGCAGCTAATAAATTGACTATTCATAACAGACAGGCTGTTCGTTCTTTGGTGGATTTTATTCCGGTTATTAAAATTTTAGAAAACGGGAATGTTGTCAAACAAGTCGTTTTGAAACCAATGGATGTTGCCGCTGGAAGTGATTTGGTTTTGGATATCAACCAATACTTGCCGAAGATGAAAAAAGATGCAGAGTATTTCCTGAATATTGAATTCCAACTTTCGAAAGATGAGTTTTGGGCATCAAAAGGCTATGCTGTTGCTACCGACCAATTTCTTTTGCAAAAGAAATCCGAAGTTACTTTGGCGGAAGCCAGACAAAAAAGCAACTTATCCGAAACAAAAGAGGCTTACACCATCAACGGAACCGATTTTAGTATTAGCATTAACAGAGCAAATGGAGCCTTGAATTCGTATGTTTATAAAGGTAAAGAACAACTGAAATCGGCATTGTTGCCTAATTTTACCCGTGCTTTAACCGATAACGACCGCAAAGGCTGGAAACCGCATAAACTATTGAAACAATGGTTTGCGGCTAAACCTGTTTTGAAAAATTGTAATGTAGAACAGTCAAATACTGGAATAAAAATCAGCAGTGATTACGAAATAATTAAAGACAGTGCTGCTGTGAAAGTAGTGTACAACATCAATCCAGACGGGATTATAAAAGTAGATTACCAGCTAAAAGCAAGTTCGAAATTACCAAACATCCCAAGAATAGGAATGCAAATGGGTATTAACAAAGATTTTGACCAAATTTCATGGTATGGAAAAGGCGAAATGGAAAATTACAGTGATCGTAGTTTTGGGTTCACTGTTGGGAAATACTCATTGCCAATCGATAAATTCATAGAACCGTATATCATGCCGCAGGAAAACGGCAATAGAACCGAAGTAAGATGGATGGCTTTTACAACCCCGGCAAAAAGTTCCGGCTTAGTTGTAGTTAACGAAAACAAGGTTTTAAATATGAGTGCCTGGCCTTATACCCAGCAAAATCTGGATGATGCCAAGCATACTTTCGACCTTGTAAATCCTGGTTTTCTAACAGTAAATATCCATTTAAAACAAATGGGTGTGGGTGGAAATGACAGCTGGTCACCAGTTGCCGCCCCAATAGAAAAGTACCAGATTCCATCAGGAGATTATAATTACAGTTTTTATTTGGTTCCTTTTACGGAAGCGAAAAACGGATTGGAAACACAATTGAAAAGTTTTAAATATTAAGTCAAAGTTTGTCATTTCGAGGAACGAGAAATCACATAATCTATATCACTTGATGAGATTCCTCCTTCGTCGGAATGACAAAAACAAATGAATAATAAGAGTTACAATGTTCAACAAAAAAATCATCTTTCTGTTTTTACTCTTTGCGGCAATGCTTTCTGCACAGGAGATTCATAAAAAAGAAAACACTCCTTTTCAGCCCACTCTCGAATCCTCCAAAACCTGGGTGTATTGGTATTGGATGAAATCGGCTTATTCTAAAGCGGGTATTACTGCCGATCTGGAAGCGATGAAACAGGCAGGAATTCGCGGTGCTTATTTAATGACGATTAAAGGACCGGCAGAACCACCTTTAATTGATCCACCCGTTTTGCAATTGAGTCCTGAGTTTTGGGATATGGTGCGTTGGGCTTTTATAGAAGCTGATCGTCTGGAATTGAAATTAGCTTTTCACGCGGCTGACGGTTTTGCAGTTGCAGGCGGACCCTGGATTACTCCCGAAACGTCCATGCAAAAAGTAGTTTGGTCAACAACTGAGTTTTCCGGCGGTAAAAAACTTGCTGTAAAATTGCCTGTTCCGGAACATTACAAGGATTTTTATAAAGACATTGCCACTTTTGCTATTCCAATAAAAGAATGGGAACAAAATTCTAAAATTTTACTTCCTCAAGTGAACACTTCAAATGGAGAAGAAGCTTCATTTTTGGCAAATCCAACGAAAGACGGGAATCTGAAAATTAGCGGTAAGGGATGGATTTTATACGAATTTAAAAATCCATTTTTGTGCCGAACGATTACAATTGAAACCAAAGGACTTGATTTTCAGGCTCAACGATTGATTGTAGAAACCAGTAATGATGGTGTCAATTTTAGCTTCCATCAAAGGTTACAGCCGCCGCGTCAAGGTTGGCAAAACACGGATTATGGCACAACATCGAGTATAAAAGCGGTTACAGCCAAATATTTCCGATTTGTTTTTGATCCTGCCGGTACCGAACCCGGTGCTGAAGATTTGGATTTTGCCAAATGGAATCAGGCCAATCTAAAAGTGAGTAAAATCACCCTCTCTAATCAGCCACTAATTGATAATTACGAAGGAAAATCAGGAGCTGTATGGCGATTGAGTCCAACTACATCTGAAGAATTGATTCCAAATTCGGATGTGTTTCCTAAATCAGCAATGATAAACATTTCCAAATTTGTGGATGCCAATGGTAATTTAAGTTGGAAAGCTCCAAAAGGGAAATGGAAAATTATTCGAATGGGACATACTTCTACTGGGCATGAAAATGCAACGGGAGGAGCAGGAAAAGGTTTGGAAGTAGATAAATTCAATCCGGATTTGATTCGTTTTCAGTTGGATCATTGGTTTGGCGAAGCCATTCGTACTGCCGGACCGGAATTGGCATCAAGAGTCCTGGAAATTTTACATTTGGACAGTTGGGAATGCGGAAGCCAGAATTGGTCTTCGGTTTTTCAGGCGGAATTCAAGAAAAGAAGAGGATATGATATTGTAGATTATTTGCCGGTAATGGCTGGAATTCCTGTCGAAAATGTTGCGACTTCTGAGAAAGTTTTATACGATGTTCGAAAAACAATAGCCGAATTAGTTGGAGATAATTTTTATGGAACGATGGCTGAAATTGCCAAAGAAAATAATGTCAAATTCAGTTCCGAAAATGTGGCTCCAACAATGATGAGTGATGGTTTATTGCATTTTAAATATGTGGATTATCCAAGTGGAGAATTTTGGTTAAAAAGTCCCACACACGATAAACCTTTTGATATGTTAGACGCTATTTCAGGCGGACATATTTATGGAAAAGACATCATTCAGGCGGAAGCTTTTACGGCTTTACGAATGGATTGGGATGAACATCCGGGGAATTTAAAAACGCTGGCGGATAGAAATTATGCACTCGGAATCAACCGTTTCTTCTATCACGTTTTTGTGCACAATCCGTGGACAGATAGAAAACCGGGAATGACTCTGGATGATATTGGTTCTTTTTTCCAAAGGAATCAAACCTGGTGGAAACCCGGAAAAGCCTGGTTTGATTATTGTCAAAGAGTGCAGTTGCAATTGCAAAAAGGAAAACCGGTGGTGGATTTAGCCGTTTTTATTGGTGAAGATTTGCCGTCGCGTTCACTAGTTCCGGATCGTTTGTTTCCTTTTATTCCAAATGTTTTTGGGCAAGAAAGAGTGGCAAGTGAAAAAGTACGATTGGAAAATGAAGGACAGCCAACTACCAAAATGCCAAAAGAAGTGACCTATTCTAAAAACGTTACCGATTTATCACAATGGGTAAATCCAATGAACGGCTATCAATATGATTCTTTTAATGCCGATGTTTTATTGAACAGAGCGAAGGTTGAAAACGGGAAAGTGACTTTTGATGGCGGAATTGAATACGGAGCTTTATTGTTTCCGGGAAGTCGAAGAATGGCACCGAATAAGATTATTTCTTTGGCTGTAGCCAAAAAAATAATTCAATTAGTTAAAGAAGGAGCGACGGTATTTATTGACGAAAAACCCACAGCTACACCAAGTTTTCAAACCGATTCAGAGGCTAAACAATGGCGGGCGGTTGTTGATGAATTATGGGCAAAGCCAAATAATGTAACTAAAAATAATTCGGGTTCTGTGTCTTGGAAACATGGAAAAGGAACAGTTATTGTGCTTCCGTTTTTGGATAATGATTTTTCTAAAATCGGAATTCAGGCGGATGTTTTGTTCTCGGATGCTAAAAACAATGACAGAGGTTCCATTGCCTGGACACACCGAAAAAATGGGGATGAAGAGATTTATTTTCTTTCGAATCAAATAGAAGAAAAAAGACAAATAGAAGTTTCGTTTCGAATTACTGAAAAGATTCCCGTTTTTTACAATCCGGTAACTGATAAAAGTTCGGCATTAGCCAATTGGAAAATTGAAAATGGAAGAACAATTATTCCATTGGAATTAGATAAAAATGAATCAGGTTTTGTGATTTTTAAAGAAGAAACTTCAAATACTTCGGGGAAAGGAACTCAAAATAATGCTGATTTTGAAACCATACAAACCATAGAGGAAAATTGGGAATTGCAATTTGATGCTGAATTTAAAGGTCCAAAAGAAGTAGTGAAGATCAACCAACTTTTTGACTGGAGTACTTCTGAAAATGAAAATATTAAGTATTATTCGGGAACAGCCGTTTATAAAAAAGATTTTGTTTGGAATGGAAAAAATGCTGATAAAATCTGGATTGATTTAGGTGTCATCGCTAACATCGCCGAAGTGACGGTTAATGGAATAGGTTGTGGAACGATTTGGACTTTTCCATACCGCACGGATATTTCTAAAGCATTGAAAAAAGGGAAAAATACGATTACTATCAAGGTTACAAATACCTGGGCGAATCGATTGATTGGGGACCAAAAGTTACCTGAAAAAGACCGATTGACCTGGACAACCGCCCGTTACAGGTTAGTTGAAAGTGAGAATTTATTAAAAGCCGGACTGTTAGGACCTGTTACGATTGTAAAAGAGAAATAAATATAAATTTTACCGAGCCTATGGTTCTTTTTATCGTGTTTTGCATTACAAACTGGGCTAAAGCCCAGCTCTACAAAATGTTTCGAGCCGATGGCTCTAGGTTATAATGTAAGTTCCGTAGGAACGATGCATATTGTAGCGTCGGGTTTTAACCCGATGAACGCGTAGGAACGATGTATATTGTAGCGTCGGGTTTTAACCCGATGAACGCGTAGGAACGATGTATATTGTAGCGTCGGGTTTTAACCCGATGAACGTAGGAACGATTATGTTGTAGCAACGGATTTCAATCCGTTGAAAAAAAGATTAAAATAAAATAAAAATGAAAAAAACAATTATTACATTTTTAATGATTTTAGGAATTTCCCAAATCAATGCGGCTATCAAATTACCGGCTTTGTTTTCGGATAATATGATGTTGCAGCAGCAAAGCAACGCACCTGTCTGGGGTTGGGCAGAAAAGAATCAAACCATAAAAATCCAGACTTCCTGGGATGCTAAAACTTATGAAGTAAAAGCCGATAAATCAGGAAAATGGAAAATAGCGTTGCAAACGCCAGCAGCTGGAGGGCCTTATGAAATTACGGTTTCGGATGGTGCAGAAACAAAATCGGTGAAAAACATCTTAATTGGTGAAGTTTGGCTGTGTTCCGGTCAGTCGAATATGGAAATGCCGTTGAAAGGATTTCCGGGTCAGCCGGTGTTAAAAGGTAACGAGGCAATTGTACATTCGACAAATAATAAAATCCGTTTTATTACGATTCCAAGAGCTACTGTTTTGACACCAAATGAAGATTTTGTTGGAAAATGGAATGTGGCAGGACTACAAACTACAGGAGATTTTAGCGCTACGGCCTGGTATTTTGGTTCACTTTTACAGGAAGTTTTAGATGTTCCTGTGGGATTGATTCATGTTTCGTATGGCGGTTCGAGCATGGAAGCCTGGATGAATCAGGAAATGTTGAAAGATTTTGCAGCAGCAAAGATTCCAACAAAGAAAGAGGATATTGCAAAAGACCCTAATCGTGTGGCAACAACTTTGTTTAACGGAATGCTTTCACCGGTAATTGGTTACGGAATCAAAGGTTGCATCTGGTATCAGGGAGAATCCAATTATGAACGTGCCGGGCAATATCAAGAATTAACTAAAAAGATGGTGAGCAGCTGGAGAGCACTTTGGCAACAAGGGGATTTTCCATTTTATTATTGCCAGATAGCACCGTTTAATTATGCGCAATTTCATCCAAATGACAATAAAGAAGAATACAATTCGGCTTATTTGCGTGAGGCACAATTAAAAGCTTCTACTGAAATTCCGAATGCTGGAATGGCTGTTTTAATGGACATTGGCGAAGAAAATAATATTCATCCGGCGGATAAAGAAGCGGGTGGAAACCGATTAGCGTATTTGGCTTTGAGCAAAACCTATGGATTGACTGGTTTTGAGTTTGAAAGCCCGGTTTTTAAAGCATTGGAAATCAAAGGAAGTGTTGTGACTGTTGCTTTTGATAATGCTCCAAACGGAATTACTTCTTATGGAAAAGAGGTAACAGGATTTGAAATTGCCGGAGAAAATAAAGTGTTTTATCCTGCTAAAGCGGAGTTAAGAAGAAAGTCGGTTTTACTTTCTTCACCTCAGGTAGAAAAGCCGGTTGCTGTTCGTTATTTGTTTAAGGATGTTGCTAAAGCAGAATTGTTTAGTACAGGAGGTTTGCCGGTTTCGTCTTTTAGAACTGATGATTGGTAAATGTTTAAACATATAAGTCATATAAGTTTTTTTACTGATAGAATTAAATAAATCTAAGTTGATATAAGTCTTTCAAACAACGCTTATATTAACTTCTAAAATTTCTTCAAATATTGACAACAATTAGTAAAAAAACTTAAATGACTTATATGGTAAAATAAAATTTTATGAAATACACAATTTACATATTTTTCTTTTTTACACTTTTCGCAAAAGCGCAAATTGCTACGCTTGAAAATTACAATCAGGTATGGAGTACCCAAAGCAATAATTCATCGGAATCCATGCCTTTGGGCGGAGGTGATATTGGTGCGAATGTGTGGGTTGAAAAAGGCGATTTGTATTTCTATTTTTCCCGTTCGGGAACATTTGATGAACACAATACCTTGTTGAAATTAGGAAGAGTAAAAGTTAGCTTGAGTCCGAATCCTTTTAAAGACAATGTAGGTTTTAAACAGGAATTGCATTTGAAAGAGGGCTACATAACCCTTTCTCAAAAGGGAACTACAGTAAAATTATGGGTGGATGTTTTTAACCCGGTGATTCATGTGGATGTGGAGAGCAAAGTTCCAACTGAAATGAAAGTGGCTTATGAAAGTTGGCGTTATAAAAACAGAGATTCGAAAGGAAAAGCCAATAATGCTAATTCGTACAAATGGGCTCCGCAAGGCGATATTATAACCTATAAAGATTCCATTTCTTTTGAAGGAAATGCGGTGCAGTTTTATCACAGAAACAGAGAAAATACGGTTTTTGATGTGACGGTTAAGCAACAAAAAATGGAATCGGTTAAGGATCAGATGCTGAATCCGATTGCAAATTTGACATTTGGAGGACAACTTTCGGGAGATAATCTAAAAGCTGACGGAACGTATACCGGAATCTATCAGGATACCGATTTTAAAGGATTCCAACTTTCGACTATAAAAGCATCCAAAAAACATGAATTCCAAATCCAGTTGCACACCAATCAATTTGCTGATGCGGGTGTATGGAAAAAAGAACTGCAAAAACAAGTTCTGAATTATAATAAGACGGTAAATAAAGCAGAAAAAAATACAATTGCGTGGTGGAATAACTTCTGGAATCGTTCATTTATTTATACCCAAAAATCAAAAACGGAGAAGGATTCTGTTTGTCAAATCGGACAAAATTACCAGCTGTTCCGTTATATGTTGGGTTGCAATGCGTATGGAAAATATCCTACCAAATTCAACGGTGGATTGTTTACTGTAGATCCGGTGCATACCAATAAAGAGCTGAATTTCACACCTGATTTCAGAAATTGGGGTGGTGGAACGATGACGGCTCAAAACCAGCGACTGGTTTATTTTCCAATGGTGAAAAGTGGTGATTTTGATATGATGAAATCCCAATTGGATTATTATCTGAGTTTGCAAAAAAATGCCGAATTGCGTTCTCAGGTGTATTGGAAACACGGCGGAGCTTCTTTTACCGAACAATTGGAAAATTTTGGATTACCTAATCCTGCCGAATACGAGTGGAAACGACCAGCGGATTATGATCCCGGAATGGAATACAATGCTTGGTTAGAATATGAGTGGGATACGGTGTTAGAGTTTTGCCAGATGATGTTGCAACAAAAGCAATATGCTGGTGAAGATATTCGAAAATACAATCCGTTTATCATGAGTTGTCTTCGTTTTTTCGATGAGCATTATCAATATTTAGCTAAAAACAGAGGCCGAAAAGCATTGGATGGCAACGGTCATTTGGTTTTGTTTCCGGGTTCAGCTGCCGAAACTTATAAAATGACGAATAATGCGAATAGCACAATTTCAGCTTTAAAGGTAATTTCGGAACAGTTTTTGTTACTATCGGAAAACGAATTATTAAAAGAGGATTTAGAATATTTAAAAGCATTTCAAAAACGGATTCCACCTTTAAATTTCAGCCAGTTTAATGGGCATAAAACATTGGCTCCGGCCAAAATATGGGAACGAATCAATAATACTGAAGTGCCACAATTGTATCCTGTTTATCCGTGGAAAATTTACGGGCTTGGAAAACCAGATTTGGAAACAGCCATAAATACCTGGAAATACGATACGGATGCTTTAAAATTCAGAAGTCATATTGGGTGGAAACAAGATAATATTTTTGCGGCTCGTTTAGGATTAACAGAAGAAGCAGCAAAATATAATTTGCTAAAAATGGCTAATTCCGAGAGGCGATTCCCTGCTTTTTGGGGACCGGGATTTGATTGGGTTCCGGATCACAACTGGGGAGGAAGCGGAATGATAGGTATGCAGGAAATGTTGTTGCAGGCTAATGGAGATACCATTTATATTTTTCCCGCCTGGCCAGCAAGCTGGGATGTACATTTTAAATTGCATGCACCAAAAAATACTACTGTTGAAGTGCAACTGGAAAAAGGAAAAGTAACTTTGCTAAAAGTTTTTCCAAAAGAAAGAGAAAAAGACATTTTTAATCTGCTTGGAAAATCTGAGATAGAAAAATTAAAGATGAATTAATAAGTATAGCTAATCCGGCTTCGGCTCCCTCTCCTTTGGGGAGGGCTGGGGTGGGGAAATTTAAAATAGAATATGTTATCATCAATTAGTTTAAATAGGATGATAATTACAAACCCTAAAATAAATAATTATATGAATTTAGTAAAACAATTGGCATTTTGCGCAGGAACAATGATAACGTTTACATTGAGTGGTAGCGCGCAAAATCAAAATGTAAATGCTGCTTCCAAATCCTTAAAAGTTGATTTTGATTTGGCTCAACGAAGAACTTTAGAAGTAAATGATCCCAATTATATTTCTTGGCCTGTAAGTGAAGGTACTCAGTTTAATAAAGACTTTGATGGTATAAAAATGACCTTAAAAGGAAATATTAATTCAGGCTGGTATAAAACCGGAGTGCAGGCACCATTTTATGCCCGTTTAATAAATGACGGAATTGTTGCTGATAAAAGTGTAGCAATTATCATTAGCGGATTGTCTAAAGGGAAACATACGTTGCTGACTTTCAATAACACTTTTGACAGTCCGGAAGTGGCTAATTACGCTCCGATTAATGTTTTTGTAAACGGTGTTTTTTCACAAACTATCCAGCCAACTAACAGAGCGACAGCAACAATTGATGCCGCTACTTCCTACATTCATTTTGATGCCGAAACAGGAAAAGACGCTGTAATTAAGTTTGAAGCTGATGCAAAAGCGACTGGGAAAATTCAGAAAGTAGTCATTAATGGTTTCGAATTGGATTTACCTAATCTTAAAAAACAGGCTCATACGCCAAATCCAGACAATAATGATGCGCATGTAGTTTTAGGAGACAATTTTAAACTGGAATGGAGTTCGCCGGAAGGGACAGTTTCTCATGATTTTTATTTTGGCGAAAGCCAGGAAAAAGTAGCGAATGCTGATCATAATTCATTAGAATTTAAAGGCAATTTGAATAAAAACTCGACTACCGTTGATAATAAACAGTGGAGTAATTTAAAAAGCTATTACTGGAGAGTGGATGAAATTAATGCTGATAAAGAAGTAACTAAAGGAAAAGTTTGGTTTTTTAAACCGGCACAAATTGCTTTCCCCGGTGCCGAAGGTTACGGACGTTTTGCTATAGGTGGAAGAGGAGGTAAAGTTATTGCGGTAACCAATTTGAATGACAGCGGACCGGGAAGTTTGCGTGATGCTGTGGACCAGGAAATTGGACCAAAAACGATTGTTTTTAACGTTTCGGGAAATATTCAGTTAAAATCCCGTTTAGTGGTAAGTCAGCCTAATGTAACCATTGCAGGACAAACAGCTCCGGGAAAAGGAATTATGATTAGCAGAGCACCTATTGGCTTGACCGGAAATGACGGTATTGTACGTTTTTTAAGAGTGCGTATCGGTGGCGGAACAACGTTTGACGGAATGGGATTAACAGGAGCAAATCATAGTATTATAGATCATTGTTCGATTAGCTGGACTATCGATGAATCTTTTAGTTCAAGAGGAGCACATAACATCAGTTTGCAGCGTACTTTGATTGCTGAAGCACTAAATGTGGCGGGTCATGATAAATATCCGACGGGAAAAATGCATGGTTATGCAGCAACTATTGGTGGTGATGTAGGTAGTTTTCACCATAATTTGTTAGCACATAATTATGGTCGTAACTGGAGTATTGGCGGTGGATTGAACGGAAACGGTTTTTATGGAGGAAAAGTAGATATCCGTAATAATGTGGTTTACAATTGGGGACATCGCGCAACAGATGGTGGAGCAAGTCAGGTAAATTTTGTAAACAATTATTACAAACCCGGAGCTGCAACTAATTTCTTTTTTGCATTAAATGCACAGCATGAAGGTGTTGGAAAAGGAAAACAACAGTATTATTTTGATGGGAATGTGATGCCGGGTCATTTTAATGAAAAAAATCAGGAAAAAGGAAGAAAAGCTACTTATTCCAATGGAGATAAGTCATCTTATGAAACATTTGTAGACAAGCCATTCTTTGAATCGCATGTAAAAACACAATCGGCAGAAGCAGCTTATAAAAATGTATTGTCAGATGTAGGGGCTAATCAGCCGGTATTTGACACACATGATCAAAGAATAATTGAGGAAACTTTAAAAGGAACTTATAGTTTTAAAGGCAGTAAAAGCGGTTTAGGCGGAATGATTGATGATGAAAAAGATGCAGGAGGATGGGAAAATTATCCAAATGAAACCCGTGATGCTAACTGGGATGCAGATCAGGATGGATTGCCAAACTGGTGGGAAGAATCAAAAGGTTTAAATGTAAATTCGGCTCAGGGAGATTTTGCTGATGCAAATGCACCTACAGGCAATGGCTATACGCAATTAGAAGATTATTTGAACTGGATGGCACAGCCACACTATTATATAAATGCGGGTGAAACTTTAAATGTGGATGCCGAAAATTTATTCAGAGGTTATACTAATGCACCTAAATATGCAGTGTCAACGGTTATTAATGGTTCAGCTTCTATGTTTAAAAAAGAAGTTCAGTTTACCTCCGGCAAAAAAGGATTTGCTTCCGTTGAAGTAAAAGTAGAAGATGCCGATGGAGATTCAATGAGTCGAATTATAAACGTGTTTGTTAAGTAAAAATAAAGATTGCCACAAATTCACGAATTAATAGTATTCTAATTCGTGAATTCGTGGCTAAAAAAAAAATCATAAAAATGAAAAAAAACATCATTCTCTTATCAGGACTTTTCCTTTTTAGCGGATTTGTTACTGCTCAAAACAAAGGTTTAGTGGCTAATTCTGATAGTCCGTATTCTAAATTGCAAAGCATCGGTTTACAGGATGTAAAATGGACAAGCGGTTTCTGGAAAGAACAGTTTGATGTAGAAACGGCAAGCACATTGCCACACATGTGGGATTTGTACCATAATGATGAAGTTTCTCATGCTTACGCCAATTTTGAAATAGCAGCCGGAGAAAGAAAAGGAACTTTTAAAGGACCTTCCTTTCATGATGGTGATTTTTATAAAATTTTTGAAGGAATGGCAGCTACTTATGCCGTGACTAAGGATCCAAAATTGGATAAAAAAATGGATCAAGCCATTGCGATGTTTGCCAAAGTACAGCGTAAAGACGGTTATTTGCATACACCTGTTTTAATTGATGAGCGATGGGGAACTTTAGGTCCGGAAGAAGTAAAAAAGCAACTGGGTTTTGAAAAGTACAATATGGGGCATTTAATGACGGCAGCCTGTGTACATTATCGTGCCACAGGGAAAACGAGTTTTTTAAATGTAGCCAAAGGTGTGGCCGACTTTTTATATGATTTTTACAAAAAAGCTTCGCCTGAATTAGCCCGAAATGCTATTTGTCCTTCTCATTACATGGGGATTGTAGAGATGTATCGGACTACGAAAAATCCAAAATACCTGGAATTAGCTAATAATTTAATTGATATCAGAGGAACGACTAATGACGGAACCGATGATAATCAGGATCGAATTCCGTTTAGACAGCAAACTACCGCAATGGGGCATGCAGTAAGAGCCAATTACTTATATGCAGGAATTGCCGATTTGTATGCCGAAACTGGTGAAAAAAAATTATTAGACAATCTAAAATCTATTTGGGAAGATGTAGCTTATCGCAAAATGTACATAACAGGAGCTTGTGGTGCTTTGTATGATGGCGTTTCTCCGGATGGAACTTCTTATGATCCATCTGTAGTTCAAAAGATTCATCAGGCTTACGGAAGACCTTTTCAATTGCCTAATGCCACAGCGCATACAGAAACCTGTGCTAATATTGGGAATGTGTTATGGAACTGGAGAATGCTGCAAATTACCGCTGATGCCAAATATGCTGACATAGTAGAATTAGCCTTATACAATAGTGTTTTGTCCGGAATTAATCTGGAAGGAAATAAATTTTGCTATAACAATCCGTTGAATGTTTCAGTCGATTTGCCTTTCGAGCAACGATGGGGAAATAAACGGGAAGGCTACATTGCGTTATCGAATTGTTGTGCACCTAATGTTACCAGAACCATAGCCGAAGTTGGGAATTATGCCTACAGTCTGACCAATGAAGGCTTGTATGTAAATTTATATGGCAGTAATAATTTGAATACCATTACTGAAGAAGGAGCTAAAATCCAGTTGCATCAGGAAACTAATTATCCTTGGGATGGCGCTATTTCGATAAAAATAGATACTGCTCCAAAAGAAGCCTATGCATTGTTTTTAAGAATTCCGGGATGGAGTAAAGGCGCAACGATACTGGTTAACAATAAAAGTGTAGATGCAAGTCCGGTTTCAGGAACGTATTTAAAGGTAGAAAGAAAGTGGAAAAAGGGTGATGTGATCAGTTTAAACATTCCTATGCCGGTAGAAGTAATGCAGGCCAATCCGCTTGTGGAAGAAACCAGAAATCAAGTTGCTGTAAAACGAGGACCGCTTGTATATTGTTTAGAATCAGACGGAATTTCGAAAGACAGCTCCATTAATGAAGTGGTTTTAGATGTGAACTCCGATTTCAATACTCAAAGTATGCAACAACATACTCGAAATTTAGTTGCTATTACTGCTCAGGGTTTTTTAAATACCAATTCTTGGGATAAAAAATTGTATCAGCCATTGCATACCTCTAAAGAAAAAGTTACTCTGAAATTGATACCCTATTTTGCATGGGGAAATGGTAATAGTAAAGAAATGAGCGTTTGGTTTTTACATTAAAAAACTTGTTAAAAGTTAAAAAACAAATGAATTTAAAAAATTTAACATAAAAAAAACATTAAAACTTAAAAAAAATGTGCTAAAAAATCGTGTTGTAATAAAATTTTAGTACATTTGAAAAATGTAAACGTTTACATTTGATTTATTTAGCCTTATTTAAAAAGAAACACAATAAATAAATCCTACAAAAATGTAAACGTTTACACGACGAAAACCAGCTGTAAGGAATGCGATTGCAGTGTTAATTAAATCTAAAATAGTATGTTTTAAAACATCCGGAACTGATTTCTCACTTATACAGAAATAATAAACCAAACAAATTAATAATTTTTTAACCAAAGAAACACACTTATGAAACAAACATTTAAAATGGTATTTAGTGTATTACTGTTCAGCATGATGAGTCTGACTGGTTTTGCTCAAAATGCAGGTGAAAGGACAGCTATCACTGGAAAAGTAGTGGACAAAGACGGGCTGGGAATAATAGGCCTGAATGTTCTTGAAAAAGGAACAAAACATGCTGTTGTTACTGATATCGATGGTAACTACAAAATTCAGGTTCTAAAAGGAGCTGTTTTACAGTTTTCTTATATTGGAATGAAAACTCAGGAAAGAGCAGTAGGTGCAGCAACAACTATTAATATAACGATGCAGGAAGATGCTTCTACTTTAGATGAGGTTGTAGTTGTAGGTTATGGTACTCAGAAGAGAGCAAATTTAACAGGTGCTATTGCCACTATTGATCCGCAAAATGTACAGGATTTGCCTGTTTCGAATTTATCAGAATCATTGAGAGGTTTGATTCCGGGATTATCAGTTAATAATGCTAATGGTTCAAGCCGTCCGGGTGGAGCTGCAGATATACAAATACGTCAAAGTTATGGTTTTTCTAAAGATGGACACTCAACAGTTCCATTGATAGTAATTGATGATATGGTTCAGATTGATCCGGAAACAGGTAAGCCTACGCAGGAAACTTTCAATAGATTAGATCCTTCAGAAATTGAAAGTATTACTGTTTTGAAAGATGGTTCTGCAGCGATTTATGGTTCTCGTGCTTCTCAAGGAGCAATTATTGTGAAGACAAAAAGAGGTAAAGAAGGTAAGGCTAAGTTCACTTATTATTCACAGTTTGCTGTAAATGATGCGATAAGTCATGTGAAAACAATGAATGCCTATGAGCATGGAATTTGGAAAAATAGATTTTTAAACTCTAATCTAAATGCAAATCAGGCCAATTATTTTTCTGCAGATGAGTTAGAACAAATGAAAGGCTTAAATTATGATTGGTTAAAAGAAGCCTGGAAGCCAGCAACGCAACAAAGACACGTTCTTAATGTAAGTGGTGGTACTGAAAAAGCTACTTATTTTGCAGGATTGACTTATTTTACTCAGGGAGCTAATTTAGGATCACAGGATTACAATAAATGGAATTTCCGTACAGGAACAAATGTTAAAGTAAGTAATAGTTTAGATTTTTCTGCATCTATCGCTGTAAGTACGTTAGATGTGCAAAAATCATTTTCAAAAGCTTCTGCAAATTTAAATGACAGTAGTTTTGGGGCACTAGGAGGTGGAGAACAAGCTGATTATATGTATTTGTTACACATGCCAAAATATGTTCCTTGGCAAATAACAAGAGATGGGGTAGATTATTTTATGTCACCATTTCCTCGTACAGATCGTAACTTGGGTAGTGCTAATGCTAATACTACTATTGCGGGATGGAATTATTTTGCAGCTCAAGAAGCAGGAAAACAAATAGATCAGGAATTCTCGTACAACGTAAATTTGAATATGACATATAAAGTACCTTTTGTTAAAGGTATGTCGATTAAAGGAAGTTACGCAAGAAGTCAGTCTAATGCTAATACAGAGCAAGTTCAGTTGCCTTATGACTTACTTAGAATTACTAATCATAATTTAGAAGATAATCACCTTTTGAATCCTAATTCTACATTCGCTAACAGTGGTAGACCGGAAACTAATATACGTGGATCAAGAGTTTATTATAATACTGATTTGACTAATTTAGAGCAAGCTAATATTTTTGCTAATTATGCAAGAACTTTTGGAGACCATTCCGTAGATGCTATGGTAGGTATGGAACGCTCAGAGTCAGACTATAAGTCAGTACGCTTGGCTTATGAAGGAACAGGTAAAGATTATTTAGGTTCCAGTACTTCTGCAGGACCCTTGAGTTCAAATTCTCTTGCTGACAAAGGAGAGGCTGGGACATTATCTTACTTAGGACGTTTGAATTATAGTTTTAAAGATAAATATTTATTATCATTAATTTTTAGAAGTGATGCTTCTACTAAATTCGCTCCGGAAAATTACTGGGGATTTTTTCCTGGTGCACAAGTGGGTTGGGTAGTGTCTAAAGAAAATTGGTTTGCAGATAATGTATCATGGATAGATAACCTTAAATTGCGTTATTCTATTGGTAAAACAGGAAATGATAATCTTGGTACTTGGCGTTGGTTGCAATTATGGGAACCAATTGTTGATAAAGGAGCTCAATTTGGAAGTGCAGGAGGTACACTAGGAGCAGGTATAACACCTAGAGTAACTCCTAATAGAGATGTTAAATGGGATTCTACTTTGAAAAGCAACTATGGTATTGATTTAGCTTTGTTTGATAATAGATTGCAAATTACAGCAGATTATTATTTTGATAGAAAGACAGATATGTTGGTTACTTTAGCAAGTCAAGCTGGGACGCCAATTTCAGTAGGAGGAGCCACTGCTGAGTCAAATTATGCAGCAATTGATACTTGGGGAACTGAGTTTTCTGTAAATTGGAGAGACAATATAAAAGATAATTTCAGTTATAATGTTGGAGTCAACTTTGGTTTTTCTAATAATGAAATCAAAAAATATCCAGAAGCAGCTTTGACTGATCCTTCAACAAATCCTAGAGTTGCAGGTACTTCATTAATAACTCCAGTTTGGGGATTCAAAACCTGGAAAGAAACTTCTACAGGAGACGGTATCTTGCGTACAGATGAAGATGTTACTAATTATTGGAACTATTTAACAGAGCGTGCTACAGCAGCAGGCGGAGCTCCAAATTATATGAACATAACTAATGTAGCTAATATGAGAAAAGGGATGCTGGCATATGAAGATGTTGGAGGAGCTTTTGATGCAGCTACCGGAGAGAGACGTCCTGCTGATGGAAAAATCACAAGAAATGATGATTACCAAAAATTAGTTAACCAAAACAGAACGTATGGTTTTACTACTAATTTAGGCATGAAATACAAAAATTTTTCTGTTAGAACACAAATTGCTACTTCTTGGGGAGGTTATAATAGTTTAGACATGATCAAACAAGGAACTTCTTCTGCACATAATGATTGGGCTCATGAAAGTTTCTGGACAGATATGTATGATGCAACTGATAATCCAAATGGTAAATATCCAAACATGGGACAACAAGATTATATTTTTGCACCATCCGATTTTTGGCAATTGAATACTTTTAGATGTGTGGTAAGAAACTTGACAGTAGCTTATGCACTTCCTAAAGAGGCATTAAAATCTATAAAAATTGACGGTCTTAGTTTTGGTATTACTGGTCAGAATCTATGGGATTTATACAATCCATACCCAGACAAATATCGTAATATGTATGATGATTCATCTACAAAATACCCAACACTTAGAACTTGGTCTCTTAGTATGAATGTATCATTCTAATTTTAATTTAATTGCAATTATGAAAACAATAATTAATAAATATATAGTAATATCACTTTTACTGGTTTTAGGAGCTTCTTCCTGCAGTGATGATTTTTTAGAAGATAAAAAACAATACAAATACTACGACGAAGAGTTTTATCAAGATCAAGATCGTGTAACTCAGTACGTGAATAATGTGTATTATGATTTTTTCGATGGTTTTAAAACACCTGCTGCAATTAGAGTAGGTTCTTTTACTACAACTGAAGCTTCATATACTGAAGAAATAGGAGGAATTTCTAATCTTATCAATCCGAATGTTACTTTGGTAAATGCGCAAGATGGTTCGGGTTATTATGGACCCGCTTTAAGGGATGCTTTTGATAATGCTCCCTACAATCGAATTAGAGATTGTAATGCTATGTTAGAGAATATTGATGTGCTAGGCGCTAACTTACCACAAGAATTTCGTGACAGAGTTAAAGGACAAATGTATTATTTAAGAGCACTTCAGTATTTTGATTTAATGCGTAC
Organism: Flavobacterium flevense; assembly: GCF_900142775.1. Classification (GTDB taxonomy): domain Bacteria; phylum Bacteroidota; class Bacteroidia; order Flavobacteriales; family Flavobacteriaceae; genus Flavobacterium; species Flavobacterium flevense. The sequence goes on from NZ_FRCC01000002.1 coordinate 534,390, forward strand.
TTATGGTGGTGTTCCTATTGTAACAACGGTTCAGGTTGCTACTAATAGTGACGAATCTATAAAATTGCCAAGAGCTACAGTTACAGAAGTAGTGAATCAAATTGTAGCTGACTTAGATCAGGCGGCTACTCTATTGCCTCCAAATTGGGATGCTGCTAATTATGGACGTTTTACAAAAGGGGCGGCAATGGCTCAAAAATCTCGTGTATTATTGACTTATGCCAGTCCATTATTTAATAAAAACTGGGATACGGATAATAGCCGTTGGGATGCTGCTCTAGCAGCAGGTTTGGCAGCTGAAACTCAGCTAAGTCAAGACGGTTATGGTTTATATGGAACAAATGCTAAACAATGGGCTGAAATGTTCTATGTTAATAATAATGCTTTTAATAAAGAAGCAATTACTATTAAACTTTTATCAGATGGTAATACAGGGTCTTTATTTTCAAACAATTCTTGGGAGAGATCCATTCGTTTGGCTAGTCAAGGAGGTCAAGGTAGTGGAGGAGTAGATGTTCCAAAAAGAATGATTGACTTGTTTCCAACAAGTACTGGAGCCAGACCTGTTGCCGGAACTAATTATGATCCATTCCTTTTCTTTAAGGATCGTGATCCTCGTTTTTACAGAACTTTTGGTTTTTCAGGATGTTACTGGCCTTACAATAATACGATTACTACTTCAACTACTCAACCAACAGTATGGGCTTACCGATGGTCAACTAATGCAACTACTGGTGTAGCATATAGTATGGGTAATGATGTTTCAAGCCCGGCTTTTGTTAGAAAAATGTCTAGTCCTACAGTTAGTAATGCATCCAATTTCCAATTCTCAGGTACAGATATTATGGAATACCGTTATGCAGAATTATTGTTAAATATTGCGGAATGTTATGCCGCAAAAAATGATATTACAAATACTATTACTTATTTAGGTAAAATTAGAAATCGTGTTGGAATACCTTCTGCTAGTAATTATGGTATTGGAACTTTAGGGTCTAAATATGCCGCTTTAGAAGCATGTTTGTATGAGCGTAGAGTGGAATTAGCTTATGAAGGAAAACGTTTTTATGACATTCAACGTTGGATGTTGTATAGTGATGACGCAACTATAAATGATGATACAAATGCTAAATTAGGAATACCTGCAATTAATGGAACACAAAGAGTAGGTAATTATCTACATTATAAAAATGGAACTAGCCCTACTAATACTGATCCATTAGCTACTGCCAGAGCAGCTATATCAGTTGATCCAGATGCTAGTAATTTTGCAGCACAAGTTACAGCCTTAGCTGCTTTTTATACTGCTAACTTTGAATTACGTTCTCCTCCAACACCTATGGATGCTGTGAATAATGTGGCAACTAATATCGATTGGAAATCACATTATTATATAATGGGTCTTAATCTGACTGTTTTGTCTCAAAATCCATGGTTAACTCAAACTAAAGGTTGGAATGATGCTTCTGGTAATTCAGGAACTTTCGAATATCAAGAATAAACAATAATAAAATAAAGAAATGCTTGATTAATTTCAGGCATTTCTTTTTAACAACTACCAAACTTTAATCTAATAAAGACAGTTCTAACCAAATGTTTTTTATTAATTAAGAAAATTTTAAAATGAACAAATTAAATTTTTTATTGGCTTTTTTGGCTTTAGGAAGTAGTGTGAATTGTTTTGCACAATATCCAAAAATATCTCCTGAAGTTCAGGCAAGAGAAAATGCGATTAAAGCGGAAGCTGAGAAACTTTCAAATGAGGCTTGGGAAAAAGCGAAAGTAATTGTAGAACAGGAAGAAAGACAAGGGAAACCATTTGTACCGTGGGCTTCGAGACCTACTGATTTGCCACAGGCATCCATTCCTGCTTTTCCAGGTGCTGAAGGAGGAGGAATGTATAGTTTTGGCGGTCGAGGTGGTAAGATCTTAACGGTTACCAGTCTGGAAGACAGAGGTGCAGGGACTTTGCGTGAGGCTCTTGAACAAGGTGGAGCCAGAATTATCGTTTTTAATGTATCAGGTATTATTAAGCTAAAAAGTCCTTTAATTGTTCGTGCTCCTTATGTTACTATTGCCGGGCAAACAGCTCCCGGAGACGGAATTTGCGTAGCTGGTGAAACCATCTGGGTAGATACTCATGATGTGGTGATTCGTCACATGCGTTTTAGAAGAGGAGAAACTTTTGTAGGTCGTCGTGACGATGCTATTGGAGGAAATCCGGTGGGGAATATCATTATCGATCACGTTTCTGCAACATGGGGATTAGACGAAAACATGTCTTTTTACAGACACATGTATGCTGATGGAACTGGTGGTCCGGATAAAAAATTTCCAACCGTAAATGTTACCATTCAAAACAGTTTGTTTGCAGAAGGTTTAGATACTTACAATCATGCTTTTGGTAGTACTTTAGGTGGAGAAAATTGTTCTTTTATTAGAAACTTATGGTCTTCTAATACGGGTAGAAATCCGTCAATTGGATGGAATGGAATCTTTAATTTTGCTAACAATGTTATCTTTAATTGGGTAAACCGTTCTATCGATGGTGGTGATTATACAGCTCAGTACAACATCATTAACAATTATTTTAAACCAGGTCCTGCAACAGATAAAAATGACCCGATAAGCTACCGAATTTTGAAACCGGAATCAGGCAGAAGTAAATTACCTTATGTAGTTTTTGGTAGAGCTTACGTAAACGGAAATGTTGTCGAAGGAAATGAAAAAGTATCTAAAGACAACTGGGCTGGCGGAGTCCAGATGGAAAACAAAAAAGGAGATGCCATGAGCTTAGAAGAAGCATCTGTTTATTTTCCTAAAATGAAGGTGAATGAACCAATGCCAATGCCTTGGTTAAAAACATTTATGACTGCTGAACAAAGTTACGATTTCGTACTTAAAAATGCAGGAGCAACATTGCCTCAAAGAGACCCTGTTGATACCCGAATTGTAAGAGTTGTAAAAACAGGAAAACCGGAATATGTAAAAGGATTAGACCCAAAATCATTCTATCAGTTTGAACACAGACGCCTGGGTCAGGATTCTTATAAATTAGGAATTATTACTGATATTTCACAAGTAGGTGGTTACCCGGAATACAAAGGGAAATCATATAAAGATTCAGATAATGATGGTATGCCGGATGCATGGGAGAAAAAATTTGGATTAAATCCAAAAGATGCTTCTGATGCAAACAAAGACAGTAATGGTGATGGTTATACAAATATTGAAAAATATATCAATGGCATAGATCCTACTAAAAAAGTAGATTGGAAAAACTTGGATAATAATGAAGATACTTTGGCTAAAATCGGAGAAGGATTAGCGGAGTATAAGAAGTAAATCGATGTTTTTTGGTATAATTCTTGCCTAATCTGGAGACAGATTGAGCAAGAATTTTGCTTTATAATAGTTAAGTTTTAAATAAAGAAAAGATGAAAATGTACAAAAAAATTGTTGCGGCAGCCTTACTTGTTTTTATGAGTTCTAATGTTGTTTTGGCACAATCCGCAGTGGATCCTGAATATGTAAAAGTAACCAATGAAAGAGCTCAGAAAATTGTAGATGATTTAAAATTAAAATCCCCGGAAGATCAATTAGCGGTTAGAAATATAATTGCGGAACAATACCGTTCTTTAAGTACCATCCATAATGGGCGTGATGCTAAAATTGATGAAGTTAAAAAAAACATTGCCGATAAGGAAAAACAGCAAAAAGCAATTGATAAATTAAAGACTGATGCCGATAAAAAAATCATGGCACTGCATAAATCCTATTTGAAAAAACTTGGAAAAAAACTAAATAACAGTCAGATAGTACAGGTAAAAGACGGGATGACTTATGGTGTTTTGCCTATTACCGTTTTAGGTTATAATGATATGTTGCCAAATTTGACTCAGGAACAACAAAAATACATTTATGATGCACTGGTTGAGGCCAGAGAACATGCAATGGATGGAGGTTCTTCTAAAGAAAAACATGCCTGGTTTGGGAAGTACAAAGGAAGAATCAACAATTACCTTTCTAAGCAAGGATATGATTTAAATAAAGAAAGTGCTGACTGGCATAAAAGATTAGAAGAAAGAGAAAAAAATAAGAAAAAATAAGATTTTATAATTTTCTTTTTTGATCAAGCAAAAAAGAAAATTATAAAACAGATATACTTTGATAGTATTGAAAACCCGTTGGGTGTAATTATCAAAAACGTCAATTCGAGTGTTTTTTGCGTAATGAAATGGAGTAAAAAATGTATCGAGAATCGTTTTTGATAATGATTTTTCTTGTTCTCGATACAATCCCGTCCGAAAACGGGATTACTCGAACTGACGAAAAATTATCATCAAAAACCAATTACACCCAGCGGGTCATTGAAATAGTATTAAAGTTCATTAAAATATAAACTTATTCATTAAAAACCTCAAAAAATGAAATACAACATACAACAGCTGTTTAACCTAAGCATACTTTTTTTCAGTTGCTCGGTTATGCACGCTCAATATCCTGAAATTCCAAAAGCCCTTCAAGACAAAACCGATGCAATTTTAGCAGAGGAAGATGCAAGATTAGCTAAAATTTGGAAAGACAATGAAAATATCCTCAGAGAAGAAGCTATAAAAGGGCGTCCCTTTATTCCCTGGGCAGCTTATCCTGGAGATTTAATTCAGGCAGAAATCCCAGCTTTTCCAGGCGCTGAAGGTGGTGGAGCATTTACTGCCGGTGGACGTGGGGGAAAAATATTTGTTGTAAACAGTTTAGAAGATAGCGGTAAAGGAACTTTAAGAGAAGCTTTAGAAGCAGTTGGGGCAAGAACAGTTGTTTTTAATGTATCGGGGATTATTAAGTTAAAAAAACCAATCAGTGTACGTGCACCTTATATTACCATTGCAGGGCAGACAGCTCCGGGTGATGGTATTTGTGTAGCTGGAGAATCTATTTTATTGGATACACATGATGTCATTATCCGTCATATGCGTTTTCGTCGTGGTGCTACTGAGGTTACAAGAAGGGATGATGCTTTAGGCGGGAATGTAATTGGAAACGTTATCATTGATCATTGCTCCGTAAGCTGGGGATTAGACGAAAATATTTCGCTATACCGTCATCAGTTTCAGGCCAATGAAAAATCAAAATTAGAAAAAATCCCAGCAGTTAATGTAACAATACAAAACACCATATCTTCGGAAGGTCTGGACACCTATAACCATGCTTTTGGAAGTACTATTGGAGGTTTAAACAGTACTTTTGTTCGTAATTTGTGGGCCAATAATATTTCAAGAAATCCTTCTATAGGAATGTATGGAAGTTTTAATTTTGTGAATAATGTATTGTTCAATTGGTGGAATCGTTCCCTTGATGGAGGTGATTACCGTTCGATGTTTAATATCATCAATAATTATTTTAAACCGGGACCTATTACTCCTGAAAAGGAACCTATTAGTTACCGAATTTTAAAACCGGAATCAGGTTACATGGAACCTAAAACTTTTGGAAGAGCTTATGTATCGGGTAATTATGTAGCAGGTTCTCCCGAAGTTACAGCTGATAACTGGAATGGCGGAGTACAGCTGGAAGATCGTTCTTTAGCAGAATCTAAAGATTATTTGCAGTTAATTAAACAATCTAAACCGTTTCCAATGGCACATGTAACCATTATGAAAGCCGATGAAGCGTATGAATTTGTTTTGAATAACGTAGGTGCTACTTTACCTAAAAGAGATGCTGTTGATAAACGTGTAATTAATTATGTTCGAACAGGAAAAATAGAATACAAAGATGGTTTGGAAAACACTATCGGAAAAGAATATATTAAAAGAAGATTGCCTGATGATTCCTATAAAAAAGGAATTATTACCAGTCCGGATCAGGTAGGCGGATATCCTGAGTACAAAGGGAAAGCATATAAAGATTCAGACAATGATGGTATTCCGGATGCATGGGAGAAAAAATACGGTTTAAATCCTAAAGACGCTTCGGATGCTAACGGGGATTTGAATGGTGATGGTTATACTAATATTGAAAAATATTTTAACGGAATCAATCCTGCTCAAAAAGTAGATTGGACAAAACCGGAGAATAATCAGGAGACCTTAAAAAACACGTTGTTAAATTAATAAAAATTTGATAATGAAGAGATTAAGTCTATTGTTGTTGGTGTTTACTTGTTTTGCTACCCGTGCACAACAGCATGAAGTTACAAATTATATTGATGATATTGATTTACGAGCTTCAAATGTTGTAGCACAATTGGATATAAACAGTACTGATAAAAAGAAAATCAAAGCAATTGTTGTTAACCAATACCTGAATATTGAGAAAATTGAAGCAAAAAGAAATTCTCAATTGGAAAAACTTGAAAAAACAGTAGACGATCAAGAAAAACAAAAACTAAAATCAGAAGAAGTTTGGACAGATTACAAAGCTTCAATTAGTAAATTGCATGATTCCTATTTGCATAAATTGTCTAAAAAACTAAGTGATTCTCAGATAGTTCAGGTCAAAGATGCGATGACTTATCAAGTAATGCCTAAAACCTATTTTAATTTTCTGGATATGTTTCAAAATCTTAACGAAAACCAGAAAAAGATGATTTATGATCATTTGGTTGAGGCAAGAGAAAATGCTATGAATGTGGGAACTCATAAATGGCAATTTCAATGGTTTGCAAAGTACAGAGGAAAAATAAATAACATTCTGGCTTCACAAGGAATTGAATTGCATCATACAAGCAAAGCTTGGGAAAAAAAGCAATTAGCAAAAAAGAATGACTCAAAGTAGTTTTTCTGTCTAATAATTTAAAACCACTTCAACGTGAATTTTATAAAATTAAAAAAAGGAATAATCACAAAACAGGATTTAATTTTTATCTCCTGTTTTGTTTTGTTGTTTAGTTTCAAAAATAGTTTTGCTCAAAACAGCTTTCCAACAATTACAAAAGACAAAACCGGAAAAGTAATCCGAACACAGGACAAGGTGGGAAACCAAATTCCTGATTTCTCTTTTGCAGGTTATCGTGCCGGTGAATATGCTATTCCGGATATTGCCGTTAAAGCATTTGTACCTCCTATTGCCGGCGATGCTACCGCTACCATTCAGGCTGCCATTGATTATGTGGCAACACTTAAAGCCGATAAAAATGGTTTTAGAGGCGTAGTGCTTTTAGATAAGGGGACTTATAACGTTTCCGGAGCTCTTTGGATCAAAGAAAACGGAATTGTTTTAAGAGGAAGCGGAACCGGAAACAACGGAACAACAATCTTGGCAACAGGAACCAGCCGTGGTGCAATTGTAAATATTTCCGGAACTAATAATCAGGTTTTAAAAGAAAAATTTCAACTAGCAGCTGATTATACGCCACTTGGAAGTACCAGTATTTCTTTAAAAAATGCCAATACGATTAAAAAAGGGGATCATATTTTAATTAGTACTCCTATTTCTCAAAAATGGATTGATAGTCTGGAGATGAAAGACTTTGGTGGAGAAACAGGTTGGATTGGCTGGAAAAAAGATGATTTTGTCATTCGTGCTGATAGAGAAGTTACTCAGGTGCAAGGCAACACCATTACTATTGACGCTCCAATAACCAATGCTTTAAACGAAAAATTATCTTCATCGGAAGTAGTGGTTTACAATTGGTCGGGTCGAATTAATAATGTAGGGGTAGAAAACATCACTTTAAAATCAGATTTTGATACTACAAACCCAAAAGACGAGCAACACAGATGGTACGGAATTTCGATTCAAAATACCGAAGATGCCTGGGTAAGACAAGTGAATTTCGAACAATTTGCCGGAGGTGCTGTTTCCATCTTAAAATCAGCTAAAAGAATTACGGTGGAAGATTGTATGTCTTTGAATCCTGTATCAGAAATTGCGGCTTTTAGAAGAAATACTTTTTATACCGAAGGACAACAAACTTTGTTTCAACGTTGTTATTCGGAATACGGTTATAATGATTTTGTTGTTGGCGGTTACGCTACTGCGGGACCTAATGTGTTTTTGCAATGCCAGTCGTATTTGCCTTATAGCTTTAGTGGTTCTATTGGAAGTTGGGCTACAGGAATGTTATTTGATGTCGTTTTAATCGATGGAAACGCATTAAGTTTTAAAAATTTGGGTCAGGACGGTCGCGGAATTGGCTGGAATGCAGCTAATAGCGTGATCTGGGAAACTTCGGCTTCAAAAATTGATAATTTTAGTCCGCCTACTGCTGATAATTGGGCTTTTGGAGTTTGGGCACAATGGGCAGGAAACGGACATTGGAATGAGGTAAACAGTCATATTAATCCCAGAAGTTTATATTATGCTTTGTTAGAACAACGCCTTGTAAAATTACCAGTGCCATCTCAGATTTTAGATCTGGGTTCTGAGCCTACTTCCAGCCCAACGATTGAACAGGCTAAATTTTTAACAGCCGAATCCTATAAAAAGCAAACCACCTTAAAAGAATGGATTGAACAGGCTGCAACACGCAATCCAATTGCCATTGATTTTGCAAAAGCAAAACGAATTACCGAAATCAAATCAGCACCTGAATCTATTGCAGATAAGACGGATAAAATCGAAATTAAAAACGGACTTCTAATTGGTAATAAAGGACTGTTAACAGGTGAAATTATTGATATTCCATGGTGGAGAGGCAGTTATCGTGAATCGGATATTGTAACCGCCAGACCTCACGTTACCCGTTTTGCACCGGGACATTATGGATTGGGTTATACCGATAATTTAGATGAAACGGTTCAGTTTTTAGTGGATAATAATAAGGCATCTTTAGATCATAATTACGGCTTGTGGTACGAACAAAGAATGGCCGATCACGAACGTATCCGCCGAATGGATGCCGATGTCTGGGCACCTTTTTACGAGCAACCTTTTGACAGAACCGGACAAGGAACGGCTTGGGATCATTTGAGTAAATATGATTTAACAAGATTCAATACATGGTATTGGGATCGTTTGAAAACCTTTGCTGATTTAGCGGCTCAACAAAATAAGATATTAATGAATGAACAATATTTTCAGCATAATATTTTAGAAGCAGGAGCTCACTGGTCAAGCTCCCCTTGGCGTCCGGCTAATAATGTAAACCATACAGGACTTCCGGAACCACCGCCTTATATAGGTGATAAAAGGATTTTTATTGCGGAACAGTTTTATGATATTAAAAATGAAAATATTAGAAAACTACATCAAGGTTTTATCGAAAAAAGCTTAGAAAATTTCGATAATAATGCCAATGTATTGCAACTGACAAGTGCCGAATATACCGGACCTTTATCGTTCATGCAATTTTGGATGGATGTAACAGCCAATTATAAAAAAGCGCATAAAAGTGAATCTAAAATCGCCTTAAGTGCTACTAAAGATGTTCAGGATGCCATTTTGAATGATGCTAAAAGAGCAGCAACAGTTGATGTAATCGACATTAGATACTGGTACTATAAAGAAGACGGAAGTTTATATGCCCCTCAGGGAGGCGTAAATTTAGCGCCAAGACAGCACGCCCGCCAAATGAAAGTGGGTAAGGAAACCGATGCTCAGGTGTACAGAGCGGTGCGGGAATACAGGGATAAATACAGCAATAAAGCGGTTATTTATTCCACACCGGGAGCTAATAGATTTGGCTGGCCGGTGTTGATGGCCGGTGGTTCTCTGGCTGCGATTCCTAAAATTGTAGTACCAGGCTTTCATGATGCATTGGCAAACATGAAAACAGTTTCCGCAGAAAATTACAACAGCTCTTTCTGGACACTTGAAGATAAGGGAGAAGCATATCTTTATTATTTCCAAAATGAAACTCAGGCAAAACTGGATTTATCTGATTATAAAGGAACTTTTGAAGTCTATTGGATAAATGCCGAAAATGGAAACCAAATTGCAAAAGAAGTAATTCAGGGTAAATCAGTTGCCACGCTGAAGGCTCCTGATGGAAAAGAATCGAAAATTGTAGCATATATTAAAAAGAAATAAAATGAAAGTAATGATCTCTAAGAAAATGGGTAAACTATTTGCAATTGCAGGATTAAGCTGTCTGGCTGTTTCCTGTAAAGTAAATAATGAAGAAACAAAGACTTTGGCAAAATTAGAAGTTGCCTCAAACAAGCATTATTTTCAAACAGAAGACGGGAAACCCTTTTTCTGGTTAGGAGATACGGGCTGGCTGACTTTTGGGAAGTTAAGCCGTGAAGAAGTAAACCAGTATTTTGAAAACCGAAAAGAAAAAGGTTACAATGTAATCCAGGTGATGGTATTGCATTCCTTAACTGTAAAAAATGTCTATGATGATATGGCATTAGTTAATGAAGATGTTTCTAAACCATTGACAACTCCGGGAAATGATTTTAAGAATCCGGAAGAATATGATTATTGGGATCATGTAGATTATGTATTAGATGTGGCTCAAAAAAACGGCTTGTATGTTGCCATGGTACCGGTTTGGGGAACTAATGTGGCCAAAGGAGACAAAGTAAGCAAAGAGCAAGCGGAGAAATATGCCAAGTTTTTAGCCGACAGATACAAAGGAAGAACCAATGTGATTTGGTTAAACGGAGGCGATACACATGGAGATGAATTTGTGGATATCTGGAATGCTATCGGGAGTACTTTAAAAACCAATAATCCGGATCAATTAGTGACTTTCCATCCTTTTGGACGTACTGATTCTTCGGAAAATTATCATAATGCAAGCTGGCTGGATTTTAATATGTTCCAGTCCGGACACAGAACCTATGCTCAGGATACTACGAAAGGTGCTTTTAAAGAAGACAATTATAAATATGTTAGTAGAGATTGGGATTTAAAACCAACTAAACCAACACTGGACGGTGAACCATCCTACGAAGGAATTCCTCACGGACTGCACGATACGTTACAACCTAAATGGAAAGATCATGATTTAAGAAGATATGCATACTGGTCCGTTTTTGCAGGTGGTGCAGGTTTTACTTATGGAAATAATGCCGTAATGCAAATGTACCATAAAGGTGAAAAGAAAGGTGCCTACGGAAATAAAGAAATCTGGAGTGATGCATTAAATGCTCCCGGTGCAGGACAAATGCAATATTTGAAAGACTTAGTTTTAAAAAACAATTATTTTGACCGTGTTCCGGATGAATCTATTGTTGCTAATCAGGGTGAAAAATACGATTATCTGGCAGCAACCAGAGGAACTGATTATGCTTTAATTTATACTTATAATGGCAGAACAATGTCTTTGAATATGGGAAAAATTAAAAGTGATAAAGTAGATGCTTCCTGGTTTAATCCTAAAAACGGGGAAGAAAAATCTCTTGGTGAATTTAAAAATGAAGGGGTTTTAGAATTTAATCCTCCGGGAGAACAAGCTGATGGGAATGACTGGGTTTTAGTTTTAAAGTCAAAGTAGCCACAATCAAAAATCTGCGCAATCTGCGTGCAAAAAACACACATTATGAAAATTAAAAATATCATATTACTGCTTTGTTTTATAACAGGATTCAATACTGCTTTCGCAAATGAAGGTTGGATTAACATTCTCAACGAAGGCGGAAACAATAAAGGAATTCTTTGTACACCAGCCATTCAAAAAGCGATTGAGAAAGCTTCTAAAAATGGTGGTGGAACTATTTTCTTTCCGGCTGGAAATTATTTAACGGGACCCATTACATTAAAAAGCAACATCACGATTTATCTGGATGCCGGTTCTGTATTGAAATTTTCAGAGAATTTTGATGATTATCTTCCGTATGTAGAAATGCGTTACGAAGGAATCATGATGAAAACTTTTTCACCTTTATTGTACGCTAAAGATGCCGAAAATATTAGTATTAAAGGAAGAGGTGTAATCGACGGACAAGGTAAAGCATGGTGGAATGAAGTGTACCGAATAGAATCTGCCAAAGGCCCGATTCCGGAAACCAAATACCAAAAAATGTGGACGGAGCAAAACAAAGGAATTGTGTATTCGCCTTATTATCAAAGAACTATTGACAAAAAATTTTTCCGACCTGCTTTTTTTCAGGCACAAAATTGCAAGAATATTTTAATCGAAGGAGTGACTTTTCAAAACTCTCCTTTCTGGACGATAAATCCGGTTTTTTGTGAGAATATAAACATTACGGGAATCACCATTTTTAACCCGCATTCGCCTAATACAGATGGAATTAATCCTTCTTCCTGTAAAAATGTGCACATTTCTAATTGCCATATTAGCGTAGGTGACGATTGTATCACCATAAAATCAGGTCGTGACGAAGATGGTCGTAAATATGGTATACCTACAGAGAATGTAACCATTACTAATTGCACTATGCTAAGCGGTCACGGAGGTGTTGTTATTGGAAGCGAAATGTCGGGTGGAATCAAAAAAATCACAATTTCTAACTGTGTTTTTGACGGAACCGACAGAGGAATCCGAATCAAATCGGCACGTGGTCGTGGCGGTGTGGTAGAGGATATTCGAGTAGATAATGTTGTGATGAAAAACATCAAAGAAGAAGCTTTTATGATGAATCTTTTTTATGATAAAAATACTGTTGAAGAACCGGTTTCGGAGCGAACACCCATTTTTAGAAACATTCATATTAGCAATGTTACCGGAACGAATGTTAATAAAGCAGGAACTGTTTTAGGAATTTCTGAAATGCCGGTGCAGAATATTTCTTTTTCGAATATCAATATTCAGGCTACAGAAGGATTTACATTAAATACAACAGATAATGTTGAATTTCATGATGCTAAAATCACAACCACTTTAGGATCTTCTTTCAAAATTGAAAATTCGAATAATCTGATTTTAGACAATGTTGCTTCCATGAAACCGATAGCAAACACCGCATTAATTAAATTGACAGATGTTTCAAACATGATGATTTCTAATAATTTTCCAATGTTTGCTACAGATGTTTTTATCGAAGCAAATGGTGCGAAAACTAAAGGAATCTTCCTGAAAAACAATGTTTTTAATAATGTGAAAAAAGTAATAAATAAAGGAGCTGCTTTGAACGCGGGGGCTGTTGTTGAGTAAAACAATTATATGATAGTTGTGTCATTCCGACGAAGGAGGAATCACATATCGTAACTACTTAATGAGATTCCTCCTTCGTCGGAATGACAAACGGATAGTTTCGGAGAATAAATGCAAGCTTTTTGTAGTCATTTCAAATATATTAATATAGAAATTAGTAATGAAAAAAATAGTACTTATACTAATAGTCAGCTTTTCTGTTTTGAGTTGTTCCAATTCAAAACAAGCTTATCTCTTCACTTCCTTTAGAGAACCGGCTACTGATGGATTATACCTGGCTTCGAGTGAGGATGGATATCACTGGAAAGATTTGGGTGGTCCTTACTTAAAACCGGAAGCCGGGAAAAGCAAAATCATGCGTGATCCTTCTATCGTTAAAGGTAAAGATAATGTGTATCACATGGTCTGGACAACGGATTGGAAAGGTGGCGATGGCTTTGGTTATGCCAGTTCTAAAGATTTGCTGCATTGGTCAGAACAGCAGTATATTCATGTAATGAAGAAGGAACCCGAAGTGGTAAATGTTTGGGCTCCCGAAATTTTTTATGATGATGAACAGGATCGCTACATCATTATTTGGGCTTCTACCATTCCGTTTCGCTACGCAAAAGGACAGGAAGAAGAAAAAAATAACCATCGCATGTATTATGTAACCACTAAGGATTTCAAAACTTTTTCGGATACCAAATTGTTTTTTGAACCCGGTTTTTCTGTAATTGATTGTGTAATTGTAAAAAGAGCTAAAAACGATTATGTGTTGGTTTTAAAAGATAACACCAGACCCATGAGAAATTTAAAAGTGGCTTTTGGAAAAACACCATTAGGACCATTCGAAAATATTTCTGAACCTTATACTGCATATCTTTCTGAAGGTCCTACGGTTTTGAAAAAAGGCAATGATTGGTTGATTTATTACGATAATTATGGTGCTAAAAATTACAAAGTAGCTAAGACGGCTGATTTTAAAAATTTTGAAGATGCATCTTCTCAAATTAAACTTCCGGAAGGTCATAAACACGGAACGATTACTACTATTTCAAAGAAAACTTTGAAGAATCTAATTGAAAATAAAAAATAATGAAAAACATTCTAAACATAAAAAACAATTTTTTAATAACAGCGCTTACAATTGCAAGTTGTACTGTGGCTGTTGCACAAAATGATACCGTGAGATATGTTGGGAAAACATTGTCTAATATCGATTACCACCACGGACAATTAAGTCCGGCTGTTGGGGTTCATGCCACGCAAATTATGCGAGCCAGCAGGGAACATCCTGAAAAATCAGACGGATATGGCTGGACATACAATCATCAGCCTACCATGGCGTATTGGAATAATACTTTTTTTCTGGAATATTTAAGTGGTCGCTCAGGAGAACATATTCCGCCAAGTCAAACTTTATTAGTGACTTCTAAAGACGGAGAAAACTGGGGAATGCCAAAGGTGATTTTTCCTGTTTACCGCATTCCTGATGGGTGGAAAAAAGAAGGTGTAGATGGCGTAGCTAAAAATCTGGATGCTATTATGCACCAGCGAATGGGATTTTATACGTCAAAAGATAAAAAACTATATGCATTAGCTTATTACGGAATTGCAATGGACGAAAAAGACGATCCTAATGACGGAAAAGGAGTTGGTCGTGTGATTCGTGAGATTCATAAAGACGGAAGTTTTGGACCTATCTATTTCATTCGATACAATAAATCCTGGGATGAGTCTAAATCAGCATTTCCATTTTATACAAAATCAAAGGACAGAGCTTTAAAGAAAGCCTGTGAAGAAATCCTTTCGCAACCCTTAATCATGCAGCAATGGGTGGAAGAAGCAGACAGAGATGATGTATTAATCCCGTTACAAAAGCCCTACAAAGCCTTTAGTTATTACCATTTAGCAAACGGAAATGTGGTAGGTTTATGGAAACACGCCTTAACCAGCATTAGTAAAGACGGCGGTAAAAACTGGGAATACATGCCATTGCGTGCTCCGGGTTTTGTCAATAGTAATGCTAAAATCTGGGGACAAAAAACGTCTGATAATCGGTATGCTACGGTTTATAATCCATCAGAATACCGATGGCCATTAGCCATTTCCACATCTGATGACGGTTTAAATTACACCGATTTATTATTGGTTCACGGCGAAATCAGCCCAATGCGCTATGGAGGGAATTATAAATCCTATGGTCCGCAATACGTTAGAGGAATTACTGAAAATAATGGAACTCCTCCTGATGGAAAACTGTGGGTTTCTTATAGTGTAAATAAGGAAGATATTTGGGTGGCTTCGATTCCGGTTCCGGTGCCTTCTGTTGTGAAAGAAAATGCGAATGACATTTTTAATACTTTGCCTGATGGTCAGGAATTAAAACTGTGGAATACGTATAATCTTTCCTGGGCTTCCGCCAAAATAGAAAAGAAAGCCGATGGTGTAAAATGGTTAACTTTACGTGATCGTGATTTATTTGACTATTCCCGTGCGGAACGTGTAATTCCTTTTGCTGAAAAAATGGAAGCTACTTTTACCGTAAAACCGGAACAAAATAATCATGGTTTATTGCAAATTGAATTCCAAAACAAACAAGGATTACCATCTATCCGACTGGTATTTGATTCGGAAGGGGTTTTAAAAGTAAAAAATGGTGCCCGTTTTAGTGGAATCACCCAATACGAAGCCGGAAAGGAATATACCATCACCGTAAAACTGGATGCTGCTTCTCGTTCCTATACTGTAAAAGTGAATGAAAAAGAATCAGGTACAAAGATATTCTATGCACCAACCGATGGTATTTCAAGAATTATGTTCAGAACCGGCGAGCAACGTTATACTCCTAATCCGGATACAGCACCGGATATTGAAGATTATGTTGATTTACCAAATACAGGTTTAGAAATTCCGGAAGCGGTATTTAATATCAAATCATTAGTTACGGAAAAATTATAAAAAAAACAGCCACGAATTCACCAATTAATAATAATTCGTGAATTCGTGGCAAAAAAACAGAACATGAAATTTTTCAAAAATATAGTGTTTGTTCTTTGTCTATTAGTGACTTTTAGTTCTAATGGACAAATGAATGTTGCCCATTTAACATGCAATAGCGCTACAAATCCGTTAGCAATAAGTATCCAAAATCCGGTTTTTAGCTGGAAAATAGTTTCTAAAAAGTTTGATGTTTCACAAACAGCTTATCAGTTAGTAATAGCTTCTACTAAAGAAAAACTGAATACCAATGAAGCTGATGTCTGGGATAGCGGAAAAGTAATTTCAAGTGCAAGTCAGGACGTTCAGTATACAGGAAAAGCTTTAAAAAATGAAACCAAATATTTCTGGAAAGTCAGAATTTGGTACAAAAACAGAAAAGCGACTCAGTGGAGCAATGCGGCTTATTTCAGAACCCAGCCTTCGGATTTAAACCCAACGTGGATTGGAGCAATTACTAAAGCCGATAGTCATTTGCCGGAAGGTCGAAATTACCATACCGCTACTTTTAAAAAAGAGAAAAGACAGGCAATGGTAGATGCAACTGATTATTTGGCTCGAAGAAGTATCCAGTTACGCAAACCATTTACTGTTTCGAAAAAAATTAAAGAAGCGGTGGTGTATGTTTCCGGATTGGGTCATTACGAACTGACTTTAAACGGAAAAAAAGTTGGCAATAGTGAATTCGCACCGCTCTGGACGGATTATGACAAGACCGTTTACTACAATACTTATGAAATTAAGGCAAGCGAATTGTCAAAAGGAGAGAACGTAATCGGAGTATTATTAGGCAACGGAATGTACAACATGATTGAAGAAAGGTATGCCAAATTCTTTGTGAGTTTTGGTCCGCCTACTTTGTTTTTACAAATGAAAGTATTTTTCGAAGACGGCTCTGAACAAATTATCAAAACAGATAAAACCTGGAAATATTCTAAAAGCCCAATCACTTTCAACAGTATTTTTGGTGGTGAAGATTACAATGCTAATCTGGAACAAAAAGGCTGGAATCAGGCTCATTTTAATGATGCTAACTGGAAATCCATTGTGATTCAGGAAGCGCCAAAAGGGGTGTTAAGACCACAACAACTTACTCCTGTAAAAATTGAAGAGCAGTTTGCTGTCAAAGCAGTTACGGAACCAAAAGCGGGTATTCGTGTTTTTAATATGGGACAAAATCTATCCGGTTTCCCTACGTTGAAAGTACAGGGTAAAAAAGGACAAACCGTGAGAATGTGGGTGGGTGAAGGACTCAATGACGATGGAACGGTAGGTCAGGGAAGATCCGGAAAACCATATTATTTTGATTATACTTTAAAAGGCGAAGGAATTGAAGAATGGCAACCTAAATTTAGTTATTATGGTTACCAGTATATTCAAATAGAAGGGGCTAATTATAAAACAACTAAGGATGCTTCTTTGCCAACAATTATAGATTTAAAATCTAATTTTATTTATAATTCAGCGGGAACTGCGGGAAGTTTTGCTTCTTCCAACGAAATTTTCAATAAAACGCACGAGCTGATTAATAATGCTATTAAAAGTAATTTTCAGGCTGTGCTTACTGATTGTCCGCATCGTGAAAAACTGGGCTGGCTTGAAGAATCCCATTTAAATGGTCCTGGGCTGATTTATAATTACAACATGAAAAATTATATTCCGGGAATCATGCAAAACATTGCCGATGCACAGCGTGAAAACGGAATGATTCCTACCATTGCACCGGAATATGTGGTTTTTGGTGGTGATTTTACCGATTCGCCGGAATGGGGCGTGGCAGGAGTTATTTTGCCTTGGATGTATTATGATTATTATGGTGATGATTCTTTGTTAAAAGAATATTATCCGGTAATGAAAAAATATGTGGATTATCTGACTTCAAAAGCTGATAAAGGAATTGTTTCTTACGGTTTAGGCGACTGGTATGATTATGGAGATCACGCGGCAGGTTATTCTAAAAATAGCCCAATAGCGCTCTCAGCGACAAGTCATTACTATTTTGGTGTTGATTTACTTGCTAAAGCGGCGAAGCTATTGGATAAAAAAGAAGATGCAGTTATTTACGAAAAATTAGCAATAAGTGTAAAAAAAGCATTTAATGGCAAGTTCTTTGATACAAAAACCAAACAATACGGTACCGGAAGCCAGTTTAGCAATGCAGTTCCACTGTTTTTAAACATGGTTGCGGCAGAAGATAAACAGGCTGTTTTAGCCAATCTGGTTAATGACATCAAAGCCAGAAACTACCGATTGACAACAGGAGATGTTGGGAATCGCTATTTGTTTCAGGTTCTGGCTGATAACGGTTTGAATGAGGTCATGTACAAAATGCACAACCATTATGATGCACCGGGTTATGGTTTCCAAATAAAATTTGGCCTGACCACTTTAACCGAGCAATGGGATCCGCGAAAAGGAAATTCCTGGAATCATTTTATGCTGGGGCAAATTGAAGAATGGTTCTATAAAAGTCTGGTTGGGATTGTTCCCGATGAAGCAAATCCGGGTTTTACGCATTTCTTTTTACAACCTGAAATGCTGGGTGATATGACTTTTGTAAAAGGAACTTATAATTCGGTTTATGGCGAAATCGCTTCAGAGTGGGAGAAAAAAGAGAATAAGTTAATTTATAAATGCACGATTCCGGCTAATACAACGGCAACTGTAAAATTGCCTGTAGCTACTAATACAGTTATCAAAGTAAACGGAAAAAAACTGAGCAATTCTAAAATGGTTCAAAATGAGGATGGCAAAACTTCATTTATTTTAGGTTCAGGTGTTTATGTGGTGGAATGTGTGTTGTAAATAAAAATAAAATGATAATTTTAAGGATGATAAAAGCTATAATGAAAAAGACTTTGCTGCTGCTGTTATTGGTACTCCCAAAAGTTACAGCACAAACGTCTGATGATAATTATAAAGAACCGATAGTAAAAACAATAAAAACGATAGAATCCATTTTTAAAATAACTATTGATGACAAAGATGGTTTGCTTAAAGAGAAAGAATTAGAATATGCCCGATGGAGAATTCGTCAGGATAATTTAGAAGTTTCACTAACAGCTGTTTTAACGCCTTTTAATCTTACGTATTTTAAAGAAAATGATTCTGTTTATCGCATACGCAAATTTGAATATGCCCGAAATTCGGATGCTGTAGGTAAAGCCCGATTAGAGTATTTAGCGGATTTATATCCTAGTTTAAAAGCCTGGGAAACCAGAAAAGCAGATTTGAAATCCTGTATTATCACTTCCATTGGTTTAGACAAAGCACCGGCAATGCCTAACAAAAAACCAATTTTAACTAAAGTTAGAAAATATGGTAATTATACAGTGGAGAATATTGGTTTAGAAATTATGCCGGGCGTTTTTGCAACGGGTTCTATTTATAAACCGTATCCATTAAAAGGAAAAGCGCCGCTAGTTATTACACCAAATGGACATTTTGGTGATGGAAGATATAGAAAAGACGAGCAATTGCGTTGTGCTATTCTGGCCAAAATGGGAGCGGTGGTAGTAAATTTTGATTTATTTGCCTGGGGTGAATCGACTTTGCAGTTTGATTCCACTTTGCATCGTCAAAGTATTGCGCAAACCATTCAGGTTTTAAGTGCGGAACGATTGTTAGATTATATGCTTTCGCAAAAGTATATCGATAAAAACCGAGTGGGAGTAACCGGTGGTTCCGGTGGTGGTTCGATGACGATGTTTCTGGCAGCAATTGATGACAGAATTACCGTTTCGGTTCCGGTGGTGATGACTTCTTCTCATTTTTCAGGCGGTTGTCCTTGCGAGAGTGGTCGCGGTTTACACCTTTGTGGAAACGGAACCAACAATGCCGAAATTGCAGCTATGGCAGCTCCAAAACCGCAATTAATAATTTCTGATGGTGGCGATTGGACGGCTACAGTACCGGAATTAGAATTTCCGTTTATCCAGAAAACCTATGGTTTGTATGGAAATAAGGAGTTGGTTGAAAACGCACATTTTGCTAAAGAAGGACATAATTATGGCGAATCTAAACGTATGGCAATGTATCCTTTTATGGCAAAACACCTGGGTTTAGATAGCAATAAAGTAAAAAACAGCAAAGGCGAAATTGATGAATCGTCCTGCGTGATTGAAGCTTATGAAAAAATGTATGTTTTTGGCGCGAAAGGTGAAAAACTACCGGCAAATGCATTAAAAGATATTAATCAATTATATGCTCTTTTTGGAGAGAAAAACTTAAAACAATAATGAATTTTACAAGTACAAAAAGCCAATTCTTTTTTCAATTCCTAATGGTTTTATTGGGGATAAATTTCGCTTTGGCACAACAACAGCCACTAAAATTATGGTATGATAAACCCGCTGCCATCTGGAATGAAGCGCTGCCTTTGGGTAACGGTCGTTTGGGAGCCATGGTTTTTGGGAATCCATCCATTGAAAGATTACAATTAAACGAAGAAACCATTTGGGCCGGTTCACCTAATTCTAACGCGCATACTAAATCATTGGCAGCTGTACCGGTGGTTAGAAAATTAATTTTCGAAGGAAAATTTGATGAAGCACAAGCTTTGGCTGATGAAGATATTATGTCGCAAACGAATAACGGAATGCCGTATCAAACTTTTGGAAGCGTTTATATTTCTTTCTCAGGACATGATAAATTTACTAATTATTATCGTGATTTAAATATTGAAAATGCTACGGCAACAGTAAAGTATACCGTTAACGGAGTGGATTATAAAAGAGAAATCTTAACCGCTTTTGGAGAT
The DNA here is from genome assembly GCF_900142775.1 of Flavobacterium flevense. Lineage (GTDB taxonomy): Bacteria > Bacteroidota > Bacteroidia > Flavobacteriales > Flavobacteriaceae > Flavobacterium > Flavobacterium flevense. The sequence continues at coordinate 555,137 of NZ_FRCC01000002.1, forward strand.
CAGGTTGTGGCTGTTAAACTCACTGCGAGTAAGCCGGGAATGATTAGCTGTAACGTGATGATGAATAGTCCTTTTGATAAAACCGATCCTTATTCGGATGGGAATCAGAGTGTAATTTCAGGTGTAGGAAGCACAGTTGAAGGACAAAAAGGAAGAGTGAAATTTCAGGGACGTACTGCGGTTAAAAATGTAGGTGGTTCAGTAACTTCAAAAAACGGAATTATAAGTATCGATGGCGCTGATGAAGCGACTTTATACATTTCTATTGCGACTAATTTTGTTGATTACAAAATCTTAGACGAAAATCAGGAGCAAAAATGTAAACGTTTTCTTGAAGCGGCGTTGCCTAAAAATTTCGAAGAAATAAAAGCAACTCATGTAAATTATTATCAAAAATTCTTCAATCGTGCGACATTAGATTTGGGAACAAATTCGGCTATGAATGCCCCAACAGATGAGCGTATTAAAAATTTTTCCAAGCAATTTGACCCGCAATTGGTATCCCTTTATTTCCAGTTTGGACGCTATCTTTTAATCTCCTGTTCGCAACCTGGTGGGCAACCGGCTAACTTACAAGGGATTTGGAACGATATGTTGGCACCGCCATGGGAAAGTAAATACACCATGAACATCAATGCCGAGATGAATTATTGGCCGGCAGAATTGACGAATCTTTCGGAAATGCATGAACCTTTTATCCAAATGGCAAAAGAACTTGCCGTTACAGGACAGGAAACGGCTAAAACCATGTACAATGCCAATGGTTGGGTATTGCATCATAATACCGATATCTGGCGTATTACAGGACCTATTGACCATGCTGCTTCCGGGATGTGGATGACGGGTGGTGCCTGGGTTTGTCAGGATTTATGGGAGCGTTATTTATATACCGGAGACAAAAAATATTTAGCCGAAATTTATCCGATTATGAAAGGAGCGGCTCAGTTCTTTTTGGATTTTATGGTGATTGATCCTAATACAAACTATCTCGTGGTGGTTCCGTCAAGTTCCCCTGAAAATGTTCATGCCGGAGGTTCCGGAAAAGCAACTATCGCTTCGGGAACTACTATGGACAATCAGCTGATTTTTGACTTGTTTACGCATGTTTTAACAGCTTCTGATCTGGTTGCTCCGGATGCGGCTTTCGCCAAAAAAATAAAAGAAGCACTGGCTAAAATGCCTCCGATGAAGATTGGAAAACACAATCAATTACAGGAATGGCAGGATGATTGGGACAATCCGAAAGACAATCACCGCCATGTATCACATTTGTATGGTTTGTTTCCAAGCAACCAAATTTCCGCTTTTAGAACACCGGAATTATTTGAAGCGGCTAAGCAATCTCTGATTTACAGAACAGACGAATCAACAGGTTGGTCGATGGGATGGAAAGTAAATTTATGGGCTCGTTTATTAGACGGAAATCATGCCTATAAATTGATTCAGGATCAATTGCATCTGGTTACTGCTGATCAAAGAAAAGGAGGAGGAACCTATCCTAATATGTTAGATGCGCATCAACCGTTTCAAATTGATGGTAACTTTGGGTGTGCCGCAGGAATTGCCGAAATGCTGATGCAAAGTCAGGAAGGAGCTATCCATTTATTACCTGCTTTACCAACAGTTTGGAAAAATGGTTCGATAAAAGGAATAGTAGCCAGAGGCGGTTATATAATAGATTTAGAGTGGAAAAATAACAAAGTTTCGATGTTGAAAATCAAGGCCAAATTAGATGGAAATTGCCGACTGAGATTAGAAAATAATTTAAAAGCAAGTGGATTTACAATGAAAATAGCGAAAGGAGAGAATCCAAATCCATTGTTTCAAACACCCACTGTGAAGAAGCCAATTATTTCAGAGAAAGCAAAATTACCAAAAGTAAAATTGCCAAAGTATAAGGAATATGATGTGGATATGAAAGCAGGTCAGACCTATACTTTTTATGGAAATTAGTCATTGCGAGGAACGAAGCAATCACATTTGCTTTATCCGTTCTAATGATTTACTGAGTTTGCTTAGGATAGTTCACGCCCAAATAAATAAAATAATTTGAATATGTTACACCAATTAAAATACAAAATAATAGCCTTTACAATTGTATTTGCAGCAGTGATTAGCAGTTGTAAATCAGGAGCAGGAATTTCTAAAAAAGATTCGGCAGCAGTTTTGCAAAAGGAAGATTTCAAACATTATGTTGATTATTTCAACAAGATGGAAGATGAGAATTTAAAATTTGCAATCCCTAACGACAGTGCATGGGCTTGGATGGAAAACAACATTCCGTTGTTTGAATGTCCACAGCAAAATTTTGAGGAAATGTATTATTTCCGTTGGTGGACCGCTCGTAAACATATTAAAAATACCCCGCAAGGTTATGCAATCACAGAGTTTCTGGTTGATCGTTCGTATGCCGATAAATACAATATGATTGCCTGTGCTTTAGGACATCATATCAATGAATTTCGTTGGGTTCATGACCCAAAATATATTGAGCAAGATGTGCATTTATGGTACAGAGGCAATGATGGCAAACCAATGAACAAGTTGTATAAGTTTAGTAGTTGGACTGCCGATGCTTTGTACAACCGTTATTTGGTAAATAAGGATGAAAAATTCTTATTGGACATGATGCCGGATATGGTTACGGATTATGCCGTTTGGGAAAAAGACCGTCAGCGTAAAGATGGTTTGTTCTGGCAGCATGATGTAAAAGACGGAATGGAAGAATCCCTGAGTGGCGGACGTAAAGTACAAAATGCAAGACCAACCATTAACAGCTACATGTATGGAAATGCGATGGCAATTTCGAAAATGGCAGCCATGAAAGGGGATAAAGCTTTAGAAGAAAAATTCAAAGCTAAAGCGGATAATCTGCAAAATTTAATCGAAAAAAAATTATGGAATCCAAAATCAGATTTCTTTGAGACTTTTACAGAGAAAGATACGTTGGCACAGGTAAGAGAAGCAATTGGTTTTATTCCGTGGTATTTTAATTTACCTGAAAAAGGCAAAGGTTTTGAAAAAGCCTGGGAACAACTGAAGGATGAAAAAGGATTTTCGGCACCTTTTGGTTTAACAACTGCTGAGCGAAGAAGCCCGCGTTTTAGAACCCACGGAACAGGAACCTGTGAATGGGATGGTGCGATTTGGCCTTTTGCGACAGCACAAACACTTACTGCGATGGCGAATGTTTTGAATAATTATAATCAGGAAATTGTAAATAAAACGGATTATTTTAAACAAATGAATTTATATGTAGAATCGCAATATTACCGCGGACGACCATACATTGGAGAATATCTGGACGAGACAACAGGTTACTGGTTAATGGGCGACAGAGAAAGAAGCCGTTATTACAATCATTCTACCTTTAACGATTTGATGATTACCGGATTAGTTGGTTTACGCCCGAGAGCGGATGAAAAAATAGAAGTAAATCCCTTGATTCCACAAGATAAATGGGATTGGTTTTGTCTGGATAATGTCTTGTATCACGGGGATATCATTACTGTTCTTTGGGATAAAACAGGAGAGAAATATGGTAAAGGCAAAGGTTTCAGAATCTTTAAAAACGGGAAGGAAATTGCTGTTTCTGATAAATTAGAGAGATTAGTGGCGGAATAATAGAATTTACGTTCGCTTTGTCATCCCGACGAAGGAGGGATCTCAGTAAGCTGAATCGACAAAAATTGAACTACTTTACGGAGTTTCTTGTGGAGATCCCTCCTTCGTCGGGATGACAAAAATGGGAATAAAAAATTACAACTTATGAAAAAAACATTTTTACATACATTCATCCTCCTTGCATCGCTCTGTTTTTCTTTGGCGAAAGCCCAAAATAAAATCAGCGTAATTGATTTGCAATGCGAAATGTTGCGAAATCCCGAAGGAATTGATGTGCTTCAGCCAAGATTGAGCTGGTTAGTGAATACTGCTATTCCGGGTGTGGAACAAACCGCATACCAGATTTTAGTAGCTTCGACTAAAGAAAAGCTCAATGCCAATGAAGCCGATTTATGGGATAGCGGAAAAGTCACCGGCAATCAATCAATCAATGTGGTTTATAAGGGTGAAAAAATGAGTAGCAGGAAAGAGGCTTACTGGAAAGTTAAAATCTGGATCAATAAAGGAGAAACTTTATGGAGTGAAACCAATCATTGGAGCATGGGTATTTTGACCTATGCCGAATGGAAATCGACGCGATGGATTGGTTATGAAAAATTATCTAAAGATGACAGTGTTTCTCAGTATTCCAGATTGTCTGCCCGTTATTTGCGAAAAGAAATTGATTTGAAAAAGCAAGTCAAATCGGCTAAGGTTTATATCATGGGAATGGGCTTGTATGAACTTTATATCAACGGAAATAAAATTGGAGATCAGGTTTTGGCTCCTGTTCCTACGGATTATACTAAAAACGTAAAATACAATGTTTTTGATGTGACTTCGCAACTGAAAGAAGGCAAAAATATGCTGGGAACCATTTTAGGAAACGGACGTTTTTTTGCAATGCGTCAGGACTACAAACCCTATAAAATAAAATCATTTGGTTTCCCAAAAATGGCTTTGCAGTTGTATGTTGATTATACGGATGGAACTAGCGAAACAATCAGAACTGACGAATCTTGGAAACTAACTACCGACGGACCAATTTTAGCTAACAACGAATACGATGGTGAAGAATATGATGCCCGTAAGGAAATGAAAGGCTGGGCGACGACCAATTTTGACGATAAAAACTGGGTAAACGCCAGATACGTTCAGGAACCGGGCGGTTTTTATGAAGCACAAATGACGCCGAATATGAAAATTATGGGCGAGGTAAAGCCTATTTCGATTAAAGCAACTCCCAGAGGAACTTATATTTTAGATATGGGTCAGAATATGGTGGGCTGGTTGCAATTGAAAGTGAAAGGAAAAAGTGGTGACCAAATCACGATGAAATTTGCCGAATCGTTGCAAGATGATGGTTCGCTATACATTGCCAATTTGCGTGATGCCAAAACTACTGATATTTATACGCTGAAAGGCGAAGGCGAAGAAATCTGGGAACCACGATTTGTATTTCACGGATTTCGATTTGTAGAAATTTCAGGTTTTCCAGGCAAACCAACATTGGATAATTTCGTTGGAAAAGTGGTGTATGACGACATTAAAACGACAGGAACTTTCGAATCTTCGGATGCTACGATGAACCAGATTTTCAAAAATGCCTGGTGGGGAATCAGCGGCAATTACAAAGGAATGCCAATCGACTGTCCACAGCGAAACGAGCGTCAGCCTTGGTTGGGCGACCGAACAACAGGTGCTTATGGCGAAAGTTTTTTATTCGATAATCAGACTTTGTATGCCAAATGGCTGGATGATATTAAATATTCCCAGACCCAAGATGGCGGATTACCAGATGTTGCACCGGCATTCTGGCGCTATTACGGTGATAATGTGACCTGGCCGGGAACTTATATCACGGTGGGCGATATGCTGTACCAACAATTTGGCGATGCAGAAGTAATTAAAAAACAATACCCATCTATGAAAAAATGGATGACGTATATGGAAGAAAATTATCTGCAAAATGATTTGATGGACAAGGATAAATACGGTGATTGGTGTGTTCCGCCGGAATCATTAGAGCTGATTCGATCTAAAGATCCTGCCCGTCTAACCGATGGACAATTGTTGTCGAGTGCATTTTATTATCAGTTATTAAACATCATGAAAAAGTTTGCAGTTATTGCAAAGGAAGAATCTGATATTGCACATTATGACGATTTGGCAACACGAATTAAAAAAGCATTTAATGCCAAATATTTGAATACAGCTACCAACAGCTATGCTAATAATACCGTAACCGCGAATGTTCTGCCTTTGGCTTTTGGCATGGTTCCTGAAAACTTAGTAGATAAGGTTTTCCAAAATATGGTTCATGAAGTTGAGGTGACTAAAAACGGTCATATCAGCACAGGTGTAATTGGAACACAATTTTTGATGCGAACTTTAACCAATTTTGGAAGAGGAGATTTGGCTTATAAACTGGCTTCCAATAAAACCTATCCAAGTTGGGGGTATATGGTCGAAAATGGAGCAACTACCATCTGGGAATTATGGAACGGAAACACTGCTGACCCATCAATGAATTCTCAAAATCACGTGATGCTTTTAGGTGATTTGATGATTTGGTATTTTGAAAATATGGCGGGAATCAAGAGCAATCCGGAAACTCCGGGTTTCAAACAAATTATTATGAAACCGGATTTCAATGCAGGACTGACTTATGTCAATGCGTCTTATGAATCTGTTCATGGTTTGATAAAAAGTCATTGGAAAAAAGATAAAAAAGGATTGGAGTGGAGCATCACCATTCCGGCTAATACAACAGCTTTGGTTTATTTGCCTACAGCAGATTCGAAAAAAATTACAGTCAATAAATCAAAATTAGAGAAAGCAGGAATTGAGTCTAAAACAGAAGATAAGCAACAGGTTTTAAAATTATATTCGGGCGAATACACCATTAAAATAAATTAATATTCATAATTATAAAAATTGATAAAAATGAGAGGATTAAAAGTAGCATTATTGTTAATAGGAGTACTAACATTAGGAAGTTGCAGTTCTGCTTTAAAAAATAAAACATGGAAAGAAGGAATTTTAGTAGATGAATTTATCTATGATAAAGCACCTTATCCTTCCTGTCATGCTGTAACTATTGTAGAAGCGACTAATGGAGATTTAGTATCGTCCTGGTTTGGAGGAACACATGAAAGAAATCCTGATGTTTGTATTTATGTGAGCCGTAAACCAAAAGGAAGCGATAAATGGACGGAAGGAATTATGGTTGCTGACGGAGTGATGAAAGACGGACCAAGATTACCAACATGGAATCCTGTTTTGTACCAAATTCCGGGAGGCGATTTGATGTTATTCTATAAAATAGGACCAAAACCATCGGAATGGTGGGGAATGTTAAGAAGATCTTCAGATGGTGGAAAAACCTGGTCAGAAGCGGAGAAAATGCCTGACGGATTTTTAGGACCTATCAAAAACAAACCGGTGTTGTTAAGCAATGGAACACTATTACTTCCTTCCAGTATTGAAGGTGACGGATGGCGTTTGCGTATGGAATCGACACCTGATTTTGGAAAAACATGGGTTATGGGAGATACTTTACCAAGAGGGAAAAAAGAAATTAATGCCATTCAGCCAAGTATTTTGTTCCATAAAGATGGAAGCATTCAGGCTATTGGGAGAACAAGAAACAGAGCATTATTCAGTACTTTTTCAAAAGACAATGGAAAAACATGGTCGGATGTTGAATTACTAGATATGCCAAATAATAATTCAGGAACTGATGCGGTGACTTTGAAAAACGGGAAACATTTATTGGTTTACAACCACGTTTTGCCTCCTGGAGATTTAGCTAAAGGACCAAGAACTCCTTTGAATGTTTCTATTTCTGATGATGGAATTCACTGGAATGCTGCTTTAGTATTAGAAGATTCAAAAATCAGTCAATATTCGTATCCATCTGTAATTCAGAGTTCAGACGGAATGGTGCATATTGTGTATACCTGGAGAAGAGAAAAATTGAAATATGTAAAAATTGATCCTTCTAAATTAGTGACTTTACCAATTAAAAAAGGAATTTGGCCAGGTGAAAAAGGAAAAGTGGTAACTGCTGTTAAAGCGGAAGAAGAATAAGATTTAAAAAAATTAACCATTAAGATATTTAAGTTTATTAAGGCAAAAACACTTAACTCTCTTAAATATCTTAATGGTGAAAAAATACATTATGAAATTAATTAATTTTCAAAAGAGCTTAATTATTGCAATGCTTGTTCTCTTATCAGGAACATTCAATAGCGTCACTAACGCTCAATCTTTAAAAAAACAACGTTACAAAGTAGCTGTTTGTGACTGGATGATTCTTAAAAGACAAAAGTTAGGATCGTTTGAACTAGCAAGCCAATTAAAAGCAGACGGAATCGAATTAGACATGGGCGGATTGGGAAACCGTGAAACTTTTGACAGTAAACTTGCCAATCCTGTTGAGGTTAAAAAATTCAAGGATAAGTCGAAAGAATTCAATGTTGGAATTTCTTCGATTGCAATGTCTGGTTTTTACGGACAATCTTTTGCAAAGCGCGAGACCGTAAAAAGAATGGTTCAGGATTGTATTGATGCCATGGAAACCATGAATGTAAAAGTGGCTTACTTACCATTAGGAAATCAATGTGATTTGAAAAAGTTTCCTGAATTGCGTCCGGTAATCATAGAGCGTTTGCAATGGGCAGCAAAAAGAGTGGCTAAAGTAGGCGGAGTTATTGCGGTAGAAACCACATTAGACGCTGCTGCCGAAAAAGAATTTTTAAAGGAGATAGGTTGTAAACGCATTAAGAGTTCCTTTAATTTTTCGAATGCTATTGAAAACGGTAAAGACATTTCTGAAGAGTTACAAATTTTAGGTAAAAAACATTTGGCTCAAATTCACGCTTCCAATACCGATGGTTTTTGGATACAAAATGACAAAGCCATTGATATGCCTAAAATCAAATCTACTTTAGATAAAATGAACTGGAAAGGATGGTTAATCGTAGAACGTTCTCGCGATACGACGGATGTACACAATGTGAAAGCCAATTACGGAGCAAATGTTGCTTACCTGAAACGTATTTTCCAGAATTAAAAATAAATGCTACGAAGACACCAAGTCACAAAGAAATAATTAATCAAAACTTTGCGCCTTAGTGTCTTTGTGGCAAAATAAAAAACATTAGAAATGAAATATTTAAGTTTACTTTTTTTAGGATTATGGGTAACTTTTGCCTCAGCCCAGAATATTACAATCGTTCGGGATGCTAATGCAGCCCGTGCTAATTTTGGAGCCGAAAAAATTGCTGAAATTGCCACTCAAAAAGGGTTTGCAGTTACTTTTTCGGAAAAAGTACCTAAAAATTCTAAAAACAGAGTTATCGTAATTGGTGAAAAAGGAAGCGATTTTTGGAAGCAAAATTCGAAAAAAGCGAACATTGATGATAGTCAATTAACCAAGAAAGAAGGTTTCCAGATCAGTACGCAAAAGAATATTATTTTTGTCGAAGGTTTTGATGCTTCGGGCGCTTTGTATGGTGCTTTAGAAATAGCTGATAAAATTAAGGAAAGCGGAAAGCTCCCAGCTGAAATTAATGAAAATGACAGTCCGGAAATGGTGTTGCGAGGCACTTGCATCGGGATGCAAAAAACGACTTATCTGGAAGGTCGCGGTGTTTATGAATATCCGTATACTCCGGAATCTTTTCCGTGGTTTTATGACAAAGCACTTTGGACTAAATACCTGGATATGATGGTTGAAAACCGTATGAATTCCTTGTATTTATGGAACGGACATCCGTTTGCTTCATTGGTAAAATTAAAAGAGTATCCGTTTGCCGTTGAGGTAAGCGATGAAACTTTTAAGAAAAATGAAGAAGTTTTCAAATTTCTGACTGAAGAAGCTAATAAAAGAGGAATCTGGGTGATTCAAATGTTTTATAACATCATTCTTTCCAAGCCTTTTGCTGATCATTACAATCTTAAAACGCAGGAAAGAGAGCGTATTATCACTCCGTTAATTGCCGATTATACTCAAAAATCAATTACTGCCTTTATCGAAAAATACCCGAATGTGGGTTTGTTAGTGTGTTTAGGAGAAGCCATGAATACGGTTGAAGATGATGTGAACTGGTTTACCAAAACGATTCTTCCGGGTGTTCAGGACGGTTTGAAAGCCTTAGGAAAAACCGAAGAACCACCGATTATTTTGCGTTCTCATGATACCGATGCTCCTGCAGTAATGGCGAAAGCTTTGCCTTTGTATAAAAATTTATATACCATGAGTAAATACACCGGGGAATCGCTGACTACTTATACACCGGGCGGACCTTGGGGAGAAACGCACAAACAGTTGAGCTCTTTAGGTTCTATTCATATCGAAAATGTGCATATTCTGGCTAATTTGGAACCTTTTAGATATGGTTCTCCGGATTTTATTCAGAAAACAGTAAAAGCAATGCATAATATTCATGGTGCCAATGCCTTGCATTTATACCCACAGGCATCCTATTGGGACTGGCCTTATACGGCTGATAAAACTAAAACAGGCGAACGATTATTAGAAATGGATCGCGACTGGATTTGGTACAAAGCCTGGGCAAGATATGCGTGGGACAGTAAAAGAGACCGTTCTCAGGAAATAAGTTATTGGGACACCCAATTAGCTAAAAAATATGGAACAGACTCTGAGACAGCAAAAAATATTCTGGAAGCTTATGAGCAAATAGGCGAAATTGCTCCTAAAACTTTAAGACGTTTTGGGATCACCGAAGGAAACCGTCAAACATTATTGTTAGGAATGTTCGAAAGCCAATTAGTCAATCCTGCTAAATGGCGCGTGTATCCGGGATTCCATGAATCTTGTGGTCCTGTGGGCGAATTGCTTCAGGAATATGCCAGAAAAGAATGGAATCATGAAGCACATATTGGGGAAACGCCTACGCAAATTATCAGCGAAATTGTACAACACGGAAAAATAGCTGTTGAAGCCATTAACAAAGCAACTCCGGGAGTTTCTAAAGATAAAGATGAATTCAATCGCTTAAAAAACGATGTGTATTGTTATGATGCTTTTGCAAAATGTTTTTCTGAAAAAACAGAAGCAGCTCTACTGGTTTTGAGATACAGTTATTCGAATGATATTGCCGATTTAGACAAAGCTGTGCCGCATCTTGAAAAAGCTTTGGAATATTATGAAGAGTTAGTGAAACTGACTAAAGACACTTATTTCTACGCGAATAGTATGCAAACCGCACAACGCCGAATTCCTATTGGTGGAGACGATGGAAAAAATAAAACCTGGGAAGAATTGTTACCGCATTACGAGCGTGAACTGGCTAATTTTAAAAGAAATATCAGTCTTTTAAAAGAAGCTAAAAATGGAAAAATCAAGCCAAAAGCAGTGACACCATGGAAAGCTGTGAATGTTACTGTGTTAAGCCCAAAAGCAGACACTTATGCAGTAAAAGAAGGCACAAAAGTGTATGGAACTGACATTTCTGAATTGGTTAAAGTAGCTCCGGAACTAAAAAATTTAAAAGGAATTTCATTGGTAGAAGACCAGCAAAATACCGAAGGAACTACACTGAAATTCAAGAATGATAAAGCGGTGAAATTAGTAGTAGGCTATTTCAATTCTGATCAGAAAAGATTTTTATTCCCACCAAGTCTGGAAACAAATGCTGCCGGAAATGAAAGGGGAGAAGCCGAAGTAATTTTGGCGAATGCCATGAATTTAAAAGAATTACCAAGGATTAATATCCATACTTATACTTTTAAAGCAGGCGAAAATGAACTGAATTTAGGAAAAGGACGCGTATTGATTTTAGGTTTTATTGATGCCAATCAAAAAATTGAAACGCGTGATGTAGGTTTTATTGGAGCAGATGAAAAAGAAGCCGTAGACTGGTTATTTTATTAAAATAAATTACTGAATGTCAGTCTGAGCTTGTCGAAGACCTCGTTAAAAAAGCACTTCGACAGGCTCAGTGTGACATTTAAAATAATAATTACACTTAAATGTATTATTAAAAAATGAATATAAAGCATTACATATTGTTTTGGATAGTTTTCTTTTTTGCTTTTTGCAAAAGTGATCAAATTCTGGCGCAAACACGTGAAGAAATTTCGCTGAATGCCGATTGGAAAACCACTATGGTGGATTCCCATTCCGGTTCAGATCAGGATTTTGTGAATCATTCGGATGCGGATTGGAAAGCCGTAAATGTTCCGCATAACTGGGATCAGTATTATGGCTTTCGCCAAATGAAACACGGTAATTTTCACGGAACAGCCTGGTATTCGAAAAATTTGAAAATTGGCAAACAGCAAAAAGGGAAAAAACTCTTTCTGTTTTTTGAAGGAGTAAGCAGTTATGCCACAGTTTGGGTAAACGGAAAAGAAGTAGGACAGCATAAAGGCGGCCGGACTACTTTTACCTTAGACATAACTGATGCCGTAAAGTACGATGCTGATAATAAAATTGTAGTCAAAGCGGCTCATCCCGCCTTTATTGCCGATTTACCCTGGGTTTGTGGTGGTTGTTCCGGCGAATGGGGATTTTCAGAAGGTTCACAACCGATGGGGATTTTCAGACCGGTAACTTTAGTGATTACAAATGAGGTTCGAATTGAACCTTTTGGAGTTCATATCTGGAATGACAAAACGGTTTCTAAAGAACAGGCGATTTTACATACCACAACTGAAATCCAAAATTACAGTCTGTCGGGTAGAAATCTAACGGTGATTAATTCACTTTTAGATGCGAAAGGGAAAAAAGTAGCATCGGTTAAGAATACTATTTTGCTTTCGAAAGAAACAAAGGAGATTCAGCAAACATTACCTCAAATCAAAAAACCAAAATTATGGTCGCCTGAAAGCCCGTATTTATATACGCTTTCGACTACTATTTTAGAAGGAAATAAAGTTTTAGACAAACTTACCACGCCGTATGGAATTCGCTGGGTTTCCTGGCCAGTGGACAGAGCGGGCGATGACAACCGATTTTTTATCAATGATCAGCCCGTTTTTATCAATGGAACCTGTGAATACGAACATCAAATAGGGCAGAGTCACTCTTTTTCGGATACGCAAATCAAAGCCAGAATCGAACAAATCAAAGCAGCCGGATTCAATTCGTTTAGAGAAGCACATCAGCCTCATAATTTGAAATATCAGGAATTATTAGACGAAAGCGGAATTCTGTTCTGGAGTCAGTTTTCAGCTCATATCTGGTATGATACACCTGAGTTTAAAGAAAATTTCAAAACCTTATTGCGCGAATGGATCAAAGAACGTCGTAATAATCCATCGGTAGTATTGTGGGGATTACAAAACGAGAGTACGATTCCCAAGGAATTTGCCGAAGAATGTACTGCAATTATTCGCGAAATGGATCCAACTGCTTCTGCACAGCGAAAAGTGACGACTTGCAACGGTGGCGAAGGAACCGACTGGAATGTAGTCCAAAACTGGTCAGGAACCTATGGCGGTGATCCGTTTAATTATGATGTCGAAATGACTACGCAATTACTAAATGGAGAATATGGTGCCTGGCGTTCACACGATTTGCATACCGAAGGGGAATTTGACCAAAAAGGGATTTTGAGCGAAAACCGTTTTTCGCAGTTAATGGAAATTAAAATTCGTGAGGCGGAGGCTGTAAAAGATAAAATTGCCGGACAATACAACTGGTTATTTGCTTCGCATGAAAATCCGGGACGTGAACAAAATGCCGAAGGATTCAGAGCTATTGATCAGGTAGGGCCGGTAAATTACAAAGGATTGTTTAGCATTTGGGGCGAGCCGCTGGATGCCTATTACATGTACCGAGCCAATTATGTTTCGAAAAAAACGAATCCGATGGTCTATATTGTTTCGCATACCTGGCCGAATCGTTGGGAATCTACCGGAATTAAAAACGGAATTGACATATATTCTAATTGTGATGAGGTCGAATTGTTTAATGATGTCAATAATCAGTCTTTAGGGAGATTAAAAAATCCGGGTAGAGGACAGCATTTTCAATGGAATAAAGTCAATATTCAGTATAATGTACTGTATGCTGTGGGTTATGTAAATGGCAAAAAAGTAGCTCAGGATTATATTGTGCTGCATAATTTGCCTGAAGCACCCAACCTAAATTCGTTAAGTTCCAAAGAAGAAATTGTTTCGTCAAAAGCCGACTATAATTACATTTATCGTGTCAATTGTGGCGGACCAGATTATAAAGATACTGATGGAAATCAATGGTTAGCTGATGTTCATAAAACGGAAGCCAATACCTGGGGTTCCTTGTCCTGGACCGATGATTTTAAAAATATACCCGCTTATTTTGCAAGTCAGCGTGCTACTTTTGACCTTGTTGACGGAACTCAGAATGATGCCTTATTTCAAAATTTCCGTTACGGAATGGATAAGTTAAAATATGAATTTCCTGTTCCCGATGGTGAGTATGAAGTCGAATTGTATTTCTCAGAACCTTGGTACGGAACCGGCGGAGGACTGGATTGCAAGGACTGGCGTGTTTTTGATGTTGCAATTAATGGTCAGGTGGTTTTAAAGGATTTTGATATTTGGAACGAAGTTGGTTTTTCTAAAGCAGTGAAAAAAACGGTCACTGTGAAAAGTAAAAACGGAAAATTAGTAATTGATTTTCCAAAAGTAACCTCGGGAGAAGGAATAATCTCGGCAATTGCGATTGCTTCCAAAGACAAATCGGTGAAAGCAGCTGCTCCTTCGCCAAAGAATATTCTGGATGTTGCTACTCATGGCGAGTTCGAAATTGCTTCCTGGTTGCAACTCAATTCAAAACAATATTCAAATTCAGATGTAACATTTACGCAATTACCGACTAATTTATATGCTGCCGATTATATCCGTTTTTCGAAAGAAAATAATCATTCAGGATCTTTTGTTTCGAAAGAAGATGCTACCGTTTCCGTATTGGTAGATTCGAATATCAAAACGACTTTGCCTTGGCTTGCAGATTATAAAAAATCGGAAGCAACGGCAAAAAACAGCAACGGAGTTGTTTTTAGTATTTTCGAAAAAGAAGTGAAAAAAGCAGAAAAAGTAACTTTCGAAAATAATGCTAATTCGATTGTAGTAGTGCCAAGTTCTGATTTGGGGAAAGTGAAAGATGACAGACCTTCGTTAAAACTGGAGGCAGAAACAGCTGCAATAAAAGGAGGCGGAACTGTAAAAGGGAATTTTAAATCAGCCGATTATGTGGAATTTGCTAAAAACACACCCAACAGCATTGAATTTGAAGTCAATCCCGGTGTTGCTAATATCTATTTGATGCGTTTTAGATACATGAATCTGAATATGGAACCAATAAAAGTAAAATTGATTATCGAAGATGCGTATGGTATTTTATTGCGAAATGATGAAATCGAATTCCCGGCACCAACAGAGAAATGGAAGATTTTAAATACCACTTCGGGAGGTTATATTAATGCCGGAAAATACAAAATCAGAATTGAATCGGATAATATGAAAGGATTGCGTTTGGAGTCTTTTGAGTTTCAGTAATAGTCATTGCGAGGAACGAAGCAATCTCATAACGAGAGCAACAACTGTGATGGCGCCTACGTTCCTCGCAATTACAAATAGTATAAAAAAATAATAAAATGGTAAAAGAACATAAAAGTGTTTTACGAAAAATAGGAACAGCGGCTGTTTTGTTGTTTTTAGTGGCTTGTGCATCAACAAAAAAAGAGAGTCGAATTATAGCCGATTTTAATCCGGATTGGAATTTTAAATTGGGCGATCATCCTACGGCAATACAGGCTGATTTTGATGCGAATGATTGGCGAACATTAGATTTGCCGCACGATTGGAGTATCGAAGGTACATTTAGCAAAGATTATCCAACAAAACCCAAACAAGGTGCATTGCCAGCGGGAATAGGCTGGTATCGCAAAAGTTTTACTTTGCCGGAATCGGCTAAAAATAAAAGCATTGCTATCGAATTTGATGGTGTTTTTTGCAATAGCGAAGTCTGGATCAACGGTCATTATTTAGGAAAACGCCCGTTTGGATATATTTCTTTTTCGTATGATTTGACGAAATATTTGAACTTTGGAAACCAAAAAAATCACATTGCTGTAAAAGTGGATAACGATGCACAACCCAGCTCGAGATGGTACACCGGTTCCGGGATTTACAGAAATGTACGTTTAGTAACTACTAATAAATTGCACGTGGCGCATTGGGGAACTGTCGTGACCACACCGAAAGTTTCTGCTGAAAAAGCGACTGTAGATTATACAGTTAGCATTCAAAATGATTCGGATTTGCAAAAAGAATTTAAGGTAATAACCGATATTTTGGATGCCAATAATCGTTCGGTGGCACGATTAGAAGCTACGGAACAAATTGGAGCCAATGCACTTTTAGAAAAAGGACAAAAATTTGAAGTTCAAAATCCAAAATTATGGGATACTAAAAACCCGAATTTGTATAAAGTAGTCACAAAAATCTATGAAAAATCAACTCTGGTAGATGATTATGAAACCCCACTTGGATTTAGATATTTTGCTTTCGATGCCGAAAAAGGATTCTCTTTAAATGGTGTCCCAATGAAAATCTACGGGGTTTGCCTTCATCACGATAACGGTGCTTTAGGAGCGGTTGCAAATTATCATGCTATCAAAAGAAAATTAACCATCATGAAAGAAATGGGTGTGAATGCTGTCAGAATGGCTCATAATCCGCCTTCATTAGAAATGTTACAGTTGTGTGACGAAATGGGTTTTATCGTTCAGGATGAGGTTTTTGATGTTTGGAAAAAGAAGAAAGTAACCCATGATTACAACAAATACTGGGACGAATGGTACAAACGTGATTTGGAAGATTTTATCAAGCGTGATCGCAATCATCCATCGGTAATGATGTGGAGTATTGGGAATGAAATTCGGGAACAATTTGACAGTACCGGAATTTCGATTACGAAAGAACTGGCACAAATTGTAAAATCTTTAGACAAAACAAGACCTGTAACTTCGGCTTTGACTGAGAATGTTCCTGAGAAAAATTTCATCTATCAGTCGGGTGCTTTAGATCTTTTAGGATTTAATTACAAGCATACCGATTACGGGACTTTTCCCGAGCGTTTCAAAGGACAAAAAATAATTGCTTCGGAGAGTGTTTCTGCTTTGCAAACCCGTGGTCATTATGATATGCCAACGGATTCGATAAGAATGTGGCCTAAAAAATACGGTGAAGATTTTGATGGAAACGCCGATTGGACTGTTACAGCTTTTGATAATATTGCTTCATTTTGGGGAACAACGCATGAGGAAAACTGGAAAGCAGCTAAAAAATATGATTTTATAGCGGGAACTTTTGTCTGGACGGGATTTGATTACATTGGCGAACCTGATCCGTATCCGTATCCTGCACGTAGTTCCTATTTTGGAATCGTGGATTTGGCCGGTTTGCCTAAAGATGTGTATTATATGTACCAAAGCGAATGGAGCGAAAAAGATGTGTTGCATTTATTACCACACTGGAACTGGACACAAGGTAAACTTATCGATGTTTGGGCGTATTATAACCATGCTGATGAAGTAGAATTATTCCTAAACGGAAAATCTTTAGGTTCGAAAGCTAAAAAAGGTGACGAATTGCATATTGCCTGGAAAGTACCTTTTGAAGCAGGAACTTTGAAAGCAATATCACGAAAAGCTGGCAAAATAGTGAAGGAAACCGAAATTCATACCGCTGGCGAAGCTGCTAAAATTGATTTAAAGTCGGATAAAACGAGCATTAAAAACGATGGCTATGATTTGGCTTACATCACAGTTTCTTTGCTGGATAAAGACGGAAATCCACTTCCAACAGCTGATAATCTAATTAATTTTAAAGTTTCTGGAGGAGCTAAAATTGTGGGTGTGGACAATGGTTACCAAGCCAGTTTAGAACCTTTTAAAGCCGATTACCGCAAATTATACAATGGAAAATGTGTAGTGATTTTGCAATCGAATAAAAAAGCAGAAAACATAACACTAGAAGCTACGACAGCAGGGAATATCAGCTTAGGTACTGTGAATATTAAAGTAGAATAATTTTTTCGAAATATTTAGTTTTTAAAAGCACGGATTTTATTCGTGCTTTTTTTGTTCAGGGAATTGTAATTGGCATAGCATAATTACATCTTACAATTTTATCACCTATTTTTGCAGGATTCCATCTTGGCATATTTTCTAGAACTCTTTTAGCTTCATCTCCTGTGCCATGACCAACATCTCTAAGTATATTTATATTTGATATAGTTCCGTCTTTTTCTATTACAAATGTGACATATATTTTTCCAAATATTTTTTCTCCATTTACTATTGGTGTTCTGAAATTATCTTTTATAAATTGTTCTTTTTTCACCCATCCCAGTATTTCTGGTTTTACATCTACAATTCCGAATGAGTAAATTGTATTTTCATCTCTATATTTTGGATCTCCTTTGCAACCACATACGATAACTTCTGCTTTTGTCGATTGTCCAAAAGAAATTGAGATAGAGAAGAGAAAGAGTATAAAGAATAACTTTTTCATTTATTGGAGATAAATTGTTAGAGGTTAAATATATAGAATAATTTGATTTGTAAATAAAATACCGTAAATATTCCACAATCTTGTCCTTCCGAGGAACGAGGAATCTCATCAAGTGACTCACATAACGGAGATTCCTCGTTCCTCGGAAGGACATACTAGGTGTTTATGAGTTTTATAAATAGCTGTTTTTCAATCTATTTAAATCTTAATCCCACTAAAACCCTGATTTTTTGAGAAGTATTTTATACTTTTGCACTCTGATTCCAGAAAATTTGGAATTATAGCAATGATTATATGAAAAAGAAAGTAGAAATTCTTGCTCCGGCTAAAAATTTGGTTCAGGGAATTGCGGCTATTAATGCGGGTGCAGATGCTGTGTATATTGGTGCTCCGCTTTTTGGAGCGCGTACTAATGCCACCAATTCAGTTGAAGATATTGCCGAAATGGTGAAATATGCTCATTTGTTCAAGGCGCAGGTTTTTGTGGTGATTAATACCATTTTGTACGACAACGAATTAGACGCTTGTAAAAAATTAATCTATCAATTATACGATATTGGTGTCGATGCGCTAATCGTGCAGGATATGGCGATTATGGAAATGGATTTACCTCCAATTGTCATTCACGCTAGTACTCAGGCTAATAATCGTGAGCCACAACACGTAAAATTCCTGAAAGATGTTGGGATGCAACGCGTGGTTCTGGCCAGAGAGCTGAATTTAGATCAGGTGAGAGACATTGCCGCAGCAACTGATGTGGAATTGGAATTCTTCGTTTCCGGGGCGCTTTGTGTGTCTTTTAGCGGTAATTGCTACATGAGTATCGCGGGTGGAGAACGCAGCGCTAATCGTGGTTCTTGTGCCCAAAACTGTCGTTTGCCGTACAATTTGATTGATGGTAACGGAACCACTTTATTGACCGAAAGTCATTTGCTTTCAATAAAAGATTTGGATTTAAGTGACCAATTACCCAACTTGATTGAGGCGGGAATTACTTCGTTTAAAATCGAAGGTCGTTTAAAAGATATTGTTTACGTAAAAAATAATACTTCGTTTTTAAGAAAGAAATTAGATGCTTTTTTAGAAAATAATGAAAGTTTCCAAAAAGCTTCTTCGGGAAGAACCTTTTATAATTTCGAACCGGAAATGGACAGAAGTTTCAATAGAGGCTACACGGATTATTTTGTAAACCAACGAAAAGAAAAAATAGGAAACTGGGAAAGTCCAAAATCTCAAGGACAGTATATTGGTAAAGTAACTGAAATTAAAGCCAATGGTTATGTGATTGAAAATCATGATAAGCTCAATAATGGTGATGGTTTGTTTTTTATCAATGAAGAAGGCATTGCCGATGGAGTCCAAATCAATATTATTGTGAATGATATTGTGGTGCCAAATACCTTTAAAAATATTGCTGTAGGAACTGTTATTTATCGAAATTCGGATGCAGAATTTAATCGAATTGTAGAAAAAGAAAACGCTGCGGTTAGAAAAATTGGAGTGAGTCTGCGTTTTTCAGAAACGGAGGAAGGTTTCCAATTAACTGTTGTAGATGAAGACGGACACCGAAGTGTATCGAATTTGGTTACTGAAAAAGAGCTGGCAAAAAGCGAAGAATCGGTAATCCCGAATATCACAAAAAATCTGGCAAAAACAGGAAATACACCTTTTATTGTTGATGATATCGAAGTAGAATTTACTAAGAATTGGTTCTTACCTATTTCGAAAGTGAATGAAGTACGAAGAATTGCTTTGGAACAATTGATTGATATTCGAATCAACGAATACCACAGAGAAGAATTCCAAATTACCAAAAATGATATTCCGTATCCAACCGAAAAATTGGATTTTACTTTTAATGTTTCGAATAAACTAGCCAGAGCTTTTTATAAAAGACACGGCGTAACCGAGATCGAAAAAGCATTTGAATTACAATGGGATCCCGGAAAAGCACGTGTGATGACGACCAAATATTGCGTGAAATACGAGTTGGGTAAATGTGCCCGTTTCCAGCGTGATACTATGGGAGAAAAAGTAAAAGAACCGCTAACCTTAAAACACGGTGAAACGGAATACAAACTGAAATTCAACTGTAAACCTTGTGAGATGGAAATTTGGGAAAAAGATGCCGAATTTGAAATTATCGACCAGGATGAACAATTGGATTATGTAAAAAGAAGATAATAAGCAGTTTGTCATTCCGACGAAGGAGGAATCTCATCAAGTAACTCACGCAACAATCAAGCTGAGTTTGTTGAAGCATACTGAAAAGAGAGAAATAAAAGAAAGCTGCAACAGATATTGTGGCTTTTTTTGTGTTTTTAAAAGCCACGAATTCACGAATTATTTTTTATTTTTTTACCGCAAATTCGCAAATTTCTTTTTTAAAGACTAAGTAAGGCTTGAAAATAATTTGCGAATTTGCGGTTATTTTTTCTTAGTCTGTGAGTAATTACACTTCCAAAATACTAATCTCTACATCATTCAAATCAGTGGTGATATAGATTTGGCACGAAAGGCGGATGTTTGCTTCTTCAAAACCTAATTTGGATAAGGTGGCGGGTTCATTACGTTCTTTTAGTGCTGAATTCCCTGTAATTCCGCTTGTTTTTACTACACAGGTTGCACATCTACCCACACCACCACATTCGCCAAAACTTTCCAACTGTAATTCTTCTTTGAGTAAATACATGAGATTGGGATAGCTGCCATGACGCGTTGTAATGGGAATTAGTGTTCCGTTTTCAATAACGGTAAAGTTGATGTTGTTTTTCACGTGAAGTGTTTTTTAACCGCAAAGGGCACAAAGTTTTACGCAAAGGTCGCAAGGTTTTTTTAATAAACCATTAAAGCAATTATAAATAAAAAACCACAAATTCACAGATTATAAAATTTGCGAATTTGCGGTAATTATTTTTGTGTTCTTTGTGTAAAAACTTTGTGAACTTAGTGTTTAAAACAAAGTCTTAACAATATTCGTTGTAAGCATCTTGTAAGTTCTCAGCAATCATTTCAGCCGGACGACCTTCAATATGGTGACGCTCTAACATATGAACCAATTCTCCGTTTTTGAACAAAGCCATAGATGGCGATGATGGAGGAAAAGGGAACATGTGTTGTCTTGCAGCATCAACTGCTTCTTTATCAACTCCTGCAAAAACAGTGATTAAATGATCTGGTTTTTTAGCACCTTCTAAACTCATTTTAGCTCCCGGACGTGCGTTTCTTGCAGCACAACCACAAACTGAGTTTACAACAACTAATGTTGTTCCTTCGGCTTTGATAGCGTTTTCAACATCTTGAGCACTGTGTAAATCTTGAAAACCAGCTGTAGTTAATTCAGCTTGCATTGGAGTTACCATTTCTTGTGGATACATATCTTTTGTATTTTAATTTGTAATTTTTGAATAGGCAAAGTTACGAAGAATCTATCGAACTAAATGGTTCGGATTATAAAGTTTTGTTATAGTTTGATAGTCATTTTAGAAACTATAAATAGCGTCCCGATTTGAATAATGCTTTTATAAAAAGCCTTTTAGGACATTTTAGAATGACTTTGATATCTTCGAAGAGAGTGGTTTCTTCGTCCAGAAATTTAAAAATTAAAGCAGGATTTCCATTTTTAAACATCGAAGAAAAAATGCGGGAACCCAATTCGTTTTGTCGGTCCAGAATATCCAACAAGAGCAAGTCGTAGAACCAGAATTTCGTTTTACGGTGGAATTTTCTAAAATCGGTTTCCTTTTGCAGCAAGGCAATCAATCGGGTCGAATGCTTGTCAGAATTTTTAAAAGTATAACCCGTGCTGGCTTTTGTCCATCCGCCCGCTGTACCAATGTTGAGTACGCGTTTGCTATTTTTTTTCCAAAAAGGATAGCAAGTCATAGGGATGCTGCCTTGTTCTTTTTCGATAATTTCATATTGGCTAATGCCAAGTTTCCGAATGTAATTTTCAATTTCGCTTTCGTATTCTTCGTGTTTCAAAAGTTCAGCTGAAAAAAGCGTGTATTCTAACAGCGCTTCGTTTTTAGAAACGGGTAAGATATACATGAATCTTGTATTTCCTTTTTGTTCAACCGAAAAATCCATAAAAACCGCCTGTTCCGGATTGAAAACGGCTTCTGCTGATTTTATGCTCCAGCCAATAAAATGCTGTTGTAAAACAGGAAATTTTGTTTGTTGGACTAATGCTGCTTTATTAAATATACTATTGAAAACCTGATTGCAAGTAAATTGATTATTTTCAGAAGCGACATAAACGTGATTTTCCAGTTCGTTTATATCCGTTACTTTTTCTTTTAAAAAAGTGATGTTTTCTTGTTTCGAAAGCAATTCGAAAACAAAATTGTAAAAATCCAATCCCTGAATTTTATAATACTGATACGGTTGTAAGTCTAAATTTCGATTAAAATCCGAATTGGCAAACAACGCAGAATTCCATTTTTTTGAAACGATAGAATCCCAAACGGAATTTTCTTTTTCCCAAAAACACCAGGTTCTATCGTTTGTTTTTTTCGAATTGTCATCCAACAACAAGATGCTTTTATCTTTAAATTTTCCGGATTGTACCATTTTATACACCGTCATTAAAGCGGCTAAACCGGAACCGGTAAAAATATAATCGAAGTGTTTCATAGGGTGGGAAGCGAATTCTTCTCAAAAGTAACCAATTATTTTATTTTTTGGAGAATGAGAAGTAAGTCCTTCGCATTTAGCAACGAATGCTTTTGGAAAACAATTGAAAAATCAGATTCTAAAATGGTAAGCGTGGGGTAAATTACTTCAGAATCGATAGTTGCCAAGGCTGAGGCGAGTTCATGAACTCCTGTGTTTGGACCTTGTGGTTTGAATTTGAAGCTGTGATTGTTGAAAAAAATGTCTTTTTTGCTTTCTGCGTCTAATGAAATAAAGTAAAAATCAGTGTTTAGAACCTTGATGATTTCAGGGTTTTTAAAAGTCGAATTTTCCATCATTTTGCAGATTTTGCACCAGGAAGTATGGGTAAAAACGACAAAGGGTTTAGGGTTTTTTACGGCTAATTGTTCGGCTTCTTCAAAGGTATGGATTTTCAATTGGGCAAAACCGGAGGGAATCGCCCAAAAGAAAATCAATACTATGTAAAACCATTTTTTCATTATTTCAAAGTATAACGTAATCCAAAAAAGCTTCGAATACCTTGGTTAGGACCATAAACATAACCTGGATCGAAAGTTAAAGCATACGGGTTGTATTTTGGGTCATTGGGATTAGTATTTTGCTGAACATTTCCATTACTGTCATATTCCACATTTTTATCAAAAGGATCGTTTGCTCTTGCAATAATAAACGGATTTCCTTTATTTGGTGTCCAGTTCAACAGGTTTTTTACACCAGCATAAATTTCGATGTTTTTAAATTTATTAAACGTAAACTGAATGTTCTGAATGCTCCATGTAGGCGAATACTCTTTTCTTGGATCTAAGCTGCCTAAAACAGGAAGTCGCATCGGTCCATAGAGGTTTCCGGTATAGTCAACATCAAGGAATAGTTTATTGATTCGGTACGAAATGGCCCAGGTTCCGGTGAATTTTTCCGTTAACATTTGGCGGGTTTTTATTCCGTTTTCGGTTTTGGATACATCCATATAAGTTGCTCCTACAATGACTTTTAGACCGTTTTGAAAAACCATGTCGATATTGGTACTAATTCCTTTAGTAACTGCATATCCATCTAAATTTTTATAAATAATCTGATTTGGATTGGTATCATAATCCGGTATAATCGAATTGGTAAAATGCGTGTACCAAGCCGAAGTTTCCAACCCGATAAAGTTGCCGTTGTTAGTATAAATTTTCTTTAGATAATTCAAATTGGCGTTATAAGAGCGCTCCGGTTTCAATTCTTCCAGCACAATCACATCGCGCGAACCGGTCAATGCAGCGTGTTCTTCGGTAAAGAGATTGACAATCCTGAAACCCGTTCCGGTATTGAATCGCAGAATATTATTATCGTTAATTTTACATTTATAAGCTAACCTCGGAGTAAAGATGGAACCGTGGTTTTTGTTGTAATCATAACGGGCACCCAGCAGCACTTTGTGGTTTTCATGCAATGTTATTTCGTCCTGAACAAACAAACTCGGAATCCAGTTGACATCTTCTTTTACCGTTGCAGGAGTGTTGTCGTTATAATATTGATAACGAAGTGCGGTTCCAAAAAGCAAATCATGAGTATTTATTTTTTTGTCCAAAGTCAGTTGTCCAAAACCAATACGCTGTTTAGCCAGATAAGGCATATTTCCATAAACCGAATTTTGGTCGTGGTCAGTATAAGAAAAGGAGAACAACATTTTTTCTTTTACAGGCAATTCATAAGCACCCAATAATTCCCAGCGTTTGGTATAAATACTTTCGCCATAGACTTCACTGCCGCCACGGTATTTTTTCTCCCATTGCATTTCGCCGCCCCATCGGTCTTCATAGAAAAAACGTCCCGCCATCGAGAGCAGTTTGTTGCTTTTTCGATTAAAATTCCATTTTTGGAAAACCGAAATGCGATCCTGTAAAGTTACATCGGTAAAATTATCGTTGTTATTATCAATTGGGTTGCTGTAATTGAAATAATTAACTCCGGTGAGTACCGAGGCGGTTTTGCTGACGTTTCCTTTGAAACCCAAATCAATATTCATTTCGCCCCAATCAGTAGTAAAGGCATCAGCCGAGAAAAGAGGAGCGTTCTTTGGGTTTTTAGTGATAATATTGATTAAACCACCCACAGCTTCACTTCCATATAAAGAAGAAGCCGGTCCTTTTACAATTTCTATTCGTTCTAATAAAGAATTCGGAATCCCGGATAATCCGTAAACGGTCGAAAGTCCGCTTACAATGGGCATTCCGTCAATTAAAACCAACGTATAAGGACCTTCTAATCCGTTGATATGAATATCTCCGGTGTTGCAGACATTACAGTTCAATTGTGGACGCACGCCGTTGACGTTTTGCAGAGCTTCGAAAATGTTGGCTGTTGGATTTTTTTTGAAGAAAGCAGGCTTGTAAACTTCTACAGGGACAGGACTCTCCAGACGACTCACCGGTTTTAAGGTTCCTGTTACCACCACTTCATCCAGTGTATTGTTTTCTTTTAAATTAAAATCAACGATAATTTCGGTCGAATCAGTTAGCGTAATTTTTCTTGTCTCGCTTTTATAGCCCGTGTACGAAGCTGAAATTTCATATTCACCTAAGGCAATATTTTTCAAAGTGTAAAAGCCATCAGTATCACTCGTGGTAGCTTTTTTGGCTTTTTTTAAACTAATATTAGCCAGTTGTAATGGGTTTCCATCCGACGTAATCTTACCTTTAATGCTTGCTTGAGCGAATAAAAGAGTGGGTAAAAGAAACGAAAAAGATGAAATTAGAACTAAACAAATATATTTTTTCACAACCTTTAAATTAAATTTAGGTAAATCTAAAAATAATATTTGATTAATAAAATGTATTTTTTAAAATAATTCAGAAAAACAATTATTGGAGTGGAAAGAAGCGTAGGATATGAAAAAAGGCATACAAAAATTGTACGCCTTTTTTTTCTTATTTATAGTTATGCATTAATGTCCAGCACTATTTTCATGACCAAAAATGGTAATACGATATGGCGTAGCAGAAGTTTTTATTTTGGTAATAGCCAATGTAGAAAGGCTAACCTGAAGTAATTCTCCGGTAGCTGGAGAAGTGATGTAAGCAAATCGTTCTGTTAATTCCAATTGTGGTTTTTGCGTAGCATCTTCGGCTGTTGCTGAAATAATATTGGCAGTTTTGTCTAATGATAAACTACTTAAATCATAAACTCTCATTTCACCTGAATGTAGCAATACACCCAATTTTTTATGATTATAACTTACTTTGCATTGCATAATTTTAGTGTTTTCAATGATGGGAGTGACACTATTATTAACCACATCAATAAGGAAAGCACCTTTGGCAGCAGTGTATCCTACAAACTTTCCAGCATAAGCAGTTTCTAAAATACTACCAAACCAGGCTGTTCCAAAATCAGCAGGATGCGGAATCAGTTTTTGATTGCCGTTGCTTTCTACCACAAGGATTCCACTTGCTGAACCAAAAACAGCATAAGTTCCGTCAGTTGCATTTCCGTGAATTCCCTGAGTTGCGAGTTTTGCAGCATGAACAGTTTTTCCGGTATGGTCTATAATTTTTACTTTTTCAGGAAGTGTTCCTGCAATAGAATTATCTTTTTCAGTAATAGCATAAGTCCCATTTGAAAAAGTGGCCATTGCACCGTGATGTGCTTTAAGTCCGGCATTGATGGTTGTAAACGCAGCCCCTGGACTATGTACATCTGATTCTTTAGCTACAGATAAAGTACCATCGCCATCATTAAAAGTTACTATTTCGCCTAATTTGCTTTTGAAATGGGTTGGCGAAAGTGATATTCCTGTCAAAGCTCCAAATTTTGGTGTTCCTTTTGTATCCACATGATCGCCGTGGAATTCAAATCCACTGTCGAAAGTTTCGACTGTGTTATCAGCTCTGTGAATAATTCCGGCAAATCGTCCGGATTCTGTTGTGTAAAGTGCCGATTTTGGAAACTTAGCATCAAAAAATGTTGTCGTTCCATCTACTGGATTTACAAGTGAAAGTTCGGTCGTTTTTTCATCCGAAACTAATATTCTCACATATTTGTATTCTTGATTTGTTTCTTCTGAATGGTCATCGTGGTCGTGATCATCATCATTGCTACATGACACGGCAAAAGCAGATAAAGCGAATAAAAATAATAGTTTGTTGAATTTGTTTTTCATAGGTAATGGTTTAAAAATTAATTATTTATTTTGAAAATGGGGCATAAGAAACCCTCAAGACCTTAAAAAAGGCCTTGTAGGGAATAATCGAAATCAGTTGTTTTTTATCGCTATATTCTAAAATAAACAGCTTTATTTTTAAACATATAAGTCACATAAGTCAAAATAAAAACACACTTTGACAAGTTAACAAAAGTGCAAATAAGTTGAAATTATCTTTATAAGTCTATTCCCTTTTACTTAAATGAACTTTTTGTTTTACTTATTTCATTTTTAAACCTACAGCTTATATGACTTATATGTTTTAATAAAGTAATCGACAGAATGCTGTTATTTATAGAATTGAGTCTTTTTATAAAACTGAAATAGAGAAAGTAACCTCGGCATCGGTTGAACCGGCTGCATTAGTAATGTCTCCAGTGGCAACGTTTGCTGCTGATTTATTTGGTTCGTGTCTCAAAGTAATGGTTAAAGTTCCGGAAGCCGCTCCGGTAGTTGCAAAAACAGATTGTAAACCAACAGGTTTTCCGTTTTTATCAAAATTACTAGTCGCAGTTCCGTAAGTAAAAGGATTTAATGTGCCTGTTGTTTGGTAAAAAAGTTGGTGTTCATCTCCTTCTTCTACAATTTCCGGGGTAATATCTTCGGCAGGATTAGCCAGTTCATTTTTAAAAGTGACCGTGCCATTATAGGTTTTGTTTTTTTCGAAAGGACTGGAAACTGTAATTACAGGAGCATTGGCGCCTTCGCCATCTAAATCTTTGTATTGTAAAGTTACAGCCGTTCCACCGCCTACAGGAGTGTAAATTGCCGTAACAGTAGTAATTAATTCTTCTTCATTTACCGGTGGAGGCGGAGTGTCATCATCGTTGCTACAAGAAGAAAAAGTGAGTGCCGCCACAAGTGCAAGAGCGTAAAATTTGAATTGTTTTGAGTGCTGATTTGTTTTCATTTTGTTTGAATTTAAATTAATGATATTGAGGTTTAATAATTGAATTTGAGTTGAATTTGAAAGCTTCGCCCTATTTCATCGGCAAAAAAGCGTTGTCGGTTTAAGTAATCCCGATACGAAACATTGAAAATATTCTGAACAGAAAAGGCAACAGTTGTATTCATTTTTTTGAAAGTATTGAATTTCATTTCCGAATAAAAATGCAACAAATGATAAGCTGGAGGAGGCGTGCTGATATCCACTAAAACCGATTCAAATTCGTTGTCTTTGATGATATTGGTATAAAAATTATTGTCAGGATATCGGTTTTGTTGCAGGACAATTTCACTTTTTAATTCCAGAATAAGTTGGTTCCATTCTTTTTTAGAAAAACGAATCTTGTTGTTTAAATTCAATGGCGGCATATCAATTAAAGGCTCCTTTTTGCTGTTGTCTTTTCCGTTTACATACGCCAATGAAAACGAATGTTGCCAATGATTTGTAATATTCCAATGCGTTTGAACATCAATTCCTAAAAGTAGTGCATCAGTTTGCTGATATTCCCATACAGGAAAAGCACCGCGAATGGTCGTTTCAAAACCAACAGGCTTCAAAAAAATATAATCGTGAATGTGATTGCTATAAGGATTGATTTCGAAAGAAAATTGGTCGAACTTTTTCCGGATGGTTACTGACAATTTAGTTGATTGTTCTTTTTTTAAATTTAAATCACCCAATTCAATTACGCCAGTAGAATGATGCAATCCGTCACTAAAAAACTCTGAAGGATTGGGGTTTCTCGAAGCAAAACTTACATTGGTAAAAATATCCCAACTCTTTTCCAGTTTTTTATGAAAACCGGCACTAGCCGAGATATTATGAAAAGTAAAATTAGGCTTGGTAAGCCATTGCGTTCCATAATCGCCAGCGATAAATTCAGGAAATGTTTCGTTGTAACCTCTTTCGTCCCATCTTGATTTTTGGTAATATTTGGTCGCATCCATTTTCGAAAAATCATAGCGTAAGCCACCATCTACAGAAAAACTATCCGAAAAATTATAGCTGGAAATTGCATAAGCACCAAAATCAATTTTGTCATAATTAGGAATCAACGGGCGAATTCCTGTTGCCGGATTGGCATAATTCTTTTGCGTAGCAGCACTCAATCCTGATTCAAAATTCCAGTCGTGTCCTGATTTTTTGAAATCAATATTCAGCGTATTGGTTTTTAAATCCAAATCTAAAGCCGCAGTATTTTTATAATCGCCTCTTCGTACATCATATTCTAATCTTTTGTTGAATTGAAAAGCATATTGAAACGCTATAAATGCCGATTCGTTGAGATAATAATCGAAATTGAATTTGGCAATATGATGTTGCACATCCTGTTTTGGATTTTGGATAATATACGTAAAATCATTGATTACAGACGGTACTTTATTATTAATTGATTGGTACAAATCATTCACGTTTCCGGTATGCGAAGCACTCAAAATCCCAATTACCGATTTGTAATAACTGTAAAAAGCAGTAGCATTGAATTTTTTTGCAGCATATTTTAAATCTCCCGAAAAATTAGCTTCCCGATTTCCTGTATTGGATAAAACATATGCTGCGGCTTGCTTGTCACCCATGTATTTCAGAGTCGCTAAAGCATTCCAACTCCAGCCCAAATCATTTCCTTTATGAACACTGGAACTTAGCGAGCCACCTTTTCCATTAGCATCATAGTTTACAATAGTTTTCCCAAATAGCGTGTCTTTTTTCACATTTATCGGTTCAATAATCACCAAACCACCAATAGCATCGCCGCCATATTGCAATCCCGAAGCCCCTTTTATCACGGTGATTTTGCCGGCAGCATTCACATCAAAATTGGGTGCGTGTTCCGTTCCCCATTGTTGATCTTCCAGTTTTACATTGTTGTTAATTACAGGAACTCTGCTTCCGTACAATCCGTTTATAATGGGTTTTACTACGGCATTTCCGGTTTTTAAACTCGAAATTCCCGCTACTTCTTTCAGTACATCGCCTAAAGATTTATTGCTGTATTTTTCAATAGTTTCTAACTTGATTTGCTGTTCAGCAACTGATTTAGAATTAGCATTATTTTTTTGCTGAATAACTACTTCGTGCAGTTTAGTTGTGTTTCGCTTCAGTTTAAAATCAATTTCTAAATTGCCTTGTAAATTAATAACGGTGTCAATGGATTGGTATCCAATATGTGAAATATAGATTTTTGTAATTCCATCAGGCAAATTAGTGACACGATAATTTCCTGAAGTATCGCTACTGCTGATTTTTTGACCAATATGGATATGAATATCTGAGAAGCTCACAGGCTCCTGACTTATTATTTTTCCGCTTATGGTGTTTTGCGAATAAAGGCTATTGACAAACAACATAAGCCAGAAAAAAACGAAATTTTTCTTCGACATTATCTTATTTTAAAATATGGAAAAGCGGCTCATTATGGGTCTAATACCGTTTGTTATTTCAAATTAGTCCAATAAAAATTGTTCTAAATGAAATATACAACGGCATTATACCGGAACGATTGAACTAAAAGAGAATCATTTTTTTAGGTATAAAATGAGTAGTTCTTTGAATATTTTAAAATAATGGCGGTGCCCGAAGCGCGAAAAGGCTTCCGGTAAAAAAGGAAAGATGTTGTTTAGTAAATAATGAAGTAAAAGCCTTTATTATGCTGTTTTTACAGAAAGAAAACACATAAAAATCAGTGGTAGTAAAGGAACTGAAACTAAAATCACAAGTGGCACATTTTTCAAAAATGCTGTGATTTTGATTTATTTCGTCTTTGTTATCCGAATGATGATGAGCAATTTTTTCAGCAATTTCTTCAGAATGATGTCCATAAGCATGTACCGCCTGAAACAGTATTGAGAACAATACTGCCATAGACAGAAAAACATTGATTAGGATATATTTTTTTTTCATTCTTGAAAAAGCGATAATTGATGATTTTAAAGAAAAGACAGTTTACTTCCTATTGGCTTTTCTTGTATCTTTGTTTAATGCAATTCAGTTGCAAATATAAAGATCTTATTTTTTTAAATGCAACCTTGTTGCGTTTTATTTTGTAAAAAAATGAAAACTACCCGAAATACCACCGCTAAATCGGCTATTCTGGAATTGATAAAAAATTCAGAAGTAGCGTTGTCGCATGCTGAAATTCAAAAAATGAATCAGGAATTGTGTGACAGAGTAACCATTTACAGGATTTTAGATCGTTTGGTCAATGAAGATGTCATTCATAAAATCGCTACTCCTGACGGAACCATTAAATATGCTGCCTGTAATCATAATCCTCATGAGCATCATCAGCATATTCATAATCATGTACATTTTAGTTGTGAAAAATGCCATTCGGTTACTTGTTTAGATGCTGTGAAACCATCTTATACCATTCCTGAAAATTATTTGGTTAAGGAAGTAAATTTTACGCTATCCGGTTTGTGTCCGGCGTGTGTTGAAAGCATCAGTAAATAAAATTATCGTCAATAAGTTCTTTATTAAGTGCAGCGCCAGCAAAAGAACCTGTTGCGACAGCCATTGCCACAGATCTGGCAGGTGTGTGATTATCACCGCTTGCATAAACTCCGGGCACGGTTGTTTTTTGCATAAAATCTACTTTTAACAAACCTTGTTCGTTGAGTTCACAACCCAGGATTTCAGGCAAAGGACAATGTTGTTCAAAAGCCGGTCGATGGTAAATGGCTTTTACAGCTGTTTTTTCGGAATTTTTAAAAACAATATTTTTGACATTGCCATTTTCATGTTCGAAAGATGCAATTTCGTTTTCAATTATTTCTATGTTGTTTTTTTTCAGTGTTTGCTTTTGTTCCGGTGTTAAAGTCGATTTTCCATTGGTACAAATTTTTAAATCTTTTGTCCAGTTGTAAATTAATTTTGCGTACTCAAAAGCGATTTCTCCATTAGCAATAATAACTGTTCTTTCATTTTTTACTTCATAACCATGACAATAAGGACAATGTAGTATTGAAATTCCCCAGCAATCAGTAAATCCATCTGTTTCCGGAAGTAAATCCTTAACTCCAGTGGCAAACAGGATTTTTTCAGAACTAAAAATTTTTCCTGATTTTGTGGTAATTTTAAATCCCGCATTGCTTTTTTGGGCGGCTGTTGCTAAATCATTATAAAGCTGAACGGTTTTATAAATAGCTAACTGTTTTTTGGCTTTCGCCAAAATTACAGCTGGTTTTTCGCCATCCTGAGTGATAAAATTATGGGAGTGTGGAGTTTGACTGTTGCATGGATAACCACTGTCAATAACTAAAACCTGTCGTAAAGAACGGCCTAAACTCATAGCTGCCGAAAGTCCGCTAAAACTGCCGCCAACAATAATTACTTCAAAATGGGTTTGTTCTGTCATACAATTTTTTTTAGGCTGTAAATATAAACATTTTTTTCTTAAATGCAACATTGTTGCATTTAAGAAAAATTAAAATGTCGTTTGTGTTCCGAAACGATTTGATTTAATTCGAAATTTAGACTTGGCTAAAAAAAAGATTTGATTAATGCGATTTTTCTATATATTTGCGTAATTAGTTTATAATACGATGGGAAAATCACTTGAAGAAGTACATCAGTCCGTTTCGACACAGAATAAAAAATCCGTTTTTAGAAAGATACTTGCCTTTTTTGGCCCTGCCTATCTGGTAAGTGTAGGTTATATGGATCCGGGCAACTGGGCAACGGATATTGCCGGAGGAAGCCAGTTTGGTTATTCCTTGCTTTGGGTTTTATTGATGAGTAATTTAATGGCGCTGCTTTTGCAAAGTTTAAGTGCCCGACTCGGAATTGTTACTCAACGTGATTTGGCACAGGCTTCAAGGGAAACTTATTCTAAACCGGTTAATTATATCCTTTATTTTTTAGCCGAAATTGCCATCGCAGCCTGTGATCTTGCAGAAGTATTAGGAATGGCAATCGGAATTAATTTATTGTTTGATATTCCGTTAATCGAAGGGGTTTTAATCACCGTTTTAGATACTTTTTTATTACTCTTTTTAATCAATAAAGGTATCCGAAAAATGGAAGCTTTTATTATTGTATTGGTGGCTATTATTGGTTTTTCTTTTGTTTTCGAAATGATTTTTGCCCAGCCGGAGCTTGACAAAGTGGTTTATGGATTGATTCCTTCGTTACCCACTGAGGCAGCGTTGTACATTGCTATCGGAATCATTGGAGCTACGGTTATGCCGCACAATTTGTATTTGCATTCCTCATTAGTACAAACCAGAAATTTTGACAGAAGCCCTGCCGGAATCAAGCAGGCATTGAAATACAATTTTATCGATTCTACTATTGCCTTGAATTTGGCTTTTCTGGTAAATGCGGCCATTTTAATTTTGGCAGCAGCCACATTTTACAGGAACGGAATGTTTGAAGTAGCTGAAATTCAGGATGCCCATAAATTTTTACAACCGCTTTTAGGGACTAAATGGGCACCTATTTTATTTGCTGTAGCCTTGATTGCTGCGGGACAAAGTTCGACCATAACAGGAACTTTGGCTGGGCAAATTGTAATGGAAGGTTATTTGAATTTAAGAATCCAACCATGGGTACGAAGAATCATTACCCGATTAATTGCCATTGTTCCCGCCGTAATTGTGATTTTGATTTATGGCGAAAGCGTCACCGGAAAATTACTGATTTTAAGTCAGGTGATTTTGAGTTTACAGCTTGGTTTTGCTATTATTCCGTTGATTCATTTTGTGAGTGATAAAACAAAAATGAAAGGATTTCAGGTTTCCAGAATCACTCAAATTGCTGCCTGGATTATCGCTACGATTATTGTTTCGTTGAATGCTAAATTAGTTTACAACGAAATTACCGGATGGCTTGAAATTTCAGAAAACCCAATTGTACTTTGGCTTACTGTTGTTCCATTGGCTTTTTTCTTTTTAGGATTGTTACTCTATATTGTCTTTAAACCTTTTATTACCAAAGCAAAAACCGATATTCAAAATCACTCGCCACACCATTTGAAACTGCATTTTTCAAAATCAGAAAGTTACTCTAAAAAGAATATTGCGGTTTCAGTTGATTTTTCTTCTGCTGATGAAATTGCATTGAGCAGTGCTTTTGAATTGGGAGGAATGGATGCCAAATATACTTTGATTCACGTGGTGGAAACTGTAGGAGCCATGGTTTATGGTGAAAATATTGATGATCATGAAACTTTAATCGACGAGAAATTGTTGCTGCAATACAAAGAAATGCTTTCGAAAAAAGGATTTAATGTAATGACCGAACTGGGATTTGGTAAGCCTAATAAAGTAATCCCGGAAATTGTAAATAAGGGAGCATTTGATGTTTTAGTAATGGGAACCCATGGTCATACAGGACTCAAAGATTTGATTTTTGGTACAACCGTAGATAAACTCCGTCATAAAATTTCGATACCTTTGTTGATTGTTAAATAAAGTGGCGGAGATACTGAGTTGCTAAGTTTCTGAGGTTTTGTCCTTAGCTTCTTAGCAACTCAGAACCTTAGTAACTTAGAACCTCAAAAAAAATGACTTTTTCAGAAGAAAATTATCTTAAATCCATCTACCATCTTACTGTAGTTTCCAGTTCGGGAGTAAGTACGAATGCTATTGCCGAAGTAATGGAAACCAAAGCTTCGTCAGTTACTGATATGCTTAAAAAGCTGGCCGAGAAAGATCTGGTTCATTATAAAAAATACCAAGGTGTAAGTCTTACCGAAAAAGGAAAACTGGAAGCTAAAATGATTGTTAGAAAACATCGTTTATGGGAAGTTTTTTTAGTAGAGAAGCTTGATTTTTCCTGGGATGAGGTTCATGATATTGCAGAGCAGTTAGAGCATATAAAATCAGAGAAACTGATTAATAAACTGGATGATTTTCTGGGAAATCCTACCGAAGATCCGCATGGTGATCCTATTCCTAATGCACAGGGACTGCTGCCTAAAATAGAAAAACAATTACTTTCAGATTTGGTCGAAAGCCAAAAAGGAATTTGTGTTGGTGTAAAAGATACTTCTTCGGAGTTTTTAAAATATCTGGACAAACAACAAATTGCTCTGGGTTCTACAATCGAAATTATTTCCAAAGAAACTTTCGATCTTTCCCTTCGCATAAAAGTGGATGACAAGCCATTGAATATTTCGAATAAAATAGCCAGTAATCTTTATGTGAAGTTGTTTTAACTAATAATTTTTTAATTTGCGAATTTGCGGTAAAATAATTTTAATGGCAGCCACAGTCATCACCACCGCAGTTTTTATCCTTTTTTTTCTTCTTTAAAAAGAATTTTTTAATGAGGTACATAACGGCTATGCCAAGTGTTATAAAAGCTATAATTTCTTGAAAATCCATATTTTAGATGTTTTAAGATGCTATTTTTTCTAAGGCAATGTAGTTTTGAAAATCTCCATTTTTATCAAACATTGGATAGGCCTCAATTTCACACCAATAGGTTTCGCCATTTTTTTTGTAATTTAAAATCACTTCTTTGAAAGGTTTTAAGTCGTTTATGGCTGCTTTTATTTTTTGTTTCGTTGCATCTGAAGTGGCTTTACCTTGAAATACTACAGGTGATTTTCCAACTATTTCCTGAGGTTGATAACCATTTATTCGTGAAATGTTTTTTGATGCAAATACAATTTTAAAATTGATATCGGTAATTATGAGTTCTCGATTTTCTTTTTGAGATTGTTTGAGGTAGTCTTTTTTAATGTTCCAATTGGATTGAATTTTTTTAAATAGCAAAGCATCAGAAAAATAATCTTTCCTAAATTCAAAAGAATTCATTTGGAATGGTTGTAATTTTAGATTACTGTAAAATTTGGCACAAGCATTTTCGTAATTTCTCATAATACTGTTGTTTTTTGAAAATTCTTTTGAAAGAGAAACTTAGAATAAAGGTACTTTTTATTTTAAGATCTGAAAAGCAATCAAAGCAACTAAATAAGCAAAGGTACTCATGAATATTAATTGTCCTAAAGGCCATTTCCAGCTATTAGTTTCTTTTTTAGTAATGGCAATGGTACTGGCACATTGCATTGCAAAAGCATAAAAGAGCAACAACGAAATTCCGGTAGCAAAGTTAAATACTTTTAAACCTGTCTCGGGATGAATTTCGGCTTGCATTTTGTTTTTAATAGTAGTTTCATTGTCTGATCCTCCTACGCTGTAAATGGTGGCTAATGTACCCACAAATACTTCTCTTGCTGCAAATGAACTAATGATGGCAATCCCTATTTTCCAATCGTATCCTAAAGGGGCAATGACCGGTTCGATACTTTTACCCATGATTCCAATATACGAATTCTCCAGTTTAAAAGAGGCGATTTTGTTTTCAAGTTCTGTGTTTGAAACAGTGTTGTTTTTTTCCTGAGCCGTAATAATACTTTCGGCATTTTGGAACTTTTCTCCCGGACCATAAGAGGCTAAAAACCATAATACAATGGAAATTGCCAAAATAATCTTTCCTGCACCTAGAATAAATGCTTTCGTTTTTTCGATTACATTGATAGCTACATTTTTAAATAATGGCAATTTATAGTTGGGCATTTCGACTACAAAAAACGTTTTACCGCTTATTTTCATCACTTTGTTTAAAACATAGGCCGAAAATATTGCCATCCCAAAACCTAGTAAATACAATAGCATTAAGGTCAAACCCTGAAGGTTCAGGAATCCTAACACACGGTGATTAGGGATTACTAATGCAATAATTATGGCATAAACAGGCAATCGGGCAGAACAGGTTGTGAACGGTGTTACCAGAATGGTTATTAAGCGTTCTTTCCAGTTTTCGATATTTCGGGTGGCCATGATAGCAGGGATTGCACATGCTGTTCCTGAAATTAGTGGCACCACACTTTTTCCTGATAAGCCAAAACGACGCATGATTTTGTCCATAATAAAGACCACACGACTCATATAACCACTTTCTTCCAGTATAGAAATAAAGAGGAATAAGAAAGCAATTTGAGGGATAAAAATCAGAATTCCTCCAATTCCGGGAATAATTCCCTGCGAAATTAAATCGGTTAAAATACCTGCAGGTAAATGCTCCGCTGCCATGGCGCTTAAGGTAGCAAAGCTGCTGTCAATAAAATCCATTGGAATGGAAGACCAGTCAAATATGGATTGGAAAATAACAAAAAGGATCACAAAGAAAATAATGTATCCCCAGAATTTGTGTGTTAAAACACGATCCAGTTTAGAGCGAAAATCTCTGGCTACGCTACTGTCAATACTCAGCCCTTCTTTTAAAACATCATTAATAAACTGATAGCGTTTAATAGTTTCTTTTTGTTGTAAGCGCTTTAATTCAGTATGTGATTTAGTAAACGAACTCTGTATTTCTTTTCGTTCTAAATTTAAAAAGTTCACATCCTGAGTGATGACCAGCCAAAGTTTGTATAATAATTGATCCGGAAACGCATTTTGTAAATTGTTGAAATACTCTTTGTCAATCACTGATGCGTTTAAGCAAGGCTCTGCCGATATGGATTTATAGGTAACAATGAGTTCTTTTAATTCCTCAATTCCTAATGATTTTCTGGAACTTACTAAGGCAATTTTTGTTTTTAATTGTTCTTCAAGAAAAGGGATGTCAAGCGAAATTCCTTTGGATTCCATTCGATCAGCCATATTAATGACTAAAATAGTCGGGATTTCAAGATCTTTAATCTGGGTAAAAAGCAATAAATTTCTCTTTAGATTTTCAACATCAGTAACCACTAATGCAACATCAGGATATAATTTATCGTTTTTATTTAATAATAATTCTATAACTACATTTTCATCAATAGAGCTGGCATTGAGGCTGTAAGTTCCTGGTAAATCCAGAATGTTAGCCTTGATATTATGGGGTAATTTGCAAAAACCAATCTTCTTTTCCACTGTAATTCCAGGGTAGTTTCCTACTTGCTGGTTCAGCCCGGTAAGCTGATTAAAGACAGAAGTTTTACCTACATTAGGATTTCCAATTAATGCTACGTTAATATTTTGAGGAACCATTAAAGTACGATTTTAATAAGTTCTACTTCAATTTCTTTAGCAGTTTCTACTCGAATAGCTACATGAGAACCATTTACATCTAAATATAACGGATCTCCAAAAGGAGCAATTTGAAGTAATTGTACGGTATTGCCCGGCAAGCACCCCATTTCAAGTAACTTTAAAGGAATAATGTCAATATCAAAATCTTTGATAATTGCTTTTTCGTTTTTTCGTAATGAACTTATTGTGGTACGCAAGGCTTATTTAGATTGAATTAATATTGCAAAAATACATAATTATAATACTAAATGGACTTCTAATGATCAGTTTTATGATTTAATTAGAATTTATTTTAAGTAAAAAATATATTTCTGTGTTTTGGGTTTTTGTTATTTAATTTAATTTTCACAAAGAAAGTTAATATCTTCAATTAATCGCTCCATATCTTCTTTTTTAGTGCCGTCATAAAAACCGCGAACACGTTTTTTAGCATCTACTAAAACAAAGTTTTCGGTATGAACCATATCGTATAATTCGCTTGGTTTACCCAGTTTTACAGCTAAATATGATTTTCTGGCCATGGTATAAATTTCTTTTTTATCTCCTGTCACCAGATTCCATTTGCTGTCAACGACACCATGTTCCAGAGCATACGCTTTTAAGGCTGCTACCGTATCCACTTCGGGAAAAACGGTATGTGATAACAACATGACTTTTGGGTTATTGATAATGGCTTTTTGAACATCTACTAAATTGGCTGTCATTTTTGGACAAATAGTACCGCAGGTAGTAAAGAAAAAATCGGCAACATATATTTTTCCTTCATAATCTTTTTGTGTAATGGTTTTTCCATTTTGATTGGTAAACGAAAAATCAGCAATAGTATGGTATTTGCTCACATATTGTATGGTGCTGTCAACTAATTCCGGATTTACATCGGCGGGATTATAAATAGGAAGTGTTTTTTTAGGTTTTAAAGCACCATAAAAAAGAAAAAGAGTAATTGCTGAAAAAACAATAAAGATACCAATGAATATGCGGTATTTGTATAAAACAGATTTCATGAATTTTTTTTGCAAAAATACAAAAACTGTCTTGGAAATCAGGAAGCTTTACTTAATTAATATATTTGTTTTTTTACGGCTTTGTCTTAATGATTTATTGACTAAATACAAGCCAAACAAGGTTACCAGTCCGCCCAATGCAATGGAGATACTAAGTGATTCTCCAAAAATGGCCGACCCTAAAAGTACCGCTACAACAGGATTCATATAAGCATAGATACTGCTCACTTCGGGTGGAAGATGTTGCAGCGAATAAATAAAAACAGTAAAAGTAATTAGGGAACCCACAACCACAAGATATGCTATGGCAAGCCAGGTTTCCAGAGGGATCTCACTTAAACTCACCGAAATGCCTGTAGCACCATTATAAGCAAATAAAAGAATACTGGAAATAAACATTTGGAATCCTAAACTAAAATAAGGATTGTAAGAAGCTGCTTTTTTCTTGGTGTATAAAGTACCAAATGCCCAGGTAATGGTGGCTAAAACGGAGAGGAAAATTCCAAATCTAAAATCGGGAATTAAAAAATCAGCCAGGTATTCATAAAAGATAATGCACACTCCGCCAAAGCTGACAAACACCCCTATTGCTGCTAACTAAGCAATTCTTTCGCCTCTGAAAAAAGAAATAAGCACAATCCAGATAGGGAAAATGGCAGCAATGATAGCACCCAGTCCGCTACTGATATACTTTACACCGGCTGTACTCAAACCGTTGCTCAAAGTAAAATTAAGAATGGCCAGAATAACAATTGTTCTCCATTGTTTTCCCTTAGGCCAGGCCACTTTTGTAAACATAAAAATAAGAATGTAAAGCAATCCCGCAATAAACTGACGAATGGCAGCCATTTGAATTCCGGGAATATAACGAACCCCTTCTTTAGAAGCAATCCAGGTGGTTCCCCAGAAAAAACCAACCCAAATAAGAGCCAGAATGGGTAATCCCACAGCGTTTATTCTGGTTGAAACAGCGGTTTTAAATTTGGTAATCACTATAAATCGAGTTGAGTGAAATGATAATCTAACAGTCTGATTAATTTATCGGATAAAATGGTTTTCCCCACAGATGGAATTTCGTCATTGAATTGTGGCGGAACCAAATTTTCGACAATTGC
This sequence comes from Flavobacterium flevense, assembly GCF_900142775.1. GTDB lineage: Bacteria > Bacteroidota > Bacteroidia > Flavobacteriales > Flavobacteriaceae > Flavobacterium > Flavobacterium flevense. The sequence goes on from NZ_FRCC01000002.1 coordinate 595,210, forward strand.
TTTTTGGGTGTAATACTTTTTTCGGCTGGGATGAAACGGTGCTACTGCATTAAGCGTAGTATCCCAGGTTTGTGTTGCTATAATTTTTTGGATAATTCCAATACAATCCTCCAGATGAATTAAATTAATGGGTGCATCCGGATTAGGAACATTCTCTTTACCGGCTAAAAAGCGGGCAGGATTACGGTCTTCCCCTATTAATCCGCCAAAACGCAGGATGGTAGTTTTGAAATGCGGATTAGCTAACAGTAATTGTTCAATTTCAAGCAATTGTTTGCCGCTTTCGGTAACAGGAGAGGGAGCGGTGTTTTCGTCAACCACCTCATTAGCTTCTCCGTAAACCGCAGTCGAACTGATGAACAGCACATTTTCTACCGTTGATTGTTGGATATAAGGCAGTAGGTTTTCTATTTTTTTAACAAATGAATTGTTGGCTGCATCTGAGTAATCTTTATTTTTTCCTCTTAATTTAGGCGGAATAGCGATGATAAGCGTTTCGCTTCCGTCTAAAAACGGAGTTACGGGAGAGGTAAAGTTTTCCACTTCGAGTGCAATAGGGAAATGGTTAATTCCGGCATTTTCCAGCATTTCTTTTTTACCTGCCGTTGTAGTTGAACCTTTAATTGAGAAACCTTCTTTCAGTAAGGCTTTCGCCAAAGGAAATCCCAGCCATCCGCAACCTAAAATGCTAATTTGTGTCATTTTGCTTTCAATTATTTCAGAGTGCAAAGGTCTATATAATAATTTGGATTTTAGGGGCAAAGAAGCGAGTATTTTTTAAGACACAGATGCTATAAAAAATTATTGGATACAAAAAAACCGCCTCAGTTTTGAGACGGTTTACAGATAATAAAGCTTATCATTCTTATTGTTTTACGAGTGTGAGTTTCATTTCGGCACTTTCCAGTATCACTTTATCATCTGTAATATCACTTTCAAAAGGGAATGGAGTACCATTATCATCTTTAATTACCAGGCTTTTTCCTTTTTTTGTTAAAGCATACGTACCATCATTTATATCGGTTTCTATGTGTCCTGTAACATGTCCGTCTTTAGTAAATGTTAGTTTTCCATTAGCGATGATGTCACCTTTCACAGAATCTACATGAGGTGTTTTTGCTTCAACTTCAGTAATTTTCCAGGAATCAATTAAATCATTTCGTTTTTGATTGCACGAAATGATGAATACAGTTAATAATAAAATGCCAATAAATAGTTTGAATTTTTTCATGATTTTAAATTATTAAGTTATATAATACAAGTTACAAAAAATATTAATTCAAAACTCTTAAAATCAATTATTTGTAATGTGAAAAATATAATTAGAAAAGCAAATATCACTAAAAGAAGGTATTGTTTATGGTAAATGTAAATGATATGTTTGTTAACTATTCTAATATAGTTTTAAATGAAGACAACTATTCTAATTGCCTTTTTAATAATTTCATTAACAGGCTTTTCTCAGCAGCTTACTTATGGCAGTGGAGGTACAGTGTATAATTCTGAAAACACAAAAGTAACATCGGATGGAGTAAGACAACGGTTAAAAAACAATAAAGAGGCTTTATCACTGTATAATTCGGGAAGGAGTAAAAAAACATGGGGGAATATTCTTTTTTATAGCGGTTTAGGACTTATGGCTACAAATGTTATTGTGGGAATGAATACCGATAATACAACTACATCTTATCCGGGGAATGGAAATTATCCATCTGTGAAATCAGAGCGTACTGATATGACTGCTGCAATAATTGGTGGTGCTATGATTGTTGCTTCAATTCCAGTCAAAATAGGGTATCCTAAAAAGATTAAATCAGCATTGGGTTTGTATAACAATAGTTTAACGGATCACTATAAATCACAACCAAGAACAATATTGTTAGCAAGTGTTAATCAAATTGGTTTTAAAATCGAATTTTAAATTTAAAGCAAAATGAAAATACAAAAAATCCTGAAAGTTGTATATGTAAGTATACTGTTTTTGGTTACTGTTTTTATTTGGGAGCAAATGTACTCAGCTCAATTTTTAGAATATGATAAAAATTATGGTGTCCTTTTATCCGTTTTTCTGATTTCTGTTGTTGCGTTCGTTATTTTAACAATTATGTGGTTTAAGGTAAGAGCTTTTATAGAACAAAATTCCTTTGTAACTATTTTATTTGTAGTTATGACTTCGCCGTTAACACTTTTATTTATTATTTATTTTTATCAGGATATATTTGGCAAACTAAAAGTTTGAATGCCAGCATAAAAAAAAACCACGCAATTCGCGTGGTTTTCTATTACTATTTTCTGAAAAATATTAGAATTTGTATCCTACAGAAGCCTGGATTCCAAAACGGTTATTTCCTTCTGGTCCGTAAGCTAAATCCAAGAAGTTATAAATGTATCTTGCCTGAATAAATGCTCCTGAATTAAAGTCATAAGCTAATCCTGAAACAGACGCCACATTGTATTTTCTTAGATTAGTGTTCGCATACATTCCATTTGCTTTAGAGTCAATTATAGCACTTGCCTGAGGACCCACTTCAATTGACAAACCTTTAGTAAGATAGAACTTGGCTAAAACAGGTATAGCAATTTCGCTAATTTCTAAATCGCTGCCGCTTGTGTTTCCGTTTCCATCAAACTTAAAGCTGGAATGAGAATACAAAGCCTCAGCCTGGAATGAAAATTCGTCACACATTTTGAATTCAGCCACTAAACCGGCATGGTATCCTACTTCCGGACGTAAGTCGTGCACTGATGATGCTCCTGTTGCTAACCAATCGTAATTAGCTCCTGCTTTGATTCCTAATTTTACATTTTTTGCTTCCTGAGCATTTGCAAATCCAAATGCAAAAACTGCTGCTAATGATAAAATGATTTTTTTCATGTTTAATTTTTTTTTGACTACACAAAATTAGATAAAACCTTTTGGAGCCCCAGTGTTTTCGGGCTTTTTAACGTTTTCTATAGCTTGTTGGCTCTCAGTGATTTATATAGTCTGCAGAAAAAAAAGTAAACTTCATTTATTGTTTTTTAGTTCATACTAGGCGGTTCAGGAATTTTTATTTTTACTTTCATCTTTTTTAAAACCAATAAATAAGCCGAAAGACAACCTAAAATAATAAACAAACCAATTTCCAACTTAGTGAAAATTTGGTTTCCATTGTGCAGGGTATTGGCTGTTGTAAGTGCTGTTTTTCCTTCGTCAATTTGGATTTGGGCTAATATTTCTAAGGTTTGTAAACTTTTGGTACTCCATTCTGTTATTTTTTGCCTATCCTTATTTTGATTTAGAGTTTCAATTGCTGAACATTGATTCCGGAAAAAAGCGAATTGTCTTTTTTCCTCAGCAGTCAAAACGGTTGCTAAGTACTTCTGGTCTAAAGTTCGGATGCTTTGCAAGCGATCCGTAATCAACTTTTGTTCTTCGGTAGTAAGAGGATCGCTTGCAGCTGCTGATTTTATTTGATGAATAGCATTGGTATACTGAAAAATATAATGACTTACCATTAACCTGTCGTTGTAAATAGCCTGAATGCTTTCATTGGTTTTTTTAGAATTCAGGGCAATGAAATAATTACTTATCAAAAGTAAAATGGTAACAAAAATCAATACGGCTGCCGCTTTTGTTTTTCGATTAATAGTATTTATATCTCTCATAATCAGTTAATTTAATCCCGAAAGATAAACCTTTCTTTCTGATTTAAAAAGAGAATTAAGTAAACAACATAAAAGGAGTTTCTTCCCTTACTTTGTAGTATCAATAACAGTTTCTACGGGAATTGGTTTCTTTCTGTAAACTTTAGGTTCGGCTATTACTGAGGGTGACTGAATGGCAACCGGAGTAGGCTTTATCGTTTTTTTGATCGCTACTGCGTCATTTAGTACAAAAGGGGTTGGCATCATCCAGTCGGCTCTTTGTTCCATAGTAAATAATGGATTTTCCATTAAATCAAAAGAGCTTTCTAATAATTGCATATTAAAAACGGTAGCAGTACTGATATTAAATTCTAAAACCAGCGGCTCATTATCCACCACATAATAACTCAGTAACTTTTTGCCTTCGCGTTTAAATATTTTACTTTTTTGTTCTAAATGGGAAACACCATTGGCTTTAATATTATAAAGTTGCATTTTTTCATTGGCAAAAATATCATAGCGGTTGACTTTTCGATTAGGCGAAATACGAATTTTTAAATAACGCTGATTTTCTGCGATGCTATCGGTAAGAAAATCGATTGTGGGTTGGGCTATATTTTTTAAAGGAGCTGCTGCCGCAAAGGTGAATTGGGAATTGTATTTACTAAAAAGCGGAATGTCTTCAAGACCTTCCAGCAAACCGGGATTTTGACCTAAATATTTTTTAGTCCATACATCTAAATTTTTATCATAGGTAATCCATTGCGCTTTATTAGTATCGGCATTATAAAGATAAACCAGGCTGTTTGATTTTGCTTTTCCTTTTTCATAATTCGAATCAGCGTCTGCTTTAATAAAAAAACCGATAGAAGCTACCAAAAATAGGATGGACCAACTGCCTTTTTGGACAAAATTACCCAGAGTAGGCAAGAGCAGTCCAAAACATAAAGCAGTTAGAATGGCGCTTCCAAATAGTATTTTTAATCCAAGGCCTATTGGAAACATTTGGATAAAAGGAGCAATAATTAATAAGGTTGGAACAGCTAAGATTAAGTTTAAAACCGGAATGTATTTTTGGGTAAGGATATAGAATCCAAACATAAATGTCCCAAAATAAACCGGAATGATTAAAAAACCGGCACCCTCTAAACTAAAAGCAATTGCCATATTGATAAGTAACCAGATAAAAATGGGAGCTACAAAGTCATTAGCACTAATCTTGTTTGGGTAAAAAAAGTGATAAAAGGCAAAGCAAACCGCAATGCTTAAGAGTACAAAAGCGGCAATATAACTATGGCCATTGTAGGTGAAACCGTTTAGTAAATCACTGTATTGCGGATAAATTTGTAACACAATTTTCCAGCCAAAAAAAGTAAGGACTCCAGCCGAAATCAATGCTCCCAGAAAAGGAATGAATCCCTGAAGCATTTTTTGAACGCTTAGAATCCTTTTAGCAATTCCTAAGAAAATAAAAAATATAAAAAGTACAAAAGCAATAATTAACATGGGTATCACCCAGCTAAACGGATAGCTGATAAAACTAAACGGAATGGAGAAATACACATAATCTTCAACAGACTGAGTGGTATTTAAATCGGCATTCGAAAAATAATTCAGTAAGGGCATTAAATAAGATCCCTGATGTGCTAAGGAATTAATATTTAAATGCTCCATATCGTCCTGAGCGGTGTGGTAATTGTAATGGTCGTCAATAAAAGCAAAATTAAAGCCCTGAATATTACCCTGTTCTCTAAAAACAGTTAAATCGGTATCGTTAGGCAACATTTTGTAAATGCTGTACATCAGTGAGTTGGATACCGGAAAAGTAGGGTTTGCAGCGGCAAAATTTTTGACCATTCCTGCATTTCCCTCATTGGTTTCCATTAACATATAACTAGGTCCGGATGTTCCTCTTGCTTCAAAGTTTAAGGCTAAACCAATTTCTTTTGCCCATTTGTGCTGTGTTACAAAAAGCGAGGCGCCATTTAACCCCAGTTCTTCGGCATCCGTAAACAGAATGATAATGTCATTTTTATGTGTTTTTTTATGATGTAAAAAGGCTCGCACACTTTCCAGAATGGTAGCCACACCGGAAGCATCGTCACTGGCTCCGTGTGATGCCGAATGCGGAGCACTGTCATAATGGGAAAGTAATAAAAGTGCTTTTCCCTGCTGACTTCCTTTTATTCGGGCGATTATATTTTTTGATTTGGTTAAATTTCCCCAATCGGTTAAGGTGTAACCATCCTGAAATTGCGTTTCCAGTCCGAGTTTTATTAATTCATAACGCAAATAATTAGCTACTTTGGTATGATTTTCTGAACCTGTATAATGCGGTTGCCGGCTAATTGTTTTTATATGTGCTAAAGCTCTTTTAGTCGAAAACTCTGAGAGCGGTTTATCACTACTTACAGTCCATTGCGGCATAATACTGCAATATATAAAAGCCAGTACGGCTATAAAAAAGAGGACTGAAACAATGGAGGATAAATCTTTTTTCATTTTAGGGTTGATTTGGGATTTGGTGGTTAATTGTCTTTTTTGACAAGGATATACAGATCATTTTCTAATAACATATATCCTTGATCATACAGAAAGTAGTAGGTGTTTCCTGTTTTGGTTTTTAATATATTGGTAAAAAAATCAAAATCAAAACCTTTGCTTAATAGTTTGGTTCGTGTCGTTTTTGATTTTCCATCGGTATTGAGTTCTGTCAGAATGCGATAATTTTTGCGCAATTTATTATTAATATTACGCATAATATTATTACTGTCTTTGTTCATCTTGTTGTTAAAGGCATTGCGACAGCCGTCGCTGCAAAACTTTTTGTCTTCCCGACCAATGATTTTTTCGCCACATTCTAAACAGTTTTTCATATATGTGAAATTTATTTTTGCAGTCTTAAATACCTTAGTTTTTTATTGCTATTTGCATCGATTTCATATTTAACTTCTTCCTTTTTTAATTCGATACAAATCATGACGACGGTCTTTTAAAATTTTGACACTTCCATGTTCGTGCAATTCTTTTAATAAATCTAAATCGACATCCACAATCAAAGTCATTTCGGTATTAGGGGTTGTTTCGGCTTTAACTCCATTACTTGGAAAAGCAAAATCAGAGGGTGTGAACACCGCCGATTGCGCATATTGAATATCCATGTTGTTTACTTTGGGTAAATTCCCCACACAACCCGCAATGGCTACATAGCATTCGTTTTCAATAGCTCTGGCTTGCGCACAATGTTTGACTCTGGTATAGGCATTTTGGGTATCGGTCAAGAAAGGAACAAACAAAATATTCATGCCTTCATCGGCCATTAATCGGGATAATTCCGGAAACTCTACATCATAACAAATAATAACGCCTATTTTTCCGCAATCGGTGTCAAAGGTCTGAATGGCATTTCCTCCTGTTATTCCCCAATGAAAAACTTCGTTTGGCGTAATATGAATTTTTGTGTAGGTTTCATACGTTCCATCTCTTTTGCATAAAAAACCAGAATTATATAAAGTTCCATCAATTAAATGTGGCATACTTCCGGTAATGATATTGATGTTGTACGAAATGGCTAATTCCTGAAATCTTTTTCGAATGGGCTCCGCATATTTTGCTAATTCCCGAATAGCATCTGCCTCCGATAAATGATTGTAATCGGCCATTAAAGGCGCAATAAACAACTCAGGAAAAACAGCAAAATCGCTTCCATAACCCGAAACGGCATCAATAAAAAATTCCGATTGTTCGAATAAAGCTTCTAAATTCCCCAGCGGACGCATTTGCCATTGAATTAATCCTAATCGAATGACACTTTTTGTGGTGTTAATAATTTGCGGACTTTCATCGTAATAAATGTTATTCCACTCTAATAAAACGGCAAATTCTTTGGACTTTTTATCGCCTTCGAGATAATTTTTCATGATACGCATCACGTGAAACTCATTGCTCAGTTGAAACGACAATACGGGATCATGAATTTCCTTTCTTTTTACCTTATCGATATAGCCTTTAGGCGTGAGTTCTTGAGCATATTGACTGTAATTTGGAATTCGTCCTGCAAATACAATGGATTTTAGATTCAATTGTTCGCAAATTTCTTTTCGCGCATCATACAACCTACGCCCTAATCGCAAACCTCTGTATTTGGGTACCACAAAAACATCTATTCCATATAAAACTTCCCCTTTTGGAGTATGTGTCGAAAAGGTATAATTGCCCGTGATTTTTGCATAATCATGGTTTTTTTCGACCAAATCCTCATCTACAATTAAGGACAAAGCCGATCCCACCACGATATCATCCACTAGGATAACCAGCTGACCTTCGGGAAAGATTTTGAGCAATTTTTTAATATCGGTTTCTTTCCAATAATCGTCTACCATTTCCGGATAGGATTCAATCATCGAATTTTTTAATTCTTTGTAGTCTTCTATTTTTAAATTTCGTAGTTCAACTTTATTGATTTCAGCTTGCATAAATGTATTGATTTTCTGCAATGTACAAAAAATACTATCCGTTTACAAACGTTTACAATTATTTACAACCGAAAGTAATTAGATAGCAACCGAATAATTAATAGCAACAGTTGCAACTTTGTACTATCGGAAAGAAACAAACAACTTTCGATACTATATGCCTAAAATCTGAAACGAGTTCAGATACTAATAATTAAATAATTATACGCCATGAATGCATTAAGAAACAAAGTACAGTTGATCGGACATTTAGGAAATGATCCTGAAATCAAAAATTTTGACGGAGGAAAAAAATTAGCCAATTTTACTCTGGCGACAAATGAAAGTTACAAAAATGACAAAGGAGAAAAAGTAGAAGAAACCCAATGGCATCGTTTAGTAGCCTGGGGTAAAACTGCTGAGATTATTGAAAAATATGTAACCAAAGGAAAAGAAATTGCTATTGAAGGCAAGTTAACGCATCGTACTTATGATGATAAAAACGGTGAAAAACGTTATGTAACGGAAGTAGTGGTTACCGAATTACTTTTATTGGGAAGTAAGTAAAACAAAAAGAGTTTAGCTTATTTAAAAGAATGGAATGCTATAAAAAGCAGAAAACCCATCTTGTTTTCAGAACGAGATGGGTTTTTGTATATATAAAATCAGGCAACTTTTTGAATCAAATCAAACAAAGGACAACGTTTGCAACGCTTGCTTTCTGATTTTTTGAATTTTTCACAACAAGAAGATTTGCAGTTTTCCACTTTTTTGATGACAACAAGAGCTTCTTTTTTCTTTTTGTCTTTCTTTTTTTTCTTCTTATCCTTTTCTTTCTCTTTCTTGCCCACTTTGTATCGGTTTAATAACGAGACAAATATAAAACAAAAAATATTATTTTTATATATTCTAAATAAACTTTAACTTTTTTATTTTGGATTTATAGCAACAGAGCTAGTCACTGTTATTTGCTGAATGTCGCGGTCAAATAAGTACAAACCACCTTTATCATCACCAATCAGGTTAATTTTATCCAAAATTGTTTTAGCTGTAGCTTCTTCTTCTATTTGTTCCGAAACATACCATTGTAAGAAATTATGTGTTGCATAATCTTTTTCAGAAAAAGTAATGTGTACCAATTCGTTAATGGAATTTGAAACAAAAATTTCATGTTCGTACAAGGCTTCAAACATTTCTTTGAAAGTAGTGTAAGATGTTTTAGGCGCTTTTAAGTCGGTAATTTGAGCGTGTCCGCCACGTTCATTTACATATTTGATCAATTTAAGCATGTGAGCACGTTCTTCATCAGATTGTGCATACATAAATTGCGAAATCCCTTCTAAACCGCTTACTTCTGCCCAGCAAGCCATGGATAAATACGTTTGAGAGGATTCTGCTTCAATACGGATTTGCTTATTTAATGCTGCTTCTATATTTTTTGATAACATAATGATAAGTTTTTATTTAACGTGACGTAAAGGTACTGAAAAGGCTGTGAAAAATCTTTCAGAGAATCAATTTCATTTCTATTTAATAATAGTTTTAATCTATTTTGTGTCTTCCAAAACTAAAATGAAAACGTACTTTTTTAGAAATCAAAACCATCTGTGAATTTTCGCATCACATATTTTTTTGCTTTTGCATCATAATAGCCTAAAACACAATCGTCTTTAAGCTTAAAGCTGTTGCTTAAAACTATTTTTTTGTTTTTACTTAAAAAATAAGACAATTTATCAAGTGCAAGTGGTGATCGATCACGAGCAACAAGCTCGAGATTTTGATCCAGAATACTCTCAAAATAAGCATATTTAAAATGAAAAATTGGCTCGAAATCTATATCCGAAAATTCGTCATCAAGAAAGCTGTTATAAGATGTATGAGCCTGAAAAAGATTTTCTTTATTTGCTGCCATTGGAATTCCCCCTATAGAAATATAAGTTTTTCTTTTCGTATTATAAACGGTCAGTCCTACATCTAAGTCATTCAGATGCTGTAAAAATCGTTTGGGTTTTTTGATGTCTTTTGGTTTTCTGGAATCTTTTTGAATGAAAAGAGGAATGTTTTTAAAGTCTTGATCACTTTCATTTAAAACACGACTGTTTTTAAGTGTTTCTCCCGAATTAAAATCTTTTATGTCCAATGAAAGTTCAGATTCGCTTGCATTAATCTGATACAGTTTTCCCCGGTGATAAAAGGAATTACTCTTTTTCTTTGCATCCTGAAGAACGGATTGGGGGAAATTCTTTTCAGTTAAATGACCATTTTCCAAATTAAGATCAAATGCCTGCGTATTTTTAGGGGTATAATCTAAGGTGAGAACAATGTGATTATTCTGGATATAAACTTTGCTTTTTTGAGCCGTTTTATCCAATAGATTATAGTCATTAACGTCCATTTTTTCAATTGGATAAGCCTTTGTAAGGCTGTTAAAGTTTTGCATTTTACCATTTTTATCCTGAAAAGTAAAAGAGGATAAATCAAAAACTTTCTTAGCGACTTTAGGTTCCTCAAAACTGTAGACAATCAATGCCTGCATCATGCGATGCTGTGCTAGAATATGAAAAGAATTATTCATTTGGAAAGTTGTTACAACAACATCGGTAGCAGGTAGTTTAGTGCTGTAAAGTGTATGCGTTTTATTTTCTAAATCAAATTTTAAAGTTAAAATAAAAGCTAATGGAGCTTTATTGCCAGGTAAATTAGGCGATAGATAAAGGTTTGGATTTCCATTTTTGCTAAAACTGCATCCGGTTAATTGTACGTCTTCTAAATTTTGCAGCGGAAATACATATTCACTATTTAAAAATAAGGCCCGATTGTATTTTAAAATTGTAATCTTCTCACTGTCCTTGATAAACACAAATACTTCGTGAGTATCTTCATTTTCAACATGTAGAATTTGATTGTTTTTACTGGAGTTTTTATTAGTTGTTGCAGAGACAACGATTTCATCTAGTGATCTTAGACGCTCAAAATTTAATTTATTATCATTTCCTTTAGGATTGTTTAAACTGATGGAATGCGAATTCAATATTGTTTGACAAAACAACATGGATGAGCCAAACAACAACAAAAAAAGGAATAGTTTTTTCATGAGTTTTTACTTTCAAAAATCATTCCAGTTTTTTAGTGTTCTATTTTTTTTAAAATATCCGTAATTTTTTCAATGGCACTAAAGTTTTCGTGTCTCACCTCATGGTCAATTTTTTCATGTGCCCAAGTGGTATGAAAAGGAACATGAGCTGCGTGTCCGCCAATAGCTAATACCGGTAAAACATCTGATTTCAGGGAATTTCCAATCATATAAAATTCGGTTGATTCAATTTCCAGACGCTTAATCAAATCCAGATAATCCTGTTCCTGCTTGTCAGACATGACCTCGATATGATGAAAATATTTTCCTAATCCGGAATTGTGCAATTTACGTCTTTGGTCTAGCAAATCGCCTTTGGTGGCAACCACTAATTTATATTTTCCATACAAAGCTTCCAGCGTTTCTTCGACTCCGTCTAAAAGAACAATTGGTTTGTCTAGTAATTCTTTTCCATATTGAATAATTTTTCCAACAACCTCAACCGGAATCGTATTGTTTGAAATGGTCATAGCCGCTTCAATCATCGAAAGGATATAGGCTTTAATTCCGTAACCATAGATGGCCAGGTTTTTTATTTCAATTCTGAAAAGTTCCTGAGAAATACTTTTGTGCGATAGGTAATCGCTCATTAATTCACAAAATTTTTCTTCTGTTTCCAGAAAATAAGTTTCGTTAACAAATAAGGTATCGTCGGCGTCGAAAGCAATAACTTTAAAAGGCATATAGTTTATTTTAATTTTTTAAACCAAAGAGTTTGATTGTAAAAAGTGATTCGTATTCCTAAAAGTAAAAAAATACCGCCAATAATCATGTGCCAATTTATTTTTTCGTCTAAAAATAACCAAGCCAGGAATGTCGCTAAAACAGCCTGACCTAATAAACTGATAGAAATTCGGGTTGCTCTTAAATGCTGTGTCGCATAACTAATGAGTAACCAGGCGGTAAGTTGGCACACAGCTCCCTGAATAAATAAGACCAGCCAGGCAGTAGTAGAAAAACCGGTAAAAGTTTCCTGGAAAATCCAGCAAATGAATCCCAGAAATAAACTTGCTGCAATTAAAACAATAGTCATAAAGGACAATACCTCTATTTTAGACAAAATATTTTTACTAATTAAGAGATAGTTAGCATATAAAACACCAGATAAAACAGCCAGAAAAAAGGCGGTGTCAAAATGGAACAGGCTAATGGTTTCAAATCCCATAAAAACCACCATTCCAAAAAGTGCTACCACGGTTCCAATCCAAAAATTTACCGCAGCCTTATTTTTTAAAAATAAAAAAGAACCTATTCCTAACCAAACAGGTGATAAATTAGACAATAAAGTGGCTTGTGTAGCAGTCGATTCCTGAATGGCAATATTCCATACAGCAATATCCGTTGCAAAAACAATTCCGCAAATAACAGCCAGAATGAGGTTTTTAAGGCTAGGTAGCTTAAATTTTTTGAAAATAATTACATAAGGAAGCAATAACAATGTTGCTATGAACATTCGATAAAATGCAGAAATCAATCCATTGGTTAAATGCAAACGAACCAGAACCGGAAAGATTGAAATACAGACAATACCTAAAACTAAAGCTAATTGCGGTTTGTTAATTTTCATTTTTTACAGAAAATAGTTTTTGCTAACAATTAGTAGTTCATTCATCTCACTGGTAAAATTATTATTTGTTTAACCGCAGATTCACCGATTATTTTTATTAATCTGTGAATCTGTGGTTAATTTTTTTAATTTATTGTCTCCCCATTCCCAACACCATCGGCATCCGGATTTACAAAAACCAGTTTTCCTTCGGCATTATTTGTCATCAAAATCATTCCCTGACTTTCTACACCGCGGAGGTTTCTTGGAGCCAAATTCACTAAAACAGTAACTCTTTTCCCAATGATATCTTCCGGTTTAAAACTTTCGGCAATTCCTGAAACAATCGTGCGAACATCAATTCCGGTATCTACTTTTAAAATCAAAAGCTTGTTTGCTTTTGGCATTTTTTCTGCTTCCAGAATCGTTCCTACACGCAAATCCATTTTAGCAAAATCCTCAAACTGAATCAACTCTTTTTGCGGTTCTGCTTTTTTGTTTTCGGCAAGGTTAGCTGTTTTGGTCGCTTCCAGTTTGTCTATTTGTTTCTGAATTTCTTCGTCTTCAATTTTTGCAAAAAGCAATTCGGCCTGACCAATTTGGTGACCTGCAGGAAGTAAATCTGAATTATCAGTAACGGTATTCCAGTCAATCTTGTCTTCAATTTTAAGAATACGAGACAATTTAGTTGCTGTAAAAGGTAAGAAAGGCTCACAAAGCGAACTCAAAGCAGCCGCAATTTGCAAAGCCACATACATTTGCGTTTGTACACGTTCCGGATTTTCCTTAATCACTTTCCAAGGCTCTTCATCGGCTAAATACTTATTTCCTAAACGAGCCGCATTCATCATTTCTCCTAAAGCTTCTCTGAATCTATATCTTTCCAGTGAACTAGAAATCACCGCCGGATATGCTTTTAATTCGGCTAAAGTTTGTTCGTCTACTTCCGAAAATTCGTTTGGAGCAGGAACAATTCCTTCGTAATATTTATTGGTTAAAACCACCACACGATTGATGAAATTCCCAAAAATCGCCACTAATTCATTATTGTTTCTGGCTTGAAAATCTTTCCATGTAAAATCATTATCCTTTGTCTCCGGAGCATTTGATGTCAAAGCATAACGCAAAACATCCTGTTGATTTGGGAATTCTTCCAGATATTCATGCAGCCAGACTGCCCAGTTTTTAGAAGTCGATAATTTATTTCCTTCTAAGTTCAGGAACTCATTTGCAGGCACATTATCAGGCAAAATATAACTTCCTTCGGCTTTTAACATCGCCGGGAAAATCACGCAGTGAAAAACAATATTATCTTTCCCGATAAAGTGAACCAATTTTGTTTTTTCGTCTTTCCAATACGGTTCCCAATCTTTTCCTTCTCTCGCAGCCCATTCTTTGGTTGACGAAATGTAACCAATAGGTGCATCAAACCACACATATAATTTTTTTCCTTCGGCACCTTCTACAGGAACATCAATTCCCCAATCCAGGTCACGCGTTACCGCACGAGGCTCCAGTCCGCCATCAATCCAGGATTTTACCTGGCCAAAAACATTTGGTTTCCAGTCGTTTTTATGACCTTCCAGAATCCATTCTCTCAGGAAAGCATCGTATCTGTCCAAAGGTAAAAACCAGTGTTTTGTAGATTTTAAAACAGGAGTTTCTCCCGTAATAGTCGATTTTGGATTAATCAAATCAGTAGCATTCAAAGTCGAACCGCATTTTTCGCATTGGTCGCCATACGCTTCTTCATTACCACATTTTGGACAAGTTCCAATTACGAAACGGTCTGCTAAAAATTGATCTGCTTTGGCATCATACAATTGTTCAGTAACTTCTTCGATAAAATCATCTTTATCATATAATTTTTTAAAGAATTCCGAAGCCGTTTCATGATGAATCTTTGCCGAAGTTCTGGAATAATTATCAAATGCAATTCCAAAATCCAAGAACGATTTACGGATAATTCCATCGTATTTATCGATAACTTCCTGAGGCGTAATGCCTTCTTTTTTAGCTTTCATCGAAATAGCAACGCCGTGTTCATCGCTTCCGCAAACAAACAAAACATCTCTTCCCTGCAAACGCAAATAACGCGAATAAATATCCGCAGGAACATAAACTCCCGCCAAATGCCCAATATGGATGGGTCCGTTAGTATAAGGCAAAGCCGCCGTAATGGTATATCTTTCTGGATTCTGTAGCATAATTCAAATTAATTGGCTGCAAAAATAAGGAATAGAATTTTATTTGGAGCTATTTACAGACAATCTTGTCATTCGACGAAGGAGGAATCTCAACAAGTAACTAACACTACTTAAATTCCTTCTTCGTCGGACTGATAAAATCAATAGTTATCGAAACTTCTCTGTAAGATTATTTTTTATATTTGAAAAGCAAAAAACCGCTATATGAAAGAAACATATTCTGTATTTAGAAAATACCCAACAATATTTCAAGCTAAAGAATTAGAAGATTTATTGAATCAAAACAATATTAGCACCCAACTAACAGACAATATTGCACCTGTTGATGCATCCTTTTCAGGTAGTACTTTACTAAATGAATATGAAATAAAAATCCAATTTGAGGATTTTAAAAAAGCGGAACTAATTCTTGAAAATGAAGCCGAAAATTTAATTGACCAGGTTGATAGTAATCATTATCTATTTGATTTTACAGATGATGAATTGTATGATATTCTTTTAAAAGCAGATGAATGGAGTGAATTTGATTATAAATTAGCTCAAAAAATATTGACTACAAGAGGGAAGTCGATTGACAAGGATTTGCTTAAAGCGTTAAAAAATAAGCGTATAGAAATATTAGCAAAACCCGAAGGCAATCAAAAACCATGGATAATATCCGGCTATATTCTGGCAATACTTGGAGGTTTTCTAGGAATCATAATAGGCTATTCCTTATGGTCTTCAAAAAAATCATTACCAAACGGTCAAGTGGTATTTTCTTATTCGGAACAAGACAGAGCACATGGAAAAATTATTTTTTATACGGGAGTAATAATTCTTCCATTTTATATTTTTTTTAAAATTATAAATTTAATCTAAAACTCGAGTAATATTGACTTTTTAGAGTAAAGCAAAGCATTTTAATGCGGAACTTTTATTTTACTGTACCTTCCCAATTACGTCCGCACTGCGGACGCAATTCAATTTCATAATAAATTTCAGTATGTTTGTAACACATCAATAATTCATTTCAAATGCTTCAAAATCAAACCATAATTCCTGATATAAAAGCAATTATTGCTACTGCTCAAGACAAAGCAATTAGAGCAGTGGACAATGAGCGAACGCTAATGTACTGGACAATAGGTAAACGAATTTTTGGAAGAACAACAAGGAAAAGACCGCGCTGATTATGGAACCTATTTAATCAAATTCCTTGCAGAACAATTGCAACCTGAATATGGCAGTGGTTTTTCATACCGTCAATTAAATCGGTATCGCCAGTTTTACCGCAGCTTCCCAATTGTGTCCGCACTGCGGACACAATTGAGTTGGACTCAATATAAGTTGTTACTTTCGCTAGATAATGAAGATAAAAGAGAATTTTATATTGCCGAAAGTGTAAAGAACAATTGGACATCAAGACAATTGGAACGCCAGATAAATAGTAGTCTTTGGGAGCGTCTTTTGATGAGTAGTGATAGAAAAGATGTTTTGGCTGTAGCTAGAAACGAAAAATTACCATCGGATGCCAGACATATTATAAAAGACCCAATGGTTTTGGAATTTCTGGAGTTAAAACGAGAAGCTTCTTATTATGAAAGAGATTTAGAAACAGCTATTATTACTCATTTACAAGAATTTTTATTGGAGTTGGGAAATGGTTTTGCCTTTATCGCCAGACAAAAACGAATTCATATTGATAGCGATGATTTCTTTGTGGATTTGGTTTTTTACAATCGTTTATTGCAATGTTTTGTAATCATCGAAATCAAAACCGAAAAATTAAACCATCAGGATATTGGTCAGTTGCAAATGTATGTCAACTATTACGACCGAATTGAGAAAAATAATAACGAAAATCCAACAATCGGAATTTTGCTTTGCGCCAATAAAAATGATAGTGTGGTTAAATTTTCATTACCTGAAAACAATAAAAATATCATAGCCAGCCAATACAATTTATACTTACCAACCGAAAAACAATTGTTAGAAGAGGTGAAAAAAGAATTGAAAAATTTTGAAGAAGATAAGAGTCTGGAATAAAAATAGCTTCATTATTTTAAACAAATATCCCATCTGGCTTGTTTGTAGCGAGAACCTAAAAAACAAAGAGTTTACAACCCTTAATATTTACCAAAATTTAGATTTGCTTTATTATTAGGTTATTTTTCTGGCTTGTGTCAAAATAAGACAAAATAGTTGTTTATTTGTTAAAAGTTAATTCTTGTTAAAATGAATAAATTTATTTTGTTTGCGTTGATTTTCAGTGGTGTAATTTTTAAAATACAGGCACAAGAAAAAACAAATCCTATAATTTATTTAGATGGAAATCTGGGTTTTGCCGGAGGTAATTCCAGTGGATTCGTGATTGGAGCCTCTTTGAATTACCAAAAAAAGGAAAATCTATTTACCTTGAGAACTACACAATTTTCAAATTCAAAATTCACATACGTTTCTCCATACTTTCCACTTCCTTATTTAGACACCAAAGAAATCATTACTGAATATGGAGTTCTGGCAGGTAAAAGGTATGTTCATAATAACAAAGCCTGGAGTTTTTCAGTTGGATTAGCATCTGTAGAAAGAGAAATTAAAAAAACAGATGAAAACAATACTTATTATTTTGACAGTACTCATGCACTTGGATTTCCTTTCCAAATAGATATCAATTGGTTTAAAAGAAATAAAGAACCGTATAGAATTTATGGAGTTATACCTGTTACAAAAAACACTAGTTTTGGGAATAGCATTGGGTTTAAGCTTATTGGAAATGTTTCCAAAACTACTTTTATTGGTTTAGGGGTTTCTTTCGGAATCGGATATCATAAAGAATATTAAAACTTTAAATCAAAGCTATTTTGTAGCATCCGTACCTTTATATTTTTGGATAATCTCTTTTATCACTTCCGAGTTGAGTCTAAATCCATTCAATAAAGGATAACCTTCCCAGCGAACAATACCATTAGGATCAATCAAAATACAATGTGGAATTCCTTTAACTTCTAAAGAATTGTACATGTTTCTCTGGGTATCAATAGCACTGTAGTATTCTATTTTTGGAGCAACCAATTCAGCTACTTTTTCTTTGGGCTCATCGCTGATGCCAATAACAACCAAATCATTCTCAAACTCCGTTTTAAAACGATTTAATTCCGGAATAGCTACTTTGCAAGGTCCGCACCAGGTAGCCCAAAAATCAATTAGGACAAATTTGCCTTTTGTCTTAGGTTTTTCTGAAAGCCAATTTTCTACTACTAGTTTGGGAGCTTTTTGATTGATGATTGATTTTGCCCACATTTTTTTCTCTTGCGAAAAAGCATTCACAGCTACTAAAAAGCAAAATGCTAGTACTGATTTTTTCATTATTGGTTTGTTGGTTTATAGTTGTCTTTCAAATATATTGTTTTTTTTCTTACAAATAACACTTTCGGTTGTTCATCTGAAAGTTATTATTTGTTCTAAGGTTTGTTTATCTTTACAACCAGATTTAAATAAAATAAATCATGGCTAAAGGACCTGAAAAAAACACCAAAAACAAGGCTTTGCATACCAAATTATTGAACCGTAAAAAAGCCAAACTTCAAGAAGAAAAAGCGGCAAAAGCAGCACGATTAAAAGCTTTAGTTACCAAAATGAATCAGCAAAAGAAAAAGGATGAATCTAATCCTGAATGATTTTAGCATTGAAAAATCTGCGTTAATTTGCGTAATTTGCGGTTAAAAATAAACGCAACCTCAATTATTTCCCCGAAATTTGCAACCAATCCTTTAAAAACTCAAGAATGGAATTCGGAAGCATCATTATCTCAGAAAACGCAGCCAATAGCGAAAATCCTCAGGACATTATCAACTCAAATATTTCGGTAATTAACCTGATGCGTGAGGAGAAAATTGATGATGATTTGATTCACGAAGACGCTTTAATGAGTTATTATCTGGATTATTACTACTCTCAATATGTGTCGGGAAATTTTGCGCAATTTGTGTATAATTCAGGTTGGAACAAAGAACTGAACGAGTTAATCGAAGAAGGCTTGGAGTTAATTGGTGCCGAAAAACATTTAGAATTATTTCAGGAGAATGCTAAAAAAGTTCGTTTGATGAGCAGTGTCAAAAGAGAAAAATTCTTAAAAGGCAAACTCGAAGGAGTAAATCCTATTCGTGATTTACTGAATAATGACCTCTTTTTCGAATTAGAAGAAAATTTAGCACAATTAAATGCTGATTTTTTGAAAAACCATCCCGATACACAGGTACTTTCGGTAGATGCGATGTTTGAACTTTTAGAAGAATTTGTAGGTCGCGAGATTAAACGGGAATAATTTCGAAATAATTTAACTTTAAACTCAAATAGTTTCCTGCTTTTTAAGAATACTATTAAAATAAGTATATTTTTGTCTCAACTAGAAACAGATAAATAGTCAGAAGAAAAGCCTGAGATAGTTATGGAGACCCTGAATCAATTTTTTAAATTATTTGTGTTGGATATTCGCAACACAATGGGATTATTGTTTTGGGGTAATTTTGCTTTAGCTACGCTGGTTTTTACTTTTCGTTTTGCACTTTTTAGCAAGGAAAATAAAACCCATTTGTTAGTATTTGGTTTTTCTAAAATTTTTCAATCTTTTGCGTGGCTGGCTTTTTTTCTAAGAACAGATACAGTTACGTTTAATCCGGTTAATATTTTAATTACAAACACTTTAGTTTTTACCAGTTATTATCTTGAATCTGTCGCAATGTTAATGATGGTTAAAGACAGTTCTAAAAAAGCTTACCAAATACAGTTCCTGTTATTCATTATTACACTGTTGAGTTTTTATGGCGCTGTGTTTGTTGAAGCCGCAGCTAATATTCGTGTTTCATTAGCATCGATTATTATTTTTACGTTGCTAATTCTTCCTTCTTTACAATTTTTAATGGCAACGCGAAGCAGTTTGTTTAAAAAAATATTAGGTTTTAATTACGTCATATTATTGATAGTGTTAGTTTTCAGAACTTTTTATCCCCTTTTTAAAACTTCAACAACGCTGTATTCAGTTGATCCGACACAAAAAATCATTTTCTTGATTATATTTTTAATGATGATTATCAGTGGAGTGGGTTATTTACTTTTATTACAGGAAGAAAAAGAGATGCAAGTCAAAAAACTGTTAGATGATAAAGACAAATTTTTCTCCATCATTGCCCACGATTTGAGAGGTCCGTTTAATGGGATTATTGGATTGTCAGAATTGTTATTGGAAAATGATAATCAATTGAAGCCGAAAGAAACGAACGAATTTATCCAACTCATTCACCAATCCTCAAAAAATGTCTATTCCTTGTTAGAGAATCTTTTAACCTGGGCACAATCTCAAACGGGGAGTCTTGAATTTAGTCCTAAAAAAATAGAAATCAGTCCAATTATCAACAAAACGATAAGTCTTTTGGACAATATTGCTAAAAGTAAAAATATCCGTATAGAATCTAAAATTAAAAACGAAGAATATGCTTTTGCCGATAAGGATATGCTGGAAACAATTTTTCGCAATCTTATTTCGAATGCTATAAAATTCACCGAAAATAATGGAGAAGTACAACTTTCGATAACAAGAGAAAACAATCAAATTGTATTTTCCGTACAAGATAACGGCATTGGAATTCCGCCCGAAAAAATTACCAATCTATTTGCCATCAACCACAGGAACACCACATCAGGAACCAATGACGAAACAGGAACTGGTTTAGGATTGATGTTGTGTAAGGATTTTGTTAAAAAACATGGTGGCAAAATTTGGGTTGAAAGCGAGATAGGCAAAGGAAGTAATTTCAAGTTTAGTATTCCTGATTCTGTTTAATTTTTGCCTTGGTAATATCCTTTTATTACACAAAGTAACTTAACGAATTTTAAATTAAACTTTGTGAATCTCTGTGTTAATTTCGCGCTACTTTGTGAAATATTTTTTTCCTTAAAACTTTACCCTGTAAGTCTCAAACATTTCCTTAAATTTGCTACCGTTATTAGAAATTTTTATAGTTATAAAAAACAAACTATGTTACAAATTGCATTTATTAGAGAGAATCAGGAAAAAGTAATCCAGGCTTTAGCCAAAAGGAATCTGGACGCTAAATCTACGGTGGAAGAAGTAGTAGAACTTGATGAGCGTCGTCGTGCTACGCAAGTAGAATTAGACAACATCTTAGCTGAATCTAATAAATTATCCAAAGACATTGGTGAAATGATGAAAGCGGGCGAAAAAGCCAAAGCCGCTATTTTAAAAGAAAAAACAGTTAGTAACAAAGAAAAAAGTAAGAAACTGGCAGAAACTGCCGAAGCAATTGCTGCGGAATTAACTGAAAAACTATATACTTTACCTAACCTGCCGGCTGATATTGTTCCGGAAGGAAAATCGGCTGATGACAACCAGAATGTTTTTGAAGCGGGAGAAGTACCTGTTTTACACGAAGGAGCACAACCACACTGGGAGTTGGTAAAAAAATACGACATCATTGATTTCGAATTAGGAAATAAAATCACGGGAGCCGGATTTCCGGTTTACAAAGGAAAAGGAGCGCGTTTACAACGGGCTTTAATCAATTATTTTTTAGATAAAAATACCGCTGCCGGTTACAATGAAGTGCAGGTCCCTCATTTTGTTAACGAAGCTTCGGCTTACGGAACAGGACAATTGCCGGACAAAGAAGGGCAGATGTACCATGACGCTACGGATAATTTATATTTAATCCCAACGGCTGAGGTTCCTGTAACCAACTTGTTTAGAGATGTGATTTTAAACGAAAGTGAATTCCCAATTCTAACTACAGCTTATACACCATGTTTCCGTCGTGAGGCAGGTTCTTATGGAGCACACGTTCGCGGATTGAACCGTTTGCACCAGTTTGACAAAGTGGAAATTGTACGCATCGAGCATCCTGAAAAATCGTATGAAGCTCTGGACGGAATGGTAGAACACGTAAAAGAAATCCTTAACGAGTTGAAATTACCATACCGAATTTTACGTCTTTGTGGTGGTGATATGGGTTTCACATCCGCTTTGACTTATGATTTTGAAGTATTTTCTACCGCTCAGGATCGCTGGTTAGAAATTTCTTCTGTATCTAATTTTGAAACTTTTCAGGCTAATCGTTTGAAATTGCGTTTTAAAGACAAAGAAGGAAAAAACCAATTAGCACATACCTTAAACGGAAGTTCATTGGCCTTGCCAAGAGTTTTAGCTGGAATTATTGAAAACTACCAAACTCCGGAAGGTATTGTAATCCCTGAGGTTTTACGTCCGTATTGCGGATTTGATATTATAAACTAACTTTCGTTTGTTTTCATTTACCGCAAATTCGCAAATTATTTTTTTAAGTTAAGTAAAAATAAAATTTGCGAATTTGCGGTTAAATAATTTTGAACTAAATTGTGTTCGGCGAAAAAAAATCGAATAATGAAAAAACTCTTTTTACATATTTTTCTGTTTTTTTCATTGATTTGTTTTTCGCAAAACGAACAATTAGCGCAGTATTATTACGATAAAGGAGATTTTGAAAAAGCCAAAATCAGTTACGAGGAATTATTAGAGAATGTTCCTCAAAATTTGCAATATTTTCTTAGAACCATTGACTGTTACCAGCAATTACAACAATTTGATGTTGCCGAAAAAGCCATTCAAAACCGACTCGCCAAATACAATCAGGGCAGTCTTTTAGTCGAATTAGGATATAATTTCCAATTGCAAAAAAACGATCTGAAAGCTAAAAGTTATTATGATCAGGCGATAGAACGCATTCGTAAAAATCCCAATGAAGTATATGGAATTGCTAATTCTTTGGAACGGAAAGTACAATTAGAATATGCTTTAAAAGCTTATCAGACAGCAACAGAAATCCAGCCCAATTATAATTTTAATTACCAGCAGGGTTTGTTGTACGGGCAATTAGGCAATTTTGAAAAAATGATTGAAACGTTTTTGGAGGAGGCTTATGCCAATCCTCAGAATTCCATTATTATTCAAAATCAGTTGTCCCGTTTTATGACCGATGAAGCCGATGCAAGTTTTAGTAATGCTTTGCGGAAAGCACTTATTTTAAGAGTTCAGAAAGCTCAGGATTTATTCTGGAATCACTATTTAAGTTGGTTTTATGTACAACAAAAGGAGTTTTCGAAAGCCTTTATTCAGGAAAAAGCCATTTATAAACGCAATCCTGAGTCGCTTTCTACTATTTTGAATTTGGCCAACTTAGCCATTGAAGAGGAAGACCAGGAAGTAGCAAGAGAAATTTTGACTTTTGTAATTGAAAACACCAAAGATTTAGGATTATTAGTTCAGGCACATTCCTATTTGACCGAACTTAAAATTAAAAATGCTGCTGAAAAAGATTATGCAACCATCAATGCCGAAATTGAGGCATTATTGAAAGAGTATGAAATCAGTCCTTTTACCTTATCTTTGCAGCTGATTCAGGCGCATTTTGTGGCTTTTAATCTCAAGAAACCAGAGCAGGGAAGAGCGATTGTAAAAAAAGCTCTGGAGTTGCAACTCAATAATTATGAAGTGGCTCAGGCCAAAATGGAACTGGCGGATATTTTGCTTTTCGAACAAAAATTTAATCAGGCATTGTTGTATTATTCCCAAATTGAAACGGATTTAAAGAATGATGCCGTAGCTCATGAAGCCAGTTTAAAAGCTGCCAAAACCAGCTATTTCAAAGGTGATTTTGCTTGGGCATTGAAACAATTTAAAGAATTGAAATCGGCAAACACACAGTTGATTGCTAATGATGCTTTAGAATATTTTTTATTAATAAATGATAACACGGTAGCTGATTCTACCCAAACCGCTTTGAAGGCTTTTGCAAAGGGCGATTATCTGTTGTATCAAAACAGGAATCAGGAAGCTATTACGCAATTTCAGTTGGTTTTAAACACCTTTAAAGGAGATGAAATTGAAGCCGTTACGCAATTGCGACTGGGGAAAACTTATGAAAAAACAGCCGAATATAATTTGGCTTTAAGCCAATACCAATCAATAATTGACCATCACAGCGATGGAATTTATATAGATGAAGCTCTGTTTTTTTCGGCAGAAATTTATAGCAAAAGATTAAACGAACCTGAAAAGGCAAAAGCGCTGTACGAGAAGATTATTTTTAATCATCAGGACAGTATTTATTTTGTAGAAGCCAGAAAGAAATTTAGGGAATTAAGAGGAGATAAGAATCTTTAGAATGGCAATATCAATGACAATAACAATTGCAAAAAGGTTAGATTTTTATAATAATTGACAATATTAATTCTATTCCAGCTCCCTTTGGAGAGGGTTGGGGTGAGGAAAACTTTTAAAAATGATAATATACAACATAACTACTAACATACACGAAAGCGTTCACGACCAATGGATGATCTGGATGCAACACAAGCACATCCCGGAAATGCTGGCAACAGGTAAATTTACATCAGCCCGAATGGTTCGTGTTTTGATTGAAGAAGAAATGGGAGGAACTACGTATTCCATTCAATATACTACAGACAGTAAAACAACTTTAGAAAAATATTATAAGGAAGATCAGGCACGTTTTCAGGCAGAAGCAATGAAGTTATTTGCCGATAAAATGTTGTCTTTCAGAACAGAATTAGAATTAGTTTCCGAGTTTTTTCAGAATAATTAAAACCAATACTTCTGATTTGTAAGCAGAAAGGTTCACTTTTAAGACTGAACCGAAAGTTATTTCTGATTATTAGTTCAAAAAAGGAGTGGGTTAATGAACTGTTCTAATTACTAAAAAGCAATTTGTTATTAATTAATGGTTTTTTTTAATACCTTTGTACTAACAGTACACACCACGCTACAGTTTTTAGTGATAAAGACAGCGTCCCAGGGTGTGTCTTTTGCTTTAAAGATGTTTCTGTTTTTAATTTTTTGATTTCATTATGTTCGAAAAAATGCCTTTTACTATTCAAGAACAAATTGAAAGATTAGAAACAAGAGGTTTATTAATCACTTCTGAGGATAACGCCACACATTATTTATCTCATATCAGCTATTATAGACTTGGAGAATATTGGCACTCCATGCAATCTGACAAAAATAATCATCTTTTTAAAGAGAATAGTAAATTTAAAGATGTTATAGCTCTTTATCAATTTGATAGTGAACTTAGAATGTTATTATTTGATATTATCGAAAAAATTGAAATAAGTTTACGAACAAAACTGATTTATCATTTATCTCATGAATTCAGTCCTTGGTGGTTTCAAAATTTTGATTTATTTATAGATAGTAAAGCCTTAGTAAAAACACTTTCGAGTTTAGAAGAGGAATTGGAAAGAACAAAAGAAACGACCATAAAAAATCATTTTAAAAACCACAAAGATGATTTACGATTTCCTCCTGCCTGGAAATCTTTGGAGCAAACAAGTTTTGGTTCTTTATCAAAGTTATATGGTAATTTAAAAAATACCGTAAAATCGAAAGATATAATTGCCAAAGAATTTGGAGTAGTCAATCATACATTTTTGCCAAGTTGGCTACAATCTATTGCGCAAATTAGAAATTATTGTGCACATCATTCCAGATTATGGAATAAAAATTTACCGGGAAATCCAAAACTACTGCCTAATCCACCATTCAATTGGGTTGAGGACGTACCCAAACAGAATGAGAAATTATATGTTCATCTTTGCATTATGAAATATTTATTAGATAGAATTCAACCTGAAAATAATTTTAGAAAAAGATTATCGAAGCTTTTCATAAAATATCCAAATATTGATTCTAATGCTTTGGGAATGAAACCCAACTGGGAAGAAGAAAATCTTTGGAAATAATTTTCAGTTTTTGAATTCTCAACATAAACTTAAAAATACGAGATCGCTTCGTGCCTCGCAACAACAACATGGATAAAGTAAAAGCTAAAAAACACCTCGGACAACATTTCTTAAAAGACGAAAGTATTGCTAAAGCCATTGCTGATACACTCAGTTTAGAAGGCTATCAGGATGTATTGGAAATAGGGCCGGGAATGGGAGTTTTGACTAAATATATGCTGGATAAAGCCATCACAACTTATGTGATTGAAATTGATACCGAATCAGTGACTTATTTAGAGGCAAATTATCCAAAATTACATGGAAAAATCATTTCTCAGGATTTTTTGAAATACAATGTCAATGAAGTTTTCGAAAACAAGCAATTTGCTATCATTGGAAATTTTCCATACAACATTTCGACCCAAATTGTATTTAGAGTTTTAGAAATGAGAGACCAAATTCCGGAGTTTTCGGGCATGTTTCAAAAAGAAGTGGCAGAACGTATTTGCGAGAAAAAAGGAAGTAAGGCGTACGGAATATTATCTGTCTTAGCGCAGGCTTTTTATGATACGGAATATTTATTTACTGTTGATGAAAACGTATTTAATCCGCCACCAAAGGTGAAATCGGGTGTGATGCGCATGCGTCGAAAAGAAGATTACAGCTTGCCTTGTAGTGTGAAATTGTTTTTTACCGTGGTAAAAACTGCTTTTCAACAACGCCGTAAAACGTTACGTAACAGTTTAAAAACACTCAATTTATCGGATAATTTAAGAGAAGATAGTATCTTTGACCTCCGTCCGGAACAGTTGGACGTGGCACAATTTATCGAACTTACTCAAAAAATAGAAGCCGATGGAGTTTAAAATCAGCAAGGAATTAATACAAGAAGTTAAGGAACTTATTGAGGTAAAAAACGACCATAAACTGGAAGTTATCCTCAATGATATCCACCATGCTGATATTGCGGAAATTCTGGACGAACTTGATTTTGACGATGCAACTTATATTTTTAAGGTTTTAGATAGTGATAAAACGGCAGAAATTCTTCTGGAATTAGAAGATGATTTGCGTGAGAATATATTAAGCAGGCTTTCGCCAAAAGAAATCGCAGAAGAGTTAGACGAACTTGAAACTAATGATGCTGCCGATATTATTGCTGAACTTTCGCAAGAAATTAAAGCAGAAGTAATCTCCGAATTACAAGATGTTGAACACGCTAAGGATATTGTAGATTTACTTCGTTATAAAGAAGATACTGCGGGTGGAATCATGCATAAGGAATTGGTGAAGGTCAATGAAAACTGGAACGTACTCACCTGTGTAAAAGAAATGCGTATTCAGGCCGAGAATATTTCCCGTGTACATTCTATATATGTAGTGGATGATGAAGATCGGTTAAAAGGGCGCTTGTCGTTAAAAGACTTACTGACTACTTCTACCAAAACAGCTATTAGCGACGTTTACATTCGAAAACTCAATTATGTAAATGTTGATGCCGAAGATGTTGAAGTAGCCCGTATCATGCAAAAATACGATTTAGAGGCTATTCCGGTAGTAGATGAGCTGGGACGCTTAGTGGGAAGAATTACCATTGATGACATCGTAGACGTAATCAAGGACGAAGCCGATCAGGATTACCAGTTGGCGGCGGGTATCTCACAAGACGTTGAGGCCGATGACAGCATCATGGAATTGACTAAAGCACGTTTGCCGTGGTTAGTTTTAGCATTATTAGGTGGATTTATAACCGTGAGAGTCTTGGGATTGTTTGAAGGTGCGATGTTAGAACACGGAAACCTGTTCTTTTTTACCCCATTAATTGCAGCGATGGCAGGAAATGTTGGAGTACAATCTTCGGCAATTATTGTTCAGGGTCTGGCCAATGATACCTTGAGCGGTTCGTTGTTTAACCGATTGATTAAAGAAGTTTCGCTGAGTTTACTAAATGGGATTATCCTGGCCAGTATTTTATTCGTTGGGAGTCATTTTTTTCTGGATGTAGAAATGGTAATAGGTCTTATTGTGACTATTGCTCTGGTTTCTGTAATTGTAATCGCGTCCTTAATCGGGACATTTATTCCTTTGTTATTAGATAAATTCGGGATTGATCCGGCTCTTGCAACGGGACCTTTTATTACAACAAGTAACGATATCTGCGGAATCTTAATTTATTTTTCGATTGCCAAAATGATTTTAGGTTTTTAAAAATTAGAAGATAATATAATAAAGAATATATGAATATACATATCATAGGAGGAGGGAATTTAGGAGCAGCTATTGCATTAGGAATGGCTAAATTTTCTACTGAACATCAGGTTACTGTAACAAGAAGAAACACTGCAAGCATTTTATATTTAGAAAAATTAGGCGTCAGCGTTTCTTCGGATAATAAACATAACATACAACAGGCTGATATTATTATTTTAACCATTAAACCTTATCAGGTAGATACTGTTTTAGCGGAGATTCTTCCTGTTATTTCAAATAAAATAATTGCTTCGGGAGTAAGCGGATTGTCTATTGAAGCGCTTCAGAGTAAAATTGGCGAAGACCATCAGGCCATTCGAATTATGCCTAACATTGCGGCACAATACGGCGCTTCGGCAACTTGTATTTCTTTCAATGAAAAACATGCAGAACAAGGAGAAAAATTAGTAACTATCTTTAAAGATTTAGGAACAGCTCCGGTAATTGACGAAAAATTAATGGATGCCGCTACTGTTTTAGCCGCAAGCGGAACTGCTTTTGCTTTGCGTTACATCAGAGCCTCCATGCAGGCAGGTATCGAAATAGGATTTGACTGGAAAACAGCATTGGCTATTTCGGCACAAACGGTAAAAGGAGCTGCTGAGATGGTTATGGAAGAACAAATTCATCCGGAACAATTAATTGACAGAGTAACTACTCCTCAGGGTTGTACTATTGCCGGATTGAGCGAAATGGAATCACACGGATTCAGTTCCTCATTAATCCGCGGAATAAAAGCAGCGGTTAAGAAAATTAAAGGGGTTTAAATTTCTGTTCTAAAATACAAAAAGGGCTTCCCCATAATTTTCGGGAAGCCCTTTTTTTGGAATAAAACTAAAAGGCAATTATTTATTTTTTCTTTTTCTTCAAAGCCATATCATTGTCATCCATGTCCTGACCAAAATCAGGCATACCGTCTTTAGTCCATTTTAATACTCTGGCTCTGGTATGACGGTTAGGATCAGACAAGGCATCTCCTTTAATTTTTTCATAATCACGGGCATGGTAAATCATAACATCTGTTTTGCCATCTTCGGCAACGGTAAAGCTGTTGTGTCCCGGACCGTAGCGTTTGAATTTTTCATTCGTAAAGAAAACCGGTTTGTCCAGTTTGTTCCAGGATTTTGGATTCAGTAAATCAGCATCTTCTTTAGCCCAAAGCAAACCCAGACAATAAGTAGCATCAGTAGCACTGGCAGAAAAAGTTAAAAACACTTTTCCGTTTCTGATTAATACCGCCGGGCCTTCATTTACCTTATAAGTATGCATTTCCCAATCATAATCTGGTTGACTAATTACAACCTGCTTGTTGTCAACAGTAGTTGGGCTTGTCATTTTTGCAAGATACAAACTGGTGTTTACCACATTTCCGGGACCTCTGTCTACCCAAATAAGGTAACGTTGCCCGTTATGCTCAAAAGTAGTAGCATCTAAAGCAAAGACATCTTTGTTTGTTACAATCTGACCTTCTTCTTTCCATTCTCCTTTGGTTGGATCTTCAGAAGGATTTGATAAAGCATACATGCGTATTTTCCATCTGTCTTCAGCTGATCCTGCTGCAAAATAAATATACCATTTGCCATCAATCCGATGGAGTTCCGGAGCCCAAATATGATTTCCCATTTCGCCTTTACTGTGTTTACGCCATACTACAACCGGCTTGGCTTCTTTAATTCCGTTAATGGTTTTAGAACTGCGAATTTCAATACGGTCATATTCCGGAGCCGTGGCAATAAAATAATAAGTACCATCTGCGGTTTTGGTAACAAAGGGATCAGCCCGTTGTAATGCTAAAGGATTATCGAACTGATTCTTTTTTAGCTTTTGCGAATGTACATTTATTCCAATAAGGATAAAGCAGCCTAACAAGGTTTGACGAAAGAGGTTTGTGATGGTATTCATTGTTTCTTATCTATTGTTTTTTAAATGTAAAAAATACATTTGTTGCAAATATATAAATATTTAATATTTCTTTTTAATTTTTAAGAATAACTTCATCGGATGTATTTTAGGCTTTAAAATTTGTAAATAAAATAACATAATGCATTGATATTCATGTATTTTATCTATTAAATTTGCTTTACATCGAATAATGGCACAGTTGTTTTTAATTCTGTAAAAATAGCTGTAATTTTATAAACAGCATACCCAGTCTACACATAACTTTTCTTGTTAATGATTTAATTTTTAACTATTTAAAAAATATATTATTATGAAAAAGTTATTCAACATGTTTTATGACAAGATTTCCCGATTCTTATTCGGAGATGAAAAAGTAATCAGATATTAATTAAAAGTATCCGTAAAAAAACAGCGTATGTAAAAAACTACTTTAGGTTTGATTAATTCAACACGAGACCATTTCTAAGTTTATCTAAATTTAGAAATGGTTTTTTGTATTTTTGGAGTCTCAATTTAAAAACAAATATGAATATAAAAATTCTTCACTTAGACAGTAATAATCCCGTTTTAATGCAGCAATTGCAGGAATTAGGTTTTGAAAATCACGAAGATTTTACTTCGTCTAAAGAAGTTATCGAATCAAAAATTCAGGATTACCATGGAATCGTAATTCGCAGCCGCTTTAAAATTGACAAAACATTTTTAGATAAGGCTACAAATTTGCAATTTATTGCTCGTGTAGGTGCCGGTTTAGAAAGTATTGATTGTGATTATGCAGCTTCTAAAAATATTGAATTAATTGCCGCTCCTGAAGGAAACAGAAATGCAGTTGCCGAACATACTCTGGGAATGATTTTGTCGCTTTTTAATAATCTGAACCCTGCCGACAGGGAAATTCGTTCCGGGCATTGGAACAGAGAAAGCAATCGTGGTCATGAACTGGACGGAAAAACGGTAGGTATTATTGGTTACGGCAATATGGGAAAATGGTTTGCCAAAAAATTAAGAGGTTTTGATGTGGAGGTGCTTTGTTATGATATCAAAGAAAATGTGGGTGATGTTCATGCAAAACAGGTTTCATTAGCCGAATTACAGCAAAAAACAGATGTTTTGAGTTTGCATCTTCCGTGGACACCGGAAACCGATAAAATGGTTAATACTGAATATATCAACGCTTTTGCAAAACCGTTTTGGATTTTTAATACTTCGAGAGGAAAAAATATTGTAACAGCCGATCTGGTAACGGCTTTGCAGTCCGGTAAAGTTTTAGGTGCCGGATTAGACGTTTTAGAATATGAAAAACTTTCATTTGAAACTTTATTTCAGGATAAAAATACGCCGGAAGCTTTTCAGTATTTATTAGAAGCAGATAATGTATTATTATCGCCTCATGTGGCGGGCTGGACATTTGAAAGTCACAAACGATTAGCGCAGGTTATTGTAGATAAGATTAAAAAACTATATTTTAATTAAATCATCAGTACTACTTTTCTGTAAAAATGTATATATTAGTAGCCTAAATCCTAAAGTAGGATTAACTAACTAAAAAAATATTAATTATGATTGAATGGTACAAAAAAGTAGTTTTCGAAAACTATGCAAATTTTAGTGGCAGAGCCAGAAGAAGCGAATATTGGTATTTCGTATTGGCTAATATAATTATTGGTATAATTTTAAGTGTATTAGATAATGTTTTAGGGTTAAAAGTAGGGACTTCTAATTCTGGAATTTTAGGAGGTTTATATAATTTGGCTGTGTTTATACCTGGTTTAGCTGTCTCAGTAAGAAGACTTCATGATATTGGTAAAAGCGGTAAGCTGTTATTGCTTTTTTATGGAATAATGATAATTTTAGTTATAGTGATGGTAGTTTCCGGATTTTCGGTATTAATGTCAGGAGGTTCAATGAGTTCTCTTGGAATTGCTTTTTTTGCTCCACTTTTAGTTGTATTGGCGATGTCAATATGGATGTTGGTACTTTTTTGTACTGAGGGAGAGCAAGGTCCAAATAAATATGGATCTGATCCTAAAAATGATGCTGCTGAAATTAATGAAATAGGGACTTCTCAATTATAGTTGATTTTTTATCAGCTAATTCCAATTGATTTAAAAACTAATTCCTAATTTTATAGTATGATAATCAATTAAATGGATGATTATGGAAAATTCAAAATACGAACACTGGAACAATCCGCAACCGTATCCGGAGGATAATAAAAAGTTAGCCGCTGGTTTGTTAGCGATACTTTTGGGTCCTTTTGGAATTCATAAATTTTTATTGGGGTATACTAAACAAGGAATTATTTGGCTGTTTCTAAGTCTGATTACTTTTGGGACTCTTACCGGATTATTAGGACTTATTGAAGGTATTATTTATTTAACCAAATCCGATGAGGAATTTTACAGAACCTATCAGCTAGGGCGAAAACCCTGGTTTTAAATAAAAAAAAGTCCCGAAATTATCGGGATTTTTTACTTTATAATCATTCCTATATGCTCAAGCCATCTTTATTTCTCTTTTAAAAACACAAAAGAAATATAAATATATTCTTATTATGTAAAAAGGAAAAACAAAGATACTTTTTGCAAAAAGGACATAAAATATTTTTAAAAATATAATTTTAATAGACTTTCATTATCCAATTGTCAATTTTAATACGTAAGGTTTTTTTCTTACTTAATATAACTATTTTTGCTTTTTAATATTACTATTCCATAGTAAAAACACAAAAAAGTAAACTTAATGAAAAAAATTATTACCATTTTATCTATAGTCCTTGTTATTTCATGCACTTCAGATGCAGAAAAAATGAATGACACAACTGCTTCTTTTGTTATTAATGTAACTACAGATAATAATACTGTAACTGTAGATCAAAATTTAACCCTAACTATTACAAGTCCTGAACACTTAAAAGGAATCGAGTTATCTAATGACAACTTTGTAACTTCTTCTTCTGTATACCCTGGTGGTGGTATAGGTAAAACTTTAACATTAAACTATAGATTTACAAATGTTGGTGGAAAAACCCTTTATTTTAAAGGTGTTAAAGAAGACAATACAACTAGCGAAATAAAATCAATTACTTTTAATGTAGTCAAAGGGAATAGCGTAAAAATTCTTAGTCTAAAAATTAATTCTTTCGATAGAATGAATACTTCTTGGGATCTTGAATACAGCAATACTGACCCAAATCGTTTGGCTGATGTTTGTTTTGGTATCACTAAACTTAACTTTAATAGCCCATTTGAAAGCACATTAAATCAAAAACTTTGGTATAAATCAGAAGTAAAAGAAAACCAAGGTGATTTAACTTGGAACTTATCAAATCTAAATTTATATCTTAATCCGGATAACAGCTTTAATTTTGAATTAGTCGATATTGACAATAATAATGTAGGTCAGGATTTAACAAAGAGTCCTCCCTATATACAATTTTCACTAGCTTCTTACAAACAAACAAAACCAAACACTGTTACGCTAACTTATCCTGATAATAATTTAGAGTTTATTCTCGAATTAGAATGGCCTAATTAAATAACTTATCAGAACAAATAGAATAACAATAACAAGTATTAATTACCAAGAAAAGAGATACTTACAGATTTAAACATAAAAAAGTCTCTGAATTTTCAGAGACTTTTTTGTTATATAGGATATTCTCCTTTTTCATTAAATTTTCGTTCCAGTTCGGCCTGGAATTCTTCCATAACCGGTTTCATAGTGCTTTCCGGAATATCGGCAATTCTAATATACATCAGACCATCCACGGCGTTATTGAATAAAGGATCTACATTAAAAGCTACCACTTTTGCATTTTGCTTAATGTATTTTTTTATCAATACCGGCAAACGTAATATACCCGGCTCCAGTTCATCAATGATTTTATCAAATTTATTCAAATCAGCTTCAGTTTCATTGAATATAAAATCTTTGTCGGCATCCTTTAGTTTTACTTTGTAAGCTTTTTTAGGATGAATATATTGCGCAATATAAGGATCATAATAATTGGATTTCATGAATTCAATCATCAGCGATTTTGAAAAATCCGAAAACTGATTGCTGATACTCACCCCGCCTAAAAGGTATTTATGTTCCGGAAAACGCAATGTAGTATGGATAATTCCTTTCCAGAGAAGAAATAACGGCATTGGTTTTTGCTGGTATTCCTTGATGATAAAGGCACGTCCCATTTCAATGGATTGGTGCATCATTTCATGCAATTCAGGTTCAAATCGGAACAGTTCGTTGAGGTAAAAGCCTTCGATGCCACTTTTAGGATAAATTTCTGAACCCAATCCCATTCTGTAGGCACCGGCAATTCTTTTAGCCTCTTCATCCCATAAAAATAAGTGGTGGTAATATTGGTCAAATTTATCCAAATCAATAGATTCATTTGTTCCTTCGCCCACTTCTCTGAAAGTAATTTCACGTAAGCGTCCTATTTCATGTAAAATACTTGGAATCTTGTTTGCCCCTGCAAAGAAAACTTCATAGTTTTTACTTTGTAGCAATCGGCAATCAGTATCTCTTAAAGCTTTTACTTCCGAAATGATTTTTTCCTCATTAGCCGGACCTGCAATTTCTTTAGGATTACGGGAGATTTTTAAATTAGAAGGAGTTAGTAACTTGCTTTCTTTTTCAAAAGGATTAGCAAGCATATAGGTTTTTTTTCTTAAAAATTCTGAGTAGGATTCAATAGTGTCATATTCATTTTGCTCAGCCACCGAAATAGGTTTACCAATTCTCACTTTAATCACGCGGTTCTTTTGACTAAAAAGCTCCGAAGGCAATTTAGCAGTTCGCAATGTGCCGCTTATTTTAGACAGAATGTAAAAAAGACGACTGTTTTTAGCATGAAAATAAATAGGTACCACAGGAACCTGTGCTTTTCTGATTACTTTTATGGCACCTTCTTCCCAGGGTTTATCCACCACAAGTTGTCCGTCTTTATAACTGGAAACTTCGCCGGCAGGGAACATTCCCAAGGGTTTTCCGTCACTTAAATGCCGAAGGGTTTCTTTAATTCCTAAAACACTTGATTTTGCATCCTTATGATTTTCAAAAGGATTGACGGGCATAATATATTGTTTTAAAGGATTTATTCGATGCAACAGAAAATTAGCAATGATTTTGAAATTAGGCTCTTTTTCCAGCATTAATTTCAACAGCAAGATACCGTCAATTCCTCCTAACGGATGATTTGAAATAGTAATATAAGCACCATCTTTAGGTAATCGTTTAAAATCTTCTTCTGGAATTTCAAATTTAATTTGTAAATCGTCGACAACTCCGTTTAAAAAATCAATTTCTTTTAAATGTTTATTGCGATTGTATACTTTATTGAGTGTAGAAATTTTAAGCACTTTCATTAATAACCAACCGGAAAAAGTCCCTAAGACCCCGTATTTCTCAACATTAATTGCTTTAGCAACTTCTTTGGCGGTAACTAAACCCATTTACTTTTATTTTTTTGAGCGAAAAACAAAGATAGAAAAAAACTCCATTATCCGGCTATGAGCTTCATTTGATTTTATTTTTTTTGTGCCATAAGCGCATTATTTTTTAGTATTTTTGAAAACCTATAAAACAAATTTAAATGAGAATTGTATCGTATAATGTGAATGGAATTCGGTCAGCAATTTCAAAAGGATTTATCAGTTGGTTAGAACAGTCAAAACCAGATGTGGTTTGTCTTCAGGAAATTAAGGCTACACCGGATCAACTTCCGTTACTGGATTTTGAATTAGCGGGTTATCCCTATCATTACTGGTTTCCGGCAACTAAAAAAGGCTATAGTGGTGTTGCTATTTTGTCAAAAATAAAACCTAATAATGTGGTTTATGGCACGGGGATTGAGCACATGGACTTCGAAGGACGAACAGTTCGTGTAGATTTTGATGATTTTTCGGTGATGAGTCTCTACCTGCCATCAGGAACTAATATTGAACGATTAAGCCATAAATTTATGTTTATGGATGATTTTCAAAATTATATAACTAATTTAAAAAACGAGATTCCAAATCTTATTATTTGTGGGGATTATAATATTTGTCATGAAGCAATTGATATTCATGATCCCATCAGGAATGCTAAAGTTTCAGGTTTCCTTCCGGAAGAGCGTGCCTGGCTTGATGCTTTTATGAAAAACGGATTTGTTGACAGTTTCCGTCATTTAAACAAAGAACCGGGACATTATTCCTGGTGGACGGTGCGTGTAAAAACCGCAAGAACGGATAATAAAGGCTGGAGAATTGATTATTGTTTAGTGAG
Organism: Flavobacterium flevense; assembly: GCF_900142775.1. Classification (GTDB taxonomy): domain Bacteria; phylum Bacteroidota; class Bacteroidia; order Flavobacteriales; family Flavobacteriaceae; genus Flavobacterium; species Flavobacterium flevense. The sequence continues at coordinate 631,378 of NZ_FRCC01000002.1, forward strand.
CGAACCCTTAAAAGACAGAATCAAAAAAGCACTTATTTTGCCTGAAGCAAAACATTCAGACCATTGTCCTATTCTTGTAGATATTGAATAAAATCAATGGTAATATCAATTACAATAGCAATGGCAATGTGAAAAAATAATTTTCATTCCAATAAAATTAAACAAAAATGATAAAAAAAATTTCCTTAGGCTTATTAGTTTTAGCTCTTTCAACTTCTTGTGTTTCTAAAAAAATATATGGTGATTTAGAGAATAAGTATACTGATTTAAAGAAAGAAAACAGAAGCTTGTCCGATGAAAACGAGAGCCTTTTAAAAGCTAAAAATAAATTAGAATCAGACAAAGACGCTTTAGAAAAGAGTCTGGATAAAATAAAATCAGAGCGTGATAAACTAACTGCAGATCAAAAAGCCCTGAATGAAAAAATGGACCGTTTACAGGATTCTTACAAAGCTTTAGAAAAAAACAGTAATGAAGCGTTACAGGATAACCTGAAAAAAAATCGTGATTTACTGGCTGAATTAGAAGCAAAGGAAAAAGCATTATCAATTGAACAGGAACGTTTGAATAAAAATGCAGAACGTTTGAAAGAACTGGAAGATAAGATTGCTGCTAAGGAAGCGACTATGCGAAAACTGAAAGAAACCTTATCCAATGCTTTAAACGGATTTGAAGGTAAAGGACTGACAGTGGAGCAAAAAAACGGGAAAGTATATGTGTCCATGGAGAACAAATTGCTTTTTAATTCAGGAAGCTGGTCAGTAGGTTCTGAAGGAAAAAAAGCAGTTGTTGAATTAGGAAAAGTATTAGGAGATAATCCGGATATTGCCGTGCTTATTGAAGGACATACTGATAATGACCCTTATGGAGGTTCAGGTCCTATTGCTGATAACTGGGATTTATCCACTAAAAGAGCTACTGCAATTGTTGCAATTTTAAGCGAAAACAGAGCTATTAATAAAAAGAATCTGACTGCTGCCGGAAGAGGAGAATTCTCTCCATTAGCCACAAATGATACAGCTGAAGGAAAAGCGAAAAATCGTAGAATCGAGATTATCCTAACGCCAAGATTAGACGAAATTGCCGAAATGTTAAACGAAATTGATTAAATTTTTTTCATAATCGAAAGTCGTAAAGTTATAAAGTAAGCAGCTTTATAACTTTACGACTTTTGGTTTATAATTTTAGACTATGAAATACACTGTTTTGCCTGATACGGATATAAAAGTGAGTAAAATATGCCTGGGAACCATGACTTTTGGACAACAAAATACCGAAGCTGATGGTCATGCTCAAATGGATTATGCTGTTGCAAATGGGATCAATTTTTTTGATACTGCCGAAATGTATTCCGTTCCTGCACGTGAAGAAACCTATGGAAGTACTGAAAAAATCCTTGGAACCTGGTTAAAAAAATCGGGAAAGAGAGACGAAATTGTTTTAGCTTCAAAAATTGCCGGACCCAATCCTAATTTTGGCTACATGCGTGAAAAAAATGATTTTTCGCCTAAGAGTTTAAAATATGCATTAGACAAGAGTTTGCAACGTTTACAAACCGATTATATTGATTTGTACCAATTGCACTGGCCGGAACGGAAAACCAATTTTTTTGGAAAAAGAGGTTTTGTTGTAGAAAATGATGCCTGGGAAGATAATATCCAGTTGGTTTTAGAAACTATGGATGGTTTTGTGAAAGAAGGCAAAATCAAACACATCGGACTTTCGAATGAAACACCTTGGGGGATAATGCGTTTTCTGGAAGAAAGCAAATATCATAATTTACCAAAAATTAAAACGGTTCAAAACCCATATTCTTTATTAAATCGCCAGTTTGAAGTAGGTTCAGCCGAAATTTGTATCAGAGAAAACATAGGATTATTTGCTTATTCGCCAATGGCTTTTGGGGTGCTTTCAGGTAAATTTTTAACCGGTGAAAGTCATCCAAATGCCCGAATTAAACTATTCCCGCAATTTTCAAGATACAATAGCCCACAAAGTACCGAGGCCACCAGACAATATGTTACCATTGCTGAAAAGCATGGTTTGTCAGCAGCTCAAATGGCTTTGGCTTTTGTAAACCAACAAGCTTTTGTGACCAGTAATATTATTGGAGCCACTACTTTGGAACAATTAAAAGAAAACATTGCTTCTATTGATGTGGTTCTTTCTGAGGAAATTATCAACGAAATAAATGCAGTACATGCTGCCATTCCTGATCCTGCACCTTAGTCTTAATTAACCACGAAGTTCACAAAGGGCACAAGGTTATAATAAACCATTAAGGTATTAAGTTTAGTTAAGAGTTCTTCTGTTTTGTATTATTTATGTACAACTTTGCGAACTTAGCGGTTGAGTATCAGATGCTAAACCTCCTTAATTCCTTAATGGTTTGAAAAAGTAAACCGCAAATTCACATTGAAAATCTGTGAATCTGCGGTTTATTTTTTTTAAAGAATACTAATAATGACTCTTAGAATTTTACTTCAAAAAATCTTAGCGATCTTTAGTGCCTTCTCTGTGAACTTTGTGTTTAACTATTAAAACTCAAACTCATCACTCACTTTCAAGGAATCAATTGCTGTTGTATCTTTTATTTTTATGCGAAGTAAGGATTTAGCCGGACCGGTTAAAATAGTGGGTTCCTTTTTAAAAATGGTATCATCGGCGGTAAGCAATCCTCTTCGGATCATTAAATTGGTCAAAAAAGAAACTTGCTGTACTGCTGATTCTCTAAAATTTCCTTCGTCATTAAATTGGTACATAAACTTTTTCGGACTCGGAATAATCCGGGCCAGGAAAAGACATTCGTTGAACGTCAAATCGGCGGGGGTTTTCTGGAAATAAAACTGACTCGCTTCGCCAATTCCGTACACGTTTGGCCCCCATTCGATAATATTAAAATAAACTTCCAGCATGCGTTCTTTGCTCACAATTCGATTGTTTTCTAAGATGTAAACCAATAGAATTTCTTCCAGTTTTCGGGATAAAGTTTTTTCTCTTGTTAAAAAAACATTTTTGATTAACTGCATGCTGATGGTACTGGCACCCCGGGAAAATTTCTTTGTTTTGATGTTTTTTATAATCGACTGCTTGAAAGCTTCATTGATAAAACCGCGATGGGAAAAGAACGAAGGATCTTCGGTAGTTAAAACACATTTTTGTAAATAAGGCGAGATTTGGTCCAAAGGTGTAAAATTAGGATTAGCCATTCCTACAAGAACCGGACGTTGCAATACATTATTGATGATAGCGCGATATATGAATTCGCCATTTAATTTATTCAGATTAGCTTCGCCGTATTTGGTAATTTTTAAATTTTCTTTCTTCAGATTACTGTCAAAAACTAAATCATTGGGTTTGTTTTTATTGTATTCAAAATTTAGATGATAATCGAAAGTGCCTTCGGCTTCCATGCCTTCAAAATGCGTAAACAAACCCTCCGGAAGCGAACTGATGAAATCCTGCGCTTTCATTTTAGGAATATCCACTTTGAGTTTATAAATCGTGTCTTCCTCGGTTTCGTAAGCTAGATAAGGATGGAATTTCACTTTGTTAAACTGCACAGTTGAACTGCTGTCAACAGAAATAAAATCAGAACCTAAAAGCAGGCGGTAATCAAAACGCGCATTTTTAATCAACACATCTTTTCGGGCAATTTTAGCATGATTAATTTTTAAATTAGCAATCGAAGTAAAGCCGTCAATATGAAGTTCGCCGCCACTTTTATCAATATTTTCGATGTTTAATCGAATAGAATCAAAACTGGAAATGAGATTGTAGCGTTCATCAAAATAAGGAACCTTTATGGCTCCGGTATCCATGTTGAAGAATCGGAGATCGGCTTTTTGATTTCTGGGATCAGCAAAACCTTTTATTTGCCAGCGTTGGGCAAAAGTATTTGTTTTTACATGAATTGAAGTTTCCAGTTCTTTGTTTAATAATACTAATTTTTTGATGTCGATGGTTGCTTTTTTTCCATTATCGTCCAGTTTAAATTTCAGATTTTCGACTTCCATATCGGTTGGAATTAAATTCAGCACTTTCGAAATAATCCGGTAAGCAAAAGAGGCATAATCTTTCTTGTTTGTACTGTTTTCTTCGCTTTTATTTCTTTTTAAGAAAGCAGCAAAATTTTTGATATTCCCTTTTTTAGTAAGTTGGATATAACCATTTTTAATTTCTAAAGTTCCTAATTGTACATCGCCCAGCAGCAAACGCCAAATGTTGACAGAAGTTCTCATTTTTTGGATTCGGAACAAAGTGTCGGCATTTTTTGGAACTAAAGTAATATCAGTGAGATTAACACCTGAAAGTCCTTCAAAACCTGCTTTTTTGACTACAAACTCACTGTTGTAATCGGTTTTTATTTTTTTTGCTGTTTTTGCAATAGCTTGTTGGAGAAGGGTTTCTCTAAAACAAAAAACACTAATTATTGCAATTAAAATAACAGCAATAAGTATTTTCAGAATTAAAAATATTTTTTGTTTTTGGGTTTTCATCAATGGAAGCGCATTTTGGGAATGGGCTAAAATAATAACTTTTTTTATTCCATTGATATTCTTTATCTAAAGTTTAATATTAGTCTAAGAGATAAAGAAGTCCGATGCCTTTAAAAGATCAAGTGCTTTTTTGTAAGAAGTTTTTTTGTTACGTTTTAAAAATGTGTTCAGATTAGTATAAATTGCAATTCATTATGCTTAATTGCAGTTCGTCGGAAAAATGTTTTTTCAAATGGCTTGGTTTAGTTCATTTGCTAAATAATTAAACCAACTCACAAATTATGAAAAAACTTATCGCATTAATCCTTATTCTGGTCATCACCAGTTTTGTTGTTGTTTCTAAAAATGATACGTTTTTAAATATGGAATTATCCTTTAATAAAAATGGAAATCCAAATGATATAGTATATGTGAAACCTCCAGATTTTAAGTCTGAAAAATACAAATGGGAGTATATTAAAGAACGATTGTTTGATGGAGAGACAGAAAACGTCTATAAGATAAAAGAGCCAATTCTAATTTCGCTGGAGAATGCAACTCAACAGGATAGTATTATCATTAAGGAAATAATACAGGAATTACAAATTATTATTCCAAATAAAACTATCGATTTTTTCACAAGCTTTGTTGGGAAACCAATTGAATCTGTTCTAAAAAACAATTTTAATACCTTGTTTAAAGGAATTCCAGTTTACAGTTTGATGGGGTCTACAATAGCAATGGAGTTTGATCAAGAATTAAATCATAGCGTTACAATAGAAGCTCAAGGACTTAATGCCGTTAAAGTACCCAATGATATAGGAAATATTTCTAGTTCTCATTTTTTTCGAGATCAAGTTTTAAATGACAGAAATAGTCCATATTACATTTTTATTGATATCAATAAAGTACTTTCGCTTGAGGAGAGGAAATTATATATTAAATATGAGTTTTTAAGATCACTTTGTTTTGTTAGAGATGAAAAAGTATTAAATGAAGAGTCGTCAGTAAACAATATTTTTAATTCAATAAAACATAAACCTGAAAATTCAAAATTTACAGATGCTGACAAATTTTTACTGCAAAAATTATACTCGGATGATTTTATAGAACAATTCAAAGATTATATGTATGCCAATTATCCATGGCGTTATGCCAGTAGTTTTGTCAATAAAAAAGAACACGAATTTAAAGTTTGGAGCATTATTATTGGTGTAGGTGTTTTGGTATTTGTTTTAATGTTCAGTTTTTTTCAAAATAGAAAATTCAAGTATTCTTATCTCAATTATTGGTTTCCCGTTTTCTTGATACTACTGCACTTTATACATCTTGTCAATATTCATGAGTTTTTAACAAAGTTTAATTCGGTTATTGGTTGGAACAGCCACATTTTTTTTCAAATAGCACTAGCTTTTGTGTTTTCAATCATAATTTCCTTTAATTTATGGGGAATAGAGAAAATCAGCATTAAAGAAAATCAGATTTTCAGCTATCAATTGTTGTTGAAAGTAATTTTTACATTTGTTTCTTTTATATCACCACTTACTTTAATTTTTTTAGAATCAGATAGAAAAGGATTTCTTGAATTTATTTTACCCTATATTTTATTTTCAGCAGGATTAGCAATTGGTAGAGGACTATTGTTATATTTAAACCATTTCTCAGCATCTTTGGTCAAAGAAAAAGACGTAGAATTGAGTCGATTGAAAGAAGCCAAAGCTGAAGCCGAAGTCAAAGTCTTGCAGTCGCAAATTAATCCGCATTTTTTGTATAATGCTTTAAATTCTATCGCCAGTTTAGCGCATACGGATGCTGATAAAACCGAAAAAATGGCTTTGTCCTTGTCGGATTTGTTTCGACACAGTATTAATCGAAAAGGAGCAAAAGTAAATACTTTGGGCGATGAATTGAGTTTGGTTCGAAACTATTTAGAGATTGAACAAATCCGTTTTGGTGACCGTTTGAGTTTTAATATTGATATCGAACCTGATTTATTGACGGTGGAGATTCCAATGTTTATTTTACAGCCTTTAGTAGAAAATGCCATAAAACACGGTATTTCGAAAATAGAAGGACAAGGCCAAATTATCTTGAAAGTAAGTAAGAAAGACAATGGTATTTTGATTTCAGTTCAGGATAATGGCCCCGATTTTCCCGAAGGATTAGTGAGTGGTCATGGTTTACAAACCGTGTATGATTTGTTGCGATTCAGTTACGGTGACAAAGCAGAAATGAGTTGGCACAATCAGCCGCAAAAAGAAATTACAATTCAGATATACAATATGATTTAATGAAAAGTCAAGCTTACACCACATTAATTATAGATGACGAACCACCGGCAAGAGCCCGTTTGCAAAAATTACTGGAACATTTTCCGGAAACTTTTCGGGTACTTGATGAAGCTAAAAACGGGATAGAAGCTGTGGAAAAAATCAATCAATTGCAACCTGATGTTATCTTTTTAGATATTGAAATGCCAGGGCTGAATGGTTTTGAATTATTAGAGCGTTTAGAGAAAATACCGATTGTGATTTTTTGTACCGCTTTCGACCAATATTCTTTGAAAGCCTTTGAAACTAATAGTATTGATTATTTATTGAAACCCGTGCGATTGGAACGTTTGCAACAAACGGTGGAAAAGTTGAGTAATTTCAAAAACAACCTTTCTTCGGCAACTATCATGTCGGTTTTAAAAGAATTTTACAGTCAGAAAGAAGAAAAAAAGATGACTTCAATAACGGTTAAAAAAGGAGAGAAGCTCATTTTTATAAAACTGGATGAAGTAACTCATTTTGAAGCTGATGAAAAATACGTGACGGTTTATACCAACAAAGAAAATCATTTGATTGAACAATCGCTCTCCCAATTAGAACTGAAATTGCCTGAGGAATTTATACGAGTACATCGCGCTGTGATTGTAAATAAGAATCTGGTGCTGGATGTTCAAAAGTACTTTAATAGTCGTTTTGTGATTACGTTGAATAACAATAGAAAAACCAGTATTACTTCCGGAAGAAGTTATAATTTACAGATCAAAAATTGGATGGATATTTAGGGAATTAAGCCTTTTCTTGTTGTTTTGGAAATAATAATTTTTTGAATTGACTCCAGCTTCAGCTGGAGTTAAAAAGGATTCTATGTAATTTAAAGGCTTTAGCCGAAACTTTGGCTAAAGCCTTTAAATTATTCTTTATTTAAATCCCCCAGCTGAAGCTGGAGGCAATTTATTGTTTGTCTATTTTTCACTTTCTATCCAAAAAGCATACTTGCTACATCTTCAATTTTAGCGACTAATTCAATTTTTATCCCGGTATTTTTCAAGGCGATTTTATTGTATTTAGATACAAAAATGGTGGTGAAGCCTAATTTTTCTGCTTCCTGAATACGCTGATCCACTCGGTTTACAGGACGGATTTCACCTGAAAGACCAACTTCTCCGGCAAAACAAAAACCTTTGTTTACGGCTATATCTTCATTCGATGATAAAATAGCAGCTACAACAGCCAAATCGATCGCAGGATCATCTACCGAAATTCCTCCGGTGATGTTCAGGAAAACGTCTTTGGCGCCAAGCCTGAAACCGGCTCTTTTTTCTAAAACCGCCAGAATCATATTCAGCCTTTTGGCATTGTAGCCGGTGGTACTGCGTTGTGGTGTTCCATAAACTGCGGTGCTGACTAAGGATTGAATTTCAATCATCAGCGGACGCATACCTTCTAATGTGGTGGCAATTGCGGTTCCTGATAATTCTTCGTCTTTGTGCGAAATCAATATTTCGGACGGATTGGAAACTTCTCTTAATCCGCTGCCCAGCATTTCGTAAATCCCGATTTCGGCAGTAGAACCAAAACGGTTTTTTAGGGAACGTAGGATTCGATACACGTGATTACGGTCGCCTTCAAATTGCAAAACGGTATCTACCATGTGTTCCAGAATTTTTGGTCCGGCAATGTTTCCGTCTTTGGTAATATGACCAATCAAAATCACAGGAATATTGGTTTCTTTGGCAAATTTAATCAGCTCAGCAGTGGTTTCTCTGATTTGAGAAATACTTCCCGCAGTCGATTCGATATAATCGGTATGCAAGGTTTGAATCGAATCGATAATTACAATTTCGGGTTCAATGGCTTCAATTTGTTTGAAGATGTTTTGCGTTTTAGTTTCCGTCAGAATGTAGCAATTATCGCTGCTTGGCGTAATTCTTTCGGCACGCATTTTTATTTGTTTCTGGCTTTCCTCGCCTGAAACATATAAGGTTTTATAAGGTAGTTTTAGTGAAATTTGGAGTAAAAGCGTACTTTTTCCAATTCCGGGTTCACCGCCTAAAAGAGTGAGCGAACCGGGTACAATTCCGCCACCCAACACACGATTTAATTCGGCATCCGTAGTATCCATTCGGATTTCCTGAGTCGAATCAATTTCGGTAATTCGTAATGGTTTTGGCGCGCGGTTGCTTGGAGTAGGTTCGCTTTTCCAGGCTACTTTGTCTTGTTTCTGAATAATTTCTTCGGCAATGGTATTCCATTCTTTACAGGCGTTACATTGGCCTTGCCATTTAGCATAAGAGGTTCCGCAGTTTTGGCAGAAAAAAGAGGTTTTAACTTTTGACATTATTTTTTAACAGTTAAGCTTTTCATATCATCGTACTTATTGTACATCATTTCTTTGGTCAAATCGCCTATTTCTTCCAGTTGTGAGGCGCGTTGGTATTTGTTGGCGGCTTTTTTGGCATCGCCTGTTTTTTCATACATCAAACCCAATTCGTAATCAGCAAGCATGGCTTTTGGATAATTTTTATTGGCTAATTGGGCTAATTGTTCTAATTCTGCATAAGCTTTGTTTTTTAAAATTGCAGCTTCAATAGCTTTGAAATCATTAATTCGAATAGGAATATTTAAGCCTAGTTTTTGGGTAGTGTTGTCGTATTTCTTAGTCAGATAATCTACATAACCCGATGGCAGCACCACTATTTTTTCTGAAAATTCAGTAGAAGAAATAGGTTTGTAACTATCGAAAATTTGGTACAAAGCATTTGGAATCGAATATAAAACTAATGAATAATGAGATGCATTCCTGAAATTATCGAATTTATAGTTGACTAACGGATTAGTTATTGATTTTAAACTATTATCCAGTGTCTCTACCGGTTCACGTAATTGTTTGATATCACCATCGGCTGAGGATTGATAGTAGAAAATAGTTTTTTTAGCATTGGTTAAGCTTGTTGCTATTTGGTTTTCCATACCCGGGGCAAGTTCCGGACTTAATGAAATATAAGCATTGAAAAAGGGGTTTTCTTTATACAGAAAGAAATTTAAAAAACCCGCTGTGGTGTCATGTCCTGCTATAATTCGAAAAGGAGCTGCTCTGTATTTTTTTTCGATAAAAGGCATGAGTTCTTCACCAATAAAATTATAAAAAGCGGCGGATCTTTTTGTGGGCATACCTTCGGCTTCATCAAAACCACAATCGTCCATGCGGCTGTTTTTTTGATTGATTCCTATAATTATGGTTTCAGGTAAATCATCCCAATATTCGCCATATTTTAAAGCGCCCTGAAAAGAATTGAATAAATATTGTCCGTCTAATAACAACAATACAGGATATCTTTTGGTGGGATTGGTTTCGTAAGAAGATGGTAAGCTAACAATAATTTCTCTGGTTGTTCCCAGTTTTTCGGATTTGATTAATTCCGTTTTTTGAGCAAATAATGAAATGGAAAAGAAAAATAAAAGTAGTAGTTGTTTCATAATTTGGGCTTTTTAAAATTCGATTTTAAATATACTACTTTTTAATCAAAGAAAAATTAGGGCTATAAAAACAAGAAGCGCTTCTATGGAGAGAAACGCTTCGGATATTGAATGTTTTAGATGTTTTTTAAGTTAATGAATTGTCATTTTCATTAGGGAAAATAATCCAGGGCTGGAAAGTTTTAGCTTCTTCGAAATCTATGGTTGCGTAAGAAATGATAATGATAATATCATCCCGTTGCACCTTTCTGGCCGCTGGCCCGTTAAGGGTAATTTCACCGGAATTTCTTTTTCCTTTTATGGCGTAAGTGTCAAAACGTTCTCCATTGTTGATGTTAACAATAGAAACTTTCTCTCCTTCAATAATATTTGAAGCTTCTAATAAGGTTTCATCGATGGTGATACTGCCTATGTAATTTAGATCGGCACCTGTTACTTTTACCCGATGAATTTTTGATTTTAATACTTGAATTTGCATGGCACAAAAGTAAATTATTTTAGTGAAATGGTATCAATCAATCGGATATTATTAACAAATATGGCTATAAATGCACGATAATTTTTATCTTTTATTTTTTCGTCACAAGGAATAAGTGTTTCCTCATCAGCGATTTCAAAATACTCTAAGTCAAAATTTGTGTTGGCATCAAAAACCTCTTTTACCCATTGTTTCACCGCTTTACAGCTTGATGTTTTGAATTTTTCTTTAGCCTGAAGTAAGGTTTGATAGATGATAGCTGCCTGCTCTCTTTCGGAATCTGATAAGCGTTCATTTCGGGAACTCATTGCCAGACCATTGGCTTCTCTGTAGATTTCGCAGCCAATAATAGTGACGTCCAAATGGTTTTTGCTGACCATTTTTTTTACAATTTGCAATTGTTGAAAATCTTTTTGTCCAAAATAAGCATTGGTTGGGGAAACAATTTCAAATAATCGTTTTACTATGGTTCCTACGCCGTTAAAATGACCGGGACGGAATTTGCCTTCCATTTGATTTTCCAGTCCGTCAAAATCAAAACTCTGTGATACTACTTTTCCTTCGTAAATATCATTGACTGAAGGGGCATAGACCATTATATTTGGATTTAATTCAAAAATTTTTTGAGTATCTTTTTCTAAAGTTCTCGGATATTTTTCTAAATCCTCGGGGTTATTAAATTGAGTAGGATTAACAAAAATGCTAACCACAGTATGTGTGTTTTCTGCCAGTGATTGTTGCATTAACGAGAGGTGTCCCTGATGTAGTGCACCCATTGTTGGGACAAAGCCAATAGTGGAATCAGACGATTTAACAGAATGTATAAATTCGATTAAAGCTGCTTTTCCATAGAAAATAGGCATGGTTATTTTATTAAAATTAAATGCAAACATAATATATTAGTTAATAACTGCATAAAATTTCGTAATTTTGCGTGGTTTTTATTACCAACATAACTAACTAAATTACAATATGAAAGATAAGAGGATATTATATGTATCATCTGAAGTGGTGCCCTATCTGGCTGAAAATGAGGTTTCTTTAATGTCTTATGATGTTCCTAAAATGGTAAATGATCAAGGGGGACAGATTAGAATTTTTATGCCAAGATATGGAAATATTAATGAAAGAAGACACCAATTGCATGAAGTAATTAGATTATCTGGAATGAATTTGGTAGTAAATGATTTAGATATGCCTTTGATTATTAAGGTAGCATCAATTCCTAAAGAAAGAATTCAGGTTTATTTTATTGATAATGATGAATATTTTAAGCGAAAAGCCACTTTTGCTGATGAAGACGGGGTTATGTATCCTGATAATGATGAGCGTGCTATCTTTTTTGCAAAAGGAGTTGTTGAGACCGTAAAAAAACTAAACTGGGTTCCTGATATTATTCATGTTCATGGCTGGATGGCAGCAATGTTACCTGTCTATATGAAACATTTTTATAAAAATGAAGCCTTATTTTCAGAGACTAAAATAGTTACTTCAGTATATGGGCAATCTTTTGACGGCACTCTGGATGTTGAAATGATTAATAAAGTAAAGCTTGATGGCGTACCTCAGGAACAAGTTGAGATGCTGGCAACGCCTGATTATGAGAATATTATTAAGGCAACGGTAATGCATTCTGACGCTGTAATTGTGGCATCGCCAAATGTTAGTCCAAGTTTAACAAAATTTATTGAAACTTCGGGAAAACCTTTTTTACCTTTCGTCCCTAAAGATGCTTTCGCAGAAGCGTATAGCAATTTTTATAAAGAAATGCTTTAACCTCACTTTTATTTAAATATGCATAATAATTCTTTTTTTAAGATAATTCTAATAGCAATATCGGTCGTTTTTTTTACATCCTGTGATAAAGATTTTAATTCTATTGGAGGTGATTTAGTAGGTAATGATCATTTTGGTTTGGAAAGTAAGACTTTTAATGTACTTGCTTACAATCAAAAAATTAATGCAGTACAATCCAGTAATTTACCTGTAAATGCTTTGGGTGTTTATGAAGATGCAATTTTTGGAACTACAACAGCCAGTTTTGTTACTCAGCTTACTTTGGCTTCTGTGAATCCGGTTATTGGGAATAACGTTCAGGTTGACAGTGTGATTTTGTCTGTTCCTTATTTTTACACTCAGCTGCCTAATCCGGATTTAGAATCAGGAGAGAATCTTTATAGATTAGATTCTATTTATGGAAACAAGGATTTGGGTAAAATTAAACTTAATATTTATGAAAACGGTTATTTTATGAGGGATTTAGATCCTGCGACCGGTTTTTTAGAAGTACAAAGATATTATACTAATCAGGCATCTGATTTTGAGACTCTCAAAGGTTCTGTTGTTTTGAATGATGCTGCTGATGTTTCTCAAAACACCGCTTTTTTCTTTAGCCCAAAAGCGGTTAAAGAAAAAACAACAACTAATGGTGAAGCAACCACAACTCAATCGGTTCCGGCTATGCGACTGGCATTAAATAAAAGCTATTTTAAAACAAAAATTATTGATGCTGCTGCCTCAGGCAAATTAGTTACTAATGATGTTTTTAAAAATTATTTTAGAGGTTTGTACTTTAAAGTAGAAAAATCAGATTCAAATCTGGGTGTTTTGTCTATGATGAACTTTAAAGCGGGAAAAATTATTGTATATTACAAAGAAGATTCTTCGACAGATAATACCGTTAAAGTTTCTAAATCTATTCAGCTTAATCTTACCGGAAACACTGTTAATTTATTGTCTAATGATGTAACAAATGCAACTGCTTACACAAATGCAGCCGCTAATCCAAACACTACAACTGGAGACGAAAAACTGTATTTAAAAGGTGGAGAAGGAGCAATGGCAGTATTAGAGCTTTTTGAAAAAACAGATCTTTTAGGATATGATGCTAACGGAAATGTAACAGGACCTAATGGTGTTTATGATGAGTTAGATGAGTTAAGACGTAAAGATCCGGTAACAGGAAAAAGTCTCTTGATAAATGAAGCTAATTTAGTTTTTCATGTTGATGGAGCTGCAATGGGATCCAATAAGATTCCAAACAGAGTTTATTTATATGATTTAACTAATAATACCGTAATTGCAGATTATGCTTTTGATCAAACAAGAGTACTTACTGATAAGACTGGGCATTTGATTTACGGTGGTCTTTTGAATCCTGTTAATACTGAGGACAAAACGTATAAATTCAGAATTACCAATCATATCAGAACTCTGATTCAAAATGCTGATTCTACTAATGTTAAATTAGGAGTTGTAGTTACTGAGGATATTAACAATACTGGAATGAATAAGTTGCGAGTGCCTTTACAGCCGGGAACAACTTTAACTAAAGCGCCTCAGGCTTCAGTAATGAATCCTTTAGGAGTAGTGCTTCATGGAGCTAATTCTTCAGTGCCGGCAGATAAAAAATTAAAATTAGAGATTTATTACACAAAACCGAATTAATAAATAAATTATATGTGTGGAATAGTTGGTTATATAGGCCATAGAGAAGCTTATCCTATTGTCATCAAAGGTTTAAAACGATTGGAGTATCGTGGATATGACAGTGCCGGTGTAATGATTTATGACGAAACAATTAAAGTTTGCAAAACCAAAGGTAAAGTAGTACAGCTTGAAGAGCTTGCTCAGAAAGAAATTGATACAAAAGGAACAATTGGAATAGGTCATACAAGATGGGCTACTCATGGAGTTCCTAATGATGTAAACTCGCATCCTCATCTTTCAAACTCAGGAGAGTTAGCTATCGTGCATAACGGAATTATAGAAAATTATGCACCATTAAAAGAAGAGTTAATCAAGCGTGGTTATGTTTTTCATTCAGATACTGATACGGAAGTTTTGGTAAACCTGATTGAAGAAGTGCAGAAAAAAGAAAAAATAAAGTTAGGAAAGGCAGTTCAACTGGCTCTTAATCAGGTAGTAGGTGCCTATGCAATTGCTGTTTTTGACAGTAAGAAACCTGATGAAATTATAGCGGCTCGTTTGGGAAGTCCTTTGGCAATTGGGGTAGGAGAAGGTGAATATTTTATCGCTTCTGATGCTTCTCCGTTTATCGAATATACTTCTAATGCTGTTTATCTTGAAGATGGAGAGATGGCTAATATTAATTTGAATAAATCAATTAAGATTAGAAAAATCAAAGATGACAGTTTAGTGGATCCTTATATTCAGGAACTTCAAATGAATTTGGAGCAAATTGAAAAAGGAGGATTTGACCATTTTATGTTAAAAGAGATTTTTGAGCAGCCTAATGTTATCAAAGATACTTACAGAGGAAGATTACATGCTGATAAAGGGATTATCCAAATGTCAGGTGTGGAAGATCATCTAGAAAAATTCTTAAATGCCGACAGAATTATTATTGTTGCTTGTGGAACTTCATGGCATGCAGGTTTAGTTGCTGAATATATTATTGAGGAATTTGCCCGCGTTTCGGTAGAAGTAGAATATGCCTCTGAATTTAGATACAGAAACCCAATTATAAAAAGTACTGATGTAGTTATCGCTATTTCACAATCAGGTGAAACGGCCGATACTATGGCGGCAATTAAATTGGCTAAAGAGCAGGGTGCTTTTGTATTTGGAGTTTGTAATGTAGTTGGTTCTTCTATTTCGAGAGAGTCTCATGCAGGTGCTTATACCCATGCAGGACCGGAAATTGGTGTGGCTTCAACTAAAGCTTTTACAACCCAAATTACTGTTTTGACCATGTTAGCTTTGCGTTTAGCGAAAGCTAAAGGAACGTTATCTCATTCTGATTTCCACAGGTATTTATTAGAATTAGAATTGATTCCTGAAAAAGTAAAAGAAGCGTTAGGAACTATTGACAGAGCTAAAGAAATTGCAGCTGCGTTCAAGGATGCTCCTAATTGCCTGTATTTAGGACGTGGTTATAATTTCCCGGTAGCTCTAGAAGGTGCTTTGAAATTAAAAGAGATATCCTATATTCATGCAGAAGGTTATCCGGCTGCCGAAATGAAACACGGACCAATTGCTTTGATTGATGAGCAAATGCCGGTTGTGGTAATTGCTCCTAAGCAAGGTCATTATGATAAAATAGTAAGTAATATTCAGGAAATTAAGTCCAGAAGCGGAAAAATTATTGCTGTAGTGACTAAAGGAGATACTCAGGTTAGAGAATTGGCAGATTATGTTATCGAAATTCCGGAAACATCGGATGCTTTATCACCTTTAATTACAACAATTCCGTTGCAGTTGTTGTCTTATTATATTGCTGTTTACAGAGATTGTAATGTGGATCAGCCTCGTAATCTGGCTAAATCAGTGACAGTAGAATAAAAAAAATATTTCAGTTTATATGAAAAGCAAGGCTCACGCCTTGCTTTTTTTGTTTTAGATAGTGACGCAATTAGTAAAAATTGAATTTTCCGACATATTTTTTGTTAAATAATTATTTTTTTTGCTTAAATTTAAAGTGTTGAAAATATTCTTCCTATTTCAATAATGTTCTTAATAAAGTTGATTGTTTTTAAAAAGCCCCAAACTAAATAAAACTTAATCATATGAAAGCGTATTTGTTTTTTTTACCATTGTTTTTTTGCAGCATCATTTATGCTCAAAATACTGTTCAGGGTGTTGTGGTTGAAAGTAATAATCAACCTATTATTGGTGCAAATGTGAAAGCAACTGCTGATTCCGGAGGAACTGTAACTGACAGTGACGGAAAATTTGTTTTGGATACCAACAATACACCGCCTTATGAAATAGAAATTAGCAGTGTGGGATTTGTATCCCAACGAATTATGGTTACTTCAAAAAAACAACAGATCAATATAGTTTTGCAGGAAGAACAAAATATGCTGAATGAAATTGTCGTATCTGCTTCCAGAACGCCCGAAAGAGTTTTTGAATCACCCGTTACTATTGAAAGAATGGGAATTAGTGAGGTTAAAAAAACGGCGTCCCCAACTTTTTATGATGGTTTAGAGAATTTGAAAGAAGTTCAGATGAATACCAGCAGTTTGTCTTTTAAATCCATCAATACCCGTGGTTTTGCTACTGTGGCTAATTCCCGTTTTTTACAATTGGTTGACGGCATGGACAATGCATCACCTTTGTTGAATTTTGTTTTAGGAAACATGATTGGTGTTTCTGAAATCGATGTGCAAAGTGTGGAGTTGTTGCCCGGTGCTTCTTCGGCATTATACGGAGCGAATGCTTTCAATGGAATTTTGTTTATGAATAGTAAAAGCCCGTTTCTGTATGAAGGAATATCGGCTTATGCTAAATATGGTCAAACCAGCCAAAAAGCTGCTGGTACCAACGATTATATTGATTATGGAGTTAGAATGGCAAAAGCCTTTAGCCGACACATAGCCGGAAAAGCTAACTTTACTTATATGCGGGGTACGGATTGGTTTGCTACCAATTATGATGATAAAACCAATATTGGCAGAGATCGTTCACATCAAAATTATGACGGAATTAATGTATATGGAGATGAAGTTTCTACTAATATTTATACGGTAGGACAAACATTGGTGGCTAATAATTTGCTTCCTTCTAATTTAGCCGCATTATTGCCTAATGAAAATGTTTCCAGAACAGGTTATAATGAAACAGACTTAACCGATAACAGAGCAAGTAATACTAAAATTGATCTTTCGTTACACATTCGACCTTTTGGAGATGAAAAGTTAGAAGTAATTCTGCAAAGTAAATTTGGTTTCGGTAATGCCGTTTATCAAGGGGCTAATCGGTATTATTTGAATAACTTTTTTATGCAACAACATAAAATAGAATTTAAGGGGAAGAATTTTTTCCTGAGAGGTTATACCACATCTGAAAACGGAGGTGATTCTTATGATATGCAATTCACAGGAATCAATATCAACAGAATGTGGAAATCAGATAATAATTGGTTTGGACAATATGCAGGTGCTTACTCTCAGGCTTTTGCAGGTTTATTTGGTCCTTCTTATGCCGGTAATGCCAGTGCCTCCCATGCTTTTGCCCGTGCTGCAGCCGAAACTGGAAGATTAATACCGGGTACACCGGCTTTTCAGAATGCTTTTAATCAGGTGACTGCTAATCCGGATGTGTTATCCGGTTCAAAATTGGTAGATAATTCTAGGATATATCATTCTGATGCGAATTATAATTTTAAAGATTTGATATCGTTTGCTGAAATTCAGGTAGGTGGTTCGTACCGTAAGTATCAATTAAATTCCTTTGGAAGAATTTATACCGATGCTATTGGAGCCATTAATTATGATGAATACGGATTGTATACGCAGTTGCAAAAGAAATTTTTAGAAGAACGACTAAAATTTACAGGATCTATCCGTTATGATAAATCTCAAAATTTCAAAGGAAGTTATTCGCCAAGGATTTCTTTAGTCTATGCTGCCGGCGAGTCCAGAACACATAATTTCAGAGCTTCTTTTCAAACAGGCTTTAGAAATCCTACTACCCAGGATCAGTACATTGGTTTTAATGTAGGGAATGCTGTTTTGATAGGTTCAGCTCCGGATAATTTATTGCGATATTCTGAAACAAGAGCTGTTGCTAATGGGACTCCTGCTGTAGGGCAATTGTATGCAGGCGGTGCTTCGGTAACAATGACCGGGGAAAACGCTTATAATAATTCCTATACGGCATCTTCTGTAATGGCCTTTGCGGCTTTTGCGGCAGCTAATCCCGGAAACACGCCCGGAGCAGCAGCTTTATTGCGAAAAACAGATGTGAATTATGTAAAACCAGAAGAGGTAAAAGCATTAGAGGTGGGGTATCGTTCCAGAATTAATGATGTTAATATCGATATTAATGCCTATTATAATGTTTATAATAATTTTATTGGAAATGCTAATGCGATAGCACCTTTATATGGTCAGGCATCTAATACTTTTGATTTTGCGACAGGAGCGCCTACATATGCTACAAATCCTCAGGTGCAGTCTCTGCATGCGTTGGCTAATGGTAATTTTAGGATTTATCAATTGTATACCAATGCGGATGTTGAAATAAAGTCCTTCGGGTTTGGAATAGGACTTTCCAGAAAAGTATATAAAGATTTTGAACTAGGAGCCAATTATAATTATGCTGAGTTTAATTTTGATCAAGCTAAGGATCCAAGTTTTGAAGCTGGTTTTAATACCCCTAAACACAGGGTGAAAGTTTCTTTTGGGAACGAAAAATTATTTGAAAACTTTGGTTTCAATATCAGCGGAAGATGGAATAGTGACTATTTGTGGCAATCTTCTATGGTGGATGGAATGGTTGACGGAGCAACTGTTGTCGATGCTCAGATTAATTATAATATTCCGTCACTTAAATCGACCTTAAAAATAGGAGGTGCTAATATTGGAGGGAAAGAATATGCACAGGTTTTGGGAGCCGGTTTAATTGGACAAATGTATTTTGTTTCCTGGACCGTAAATCCATAGAAAAATCATTTTAAAAAAGTTTTGGAGAGTGTTTTAAAAGCCTTTTTAAGACTCAGTTTTATTTTTTTATGTTTTTTAAATAAAATTGTTGATTTTTTATTTTAAAAAATTATCTTTGCGCTCTGAAAAAACACCTAAATCATTGAATTTTGATGAGGTAAGTTTCATAAACCTAAATAGCTGTTTAATAAATACATAAGTAATGTCTAAAGTAATAGGAAAAGTTGCCCAAATCATTGGCCCAGTAGTTGACGTTGTTTTCAACGGTAAGGATGTTGAACTTCCAAAAATTTATGATTCATTAGAAATCAATAAAAAAGATGGTACTAAATTAATCCTTGAGGTACAATCTCACATTGGAGAAAATACAGTTCGTACCATTTCGATGGATTCAACTGATGGTTTGAGCAGAGGATATGAGGTAGTAGGAACAGGTAATCCTATTCAGATGCCGATTGGAGCAGATGTTTACGGACGTTTATTCAACGTAGTTGGAGATGCTATTGATGGTTTGCCAGAATTGCCTAAAACAGGAGAAAACGGAATGTCAATTCACCGTCAGGCTCCAAAATTTGAAGATTTATCTACATCTTCTGAAGTTTTATTCACAGGTATTAAAGTAATCGATTTGATTGAGCCTTATGCAAAAGGGGGTAAAATTGGATTGTTTGGTGGTGCCGGAGTTGGTAAAACAGTATTGATTCAGGAGTTGATTAACAATATTGCAAAAGGTCACGGTGGACTTTCAGTATTCGCAGGAGTAGGTGAAAGAACACGTGAAGGAAATGACTTGCTTCGTGAGATGTTAGAGTCAGGAATTATTAAATACGGTGAGGAATTCATGCACTCTATGGAAAATGGAGGATGGGATTTGTCTAAAGTAGATTTACCAGGAATGAGAGAGTCTAAAGCTACTTTCGTTTTCGGACAAATGAATGAGCCACCGGGAGCTCGTGCACGTGTGGCACTTTCCGGATTATCTATCGCTGAGTATTTCCGTGATGGAGCTGGATCTGATCAAGGAAAAGACGTATTGTTCTTCGTTGATAATATCTTCCGTTTTACACAAGCAGGTTCTGAGGTATCGGCACTTTTAGGTCGTATGCCATCTGCGGTAGGTTACCAACCAACATTGGCAACTGAGATGGGAGCTATGCAAGAGCGTATTACTTCTACAAACAAAGGATCTATTACATCTGTACAAGCGGTTTACGTTCCTGCGGATGATTTAACTGACCCTGCACCGGCAACAACGTTTGCTCACTTAGATGCAACTACTGTATTGTCTCGTAAAATTGCTGAGTTAGGTATTTATCCTGCGGTAGATCCATTGGATTCTACTTCAAGAATTTTAACTCCACACATTTTAGGAAATGAGCACTACGACTGTGCACAAAGAGTAAAAGAGATTCTTCAAAAATACAAACAATTACAAGATATCATCGCAATCTTAGGTATGGAAGAGTTATCTGAAGAAGATAAATTATCTGTATCTAGAGCACGTCGTGTACAACGTTTCTTGTCTCAACCGTTCCACGTTGCTGAGCAATTTACAGGTATTCCGGGTGTATTAGTTGATATTAAAGATACTATCAAAGGATTTAATATGATTATTGACGGTGAATTAGATCACTTGCCAGAATCAGCTTTCAACCTTAAAGGAACTATCGAAGAAGCTATCGAAGCTGGAGAGAAAATGTTAGCAGAAGCATAATATAAGCTGGAAGCCAGAAGTTAGAAGTCAGAAGCTAGAAGCTAGAAGTAGGAAGTTAGAAGTAAATTGTTCTTCATTTTTCCCTTCTCTTTCTTCTTCCCTCTTCCAACTCCCAACTCCCATCTTCTAACTTAAAAAAATATGATTTTAGAAATAGTATCACCAGAGGCATCTTTGTTTAAAGGAGAAGTAACATCAGTATCTGTTCCAGGTGTAGATGGAAGTTTTCAAATTTTAAACAATCACGCCCCAATAGTTTCCTTACTTCAAAAAGGGACTGTAAAAATTACAGCACCAAGTTTTAGTTTTAGCAAAGAAGCAGCAAAATTGTTCTCGAAAATAGACGATCAAAATTATGCTTTAGCTATCTCTTCAGGGACTATTGAAATGAAAGACAATAAAGTAATTGTTTTAGCCGACTAAGACAATTTATATTTATAAAAAAAAAAGCCAGACAGCAATGTTTGGCTTTTTTTTTGAAGCTTATCCAGCTGTCCACTCTATCTTTGCCTGCCTAAAGAAGGCACGCAAAGGATGCCGTTTCCATCTGGGCTAAAAATCAGAACTTTTAAGAACTTTAAACTCAAATTCATAACTTTGCTTTTATGAAATTACCGGAAAATCTTTCTAAGAAACTCGAAATTCGTAAGCAAAATAATGCACTCAGGCAATTACCTGAGCATACTAATTTAGTCGATTTTACCTCAAACGATTATATTGGGTTTTCTAACAGCAAGCTTATTTTTGATGCTGCTCATCAATATTTGGTTAAGAATGCTATATTCTATAATGGAGCCACAGGTTCGCGATTAATATCAGGAAATCATCAAGTGTATCAGGAAGCAGAAAACTATATTGCTCAGTTTCATCAGGCAGCGTCTGCATTGATTTTTAATTCCGGTTATGATGCCAATGTGGGTTTTTTTAGTTCGGTGCCTCAAAAAGGCGATTTGATACTTTATGATGAGCTTTGTCATGCTTCTATCAGAGACGGAATCCAATTGTCTTACGCAAAAGCGTATAAATTCAATCATAATGATTTTGAAGATTTAGAAAAACGACTTCGACAGGCTCAGTCTGACAACTTAATTAAAGAAATATATATAGTTACTGAAACCGTTTTTTCGATGGATGGTGATTGTCCCAATATGGAAGAATTGATTGCTGTTTCTGAAAAATATGGTTGTTATTTAGTCGTTGATGAAGCGCATGCTTTAGGAGTTTTTGGGAGTAACGGACAGGGTTTGATTCAGGAATTTGAAGCACAAGACAAAGTTTTTGCCCGAATTATGACTTTTGGAAAAGGATTGGGTTGTCATGGAGCAGCGATATTAGGAAGTCTTGAGTTAAGAGCGTATTTGGTTAATTTTGCTCGCAGTTTTATTTATACTACAGGACTTTCTCCCCATTCTGTTGCTACAATTTTAGTGGGGTATCAGAATTTAGAAAAAGAAAACAAGAATATTAAGTTGCTGCGTGAGAATATCATTCATTTCAATCAGCAAAAGAATTTGTTAGGCTTAAAGCCAATTTTCGTTCGAAGTAAATCATCTATTCAATCGGTTATTATTCCTGAAAATGAAAAAGTAAAAGCCATTGCAAACCAACTTCAGGAGAAAGGGTTTGACGTAAAAGCTATTCTTTCACCAACTGTTCCGGAAGGTCAGGAAAGATTGCGTTTTTGTTTGCATTCATATAATACAAAAGATGAAATCACAGAAGTGTTGGGATTATTGAGTAACTTTATTTTTTAAGCCCACTGATAAAACAGATTTTACCGATTAACACAGATTAATTATGTCAAACTTGCTTCATAAAGGAATTACAGATTCTATTTTAAAAACTTATTATGATGTTTATAATCATTTAGGGTATGGCTTTTTGGAGAAAGTGTATCAGAATGCCATGTATTTTGAGTTAAAGTCTTTAGGCTATAAAGTTGAAGCACAAAAACCTATAAAAGTCTTTTTTAAAAATTTATTGGTTGGTGAATATTATGCAGATTTATTAGTTGAAGATAATGTAATAGTTGAACTAAAAGCTTGTGAATTACTTATGAATGCTCACTTTGCCCAATTAATGAATTACCTTAAGGCAACAGAAATTGAAGTTGGTTTAGTATTAAATTTTGGAGAAGATCCAGAATTTAAACGTATTATATATACAAACGACAGAAAACATAAAAAATAAAAATCCGTGATAATCTGTTAAATCAGCAAAATCCGAGGGCTATCTTTCTTATAAATCGTGAACAGATTCAAAGAAATTAGTATCGGAAATCTTTGTGAACTTTGCGCATTCTTTGCGAACTTTGTGGTTAAACAAAATCTATGAAATTATTTATAACAGGAATTGGTACCGATGTAGGCAAAACGATTGCATCAGCCATTATAACCGAAGCATTAGAAGCCGATTATTGGAAACCTATCCAGGCGGGAGATTTAGACACTTCGGATAGTCATAAAATAAAAGCATATTTGTCAAATGATAAGACAGTAATTCATTCTAACAGCTATGCTTTAAACACAGCTGCGAGTCCACATTTGGCAGCCGAATTGGATAAAATTGTTATTGATTTAGAAAAAATCATAGAACCAGTTACTGAAAATCATCTTGTGATTGAAGGAGCAGGAGGACTTTTTGTTCCGTTGAATAATCAGGATTGCGTGATTGATTTAATTAAGCCCCATTATAAAGTAATTGTAATTTCTCGTCATTATTTGGGGAGTATCAATCATACTTTGTTAACCATTGAAGCATTGCAGAACAGAAATATTACTATTGCAGGAATTCTGTTTAATGGTGATGAAAACAAAGCTACAGAATCTATTATTTTGAATAAAACAGGAATTAAATGTATTGGGAGAATTAATCAGGAACCGTATTTTGATCAAAATGTAATTCGGGAATATGCCGATTTGTTTCGGGAGAATCTTTTAAATTTATAGAGAATAGAAAAAAGAACAAAGAGAATAGACTTTCTTATCTTTGTCTGAAATCACAGTGTATAGTCATTATTCTATACTCTATTTTTTATATTCAAAAAATGACTTTAACAGAAAAAGACAGCCAATACCTTTGGCATCCTTATACCCAACATAAAACCGCTCAAACACCAATTGCTATTACAAAAGGTGAAGGTGCTTTATTGTGGGACGAAAATAGTAAAGAATACATTGACGCCATTGCTTCCTGGTGGGTGAATCCGTTTGGGCATTCCAACAGATTTATAGCCGATGCTGTTTACAAGCAATTAACGACTTTAGAACATGTACTTTTTGGCGGATTTACGCACGAACCAGCAGTAAAAGTTGCCGAAAAACTGATGGAAATTTTACCAGCAAATCAGCAAAAAATATTCTTTTCTGATAATGGTTCGACTTCGGTAGAAGTGGCTATCAAAGTAGCTTTGCAATATTTTTTCAATAAAGGTGAAAAACGAACAACGATTATTGCTTTCGAAAATGCATTTCACGGCGATACATTTGCAGCAATGGCAGCAAGTGGAATTTCATTTTATACACAGGCTTTTCAAGGAATGTTTATTGATGTAGTACGAATTCCTGTTCCTGTTAAAGGTGAGGAACAAGCGAGTTTTGATGCCTTGAAAAAAGTAATTCAGCAATACAATTGTGCCGGATTTATCTTTGAACCGCTGGTGCAGGGAGCAGCCGGAATGGTGATGTATGAAGCGGAAGCTTTAAATGAGTTAATCCAAATTTGTGCAGCAAATAATGTTTTAACCATTGCCGATGAAGTGATGACAGGTTTTGGAAAAACCGGAAAAACCTTTGCGATGGATTATGTGGAGCAAAAACCGGATATGATGTGTTTGTCTAAAGCCTTGACAGGCGGAACCATTCCGATGGCGATTACCACTTTTACACAGGAAATATTTGAAGCCTTTTATGATGATGATATCAATAAAGCCTTGTTTCACGGACATACTTTCACGGCCAATCCCACAGGTTGTGCGGCAGCATTAGCCAGTTTTGAGTTATTACAAACTCCTGAAATGCAAGCCAATTTGGTTCGGGTAAACGCCAGTCATTTGGCTTTTCAAGAACATATTAAGAATCATTCAAAGGTAACCACTACACGGGTTTTAGGAACTATTTTTGCATTGGAAATAAAGAAAGAAAACGAAGAGAGTTATTACGGAACTATGCGTACGAAATTGTATAATTTCTTTATCGAAAACGGAATTATTTTACGTCCTGTAGGGAATATTGTTTATATTTTGCCCCCTTATATCATCACGGATGAGCAATTGCAAAAAGTGTATGAAGTAGTCGAAAATGCATTAGAAATAATTTAATTAGGCCACAGATTTGACGGATTAAACCGATTTACACAGATTATGAATAAATAAACCGTGAAAATCTGTTAAAATCAGTGTCATCCGTGTGCCATTTTTTACTGATTGATGTGCATTACAAAAAACTTCACGACCTTTGCGGTAAAATAAATAGCCTTGTCAACACTTATTTCGATCACAGCTCTTGCATCCCTTTCTCCATTAGGAAATGACCCGAAAACCATTTGGGAAAATTATCTTTCTGAAAACCATTTTTTTTCAAAAAGACATTTGGATAATCAGGAAACCTGGTGTGCTTCTTTGGATGAAAATTCACAGCAAATAGTGGCTGAATTGCAAGCCTCTGATATTAAATACAAGTCACTGGACAAATCAGTTTTGTATGCTATGGCGGCTTCACGTATGGCGGTTGAAAATGCCGGATGGAAATCCGATTCGGTTTTCGGAATCAATATTGGTTCTTCGCGTGGTGCAACCGATTTATTCGAAAAGCATTTTCAGGAATATTTAGAAACTGGGAAAGCGCAAACTTTGGCTTCGCCAACCACCACTTTGGGAAATATTTCTTCATGGGTTGGTCACGATTTGCAAAGTACTGGACCTGAAATCTCGCATTCTATAACTTGTTCTACGGCCTTGCATGCGCTTTTAAACGGCGTGGCCTGGCTACGTGCCGGAATGGTGGATAAGTTCCTTATTGGCGGAAGTGAAGCACCATTAACTGATTTTACCATTGCGCAAATGCGTGCCTTAAAAATCTATTCTAACAGTGAAGAAGCATATCCAAATCAGGCGCTGAATCTGGATAAAAAATTGAATTCAATGATTCTCGGTGAAGGAGCTTCGGTTTGTTGTCTCGAAATGGGCAAAAAAGACAACGCTTTGGCTTTTATTGAAGGTATAGGTTATGCTACGGAGATTTTGGAACATAATATTTCAATTTCAGCAGAAGCCACTTGTTTTCAAAAATCGATGAAAATGGCTTTAGAAAACACTAATTTAGAAGAGGTAGATGCCGTCGTGATGCATGCTCCGGGAACTAAAGCAGGTGATTTAACGGAGTATAAGGCGATTCAGAAAATCTTCGGTGAAAACCTTCCGTTATTAACTACTAATAAATGGAAAATTGGACACACTTTTGGAGCTTCGGGAATGTTGAGTGTGGAATTAGCCGTGTTGATGTTGCAAAAAAAGCAGTTTATCGGAGTGCCTTTTGCGAAAGCGCAACAACAAACAAAATCTATCCAAAAAGTATTGGTTAATGCCGTAGGTTTTGGTGGAAATGCGGTGAGTGTATTGTTGTCTGTTCCTCTCCCAACCCCTCCAAAGGAGAGGAGACTGTGACTTAGAAATTTCTTGGGGTTAAATAGGGTATGTATATAAACTTTGATGTTTGGCTTATATGAACTTCGTTGTCGATATTTTCCTTAAATAAGCTTATATTACTTATATGTTTAAGAAAAAAAGCTCGAATATACTGATCACTGATCACTGATCACTATTTTCTAATTCCCGGACTTTTTCATAAACTAAGTTGCTCTCAAATCCCCGACGGAGCATATAATCACAAAATTTCTTTCTTTTTTTAAGCGAATTACGTTCGTGTATTGCTTCCCATTGTCTGTTGGCCAGCGAGTCAAAAGTTTCCAGATATTCATCGGGACTGATTTCTTTTAGTGCAATGTTGATTAAGGTTTGATTAATGCCTCTGAATTTTAATTCATTCGTAATTCTGATTTTTCCCCAATGTTTGATACGATGTTTTCCTCGCGCAAAACTACAGGCAAAGCGTTCTTCGTTTAGGAAGTTCTCACTGATAAGATGGGCTATTATCTGGTCAATTTCATCAGAATCCATTTTCATACTTCGCAATTTTTGCACTACTTCTTCGTGGCAACGGTCCTGATAGGCACAATAATGTTCTGTTTTTTGTATGGCTTCTTTGATTGTCAATACATCTTTCATTTATAATCCCAAATTGAGGTTCAGATTCTTGGTCATAAAGGTACTTAATTCTTTAAAAGACTCCCGATTTATTATTTGATTAGCACTGTTTTTTGTAAATAAAAGCTGATTGTCGGTTAAAAATGTAGGTTGACGAGCTGGTTTTATAGTCTGATTTTTAATGATTTAATTTAAATGAATTTTTGAAAATAAGGGTTAAGTGAAATTTTATACTCGGGATATATGAGGGCGTTTTTAACTAAGAAAATATTTTTTGTAGTGCTGTTTTTATTTGTTTTTTCTACAAAAATGATGGGACAAGCTGTTACATCAGGAACAGCTTATATTTGGTCAACAGCTACCACATGGACACCTGCGGTTGTGCCGGTTAATACTACTGATGTTGCTGTTAATCATCCGCTCACACTTGATCAGGATTTAACAATTACAACAGGAAATTATACTTTTAATCATGATGTAACTGATCAACCGGGAGGAACAAATTATAATTTTTCAACAATTAGTGCTGTAGGAAGTTTGACTGTAGCTTCAGGAACTACCACTATAGGAGGAATTACCAGTATAGAAGGCGGAGCATCCAATTTTACATTGACTGTAAAATCCGGTGCTACTTTGATACTAGGTACTGTTGGTTCTGTTTCGGATAATTTTTTAATAGGGAATAAAGTAACTATTAATATCGAATTTGGAGGGTCATTAATTGTTTATGGAAATATAGTAAATAGTAACAGCAGTGGTAGTGTAACTGTTAACGGATTATTACAAGTATTTGGTAATTATAGTACAAATAATGGAAATATTGATATTTCAGGAGCTACAGGCCAGTTTTATACAACCGGATCTATGTCAACACAAGGTTCATCAGATATTTATGGTTCCGGAAATGAGTGTGCTTCTAATTGTTCCGGAACCTCGTTAGGCTGTGGATCCAGTGGGAACTCTTATACTGCCATAATCACACCTCAAAGTCAAACGGTTTGTTCTGGTGGTGCCATAAGTAGTATGACTTTTACAACTAATGCGCCTTCTCCCACCTATCAATGGCAGTATAGTATGACAGCTGGAGGAACTTTTACGTCTATTTCAGGAGAAACTTTAGATACTTATACTCCTGCGTCTCTGACTGCGACAAGATGGTATAGGGTAAAATATACGTCATCTGCTTGTAGTGGTGATCAATATTCGGCGCCGGTTCCTGTGTATGTTTCCGCATCTACTTATAGACAGTCGACCGCAGGACAAACGTTATGCGGCGGGAGTTTTGGTCCCATTTCTGTATCTGCTTTTGGGACAGCTTTGACTTATCAGTGGTATACTAATACCAGTGCTGTTAATTCTGGAGGAACTCCCATTACGGGAGCAGTTTCAAATATTTATACCCCTTCAAGTACTACTAGTGGTACAAACTACTACTATTGTGTAATAAATAGTTCTTGCGGAACTCCTTTTACAACTGCTGTTTCAGGAGCGTTTTCTATGAGCCTGAATAGTGTAACAGCAGCTTCACTATCTCCTGCACCTTGTATAAATACAGCTATGACGAGTATTACACATACTACAGCAGGGGCAACAGGAATAGGTTCAGCTACAGGATTGCCTACAGGAGTATCCGCATTGTGGTCTTTCGGTACAATTACCATAAGCGGAACACCTACACAATCAGGAACATTTAATTATAGTATTCCATTAACCGGAGGTTGCGGGAATCTAAATGCTACAGGAACCATCACCGTAAATCCTGTTCCTGTTATTACTACTCAACCCGTTAACCAATTAGATTGTGAAGGCAGCTTTGTTAATTTTAAAGTGGTGGCTTCCGGTATAGGATTAACGTATGTCTGGCAATATAAAAGACCCGCAGATGCCGGATTTGTAACGCTTACCGGCAGTGAAACCAATACGACTTATCCTGCTGCAGGCGAAATAAGAATAGGAAATGTGAGCAGTGCACAATATCCTAATGGAACCCAATTTAAAGTAATAGTATCTAATGGTAATTGTAGTGTAACCTCAACTGTGGCAACACTCACAGTGAATGAAATTACTAATATTACCGGAGGCACTAATGTTACTCAGTGTTTTGGAACAAACTATTCTTATACCGTTACGACTTCAAATCCCGCCAATGTAGTTTCTTATCGTTGGAAAAAATCAGTGATTTCAGGAGATTGGGATGAAATTAGCGATGGAGGAGCTTACTCAGGAGCAGTAACTCCTACCTTAACAATAACGGCTGGAACACCAACTGAATCAGCCGAATACCGTGTTTATATTACTTTCAAGTCTTCGGGGGCTGATTGTAATGTGACAAGTGCAACCAGAACCAGAAAAATTACTTTTTTACCATTATTGACAACTCCGCTAACCACCATTGTACAACCCACATGTATAAGCAATACAGGAACTATTACAGTAACCATACAAAGTGCATCAGATACTTATAGCTTTGATAATGGATTCAGTTTTCAAGCCAGTAATGTGAAATCGGGCTTGGCTACGGGAAATTATAATGTGATTATAAAAAATGTAGCGGGTTGTATTTCTCCAACTACTACTTGTGTGATAATCAGCGATACTTCCACATGGGACGGAACCACCTGGCTCAACGGAACTCCGGATGCTTCCAGAGGAATTGTTTTTCAGCAAAATTATACTTCAACAGCTGACATTGATGCCTGCTCTTGTGAGGTTACAAACGGCGCTAATGTGGTTATTAATTCAGCACATACTTTAAAGGTGACTAATGCTGTAACAGTTGTTAGTGGTTCTCTGACTTTTGAAAATAATGCCAGTCTGGTTCAGATTAATGATGCGGCTATCAATTCAGGAAATATTAATTATAAACGCTATACTGCTCCGGTAAGAAGATATGATTTTACCTATTGGTCGTCACCGGTTGCCGGTCAAACATTGAAAAACTTGTCGCCTAATACTTTAGGAGATAAATATTATGGGTATAATTCCATTGCAGGTGCCTGGGTGATTTATTATAATGGTGCTGCTATTATGCAGCCCGGTAATGGGTATCTTATCAGAGCGCCGCAAACCTTCAGCATAACATCCGCTACAATTGATACCAATCCGGTGTTTTCAGGTGTTCCAAATAATGGAATAGTGAGTTTGCCAATAACTGCAAGTAAAACCTATCTTCTGGGGAATCCTTATGCATCGGCTATTAATGCGGATACTTTTTTAGATACAAATGCTGCGGTATTAGAAGGAACACTATATTTCTGGACACATAATTCTCCTCCAAATAGTGCTGTTGCCGGTGATGCTATTTATAATTATACTTCGGATGATTATGCAACTTATAACAGAACAGGAGGAGTAGGAACTCGCATTTCTACTGCTGACCCGGCTTATCCGGGAGGAATTGTTCCTACGGGGAAAATTGCATCTGGTCAGGGATTTTTTGCACCTGCAAGCACTGCGGGAGGAAATTTAGTTTTCAATAATGGGATGCGGGTTTCTGGCGGTGCATCAGGAATAAATAATTCGCAGTTTTTTAAAATGAATACTGCATCAAAAGCTGTTACAACAACTGTAACAGCAGATAAAAGCCGTATCTGGTTAAATTTGACTAATAATCAGGGAGCTTTTAAACAAACTTTAATTGGATATCTGACTGGAGCAACAAATAATTATGATGCTGGGTATGATGGCGTGACTTATGATGGGAATCAATATGTTGATTTTTATAGTGTAAATCAACAGCTGCATTTAACTATTCAGGGGCGGGCTTTGCCTTTTGAAAAACAGGATACAGTGGCTTTAGGTTATAAATCAGCTATTAAAGGCGAGTTCCAAATCAGTCTTGATCATACCGATGGGCTATTGGATTTTCAGCAAGTATTTCTTGAAGATAAAGAGTTGGATTTGCAATATGATTTAAAAAAAGAACCGTATTCGTTTACAACCGAAAAAGGAACTTTCAATAATCGTTTTGTATTGCGTTATGAAACTAAAAATGAGGCTGGAAAAATAATGGCAAAAGAGCCAATAGCAGAGGATTTTAATTTTGTTTCAGTGCTTAACAAGGAAATAAAGCTTAGTTCTTCGGAAGGACTTATTTCTACAATTAGTTTATATGATGTTTCCGGAAAGCTCGTTTATCAAAAAGAAGCTCTCGCCACTAATCATTTTGTTATACAAAATTTGAACTTCGCGCATCAGGTATTATTAGTCAATGTAGTTTTAGATAATGGACAAACTTTTGTAAGAAAAATTATTTATTGAAATAATTTAATTTTTTAAGGTTATTCTCCCGATTGCGAAAGTAATCGGGATTTTTTTTACAGATAAGTTACCAGGTTTTGTTGTTTTTTTAGTTTCGAATACACGAATTTTCGGAATCCTTCGAGGTATGAATTTTAAGAAAAACATCGAATTTTTTTCAAAAACCTTAAAATTTAATCTGCTAATCAGCGGTTAAATCTTCTTTTTTTATTCCAAATTTTATTTCGTTTCCTAAAACTATTTTTTAAATAAAAACGTACATAAAAAAGTGAGCAAATTTTGAAGCTTTTTAATTGCTGAATCCTTATGAGATAAAGGTTTAGCTTAAAAAATGCACTTTAACGACTAAACAAGTACATAAACGTTTTTAGTTTTTTGAAAAAGAAATAACATTTAATCTTGCGCTGTAATTCATTTTTATGAATTGAATGTTAAAGTTTTATAAGCTTGCCCGCCCCAAATAAATATTTTATATGATTCCAAACTTTACTTTAAATAGATTTTTAATTTTTTTTCTTTTTTTCTTTCATGTTGTGGTTTTTGCAGCGACAAAAACTTATACAGGTGCTAATAATGGTAATTGGAGTACTGCAAGTAATTGGTCTCCAAGTGGGGTTCCCAATGGGACTGATGATGTTATAATTCCATCTGGAAAAATAGTGGTTCTTGATGTTTTGTCTGTTGCAGCTAATAGTATAACTGTTTCGGGAGTGATTGAAATTCCTGCTGACAGCAATATTAGTATTAATTCTTTATTAATAGTTGTTTCCTCTCCATCTGGAAGCATTTTTTTCAATAAAAAATCTATTATTACATTACCTCAAAATGTAGCTTTATATCTTCAAAATGGCTCAAAAAGTTTAGATACTTCGGATAATGGAGTTTGTAGTAATAATACAGAAATACATGTGGGAACAACTAACTATGCTGTTTGTACAGGAGGAGGTGCTTTGTATTCATTTGATCAAGTTGAGAGTGCTGGAGGTATTAATGTTGTAACTGCAGGGGTAATAGGAGTTGCACAAAATATTTGTGGTGGTACTGCTCCAAATACTCTAACATCAGCAACAGCTGCTACTGGTTCAGGAACAATTACCTATCAATGGCAAGCTACTGATTCAACAGGTAGTTATGTTACAATTACTTCAGCAATATCAGAAAATTATTTACCGCCTGTTTTAAATGCCACTACAAGTTATAGAAGAAGAACAGTTTCTGTAATTAATGGACAAACTTTTTATTCTCAATATACTTCATCTGTTACGATTACAATAACCAGTACTACTGCTGCTCCAACAGGAACAGCGTCTCAATCTTTTTGCGCAAGTAATAATCCAACCGTAGCCAATTTAACTGCTACAGGAACAGGAATAAAATGGTATGCAGCTTCAAGTGGAGGTGCTGCTCTTGCAACAAATACAGTTTTAACAAATGGAACACATTATTATGCGTCTCAAACTTTAAATGGTTGTGAGAGTGCATCAAGATTGGATGTAACTGTAACGGTAAATGCTTTGCCAACATTATCAGGAGCTTCACAGGCTTCACCAGTTTGTGCTGGTTCTGGAGCTACCGTAAATTTAACGGGTATGTTGCCAAATAGTACTTCTACAATTAGTTATACTATTAATGGAAGTACACAAGCACCAATTACAGGAGTTGTTGCTAATGCTTCGGGAATAGCAAGTTTTACAAGTGCTATTTTAACGATTGTTAATAACAATCAGTATTTACAAATTACTGGAGTAACAACAACTGGTGTGACACCAAGTTGTACGTCAAATATTTATGTTGGTTTTAATTTACAAGTAACATCATCTTCTACTCCAACTAATATCAGAGGAGATAATGAAAGTTGTAATGGTTACATTGCGAGATGGGATGGTTCAGCTACAAATTTTTATATAGATGTGGCTACAACAAGTACTTTTGATTCAGGGACTATTGTTCCATCTTATGATAATGCAAACTTAGGTAATGTTGGTAGTGTGAATTTAACTGGATTATTACCAAATACTACTTATTATTTTAGAGTTAGAGCTTCTGGAAGTTGTGGATTTAGTGGTTATTCTTCTGTTGGGAGTTTTACGACTTTGTCTATAGCTACCCCAACAAATGTAAGGTCAGATAATGTTAATTGGTGTACTTCTACAATAAGATGGGATGGTTCAGCTACAAAATTCTTTATTGATGTTGCAACTAGCAATACATTTTCTGCTGGAACTATGCTTTCTGCCTATAATAATCTGGATGTAGGAAATGTAAATAGTCTTATTTTGTCTGGGTTATTACCAAATACTATGTATTATTTCAGAGTTCGACGTATGGAAACTTGTGGTTTGAGTGGAAATTCTGCTGTGAGTAATTTTACTACTATGGCTATTTCGTCACCCACAGCTAATGCTGGATATGCTAGTTGTAATGATTGGGTAGCACAATGGAATGGAGTTTATGATACTAGTGGAAATGAAGCCGATGGATATTATTTAGATGTAGCAATTGATAATGGTTTTACGAACTATGTTAGTGGGTATCAAGATTTGTATGTAGGGAAAACCAATGCTTACACTATAACAGGGCTCGCTCGTGGCGGTGTTTATTATTTTAGGATAAGAGCAAATACAAGTTGTGGAGTTGGAAGTAATTCAAATGTAGTTACTTTTACAGAAATAGGTAATTGGTCTTCGAATCCTGGAACTATAACAGGTGGTGCGAATTCAATATGTGTGGGTAGTACTGCTACATTTATAAAAGATGAAAATACTTGGCCTTCTACAGGTACTTGGTCAGTTTTTAATCAAACAGGAAGTGCAAGTATTACTCAATCTGGAGTTGTTACTGGTGTTAGTGTGGGGACTGTTAAAGTTGTTTTTACTACTTATAATGGTGGTTGTGGAACGTCAACATCTAGAGATTTAACAGTTACACCAGGCAGTGTTGTAGGTACGGCTTCATCAAGTCCTAATTTATGTATTGGCGAAACAATGATTGATGTTACACATACTACTACAGGAGCTACAGGCATTGGAATGGCTACTGATTTACCAGCTGGAGTATATGCATCATGGTCTTCGAATACGATTACGATTAGTGGAACACCGACTGCTTCTGGTACTTTTAATTATAGTATTCCATTAACTGGTGGTTGTTCAGGTATAAATGCGACAGGTACAATCATAGTAACATCTCTTCCTACTCCAACAGCTGAAACGCCAACCAACCCTAGTTGTAAAGTACCAACAGGAAGTGTAATTTTAAATAATTTACCTAGTTCAGGTACTATTGTTCAAACAGGGGAACGTAATGATTCAATTGAGATTTTAGGCGGAGGGTCACAAACAATAACAGGGCTTCATCCGGGTACTTATTATTTTGCTGTTACTAATGGAAGTTGTACTTCAGCAACAGTTACTGTTGTTATTCTTGAACCTGAAACCAATACTTGGTCTTCAAGTGGATGGAGTGATGGAACTCCTACGATCAATCAAAGATTAGTGTTTGGTACAGATTATACAAACGCTAATGATGTTGATTTGTTAGGCTGTTCTTGTCAGGTTACAGGATCGGCCGTAGTTACCATAAAATCTGGACGTACTTTAAAAATTGAAAATGGAGTGGAGGTTCAACCAAACGCTACATTAATTTTTGAGAATAATGCCAGCTTAGTTCAAATTAATGATGCTGCTGTAAATTCAGGAAATATCAATTATAAACGCCATACTGCTCCCGTTAAACGTTATGATTTTACCTATTGGGCTTCACCTGTTGCAGGACAAACAATGAAAGCTTTATCCCCTGGTACTTTAGGAGATAAATATTATAGCTATAATCCAACTAGTGGTTGGAAAATTGAATATAACGGAGCACTTACGATGGAAGCAGGTAAAGGTTATATTATTAGAGCTCCACAAACATTTAGTATTACTGTGCCTGCAATTGATACTAATCCGGTTTTTGTTGGGGTGCCAAATAATGGATTAGTATCATTTTCAATAGCAGCTAATCAAACACATCTTTTAGGGAATCCTTATCCATCAGCAATAGATGCCGATAAATTTATAGCTGCAAATTCAACTTCATTAGAAGGAACACTTTATTTCTGGACTCATAATACATCACCAAGTAAAGATATTGCCGGCGATGCTATTTATAATTATACCACTAATGATTATATTACTTATAATAAAACAGGAGGTGTAAATGTTGCTACAGGTAAAATAGCGGCAGGGCAAGGATTTTTTGCTCCGGCAAGTGCTGCTGGAGGAACAATAGTATTTAATAATGCTATGAGATATACAGAAGGACAACCTAATTATGATAATTCAAATTTTTTGAAAATTAATAGTACTTCTAAAACAGTGACAACGACTACTGCGACAGAAAAAAATCGTGTTTGGTTGAATTTAACTAATTCAGAAGGGGCTTTCAAACAAACTTTGTTAGGTTATATTACGGGAGCGACTAATGGTTATGATGCTGGTTATGACGGCATGAGTTATGATGGAAATCAATTTGTTGATTTTTACAGTGTCAATAATGCCGTGAATTTATCTATTCAGGGACGTGCGTTACCTTTTGTTAAACAAGACAGTGTTGTTTTAGGATATAAATCGACTATCAAAGGGGAATTTAAAATTAGCATCGATCGTACTGATGGCGCTTTGGCAACACAGAATATCTTTTTAGAAGATAAAGATTTAAAAGTACTTCATGATCTTAAACAGGGAGCTTATACTTTTAATACTGAAAAAGGAATTTTCAATAATCGGTTTGTATTGCGTTATGTTGACAAAAATGCTGTTGAACCAGTAGTTGAAACCCCGGTAGTTGAGACACCAGTTATTGATAGCTCAGTAACGGTTTCTGTAAAACAAGACCAAATTACGGTAAGTTCATCAGAAGATTTGATTTCAAAAATCATTATTTATGATATTGCAGGAAAAATAATTTATCAAAAAGAGGATGTATCTGCCAATGATTTTATGATACAAAATTTACTGTCCAGTAAACAAGTTCTTTTAGTAACTCTGGTTCTTGAAAACGGTAAAACAACTTCAACAAAAATAGTTTATTAGTGTAGAATTTATTTTTTTTAAAGGTATCCCGATTGCGTAAGTAGTCGGGATTTTTTATGACTGCTATTTTCTAAGTTTTCAAATACTTTTTCTTCGTAATTTATGAAATTGTGGCTTGTGAATTAGTTCTTTATGAATTGAATAGTTTTCAAATGTAGTTTTTCACTTTGTTTAATTGTTAAAAAATGTATTTTAACAGTAAAAAACTTCATTTAAACGATTTTTTTAATAATTTTATCTCAGATTTTTAGACCCCCTAAAAAATTGTGTTCACCTGATATATTTGGTATCGGGCGGCTATATAATTTTTTAAATATGGGGCTATGAATAAAAATTACTTTACTTCTATTAAACCAATAAACACAATTAAAACCTGCTGTTTTTTATTGGTAATTTGCTTTTCAATTTCCATTTCGACCTATAGTCAAACTACAAAAACCTTAACTACATCAGGTGAATTAGAAATTCCTGCCGGAGTTACAAGTTTATCTGTACAAACATGGGGTGCAGGCGGTGGAGGTGGTGGTTCTAATGAATTGTTAACACTTCTTAGTCTTGGATCGGCTGGAGGTGGTGGTGGGGGCGGTGCTTATAACCAAGGGAATGTTTCTGTCACTGCAATTCCAACTAATGCTAAAATTTCTTACATTATTGGTCAAGGAGGAGCTGGTGGAAGTTATGGGAGTGCTACACTTAATGGTTTGGCTGGAGGACAAACTACTTTTTCTACTATTGCAGCTAATGGAGGGCAAGGCGGAGGTGGAGGTACTTTGTTAGTTCGGGCAGGTGTAGGGGGTACAGGTGGCTTAGGTGGTTTTAAAAATGGAGGAAATGGTAGTTCGGCTTATTTAGTTGCAATTAATCTTAATCCATTAAATTTACAAATAGGAGTTAACAGAAGTGGTGGGGGTGGAGGAAGTGCCGGAACCGCTCTTAATGGTAATAACGCATCTGGTCTTACAGGAGGAATGGCTGTAGCTGGTGGAGCTGCAGGAGGGAATGGTAGTGAGAAACAATTGTTATTAAGTTTGGTTGCTTCTCCAAATGTTCCAGGTTCTCCAGGTGGTTTCCCTGGAGGAGGTGGTGGTGGTGCAACTGGTGGAGGATTGGTTAATGGATTGTTAAATGGAATTCTTGGAGGTAGTAGTTCTGATGTTAGCAATGGAGGAAAAGGTGGAGACGGTCAAATAAAAGTCACTTATACTTGTCCTGTTTATAGTATCTCGAATCTTACTGCCGATGCTGCTTGTGTTCAGACATCTGCTATTCATTTGATTGGTAATTTACCTATAGGAACTTATACAGTAACTTATAATAGAAGTGCTCCGGCAGCAACCGGACTTACAGCTAATATGGTAGTTGAGACAGCAGGGACTGGTACTATTAATGTTGTCGGTTTGCCTGTTGCCGGTTCAAGTACAATTACTATCACAGAACTTAAATCAGTAGATTGTGTGAGTAGTGTGAATGCATCAATTACTTTTGACAGAGCTGTAAAACCAACAACTGGAACAATAACTCACCCTACTTGTGCGGAGCCCAAAGGAACTGTTGTCTTAGACAATTTAGTAATTGGAGGGACTATTCATCAAACAGGAGTTGCAAATACCAGTTATCCCATAACTTCAAATCCTCAAACAATCACAGGTCTTGATTCCGGAAATTATAATTTTGTTGTTTCCAATGGTATTTGTAGTTCTCAAACAGTCTCTGATATAACTTCTGTAACTATTGATAATCCACCGCCTGTAAGAACATGGAACGGAACCTGGGACGGAATTCCCACGATAGAAAATAAAGTGATTTTTGCAGAAAGCTATAATGAAGATCCGGAAAATTTAGATGAAAATGTGAATATCGAAGCCTGTTCCTGCGAAGTGAATTCAGGAGCTCATGTTACTTTTAAAACAGGGCGCTATTTGAAACTAAGAAATGAAGTAATAGTTAATCCGGCTGGGTCGTTAACTTTTGAAAATAATACCAGTTTAGTTCAGCTAAACGATGCTGCTGAAAACTCAGGTGAGATTACCTATAAAAGACATACAAAACCCGTAAAAAGATATGATTTTACTTATTGGTCATCACCGGTTGAAGAGGAGTTTTTGAAGGATGTATCACCACTTACTTTAGGAGATAAATACTATAGTTTTAATCCCGTTTCAGGTTGGCAAATTCATTATAACGGAAATCAGGAGATGTACCCCGGAGAAGGTTATATCATAAGAGCACCTCAAAGTTTCAGTATAACTGATCCTACTATTGATGAAACACCAAAGTTCACAGGCAAGCCTAATAACGGTGAAGTCAAAAAGAATTTAACCGCTGGACTGGTTTATCTGATAGGAAATCCCTATCCTTCGGCTATTAGTGCCGATGCTTTTTTGTCTGAAAATGATAGTAAATTAGAAGGAACGCTTTATTTCTGGACTCATAATTCGCCGCCAAGTATCAACGTTGACGGAGATGCTATTTATAATTATACTGCTAATGATTATGCGACTTATAATCTTACAGGAGGGATTAGTACGGCCATTAATGATGATGATCCTAATGATCCGGATGATAATTTTAATAATGCAACACCAAATGGAAATATTGCGGCTGCTCAAGCCTTTTTTGCACCGGCAAGTGAAATGGGAGGTGAAATTGTTTTTAATAACAGCATGCGTCTTTTAGATGGTGAAGTAATGGATGATGGAGAAGAGTATGATGAGGTAAGAGATAATTCTCAGTTTTTTAAATTAGAAACTACATCAAAAACTACTAATGAAATAGAGAAAAATCGGGTGTGGTTGAATTTGTCTAATGCGGAAGGTGCTTTTAAGCAAACATTAGTGGGTTACATTAGCGGAGCGACAAATGATTATGAGGGGAAATTTGATGGAATAAGTTATGACGGAAATCAATATCTGGACTTTTATAGTGTTAATCAGGCACTAAATTTAGCTATTCAGGGCCGTGCACTACCTTTTCAACAGAAAGACAGTGTAGTTTTAGGTTATAAATCAACTATTGCAGGTGATTTTAAAATCAGTATTGATCATGCTGATGGAGTTTTGGCTTCGCAAAAAGTTTTCTTAGAAGATAAAGTTTTGCAAGTGCTACATGATTTGAAAAATCCTTACTCTTTTACTACCGAAAAAGGAATTTTCAATGATCGGTTTGTATTGCGGTATGAAGATAAAAACGCTTTGGTTGAAACGGTTAGTGATAGTGCTGTTGAAGGAGTTGTTATCTCGAATAAGAACAAAACCATCACTATTGCTACTACAGATGAAATCATCAAAACCATTTACATTTATGATTTTTCGGGAAGATTAGTGTATTCAGATACGGAAGTTAATTTAGAAACTGTAACTATTCGTAATGTATCAGGTACTCATCAAATTTTGATTGTCACAGTAGTATTAGAAAATGGTAAAAAAGCAGTGAAGAAAATAATCTATTAACGCATTTTATAAGTATAAAAAAAATCCATTAGCGTCTGACTAATGGATTTTTTTGTATTTCAGAAAAGATATTTATTTACCTTTAATAGATGCTTCAACATTACGTTCAATAGTGTGTCCGGGACGAGACCATTTTGGTTTTTCACCTAACGGAACAAATTGAGAATCGGCAGCTTCTACTGTTTGCGGTTGTGAAACCTTAGTAAAAGGTTTTTGCGGATTCAAACCTAATATTTCAAACATTTTCATGTCTTCGTTTACATCCGGATTTGGTGTTGTTAAAAGTTTATCACCTGCAAAGATCGAATTGGCACCTGCAAAAAAGCACATTGCTTGTCCTTCACGGCTCATATTTGTTCTTCCAGCTGAAAGGCGAACCTGAGTTTCCGGCATGACAATTCGGGTAGTGGCTACCATTCGAATCATTTCCCATATTTCAACTGGTTTTTCTTCTTCCATTGGTGTTCCTTCAACAGCAACAAGTGCATTAATCGGCACTGATTCCGGTTGAGGGTTTAAAGTAGAAAGAGCTACTAACATTCCTGCTCTGTCTTCGATACTTTCCCCCATCCCAATAATTCCTCCGCTACAAACAGTCACATTCGTTTTACGAACATTTTCTATCGTTTCTAAACGGTCTTCAAAACCTCGGGTAGAAATAACATCTTTATAATATTCTTCAGAAGTATCCAGATTATGATTGTAAGCATATAAACCTGCTTCAGCTAATCGTTGTGCCTGATTTTCGGTAATCATACCTAAAGTACAACAAACTTCCATATCCAGTTTATTAATGGTACGAACCATTTCTAAAACCTGGTCAAATTCAGGTCCGTCTTTTACATTTCTCCAGGCTGCTCCCATACATACACGGGAAGAACCTGTAGATTTAGCACGCAAAGCCTGAGCTTTAACCTGACTCACGCTCATTAAATCATTTCCTTCAACGCCTGTGTTATAACGTGCTGCCTGAGGACAATAACCACAATCTTCCGGACATCCTCCTGTTTTAATTGATAATAATGTCGATACCTGAACCACATTTGGGTCATGGTGTTCTCTATGAATTGAAGCTGCTTCGAAAAGCAAATCCATCATCGGTTTATTATATATAGCAATAATTTCTTCTTTTGTCCAATCGTGTTTTGTAATACTCATTGTATTGTATTTTTTGATGCGTCAAAAGTAGTCAAATTGTTCAAAATAGCAATGCAATAGCTTTAAAAAGGGATGAGCAGTACATTAGTCAGCTGAAAATCGATTGTTCCAATACAACATTAGCAATAGCGTTACAATTACTGAGGAAGCGACTCCTTCAAATAATAAAGAAATCGAATAGGCATCTATGGAAGGATTTCCGCCAAACAGGAATGTTTCCGACAGCGATTGTGCAAATGCGTCTCCGCCTTGCAGATAACTATAAATTACTAAAGCAATAATACTTAAAACTACGCCAATTACAGAAGTAAACATGGCAGAAACGGCATTAGAAACAAATTGCTTATTTCCTTTTTCCAGATTTTGTTTAATGGTTCTGTTAACGCCATAAAAAACAAATAGGATGTTTAAAAACCTCAGGTAAAAAAGATGAGCTAAGCCTAATAGTTCCATTAACAAAAAGTAAATACTTACAGCAATGAAAATAATAAATCCGTTGATGATTTCTTGATGCAGTTTCATTTTATTCGAATTAAAATTGAAAATAAAAGAACCGGAAACCTAAATGTAAGTATTTCGATTTCTAATCAGATGGGTATTTTCTTTTCCAGAATAGCAATAATGAAAAGCTAACAATCATTACTGAAACTATTGCTTCAATCAGTAGGGAAAAAACATAAGTCATTACAGTAGCTTCTCCCGGATACAGTAAAGTGTAAGATAAACTTTCAATAAATTCATCACCTCCTTTAGAATAAATATAAGCAGTTAGCCCCATAAGGCTTAAAAACACACCAATAAATCCGGTAATGAATGCGGAAACAGCATTTTTACCAAAATTATTTTTTCCCTCCTTATAATTAGATTGTAAGGTTTTGTTGACGCCGTAAAAGACAAACAAAATATTGAATAATCTTAAGTAAAATACGTCAGTCAGTTGGAGTACTTCTATTAATGCAAAATAAAGAGCAATACCAATAAAAATAATTACTCCATTGTATAATTCTTTAGCTATTTTCATACGTTTTAATTTTTAAGTTAAAAAAATTATTTGATAGTAATTGTGGATTGTCTATCAAATTTACGCAAAAAAAGTAGGAATTATTTAAAAACAGAAAGGTTTTTTTACTTAATGCTTAAAGGTTTTCGATGTAAGAAAGTGTCTGAATTTTGTCTTTTTCAATCTGTTCTTTTAATAATAACAGCGAATCAAATTTTTCTTCACTCCGTATCCGTTGGTATATGGCAACGGTAATTTTTTGGTCATATAAATCGCCTGCAAAATTTAAATAATGAATTTCAACAGATAATTGTTCCTCGCCAACAGTTGGGTTATGACCAATATTCATCATGCCAAATACGGTTTGATTGTTGATCTCACTCGATACAACATACACTCCTTTGGACGGAATAAGTTTGTAATCTTCTTCAATTTTCAGATTAGCGGTGGGGAAACCAATTGTTCTTCCCAGCTGTTTACCTTTAATAACGGTTCCTGTTAAAAAATACTGGTATCCCAGGTATTTATTGGCTAAAAGCATTTCGCCTTCCTGAATAGCATTTCTGATTTTTGTAGAACTTACCGAGATAGCATTGATTTCCTGAGCCGATATTTGTTCTACTTCAAAGCCGTATTTTTCTCCAAATTCAATAAGATTGTTGATATCGGCAGTTCTGTTTCTTCCAAAACGATGATCGTAACCAATGATTATTTTATGAATTTTAAATTGTTCTACAAGCACAGTTCGTACAAAATCTTCTGCAGTTAATCTGGAGAAAATTTCATCAAAAGGGTGAATGACAAGATTTTGAATTCCTAATTGTTCTAAAAGCAGTATTTTTTCAGACATAGTATTCAGAAGTTTTATTTCTGAACGTTCCTGTAAAATCATTCGGGGGTGTGGAAAAAAAGTAAGAACAAGGCTCTCATACTTTTCATCCTGAGTATTCTGAATTACTTTTTCCAGTATTTTTTTATGCCCAATATGTACTCCGTCAAAGGTGCCTAAAGTAAGGATAGTTTTTTTGGGAGAACTGAAATCTTTTATAGAATGAAAAATCTTCAAAGTAAATATTTTATAATAGTGCAAATTTATACTATCTAATTTAAATTTGATACTCTGCTTATTCTATTTTTGAGGATTTATGCTCTTTGTAACAAAAAACCAAATTTAATTTAAGTATTGCGTTTGTTTTGGCTGTTTAATTAAGACAGGAAGTTGAATATTTTAGTTTAAATACTTTATTTTTGAAACTTAAATTTAAGCTAATCATGAAAATAAATAGTCTGCTCCTCTTTTTTTTATTGTGGTTTTCAGTGACTCATGCCCAGGAAAAAAAAACATGGACAAGAATTAGTCCGTCGGCTACAGAAAAATTGGGTGGAAAATCAGATTCAAAATCTGCTGTTTTATTTCGATTAGACGAAGAAACTTTAAAAACGAAGCTTAAAAGCGTACAGGATACCAAGCTTCCGGATACTTCGATGGAGAT
Source organism: Flavobacterium flevense (assembly GCF_900142775.1). Taxonomy (GTDB): domain Bacteria; phylum Bacteroidota; class Bacteroidia; order Flavobacteriales; family Flavobacteriaceae; genus Flavobacterium; species Flavobacterium flevense. The sequence goes on from NZ_FRCC01000002.1 coordinate 674,906, forward strand.
TACAATTCCGAATTCGAATGGTGATTTAGAAAAATTTACTATTCACGAAGATTCTAATTTTGAACCGGAACTTCAGGCAAAATATCCTGATATTCGTTCTTATTCCGGTACTGGAATTACAGATGCATCGGCTGTTTTAAACTTTAGTATGTCGCCATCAGGGATTCAAACCATGATTACCAGAAAAGGGAATCAGGTGGAGTTTATAGAAAAAGATACAGCAAATAAAGCGGTATATGTCGTTTTTGATTCGGAAAGCAAACTTAAGGAAAGACTTCCTTTTAGTTGTACCACTGCTGAAGAGTCTGGTGTAACTAAAAAGAATGCTCAAAATGCTAAGTTGGTTTCCAGTGATAAAAAATTTAGAACTTTACGCTTAGCCTTGTCTTGTACCGGAGAATACGCTGTTTATCATGGAGGCACCATAAACGGAGCATTAGCTGCTATGAATGCAACTATGACAAGAGTAAATGCTGTTTTTGCAAGAGATCTGGCTGTCAAATTGCTTCTTATAGCGACCAATAATCAGCTAATATATACGAATGCTGCTACTGATCCTTACTCAGCAGCGGAGGCAGGAGTAGGTAATGAGGATACTGCCGGAGTCTGGAGTTCTGAATTACAAAATAATTTAAACTCCGTTATTGGGAGTGCTAATTATGACATAGGGCATTTGTTTGGTGCAACTGGTGGTGGTGGAAATGCAGGCTGTATTGGCTGTGTTTGCGAAGCTGCTAAAGGAAGTGCTTATACTTCTCCGTCTAATGCAAGACCGGAAGGAGATAGTTTTGATATTGATTTTGTAGCTCATGAAATGGGACATCAGTTAGGAGCTAATCATGTTTTTTCTTACGAGATAGAAAATACCGGAGTAAGTGTGGAGCCGGGAAGTGGTTCTACCATTATGGGATATGCCGGAATTACTACTGATTATGATGTAGAACAACGTTCGGATGCTTATTTTTCGTTTGCAAGCATCAGTCAAATTCAAACTAATTTAGCTACTAAAACATGTCCTGTAATCACTGCTATTAGTGGTAATACGCCAACAGTAAATGCAGGAGCGGATTATACTATTCCAAAAGAAACGGCTTTTGTTTTAAAAGGAACGGGAGGTTCTTCGGCTGCTGTGACGTATGTTTGGGAGCAAAATGATTCGGCTACATCTGCCGATGGAGATTCGAGTGTGGCTTTAAGTACAAAAACTAACGGGCCGCTTTTTCGCTCTTTTCCCCCTGTAAGTGCTCCAGTACGCTACATGCCCAGTCTTGAAAATGTTTTGGCCGGAAGATTGACCTCCAGATGGGAATCGGTTGCTGCGGTTTCCAGAACCCTTCATTTTGTTTTAACAGCCAGAGATAATGCCGCAGAAGGTTTGGCTCAGACGCTTTCGGATGAAATGGTGGTGAATGTAAATGCGGCAACAGGACCTTTTGAAATTACGTCTCAAAACACAGAGGATTTAAGTTGGTTTCAGAATACACAAAAAATAATTGAATGGAATGTGAATGGAACAAATGCTTTGCCGGGTTCGTCCAAAGTAAATATTAAACTTTCAACAGATAATGGAGTTACTTTTCCTGTTACTCTTGCTTCCGCTGTAGTTAATGATGGTTCGGAGACTATTACCGTGCCGAATGTTTCTTCGCAATTTTGCAGAATTTTGATAGAACCCACAGAGAATATTTATTATGCTGTTAACAGTAAAACATTCACAATTGGATATACCACTGAATCGGATTGTCAGACTTTCAATATTCAGGGTGCTCCTTTTGCCATTCCTGAATCCGGAAGCTTTGCTACTAAAGTGATAACAGTCCCTGCTACAGATTCTTTTGTAACCGGTGTAACGGTGGATATAGATGTTTCTCACAGTTATTTTTCGGATGTACAGATGGAATTACTGAGTCCGCAAGGAACGGTGGTTAAATTGTTTTATAATGGCTGCAGCAGTACTAACGGGCAATTGTTATTGCGTTATGATGATGCAGGATCTGATTTGGTTTGTGGAAATGCGACTTTGCAAACCGTAGCTCCTTTGGGTGTTTTGGGGGATTTTATAGGCGAAAATGCAACAGGGAACTGGACGCTTCGTTATAGGGATATTTTTACTAGTGATACCGGAACGATTAATTCGGCATCGATTGCTATTTGCACCCAAAAATATACCTTAATTCCATTCGAAGAAATAAATAAGGATTTAATAGTAAGTTCAAAGAATAATGATGGTAATTTTAATGTGAAATATATTAGTACTTCTGCTGCTAGTGAAATCCAGATTTTAGTTTTTGATAGTACCGGAAAAAGATTGTTTGATACTAAATACCCCAATAACGGCGACTTTAGTCAGGATATTCAATTGTTATGGAAGCCTCAGGCGGGAGTTTATTTTGTACACATGATTGATGGCGGTGTAAAGAAAACAGCTAAAATTATAATTAAGTAATTAAAAGTGTTTGTAATAAAAAAGCAGGAAAACAAATTGTGTTTTCCTGCTTTTTTATTTTCCGTTAAAAGTAGTCATGGTGTTTTCTAATCCGGCGGTTCCAAAAGATTTAATAATTTCAGAAGCTGTTTCCAGTCGCTCCGGGAGAGCTTCATTTTCGGCTGCATTCCATTCTCCTAAAACATAGTCTACTTGTCGGCCTTTTTTAAATTCGTCACTAATGCCAAAACGAAAACGGGTATATTGATTGGTGTTTAAAACCAGATTGATGTTTTTTAAGCCGTTATGACCACCATCGCTGCCTTTAGGTTTGACGCGGATGGTGCCAAAAGATAAGTTTAGATCGTCGGTGATGACAAAGATGTTTTCTAGAGGGATGTTTTCTTTTTCCATCCAGTATTGTACCGCTTTTCCACTTAGATTCATGTAAGTGTTGGGTTTTAAGAGTAGAAAAGTCCTTCCTTTGAATTTGTATTCGGCTAGTGAACCCAGCTTTACAGTTTGGAAATCAAGTCCTTCTTTTCGGGCTAAATAATCCAATACTTTAAAACCGATATTGTGACGTGTGTTTACATATTCGGCACCAATATTGCCTAGCCCTACAATTAGAAATTTCTTCATAGTATCTGTTTTGTCTGCTGTTTTTTTGGGTAAAAATAGCTGATTGATCCATTTTAACATGCTGCAAAAATAAGTATAAATTTTAATTACAATGTCAATTACAATGTCAATGTTAATTTGAATAATCTATTGAGCATGATGTTGATCGCTTCTGTTTTGTACATTGCAATTGTAATTGGTTTTTTGTCATTGATATTGTTTCAAAAAAAAAGCACCAATCTTTCGATTGATGCTTTTAAGTATGATTGAAAAAAGATTATTTTTTCTTTCCTTTTGCAGGTGCTTTTGCTGCTTTTGCTGCTTCCTGAGCTGCTTTCATAGCCGCACGAGACATCTTCACCTGACAAATAACTGTGTTGTCCGGGTGCATGATTTTAAAATCAGGAGTAGGTACTTTAGTTACATATAACTTGTTACCCATGTCAAGCGGAGTGATATCAGCTTCAACAAAATCAGGAAGATTTTTAGGTAAAGCTTTAACTTTTAATTTACGGTTGTTGATACGTAAATCTCCACCAGCCATAACTCCTTTAGAGTTACCAGTGATTTTTACAGGAACTTCAATAGTGATTTCTTTGTCATCATACAATTGAAAAAAGTCAATGTGTAAGATTCTTTCAGAAACCGGGTGAACCTGAATGTCTTGTAAAATAGCATTGAATGATTTTCCGTTAGCTAATTCAATCACAACTGTGTGTGCGTTTGGAGTGTAAACCAAGCTTTTGAATGCTTTTTCTTCTGCTGAAAAATGAACTGGTTGATCTCCTCCGTATAACACGCAAGGAACCGCTCCAGCATTACGTAAGGCTTTAGTAGCAACTTTGCCCACGCTTTCTCTTTCTGATCCTTTAATTGTAATCGATTTCATTTTAAATATTTATATAGTTATTAATTAAACTCTTTTTTAGTTCCAAGTACTGGACTTAGACTGTTTATTTTGTAGTGAGATTGCTTCGTTCCTCGCAATGACTACATGATAAACTTCCCACTAATGGAATTGTTGTGTTGTACCATTTGCATTACTTCGGCAAAAAGTGGTGCACAACTCACGACTCTAATTTTCTTTGATTCTTTCTTTAATGGGATAGAATCCGTAACAATTAATTCGCTTAGTTTTGATTCTTCTATTCTTTCATAAGCTTTGCCAGATAAAATAGCGTGTGTACATATAGCTCTAACGCTTAATGCACCTCTTTCTATCATTAGGTCAGCGGCTTTCGCCAATGTTCCTCCTGTGTCAATCATGTCATCAACCAGAATTACATTTCTGCCTTTTACTTCACCAATTAATTCCATGGTGTCGATAACATTTGCTTCTTTCCTTTGTTTGTAACAAATAACCACATCCGACTCTAAGAATTTAGAATAAGCATACGCTCTTTTAGAACCTCCCATATCAGGAGAAGCAATGGTTAAATTTTCTAACTTAAGGCTTTCTACGTATGGTAAAAATATAGTGGAAGCAAAAAGATGATCTACCGGTTTTTCAAAGAATCCCTGAATTTGATCTGCATGTAAATCCATGGTCATGATTCTTGTTGCTCCTGCAGCTTCCAGCATTTTAGCAATTAGTTTTGCTCCAATCGGAACTCGGGGTTTGTCTTTTCTGTCTTGTCTTGCCCAGCCAAAGTAAGGCATAACTGCAGTAATGTGTCTGGCTGAAGCGCGTTTTGCAGCATCAATCATTAATAATAACTCCATCAAATTATCCGTATTTGGAAAAGTAGAGCAAACAATAAAAACGCGTAAACCTCTTATGGATTCTTCGTAAGAAGGCTGAAATTCCCCGTCACTATAGTGTGACATTGACACTTTACCTAATGGAATACCGTATTCTTTCGAAATTTTTTCAGCTAGATAGACACTTTGTGAACAAGCAAAAATTTTAGCTTCCGGTTCTTTTTGTGACATTTAATTTGTTGTTTTTATTCCGCTGCGCTCTATATAATTCGGCTTTGTCTTTTTTCTAAAGCTAAACATGTATAAATGCCTCGGGTGGAGTTAGTTAGTATATGCTGTTTTTAACGAGCTGCAAATTTAGAAAATTAATTTGACTGTGAAAGTAAAATTTTCAGATTTTTTCTTAGAATCTTTCATAATATTTTTTACATTTGCACCGTGTTAAAGGAAAGACTTTTAGTCTTAGGATTAGATTTTCTTTATTGCGTTGAGACAATTGTTTTTGTCTCTGTCTGCTAAGCCCGGATGGCGGAATTGGTAGACGCGCTGGTCTCAAACACCTGTGGGAAACCGTGCCGGTTCGACTCCGGCTCCGGGTACAAAAGCCTCTTCGAAAGAAGGGGCTTTTTTTGTTTTATCTTTTTTTTGGGCAAATAGTAGATCCGTAAACAGTCTTCGTCCGGGCGTTTTATTTGGAATAGAAAAACAAAACAATATTTATTTCCAGAATTGATTTTTTGGGTTATTTCTGTTCTAAAAGCCCATTTTTAGTCATTAATGCCAATTTGCCCCCGTTATTTTATCTTAATACCCCTCATCTCTTTTGTAGTGATGTTTAAATTTGTAGTTTAGATATTTGTTGATTATTTGGCTTTATATTTTGAGTTAAAGTATTTTTTTTGAGTATTTTTTTTCAATAGTGTATATAAAATGAATTTTGAATAAGACTTCTAAAATTTTAAATTTTAAAACCCAAGTAATATAAAGAGAATTAAATGAAAAATGTTGTACTGTCGCTTGCTCTGTTTTTAAGTTTGCAAATTAATTTTGCTCAGACTAATGAATGGGAAAATCCTCAAGTTTTAGATAGAGTAAAAGAATCCGGAAGAAGTTCCTTTTTATTATTTAGTAATGAAGCGGAGTTGAAAACGAACAATCCTCAAAAATCAGAATTGTATCAAAGTTTAAATGGAAACTGGAAATTTAATATTGTTAAAAATCCTTCGCAGCGACCAATGGATTTTTTTGCAGCTAACTTAGATGAGAGCAACTGGAAAAATATTCAAGTGCCTTCAAACTGGGAGATTGAAGGTTATGATATTCCTATATATACTAATATTACGTACCCATTTCCTAAAAATCCTCCTTTTATAGGTGGCGATTATAATCCTGTGGCAAGTTATAGACGTAATTTTACTGTTTCGGATTCTTGGGATGACAAAGAAATTATACTTCATTTTGCTTCCATTACAGGTTATGCCCGAGTTTTTTTGAATGGAAAAGAAGTAGGAATGACTAAGGCTTCTAAAACTCCAGCCGAATTTAATATTACTTCTTTCCTGAAAAAAGGAGAGAATTTAATTGCTGTTCAGGTATTTCGCTGGCATGATGGAAGCTATTTAGAAGATCAGGATTTCTGGAGATTAAGCGGCATCGAGCGTGATGTTTATTTACAGGCTATGCCTAAAACTACGGTTTGGGATTATTTTGTGAAAAGTGAATTGGACAATCAATACAAAAATGGAATTTTTAATCTGGATGTAACCTTTAAATCTTTCGAAAATAATAAAATAAAAAATCCAGCTGTAAAAGTGGATTTGTTTGATGATGAAGGTAAAGTTGTTTTTTCAGAAAGTAAAAAAGTAAACACTAAAGAGCCAAAAATCAGCTTTCAGAAAACCATAGAAAATGTAAAGCAATGGAATGCTGAAACACCTAATTTGTACCAATATACCATTACTTTACTCGATAATAAAGGGAAAGTACTGGAGATTATTTCTAAAAAAACAGGTTTTAGAAAAGTAGAAATTAAAGATGCTCAATTATTAGTTAATGGCAAAGCCGTTTTAGTAAAAGGAGTCAATATTCATGAACACAGTGATACTAAAGGGCATGTTCCTGATGCTGAATTAATGGTGAAAGACCTGCAGTTAATGAAGGAATACAATATTAATGCTATCAGAATGTGTCATTATCCACATGATCCTCAATTTTATGATTTATGTGACGAATATGGTTTTTATGTAGTTGATGAGGCCAATATAGAAACGCATGGAATGGGAGCAGAGTGGCAAGGTGGGTTTGACCAGTCAAAACATCCTGCTTATTTGCCGGAGTGGGCGCCAGCTCATTTGGACAGAATTAAAAGAATGTTTGCAGTAGATAAAAATCATCCGTCAATTATTGTTTGGTCGTTAGGGAATGAATGTGGAAACGGGACTGTTTTTTATGATGCTTACGATTGGTTAAAACAAGTAGATTCTACTCGTCCGGTTCAGTTTGAACAGGCGGGAGAAAATAGAAATACTGACATTGTAGCTCCTATGTATCCTAGTATTAAGAGCATGAAAGAATATGCAGCAGCCGATAAAAAACGTCCATACATTATGTGTGAGTATTCGCACGCTATGGGAAATAGTAGCGGGAATTTTCAGGAATATTGGGATATTATTAGCAGCAGTAAGCACATGCAAGGTGGTTTTATTTGGGATTGGGTTGATCAGGGATTGAAAACTAAGAATGAAAAAGGAATTACTTTTTGGGCTTACGGAGGAGATTTAGGTGGAGAAAAATTGCAAAATGACGAAAATTTTTGTGCTAATGGTTTAGTGAGTGCCAATAGAATTCCGCATCCAGGCTTGTTTGAAGTTAAAAAAGTGTATCAAAACATTCAATTTCAGTTGGATGATAAAGCTAATTTAGCAGTAACGAATCATTTTAATTTCACCAATCTTTCTAATTATATTTTTAAATGGGAATTGATTAAAAATGGCGAAAAAGTAAAGTCGGGAGAATTTAATTTGGATGTAAATCCTGAAGAAACTAAAAAAGTAGCTTTAGACTTAGGTTCGATTGAAGATTATTCAGAATGTTATGTGAATGTATTTGCTTTATCAAAATACGAAGCTCCTTTAGTTGCTAAAGGACATGAATTTGCCAGAGAACAATTTGCAATAGGTAAAGGCAATTATTTTAAAAATAATGCCATGGCTTCAAAAAGTCCTGCTAAGTTGAAGTATTCTGAAAAAAACAAAGTGCTTTCTTTTGAAACTGCAGCAGTTACCGGAGAATTTGATTTGCAAAAAGGAGAAATTGTAAAGTATGCATTGAAAAATGATACTAATACTATAATTTCAAATTTCCCAACGCCTTATTTCTGGCGTGCACCAACGGATAACGATTTTGGAAGTAAAATGCAAAACAAATTGGTTGTTTGGAGAGAAGCTCATAAAAATCCAACTGTGGTAAGTGTCAATTTAGATAAAAAATCTTCAGAAGGTTTGCTTGTAAAAGTGGCTTATCAATTAGAGAAAGTTGGCGTTCCTTACACGGTAGATTATTTGATTCAGAATGATGGTTCGGTAAAAATTACTGCGTCTATTGATATGGCGGGGAAAGAATTGCCTGAGTTGCCTCGTTTTGGAATGCGTTTAAAACTAAACGGAACTTATGATAATTTGAATTTCTACGGAAGAGGACCTTGGGAGAATTATTCTGACAGAAACACGGCTTCGTTTATGGGAACTTATTCAGATAAAGTAATTAATCAATATACCAGAAATTATATTCGTCCGCAGGAGTCGGGCTATAAAACCGATGTTCGATGGGTGACTTTGAAAAATGATAAGGGGCAAGGATTGAAAATTGAAGGGCAGCAGCCTATTGGTTTTAGTGCATTAAATATTCCAACAGAAGATTTGGATCCCGGTAAATCTAAATCGCAACGCCATCCTTCTGATTTGGATTTAGATTCTAAAGAAGCGGTTTATCTGCATTTAGATTATAAACAAAGAGGTGTTGGAGGTGATGATAGTTGGGGAAGTTTGCCGCATAATGCGTATCGATTATTGGATAAAAAATATACTTATTCGTATATAATTTCATTAGTTAATTAATTTAGTGGTTTTTTTTGTGTGTTTATTTAGAGAACCTATGATATTTATTCATAGGTTTTTCTACTTTTAGGGTTTAAACCACCCGCTCTTTTTATCGCTGATGTAAAAGGATCTTTGAGCGAAACCTGATATTTGAATAAAATATTCCTAACCAACTAACCAAAGTGTATTTTGATAAATAGAATGCTACTGTTTTTAATGCTTTTGATCTCTTTTGCGATTAATTCGCAGCGTGTACCTAAGCTCCCTGTTTCAGGTTATAGCCAGGAGAAGTATGATATTGGGTACATTGGTATTGAAAACGGATTAGCTAATAATGCAGTAACTTCTGTTTATAAAGACAAGCGGGGTTTAATGTGGTTTGGTACTTATGATGGGATAAGCAGGTTTGATGGGTATAATTTTTCTAATTACAGGAATGAACCTAATGATCCCAATTCATTGATCAATAACAGAATTGTTAGTATTTGCGGGACACAAAATGAGATTTGGATTGGAACCAAAAATGGTATCAGTGTTTATAGTTATTTAACAAATCAATTTAGTAAAAGATATTGTTTAAATCCAAAAACGTCTAAGAAGGAACTTATTGATGTAGCAATTAATGCTATTAAAGATTATAAATCAAATATATATATTGCCAGTGCCGGTAAAGGGTTGATTTTTTGTTCAGGGAAGGAACAAAAAATGAGTACGATTCCGCTGTATGTAAATGGTAAATTGCAGTGGGATTATCATGTTCAGGGAATTGATTTTGATCCATCAGGTAATTTATGGGCCTTTGTTCAGGGAGTTGGAATTGTGATTATGGAACCTTCGGCAAAGAAATTATCAGTTGTTTATTCGGATGTTTTAAGTGGTGGCTGTGTTTTTTATGATGGGTTTTCTAATTTTTGGGTAGCTATAGAAGGTGGATTAATGAAGTACAATACGGTTGCTAAAACACCTCGTATTTATTATAATCCAGAGGTTCAAAATCCCATTTCCGATTTAATGTATAAACCAGATACTAAGGAACTCTGGATGGCTACTAATGGAAATGGAGTTGTTAGGTATAAGTTTGCTTCGGATACGTTTTCTTTGGTAAACAATAGTTTAGGTGAAGAAAAATTAAACAGTAACGCTATTTCCTCCCTATGTTTAGATAGCGAAAATCGGGTTTGGATAGGTACTTTAAGAGGAGGTGTAAATAGGGTGGAGAGTAGAAAAACTCCTTTTACAACTATTTCAAAAAACGAAAAATTGTCCAATACGTTACCTAGTAATTTTATTCTTTCGTTTTGTGAACAAGACAGTAATCACCTCTGGATAGGTACTGATGGTGCCGGAGCCAGTTTATGGGATAAAAAGAGCAATGTATTTACTAATTATTCTTTTAATCCGGACAATCCTAATTCGCTGGCAAATAATTTTGTTGCCACTATTGTAAAGGATGAAAAAGGAGTTTGGTTTGGAACTTATGGAGGAGGCGTTTCTCTTTTTAATTCCAAGACTCGAAATTTTAAGCGATACCAACTTTTTAATCTAAAATATAATATTGTTCAAAGGAATATCTGGGTACTTTTTAAAAGTAAAGAAGGTGTATTGTGGGCTGGGTCTCCTGATGAAGAAGGCTTGTATCGTTATAATAATGCTACTGATCAATTTGACTTTGTTGATGCTAAAATCAGTGGAATTGTTTCCATGACTGAGGATTTACAAGGTAATCTTTGGTTAGGGAACTTTACCACATTGATTAAACTTAATCCCAAAACATTAAAACGCCAGGAAATTGATGTAAAATATCCTGTGCGGTCTATCGTTTCCATCTCTGCAATTAAAATGCTTGTAGGTACCGAAGGTGGAGGTTTAATGATTTTTAATCCTCAAACTTTAGAGAGAAAATTTTTAACTCAGGCAGATGGAATTCCTAACAATTCAGTTCTTAATATAGTTCGGGATAATAAAGGAGCCTATTGGTGTAGTACTTACAATGGAATTTTTGTATACCATACCAATAATGAAAAAATAAGCAGTTATCATGATGCTGACGGACTTCAAAGCAATCAGTTTAATTACAATGCGGCGCTCAAACTTTCTACGGGGGAAATCGTTTTTGGAGGAATTAAAGGCTTTAATGTTATTGATACCAAAATAAATAGCCAAATTCACGACTTTCCAAAACTAATAATTACTTCGATAAAAGTAAATAATAATGCTTTAGAACAATCTGGTGTAACTGTTTTTGGGATTGATAAATTAAAACTTTCATATGATGAGTCGATGCTCAATATTGAATTTGCAGCATTAGAATACAGCTTGCCTGAAAAAATTTCCTATGCTTATTTTCTAGAAGGATGGGATTCCCAATGGCATTATGTTGATAACATAAGAACGGCTAATTATTCCCGGTTAACCGAAGGAAATTATGTCTTGAAAATCAAATCTACAAATGCAGAAGGGATTTGGAATTCTAAAACCCTTACATTACCTATTACAATTTTGCCTCCATGGTATAGAAGTAATTTAGCCTATTTTCTATACGTATTAGTAATTGCTTTTGTGATTTATATTGTTGATAAATACCAAAGAAAACAAGCCCAACTTAAATATGAAGTACAGCTTTCTCAAAATTTAGCTAAACAGGAAAAAGAATTAAATGAAAAAAAACTCACCTTTTTCACGAATATTTCTCATGAATTTAGGTCGCCTTTAACCATGATTATAAATCCTTTGAAGGATATAATTTATGGAGATAAACAACAAATAGATTCTAGTGCTATAGAAATGGTGTATAGCAATTCGAGAAGATTGCTAAGTCTGGTAGATCAGTTGTTGCTTTTTAGAAAAACAGAAACCGAGACCGGAAAACTTAAAATCGCAAAAATTGATATTGTAGAACTTGCTAAAGAAGTTTTTAGCTGTTTTGTACATCATGCCAAAACGAAAAAAATAGATTATAGTTTTAGTATTTCGGAAGAAAAGGTCTTTGTGTATGTAGACAGGGAAAAAATGGAAATGGCCTTGTTTAATTTAGTTTCGAATGCTTTAAAATTCACAGAAAAAGAAAATGGAGCTGTTGCAGTTAATTTACGTTGTTTAGATCACGAATTGATTATAAATGTAGTTGATAATGGTGAGGGAGTTTCGGATGATGATAAAGAGAAAATATTTAATTTGTTTTATCAATCCAGTCGAAATATTAAAAACAACCGAAAAGGATTTGGTATTGGTCTTTATTTGGTCAAACAGTTTGTTAATCAACATCATGGAGAAGTACGCTGTTATGATAATGAAAAAGGAGGTGCTACATTTGAAATTAAATTGCTTTTAGGAAAAGAACATTTTGGCGATATAGAAATACGGGAAGATTTAAGTGACAGAACTTTATTTTTAGAAGAAGCTCTAAAAGATAAAGTAATACAGGAAAATGTATTAGAAACAATTGAAGATTCAGAAATTGATAATGATTTAGTAAAGGATGCCAAAAGTATTTTGGTAGTAGATGATAATCAGCACATCAGAAATTATTTAAAACAAATATTAGCTTCAAAATATCGGATTACTGCGGTAGAAAGTGCCGAAGCTGCATTGGCTGTCATTAGAAAAATACAGCCTGATTTAATTATTTCGGATGTGGTTATGGGCGATATGAATGGTGTGGCTTTTTGTAAACATATAAAAACAGATGAGGAGCTGAAACACATTCCTATAATATTGCTAACAGGAGGAGGAACATCTGAAGACGTAAAACTCAAAGGAGCCGAAGTAGGAGCTGATGATTATATTACAAAACCATTTGATAATGATTATTTGTTAGCCCGAATTAACGGAATCCTAACCCGCCGTGATAGTGAGCAGAATTATTTGCTTAATTCCGTTACAAAAAATGTTGCAAGTCCAAAATTGTCAGACGAGGATAAAAAACTAATCGATAGAATTGTGGAGATAATAGATGCCAATTTAGATGTCGAAAGTTTTAATGTAAAAGATTTGGCAATTGAGTTAGGAATGAGTCATTCCTTGGTTTATAAAAAAATCAAAAAAATTACAGGAAAGTCAGTTTCAGAATTTACAAGAAGTGTCCGTTTAAGAAAAGTGGCCACCTTGTTAATTACAACCGATTTGCAGATAAGTCAGGCAGCTGCATTGGCAGGTTTTGGGGATATAAAATATTTTAGAAAACAGTTTCAACAGTTTTATAATATGAATCCTTCTGATTTTAAGAAAAAATATCAAAATATAAAGGATAATAAATATATATTGAATGAAAGTTTCTGGAAATCAACATAAATTATAAGTTAAACAAATAAAAATTTAGATAAATTAATATGAATAATTATTTTAAAAAGGCTGTTTTATTGGGGTTGGTATATTTTGTGGCTCTTAATAGTGTACAATCACAATCAAAAAAACTGCAAAAAGATTCGCCTGAAAAAGTAAGAGCATTTTTTGTTTCTTCATTGGTGAAAATTGGAGATCCTGTTCTGGTGGCATTAAGCAAAAATGAATTAAAAAAGAACATGCCTGTAGAAAAATCACCAGGTGCCTGGGACGATAGAAAACATGTTACTTATCTCGAAGCTTTTGGCCGATTATTGTCAGGAATGGCTCCTTGGTTAGAACTTGGTGCTGATGAAACTCCTGAAGGGAAATTAAGAGCAAAATATATCGATTTAGCTCAAAAATCCATTCATAATGCGACTGATCCTAATGCCGCGGATTTTATGAATTTTGTAAATGACAGACAACCTCTGGTTGATGCTGCTTTTTTTGCACAAGCTTTACTTCGTGCACCAAAACAACTCTGGGAGCCGCTTGATGCAGTGACTAAAGAGAATGTTATTAAAGCTTTGAAATCATCCCGGGTTATTAAACCGTATCAAAGTAATTGGTTGCTTTTTGCCGCTATGGTAGAAGCAGCAATAATTAAATTTGATAAAGATGAAGATAAAGAGCGTTTGAGTTATGCTTTAGATCAACATAAAAAATGGTATTTAGGCGATGGAACTTATGGTGACGGTCCTGATTTTCATTGGGATTATTACAATAGTTTTGTGATTCATCCGATGCAATTGGATATTTTTAAAACGCTTAATGAAACAAGTGATAATTATAAAACCGATTTTAAAACGGAATTGGAAAGGGCTAAACGTTATGCAGCTATTCAGGAACGCTTAATTTCTCCCGATGGGACTTATCCTCCTATTGGTCGATCATTAGCATATCGATTTGGAGCTTTTCAACTTTTATCGCAAATTGCACTTTGGAAAGAATTACCAAAAGAAGTTACTCCGGCTCAAGTGCGTTCGGCATTATATACCATGATTCATAATCAATTGAATGCAGCAGGAACTTTTGATGAAAATGGCTGGCTTCAAATAGGTTTTTATGGTCACCAGCCTAATATTGGCGAAGGCTATATTTCCACAGGTAGTTTGTATCTGTGTTCAGAAGCATTTTTGGTTTTGGGTCTCCCAGCTACCGATTCTTTTTGGAGTGCTCCTTATCAGCCTTGGACCCAAAAGAAAATTTGGTCAGGACAAGAAATCCCAATTGATCATGCTTTAAAATAAAAAATACCAATAATCTAATATATTTATTATGAATTTTAAAAACTCATTTTTTGTTCTAATTACTGCGGTTTCTCTAGTGGTTGTTAGTTGTAAAAGTACCGCTCTAAAACAAAAAAGCGCTATTAAAGAATCTAAAAAAGAAGTAATTGCTATTATTGATAAAGTTAACAATCGTTGGCAAGATACCCATCCTGAATTGGGGAATGCGTTCTGGAATGTAGCGGCTTATCATACCGGGAATATGGAAGCTTATAAGGCGACTAAAAACAAAAAATATTTGGATTATTCGAATGCCTGGGCGGAGAAAAATCAATGGATGGGAGCCAAATCTACAAATAAATCCGAATGGAAATACAATTATGGAGAAACCGATAAGCATGTGCTGTTTGGTGACTGGCAAATTTGTTTTCAAACCTATATTGATCTGTACAATTTTACAGGAAAGAAAGATACTCATAAAATTGCTCGTGCCCGGGAGGTTATGGAATACCAAATGAGTACTGTTGCTACTGATTATTGGTGGTGGGTTGATGGCTTGTATATGGTAATGCCGGTGATGACCAAGTTGTATCATGTGACTGGCAACGAAATGTATTTAGAAAAACTGCATACTTATTTAACACATGCTAATGGTATTATGTATGACGAGGAATCGAAATTGTATTTTCGTGATGCTAAATATGTCTATCCGAAACATAAAAGTGCCAACGGTAAAAAAGATTTTTGGGCAAGAGGAGACGGATGGATTTTTGCTGGCTACGCCAAAATTATTCAGGATTTACCAAAGAATGCGAAACACAAACAAGAATATATCAATCGTTTTAAAGATATGGCTGAGTCATTGGCGGCAGCCCAACAAAAAGGAGGCTATTGGACAAGAAGTATCTTAGATCCGGAACATGCTCCGGGACCCGAAACCAGCGGAACGGCATTTTTTACTTATGGTTTTTTATGGGGAATTAATAACGGAATTTTAGATAAAGCAACTTATTTGCCTGTTGTGGAGAAATCATGGAATTATCTGATTCATTTTGCTCTTCAGGCAGACGGTACAGTAGGCTACGTTCAGCCGATAGGTGAAAAAGCAATTCCGGGTCAGGTAGTTGATAAAAACTCCACTGCTGATTTTGGTGTGGGTGCTTTTTTATTAGCTGCATCCGAGATGTCTCGTTTTGTAAAATGATTTAGTTACGGTTTTAAAAATAAAAGTTAAAAAAACGGTCTTGTTTCAAATGAAATGAGACCGTTTTTTTAACTTTTATTTGGCATTCTCCTAATTTTAAAAGTTTTTTATCGTAGTTTACTTTCTTAATTGTTTGATTATTGTATAAAATTATTATTATTTTTTTAATACACGTGTAAAAAAAACCGTTTTTTTGTTTTAATTTCTGATTTACCCCCCTTTTTATATCAAAATACCCCTCTTCTGACTTATGCGCTTGTGTTAGATTTGTAATGTGAATTATATGTTAAATAGTGGTTAAGGTAAATTTAATGAGAACATTGAATAGCTTGAAACGATTTAAGAAATAATTGGAGTGTTTTAATTAGATGTATTAAATAATGTTGTCAAAAAACATATAGGGAACTACTCTCTTTTTTTTAAGTGTTAAATAAACATTTATTTTATTTAACTATGTAATATATTTTTCAAATCATACTAACTAAATTCTAAAATTTTAACTATATGAAATAACCTTTAAAAAAAAAACACTAACAAGTTTATCTGTGAGAGTATATTAGAAGCAGATAAAAAATTTAACTAACCATTAAAATTAAAACCATACATGACAAACTTTATTAAAATAAAGAAAAAAACTCATAGTGTTTTAGAGTTTGATTTAAAAAAGAAACTGACAGCATTGTTAATTTTACTTTCTTTATCTCAGATTCAGGCACATGAATTTAAAGTTACAAGTGTAACAAAACTAAAAGTAGCCCAACAACAAAGAACAATTAGCGGGCAGGTAACAGATGAAAATAATTTGCCAATTCCAGGAGCGACAGTAGTTGTTAAAGGAACCCAAAATGCAGTAATGACTGATTTGGATGGAAAATTTACTTTAAAAATTAACGAAGGAGACAAAATATTAGTAGTTTCTTTTGTTGGTTATGAGCCAACAGAAACTCTAATTTTAACAAAGTCAGTTTTCGAAATCAATATTAAACCTAGTTTAGAGGGTTTGAAGGAAGTTGTGGTTGTAGGTTTTGGAACTCAGAAAAAAGCCAGTATGGTGAGTTCAATCACAACAATTAATCCTAAAGAATTAAAAGGACCTACCAGCAACTTAACCAATATGCTTGCAGGAAGAATTGCAGGTATGGTAGCTTACCAAAGAAGTGGAGAACCAGGTCGTGATAATGCAAACTTTTTTATTCGTGGTTTGGGTTCATTTGGCTCAGGAGCTTCAAATCCTTTAATCTTAATTGATGGTATTGAATCTACTACAACTGATATGGCACGTTTGCAACCCGATGATATTGATGCTTTTTCGGTGCTTAAGGATGCTGCTGCTGCTGCAGTTTATGGTGCTCGTGGAGCCAATGGAGTGGTATTAATTACTACTAAAATGGGTAAAGATGGTATTACTAAATTTAATTTCAGGACAGAAACCAGAATGTCTTCTAATTCCAGGAATTTTAAATTTGCTGATAACATTACTTATATGAAATTAGCTAATGAGGCGGTAAGAACTCGTAATCCTTTGCTTGGAGATGTATATAATCAAAATAAAATTGACAGAACCGCCGCTGGAGATGATCCTTATTTATATCCAAGTAATAATTGGATAGATGAATTAATTAAAGATTATACTATTAATCAAGGTTATAATTTAAGTATTAGTGGAGGTGGACAAAAAGCAAGGTATTATGTAGCGGGTACTTATAATATTGATAATGGAGTTTTAAAAGTAGATGAATTGAATAATTTTAATTCTAATATTAAATTAAGAAATTATTCTTTGCGATCCAATGTGGATATGACATTGACGCCTACTACTAAAGCAATTATTCGTTTTTATGGTCAATTTGATGATTATAGTGGGCCAATTAGTGGATTTGATCGTAGTAATCCTCCAAGACGAGTATCAGGTGGGGCACATATTTTTAATCTTGCTATGTGGTCTAATCCAGTGGCATTTGCTAAAGTATATCCTTCCAGTTATTTACCTTTTATTGATCATCCCTTATTTGGAGGTGCTTTGTCCGGAGGAACTGAAGGGTCAATTTTAGTCAATCCTTATGCTCAAATGGTTAAAGGATATGAAGTATCTAAAGCTTCAACAATACAAACACAAGTTGAATTGCAGCAGGATTTAAAAGGAATAACTCCGGGTCTTAGCGCTAATGCCATGGGGTATGTAAGAAGGTATTCTTATTTTGATGTAGCCAGACAATACAATCCTTTTTATTATCAATCCTTTATAAGTCCTGTTACTGGAGAACTAGATTTGAGAGTATTAAATGATGGAGGGCCAGGTTCTATAGGGCTAGTAGGAACAGAATTTTTAGGATTTGCTCAAGGAGATAAAAATTTAGATTCTCGTATTTATCTCCAAACAACTATTAATTATAACAGAACTTTCAATGAGAAACATGCAGTAACAGGGATGTTGACCAATTTATTGTCAAGTTTTGAGCAAGGTAATGCGGGAACAATTCAGAGTTCTCTACCAGCCAGAAATCAGGGGATTTCAGGTAGGTTTACTTACGGTTTTGATAGTAAGTACCTTGCTGAGTTTAATTTTGGTTACAATGGATCAGAAAGATTTGCGCAAGGAAATCGTTATGGTTTTTTCCCTTCATTTGGTTTGGCGTATCATCTTTCTAATGAAAAATTTTGGGAACCTATTAAGGATGTAGTAACTAATTTTAAAATCCGTACTACTTATGGTTTAGTAGGGAATGATCAGATTGGTAATGTAAACGATCGTTTCTTTTATTTATCAAATGTTACTATAGGTGATGGTAGTTTTGGTTCTTCTTTTGGGGAACAATATGGGTATTATCAGCCTGGAGTATATGTTGGACGTTATGCTAATAATAATATAGGTTGGGAAGAATCTAAGCAAATCAATTTAGGTTTGGATTTAGAATTGTTTAAATCGTTGAATTTTATAGTAGATGTGTATCAGCAAAATCGTACTAATATTCTTCAGGATAGAAGTAATATAGGTGCAACTATGGGATTAACCGCAGTGCCAGTGGCTAATTTTGGAGAAGTTGAAAGTAAAGGAATGGATGTTGCTGTAACTTATAACAAACAATTTAATAACGATTGGTACACTCAGTTGAGAGGTAATTTTACCTATGCAACCAATAAAATTTTAGTTTATGACGAGATTAAATTCCCTGGAGAAATGGCTTATCGTTCTCGCATAGGTCAGAATATCAACCAGACCTATGGGTATATTGCTGAGCGTTTGTTTGTAGATCAAAATGAGGTGGATAACTCACCAATGCAATTTGGAGATTATTCAGGAGGTGATATTAAATACCGTGATGTTAATGGTGATGGTGAAATTACGGAGTCAGATAAGGTGCCTATTGGGAATCCAACTGCTCCGGAGATAGTGTATGGATTTGGTGGAACAGTAGGATATAAGAAATTTGATTTTAGTATTTTCTTTCAGGGAGTGGCTCGTACATCATTTTTTATTAATCCAAGAAATATTGCGCCATTTGTGTTAGAAGGTTCTTATCAAAATAATTTATTAGATGTTATCGCTCAGGATCACTGGTCGGAAAATAATAGAGATTTATATGCTTTCTGGCCTAGATTGAGTAACACATTTGTTGATAATAATAATGAAGTATCCACTTGGTGGATGCGAAATGGTGCCTTTTTAAGATTAAAATCAATCGAACTAGGGTATAATGCTCCGGATGAATTTATTTCTAAAATAGGAGTTAAGGGCTTGAGAATTTATTTTAGTGGAAATAATCTTGCCGTTTGGAGTAAATTTAAGTTGTGGGATCCGGAGATGGGCGGTAGTGGTTTAGGATATCCAATCCAATCGGTTTATAATTTGGGACTAAAAGTTGATTTTTAAAAAAAGAAGAAGTATGAAAACTAAAAATAGTATAGTAAATAAAAGTTTCCAAAGGCTTCAAAAAGTTTTTGGAGTTTCAATGGTAGTGCTTTGTTCAATAGGATTAGAATCCTGTGAAAATAGTTTTTTAGATGTAGTTCCGGATAATGTTACTACAATAGAAAACGCTTTTAAGTTGCGAAATGAAGCCGAAAAGTATTTGTTTACCTGTTATGCATTTATTCCTAAAAATGGGGATGGTGTCTATAATATAGGAATGTTGGCAGGAGATGAAACATGGGTATCAGCTAACCGTGCCTCTGTTACCAGTTACGCTTTTAATATTGCTACCGGTACGCAAAGAAAAGCACAACCTTATATGAATGCATGGGAAGGTTATTATCAGGCAGCTGGACCTGGAGATCGTTATCCACTTTTTGACGGAATCAGACATTGCAATGTTTTTCTTGAAAATGTAGAAGATAGAACTAAGGTTCCGGATTTGGCTGAAGGAGAACGCTTAAGATGGTTAGCTGAAGCTAAATTCCTAAAAGCCTATTATCATTATTATTTAATGCGTATGTATGGGCCAATTCCTGTTATTCGTGCTAATGTTCCAGTTGATGCACCAAATGATCAAATTCAGGTATCAAGAGAGCCGATAGACTCAACTGTTGATTATTTAGTGAGTTTGTTGGATGAAGCTGCAGTTGGTTTGCCCCCTATAATTGCAGATACTCAAAACGAGTTGGGTAGAATTACAAGACCAGCAGCTTTGGGAATAAAAGCTGAACTCTTATTAATGGCAGCTAGTCCTTTATTTAATGGTAATGCTGACATGGCAGGACTTATTGGTAAAGACGGAACTCCTTTGTTTAATCCCGTATATGATGCTGCTAAATGGAAAAGAGCTTCAGATGCTGCAAAAGAAGCTATTGATGTTGCCGAAGCTAATGGGCATAAAATATTCTATAAAAATGATGTTGGGTTCACTATTTCTCAAACTGCAAAAACCAAGTTAGACATTACTCAGGCAGTAACGGAGCGATGGAATGATGAGTTGATATGGGCAAATCCTAATAGTCGTACTTATGAATTACAACGCCTTTGTATGATGCCTTTGGCTACTACAGTTAATCATTCTCAGGCTAGAAAAATATTCTCACCTACCTTAGAATCGGCAATGAATTTTTACACTAAAAATGGAGTGCCTATTGAGGAAGATAAAACCTTGACTTTTGGAGATATTACTGAATTAAGAGAAGCCACTGCAGCAGATAAATTCAATATTAGAGAAGGCTATAGAACCTCAGTTATCAACTTTGATCGTGAGCCTCGTTTTTATGCCGATTTAGGTTTTGATGGAGCTATTTTCTATAAGTCATCTAGTGGATCTGATGAAACGAAAGAAGTTATACGAGCAAAATTTGCAGATTATGCAGGTAGTTCAGACGCCTTTGACTTTAATGTAACAGGTTATTACATTAAAAAATTGATCAACTGGGAACAAACTTTTGGAGGAGGAACCATGTATAAAGATTATGCCTGGCCTGAATTGCGTTTGGCTGATTTGTACTTGATGTATGCCGAAGCACTTAATGAAGCTGAGGGAACTGCTGCTACAAATGAAGTTTTACAATATCTGGATGCAATTCGTACTCGTGCAGGCTTGAATGGAGTTGTTGATTCATGGACAAATTTTTCTAATAATCCAACTAAGTATACAACTAAAGAAGGAATGCGTGAAATTATTCATAGAGAACGCAGTATTGAAATGGCTTTTGAAGGCAAGAATTACTGGGACATTAGACGTTGGAAAAAAGCAACTCAGGAATTTAACGAGCCTGTGAAAGGATGGAATGTTTTTGGAGTTTCTGAAGCTAGTTACTATCAAATAGTAACATTAAGTCAACAACGTTTTGTAGCTCCTAGAGATTATTTCTGGCCTATTGACGAATTTACACTTATTCAAAATCCTAACTTGGTTCAAAATCTAGGTTGGTAATAATCATAAAAAAAATAAAATTATGAAACGAATTATAAAATCATCCCTAAGGATATTTATGTTGTCTCTAATTGTAACTTTTGCAGCTTGTAGTGAGGACCAGGGTCCGAAACCTTTAGAAAGTAATTCTAATGCACCAGCTGAAGTAACAAATGTTGTAATTGAGAATTTACCGGGAAAAGCAAAACTTACATATACTTTGCCATCAGACGAAGATTTATTATACATTGTTGCTCGGTATACTTTAGAGAATGGAACACCTATGGAAGTGAAAGCTTCTTACTATTCTAATTCTATGCTTTTAGAAGGTTTTGCAGGACAATCACCCACTGAGATTAAAATTTATGCAGTTAATAGAAGCGAAGCCGAATCTAATCCTGTTTCCGTTACGGTAGCTCCATTAAAAGCACCAATTTTTGATATTTTTGACTCATTAATAGCTCAGCCAGATTTTGGAGGTATTCGTATTACGGCCGATAACCCAACAAAAGAAGAAATAGGAATCTTAGTGATGCAAAAAAATATTCAGGGAGACTGGGTACCACTTCGTACCAGTATTTATACCTCAGTTGATGAAGTTAAACAAAGTTTAAGAGGCTTTGAGCCTGTTGATCAGGAATTTGCAATTGTGGTAAGAGACAAATGGTTGAATTACACGGATACTTTGGTTACAAACATTGAGCCATTATTTGAGCAATTAATGCCTAAATCTGGGTTTGTTGGAGTTAAACTACCAAATGATGCTAAAACGATAGATAATGCTTATCCAATTTCTAATTTATTTGATGGTCAGTTTTTAGAATATTGGGGATCTTATTTTACAGATAGAACCATTGATGTTGGAAATCATTTAGTGACTTTTGATATAGGAAAAGCAACTAAATTAAGCCGTTTGAGACTTTGGCAATTCTCAGAACCTATTGGAGGTCAAAGATTGTATTACTATTTAGGAGCTATGAAAAAGTTTAGGATTTGGGGTAGTAATACCTTAAATGATGGTACGTTAGATAGCAATTGGACTTTAATGGGTGAATATGAAATTAAAAAACCTTCCGGATTGCCTTATGGTCAAGAAAATAATGATGATCTTTTAGCTGCCAGAGATGGTGCCGATTATGAAGTTGCTTTAGATAAGCCTGCAGTTCGTTATCTAAGAATTGAATGTCTTGAAAACTGGATTGGTGGTAAATTTATGGCTGTTTCAGAAGTTCATGTATATGGTAATCCTAATTTTTAATATTAAATAAAAAGCAATGAAAAATTTAAGGAATATTTTAATAACAGCTTTTGCTACAATTTTAATTGTGCTAGTACATTCATGTTCTAGTAATGCAGATGACTATTTGAAATTTACAGAAGGCGGAGCTATCTCATATACAGGTAAAATGGATTCATTAAAAATATTACCAGGTAGGGATAGAATAAAAATTGAAGGACTTATTATTTCAGATCCTAAAGTTTCTGAATTGAGAGTCTATTGGGATACTAAAAAAGATTCTGTTGTAATACCAATTAATAGAACTTCAGGAGTTGATATGGTTTCTACTTTTATAGAGAATCTTCCGGAGAATATTTATAATTTCGAAGTAAAAACCTTTGATGCTAAGGGGAATAGTTCTGTTTCTCAGTACATTACAGCCCAGACTTATGGTACGCGTTATCAGGCAAGTTTAACAGATAGAAAGATTGTAAATAGTAGTTTGTCAAGTGATTTATCACTTACAATTAATTTTGCCACGATGGATTTAACTACAGGTGCATTTGCTACAGAAATAGTATATACAGATGGCTCTGATGTAGAACATACCATAACAGTTCCTGTTACACAAAATCAACTAGTAGTACCAAATTATAAAATAGGGAGTAAGTTTAAACAACGTTCCTTGTTTTTACCCGTTAAAACTGCTATAGATACATTTTATACAGATTTTGTTTCGAAAGATCCTCAGGTTATCGATCTTACTTATTTGATTAAAAATAATAAACGTCCATTTGTAGCGTCTTCTTTTTCTGGCAGATGGGGTACTTTAGCGGATTGGACAACTAACGATGCTTGTAAAAACCATGACGGTTATGGTGGTATCGATTTTGGATGTTGCGGTAATCCTCCTGCTACAATAAATTTGGAATCTGGTTGGGGTTCACCAGTGATTACTAATGGTAAAATATACCAAACGATAACATTAGAAGCGGGGACTTATATTTTTAATGCTCCTTTGTTAGCATCTGGCAGTGGTCTTAATAGTGGTTATACATTATCTGATTATGTGTATTTAGCAGTGGCAAAAGGTAGTATATTACCTGATTCTAGTGGTGGAGTACTTGAAACAGATCCTTCAACTTTAGGATTTAAAAGAATAGTGAATACTATGAATTCAGAAAGTGCAGTTATTACCTTCACAATTACACAATCGGAACAAATAACATTAGGTATTTCAACAACACAAGGAAATGAAAGATATGGTCATTTTTTATCTTTCAGTTTGTTTAAAAAGAATAATTAATTTATTGGTTGATTAGTAGTGGAAATGGCATGTAGTTCTAAATTACATGCCGTTTTTTTAAATATAATTATTCCAAAACCACTAAAAACCAGATGTGTAATACCGATAAAATCAATGAGGTAAGTTATGATTAAGTTTTTGTGTTCAGTTGTTTTAATTAGTAGTGCTTTGTTCTCTTTCGTTTTCACTCAGAATGATTCTTTCATTCCCGGAAAACAATGGAAAGACACTAATGGAGTGCATATCAATGCTCATGGTGGAGGCGTTGTTTTTGTTGATGGTGTTTATTATTGGTATGGAGAATATAAAACTGCCGGTCGTGGCGGAAATACATCTTTGCAAGGGGTAAGCTGTTATTCGTCTACCGATTTATACAATTGGAAAAATGAAGGCATTGTTTTGAGAGTTGAAACTGATCCTAATTCTGAGATAACAAAAGGCTGTGTAATAGAACGTCCCAAAGTTGTTTTCAATAAAAAAACAGGAAAGTATGTGATGTGGTTTCATTTGGAATTAAAAGGTCAGGGTTATGATGCTGCCAGAGCAGGTTTAGCCGTTAGTGATAATCCAAGAGGGCCTTTTAAATTTGAAAAATCATATAGACCCAATAAAGGAGTTTGGCCCATGAATTTTGATGCCAAATTCAAATCAGCAGTTATTGGAGAACATAAATTAAAATCATGGACTCCCGAATGGTTGACGGCAGTAAAAAACGGAATGTTGGTTCGAAGAGATTTCGAAAAAGGACAAATGTCTCGAGATATGACGGTGTATGTTGATGACAACGATAAAGCCTATTTAATACATGCTTCAGAAGATAATTTGACACTTCATATGTCAGAACTTACAGATGATTATTTAGATTTCACAGAAAAATGGATCAGAGTAGCACCCGCAGGTCATAATGAAGCACCTGCCATTTTTAAAAAAGACGGTATTTATTACATGATTACTTCAGGTTGTACGGGTTGGGATCCAAATGAGGCACGTTCGTTTCAGTCAAAATCAATTTGGGGACCGTGGAAACCTCTCGGAAATCCCTGTGTTGGAAAAGGGGCAGAGCTTACATTTCATTCGCAAAGTACCTATGTTTTACCAGTTGCCGGAAAAAAAGACCAATTCATATTTATGGCCGATCGATGGAAACCAAATAACCCGATTGATGGAAGTTATGTGTGGCTGCCTATACAATTTGATAAGCAAAAACCAGTCTTGAATTGGTTGGAAAGTTGGAGTTTAGATGTTTTTTAGAAAAAATAAAATAAAAAAATAGATGAAAAAAAGTATTGATTTATTTATGATGTTACTATTTGTTATTTGTTCTTGTTCTTCGGGAAGTTCTTCGGAAGTTGCTGAGGTAGAAGAACCAGATAATGTAGGGCAGTTGGCTACTTTGAAAACAAATGAAGCCGAAGAAATTGCTGCAAAACAAGCTGTAATTTGGGGTATGCTTGAAGATAATGGAGGAAGCAGTGTGGTTGAACGAGGTGTGTGTTATGGAATAACTGCAAATCCTAATTATGAAGGAACAAAAAAATTAGCGAGTGTTACTAAAGGTTCTGGAGAGTTTAAAGTAGAATTGACTAATCTGGAAGGAAGCACGGTTTATTATGCACGAGCCTATGTGGTGAACAAAAAAGGAGTGGCTTACGGTAATCAGGTGAGTTTTAAAACAGCCGACTTAGCTTCACCTTTATTGGTTTTGGGAACTATAAAAGTGGCTGGTGCACAAGATTTATTTTTGGAT
This sequence comes from Flavobacterium flevense, assembly GCF_900142775.1. Lineage (GTDB taxonomy): Bacteria > Bacteroidota > Bacteroidia > Flavobacteriales > Flavobacteriaceae > Flavobacterium > Flavobacterium flevense. Next base: position 700,612 of record NZ_FRCC01000002.1, read on the forward strand.
GTAATCTTAAAAGAGCATGGTGATTTAGCCATTCAGGAAATAGGTTTGGTTTACAATACAGCTACAAAACCAACCATAGCTGATAATAAAATAGCCAGAAGCAAGGTGGAAGACAAATTCAAAGAGCGTATTCGTAACTTAACACCAGAAACATTGTATTATGTTAGACCTTATGCAGTAACGCCAGGCGGAGTTTTATACGGAGAAGAATTTGTAATGAGTACTATTAAAAAAGGGAATTTTACTTATTCATTTAATCAAAATGGAGCCGATGCTGCAACGGTTACCAGAATAAAAGCGGCATTTGATTTGGCAACAACTTATTACAATAATTTTACTTCCATTGTAAAACATGTAACGGTAAATTATTCACCGGGAACACCTACTGCCGATGCTAATTTTAACGGTTGGATTAATGTGGGTTCTAATGCGGCTTATCAAAGGGCAGGAACAGCAATGCACGAAATGGCGCATACAGTGGGAGTGGGTCAACATTCAAAATATACTGAATTGATGAAAACTACCTGGCAAGGAAAACGAGCCAACGAAATTTTGCAAATGATGACAAATGATCCTGCTGCTTTGGTAAAAGGAGATGGAATGCACTTTTGGCCTTATGGAGTTAATGGAGCACATGAGGATGACGGAAGCGATTTTCTCTATATCATGAATGCTTTAATACTACAAGGGATGAAAGCTGACGGATTGCCTAGTAATTAGTATTCTTAGTATTTGTTTTAAAATTTTTTGAAGTTTGTTAACGAGAGTAACTACTATTTTAAACGAGAATGATCTTATGAAGTCACGTAAATTTAATTTTAGATTCTTTTTATTTATTCTTATATGTAGTTGTTTTATCAATGTGAATTTTTTAAATGCTCAAACTTTTGATAGGGTTGAAAAAGCAACAGGTTTAGACGGTTTAGAAAAAAATAATGGAGTGGCATTAGCAGATTTTGATGGAGATAATGATTTAGATTTATTTGTAGTAGCTAAAGCAAGAGATGAAGATGGTGTGGCTTCAAGTCATAGTAACTTATTTAGAAATAATAACGATGGTACTTTTACTAATGTAACCAATAGTTCAGGATTAGTTAATTTATTTCCATTAATAGAAACTGCTGAAACTTTTGAAGGATTGGCAGGGTATAAAAATGGAGCTTTTTGGGGGGATTATGATAATGATGGTTTTCCGGATTTGTTTTTAACACATACTTCTAAAGTACAACTTTTTCATAATCAAACAAACGGAACTTTCGTAGAGGTTACAGAACAAGCCGGATTTCAAAAACATAATGGTTGTTTAAATACAAGTGCAACCTGGTTTGATTATAATAATGATGGTTTTCTGGATATTTATATTAACGTTTGGTCAACCACTTGCAGTAATAAATTATATGTAAATAACAGGAATGGTACTTTTTCTGATGTGAGTAATATTTTCAAAGGAGCCGTTAATAAATTGTCTTATCAAAGTGTTCCTTTTGATTTTAATAATGATGGTTGGATGGATCTTTATATTGCAAATGATTATACAAATCAAAAGAATGATTTGTTTATTAATGATAAAGGCCAAGGATTTGATGAACAGGCAATTTTGTATGGTTTAGATCACGCTCAGGATGATATGGGAATTGCAGTTGGAGATTATAATAATGATGGTTTTTTTGATTTTTTTGTGTCTGCAATAGATCAAAATGCTTTATTTAGAAATACAGGGAATGGTAAATTTATAAATGAGGCAACCCAATTGGGAGTAAATAAATCCGGTTGGGCTTGGGATGTGAATTTTTCTGATTTTGATTTAGACGGAGATGAAGATTTATTTGTTGTCAACGGATTTATGTATGGTTCCTCTTCTACCGATAACAACAAGTATTTTGAAAATTTATTGTCAAACGGAGAGTATTCATTTAAAGATAGTTCTGGTGAAACTAAATTAGGAGAACTCAGTATAAGTGTAAGTCAAGCCGTATTTGATTATGATAATGATGGTGATTTGGATGTTTTGGTTACCAATAATGATAGAGCTTCATTTTTTTATGAAAATAAAAAGACTGATTTTACAAATCCCAGAACCGATTTACATTGGTTGAAAATAAATTTAGAAGGTACTGTCTCTAACAGAGATGCAATAGGAGCAAAAGTATCAGTAAAAACAAAGAATGGTCAATTTCACAGGTATAATTGTGGGTCAGGGTTTCTTTCGCACAGCTTAAAGGGTATTCATTTTGGTTTTGGCTCGGCCAATGAAATTGTCGAATTAAAAATAACTTGGCCTTCCGGCTTAGTTGAAACCTATCAAAATCTACAAATAGATAAAACAATTCGAGTAAAAGAGGGAGCCCGTTTTGAGGTTCTACCTATCGAGCCAACGAAGAAGATTCATGGTTGTATGGATAGCACTTCCTGCAATTTTAATCCCTATGCCACTATTAGTTCGGGAAGTTGTTTTCTTTTAGAATCTAAGACATTATCAGGTAGCATAAATGTTTTATACAATAGTGAAGAAATCTATACCTATCCTATTGATGCGTCTTCCACTACTTTTTGGGAAGTGTCGGGAGGTGAAATAGTAGAAGGAGGAACGGGTGGAATGATTAAAGTGCGTTGGGCAATGGCTAATCAGGGTGTAGTATCGGTAACGGAAAAAAGTAATAAGTGTTCTAGTGCAAAGGTATCATTGAATGTTAATTTGTCTTCGATTCCAATTGTTGATCCAAGTACTAAATTTTCTGTAGCTCGTCTTTGGAATGAAGCATTATTAGCAGCCATTCGAAAAGATTTTGCAAGACCAACAGTTCACGCCAGAAATTTATTTCATGCATCTGTAGCTATGTATGATGCTTGGGTAGTTTTTGATGATAAAGCCCAAACCTATTTATTGGGGAAAGAAGTTCATGGTTTTACAAGTGAATTTAAGGGATTTTCTTTTTCTGAAAATGTTATCGATGCCAGAAAAAAATCCATAAGTTATGCAGCATATCGATTATTGTCACATCGTTTCAGTATGTCTCCGGGAAGAGTAATTGCTCAGACTAATTTTGATGCTTTAATGAATAAATTGGGTTATGATATTACTAATACTTCTGTAGATTATTCAAACGGTGATGCCGCAGCTTTAGGGAATTATATTGCACAAACAGTTATAGATTATGGATTAGTTGACGGCTCAAATGAAGCTAATCAATATAAAAATATATTTTACCAACCAATAAATCAGACCTTGAATTTGTTGAATCCGGTTGAGTATCCTATTTCTTCTATTGATCCAAATAGATGGCAACCATTAAAATTTGATTCGTTTATAGATCAAAGCGGAAATTTAATACCTGGCTCCACTCCAAGTTTCTTGAGTCCAGAATGGGGAAATGTTTTCCCTTTTTCTCTTAAAGAATCCGATAAACATATTTTTGAAAAATCAGGTAATAATTATACTGTTTATCATGATCCGGGAGCACCACCAAGTTTGAGTTTGAACCAAAATAAATCCAGTGAAGCTTATAAATGGGGATTTTCAATGGTTACTAAATGGTCTTCGCATCTGGATCCAAAAGATGGTGTTCGTATAGATATTTCTCCAAAATCTTTAGGTAATATTGATTTATCAAAGTTGCCAAAAAATTATTTAGAATATCCTAATTTTTACAATACACTATCAGGAGGAGATATTGGGAAAGGTTATTCTGTTAATCCATTTACAAAACAGCCATACGCAGAACAAAAAGTGTTGAGGGGCGATTATACTAGGGTTTTGTCCGAATTTTGGGCAGACGGCCCAAATTCAGAAACTCCTCCAGGGCATTGGTTTTCTATCTTGAATTATGTAAGTGATAGTAAATATTTTAAAAAAAGGTTTAATGGAGTGGGTAATGTTTTAACTGATTTAGAATGGGATATTAAGACTTACTTTGTTTTAGGGGGAGCTATGCACGATTGTGCTATAACTGCTTGGGGAATAAAAGGATGGTATGATTACATCCGACCTATTTCGGCGATTCGTTATATGGCCTCAAAAGGACAAAGTTCAGATCCCAATTTACCTAATTATAATACAACTGGGATTCCATTAGAATCTGGTTTTATTGAGGTTATTCGAGAAGGAGACCCATTAATTGGAGCAAATAATGAAAATCTGGGTAAGATAAAATTATATAGTTGGAAAGGACATACCCAAATTAAAAATCCAAATGAAGACGTCGCTGGTAGTGGGTGGATTTTAGCCGAAAACTGGTGGCCTTATCAAAGACCGTCTTTTGTTACACCTCCTTTTGCAGGATATATTTCAGGACATTCAACTTATTCCAGAGCAGGAGCCGAAGTGATGACTTTATTGACTGGGAATCCTTATTTCCCGGGCGGTATGGGAGAGTTTGTAGCTCGTAAAAATGAGTTTTTGGTTTTTGAAGAAGGACCTTCTGAAGATGTAATATTGCAATGGGCTACTTATAGAGATGCTTCTGATCAGTGTAGTCTGTCGAGAATTTGGGGTGGGATTCATCCTCCGCAGGATGATATACCCGGGAGAATCATTGGCGAAAAAATTGCTAAAGAAGTTTTCGATTATTCGTTACTTTATTTTAATGGGCAAATTAGTGTAAATCAAAATGAGCAATTAGAAGTTTTGGCTTATCCTAATCCTGTATCTGATGAATTAACAATTAATGCAGGATTAAGAGAGAGTAATAAAAAGATTGCGCTTTATGATATGAGAGGAAAATTGATAATGAGTAAGAATACAATAGACATTGTATCAAAAATTAATATGGGAAAATTGCCTACGGGAGTATATTTATTGAATGTTTCAAATGGAGAAAAAAACAATCAGAAATTAATAATTAAAAAGTAATTATTCCCTTGCTGTGTGCAATTAGTTTTTGATGATAGTTTTTCCTCAGTTCGAATGAACCCGATTTTGGACGGGGATAGTATTGAGAACAAGAAAATTTTATTAAAAAAGGTTCTCAATGCATTTTTGTTCCGTTTAGGCAGCATAAGGAACATTTGAACAGATATTTAAATAATTACACCCAGTGTTACTATTAATTTAAAAAAGATTAATGACTTTTAAAATGAATGAATTTCATGCTTTTATAAAGACCAAATGATCAAATTATAATGTTTAGAAAAAAAACTTATTATGAAGCACATTTTTACATTATTGATTATTGTTTTTTCTGCAACATTATCGGCACAGACAAAACAAAACCATATTCCTGTTTCAAAATCAATTGTTGGAATTTGGCGGCTAATAGATGAAAGAACACTTGCTAATGGCGAATCTATAAAAATAGTAACAGGAGACTACAAAGTAATTAATGCTGATGGGACCTATTACACGTTTGTAACTTGGCCTAATCAAACAACAATTGCACAATATGGATCTTACGAAATAGAATCAGACAGCACATTAGTGGAACACATCATAGAGAATGTACTACACCCTCGTTTAAGTGGAAGAGATTCGCCCATCAAATACAGCCTGATAGATGAAAATACAATGAGAATAGCTTGGAGTTATAATTTTGATGGTAATGTTTGGATAAATGAAAAATGGATTCGTTTGCCTTTGGCTGTTCCAGCAAGAGCCAGCGGTGTAAAGCTTCTGCATCCTGGGACTCAAAAGCAGTAAAAAAACACTAAACCAAACAATATTTATCGCTTTATATATTATCTAAGTTATTAAACTTATCAAGCAGCGGAGTACAAAGAGAGTCTTTGAAATTTGAAAGAATTTTGGATTCATTTATACTTTGTTTCTTTATCTAGTGGCTTCATTTTAAAAACTGGTAGGAACTGGTATTGAAATTTGAATTTAATACATAGCTTTGAATTTCATGCTTTTAAAAAAGCAATTATAACTAGTATTCTAATTCATGTATTTAATGAAATCCTTTAAATTGTTTTTCTTCTTATTTTTGGCTGTACCAGGCTTTCTTTTTGGGGCAGATATCCAAATCGCAAATCTTAAGGTCGAGAATGCTGTAACTCCTATAGGTCTTGATGTGTCTCAGCCTGTTTTTAGTTGGCAAATGAAAACATCAAGTAAAAACAGAGGCTATTATCAAAATGCCTATCAAATTATTGTAACCAATAATCTGGGAGATGAGGTTTGGAATACAGGCAAAGTAAAAAGTGGAGTATCGATTAATATTAAATATAAAGGCGAAAACTTTAAGTCCACAACATTGTACTATTGGACAGTAAACGTTTGGGATCAAAAAGGGAAAAAATATTCTGCAAAATCGTGGTTTGAGACCGGTTTGCTGAACTCAAAAATGGTGACAAATTTGGATTCGGATAAAGAAACAACCGCTTGGTCTGGAGCAAAATGGATTGGAGGTAATGCTGATGGTATGGTTTTGTTTTCCCAATACCTTCCTGTTTTTGTTATCAATAGTACGATTCAGTTGGATGAAAAGTTACAATCGACCAAAGCATCTTTAGTGTATGGTGCTAACGATCAGCGTTTAATGGATAGAAATAAAAACCAATACAAACTGGAGAATAAGAATGGTGAAAGTTATATTCAGGTCGAATTAAATATGGCACCTTTAAATTCGGATGCAAATGCAAAGTTGAATATTTATCGGGTAGGCTATCATCCAAATGACAAAAAAGAAATTCCTTTTAAAAGTTTTTCTATTCCGAATTCGATTATTAATAAAGAAAACAAATACAATCTGCATACTATAAGTGTTCAAAGCTCTTTGGGAGTTACTAAAATTTATATCGATGGAAATTCAAAAGAAAATTTGGTAGCTAATCTCAATTTAAATCCATTAGGAGCCGGAGGCGATTTTATAGCTTTTCCTATTGTAGGCGACATTGGTTTTTCAGTACCTAAGGGAGAAAAAGCACAGTTTTCGAAAATTGAAATTAAAAATTACCGAAGTCCTTCGAATGTGATTTTTTCTGACAATGCTACTGCTTCAGGTATATTTTCGTCATTTAAAGAAGTAGCTATTGAAAATAATAGTTATGCCGTAACGGGAGGAAATAATGGAGCTTTTATTTTGGCGAATCCAAGTCAGAATTCTATGCCGATGCTGCGTACCGTTTTTGGAATCGATTCTCCTAAAATAAGTAAAGCCCGATTGTATGTCACGGCTCGTGGTATCTATGATATTTTTTTGAATGGAAAAAAAATAGGAGACGAATATTTTAATCCGGGATTAACACAATATAACAAAACCCATTTGTACCAAACTTATGATGTAACGGCAAATATCCAGCAAGGAAATAATGTATTGGGAACCATTCTTGGAGAAGGCTGGTGGAGTGGAGGCAGTACATTTGTGGGGGAAAATTGGAATTTTTTTGGTGATCGTCAATCGATGCTGGCAAAATTGGTAGTTACTTATGCCGATGGAACCGAAAAGATTATCACAACAAATCCGGAAACATGGATGTATTTTAATGACGGACCTGTAAAGTATAGCAGTTTTTTTCAAGGAGAAGTTTATGATGCCACAAAAGAAAAAGCAATTGAAGGATGGAATACCGCTGGATATGATGCTTCCCGTTGGCATCAGGCAGTAGCTATTGGAACAAATGGAGTTGTAAGTACAGAAGGAACGGCTAATTTACCCAACTTTAACAATTTTACGGATGCTCAATTAATAGGGCAGTTTGGAACGGTTAAAGCAATAAAAGAACTAACAGCTCAATCGGTTACAGAAGTTCGTCCGGGTGTATTTGTGTACGATATGGGACAAAATATGGTAGGTGTGCCCAAAATCATGTTGAACAATGTAGCAAAAGGAAAGACCATAATCTTGCGTTATGCCGAAGTTTTGTATCCCAATTTACCGGAATACAAAGGAAATGAAAATGTACTGATGCTTGAGAATGTCAGGGCAGCTATGTCACAAGATATTTATACAACTAATGGAGGTAGCGAAATCCTAACGCCACGATTTACATTTCACGGATACCGTTATGTAGAAATTACAGGAATAGATAAGCCGTTACCCTTAAGTGATGTTAAAGGAACGGTATTGAGTTCTATTCATCAATTGTCTTCTCATTACCAAACCTCAAATCCTTTGGTAAATAAATTATGGAAAAATATTACCTGGTCAATGAGAGGGAATTTTCTATCGATACCTACTGATTGTCCTCAGCGTAACGAACGTTTAGGATGGAGTGGGGATATTTCGGTTTTTTCCCGAACCGCAGTTCATTTAGCAGATGTGAAGCAATTTCTGAAAAGACATATGCTGGCGATGCGTGATATCCAACGAGAAGATGGACGTTTTCCAGATGTAGCTCCTATTGGTGTAGGATTTGGTGAAACCATGTGGGGAAGTGCTGGAATTACGGTTGTTTGGGAAAACTATTTGCAATATGGAGATCTGAGTTTGTTGGAAGAGCATTATGAAGCTATGAAAAGCTACGCCAATTATTTAATAGCCGATATCGATAAGCAAACGGGTGTTTTAAAAGAAAAAGAAAGAAATACCTGGGGTTCTCTAGGGGACTGGCTGAGTTTAGAAGATTCTAAAAACGAAAAAATATTATTTTGGGAAGCTTATTTTATTTATGATTTGGAGATTATGTCTAAGGTGGCAACGCTACTAGATAAAAAGAAAGATCAGGAATATTTTTCAGCATATTACAATCAGCGTAAAGATTTTTTCAATAAAACATATATTGATAAAACAACAGGAAAAACATCATTTAGAGGTAAGACTGTAGATACACAAACTTCGTATGTCTTGCCTTTTGCCTTTAACGTTTTAGATAAAGAAAATTCAGATTTGGCTATAAAGCAGTTTGTGAATTCGATACAAAGAGAAAACAAAACCGATCAGGGTGTTGTTTGTCCACCCTATTCATTAATGACTGGATTTATTGGTACGGCTTGGGTAAATAAAGCACTTTCGGATAATGGATATTCGAATGTTGCTTATCAATTATTACAAAACAAATCCTATCCTTCGTGGTTGTATCCTGTTACCCAGGGAGCTACAACTATTTGGGAACGATTAAATTCCTATACACATAAAGACGGATTTGGAGGAAATAATAATATGAATTCTTTTAATCATTATGCTTTTGGAGCAGTAGGAGCATGGATGTATAATTATTCGTTAGGGATTGTAAGAGATGACAATTCACCGGGATTTAAACATTTTATTTTAAAGCCAGAACCGGATACTAGCAGACAAATGACTTTTGCAAATGGATATTACGATTCGATGTACGGACGCATTGAAAGCAGTTGGGAAACAAAAAACGGTAAATATGAGTTCCGTTTTGTGGTGCCGGCAAATACCAACGCAACAGTTTATTTACCTGCTTTAAAACAAAGTGATGTAATGATAAATGGTAAAAAGAACGGAGTCAATTTTTTGAATATAGAGAATAAAAAAGCTGTTTTTGAATTAGAATCAGGAGAGTATAGTTTCAAAACAATTATAACCAATTAAAATAATTATCAAAAAAGGAATAATGAAAAAGATACAAATTACAACCTTTCTTTGTCTTATGATTTTAAGTATAAGTTGTTTAAAATAAAATAGCAATCGGTTGTGTAAATTATTGGTTTTGTTTTACATTTGTTAAAATAGGTTAACATCTTATGTAATTGGTCTTTTGTAAATGTGTTGTTATATTGTTTTTTAGCTACTTTTTATCCATCACGATTATATCTACCAAGGCATTAAGCAAATACTATTGAAAAAAATAAAGGTGTTTTTAAATTAGAATCCGGAGAATACATTTTCAAAATAACTATAAACTAAACCAAAAAATAATAATGAAAAAGATACAATTTATAGCATCCCTATTCTTATTTAGCTTGATAATGGGATGTGCTTCTGCTAAAAAAGAAACACTGGTAAGTAAGCAAAATTTTAATAGCGATTGGAAATTTTCTTTAGGTGAATCTTCTTCAGCAAATGCAGTAAGCTTTGATGACAGTTCATGGAGAAAATTAGATTTACCTCACGATTGGAGTATCGAAGGAAAATCAGAAAAAAATAATCCAAGTGGAGGTGAGAACGGATTTTTTCCAACAGGAACGGGATGGTATAGAAAAACATTTTCAATGCCTGCTCATTGGAAAAATCAAAAAGTAGCCATTTATTTTGAAGGCGTTTACATGAATGCGGAAGTTTTCGTTAATGGAAAATCAGTAGGAATACAACCTTATGGTTATACTTCTTTCGAATATGATTTAACGCCTTATTTGAATTTTGGACAACAAAACACTATTGCTGTGAAAGTGGATAATTCGAAACAAAAAAACAGCAGATGGTATAGTGGCTCCGGGATTTATCGTCATGTTTGGTTGAAAGTCAAAAATCCAATTCATATAAAAAACTGGGGAGTGGCTATCAGTACACCAGAAGTAACTAATGAGAAAGCAAAAGTTCAGATTAAAACTATTGTGAAAAATGAAACAACGAGTTCTCAAATTATTTTGCTTGCAACAAATATTACTAATAAAAAAGGAAGATCTGTAGCTAAAACTGATATTAAAATCGAATTGCAACCGAACGAAGAAAAAGAGGTAACTCAAAATTTAGCCGTTGAAAATCCTGCGTTGTGGTCGTTAGAGACACCTAATCTTTATGCTGCACATGTTAACATTAGACAGGGAAACAAAGATTTAGATGTAATTACGAAGAATTTCGGAATTAGAACAATTGAATTCAGTGCTGAAAATGGATTTTTATTAAACGGAAAAAAAATAGAATTAAATGGAGGTTGTGTGCATCATGATAATGGAGCGTTAGGTGCTGCCGCTTATGATCGCGCCGAAGAAAGAAGAGTAGAATTGTTAAAAGCCGCCGGATTCAATGCGCTAAGAACTTCGCATAATCCTCCTTCGGAAGCTTTTTTAGATGCTTGTGATCGATTAGGAATGTTAGTAATAGATGAGGCATTTGATGGTTGGAAAGTAAAGAAAACAACCTATGATTATGCCAGCAATTTTGACAAATGGTGGAAACACGATGTAGAATCGATGGTTTTGCGTGACAGAAATCATCCTTCTATAATTATGTGGAGTACTGGTAATGAAATTATTGAAAGAAAAGAACCCGCAGCGGTTGAAACAGCAAAGATGTTGGCTAATGCGGTGCGAAATATAGATCCAACACGTCCGGTAACATCGGCAATGACTACCTGGGATAAGTCATGGGAAATTTTTGATCCTTTAATGGCGGCACATGATGTGGCGGGTTATAATTATCAGTTGCACCACGCTGAATCTGATCATGAAAGAGTGCCTTCCCGAATTATTGTACAAACGGAATCTTATCCTAAAGATGCTTTTTCGAATTGGAATCTGGTTCAAAAACACAGTTATATTATAGGCGATTTTGTATGGACAGCGATGGATTATTTAGGCGAATCGGGCATTGGTCGTTATGTATACCCAGGTGAAACGACCGGGGAACCTTGGGAAGCAAATTTATATCCCTGGCACGGCGCTTATTGTGGGGATTTGGATGTAACAGGATGGAGAAAACCCATTTCTCATTATCGTAGTATGTTGTATAATAATAATGAAAAAATTTATATGGCAGTGCGTGAACCTAATCCGGATAGTGGAGCAATTAAGCTGACTACATGGGCAGTTTGGCCTACATGGGAAAGTTGGACTTGGCCGGGTCAGGAAGGAAAAAATATTGAGGTAGAAGTGTATTCGAAATATCCTAAAGTGAGACTTTACCTGAATGATAAACTTATGGGTGAAAAAGAAACAGGCTTAGCTCAGGAGTTTAAAGCAACTTTTGCAATTCCGTATGCTGCTGGCCAATTAAAAGCGGTAGGCATAGAAAATGATAAGGAAACAGAATCGGTTGTATTGCAAACAGCACAACAGGTAACTCAAATAAAATTGAAAGCGGATAGAAATGAAATAACTGCCGATGGACAGGATTTATCCTATATCAATATTGAACTTACAGATGAAAATGGTATTTTGAATCCAAATGCGGAAAACCAACTTACATTTGCTGTTTCGGGACCAGCTGTTATTGTAGCAGTTGATAATGCTAACTTAAAAGATACTGATTTATATGTTTCCAATACCCGAAAAGCATGGAAAGGAAAAGCAATGGTGATTGTTAAAAGTACTAAAGAAGCGGGAGAGATTGTAGTTAAAGTAAGTTCGCCTGACTTGAAGGATAGCACAATTAAAATCCTGTCAACCTATAAAAAGAAATAACCAAACCATTTGAATATGAATAAATCCAGTCTTTTGTTTCTAACTGTTTTTTTAAGTACTTTTTTGTTTGCACAAAAAAAAGAAAGCAATAGTGATGTATTTCAAATTGTAAATCCGGATTATAAACGGAGTCCTTATACCGGAATGACCAAACAACACTGGCGAGATGCAGCACAATATTTACTGGAAGGAGCGTTTACTTACATTCACTCACTAGATGACCCAATGAAATTCCCTAAACAGGAAGGAAAAAGTTATCCTGTAAATGAAAGTCAGATACCAACCGAAAAGTTAGAAGGACTTTGCAGAACCTTATTCATTGCTGCTCCTTTGTTAAAGGAAAATCCGGATTTAGTTATCAATAATATAAAAGTAGCCGATTATTACAGGCATCAGATAGCAGAATTAACGAATCCGTCATGCCCTTCTTATATTGAGCCACGACCTAAAAATGGAGGCCCAAATCAAAAATTAGTCGAATTTGGAGCATTGGCAGTTTCGATGATTATTAATCCGGAGGTTTTATGGAAACCTTTGCCACAAAACCAAAAAGATGCATTAGCTAAAATAATGCTCAGCTATGGTGATGGACCTACTGTAGATTCCAATTGGAAGTTTTTTAATGTTTTTGTGCTGAGTTTTTTTAAAGGACAAGGCTATGTTGTAAACGAAAAACTGTTGGTAGAATATCTGGAAAAATCACTGAAACATTATAGAGGAAACGGCTGGTATAATGACAGTCCTGCTTATGATTATTACAGCATGTGGGCTTTCCAGATGTATGGAATGATTTGGTCAGAGTATTTTGGTAAAAAACATTACCCTGAAATTGCAGCCCGATTTGAACAAAATTTCAGCGATTTAAAATATAGTTATCCTAATTTATTCAGTAAAAACGGAGAAATGATTATGTGGGGCAGAAGTATCAGTTATCGTACCGGTGCTATTGTTCCGTTTCCTTTGATGGGATTTCAAAATGATCCAAATACCAATTATGGCTGGATGCGACGAATTTCATCCGGAGTGATTAAGCAGTTTCTAACCCATCCTGATTTTATGGAGGATCGTGTGCCTACCCTTGGTTTTTATGGTGCTTTTGAGCCTGCAGTTCAAATTTATAGCTGTAGAGGAAGTGTTTACTGGATGGGAAAAGCCTTTTTAGGTTTGCTGGTTCCGGATAATAATCCGTTTTGGAATGCAAAAGAAAATAATGGTAATTGGGATACTCAATTCAAGAAAGGCGAAGTTTACAACCATTACCAGGGTGATTCCCAAATTTTAATTACCAATTATCCTGATAGTGGTGCTTCAGAAGTGCGAGCATGGTGTCATGAGAAAGTTAAAAGCGACTGGCAAAAATTTCGTTCCACAGAAAACTACAACAAATTATCGTATAATAGTGCTTTTCCCTGGCAAGCCGATGGTGAGAATGGGGAAGTAGCAATGAATTATGTTGTTAAAAATAAAGATAATAAGTGGGAAGCTTTTAGATTATACACTTTTAAAAAATTTGAAGATGATATCTATTACCGCAATGTAGTTTTAGAAACAGATGAAAATATTAAGTTTAACTTAGCCGATATTCCTCTTGCAAATGGTATTTTGAGAGTCGATAAAAACAATTCAGATAAATCCATTTCGATGCGTTTAGGACATTATGCCTTGCCGGTACTGGATAAAGAAATTGTGGTTACTAAAAAGAAAATAAAAAATTACGAAGTAACTATTATTGATAATGGTAAATACCAATTGGCGATGATTCCGATTTTAGGATGGGAAAAATCAGAAGTTGTACATGCTCAGGGATTGCATCCTGAAAGTAATAAAAGTTCTGTAATTGATGTTACCGCTACTACTAATCCGGAAAAAGGAGTTTCCAATATTTATGCTACTCTAATGCTTTGGAAAAAATCAGGAGAAAAATGGAAATCAAAGGAACTAATTCCTGTAAAGACCATAAAACCAACAAATAATGGCGTTACTATTCAGTTCAATAATGGAAAAGCGAAGCAGGTTGATTTTGACTAATTCTTTGGAAATAATCGATAAATAAGCTTTGTTTTATTCAATCTAGTGGCTTTATTTGAAAAACTGGTAGGTACTGGTATATATAACTGAGGTTTATTTCTATTTTTGCTCAACCAACTTAAATAAAAATAAACCATACTATATGTCAACTTCTGAAAATAATCTATCCAATTCCAATACTGCTGTTAACACTTCTTATGAGTTAACTAACAAAAATGGAGCAATACTTAAAGTAATTCCTTTTGGGGCTACTGTTACCTCATTAAAAATTCCGCTGAAAAACGGCAAAATTGTCGATGTAGTTTTAGGATTCGATACTGTAGAAGGTTATGAAAAATCTTTTCAATTAGATGGTTCTCCTTACATGGGAGCTACTGTGGGGCGTTATGCAGGAAGAATTAACGAAGGTAAATTTGAGTTAAATGGTAAAAAGTATCAATTAGCTATCAATAACGGTCCTAATTCTTTACATGGAGGAATAGAAAATTTCAGTAAAAAAACATGGAATGTTGATGCGGTAACCACTGGCGAAAATCCATCGATTACGTTGAGTTATGTTAGTGCTACTAACGAAGAGAATTATCCTGGAGAACTTTCAGTAAGTTTGACTTATACCTTATCTGAAGAAAACGAATTGATTCTCGAATACAAAGCAACTACTACCGAAGATACTATTATTAATTTAACGCATCACAGTTATTTTAATCTGGACGGACACCAATCGGATGTTTCCGGTCAGGACTTAGTTGTTCATGCGCAAAAAGTAGTAGAAACCAGAGAAGATTGTATCCCAACAGGAAATATTCTGGAAGTAGCTGATACGGTATTCGATTATAGAACGGCTAAAAAATGTCCTAAAAGTATCGACAACACTTTTGTAGTGGAGAATAATAATGAAGTAAAAGCTACCCTTTTTAGTCCACTTACTAATTTAAAAATGGATGTGTACACAGATCAGCCAGGTGTTCATATTTATGTGGGCGGAAATTGCGGTCCTGATTTAAAAGGAAAAGAAAATACAACTTATCATGCTTTAAGCGGAATTTGTTTTGAAACTCAAAATTTCCCCGATGCACCAAATCACGCTAATTTTCCAAATGCCATTTTGAAGAAAAATGATATTTATACTCAAAAAACTACTTATAAATTCGAAGCACTATAAAAAGTGAATTTTTAAATAAAAAAAATCAACACCATTTCAATTTCTAACCAATGAATGATATTTTAATTAATAAAACAACCAGCTATTTTAAGGAAACTTTTGGTTCTGAACCAACTAAAATAGTGCTTTCTCCAGGTAGAATCAACATCATCGGAGAACATATCGATTATAATGATGGGTATGTTTTGCCTGCTGCTATCGATAAGATTATCTGTTTTGCTTTTGCAAAAAACAATACTAATACTTCTAAAGTAATTGCTTTAGACTTGAATGATTCTTTCGAGATTGATGTTACGGCTGAGGTGAAATTAGATGAGAATGATTGGACAAATTACATTAGAGGTGTAATCAATCAGTTAAAAATCAACGGGTTTCAACTGGAAGGGGTAAACTGCGTTTTTAGCAGTAACATTCCGGTAGGTTCGGGATTGTCTTCTTCTGCAGCTTTAGAATGTGGATTCTTATTTGGGATGAACGATATATTCAATTTAAATATCAAGCCAATCGATATTGCTTTGTTAGGACAAAAAGCCGAACATTGGGTAGGAATCAAATGCGGAATTATGGACCAGTTCTCAAGTGTAATGGGAGTTGAAGATAAAGTAATTAAGATTGATTGCCGTACTTTAGAATATACCTATCACGACGCTAATTTTGTTGATTATTCATTGATTTTATTTGATTCGAATGTGAAGCACTCGTTGATGACTTCGGCTTATAACGAAAGAAGACAGCAATGTGAGGAAGGAATTGCGATTGTAAAAGCAAATTTTCCGGAAATAAAAAGCTTTAGAGATTGTACGGAACAAACGATAATTGATTTAAAAGACAAAATGAGTCATGACGTTTTTAGACGTTCTCTATTTGTGGTAAAAGAAATTAACCGTGTGATTCAGGCTTGTGAAGCTTTAGACAATGGAAAAATTGAATTGTTAGGCGAACTGATGTTTGCTACTCATGACGGATTGTCTAAAGATTATGAAGTAAGCTGCGAAGAGCTGGATTTATTAGTAGATTTAGCAAAAGAAGAAACGGCTGTTATTGGTTCCAGATTAATGGGTGGCGGTTTTGGAGGCTGTACTATCAACCTGGTAAAGAAAGGGCATGAACAACAAATTAAAGATAAATTCTCAAAATTATATAACGAAGCTTTCGGAATCGAATTGAAAATTTATGACGTTAAAGTAAGTAACGGAACATCACTATACACTAAATAATGACCATGAGAAAGTTTGATATTAATGAAGATCCGCACAGAAGATACAATCCTTTAATTAATGAATGGGTACTGGTTTCACCGCACCGTTCAAAAAGGCCTTGGCAAGGACAAAAAGAAGCCGTAAATACGGTTGGATTACCACAATATGATCCGGAATGTTATTTATGTGCCGGAAATGTTCGTATGAATGGTGAAAAAAATCCAGATTACAAAGAGAGTTTTGTTTTCGAAAATGATTTTGCTGCATTAAAACAAGAACCTATAGATTTTGTTGGAAACGAAGAAGGAAGTTTCTTTAAAGCACAACCGGAAAGAGGAATCTCCAGAGTAGTTTGCTTTTCGCCAAGACACGATTTGACTTTACCGGAAATGGATGTGGATGGTATTGTGAATATTATTCATACCTGGCAAAAAGAATACACTGATTTAGGTGCTATTGATTACATCAATCACGTACAAATTTTTGAAAATAAAGGAAGTGTAATGGGATGTAGTAATCCGCATCCACACGGACAAATCTGGGCTCAGTCTTCATTGCCAACACAGGTTCAAAAAACGCAAGATAGCCTGAAAGCCTATTTTGACAAAAACGGAACTAATCTTTTACAGGATTATCTTAAAGAAGAATTAAAAGTAAAAGACCGCATTGTTGTAGAAAACGATCATTTTGCAGCTATTGTACCTTTCTGGGCAATCTGGCCTTTCGAAACCATGATTGTCAGCAAACGCCATATTACTAAAATCACTGATTTTACCGAAGATGAGGTCGCTGCTTTTGCGGTTATTTTGAAAAAATTAACTACAAAATACGACAATCTTTTCGAAACATCATTCCCTTATTCTTCAGGAATTCATCAGGCTCCAACAGATGGTGAAGCGCATCCGGAATGGCAATTTCACATGCATTTTTATCCACCATTGTTGCGTTCGGCTTCAGTGAAAAAATTCATGGTAGGTTACGAAATGATGGGAGAATCTCAAAGAGATATTACACCGGAGAAAAGTGCTGAAATGTTGAGAAACTTATCTGAGGTACATTACAAACAAAAATAACTAAATTATGAAAATACTTGTTACGGGAGGTTTAGGTTTCATAGGTTCGCATACTGTAGTCGAATTGCAAAATGAAGGTTTTGAGGTGGTTGTTATTGATAATTTATCCAATTCATCGGAAGATGTTTTAAAAGGAATAGAAGCTATAACAGGGAAAAAACCACTTTTTGAAAAACTGGATTTAAGAGAAAAATCAGTAGTTCAGGATTTTTTCAAACGCCATTCGGATGTTAATGGAGTAATTCATTTTGCAGCTTCTAAGGCAGTGGGAGAAAGTGTTGGAAACCCTTTGTTGTATTACGAAAACAATATTAATTCCCTAGTGTATTTGCTTCAGGAATTAGAGAAAAAGGAAAGTGCTAACTTTATTTTTAGTTCTTCTTGTACGGTTTATGGTCAGGCCGAAACAATGCCTATCAATGAAAATTCGGCAGTTCAGACTGCAATGTCTCCTTATGGAAATACCAAACAAATAGGAGAGGAAATCATCACTGATGTAGCTAAAGTGAGTGGTATTAACGCTATTTTATTGCGTTATTTTAACCCTATTGGAGCGCATCCATCTGTTGAAATTGGTGAATTGCCCATTGGTGTTCCACAAAATTTAGTGCCATTTATTACGCAAACAGGAATTGGTTTGCGCAAAGAATTATTGGTTTATGGTAATGATTATCCAACATCGGACGGAACTTGTATCCGCGATTATATTCATGTAGTAGATTTGGCGAAAGCCCATGTTATTGCTCTACAACGCTTATTGAATAAAAAGAACGAAGAAAAAGTAGAAACTTTCAATCTGGGAACAGGAGTAGGAAGTACAGTACTGGAAGTGATTCATGCTTTCGAAAAAGCAAGCGGTCAAAAATTAGCCTATAGAATTGTTGACAGAAGAGAAGGAGATATTACTTCGGCTTACGCCAATACTGATAAAGCGAATAATGTACTGGGCTGGAAAACTCAGTTAACGCTGGAGGAAGCAATGGAAAGCGCCTGGAAATGGGAACAAAAAATTAGAAGCTAATTATTTAGCGATCAAATCAATTAATAACTTTTTAAATAAAAACTATGAGCTCAGGTCTCGGATTTGCTGATTATGCAGTATTTATTACCTACTTTTTAGTAGTATCAATCTACGGATATATTATCTATCGCAAACGCGAAAAAAACGAACACGATGCTAAGGCGTATTTCTTAGCCGAAGGAACTTTAACCTGGTGGGCTATTGGAGCATCATTAATTGCTTCTAATATTTCTGCTGAACAGTTTATTGGAATGAGTGGTGAAGGTTTCTTCTTAGGAATTGCTGTTGCCGCTTATGAATGGGTTGCTGCTATTGCGTTAATTATAGTAGCTGTTTGGTTTATTCCTGTTTATCTTAAAAATAAGATTTACACTATGCCGCAATTCTTAAAAACCAGATACAACGATACAACAGCGTTAATTATGGCTGTTTTCTGGTTGTTTTTGTATGTTTTTGTAAACTTAACTTCTATTTTATATCTGGGAGCGGTTGCTATTAACGGACTGGCAGGAGGAGAATATCTTCATATCATCATGTTAGCACTAGCTGTTTTTGCTTTGATTATCTCTCTTGGAGGTATGAAAGTAGTGGCTTATACGGATGTTATTCAGGTGGCAGTTTTGATTATTGGAGGTTTGGTAACTTCTTATATTGCTTTGACAACTGTAGGACGTTATTTTGGTGTTGGTGAAGATGCTATTGCCGGATTTAATGTTTTGATGGAAAAAGCACCGGAACATTTCAAAATGATTATTCCAAGACCGGACGCTAATTCTACTCAGTTAGAAA
The DNA here is from genome assembly GCF_900142775.1 of Flavobacterium flevense. Classification (GTDB taxonomy): domain Bacteria; phylum Bacteroidota; class Bacteroidia; order Flavobacteriales; family Flavobacteriaceae; genus Flavobacterium; species Flavobacterium flevense. The sequence goes on from NZ_FRCC01000002.1 coordinate 720,068, forward strand.
TTGATAAATACCTGACTTTCCCGGGAATGCTGTCTTATTTAGCAGGTATCTGGATTATCAACCTGAACTATTGGGGATGTAATCAGTACATCACACAAAGAGCTTTAGGAGCAGATTTACAAACGGCTCGTACAGGAATTTTGTTTGCTGGTATGCTAAAATTATTAATGCCTGTAATTGTAATGTTACCAGGTATTGCTGCTTACGTTTTATATGAAGGAGGACATTTGCCACAATTAGTAGGTGGAAAAGACGGAGCTTATTCAGCGATGTTGACTTTCTTGCCAACAGGTTTAAAAGGATTATCCGTAGCGGCATTGACTGCTGCAATTGTAGCTTCGTTAGCAGGTAAAGTAAATAGTATTTCAACTATTTATACTTTAGACGTTCATAAAAAATACATTCAAAGAGAAGCTTCAGACAGAGCTCAGGTAAATATTGGTCGTTATGCCGTTTTTGCTTCAATGGTTCTTGCAGTATTGTTCACGTGGAATGACGTTTTAGGAATTGGTGGAGTAGGAGGATTTACTTATATCCAGAAATACACCGGATTTATCAGTCCGGGAGTTTTTGCAATGTTCTTTTTAGGGATGTTCTGGAAGAGAACTACAGGAACAGCTGCTATTGTGGGTGTAATTGCAGGTTTCTTACTATCTGTTTTATTTAACGAATTTGCACCGGCAATGTTTGGAAACGAGACATTATTATATACAGCCTGGCCAAATGGTAAAGGTGGTTTCGAAATTCCGTTCCACATCTGTATGGGATTATCATTCTTCTTTACAATGTTGTTGATGATTGCCATCAGTTTTGCAGGACCAAAAGTAAATCCAAAAGCATTCGAATTAGATACTGAAATGTTTAAGGTAAAACCTCAAACTACAGTGTTAATCATTATTACGTTATTAATTATCGCTGCTTTATACGTGAAGTTCTGGTAATAAATAATAAGTCTTTAAATTAAAAAATGTGAAATCAAAGCAATTTGGTTTCACATTTTTTTGCAATAAATTTCAGGAGCTATTTCTCGCTCCCGAGACTTCGGGACGTTTCAATCTTTTATGCCTCCCGAAGGCTCGGGACCAGCATAAAAGGATTTCTTCCGAAACTTCGGAACTATCGGGGCTTAGTGTTATAGTTGTTTAAGTAAAGTTTTGTTTGTCACTTCGAGTGATTTTAAATGATAATGCGATAGCTTTATTGTTTAAAATTGTATCGAGAAGCTTTGTTTTAGCTATTGTTGTTGATATTGGCTTGGTTTTTTTGTGCTTTTCTAATAAAAAACCTTTAGCGAATCTCCATGTTTTTCTTCGTGCATCTGTGCGAAACCTTTAATTAATAACTCTAAAATCCTACAAAACTAAAATTTGCTAAAAATTAAAAAACTTGTTTTCAGTGAGTTGTAAAAAAGATTAAAAATAAGTGATAGAAAAGTATTGTTTAACGGTATAGAGTGACTACTTTTGCACCCGCAACAACGCAGACGTTCTTTTAAATACTGACAAACACTTTAAATTAAACAGAAGAATTATTTTCTAAAAAAGGTTTAAAAAAGTTTGTGAGATTTAAAAACAGATGTTACATTTGCACCCCGCAAAACGCGCAAGTTATTTGAAATACCGTCAGGAGAAATTAAGATTTAAGCTTTGAGAGAAGAATAAAAAAAATTTTAAATTTTTCTTGCCAGTAAAGAAAAGATTTGTACTTTTGCACCCGCTTTGAGAAACAAGCGCAAAACAAAAAGACACGTTCCTAGACATATT